>NZ_CP141058.1:2935389-4403084 GCF_034661175.1 Nocardioides renjunii | reverse complement strand
TGCTTGGCCCGACCATCGGGATCGGGTCTCCAAGCCTGCTGCAGCCGGCGATCCTTCCAGCGTTCGTGCAGGTCAGAGGCGGTTCTCGGTGCCGTGTGACCTGGGTCACGGTGCGGCGCTGACCCTGGATGAACCGTGGTTTCGGCGGACCGCGGAGGGGTGGAACGTAACAAGGCGGCGCGGCCCTGGGCAAGACGTCATCCACAGGCGGCCCCCCAGGCCGACGTCGCGGGTTTGACCCCCTGTTTCCCCACCGCGTACCGTTGGCCGGTCGCTCCGTGTCGACGGGTGCCGCATGTCCACGATCCGCCTCCTGGTGGCCACGTGGGCGGGCGGTGCCGGCCGAAGAATGGACATCCGGGCCAGCACCGATCTCGCTGTGGAGTGGACATCCCTCGAAACCTTCGGAGAAAAAGCCGTGAGCAAGCGTACCTACCAGCCGAACAACCGTCGCCGCCACAAGGTGCACGGCTTCCGCCTGCGCATGCGGACCCGTGCCGGCCGCTCGATCCTGTCCAGCCGCCGCCGCAAGGGCCGCAAGAGCCTGGCCGTCTGACGGCCAGGGCTCGCGGCACCGCGCCGTGCTCTCCGCTGGCCACCGGCTGACCGACAGCGCCGCCTTCCGGCGCACCGTCCGCAGCGGGCGGCGTGCCGGCAGCTCCACGCTCGTCGTCCACCTGTGGGTGGACGGCCAGGCGGCTCCGGGACCTGCGCAGGTGGGTTTCACGGTGAGCAAGGCCGTGGGCAACGCCGCCACGCGCAACCGCGTGAAGAGACGACTGCGGCACCTGACCCGGGAGCACCTCCCGTCACTGGAGGAGCTCCCGGGTCGTGCTGCACTCGTGGTCCGTGCGCTCCCCGCGTCGGCCGAGGCGTCGTACGCCGCCCTCGGTGCGGACCTGGGCCGTACGCTCGAGCGCGTGAGCACGGCATGAAGCACCTCCTCATCGCCGTCATCCGCGCGTGGCGGTTCGCGATCAGCCCGCTCTACGGGCAGGTCTGCCGCTACCACCCGAGCTGCTCGGCCTACGCGCTCGAGGCCGTCACCGAGCACGGCGCCACCCGTGGCACCTGGCTGTCCGTACGCCGCCTGACCCGGTGCCACCCCTGGGCCGCCGGCGGCTACGACCCCGTTCCCTCCCGCACCGCACCGGTCGCGGAGTCCCCTGCAACACGAGGAGCTTGAGTGCTCGACTTCTTCGGTGACATCGGCGGCGCCATCATGGCGCCGCTCTACTACGTCATCTCCGCGGTCCTGGTGGGCTTCCACACGCTGTTCGGCGGCATCTTCGGCGAGGCGTCGGGCATCGCCTGGGTGCTGTCGATCATCGGGCTGACCCTCGTGATCCGGATCGCGCTGATCCCGCTGTTCGTGAAGCAGATCAAGTCGAGCCGCAACATGCAGCTGATCCAGCCGAAGGTCCGCGAGCTGCAGAAGAAGTACGGGCACGACCGGGAGAAGCTCGCCCAGGAGACGATGAAGCTCTACAAGGACTCGGGCACCAACCCGTTCGCCTCGTGCCTTCCGATCCTGCTGCAGATGCCGATCTTCCTCGCGCTGTTCCGGCTGATCGACCAGGCCGCGAAGAACCCCGAGGTCGAGCGCGGGCTGATGACCACGCAGCTCAACGAGCAGTTCGGCGACGCGGTGTTCCTCGGCGCCAAGATCTCGGACACCTTCCTCAACACCGACGACCTCGGCGTGCGCGTCCTCGCTGCCGTGCTCGTCCTCGCCATGACGGCGACCACGTTCCTGACCCAGCGCCAGCTGATGAGCAAGAACATGCCGGCAGACGCCCTGTCGGGCCCCTACGCCCAGCAGCAGAAGATGCTGCTCTACGTGCTCCCGGTCGTGTTCGCCGTCGGCGGCATCGCATTCCCGGTGGGCGTCCTCTTCTACTGGACCACCTCCAACCTGTGGACCATGGGCCAGCAGTTCTACGTCATCCGCAACAACCCCGCCCCCGGCACCCCCGCGGCCCAGGCCAAGGAGGACCGGGACCGGGCGAAGGCCGAGCGCAAGGGCATCAAGACGCCCGCGATGCTCGAGGAGGAGCGGCTGGCGGCCGAGGCCGAGGCCCGTCGCCAGGAGCAGGCGCAGGCGCGGCAGCAGCCGCAGCGGCAGACGCGCTCCCAGCGCAACAACGCCCAGCGCAACAAGAAGAAGCGCTGACCCCACGATTCTCTGCGTGCCGCCGGCGGCACCACATCCCGATCGAAGCAGGAGACACACGTGAGTGAGCAGTTGACCGACGGCGACGCCGTCGAGAACGAGGCCACGGAGCCGCAGGACGAGCTGGACGCGAGCACCCAGGACGACGGCGAGGCGGGCGACAGCCCCCGCCCGTCCAAGCTGCAGCGCCTCGAGCACGAGGGCGACATCGCCGCGGACTACCTCGAGGAGCTCCTCGACATTGCCGACCTCGACGGTGACCTCGACATGGACGTCGAGGGGGACCGCGCCAGCGTGCAGATCGGCGGCGCCGACCTCAGCCTGCTCGTGGGCCGCAACGGTGAGGTGCTCGAGGCCCTCCAGGAGCTCACCCGCCTGGCTGTCTACCGGGAGACGGGCGAGCGCTCGCGGCTGATGCTCGACGTGGGTGGACACCGCGCGCAGCAGCGGACCCGCCTGCTCGCCCTGGCCGAGACGTCGATCGCCGAGGTCCGCGCGTCGGGTGAGTCGCTCTCGCTCGAGCCGATGAGCGCATTCGAGCGCAAGGTCGTGCACGACGCCGTGGCCACGGCCGGGCTGACCTCCGAGTCCGAGGGCGCCGAGCCGAACCGTCGCGTGGTGATCCTCCCGGCGTGAGCGACGACGTTTCACGTGAAACCGATGGGTCGAGTGGGCCCCCCGGGGCCGCATCGAGACCACCCTCCGTGCCCGCGGTGGCCCGGAGGGTGTTCGCGTCCGACCGCCTGCCGCTCGCCGAGCGCTACACGGAGCTGCTGGCCACGGAGGGAGTGGTGCGCGGCCTGATCGGTCCGCGCGAGGCCCCCCGCCTGTGGGAGCGGCACGTGCTCAACTCGGCGGTGCTGGCCGAGGCGGTCCCCGAGAGCTCGACCGTCTGCGACATCGGGACGGGCGCGGGGCTGCCCGGTCTCGTGCTGGCGATCGCCCGGCCCGACCTGCAGCTGACGCTCGTAGAGCCACTCCTGCGGCGTACGACGTTCCTGGACGAGGTGGTCGCCGAGCTCGGTCTCGACCACGTGCGCGTGGTGCGCGCTCGTGCGGAGGAGCTGCACGGCGCGTCGACCTTCGACGTGGTCACGTCGCGTGCGGTCGCGCCCCTCGAGCGGCTGCTGGGATGGTCGATGCCGCTCGTGGCACCCACCGGTGCGCTCGTCGCGATGAAGGGCTCGTCGGTCCGCGACGAGATCGCGGAGGCCCGGGCCTTCCTCGACCGGTGGCGCTGTGCCCCGCCCGAGGTGCTGGAGGCCGGAGTCGACGTCGTCGATCCACCGACCACCGTCGTCCGGGTGTCGTGGGCCGACCCGTCCCGGATAGGTTGGCCCCTTGCTCGAACGTCCGAGCGACGGCGCGACCGTCGCAACCATCGTGCAGTGAAGCGAGAGGTGTCCTGACGTGAGCGAACGTCCCGCCGCCGACATGGACCACGGAACAGCTGCCGGAGCCTCCGATGGGTTATCCACCGGTCCTCACGACGGCTGTGAGCGCAGTTATCCACAGTCCGCCCCGGTTCCTCCACAGGACGCGGGTGCGGATGGTGTTTCACGTGAAACCTCCGCCGTATCTGTTTCACGTGAAACACGCCCCATCTGGGCGCCTCACACGGCGGGCGACAAGGCGGAGCAGGACGCCCACTTCGCGGATCCGGGCACGCCGCTCGCCCAGGCGGCTCAGCACTCCGTCCTGGCCCGCACGGGCGGCCTCCGGAAGCAGGGCGTCCCGCGTCCCGAGGCCACCCGCGTGCTCGTCGTCGCGAACCAGAAGGGTGGGGTCGGGAAGACCACCTCCACCGTGAATGTGGCGGCCGGACTGGCGCAGCTCGGGCAGAAGGTCCTCGTCATCGATCTCGACCCCCAGGGCAACGCGTCCACCGCGCTCGGGGTGGAGCACCACCGCGGCGTGCCGTCGACGTACGACATGCTGGTCGAGGGCCGGCCACTGGTCGAGGTGATGACCGAGTGCGCCGACCTGCCGGGGCTGTGGGCCGTACCGGCCACGATCGACCTCGCTGGTGCCGAGATTGAGCTGGTGAGCGTCGTGGCGCGCGAGCAGCGCCTCGCGCGGGCGATCGCTGCGCACCCGCTGGTCGGCAGTGCCGCCGAGGTCGGCGACGACCGGTTCGACTACGTGCTCGTGGACTGCCCACCCTCGCTGGGCCTGCTGACCCTCAATGCGCTGGTCGCCGGTCGGGAGATGTTCATCCCGATCCAGGCGGAGTACTACGCCCTCGAAGGTCTCGGCATGCTCCTCGAGACCGTGGAGATGGTGCGCCAGCACCTCAACCCGGACCTCGTCATCTCGACGATCCTCCTGACGATGTACGACGCCCGCACCCGGCTCGCCGCCGGGGTGGCCGAGGAGGTCCGGAGCCACTTCGGCGACCAGGTCCTCAAGACCGCGGTCCCGCGCTCGGTGCGCGTCTCCGAGGCGCCGTCCTACGGGCAGACCGTGATGACCTACGATCCTGCGTCGGCGGGCGCCCTCTCCTACCTCGAGGCGGCCCGCGAGATCGCCAGCAAGGGAGCACCCGCATGAGCACCGTACGACGTTCCTCTCCGCCGCTCCCCTTCCCCGAACCACCCCGCGAGGACCGCGCATGAACGCCGCCACGCCGCCACGTCGTGGTCTCGGCCGGGGCCTGGGATCGTTGATCCCGACCTCCCCCAGCCAGCCGCCCACGTCCGACGCCCGCAGCGCGGGGTCGGCCGACCGCTCCCCGGCCCCCTCGAACGGCAGTGCCGTGGCCACCTCGGGCGCCGATGTCGACTTGACCGCCGACGGTGCCGGCCTGACCGCGGTGTCGGGCGCGTACTTCGCCGAGCTGCCGATCACCCAGGTCCGACCCAACGCCCGGCAGCCACGCCAGGTCTTCGACGAGGACGCCCTCGCCGAGCTGGTCCACTCCATCCGCGAGGTGGGGCTGCTGCAGCCGGTCGTCGTGCGCAGGAGCGGCACCGACTCGTACGAGCTGATCATGGGCGAGCGCCGATGGCGCGCCTCGCAGGAGGCCGGTCGCGAGACGATCCCCGCCATCGTCCGGGAGACCGACGACGACGACATGCTGCGCGACGCGCTGCTGGAGAACCTGCACCGCTCGCAGCTCAACCCGCTCGAGGAGGCCGCGGCCTACGGCCAGCTGCTCGAGGACTTCGGCTGCACGCACGAGGAGCTCGCACAGCGCATCGGTCGCTCACGGCCCCAGATCTCGAACACGCTGCGCCTGCTCAAGCTGTCGCCGGCCGTCCAGCGTCGTGTGGCGGCCGGCGTGCTGTCCGCCGGCCACGCGCGCGCCCTGCTCAGCGTCGAGGACGCCGGCCTGCAGGACCGGCTCGCCGCCCGGGTGACGGCCGAGGGCATCTCCGTGCGCGGATTGGAGGAAATCGTCTCGGTGGGCGTCGAGGACAGCGGCGCTCCGCGCGTCGTACGCCGCAAGCCCGTCGCTCCCGGCCTCGCCGAGCTGGCCGACCGGCTCTCGGACCGGCTGGAGACCCGCGTCAAGGTCGACCTGGGCAAGGCCAAGGGCAAGATCACCGTCGAGTTCGCCAGCCTCGACGACCTCCGTCGCATCGTCGACGTCATGGACCCGCGCAACCGGGACGACCGCCCGATCTGAGGCCGGCGGCCGGGATCACCCTCTTGGCCAATCCCGCGGTAGTCCCTATCGAACGGGTCGTGCCAGGCGCCCACGGGCGACCCGAATGATGGGGACTACCCCGATCCGAGCCTGAAACGGGCTACCGGCACGCTCAGAACGCCCCGGAATGTCGACAAAGCCACATGACGACCTGTCGACAGGTCGTCTTGTCGACCTAGCGCTTCATCCGCTTCTCGGACCGCCGGCGGGCACGGTCCCGCTTCTCGGCGAGGTCCATGGTCGCCGCCTCCTCGGGCGTGGGGGCACCGCCGCCCATTGACGCCGGGACCCACCAGGCGCCCGGCGGCTGCTCGGCGGCCGGGTAGGCGCGCACCGTCTCCGCCAGCAGCTCGACCATCCGCGCCCGCAGCACGGCGGTCTCCGCGACAGGGTCGTCACCGGTGGGGTGCAACGGCTTGCCGACGCGGATGGCGATGGTCTTGCCGCGGGAGAAGTCGCGAGGGTGGTCCTTGGTCATCATCCGTTGCGTGCCCCACAGGATGACCGGCAGCACCGGTACGCCGGCGGCCGCCGCGATGCGTACGGCTCCGGTCTTCAGCTCCTTGAGCTCCATCGAGCGCGAGATCGTCGCCTCGGGGAAGATGCCGACCGCGTCACCGGCCCGGAGCCGCTCGACGGCGGTGTGGAAGCTGGCGATGCCCTCGCCGCGGTCGACCTCGATGTGGTGCATCGAGCGCATCACCGGGCCGCCCACGGCGTGGTCGAAGATCTCCCGCTTGGCCATGAAGCGCACGAGGCGTCCCGACGGGTTCGCGGCCAGCCCGCCGTAGATGAAGTCCAGGTAGCTCACGTGGTTGAAGGCCAGCAGCACGCCGCCCTCGCGCGGCACGTGCTCGGTGCCCGTCATCTGGAAGCGCTGGCCGAGCGCCCGGAAGGCCGCCTTCGCGGTCAGGATGATCGGCGGGTAGGTGACGTCGCGCATGGGGGGAGCCTAGGGTCCCGCGCAGGGGCGGGCGAGCCTTCGTGACAGGCGACTCACCGCGTCGTCAGCGCCGGGTGGCGAGGAAGTCGGCGATCCGGCCGATGGCCTCCTCGAGGACGCTCGCCTCCGGAAGCGTGACCAGCCGGAAGTGGTCGGGGGTGGGCCAGTTGAAGCCCGTCCCGTGCGTCACGAGGATCTTTTTCGCCCGCAGCAGGTCGATGACGAAGGCCTGGTCGTCCTCGATCGCGTAGACCTCGGGGTCCAGGCGCGGGAAGCAGTAGAGCGCGCCACGCGGCCTGACGTTGCTGACGCCCGGGATGGCGTTGAGGAGGTCGTGGGCGAGCATCGACTGCTCGTAGAAGCGGCCACCGGGCCCGATGAGCTCCTCGACCGACTGGTAGCCGCCCAGCGCCGTCTGGATCGCGTGCTGGGCCGGGACGTTGGCGCACATCCGCATGTTGGCGATGAGGGTGAGCCCCTCGAGGAAGTCGGTCGCCAGCTCCTTGGGGCCGGAGATCATCACCCAGCCGGCGCGGAAGCCGCAGACGCGGTAGGCCTTCGAGAGCCCGGAGAAGGTCAGGCACAGCACGTCGTTGCCGCCGTGGGTGGCGACGTGGTGGTGCTGCGCGTCCTCGAACAGGATCTTCTCGTAGATCTCGTCGGCCATCACGACCAGCTGGTGCCGGCGCGCGATGTCGACCAACGCCTTGACCGTCGCCTCGCTGTAGACGGCGCCCGTCGGGTTGTTGGGGTTGATGATCACCAGGGCGTGGGTGTTCTCGGTGATCTTCGCCTCGATGTCGGCGAGGTCCGGGTTCCAGTCGTCGTCCTCGTCGCAGCGGTAGTGCACCGGGATGCCGCCGGCGAGCGTGACAGCGCCCGTCCACAGCGGGTAGTCCGGCGCCGGGACGAGGATCTCGTTGCCGTCGTCGACGAAGGCCTGCAGCACCATCGAGATCAGCTCGGACACGCCGTTGCCGATGAAGATGTCCTCCACCCCGACGTCGCGCAGGCCGTGGGACTGGTAGTAGTGCATGACCGCGGTCCGGGCCGACCAGATCCCCTGCGAGTCGGCGTACCCCTGCGACTGCGGCAGGTGGTGCATCATGTCGGCGAGGATCTGCTCGGGGGCCTCGAAGCCGAACGGCGCGGTGTTGCCGATGTTGAGCTTGAGGATCCGGTGGCCCTCGGCCTCGAGCCGCTGCGCCTCGACGAGGATCGGCCCGCGCACGTCGTAGCGAACGCCTTGCAGCTTCTTGCTCTGTCGGATCGGTCGCACGCCCGCCATCCTCTCAGGCGCCGTCGTGCCCTAGCATCGAGGACGTGTCCCGCAAGACCGCGCGCCTGACGGTCGACCACCTCGCGGAGCTGGCCGACCCGGTCCGGGCGTGCCTGTTCTGGGAGCTGGGCCCGGTCGACCGGGCCCAGCTCGACGAGCAGCAGCGCGTCGCCGAGAAGGAGCGCTGGCTCTCCGGCGTCCTGCGCGACTGGGGCTCGTGCGGCCGCGTCGTGCGCGTCGACGGCCGGACGGTCGGTCACATCGTCTACGCCCCTGCGGCCTACCTGCCCGGGGCGGCGGCACTGCCGACCGCGACGACCTCGCCGGAGGTCGTGGTCACGGCGACCGCGTGGATCGAGCCCGGGCTGCGCGGCGGCGGGCTGGGGCGGGTGCTGGTGCAGGCGATGGCCGCCGACCTCGTCGAGCGCGGGCACACCGCGATCGAGGCGTACGGCGACACGCGCGGCCGGCCGGACGGGTGCGTGCTGCCGGCGGAGTTCCTCGGCAGCGTGGGGTTCCGGACGCAGCGCGCCCACCCCACGACGCCGAGGATGCGGATGGACCTGCGCACCACCCTGCGGTGGAAGGACGAGGTGGAGCTGGCGCTGGAGCGCATGTGGGGCGTCGTGCGGCCCACGCAGAAGGCGACCCGCCCGATCGGATCGGTGCGGGCCGCCTCAGGCGACTAGGCCACGTCCACGTCGAGCGCGCGAGCGCGCCCGACTGCGTGTCACATCAGATGAGGCCCTCGAGCTCCTTGAGGAGCGCGGCCTTGGGCTTGGCGCCCACGATGGACTTCACGACCTCGCCGCCCTGGTAGACGTTGATGGTCGGGATGCCGGTGACGCGGTAGGACGAGGGGGTCACGGGGTTCTCGTCGACGTTCATCTTGAGGAACGTCAGCTTCTCACCGTGCTCCTTGTTGAGCTCGTCGAGGATCGGGGCGACCTGGCGGCACGGACCGCACCACTCCGCCCAGAAGTCCACCAGGACGGGCTTGTCGGACTTGAGGACCTGCGCCTCGAACTCGGCGTCGGTCACGGCGGCGATGTTGGCCACGGGAGTGCCCTTTCGTTGGTCGTGTGGGGGGACATCCGAGTCAACACCACCCCACCGACACTTGTTCCCGGCGTCGGTGGGCGGGTCGCCCCGGACGGGAGCCTCAGGCTCCGGCGGTCTGGACCTCTTCCTCGATCGCCTGGACCACCGCGGCGGCCTCGCCGGCCGTGGAGGCCTCGTGGTCGAGGGCGGCGATGAAGCGCTCGGCGTCGAGCGCGGCCGCACAGCCGGTGCCGGCGGCGGTGATCGCCTGGCGGTAGTGGTGGTCGACGAGGTCGCCCGCGGCGAACACCCCGGGCAGGTTGGTCGCGGTCGACGGGTGGCCGACGAGGACGTAGCCGTCGTCGTCGAGGTCGACCTGGCCGGTCAGCAGCTCCGAGCGCGGGTCGTGCCCGATGGCGATGAAGAGGCCCGTGACGTCGAGCTGCCGCTCCTCGCCGGTGACGGTGTCGCGCAGCGTGATCGACTCGAGGCGGTCTCCGCCGTTGATCGCGGCGACCTCCGAGTTCCACACCATCTCGAGCTTGGGGTCGGCGAAGGCGCGCTCCTGCATGATCTTCGAGGCGCGCAGCCCGTCGCGGCGGTGGATGAGGTAGACCTTCGAGCCGAAGCGGGTGAGGAAGGTGGCCTCCTCGATCGCGGAGTCCCCGCCGCCCACCACGGCGATGGCCTGCTCGCGGAAGAAGAACCCGTCGCAGGTGGCGCACCACGAGACGCCGCGACCCGAGAGCTCGTCCTCGCGCGGCAGGCCGAGCTTGCGGTAGCCCGAGCCCGTCGCGAGGATCACCGAGCGCGCGGTGTAGGTGTCGGTGGCCGTCTTCACGACCTTCACGTCACCGGTGAGGTCGACCTCGACGACGTCGTCGGCGAACAGCTCGGCGCCGAAGCGCTCGGCCTGGGCGCGCATCTCGTCCATCAGCGCCGGGCCCATGATCCCGTCGCGGAAGCCGGGGAAGTTCTCCACCTCGGTGGTGTTCATCAGCGCGCCGCCGGCCGTCACCGACCCCTCGAGCACGAGCGGCTGGAGAGCTGCACGGGCCGCGTAGACGGCGGCCGTGTAGCCCGAGGGCCCCGAACCGATGATGATGACGTTGCGGGTCTCGGTGCTGGTGCTCATGAGCGGTCAGTGACTCCTGAAGGTGCGGCTGGGGTGGGGCTGGAGGTGGGGCGTACGACGTCCTCAACCGATCGTAGGCCAGCGTTCTTCCCGAGGGGGAGTCGTCGCCAGCGCGCTCAGCGTGCGGGCAGCGAGACCGTGCGCACCGGCTCGGGCGTGCCGCACACGTAGACCTCCGCCTGCTGGGCGGAGCCGTCGGCGCGCCGGAACACGACCACGCCGGGTCGGTCGTCGACCTCGGCGAGGAGGCGTCGCCCCGGGCCGAGGTCGGGCAGCCCGCACTCGGCCAGTGCGCGCATCCCGTCGAGCAGCTCCACGCGCGTCGGGCTCGCGCGGAGGCCGCGGCGGAGTGCGAGCAGCCGGTCGTCGAGGTCGGCGTCGGCCGAGGACACCGCGGGTACGTCGGCCTCGGGCGCCGCCGCCCCGGAGCTCTTCAACGCCTCGGGTGCCAGCTCGGCGGAGCCTTCGGTCGGGGCAGATCGGTCCTGCCCGGACTGGTCGTCCTGCTGGCTCGAGGTGCTGCTGTCGGCGGCCCCACCGGCGCTCGAGCCGGCGTCGTCACCGCCACCGACCCCGGGCAGGCCCTGGCCGATCGCGACGCCGGCGACCACCACGGCCGCCGCGGCGAGGAGGCCGGCGCCGGCCAGGCGCCGGCGACGCGCACCCAGGTCGACGACCGGCGCGTCCGGTGCCTCGTGCGCGCCCGAGCGACGCGGAGGGCCGTCCACCCGCTCCGCGGCGAGGGCGGCGAGCGTCTCGTCGAGGCGGGCGACGACCTCCGGAGGCGGCGGCCCGTCGTGGCGCGCCTCCGCGAGGAGGCGGCGTACGGCCTCCTGGTCGGGCGGCAGTCCGGCATCGGACATCGGGTCACCTCCTCGGTGCAGGTCAGGGTCGTGCTGCGGGGTCGTGCTGCGGGGTCGTGCTGCGGGGTCGGACGGAAGGGGTCGGTCACACGGGGTCGGGCTCAGGGCACGGGCGGTCCCCGCGGGCGGACGCTGGGTTGGACGGGACCGTCGGGCGGCGGGTTCCCGTGAGGCGGGTCACCGGCCGGGTGGTGGAGGTCGGCCAGCAGGGTGGCGAGCTTGGTGCGCCCGCGCGAGCAGCGCGACTTCACGGTGCCCTCGGCGCAGCCGAGCATCTCGGCGACCTCCGCGACGGGGTAGCCCTCCATGTCGACGAGCACGAGCGCGGCGCGCTGCTCGGCCGGCAGCGTGGCGAGCGCGTCGAGCACCCGTCGGCGTCGCTCGGCGTCCTCGGCTGCCGCGTCCGGCTGGTCGTCGTGGACGGCGGTCGCCACCAGGGTGCCGCGGTCCTCGACGTCGTCGGGCAGGGCGTCGAGGCGCCGGATCTTGGCGGCGCGGATCCGGTCGAGGCAGGCGTTGACCACCACGCGGTGCAGCCAGGTCGTGACCGCCGCCTCGCCGCGGAAGGAGCCGGCCCGTCGGAAGGCGGCGATCATGCCGTCCTGGAGGCCGTCGGCGGCATCCTCGGGATTGCCCATCGTGCGGAGCGCGACCGCCCAGAGCCGGTCGCGGTGGCGGGTGAACAGGACGCCGAACGCGTCCGCGTCGCCGTCGACGTGGGCCCGGAGCAGCTCCTGGTCCGACCGCGGATCGGTGCGGGCGTCGCTCGCGCCGGTGGTCATCCGAGCACCTGCACCTCGGAGATCGTCCCCCGGAAGCCGCCGTCGACCGGTGGGAGGAGCGTGAGCCACACCGTGACGTACTGGCCGGACACGGGCTCGGCCAGGTCGACGGTGAGCTCCCCGGTCCCGGACGCGGTGCCGACGGGCGTGAGCTCCGCGACCCCGGTCGGCGCCTCGGAGGTGACGTAGGTGGCGAGCGAGGTCTGGCCTCCCTCCGTCGTCACCCGGACCTGCCGCACCGCACGGGTGCTGCCGAGGTCGATGACGAGGCCCACCCCGGTCTTGAGGCCGGCGGGGCCGAAGTTCTGCTCGTAGGTCGAGGTGGTCCACGACGTGGCGGGGTCGCCGTCGAGGACGGTCGGCACGGTGTCCGGGTTCTCCTGCTGGCCGTCGGTCCCCTGCGGGTCGAAGTCGTCGGCCGCGAGGTCGGTGAACGGCGTCGGCTCGGCCGCCGTGGGGCTCGCGCTGGGCGTCGGGTCGTCGCTGCCGGAGTCGGGGGTCGGCGGCCGCAGCCCCAGCTGGTAGGCGGCCACCGCCGCGACGCCCACGAGCAGGCAGATCGCGACGATCATCGCCAGCCGGATCCAGGTCCGGCCGGGCACCTGGTCGCCGGTGTCCTCGAGTCCCTCGCCGGTGCCCCAGCGGTCCTCCGCCCACGCGCCGGACGCCCACGAGCCGGTGTCCCGCCCGACGGGACGTACGCCGGAGTCCCGGCCGGAGTCCCGGCCGGAGTCCCGGCCGGAGTCCCGGCCGGAGTCCCGGCCCGAGTCCTGGCTGGAGTCCCACGGCCAGTAGTCGCCGCCGGGCGCCCGGCTGCCGGGACGCGGACGGCGTACGGGCTCGCCCTCCGGCGGGTCGGGCGCGAAGAGGGGCTTGGGCTGGGGGTCGGCCAGGGGCGGGGGTGGCGCCGGCTTGTCGGCGCGAGCGCGCAGCCAGTCGACCTCGTCGTCGTCGTGGAAGACCGGCATCCCGGCCTCCGTCGGGAGGTCGGCGACCGGGGTGGGCGCAGCCTCGGCGGGCGCGTCGACTGGCGGCTCGTCGGGCGGGTCGGCGGGCGGGTTGTCGGTCCCGTCACTGCTCGCGCGCTCCTCGGCCGGGACCGGCGCGGTCACCACGGTGGCGGTCGGGTCGGTGCGGACGGCGTGGGTGGCGGTCAGCTCGGCCGGCCCGGCGTCGGTCCCGCTGGCGTCCTCGGCCTCGTCGGCCTCGTCGGCCTCGCCGGCCTCGTCACCCGCCACCGGGACGGTCGTGGTCGGCAGGATGGCCGGCTGGACCTGGGCCGGCGGCGGGGTGGGCCGGAGCGCGGCGACCGGGGGCAGCGTCCCGGTGGTGTCCCCGACGTAGTCGTGGAGCATCTCGCAGATGCGGTGGGCGGTAAAGTCGGAGCCCTCGGTCCCCGGCGCGTGCTGGGGGTTGAGGACCTGGTCGCACAGCGCGTCGAGCATCCGGGGGATGCCGGCCCGCACGCGCCGGGGCCGCAGCACCTCGCCGTGCACCTCCGGTGCCGGTGGCACGGCGGACTCCGAGACGCCGGCCCACTTGCCGGTCAGCGCGCTGTAGAGCAGGCCGGCGAGGTCGACCTCGTCGACGTTGAGGCGACCGGGCGGCAGGCCGCGGAGGGCGGCCTCGACGCCGAAGCCGATGATCCTGATCTGCCCGTGCTGGTCGACCAGGACGTTCTCGGGCGCCAGGCACCCGTGGGCGAGGCCGGACGCGTGCGCCTCGGCGATGCTCTCGGCCACCTCCCCGACCAGCCAGGCCGCGCGCCGCGGGGCCAGCGGACCCTCGCGGGTCAGCAGGATGTCGAGCGACTCGCCCTGCCCCCACTCGTTGACGACGTAGCAGCGGCCGTCGGCGATCTCCGCGTCGAGCACGCGCAGCAGCCGGCGGTTGATGACCGGGCCGGTGCGCCGGGCCGCCTCGAGCATCGCCTCGGCGCGCTCGTCGCCGGCGTCGAGGAGGTGGACCGACACCGGCCGGTGGAGCACGAGGTCGTGGGCACGCCAGAAGCGGCCGGTCCCGTTCTCGGCCAGCAGGTCGTCGAGCCGGTAGCGTCCGGCGAGCACGTCACCCGCCTGCATCGACGTCGGCACCGCTCACCTCGCTCCCACTGACCTGTTGCCCGCCCCGGCACGACCGTCGCACGAGCGCCGTCGCCGTGCTTGCGGCCACTCTAGGCAGTCTCATCGCCTGTGCAGGCGCGCCGCGACCATGTCGACGAGGCTGGTCACCTCGCGCACGTGCAGGAGCCGGGCGCCGAGGAGCAGCACGACGCAGCCGGCGAGCCCGCTCAGCCCGCCCCGTACGAGCGCGACGAGAGGTCCGGGGCGCTCCCCGAGCCCGGACATCGCGAGCTCGGCGGCCCAGATGGCCGCGGCGGCGACGGCGAGCACGAGCGCCATCCGGACGAGGAACCGGAGCAGCTGCGAGCCCTCGATGCCGCCCGCGGTGCGCCGCAGCAGCACCGTGCTGATCGCGGCGCCGACGGCGTACGACGACAGGTAGGCCACCACCAGCATGGGGGCGGTGTCCTCGGGCGGCCGGGACGGCACGAGGGCGACGGCGACGGCGACGTTGGTCGCGGAGACGGCGAGCTGGATGAAGAACACGAGCCGGGTCATCTCCATGGCGTAGAAGCCGCGGAGCATGAAGTAGTGGACGGTGAAGAACACCAGCGCCGGCCCGAAGAGCGCGAGGGTCGGGGCGAAGGCCGCCGCGCGCTCCTCGCCACCGCCCCAGCCGAAGGCGGCCGCGGCGACGTCGCCGGCGACGAGCGGCAGGAGGACCGCGAAGGGCAGCACCAGGGCCAGCGCGGTGCGCAGCGTGGAGCCGACCGTGCTCCCGAGCTCGGCCAGGCGGTCCTCGGAGGCCAGGGCGGAGAGCCGCGGCAGGATCGCGGTGGCGAGCGAGACGGTGACGATCGCGTGCGGCACCATCATGATGAGCAGGCTGTTGGAGTAGACCGTCAGCCCCGTGCCGTCGCCGCCGCCGGCGGTGCCGCCCGACGCGAGCCGCACCACCACGAGGTACGCCGCCTGGGTGGCGATGACGAAGAGCACGGTCCACACACCCAGGGACAGGGTGTGCCTGAGCTCGGGGTCGCGGAAGTCGAAGCGCGGGCGGTAGCTGAACCCCGAGGCCCGGAGGTAGGGGACGAGCACCAGGCACTGCGCGACGATGCCGATGGTCGAGCCGAGGCCCAGGAGCACCTCCTGGGACCCGCTCAGCGGGGCGTACTGGTCGGCGCTGTCACCGACCGGCCCCCAGACGACGAGGAAGAGGACCAGCACCCCGACCGAGATGAGGTTGTTGGCGATGGGGGCCCACATCATCGGCCCGAACCGGCCCCGCGCGTTGAGGACCTGCCCGATGAGGACGTACATGCCGTAGAAGAACACCTGCGGCAGGCACCAGCGGGTGAGGTTCACGATCGACTCGAGGTGGGCCGCGCGGTCGGGCTCGAGGTAGCGGCTGTCGAGGTAGACCTGGAGGAGCAGGGGGGCCAGCACGACGAGCAGCACGCTGACCGCGCCGAGGAAGAGCGCGGAGAGCGTGATGACGCGGCTGGCGTAGGCGTCGCCCCCGTCGGGGTCGCTGCTGATGCGGCGGACGAGCTGCGGCACGAGGACGGCGTTGAAGATGCCGCCGGCCAGCAGGATGTAGACCATGTTGGGCAGCGTGTTGGCGATGGTGAAGAGATCGCCGCGGATCGAGGCGCCCAGCGCCGCGACGAGCAGGGCGCTGCGGACGTAGCCCGACGCGCGCGACACCACGGTGCCCGCGGCCATCACGGCCGAGGAGGCCATCACGCGCTGGTCGGTCATGCTCATGCGCCGCTCATGCGCGGTCCGTGGCGGCGTCTTCGAGGTCCGCGGCGCGCGAGGTGGCCGGCTCGCCGGGGACCGGTGGGTCACCGGGGTCCCGGTGGTCGGCGTGGTCCTCGCCGGGCGGCGCGTCCTCGGCAGGCTCGGGCTGCTCGTCGGCGGCCTCCGCGGCCGCGAGCTCGGCACGGCGCTGGCGGATCTGACCCGGCAGGCGGTAGCCCACCATGCCGAACAGGACGAGCGCGCCCACTGCCATGACGACCCAGATCAACGCGCTCACCCGGGCCGCGCGGATCGGCACTTGGGCCGTCGAGCCGAGCGCCACGCCGTCCACGCTGGTCACCGACAGCCGGACGTTGTGCACGCCGACCTCGCTCGTGCTCGCCTCGAAGCGGACGACGCTGCGGGCCAGGGGGCCGAGCTCGCGCACGCCGTCACCGCCGGTCAGGTTCATCTCGCCGTCGGTGCTCACCCGGACCCGGACGGTCACCGGCTGGTCGAGCTCGTTGACGAGGGTCGCGCCGAGCGGTCCGGAGTCGCCGGACAGCGTCACGGCGGGCGGTCCCTCGATCCGCACCGACGCGAGGTCCTCGCGCAGGACCTCGTCGAGCCGGTCGGTGGCGGCGCGGGCCAGACCCGGGCGGGCGCGGTGCTGCTCGGAGAGCAGCACGAGCGCCTGGTCCTCGACGGAGGTCTCGACCATGGTCTGGAGGGTGAGGACCTGCTCGAGGAGGGTGGCCGCGGTCGTTGCCCTGGTGGCCGCGGAGAAGTTGGTCGGGTCGAGCTCCGCGGCCAGGTCGTCCTCGGTGTAGTTGAGGCTGGAGGCCGGCACGTCGACGGCGCTGCGTCCCGCGACGTCGCTGACGGGGACGAGGTCGAGCCACGGCTGGTCGAGGTCGGTGAAGAACGACGCCGCGTCCTCCCCGTTCCACACGGTGGGCAGGGTGACGACGAGCGGTGCCGTGTCGCGGTTCTCGAGGCGGAGCGCCGCCTCGCTGAGCAGGCGCTGACGCAGCGCGAGCGGGTCGGTGGCCGCGGTGGGACCGGGACCACCGGCCTCGGCCCCGGTGCTGGTGACGACGACCTCGTGCCCGAGCAGTCGGACCACGGAGTCGGGGCTGGTCGGCGGGAGGTCGAAGGCGCTGTCACCGAGCAGGATGACGGTGCCCGGCGGCGTGGCGGCGATCGCCTCCTCGCTGAGCCGGTCGCTGATCGGGGACACCGCGGGCTGCGAGGTGAGACCGAGGTCGAGCATCACCTCGGCGCTGCGGTCCACCGCCTGGTCGAGCCGGGTGGCGTCGTTGCGGGCGGCAGCGGCGACGTCGAGGTCGCCGTAGGGCAGCGTCAGCACCGTGTCGGAGCCGACGATGGCCTGGAAGCGGGTGAGCCAGGCGTCCGCCGCCGCGATCAGCTGCGCGTCCTCCTCGCTGAGGTCCTCGGTGGGCTCCGGGGTGGCGGGGGTGATGGTCTCCAGCGTGGGGGTCTCGTCCACGCCGTCGGTCGGCGTCTCGGTCGGGGAGGGCTGCTGGCCCTCGACGCTGGGGTCCGGCGCGATGCTCCGGGCCGGGTTGCCCACCGTCAGCTTCGCCACGGCGTGCAGGACGGCCGGGTCGACCAGCCAGCTGTAGGGCGTCGAGCCCGCGGACTCGGCCATGTCGAGCACGCCGTCGAGGCTGCCACCCTCGGCCAGTCGGCGGGCCCACCGGTCCAGCCCTGCGACGCGTCCGTCGGCGTCGTACCAGACCCGGCTGCGGACCGGGAGGATGACCGAGGCCTCCTGGGTCCGGTCGCCGGTCGGCTCCTGCGGGATGAACGTGCGGGCCCGGCCCTCGGCGATGTCGTCGCGCGGGACCGAGCCGTCGCCGAGGGCGTGGACGCCGATCCAGTAGACACCGGCCTGGCCGGAGGTGCCGAGCAGCTCGACGGGCACGGAGTCGTAGAAGGACGCCGTCTCGCCGGGCGCGAGCTCGTCCACGGTGTCGAACGTGCCCGGGACGGTCACCCGGGGACCGACGTAGACGCCCGGGTCGACGCCCGCCGACTCGTTGAGGTTGGGGGAGTCGAGGATCGGCTGCTGGGAGGAGAAGGCGTGGAGGTTGACGCGGGTGAAGGTCTCGTCGCTGACGTTGGTGACCGTGCCGGTGATCTCGACGTCCCCGGTGCTCGGCAGCACCGGCGTGATGGTGTCGAGGTGGACGACGAGGGGGTCGGGCTCCTCGGCGGGAGCCCTCGTCGCGGGCGCTCCGGCCGCCCCGAGGGCCGGCCCGGTCGCGACCCCGAGGGTCAGGAGCCCCGCCAGGGCAGCACGGATCACGGACGGGCGGGGCACGCACCGATGCTAGTTGTTCGGACCCACCGGGTCGGCACGTAGACTGGCCCGTCGTGTCCGACGCCGCACTGCAACCGCTCACGATCGTCGAGATCCAGCGCCGGGTCGGGGCCGAGCTCGACCGCATCGGCTCGGTCATCGACGAGCTCGGGGCCCTCTTCGCCGCGGCCGGCGAGGAGCTCGCCCTGGTCGGCGGGCCGGTCCGCGACGCCATGATCGGCCGGCTGCAGAACGACCTCGACTTCACCACCTCGGCCGTGCCGGACGTCACCGAGCGGCTCGTGTCGGGCTGGGCCGACGCGGTGTGGGACATGGGCCGCGACTTCGGCACGATCGGCTGCCGCAAGGGGCCGTGGCAGGTCGAGATCACGACCTACCGCTCGGAGAGCTACGACCCGTCGTCGCGCAAGCCCGACGTGGACTTCGGCGACTCCCTCGAGGGCGACCTGGGCCGGCGCGACTTCTCGGTGAACTCGATGGCGGTCCGCGTGCCGAGCCGCGAGTTCGTCGACCCGTTCGGGGGCATCGTCGACCTGGCCGAGCGGGTGCTGCGCACGCCGGGCGCGCCGGAGGACTCCTTCTCCGACGACCCTCTTCGGATGATGCGCGCGGCGCGGTTCGCCGCCCAGCTCGGGTTCTCGGTCGCGCCCGACGTGGTGGCGGCGATGACCGCGATGGCGGGCCGGATCGAGATCATCTCGGCCGAGCGGGTCCGCGACGAGCTGGTCAAGCTGGTCTGCGCGCCGCACCCGCGGCTCGGGCTCACCCTGCTGGTCGACACCGGCCTCGCGGCCCACGTCCTCCCCGAGCTGCCCGCCCTCGCGCTGGAGCGCGACGAGCACCACCGGCACAAGGACGTCTACGAGCACACCCTCACCGTCCTCGAGCAGTCGATCGACCTCGAGCACCGCCTCGGGGACGGTCCCGACTTCGTCTCCCGGTTCGCGGCCCTCATGCACGACGTCGGCAAGCCGCGCACGCGCCGCTTCGAGGCCGGCGGCATCGTCACCTTCCACCACCACGACGTCGTCGGCGCCAAGCTGACCCGCAAGCGGATGAAGGCGCTGCGCTTCTCCAACGCCGACACCGACGCGGTCGCCACGCTGGTCGAGCTGCACCTGCGCTTCCACGGCTACGGGTCGGGCGAGTGGACCGACAGTGCCGTACGTCGCTACGTCCGCGACGCGGGCGAGCAGCTCGAGCGGCTGCACATCCTCACCCGCGCCGACTGCACCACCCGCAACCAGCGCAAGGCCGACCGCCTGCGCCGGGCGTACGACTCGCTCGAGGAGCGCATCGCGCGGCTCTCGGAGGAGGAGGAGCTCGCGTCGATCCGTCCGGACCTCGACGGCAACCAGATCATGGAGCTCCTCGGCATCGGCCCCGGCCGCGACGTCGGGCAGGCGTACGCGTTCCTGCTCGAGCTGCGGGTGGAGGAGGGACCGAAGTCGCCGGAGGAGGCCGAGGCCGCCCTGCGCGCCTGGTGGGCAGGGCGGACCTCCTAGCGGACCCGCAGAACTGCCGCCGAGTCGGCGTCAGCCCTTGGTGCCCGTGCTCGCCACGCCCTGGATGATCTGCTTCTGCCCGAGGAAGAACACCAGGATCATCGGCACGGTCGTGATGACGCTCGCGGTGACGACGAGCTCCCAGTGCCACTCGCCGCCGAAGCCGAACTGGTCGAGCATCGACTTGAGGCCACGCGGCACCGTGAAGTCCTCGCGGTCGCGCAGGTAGATCAGTCCGCGCATCAGGTCGGTCCACGCCGCCTGGAACTCGAAGAGGGCGACGACCACGAGCGCCGGCTTGGTCAGCGGCAGCGCGACGTGCCAGAACACCTTCCAGTGCCCGGCGCCGTCCATCTCGGCCGCGTCGAACAGCTCGGTCGGCAGGCCGAGGAAGAACTGGCGCAGCAGGAAGATGTAGAACGCCGTGCCGAACACGTTGCCTGCCCACAGCGGCGTCAGCGTGCCGACCATCCCCAGCGAGTCCCAGATCAGGTAGGTCGGGATCATCGTCGCCGCGCCCGGGATCATCATCGAGGCGAGCACCAGCCCGAAGAGGAAGTTGCGGCCGCGGAACTGGTAGCGCGCGAACCCCCACGCCACGAGCGCGCTGGAGATGGTGACCGTGAGGGTCGCCATGATGGTGACGAAGGCCGTGTTGAGCAGCCACGCCGCCATCGGTGCGGCGTTCCACACCTCGATGTAGTTGTCGAAGGTCAGCGTCTCGGGGATCAGGCGGTTGTCGAAGACGTCGCTGCGCGGCTTGAGCGAGGCGCTGACCAGCCACACGAACGGGTAGACGAACGCGATGGTGGTCACGACCAGCGCGACGGCCACGAAGATGCGGCCGCCGAGGCCGGGTCGCCGGTTCGGCGGCCGCGGGGCCCGGGCCGGAGCGGTCACCGCCTCGTCCGGGTCGACCGGCGGCACGCCCGTGGTGGGTCCGGCCTCGCCGGCGCGGTCGAGGGTGCTCATCGCGCACCGCCCGTGTAGTGGACGTAGCGCCGGCTGAGCATCACCTGCACGGCGGTGACGACCATCACGATGACGAAGAGCAGCATCGCCATCGCCGAGGCGTAGCCCATGTGGAGGAACTCGAAGGCCTGCTGGAACAGGTAGATGGCGTAGAACAGCGCGGCGTCGTTGCTGTAGGTCGTGTTGCCCGCCCCGAAGAACGCCGTGTAGGCCTCGGTGAAGGACTGGAGCGAGGCGATGGTGTCGACCACGACGATGAAGTAGATCGCCGGGCTGATGATCGGCACGGTGACGTGCCACAGCCGGCGCCACCACCCGGCCCCGTCCACCCGGGCGGCGTCGAGGAGCTCCTCGGGCACCTCCTGCAGGGCGGCCAGCAGGATGATCACCGATGCCCCGACGGTCCACAGCGACATGATCACCAGGCCGGGCTTCACCCACGCGGGGTCGGTCGTCCAGTTGGGGCCGTTGATCCCGAACCAGCCGAGGAACTCGTTGAGCAGGCCGTTCTGCCCGTTGAGCAGCATGAGCAGCAGGACGCCCACGGCGACCGGCGGCGTCATCTTCGGCAGGAAGAAGGCGGTGCGGAAGAATCCCGCCGCCCGCCCGGCGCGCTGCAGCAGCAGCGCGAGGCCGAGCGAGACGGCGAGCTGCGCCGGCACCGACATCAGGGTGTAGACGAAGGTGTTGCGCAGCGCCAGGCGGATCTTCTCGTCACCCATCAGCTCGCGGTAGTTGTCGAGCCCCACGAAGGACGGGTCGTTGATGACGTCGTAGTCCGTCAGCGAGAGGTAGACGGTGTAGAGGACCGGGTAGGCCATGAACACCACGAACCCGATCAGCCAGGGGCTGATGAACAGCAGGGCCACGCGGCCCTGGTGCCGTCCGCCCTCGCCCCGGCGGCGCCGGGTGGCGGGTCGGGTACGCCGGCCGGGAGCCGTCGCGGTGCTCACTTCTCGTCCCAGCTCGCCCATGCCTCGTCGAGTGCGTCCTGCGCCGCCTCCTGGGCGTCCGCCAGGGCGTCGGCCGGCTCCTTCTGGCCGTTGAGCACCTTGTTGACCTCGTCCTGCCAGGCCTGCTCGAACTCGTCGCCGGCGGGGTTGGCCGGCATGGCGAAGGTGTGGTCGTTGGCCTCGTACATCGCTGCGACCGCCTGCGACCAGACGGAGTCGCCGTCGGTCGGGGCCATCTCGCGGATCGCCTCGTCGGCCTCCTCGTTGGCGGTCAGGATGCCGGTGAACAGCCCGCCGCTCTCCTCGCGCAGCCGGACGCGCTCCTCGGCCGCGGCCATCCAGGAGTCGGTCTCGGTCATCACGCGGGCCATCCGGCACGCGGCCTCGGGGTTGGGGCTGCCCTTGGGGATCGCCCACGCGGAGCCCGACGCCCACGCGAGCGGCTCGCCCTGGAGGTCGCGCACCGTGTCGAAGGCCATCGGGGCGTCGGGGGAGACGTCGTTGAGGACGCTGACGTACCACTGCTCCATCGGCATGGCGCCGAGGGAGCCGCTGGCGAACTGGTTGCCGTCGCCGAAGAAGTCGGCCGAGTCGCGCAGCGCCTTCACCTCGCCGAAGCCGCCCTGGGCGTCGTAGACCGAGACGGCGAACTCGAGCGCCTCGACGACCGCCGGGTCGTCGAGCTGGGCGGTGCGACCGTCCTCGGAGATGAGGTCGGCGCCGTTGGCCTTGGCCCACAGCGGCAGGAACTCGGGGAGCTTGCTGTCGTAGCCGATCGTCGCCAGGTCCCCGCCCTGCATCTGCATGAGGTCCTTGTTGGCCTCGAGGACCGCGGCCCAGTCGGAGCCGTTGACGTCCTCGACGGTGTGGCCGGACTGCTCGAGCAGGTCGGCGTTGGCCTGGGTCAGCTGGACGACGTTGAACTCCGGGATGCCGTAGACCTCGTCGTCGAAGGTGACCTCCCCGAGGGCGGACTCGCGGAAGACGGAGGTGTCGATGCCCTCTCCCTCGATGCAGTCGGTCAGGGGGACGACCGCGCCGCGGGAGGCGAACGTGCCGATCTGGCTGCGCTCGGCGTAGACCAGCGCGGGCGGTTCGCCCGAGGCGACCGAGGAGAGGAACTGCTGGATGTCGAGGTCGCCCTCGACCAGGTCGACCTTCGCCTCGCCGAGCTCCTCCTCCGCCAGCTCGAGGCGCTCGGTCGCGATCTCGTCGCCGGCGCCGAAGCCCATCACCTGCACCTCGCCGGACAGGTCGGCGCTGCTGTCGAAGGACGCGTCCGAGGTCTCCTCGGAGTCGCCGGTGCCCTGGGCGCACCCTGCCAGCAGGCATGCCGCCACGAACGTGCCCGTCAACGCGGAAAGTCGCATGACCGATCTCCTCCCATGCCCGCGCCGGCACCTCCAGCGGGGTCCATCTCGCTGAGTACCCCGGAGAAGCGCTTCTATCCTCGGGCCTTCCCCGGGCGGCGGGACGGCAACGGCCCCGCGGGTCCGGGACGTGGACCTGCGGGGCCGTGCTGTGGTGGTGCTGGGTCGTGCTGGGGTGGAGCGGTCGGGGACTACTCGCCCCGGATGAACTTCTCGAGCTCGTAGCGACCGACCTCGTCGGCCATCTGCACCGGCGGGGACTTCATCAGGTAGGCCGAGGCCGGGAGGATCGGGCCGCCGATGCCGCGGTCCTTGGCGATCTTCGCGGCGCGGACGGCGTCGATGATGATGCCGGCGGAGTTCGGGGAGTCCCAGACCTCGAGCTTGTACTCGAGGTTGAGGGGGACGTCACCGAACGCGCGACCCTCGAGGCGGACGTAGGCCCACTTGCGGTCGTCGAGCCACGCGACGTAGTCGGACGGGCCGATGTGCACGTTGCGGTCGCTGACCTTGTCGGCGAGCTCGCCCTTGAGGTTGGACGTCACGGCCTGGGTCTTGGAGACCTTCTTGGACTCCAGGCGCTCACGCTCGAGCATGTTCTTGAAGTCCATGTTGCCGCCGACGTTGAGCTGGTAGGTGCGGTCGAGGGCCACGCCGCGGTCCTCGAACAGCTTCGCCATCACGCGGTGGGTGATGGTGGCACCGACCTGGCTCTTGATGTCGTCGCCGACGATCGGGACGCCGGCGTCCTCGAACTTCTTCGCCCACACGGGGTCGGAGGCGATGAAGACGGGCAGCGCGTTGACGAAGGCCACGCCGGCGTCGATCGCGCACTGGGCGTAGAACTTGTCGGCCTCCTCCGAGCCCACCGGCAGGTAGGAGACGAGGACGTCGACGTCGGCGTCCTTGAGCGCCTGGACCACGTCGACCGGCTCCGCGCCGGACTCCTCGATGGTCTGGCGGTAGTACTTGCCGAGGCCGTCGAGGGTCGGGCCACGCTTGACCTCGACGCCGAGAGTCGGCACGTCGGCGATCTTGATGGTGTTGTTCTCGGAGGCGTTGATGGCCTCGGAGAGGTCCTTGCCCACCTTCTTGTCGTCGACGTCGAAGGCGACGACGAACTCGACGTCCTTGACGTGGTAGTCGCCGAAGACGACGTGCATGAGGCCCGGCACGGTCACGGCCGGGTCTGCGTCCCTGTAGTACTCAACGCCCTGGACGAGGGAGGTGGCGCAGTTGCCGACCCCCACGATCCCTACTCGTACCGAACCCATGGGGCTCTCCTCCTCGTTGTGGTCCTCGTGTGCCTGGCTGGTGGTGCGTCTGGTCTTGGTGTCGCTGGTCTGGCTGGTCTGGCTGGTCTGGCGTGTCAGTCGGAGCCGGTCGGCGCTCCGGGTGCGGGTGTCCGGGACTCGTCGCCGCGCTCGGCGCGGATCAGGTCGGACAGCCAGCGGACCTCTCGCTCCACGGACTCGACCCCGTGGCGCTGGAGCTCGGCGGCGTAGCGGTTGACCTCGGCCTGGGTGCGCTCGAGCTCGCCCTGCACGCGGGCGAGGCGCTCCTGCAGCCGCGAGCGGCGGCCTTCCAGGACGCGGAGACGGATCTCCATGTCGGTGGAGGAGAAGAACGCGAACCGGATGTCGAAGTTGTCGTCCTCCCACGCGGTGGGGCCGACCTCGGACATGAGCCGCTGGAAGTGCTCGTTGCCGGCCTCGGTGACCTCGTAGGTGATGCGGGGGCGCCGGCTGGTCGGCGTCGTGGTGGCGGCGACCTCGGTGATGAGGTTGGCACGCAGCATCTTCTTCAGGGCGGGGTACAGGGAGCCGTAGGACAGCACCCGGCCCCAGCCGAGCATGAGGTTGAGCCGCTTGCGCAGCTCGTAGCCGTGCATGGGTCCCTCGTGCAGCAGTCCGAGGACTGCGAGCTCGATGGTGTCCCCGCGGCGTGCCATGTGACCTATCGTACTGATATATCCGCAGGTGACGAATCCGGGTTGGCGGACCGGTCCCCGTACCCTGATCCGGTGAGTGCGAAGAAGCGCAGGGCCGACGGAAAGGCCATGACCCGACGGCCCAGCACCCGGCGTACGCCGCGACAGCGAGCGGCCAGGTTCGCCAAGGTCTTCGCCGTCGTCGGCGTGGTCTGCGCCCTGCTGCTGGGCGGCATCGTGGTGGTGCTCTACCAGGCGATCGACATCCCCGAGGAGAACGCGGCCTTCAAGGCGCAGACGACGTTCGTCTACTACCGCGACGGCAAGCAGCAGCTCGGCACCTACTACGAGGACCAGAACCGCGAGTCGATCCCGCTCGCGGAGATGCCGCAGACGATGCAGGACGCGGTGGTCGCCGCGGAGAACCAGTCCTTCTGGACCGACAAGGGCATCGACCCCAAGGGCATCCTGCGCGCGCTCTTCTCCAACGCCCAGGGCAACGCCCGCCAGGGTGCCTCGACGATCACCCAGCAGTACGTGAAGATCCTCTACCTGACCTCCGAGCAGAGCTACAAGCGCAAGATCAAGGAAGCGATCGTCTCGCTCAAGATCCAGCAGCAGCTCAGCAAGTCCGAGGTCCTCGAGGGCTACCTCAACACCATCTACTTCGGCCGCGGCGCCTACGGCATCCAGGCGGCGTCCAAGGCCTACTTCGACCACCCGGCGAGCCAGCTGAGCCTGCGCGAGTCGGCGGTGCTCGCCACGGTGCTCAACAACCCGACGCAGTACGACCCGGCCAACGGCAAGGAGGCCAAGCAGGACCTCAAGGGTCGCTACGAGTACGTCCTCGACAGCATGGCCGAAATGGGCACCATCACCACCGAGGAGCGCGACCAGGCCGTCAAGCGGCTGCCGAAGTTCCCCAAGGTCGCCACCCAGAGCCAGTTCGGCGGGCAGAAGGGCCACATGCTGGCCCTGGTCAAGCAGGAGATCCTCGACCGCGACATCGCCACCGAGGAGCAGATCGACGGCGGCGGCCTGCGGATCACCACCACCTTCGACCCGCAGGTGATGGCCGACGTCGAGGACGCCGTCCTCGAGCAGCGTCCCGACGCCGGCATGCCCGGGCCGGCCGGTGACAAGGACCTCCACGTCGGTGCCGCCACGGTGGACACCCAGACCGGTGAGCTGCTCGGCTTCTACGGCGGTCAGGACTACCTCGACTCGCAGATCAACTGGGCCGTGTCCGGTGGCATGGCCGGCTCGACGATGAAGGCCGCGACCGACGTGGCGGCCATCCGCGACGGGTTCTCGCTCAACGACACCTTCGAGGGCAACAGCCCGATCGACGTCGCCGGCACGGAGTTCGGCAACCAGGGCGACACCGACTACGGCTCGGCCGTCTCGATGGTCACCGCGACGGAGAACTCCGTCAACACCGCGTTCGTCGACATGGTCGACTCGATGGACGACGGGCCGCAGAAGGTCATCCAGGCCGCCGAGGACCTCGGCATCCCGGGCAACGAGCCCGAGCGCTGGGGCATCCCGCGCAGGTCCATCGACTTCCAGGACAACGTCGGCGTCACGCTCGGGACGGCGCAGGTCAGCCCGATCAACATGGCCAACGCCTACGCCACCCTCGCCAACGGCGGCACCCGCAACGAGGTCCACGTCGTGGAGAAGGTCGTGAGCAAGAGCGGCGAGGTCCTCTACGAGGCGAAGGCCCGCAGCAAGGAGACCGTCGACCCGGACATCGCCGCCGACGTGACGTACGCGCTCCAGCAGGTGGTCGAGTCCGGCTCGGGCACCGAGGCGCTGGCGCTGGCGCGTCCCGCAGCCGCCAAGACCGGCACCGCCACCAACGACGACGACGAGGTGTCGTCGTCGTGGTTCGTCGGCTTCACCCCCCAGGTCTCCACCGCGGTGATGTACGTCCGCGGTCGCGGCCGCGAGGGCCTCGACGTCCCCCGGCCTGACGGCGCCGACCTGTGGCTGCCGACGAGCTCCGACGGCCGCTCCGGCTACTTCGGCGGCAACTACCCCGCCAAGACCTGGACCGCGATCATGCAGCGGGTGATGGAGGGCAAGGAGGTCGAGGACTTCCCCGAGCCGGTCTACGTCGACGGCGACGCCCCGGAGGACGGCCATGAGTACACGCCGCCGCCGCCGCCCCCGTCGACGCCGCAGCCCACGCGGACCCCGACCCCGACCCAGACGCCCACGGTCGAGATCCCGACGGAGGAGCCGACGGAGACGCCGACCGAGACGCCCACGCCGACCGAGACGCCGATCCCGACGGAGACGCCGATCCCGACCGAGACGCCGATCCCGACGGAGACGCCGACGACCCCGGCCCCGACGACGCCGGCGCCCACGACCCCGGTCCCGACGACCCCGACGGCGGCGCCGACCACGCCGGCCGGCCGCTGGCAGGCACGGCTCGCCGCACTCGACGCGCGGCCCTGATCCGGTCGGGGGCACTGGTGGACCACGAGGCACCGACCCGCACGGACCCGGTCGCGACCGCGATGTCCGAGGTGGTGGGTGGGCCGCTCGGCGACCACGCCGGCGGTCACCGCTGGTGGGACGCCTCCCGGACGCTGCTCGGCGCCACGTCCCTCGTGCTGGCCGCGGGCATGCTCAGCAAGGGCGCCTGCGTTCCGTCGGGGTGGGGCCGGCAGGACCAGCCGTTCGCCCAGCTCTGCTGGACCGACCTGGCCGGCACGGCCGCCGCCTCGCGCACGCCGCCGCAGGTGGCCACCTGGCTCGAGCGGCTCGCCGGGACCCTCCCCGGCAGCGGCACGGTCGCGACCACCGCCGCCCTCGCCGTGCTGCTCGCCGCCCTCGCGCTCCTCGGCACGGGCCTCCTGGTGCGGGTCGACCCCCGCCGGCCGTGGGCGGCCGCCGGCTGGGCGCTCGGCCCGGTCCTCCTCGTCCATTGGCTGTCGTGGACGCTGGTGGCCGCGGTCGGCGTCGCCGTGCTGCTGTGGGGATGGACGACCGGGCGCGGCTGGCTGGCCGGCATCGGGGCCGGCATCGGCGCCGCCTTCGCCCTGCCGGTGGCCGTGGCGTTCCTCGGGGTGGTCGCCGTGGGCGGCCGGACCCGCGACCGCGTCGACGCGGTGCTCGCGGCAGCGGCGGCGTACGTCGTGGTCACCCTGCCCGGCCGGGCAACCAGCCAGGGCCCCGACACGGGGTCCGTCTGGTTGCTGCTGCAGCAGGCCGGCCTGGGTGGCTCACCCACCTCGCGCGCCGTGGTGCAGGGCCTCGTCCTGGCCCTCGCCGCGGGCGCCGTGTGGTGGCTGGTGCGGCGGTCCGAGCAGCCGAGCCCCATCACGTCCGCGCGGGCCGGGCTGGTGCTGCTGGCCGCCGCGCTCGTGGTGACGCCGTCGGCGCCCCCGGAGCTCGCCCTGCTGGCACTGCCGCTGGCGGCGATCGCCGTACGCCGCTGGCGCGACCTGCTCGTGTGGCAGGCCCTCCACCTGCTCAGCTGGGTGATCACCGGCTGGTGGCTCGGCCAGGCGCTGGCCCCGACCATCACCGACGACGCCCGCGCCTACTGGCTGGCGATCGTGCTGCGGGTCGCGGGACTCGTCTGGCTGGTGGTCGCGGTGCTCCGCGACGCCGGGTCAGGAGATGACGACGCGGTCGAAGTCGGTCGCGGTGAAGCGGACCCGCACGTCGACCCGCTCGCCGATGTCGGGGACACGCGCGCCTGAGGGCACGAACAGCATCGAGGCCTGCATGTGCGGGGGCTCGGCGAACAGGCGCTGCTTGCCGTCGATCGAGAACGGCGATCGGACGAAGCCGACGGCGTCCATGCCGCCGCGGGCGAGGGTCGCGGCGCGCGCCCGCAGGGACTGGTCGCCGGTCGGCGCCTCGAGGCCGATGCCGTGGGCGGTGCCCCCGCTGACCACCACGATGTGGCCGTGCTTGGGGACGCTGCGTCCGCGGTAGCCGAAGACGTCGCCGCGCTCGACCTCGTGCACGTCGAGCACGGTGGAGGTCACCGAGAGCGCACCGCGGTCGCCGAGCCAGAGGCCCGTGCCGACGCGGGGCCGGACGGTGAAGTCGGGGTAGGTCGTCGCCAGCCGGTCGAGCTCGTCGCTCGTGAGGTGGGAGACGAAGACGGTGCGCGTCGGCAGGCCCGAGGCGACGACGTCGTTGATCAGCCGGGTCACCTCACCGAGGTGGGAGGTGGTGTTGAGCGGCAGGTGCATGGCCACGCCGCGCAGCCGGTGCCGCGCGCCGCCGCCCTGGGCGGTGGCGAGGGTCTCGGCCGCCGCCTCGAGGTCGCGGCGGGTCATGCCGTGGCGGCGCATCGAGGTGAGCTGCTCGAGCACGAAGCGCGCCTCGGGGTCGCGCTCGCGCAGGGCGGCGAGGTCGGCGGGCCGGCTCACGGTGTGCACGACGCGCGAGGCGGTGCGGTCCTGCAGGTCGAGCGCCGCGCCGAAGGGACGCCACGGCGTGAGCACGAGGAGGTCACCGGCGTAGCGGCTGGCGGCCTCCTCGACCTCGTCGTAGGTGCCGACAGCGACGACGTCGAGCGGCGCGCCGGTCTCCTCGGCGTGCTCGGCCAGCCACTGCGCGCGGCGGGCCAGGCGCCCGAGCGAGAGGCCGTAGCCGTTGCCCTTGGCGACCGGCACGATGCCGGGGTGGCGGGTGACCGTCGAGAGGAGGTGCGCGCGCCAGCGCGCGCCGTCCACCGTGAGGACCAGGCTCATCGGCGCGTCACCCCCTGCGCGCCAGGTAGACCTGGAACGCCTTGTAGATCGCGCGGTTGACCGGGAGGTCCCACTCGCCGGCGTGCTCGACCGCCTCGCCGCCGGTGCCGACCTTGAACTGGATCAGGCCCACGTGCGGGTCGTGGGCGTCGAGGGTCTCGGTGATGCCGCGCAGGTCGTAGACGTGCGCACCGGCTGCCAGCGCGTGGCGGATCATCGCCCACTGCACGGCGTTGGAGCCGCGCACCTCGCGCTTCTCGGTGGACGAGGCGCCGTAGGAGTACCACGCGTGCGTGCCGACGCGGATGGCGATGGTGGCCGCCACCAGGTCGCCCTCGTGGCGGGCCAGCCAGACCTGGATCCGGTCCGGGTCCTCGGCGAGGAGGGCGTCGTACATCGTCTCGAAGTAGGACAGCGGTCGCGGCGTGAAGTGGTCGCGCTCGGCGGTGTGGACGTAGAGGTCGTGGAACGCCTTGAGGTCGGCGCGCTCCCCGAGGGCCACCTCGACGCCGCTCTTGTCGGCCTTCTTGATGTTGCGCCGCCACAGCTGGTTCATCCCGGCCAGGACGTCAGCCTCCGTGCGGGGCAGGCCGTCGGCGTCGACCAGGGGGATCTGGAAGTTGAACTGGGGCTGCCCGGCGGAGAAGCCGCCCTCTGCGGACTGCTGCTGCCAGCCGAGCTCGTGCAGCTGGGCGATGACGCGGGCACCGTCCTGCGAGCGCTCGAGGGGAGGTACGTCGCCGAGGCGGCGCACGGACTCGTCGGCGATCCCCGCCTTGACCTGCTCGGCCGACCAGCGGCGCGTCACGACCGGGGGGCCCATCCGCACGGCGAAGGCGCCCTGCGCCTTGAGGTGGGCGACCATCGGCGCCAGCCACGCCTCGAGGTCGTCGCCGGCCCAGTCGATCACCGGGCCCTCGGGCAGGTAGGCGAGGTAGCGCCGCACCTTCGGCAGCTGGCGGTAGAGGACGAGACCTGCGCCGACGAGCGCACCGTCGCGGAACCAGCCGATGGACTCGGCGCGCCACTCGGCCTTCACGCGCGCCCAGCCGGGCGTCTGCAGGAAGCTGGCGGACGACCGGCGAGCGATGAAGTCGCGGTGCTCCTGCGCGGAGACGGGGCGCAGCGTCAGGGAGGTCGTCACCCCGACACGTTACAAGGGACCAGACACGACCCCCGTACGTGTCTGGTCCCCTCGTCAGTACAGACGCCGGACGGCCACGAAGGGTTGCGTCTCCCCGCAACTTTCTCGGACGGGGTGCCTCACGCGGCGAATGCCGCGACCGGCGCTCCCTCGACGTCCACGTCGACGCAGAAGACCGCACCCGCCGCGGGGTCCTCGGCGTCGCCGAGGCCCTGCCTGGACGTGGTGATGTAGAGGTGGGTGTCGCCCGGGCCGCCGAACGCGCAGGAGGACACCTGGGCCGCGTCCACCTCGACGACCGCGGTGAGCGTGCCGTCGAGGGAGTAGCGGTGCACGGCGGAGCCGCCCCACAGGGCGACCCAGAGACCGCCGTCCGCATCCTGCGCCATGCCGTCGGGGTCGCCCCCGGACACGCGCGCCACCGGTGTCCTGCGCCCCAGGGCCCCGGTGCTGCCGTCGTGCTCCAGCACGTCGACCGAGCCCCGTGGGGTGTCCACGTGGTACGCGCGGCGCCCGTCCACGGACCAGACGAGTCCGTTGGGGATCGTGAGGTCGGTCAGGGCCGGCGTGACCGTGCGGTCCGGGTCGAGCCGCCACAGGGTGCCCTGTCCGGGCAGCGCGTCCACGCCCATCGAGCCGCAGTAGAACCGCCCCTGCCGGTCGCACCCTCCGTCATTCATGCGGCGACCCGGCCCGAACAGCGAGGGCGAGGTCCACTCGACCCCGCCCGCGGGGTCGAGCAGGAGGAACCTGTCGTCCGCCGCGACCACGACGCCCCCGTCGACGCGGGGACGCCACGCGCCCACGACGTCGCCCACGTGGAGGCGCGACTCGAGGAGCCCGCCGTCGATGGTGAGGAGGTCGCCAGCGAAGACGTCGACGAGGCGGAGGCGCGAGAGGGCGGGGTCCCAGCCGATGCCCTCCCCGTGGTGGGTGACGACGTCGGTCAGCTGCTCGGCTCGGATGGCTTCCTCCGGAACGTGGACGGTCGAGCGGTGGTGTGGGGGTGCGGCGATCGTAGTCGGCACACCGCTCGAATGGAATCGATTCCACCGGGCGGACGCAGGCGTACGAGCCGTTCGGAGCGGGCCCCTTGACGGCTGGTGTGATGGCCGTCATAGTTTCCCGGCAACAGCGGTGGAATCGATTCCACCACCGGCTCGACCGCGAGGAGCACCAGACCATGCGCCACTCCACCACTCCACGAAAGGCCGCTGTCGGTGTCGCCCTGGCACTCGTCGCCGGCACCATGGCCGCCTGCGGCGGCGACTCCGAGGCGAGCCAGGCCTCGCTCGGCAAGGACGACGTCCTCACCATCACGACGTTCAGCGACTTCGGCTACGACGCGCTGATCGAGCAGTGGAACGCCGACCCCGACCGCCCGTTCTCGGTGAAGATGACCAAGATCGCCGACTGGGACCCGTGGAAGCAGACGATGACGCAGGCCCTGCAGGCCGGCGACGGCCTGACCGACGTGGTCGCGATCGAGGGCGACGCGATGCCGCAGTTCCTCACCGACGGCGCGTCCGAGCAGTTCGCCGACCTCACCGACCCCTCGCTCGACGACCGCTGGGTGGAGTACGCCTACGAGAACGCCCAGACCGCCGACGGCAAGCAGGTCGCCTACCCGACCGACGCGGGCCCCGAGGGCTTCTGCTACCGCGCCGACCTCTTCGAGAAGGCCGGGCTCCCGAGCGACCGCGAGGAGGTCAAGGCGGTCTTCGAGAGCTGGGACAGCTACTTCGCCGCCGGGGAGCAGCTCACCGAGGAGCTGCCCGAGACCAAGTGGTTCGACTCCAGCGGGGCGATCGCCCAGGCCATGCTGAACCAGACGCAGTTCCCCTTCCAGACCGAGGACAACACAGTCGAGGTGAACAACCCCGAGCTCCAGAACGTGTGGGAGACCGTCACCAGCAAGGTCGACACGCTCTCCCCCCGCGTCGTGCAGTGGGAGGACGACTGGGAGGCCGGGTTCGCCAACGACGGCTTCGCCACGATCCCCTGCCCGGGCTGGATGTTCTCCAACGTGAAGTCGGCCGCCCCGGACGTCGAGGGCTGGGACTTCGTCGACGCCTTCCCCGGCGGCGGCGGCAACTGGGGCGGGTCCTACCTCGCCGTGCCGATGCAGTCCGAGCACCAGGAGGAGGCCAAGGAGCTCGCCAACTGGTTGACCGACACCGAGCAGCAGCTCGCCGCCTTCGAGGCGGCCGGCAACTACCCGGCCAACGTCGGGGCGCAGGAGGCGCTCGCCGAGGAGAACATCACCGACCCCTACTTCAACGACGCCCCCACCGCCAAGATCCTCGCCAACCGCGCCGCCGCGGTCGAGCCCGGCCACCCCTACAAGGGTGACAAGTACTCCGACATCCTCGGCCTCTTCCTCACCGCGATCCAGCGCGTCGACGAGGGCATCTCGCCGGACGAGTCATGGGCGACGTTCGAGCAGGCCGTCGAGAGCCTGTCCTGACCGATGACCCCGTCCAGCACGGACGCTCCCGCCGGGGAGGTCCTCCACGACCTCCCCGGCCCGGGGGCACCGTGCCCCACCTCCGAGAAAGGCAGCCCGATGACGACCATCGAGGCCCTCAGGACCGGCGAGCCGGCGCAGCAGACCGGTCCGCCGACGCCGCGGCTGACGTGGCGCCAGAAGCTCTCCCAGTGGGACTTCCGCTTCTCGCCATACCTCTACTTCCTGCCCTTCTTCCTGGCGTTCCTGCTCGTCGGGGTCTACCCGATGGCCTACTCGGGCTATCTCTCCTTCTTCTCCTGGCCTCGCTACGGGGCCGACCACGGTCCGGGCGTCGGCTTCGCCAACTACGCCCACGTGCTCACGGACCCGGTCTTCCACAAGGCCTTCTGGAACACCATCGGCATCTTCCTGCTCTCCTCGGTGCCGCAGGTCCTGATCGCCACGGTCATCGCCGGGATGCTGGACACGCCGCTGCGGGGACGGACCTGGTGGCGGATGAGCGTCCTGCTGCCGTTCGTCGTCGCGCCGGCAGCGACCGCGCTGATCTTCGGCAGCCTCTTCGCCGACAAGTCCGGCCTGGTCAACGAGATCATCCGCGCGGTCGGCCTGCCCGGCGTCAGCTGGCACTCCGACCGGTTCGCGAGCTGGACCGCGATCGCCACGATGGTCAACTACCGCTGGACCGGCTACAACACGCTCATCATCCTGGCCGCGATGCAGGCGGTCCCGCGCCAGCTCTACGAGGCGGCGGCACTCGACGGCGCCAGCCGCGTGCGGCAGTTCCTCCACGTCACGCTGCCGTCGATCCGGCCGACGATGTTCTTCGTCATCGTCACCGCGACCATCGGCGGGATGCAGATCTTCACCGAGCCCCGGCTCTTCGACACGAACCTGCAGTTCCAGGGCGGCGCGAACTACCAGTACCAGACGCTGACGATGTACGTGTTCAACACCTCCAACAGCGGCACCGACCCCTACCCGCGGGCCGCCGCGGCCACGTGGCTGATCGTGCTGCTCATCATCGGCATCGCGCTGCTCCAGTTCCTCGTCACCCGTCACCTGCAGAGGAGGGCCGAGCGGTGAGCCGGCGTCCCGGGTTCCTGGTCTACGGCCTGCTCTCCGCCTTCGTGGTGGGCTCGGCCTTCCCCCTCTACTGGTCGTTCGTCATCGGCTCGGTGACCAAGGAGCGCGCCATCCAGAGCCCGCCGCCGCTCTACCCGGGCGGCCACTTCCTCGACAACGCGCGGCGCGTCTTCGACCAGATCGACTTCTGGGCGGCGCTGGGCAACTCGGTGGTCATCTCCAGCGTCTCGGCGGCGTCGGTGGTGTTCTTCTCCACCCTGGCCGGCTACTCCCTCGCCAAGCTGCGGTTCCGGGGAGCCAACCTGGCCATGGCGTTCGTCGTCGCCACCCTGGCGGTGCCGACCCAGCTCGCGTTCGTGCCGTTGCTCAAGGAGTTCAGCAACCTCGGGCTCGCAGGGACCCGCACCGCGGTGGTCCTGCCCTTCCTGGTCACCGCGTTCGGCGTCTTCTTCATGCGCCAGTACCTCGTCGACGCGATCCCGGACGAGCTGATCGAGGCCGCGAGGATCGACGGCTGCACCCAGCTGCGCACCTTCTGGACCGTGGCCGTGCCCGCGGCCCGCCCGGCGATGGCCATCCTCGCCCTGTTCACCTTCATGCACACCTGGACCGAGTTCATGTGGCCGCTGCTGATCCTGCAGGGCTCCGACGTCCAGACGCTCCAGACCGCGCTCGACCAGCTCAAGATCGCGCCCGCGGGCGGCATCGCCGACATCGCGCTGCTCCAGGCAGGCACCCTGCTCGCGACGATCCCGCTGCTACTTCTGTTCATCGCGACCGGCCGCCAGCTCGTGGCCGGCATCATGCAAGGAGCCGTCAAGGGATGACGACGACACGACTGTTCCCCACCGACTTCCTCTGGGGAGCCGCTGCGGCGTCCTACCAGATCGAGGGCGCCGTGGCCGCCGACGGACGCACGCCGTCCATCTGGGACACCTTCACCCGGGTCCCCGGCGCGATCCTCCACGGCGACACCGGCGACGTCGCGTGCGAGCACTACGACCGGATGCCGCAGGACGTCGCGCTGATGAAGGAGCTCAACCTCGCGTCCTACCGCTTCTCGGTCGCCTGGCCGCGGGTGCGCCCGGACGGCGGTCCGGTCAACACGGCGGGGCTCGACTTCTACAGCAGGCTCACCGACGAGCTGCTGACGGCCGGGATCACGCCCTGGCTGACGCTCTACCACTGGGACCTCCCGCAGGCGCTGGAGGACCGGGGCGGCTGGACCAACCGCGACACCGCGCACCGCTTCCTCGACTACGCGATGGCCGTGCACGACGCGCTCGGCGACCGGGTCGACAGCTGGACGACCCACAACGAGCCCTGGTGCTCCGCCTTCATGGGCTACACCAGCGGTGGCCACGCGCCCGGACGCCGCGAGGGCGTCGCCGGCGTCGTCGCGGCGCACCACCTGCTCCTCGGGCACGGGCTGTTCGTCGAGGAGTTCCGCAGCCGCGGCGGGACCCCCGACAACGGCAAGGCCGTGGGCATCACCCTCAACCCGACGGTGGCGGACCCCTTCGACCCGACCCGCGAGGACGACGTCGATGCGGCCCGGCGCCTCGACGGCTTCCACAACCGTGTCTTCCTCGACCCGCTGTTCCTCGGCAAGTACGCCGACGACCTCTCCCGCGACACCGAGGGCATGCTCTTCGAGGGCAGGCGCTGGGAGGACTTCGTCCTCGACGGCGACCTCGAGCTGATCAGTGCGCCGACCGACTTCCTCGGCGTGAACTTCTACCACGGTGACCTCCCGGCGGCGCTCCCGTACGACGTCGAGCCGGACGAGCTCCTCGGGAGCCGGATCCAGCACTCCTCGCGCCCCCGCGAGTCGCCGTACCCCGGTGGTGGCTTCGTCTTCCCACGGACGGGCCGGCCGACCACCGACCGGGACTGGGAGATCGACCCGGACGCACTCACCCGCCTCCTCGTCCGGCTCGAGGAGACCTACGGCGCCCCGCCCATCTACATCACCGAGAACGGCGCGATGGCCGACGACGTGGTGGTCGACGGTGCCATCCACGACACCGGCCGGCAGCAGTTCATCGAGCAGCACCTTCACGCAGTGCTGGACGCGCTGGACGCGGGCGTCGACGTGCGCGGCTACTTCGTGTGGTCGTTGATGGACAACTTCGAGTGGAGCTATGGCTTCGCCCACCGCTTCGGCATCGTCCACGTCGACTACGACACCCAGGTGCGCACGCCGAAGGACAGCGCGCGGTGGTTCGCGGAGGTGGCCGTGGCGAACGGCCTGCCAGTAGCGTGAGCCAGGTGGTGGTCAAGGCGCACGCGTCCACGCTGGACGAGGTGGCCCGGCTGGCGGGGGTCAGCAAGGCGACGGCGTCGCGTGCGATCAACGGCCGGTCCAAGGTGAGCGCGAAGGCGCAGGCGGCGGTCCTCGACGCCGTCCGCGAGCTCGGCTACACGCCCAACGGTGCCGCCCGCTCCCTCGTCATGCAGCGGACCGGCTCCGTCGCGGTGATCCTGCCCGAGTCGGACGAGCGGGTCTTCTCCGACCCGTTCTTCGCGCGGATGCTGCACGCCGTGGCGCGCGCGCTGCGCGAGCGCGACCTGCAGCTCGTGCTCCTGCTCGCCCAGCCCGGCGACGAGAGCCGGATGCTGCTCTACCTGCGCGGGCGCTACGTCGACGGTGCCATCGTCGCGTCCCACCACCGCGACGACCGTCTCGCCGAGCACCTCTCCGACCTCGGGCTGCCGTGCGTGTTCATCGGCACGCCCTGGCTCGGCGCCGACCGGGTCTCCGTCGTCGACAGCGACAACGCCGGCGCGGCGGCCCAGGCCGTACGCGTCCTGGTGGAGAGCGGCCGGCGCAGGATCGCCGCGATCGCCGGACCGCGCGACATGCGCGCCGGTCACGACCGGCTCGCGGGCTGGCGCCAGGAGCTGGAGGCCGCGGGCCTGGACAGCAGCCGGGTCGCCTACGGCGACTTCACCGAGCACAGCGGGACCACGGCCTGCGCCGAGCTCCTCGACGCCGACGGCGACATCGACGGGATCTTCGCGGCCTCCGACCTCATGGCACTCGGTGCGATGCGCGAGCTGGAGGCCCGCGGCCTCCGTGTCCCGGACGACGTCGCGATCGTCGGCTACGACGACCTCGGCGTCGCCGAACGCACCCAGCCGCCCCTCACCACGCTGCGCAACCCGATCGGCCAGATGGTGACCGAGGCGGTCCGGCTCCTCACCGAGACCATCGACCAGGGTGGACGCGGCGCCCCGCGTCACGTCGTCTTCGTGCCCGAGCTCGTGCGTCGTGACACCGTCTGAGCGCGGCGGCTCCGCGGGAGTCGCGGTCGTCACGGGCGCGTCACGGGGGCTCGGCGCGGCGATCGCCCTGCGGCTCGCGGCCTCCGGTCGGCCCGTCGCGGTCAACTACCTGCGTGGCCGGGAGGGCGCCGACTCCGTCGTCGCACGGATCAGGGACGCCGGCGGCGTCGCGGAGGCGTTCGCGGCCGACGTCGTCGACGAGGACGGGGTGTCCGGCCTCTTCGACCGGGTCGCCAGCACCCTCGGTCCCGTCACCGCGGTCGTCGCCAACGCCACCGGTCCCCAGCCCGAGGTCGGTGTGGACGACCTGTCCTGGCGCTCCCACCTCGACCAGCTGGAGTTCTTCGTCAAGAGCCCCACGCTGCTCGTGCAGGCGGCGCTCGTGAGCATGCGGGCGTCCGGCGACGGGCGGGTGATTCTCATCGGGTCCGACCTCGCGGACCGGGCGGCGCCGCGCATGTCGGCGTACGTCGCGGCCAAGAACGCCCAGGTCGGGCTCGTCAAGGTGTGGGCCAAGGAGCTGGGCCCGGACGGCATCACCGTCAACCTCGTCCAGCCCGGGTGGATCCCGGTCGAGCGCCACGCCGGCATCAGCACGGACGCCTACGCGGCCGAGGTGCCGCTGCGACGGATGGGCACGCCCGACGACGTGGCCGCGATGGTGGCCCACCTGGCCTCGGACGCCGGCGGGTTCATCACCGGTCAGCGCATCACGGTGAACGGCGGGCACGTCATCTAGCCGGCCGACCGTCTGTCCCGTCGGTCACAGGTGGTCAGAGGTGGTCGCGGAGCCAGGCGAAGTCGGCCAGGTGCTCGGCGGCGCCGCCGGGCGTCTCGCAGATGACCGGCGCACCCGCCTCGCGCACCACGCCGGCGAACTCGTCGGCGGGGAGGTGGCCGCTGCCGAAGTTGGCGTGCCGGTCGGCGCCGGAGTCGAAGGCGTCGCGCGAGTCGTTGGCGTGGACCAGGTCGATCCGCCCGGTGATGGCCCGGACCTTCTCGACGGCGTCGCCGAGCTCGATGCCGCCGGCCCAGGCGTGGCAGGTGTCGAGGCAGAACCCGACGCGGTCGGACCCGTCGGCGGCGGAGATGGCGTCCCAGACGCCGGCGATCCGGTCGAGGTGGCGCGCCATGGCGTTGTCGCCGCCGGCGGTGTTCTCGATGAGCAGCGGGACCTTGATGTCGGTCGCGTCGATCGCCTTGCGCCAGTTGTCGAAGCCCACCGCCGGGTCGTCGGTCTTGTTGACGTGGCCGCCGTGGACGATGAGGCCCTGGGCGCCGATCTCCGCCGCGGCGTCCATGTGCTGCTGGAGCAGCTTGCGGCTCGGGATGCGGATCCGGTTGTTGGTCGTGGCGACGTTGACGATGTAGGGCGCGTGGACGTAGAGGTCGACGCCGGCCTCCTCGGCGGCCGCGCGCAGCGCCGCGGGACCGCCCTCGAACCGCACCTCCGGGCCCTTGAAGCCCTGCGGGTCGCCCAGGAAGAACTGCACGAGCGTGGTGTCGCGCGCGCGCGCCTCGGCGACGGGGTCGGTCTGCTCGACGTGGGCGCCGATCGGGAGGGCTGACGGCTGGCTGCTCATGGCGCCCAGCCTAGGAGGAGGCACAGACAGCCGGCGACCACGCCGCACAGCGCGGCGACGCCCAGCCAGGCGGCCCACTCGACCCCTGCCCCCGACCCGCCCGTACGCCGTTGCCGCGGGGCCGGCCCGAGGCGGTCGGGCACCGGTGGCGGGACGGCCGGCGGCAGCGGGAGCCTCCGCAGGAGGCGCAGCGCCGCGTCCGCGGTGGCGATGCGCTGCTCGGGGTCACGGACCAGCAGCCGCTCGACGAGCGGCCGCAGCGGGTGGGACGGGATCTCGCGCTGCCGGGCCGGCGGCAGGCCGGTGACGAGCTCGAGGGCCACCCGCCCGACGGCGTACAGGTCCTGCGTCGGCTCCGGCGGCGCCCCCCGCGCCTGCTCGGGAGCCATGTAGCCGTCGGTGCCGATCGCGCCGGGCACCGTGGTGAAGCGGCGGTCCGCCACCGGGGCGGCGACACCGAAGTCACCGAGGCGCAGGTGCGGACCGGCCTCGCCGGTCGCCTCCAGCAGCAGGTTGGCGGGCTTCACGTCGCGGTGCACCAGCCCGGCCGCGTGCACCGCGGCGAGCCCGGACAGCAGCTGCTCGAGCAGCAGGGCGGCCGTGCCGGCGTCGAGCGGCCCGTGCTCGCGGAGCAGGTCGGCGACCGACCCGCCCGCCACCAGCTCCATCGCCAGCACGACGAGGTCGTCCTCGGCCGCCCAGCCCTGCGGCGCGACGACGTGGGGGTGGCGCACCCGGACGGCCTGCTCCCGCACGAACCGCGCGAGCAGCGCCGAGCTGTGCCGGCCGAGCACCTTGACCGCCACCAGGCAGCCCGTGCGCGCGTCGCGGGCCCGCCACACCGAGCCCATCCCGCCGGTGCCGATCTGGTCGAGCAGGACGTAGCGCCCCGCCACCACGGCGGAGGTCCGGACCGGCGCGACTGCGGGCACCGCTCGACGCTAGTCCTCGCCCGTGGCCGGCGGGCCCGTCCTCCACAGGCGGTGGCCCACGATGGTCTGGACCTCTCGCAACGGTCGTGTTGCCGCCGTGCGTCCGGGTGCGGGACCCTCGCGCGATCGGTCCCGACCACGGGACCCCAGCGGGGGAGCACATCCATGTCCGACACCACACCCGGGGCCGGGCCCACGCCCGAGCCCACGCCCGACCCGACGCCTGACGCGACGCCTGACGCGGCGCCCGCCTCACCGTCGTACGGCGGCGCGCACCAGCCGCACCAGCCGCACGAGCCGCACCCGGCCGGCTCCACGCCGGCCGGCTCCACCCCGGCCGGCTCCGCCCCGGCCGTCGAGACGCTCAAGGGAGCCGACCGGCTCGACCTCGGGATCATCGGCGCCGGGGCGCTCGCGTTCCTCGGCTCGCTGCTGCCCTACTACACCGTCTCCGTCGACGCCTTCGGCAGCAGCGTGAGCGAGTCGGCGACCGCCTGGCACGGCTTCTTCGGCTGGTTCGGCGCGGTGCTGGCCCTCGCCGGCGCCGGGCTGCTCCTCGCCCGCCTCCTCGGTGTCAGCCTCTCGCTGCCGGTCCCCGTGCGCACGCTCGTCCTGGGCCTGTTCGCCGTCGCCGCGCTCTGCACCGTCCTCGCGCTGTTCGTCGTCCCCGGCGGGTCCTGCGACGAGGACGCCTTCGGTGCCTCGGTCTGCGACCTGATCGACCAGGGCCACGGCTTCGGCTACTGGCTCGCGCTCCTCGCCACGCTCGTCGGCACCGCGCTCGCCGCGGTGCGTCGGTCGGCGGACTGACCCTCGTGAGATCCCCGGCGGTCACCGGATATCCGGTGACCGCCGGGGTTACAGGTGGAGATCTCGACCTGCAAGCACGCAACTCGGGTGCAAAGCTCCGCCGGAGGGGGTCCGGCGGGGCCGGCCCGGGGCGGCGTACGACGATTCCGGCGGGGCGCCGCGCCGCTGGTAGTCTTCCCCGGTTGCCTTCGGGCGACCTGCACCACCGTGGCCGCGACCGATGTCGCGGCCGCAACGCACAGTCCTCCTGCCACGGAGAGCCCGTGGCCGCTCTAGCCCAGAGGAGGTGGAGACCGCTATGCGTGCCTATGAAGTGATGGTCATCCTCGACCCGAGTCTCGACGAGCGCACCATCGAGCCGTCGCTCGACAAGTACCTCAACGTAATCCGCAAGGACGGTGGCTCGATCGAGTCGCTCGACGTGTGGGGTCGTCGCCGGATGGCGTACGAGATCCAGAAGAACGCCGAGGGCATCTACGCCGTGATCAACCTGACGGCCGAGCCCGCGACGGTCAAGGAGTTCGACCGCCAGCTCACGCTGAACGAGTCGATCCTGCGCACGAAGGTCATGCGTCCCGACGCCCACTGATGCCCGCAGGGGCGTCTGTGGATAGACCCTTCCCGCTGTCGGTCGCTGCCTGTTTGATGGGCAGCACACCGAGAGCAACCCGGACCAGCAGGACATTCTGAGGAGACCTGACATGGCAGGCGAGACCACCATCACCGTGATCGGCAACCTCGTCGACGACCCGGAGCTGCGGTTCACCCCCTCGGGGGCGCCCGTGGCCAACTTCCGGATCGCGTCGACGCCGCGCACCTTCGACCGCCAGAGCAACGAGTGGAAGGACGGCGACACGCTGTTCCTCTCCTGCGCTGTGTGGCGGCAGGCCGCGGAGAACGTCGCCGAGTCCCTCCAGCGGGGCATGCGCGTGATCGTCCAGGGTCGCCTCAAGTCGCGTCAGTACGAGACCCGCGAGGGCGAGAAGCGCACCGTCTTCGAGATCGACGTTGAGGAGGTGGGCCCGTCGCTGCGTTCCGCATCGGCCAAGGTCACCAAGACGACCCGGTCCGGCGGCGGTGGCGGCTACTCCGGCGGCGGCGGTGGCGGCGGCGGCTACTCGGGCGGTGGCGGCCAGTCCGCTCCGGCCGACGACCCGTGGGCCAGCCCGGCGCCCGCGCAGGGTGGCGGCGGCGGTGGTTGGGGCGGCCAGTCCCAGCCCCAGGGTGGCGGCCAGTCCGCGCCGGCCAACGACCCGTGGGCCACGCCCGGGGTCAGCGGCGGCAACGACGAGCCCCCCTTCTGATCCGGACACTTTCCAGCACCACACCACCATTCCGTCCCTGATTGCCTTCAGGGCCGGGCTCACTGAAAGGGAGCACCACAATGGCCAAGGCAATTCTGCGCAAGCCCAAGAAGAAGGTTTGCCAGTTCTGCAAGGAGAAGGCGACCGGTGTCGACTACAAGGACACCACGCTCCTCCGCAAGTTCATCTCCGACCGTGGCAAGATCCGCGCCCGTCGCGTGACCGGCAACTGCGTCCAGCACCAGCGCGACGTGGCCATCGCCGTCAAGAACGCGCGCGAGCTGGCTCTGCTGCCCTACACGTCCACCGGTCGCTGAGAGGGGCACGGAACATGAAGCTCATCCTGACCCAGGAGGTCGACGGCCTCGGCGCCCCCGGCGACGTGGTCGAGGTCAAGGACGGCTACGGCCGCAACTACCTCGTTCCCCGTGGCCTCGGCATCCGCTGGACCCGCGGCGGCGAGAAGACCATCGAGTCGATCAAGACGGCCCGCGCCTCGCGTGCGGCCCGCGACGAGAGCCACGCCCGCGAGATCAAGACCAAGCTCGAGGCCAACGCGGTCAACGTGAAGGTCCGCGCCGGCGAGGGCGGCCGCCTGTTCGGCGCCGTCACCACCTCGGAGATCGCCGACGCGATCACCGAGATCTCGGGCGAGCCGGTCGACCGCCGCACCATCGTGGTGGTCAACCCGATCAAGTCGCTCGGCGCCCACGAGGTGTCGGTCAAGCTGCACGACGAGGTGTCCGCCACGGTGGCCCTCAACGTCGTGCCTGCCTGACTCGACGCACGCACCACCTGACGCACCGCACCACCCGGCGGCCCGCCCCTCCTCGGAGGTGGCGGGCCGTTCGGCATCTCCGGGCTAGCGACCGACCGACGCGCCGGTGACGATCCAGGCGTCCCCGCGTGCCCGCCAGGACAGCAGCACGCCTCGGGCCCCCATGAAGACGAACGTCATCGCCACCCACACCGCGACCAGCCCGTGGGGCAGGGTGGCAGCCCACAGGGCGGCGGGCGCGTACGCCGCCAGCACCACCATCCCGGCCCACGCGAGGAAGGCGCCGTCGCCGGCGCCGATCAGGACCCCGTCGAGCACGAACACCACACCGGCCAGCGGCTGGCCGAGGGCGGCGACGAGGAGCACCGGCACGAGGAGCTCGCGCACCTCCGGGTCGCTGGTGAACAGGGCGCCGAGGAAGGGCGACGCGACCGCCAGGCCCACGCCGGCCACGACGCCGCTGCCCCAGCCCCACCGGATCATCCGCCGGGTGAGCCGCCGCGTGCCCTCGACGTCACCGCCGCCGAGGGCGCGTCCGGTGAGGGCCTGCGCCGCGATGGCGATCGCGTCGAGGGCGAACGCCAAGAAGGTCCACAGCGTGATCGCGATCTGGTGGGTGGCGACGTTGACGTCGGTGCCCTGCGTGCCCACCCGCGTCACGGCGTACGTCCCCACGAGCAGGCACGCGCGCAGGGCGAGGGTGCGGATGACGAGCGCGACGGCGGCGTGCGCGGCGGCCAGGATCCCGGCCCGGTCGGGCGAGAGCGGCGCGTCGTGTGCGCGAGCCGCGCGCACCACGACCACGACCAGCCACGCGGCCGACAGCACCTGCGCGACCACCGAGCCGATCGCGGAGCCGGCGATGCCGAGCCCGAGGCCGTAGACGAGCAGGACGTTGAGCGCGATGTTGAGGCCGTTGCCGACGACGGCGACGAGCAACGGCGTACGCGTGTCCTGCAGGCCGCGCAGCACGCCCGTGGTCGCCAGCATGACGAGCAGCGGCGTCGTCCCGAGGAAGGCGATGGCCAGGTAGGTCTCGGCGTGCCCGGCGACCTCCGAGCCGGTGTCGAAGGCACCGACGAGGACGGGTGTCAGCGCGATGCCACCGACCGTCGCGACGGTGCCGATGACCACGGCCAGCCACACCCCGTCCACCCCCTGGGCGAGGGCGGCGCGCAGGTCGCCGGCGCCGAGGTGGCGCGCGACGCTGGCGGTGGTGCCGTAGGCGAGGAAGACGCACAGGCCGACGACCGTCTGGAGGACGACGGCCGCGACCCCCAGGCCGGCGAGCTCGGGCGTGCCGAGGTGGCCGACGATCGCCGCGTCCGAGAGCAGGAACATCGGCTCGGCGACCAGGGCGAGGAAGGCCGGCACGGCCAGGCGGAGGATCTCGCGGTCGACGGCCTTCACGCCCGCAGCCTAGGAACCGGGGCTATCGAGGCGGGCCGTGGGTGTACATAGTCCCTTCGGACTACCTGTGAATCACCGTGTGGATGATGCTGCGGGTGGTGGGCGTCACGAGGCCGTGTCGACAAAGCAACAGGCATCATCCAGATGTCGGACAGATGAACGACGCGATCGGGGTGGGGATTTTCGTCCACAGCCTGTGGGCGGCGTTTCCGCAGGTCAGCGCCCAAGTTCGAAGCGGCGTCAGCACTCTCTCCACAGGTCGGTCCACGGCGAGTGCACGTCGTGCCGCGTGTCGTCCACGGGCGGGAGCACATTGTCCACAGAACCTGTGGATAACTCGGTGCCGCTGGCTTCCCATCGTCGCCCGGCAGCACGTACGGTCTCGCGCGGGCAGTGATCCGGGAGCTGGTCTCGCGCGCGACGGGTCCGACGTGATGTCGGAGGTCGTCCCTAGCGTGGAGTGCGGTGGGTCGTGGGCAGTGACAGTGGAGGAGCACCGGTGAGCGTCGCATTCGAGGGGGACACCGACCAGGCATGGGGCGATGGTCCGGCGGCCTACGAGCCGGGGGAGTCGCCGCGCTCCGCCGGGGACCGGACCCCTCCGCAGGACAACGCTGCCGAGCAGAGCGTGCTCGGCTCGATGCTGCTGTCCAAGGACGCGATCGCCGACGTGGTCGACGTCATCAAGGGCGTGGACTACTACCGCCCGGCCCACGAGGTCATCCACGACGCGATCATCGACCTCTACGGCCGCGGCGAGCCCGCCGACCCGATCACGGTGGCGGCGGAGCTGCAGAAGCGCGGCGAGCTCCAGCGCATCGGCGGCGCCCCCTACCTCCACACCCTGTCCGCCAACGTGCCGATCGCCGCCAACGCCGGCTACTACGCCGAGATCGTGCGCGACAAGGCGATCCTGCGCCGCCTGGTCGAGGCCGGCACGCGGATCGCCGCCCTCGGCTATGCCGGCGAGGGCCAGATCGACGACGTGGTCGACCACGCCCAGGCCGAGGTCTACAAGGTCACCGACCGTCGCGCGAGCGTCGACTACGCACCGCTCAGCGACATCATGAGCGGCGTCCTCGACGAGATCGAGGCCATCGGCAACCGCGAGGCCGGCCTCTACGGCGTGCCGACCGGGTTCGCCGACCTCGACGACCTCACCAACGGCCTCCACTCCGGCCAGATGATCATCGTCGCGGCCCGCCCCGCGATGGGGAAGTCGACCCTCGCCCTCGACTTCTGCCGCGCCGCCTCGATCCACAACAACCTGACGAGCTGCTTCTTCAGCCTGGAGATGACGCGCTCGGAGATCATGATGCGGCTGCTCTCCGCCGAGGCGAAGGTGCCGCTCAACCACATCCGCAACGGCACCATGCGCGACGACGACTGGGAGAAGCTCGCCCGCAAGATGGGCCAGGTCTCCGGGGCGCCGATGTTCATCGACGACAGCCCCAACATGACCATGATGGAGATCCGCGCCAAGGCCCGGCGGCTCAAGCAGCGCCACGACCTCAAGCTCATCGTCATCGACTACATGCAGCTGATGAGCTCGGGCAAGAAGGTCGAGTCCCGCCAGCTCGAGGTCTCGGAGTTCTCCCGCAACATCAAGCTCCTCGCCAAGGAGCTCGAGCTGCCCATCATCGCGCTGTCGCAGCTCAACCGTGGTCCCGAGCAGCGCGGCGACAAGCGCCCGATGATGAGCGACCTGCGTGAGTCGGGGTCGCTCGAGCAGGACGCCGACATGGTAATCCTGCTCCACCGCGACGACGTCTACGAGAAGGAGTCGACCCGCCCCGGCGAGGCCGACCTGATCGTGGCCAAGCACCGCAACGGCCCGACCCGCGACCTGACGGTGGCCTTCCAGGGTCACTACTCGCGCTTCGTCGACATGGCCCAGGGCTGAGGCCCGCACCGCCGGGCCCACCGTCACGGCCCGGCGGCGTACGACGTGGGGCGACGACGAATCAGCGCCGCCCGCGTGGGTACGGTGGCACCACGTCCTCGCGGCAATCATGAGTGCCCGTCGGCCAGGTCCGAGCACTCATGATGGCGGGTGCTCGGGCCGTCCCGGGGGCCGAGCCGCCCGACGAGCCGCCCGACGAGGCGCCGGCTGGAGCTCCAGCACGGTCGTGAGGCTGACGCCGTGCTCACCCGCGGTCGCCGCGCCCGTCTCCCGGAAGCCCAGCTTGTCGAGGACCCGACGCGACGCGGTGTTCCAGTCCCAGACGTCCGCCCACAGGCGGGGCAACTCGGCCTGCTCCGCCCACTCGACGACTGCGCGGGCCGCCTCCGTCGCCAGGCCGTGGCCGTGCACCGATCGGAGCAGCTCGAAGGCGAGCTCCGGCTCGTCGGACGGCCGCCCGTCGACCGTGAACAGACCGCAGTAGCCGATCACCTCGGACGTGTCGCGGCGCACGACAGCCAGGACGACCAGGCCCGACCTCGAGGACTCCGCGCGGACCTGCTCCCTGATGTCGTCGATCGTGGGCCGCCCCTCGGTGTCGATCCTCCGCCGAGCAGGCACGCGCGGGTCGCGCTCGGTCCACAGCTGTCGGTAGGTCGCGGCTTCCTCCGGGCGCCGGCGACGCAGGACCAGCCGCGAGGTCTCCAGGCGGCGGAGGGCTGGCGGGTCGGGCACGACTCGAGTGTCGCACCGTGCGGCGGTCAGGAATGTGAACTCTTGATCGGCTCGCGGCACCACAACCGGAGGAGTTCCACGATGTGGAACGTGGTTCGACATGCTGAACCGACGCCGCTAGCGTGCGACTCGGCTGTGGCGTGCGTCACAGCGCCCGCAGAGGAGCCCGTCGTGCGTCGTTCCGTCATCCGTCCCGCCCGCCTGCGCCGTGCGTCCACGGCACTCCTGTCCGTGTCGCTCGGGGTCGCCGGACTGGCCGTCGCGGCGGGTTCGGCCGCCGCTGCGCCCGGCGACACCCAGGTCGCCTGGCTCGAGGTGGAGGACGGCCAGATCAGCGGTGGGCCGGCGCTCAACTCCGGCGACCACGGCAACTTCTCCGGCTCCGGGTCCTACACGTTCCGCGAGACCGGGATGACCTCCACCATGACGGTCACCGTGCCGGAGGCCGGCACCTACCCGGTGTGGATCCGGTACGCCGCCGGCCCGCTGAGCGCGGAGGAGAACGTCACCCGCTCCATGGGCCTGGTCGCCAACGGCACCCGGCAGGTCGTGCCCTACCCCCTGACCGGGAGCTGGGAGGACTGGGAGTTCGCCCGCGCCGACGTCGCCCTCGTGCAGGGGACCAACACCCTCGCCATCAGCTGCGACCGGACACAGGAGATGTGCCGGCTCAACTTCGACGCGATCCAGGTCGGCGGCACGGCACCCGACACCTGCGCCCCCACCCCGCTCGCCACCGGCGCGGCGCGGCTCTTCGACGGCACCTTCGCCTCCTTCGACCAGTGGCGCAAGGCCGGAGCCGGCGGCTTCGGGCACCAGACCGACTGCACCATCCGCGGGTTCCGCGGTCCGGGCACCACCTGGACCAGAGCCACGACCACCCAGCAGCAGTCCGGTGCCTACACCCTCGGGCTGGACTGGAGGCGGAAGGACGTCGACGACGCCTCGAGCGTGCTCGTCGGCTCGAGCACCAACACCGGTGTCCAGCCCACCGGCGGCTACCGCGTGATGATCGGCGCCACCGACACCGCCACGATCCGGTCCGCGGACGGGAGCGTGGTCCAGGCCGCGGACGCCGCCGCGCTCGCGGCCGCGACCAGGCCCGTCACGCAGTGGAACCGGTTCTCGATCCAGGTCACCCCCGCCCGGATCCGCGTCCTCCTCAACGGCACCCCCGTCAACGCCGTGGACAGGACCGTCGCCGCAGGCGGCTTCATCGGCCTCGAGAACCGCAGCGAGTCCGCGCAGGTCGACTTCCGTGACGTCCAGGTGCAGCCGGGCGTCGCCCTCGGACCGCTCGCCGGGCCCGCCCGCAGGGCCACCCGGGCCAACGGCACGACCCCCAACCCCGGCGGCGAGTCGACCCTCGGCAACCTCGTCGCGGACGCCCAGCGGTGGGCGACCCGCGCCAGCAGCGGGGGCACGGCGCGGATCTCCTTCACCAGTCCCACGGCGCTGAAGGCCGACCTCGTCGCCGGCGGCACCTACCCGGCCACCACGACGTACGCCCAGGCGGCCGCCGCCGTCGCCGACGAGCCGCTGGTCAACATGCGCCTCACCGGGGCGCGGATCAAGACCGTGCTGGAGCAGCAGTGGCAGCTCACGGCCGGCGGCACGGTGCCGAGCCCGGCGTTCCTGCGCCTCGGGGCCTCGTCCGGATTCACCTGGACCCACGACCCCACCCGCCCTCAGGGCGACCGGATCACCGGCATGTGGCTGGACGGAGTCGCGCTCAACCCGACCGGCAACTACTCGGTCACGGTCGGCCAGTCGCTCGCGGCCGGAGCCGACAACTTCCGCGGGTTCACCGCCGGGCTCGTCCCCCAGGTCCGCCAGGCGAGCACGGTGTCGGCCCTCGCGGCCTACGTCGCCGACACCTCCGCCGCCGGCCCGCTCGCCGTGCCGCGGACCCAGCGGGCGATCGGGGTCAGCGTCCCCGGTGGGGCGCAGGCGTCGTACGCCGCCGGCACGACGTACGCCGTCGACCTCAGCTCGTGGTCCTACTCCGCTCCGACGGACCCCCGCGACACCGCCGTCGACGTGACGATCGGGGGCCGGCCCGCCGGGTCGTTCCCGGTGGACGGCACCCGCACCGACAACCTCCTCGACGGGGACGGCACCGTCGCGGTGCGGGCCACGATCCCGGCCGACCTGCCCACCGGTCCCACCACGGTGCGGATCGTCGGCACCACCACCGGGACCACGGTGTCCCTGCCGGTCGTCGTGACCGCCGCCCCGCCCGTCCCGACCCCCACGCCCACTCCCGCGCCCACGCCGACCCCCACGCCGACCCCCACGCCGACGCCCGCTCCGGCACCGGTCACCCAGGTGAAGCCGACCATGACCGTGAAGGTCAGGCCCGGCACGGTGCTGGCGGGGAGGACGCGAGCGAAGGTGGTGGTCCGCGTGGCTGCCGCCGGGACGACCCCGTCGGGCAAGGTCACGCTGCGGGTCGGGTCGAGGAAGCTCACCGGCCGGCTCCGCGCCGGCCGGGTGACCTTCACCCTGCCGGTCCTCGAGGCGGCAGGCACGACGAGGCTGAGGATCGCCTACGCCGGTGACGACCGCACGCTGGCGGCCGTTCGCACGGTCAAGGTGAGGGTGCACCGGCGCTGACCCGCCCCTGAGTCTCCGACGGTCCGGGGTACCCAGAGCCCCGGGCCGTCGGACCACCACCGCCCGCGGCGGGGCCGTTCGCCGCCGTTGTGGCGGATGGAACCGGTCGGCTCAGGCCGGCGCGAAGGTGAGGCAGTCGGCGGGATCGGCGCCGGCACCCACGTCGACACCGGAGGCGGTGCACTCGAGGTGGTCGTTGTGGCGGCAGTCCGCGCGGTGGCAGGCGCCCACGCGGCCGTGGGCGTCGACGCCGCCCTTGTCGGCGGTGTGGACGAAGGTGCCGCAGGCGGCGCCCGCGGAGCCGGTGACGGTGATCGCACCGGCGTGGCAGTCGTGGTCGTGGTTGTAGGAGCAGCCGTCGACGCTGCACGAGCTGACGATCGGCAGGTTCATGGTGGTCATGTCCCGACGATCCCCCTCGATCGGGCGTCCGTCCAGACAGGACAGGCTTCCCTTGCCGGGCCCCGGGATCGCCCCGGGCCGTCGGGATGCGCTCGTCCCACGGGGTGGGGCGGTGGCGGTGGAGAGCGACCTAGCGTGGGCGGCCCGTACGCCGAGACCCAGCCTGGAGGAGACGTGGCACACCAGCCCCCGAAGGACGTGCAGGAGGCGGCCCAGCGCGCCGTCCGGTGGATCGAGGAGGGCAGGGCCGGCAAGGGCTTCACCGACGTCGGGCGCCACCGCGCCCACCAGCTCGCCGACGGCAAGGACGTCAGCGACGCCGACGTGAAGAAGATGCAGGGCTACTTCGCGCGGCACACCGTGGACAAGGACGCCGAGGGCTTCACGCAGGGTGGCGACGGCTTCCCCTCGCCCGGTCGCGTGGCCTGGGACGCCTGGGGCGGCGACCCCGGCGAGCGGTGGGTCACGGGCATCGACGTCGACTGACCCGCCGGGACGGGAACACCACCCGTCCCTGCGACGGTTGACCGTGCGGGCGCCGGCGACCGGCGCCCCCGACGACATCAGGAGACCAGCATGCGCGCAGCCAGCTACGACACCTTCGGCGGTCCCGAGGTGCTGACCGTGGGAGAGCGGCCCGACCCGCCCGTCGGGCCGGACTCCGTGCTCGTCCGGGTCCGGGCCACCAGCGTGAACCCCGTCGACTGGAAGGTGCGCGAGGGCCATCTGAGCGGCGCGTTCCCCCACCACCTGCCGATCATCCCCGGCTGGGACGTCGCCGGGGTCGTGGAGGCGGTCGGGCCGGCGGTGCGCACCGGCGTCCGGGTCGGGGACGAGGTCTGGGGCTACGTCCGCCGCGACGACGTCTCCCAGGGCACCGCCGCCGAGCTGGTCCCGGCTCCCGAGCGGACCGTCGCGCTCAAGCCGCCGTCGATGTCCTTCGAGGAGGCGGCCGCCGTCCCGCTCGCGGGCCTCACCGCCCACCAGGCGCTCACCGAGCTGCTCGAGGTCGGTCCCGGCGATCGCGTGCTGGTGCACGCCGCCTCCGGCGGGGTGGGGCAGCTCGCCGTGCAGATCGCCGTGGCCCGCGGTGCCGAGGTCGTCGGCACGGCCTCACCCGCCCACCACGACCTCGTGCGCGAGCTGGGCGCGACCGTCGTGCTCGACCACCACGCCGGTCCCGTCAGCGAGCAGCTCGCCGCCCACGGTGGCCCCGTCGACGCCGTGCTCGACCTGGTCGGCGGCGACGCCCTCGCGGACGCGGCGGCCCAGGTGAAGGACCCGGCCCGGGTGGTCAGCATCATCGACCCGGGCGCGGTGGCCGAGATCGGCGGCCGCTACCTCTTCGTGCGCCCCGACCGCGACGGTCTCGACGCGCTCGCCGCCCTCGTGGAGCAGGGACGGCTCCGGGTGACCGTGGCGCGCACGTTCCCGCTGGACGAGATCGCCGACGCGCACCGGCTCTCCGAGGAGGGGAGCCCCGGCGGCAAGATCGTCGTCACGGTGTGAGGGGCACACCTGTCTCCCCTGGGGTGATGTCCACCCCCCTCACGGTGGCTAGCCTCGACCGAGCCATGGACAGTGACGACCCGACCCTGCTCACCATCACCTACACCAGCTCCGCGATGCAGCTGATGTCGGTCGCCGAGCTGGTCGACCTCATCGAGCAGATCCGCCCGAAGAACGAGCGGCTCGGTGTGACCGGCCTGCTCCTCTACAGCGGCGGCACCGTCATCCAGACCCTCGAGGGGCCCGAGGACGTCATCGACGGGCTGATCGACGTGATCACCGCCGACGCCCGCCACACCGACGTGCGCGTGGTGGACCGCAGGCACGTCGTCCAACGGGCGTTCGCGACCTGGTCGATGGGCTTCCGCAACGTCACCGCCCGCGAGATCGCCGACCTGCAGGACTTCGGAGACTTCGCCCGGCAGTCGGTCGGCGACGACCTCAGCTCGCACGCCGTCGCCGCCTTCGGGCTCCTCGACACGTTCCGCGTCAACGCCGTGTGACCCCCGGGTCGGGCTTGGGCTGCGCGTCGTAGGGTCGGATCCATGCAGACTCGCACCCTCGGAACCCAGCAGGTCGGCGCCATCGGCCTGGGCCTGATGACCTTCGACCAGACCGGCACCCAGCCCCGACAGCAGCTCGTCGACACCGTCTCCGCCGCGCTCGACGCCGGCGTCACCCTCTTCGACACCGCCGACGCCTACGGCCCCGGCGACGAGAAGGGGGCCGGCGCGCAAGGCGAGAACGAGCGCCTCATCGCCTCCATCCTCGACGAGCTGGGCGTGCGCGACCGCGTCCTGCTCGCCACCAAGGGCGGCCACGTCCGCACCGAGGGCGGTGGCTGGGACACCGACAGCTCGGCCGACCACCTCCGCAGCGCCGTCGACGAGAGCCTGCAGCGCCTCGGCGTCGAGCAGGTCGCCCTGTGGCAGCACCACCGCCCCGACCCGAAGGTCCCCTACGACGAGGTCATCGGCACGCTCGCGGAGATCGCCGACAGCGGCAAGGTCGCGCACATCGGCCTCTCCAACGCCGACCCCGACCAGATCCGCGCCGCGCACGCCGTATTGGGCGAGCGGTTGGTCAGCGTGCAGAACCAGTTCAGCCCCAAGTTCCGCTCCAGCCGCCCCGAGATCGAGGTCTGCGAGGAGCTCGGCCTGGCCTTCCTGCCGTGGAGCCCGCTCGGTGGCCTCTCCGACGCCAAGGAGCTGGCCGAGAAGCACCCCGCCTTCGCCGAGATCGCCGGCGAGCGCGGCGTGAGCGCCCAGCAGGTGGCGCTCGCCTGGGAGCTCGCCCAGTCGCCGGTGGTCATCCCGATCCCCGGCGCGAAGCGTCCCTCCTCCATCACCGACTCGGCCGCGGCGGCCGACATCGAGCTCAGCGCCGACGAGGTGTCCCGGCTCGACGCCAGCTGACACCCGCCCGACACGTGCCTCCCGCGGGCGTCGTGGGGATCGACGAACGGTCCCCACGGCGTCCCGCACGGCCGTCCCGACAAACTTGACTCGTTCAAGAAAAGTCGGCAGGGTGGGAGCGATGGACGACAGCGAGTTCGAGCACCTGCTCCGCGGCGCCGACCTGCGGGTCACCCGGCCGCGTCTCGCCGTCCTGCGCGCACTCCGCCAGCACCCCCACGCCGACACCGGCTCCGTCCTCACGGCCGTCCGCCTCGAGGAGCCGGGCGTGTCGCACCAGGCCGTCTACGACGTCCTCGGCGTGCTGTCCGAGTCCGGCCTGGTCCGCAGGATCCAGCCCGCGGGCTCGCCGGCCCGCTACGAGCTGCGCGTGGGCGACAACCACCACCACGTCGTGTGCCGCTCGTGCGGCGTGGTCGCCGACGTCGACTGCGCCGTCGGCGTACGCCCCTGCCTGCACGCCGCCGACACCCACGGCTTCGTCGTCGACGAGGCCGAGGTCACCTACTGGGGCACCTGCCCCGCCTGCACCGCCGCCTGATCCGTACCTGATCCGCACCTGAGCCACATCCGTACCCCCGGAAGGAAAGCCATGACCGACAGCCAGGACAACGACGTCACCGAGAGCCCCCAGGGGGTGGACCGGAAGGCCGCGGCCGGCTGCCCGGTCATGCACGACTCCGCCGCCGCCGAGGGCAGCGAGAGCGAGAACCCGGCGATCGACTCCCCGACCCCCGTGGCCGGCGGCCGTCCGCACAGCATCCGCGACTGGTGGCCCGAGCAGGTCGACCTGTCGGTGCTGCGCGCCCACTCCTCCAAGGTCGACCCGCTGGGCGAGGACTTCGACTACGCCTCGGCCTTCGCCTCCCTCGACGTCGACGCCCTCAAGCGCGACATCGCCGAGGTGCTCACCACCTCCCAGGACTGGTGGCCCGCCGACTTCGGTCACTACGGCGGCCTGATGATCCGGATGAGCTGGCACTCGGCCGGCACCTACCGCATCTACGACGGGCGCGGCGGCGCCGGCGACGGCGGGCAGCGCTTCGCCCCGCTCAACAGCTGGCCCGACAACGCCAACCTCGACAAGGCCCGGCGCCTCCTGTGGCCGGTCAAGCAGAAGTACGGCCAGAAGATCTCGTGGGCCGACCTCATCGTCCTCGCCGGCAACGTCGCGCTGGAGGACATGGGCTTCGAGACCTTCGGCTTCGCCTTCGGCCGGCAGGACGTGTGGGAGCCCGAGGAGATCTTCTGGGGTCCCGAGGACACCTGGCTCGGCGACGAGCGCTACACCGGCGACCGCGAGCTCGAGGAGTCGCTCGGTGCGGTCCAGATGGGCCTGATCTACGTCAACCCCGAGGGCCCGAACGGCAACCCCGACCCGCTCGCCTCGGCGCGCGACATCCGCACCACCTTCGCCCGGATGGCGATGAACGACGAGGAGACCGTCGCCCTCATCGCCGGCGGCCACACCTTCGGCAAGACCCACGGCAACGGCAACCCCGACCTGATCGGTCCCGAGCCCGAGGGCGCCCCGATCGAGAACCAGGGCCTCGGCTGGATCAGCGAGCACGGGTCCGGCAAGGGCGAGGACACGATCACCAGCGGCCTCGAGGTCACCTGGACCGACGTGCCGACCCAGTGGAGCAACCGCTACTTCGAGATCCTCTACGGCTACGAGTGGGAGCTCACCGAGAGCCCCGCGGGCGCCAAGCAGTGGGTGGCCAAGGACGCCGAGGCGATCATCCCCGGCCCCACGCCCGACTCGCCGAAGCGCAAGCCGACGATGCTCACCTCGGACCTCGCCCTGCGCGTCGACCCCGAGTACGACAAGATCTCGCGCCGCTTCCTGGAGAACCCCGAGGAGTTCTCGCTGGCCTTCGCGAAGGCCTGGTACAAGCTGCTCCACCGCGACATGGGACCCGTCACCCGCTACCTCGGCCCCTGGGTGCCGGAGCCGCAGCTGTGGCAGGACCCGGTGCCGCCGGTCGAGGGTGACCTCGTCGGCGACGACGACGTCGCGACCCTCAAGGCCGCCGTCCTCGACTCCGGCCTGAGCGTGTCGGACCTGGTCAGCACGGCGTGGGCCTCCGCGTCGTCGTACCGCCACACCGACAAGCGCGGCGGCGCCAACGGTGCCCGCATCCGCCTCGAGCCGCAGCGCGGCTGGACGGTCAACCAGCCCGAGGAGCTCGACCGCGTCCTGCAGGTGCTCGAGTCGGTCCGCTCGGACTTCAACGGCCGCGGCGGTGCCCAGGTGTCCCTGGCCGACCTCATCGTGCTCGGTGGGTCGGCGGCGGTCGAGAAGGCCGCCCGCGACGCCGGCGTCGAGGTGAGCGTGCCCTTCCACCCGGGCCGCACCGACGCCACCCAGGAGCAGACCGACGTCGACTCGTTCCGGGTCCTCGAGCCGCGCGCCGACGGGTTCCGCAACTACGTCCGTCCCGGCGAGAAGCTCCAGCCCGAGAAGCTGCTGGTCGACCGCGCCTACATGCTCGACCTCACGGCGCCGCAGATGACCGTCCTGGTCGGCGGTCTCCGCGCGCTGGGCGCCAACCACGGCGGATCGTCGCACGGCGTGCTGACCGACCGGGTCGGTGTGCTGAGCAACGACTTCTTCGCCAACCTGCTCTCCCCGGGCACCCGGTGGAAGGCCTCGCAGGACACGGAGAACGTCTACGAGATCCAGGACCTCGCCACCGGCGACGTGAAGTGGACCGCCACCGCGGTCGACCTCGCGTTCGGCTCGCACTCGCAGCTGCGGGCGCTGGCCGAGGTCTACGCCAGCGAGGACGCCCGCGAGAAGTTCGTGCGCGACTTCGTGACCGCGTGGGTCAAGGTCATGGACAACGACCGGTTCGACCTCCACCGCTGAGGGCCTGACCGGACTCCCGGCCGTCATGGGATCGCGGACGGAGCACTTCGAGGGTGACGACCTCGCGGCCGACACGTGGGTGCCGCACTACCTGCCCCACTGGTCGTCCCGCGACGGCACCCGGGCGTCGTACGACGTCGCGGGCTCGGTGCTCCGTCTGCGCATCCCCACCGCCCAGGGCCTGTGGTGCCCCGAGCGCCACACGCCGGCGCTGCGGACCTCGACCATCGCGTCGGGTCTCTTCGCCGGCGCGCTCGGGTCCACCGTCGGCCAGCAGCCGTTCGCCGACGGCCTGACGGTCACCGAGGAGCAGGACCCGTTCCGTGGCTGGCTGCTCACCGGCGGTCGGCTCACGGTGCGCGCCCGCGCCGACGTGACGGCCCGGTCGATGGTCTCGGTCTGGCTGACGGGCTTCGAGGACGAGCCCGAGCGGTGCGGCGAGGTGTGCGTGTTCGAGGTGTTCGGCGACACCCTGGTCACCGACCCGGCCGCTCCGTCGGCGGGCGTCGGAGCAGGCGTGCACGCCTTCCGCGACCCGGCGCTGCGCGAGGACTTCTCGGTCACCCCGCTCGCCCTCGACCTGCGGGAGTGGCACGACTTCACCGTCGAGATGGGCCCGGCCGGTTGCACGTGGTCGGTCGACGGCACGCCGGTGCGGACCTCCGACCAGTGCCCGCGCTACCCGCTCCAGCTCTTCGTCGGGGTCTTCGACTTCCCCGACCGCGACGACGGCACGCTGGCCGACCACGAGCCGACGCTGGAGGTCGACTCCATCGAGCACGTCGTCGGCTGACTGTCACACGAGGACGTCGGGCGGCGTCCCATGTCGAGACCCCCTCGACCCAGGAGACCGCCATGACGAGCCCGACCGACCACACCGGCCAGACCAGCGAGACCAGCGAGCCGCGCGTGCCGCCGACCGAGATCACCGGCCTCTACGGAGGACTGATGAAGGTCGCGATGCGCCGGGTGCTCGGCGGCGTCCCCGTGGGGGCGCGGGTGATGTGGCACCACCGCGGCGTGCTGGGCGACACCATGAGGTTCGGCCGACGGGCCGAGAAGTGGGACCGGCTCGACCAGACGCTGGCGACGCTCGCCACCATGGCGGCGGCCGCCGAGGTCGGCTGCGGCTTCTGCCTCGACCTGCACTACTTCCGCTCCCGCGACGGGGGGCTCTCGCTCGAGAAGGCGTCCGAGGTCCGGCGGTGGCGGACGTCGGAGGCGTACTCGCCGCTGGAGCGCGGCGTGATGGAGTACGCCGCGGCCATGAGCCGCACGCCCGTCGCCGTCACCGACGAGATGGCCGCCGCGCTGCTGGCCGAGCTGGGCCCCGACGGGTTGCTCGAGCTCACCGCCCGCGTCGGGGCGATGAACATGACCGCGCGGGGCAACGTGGCGCTCGGGATCCGCTCCGAGCACTACGCCGAGGCCTGCGGGCTGCCGCCGATGGCGCCGGCCGTGGCCGTGGCGTCGGCGCCATGAGCGGCGACCCGTTCCTCGAGCACCGCAACCTGCTCTTCACCGTGGCCTACGAGCTGCTCGGCTCGGCGGCCGATGCCGAGGACGTCGTGCAGGAGTCGTGGCTCAAGTGGGACCGCGTCGACCGGGACGAGGTGCGCGACCCGCGCGCGTACGTCGTCCGCATCGTGACGCGGACCGCGCTCGACCGGCTGCGCACCGTGGCCCGGCGTCGCGAGGACTACGTCGGGCCGTGGCTGCCGGAGCCGCTGCTCACGGGCCCCGACGTGGCCGACGACGTCGCGCTCGCCGACTCGCTGTCGACCGCCATGCTGCTGGTGCTCGAGACCCTGGCGCCGACCGAGCGGGCCGTCTTCGTCCTGCGCGAGGTCTTCGACCTCCCCTACGACGAGCTGGCCGAGGCGGTCGGCCGCACCCCGGCCGCCGTGCGCCAGATCGCTCGTCGGGCCCGGGCGCACGTGGCGGAGCGCCGACCGCGGGGCGCGGTGTCCCGGGCCGCCACCGAGCGGGCGACCCGGGCGTTCCTCGCGGCCATCGAGACCGGCGACCTGCAGGCACTCGCCGACCTGCTCGCGCCGGACGTGGTGGCGTTCGGCGACGGAGGCGGCGTCAAGCAGGCGATGCCGCGGCCGGTGCTGGGCCAGGACCGGGTGGTGCGGCTGCTGGGCCTGGGCATCACGACCATGGCGGGACGGATGAGCGCCGAGCCGGCCGAGGTCAACGGGTCGCCCGGGCTGCTGCTGCGCCTCGACGGCGAGGTGGACAGCGTGATGACGCTGCAGGTCGAGGACGGTCTCGTGACCGCGCTCTACACCGTGCGCAACCCCGAGAAGCTGGCCCGCCTGCTGGATCCCGCCGACCTGACGCGATGACGCCCTCCGCCGCCGGCCGGCTGTGCCGCTAGGCTCACGCCAGCGTCGCGTGCCGGTGGCAGACCGTGCCAGGCATGGAGGCGCCGGACACGAAGGAGCACGACCATGACGTCGTCCCCTTCGCCCTCACGTGGCTGAGGGCGACACGACCAGGCTGGTGGCCTGGGCCCACGAGATGCGGTCGGTCCACGACCGGCTGCGGGCGGCCCACCGGGTGGCGCAGGACGAGGTGGGCCAGGGACGCGCGCCGTCGGCGAGCCGCGACCTCCTGCTGTTCTGCCGCGGCTTCTGCACCGCCCTCGACGGGCACCACCGGGGTGAGGACACCATCCTCTTCCCCGCAGTGGCGGCCGAGCACCCGGACCTGGCGGAGCCGCTGCGCACGCTGGTGCAGGACCACGCGATGATCGGCCACCTCGTCGGTGCGCTGCGGGCGGCGGTCGACGCGGCCGCGGACCCCGCGACGCTCGGGCGTCACCTCGACGGCATCGGCGCGATCATGGAGTCGCACTTCCGCTACGAGGAGCGGACCCTGCTCGGCCTCCTGGAGCGGCTCGAGCTCACAGCGCCCGTGACGCAGGTCCTCGGTCCGCTCTAGCGTGGGTGCATGGCCGACCACGCGACGCCCAACCTGCCCTCGCGCGACCTCGACGCGACGGCCGGGTTCTACGCCGCGCTCGGCTTCCGCGCGACCTTCCACGACCCCGGCTGGCTGATCGTCGAGCGCGGCACCGTCGTGCTCGAGTTCTTCCGCGACCCGGGCCTCGACCCGGCGAGCACGGCGGCCGGGTGCTGCCTGCGGCTCGACGACGTCGACGCGATGTACGCCGTCTGCGTCGCCGCCGGCCTGCCGCAGACCCACGTGGGCTGGCCGCGCCTGCACCCGCCGCGGGTCGAGGAGTCCGGCATCCGCATCGGGGCGCTGGTCGACGCCGACGGCAACCTGCTGCGCCTGGTGCAGAACCCCTAGCCGTCGACCGCCGCGTCGCCGACGCGGATCGTCCCCGACGACAGCAGCCGGAAGACGGTGCCACCGCGCGGGGAGCGCAGCGCCGTCATCGCCCCCGGGCCCAGCCAGTCGTCGAGGAGGCGGCACGGCGCGGCGATCCGCACGACCTCCAGCTCGACCTCGCCGATCCGGAGGCGCTCGCCCGGCCGGGTCGGCAACGGGCCGTGGGTCAGGGTGACGCTGCGGCGGGTCAGGCCGGGGTCGACCGGTCGGCCGAGCGCCTCGGCCGCGGCCTCGAGGTCGTCGAGCGCCTGCACGGTGACATGCCGGTGCTTCGCGCCGTGGTAGCGGTCGCCGACCAGGCCGACGCCGGCCTCCGCCTCGACGGAGGCGACCGACTTCGTCGGCAGCCTTCGGCCGGGCGCGACGTGGAGTGAGTGCACACGGGAAACCACGGTGCGACCGTACGTCGGGCGCGGCAGGATCTCCTCCGTGACCCCGACCGACCTGCTGGACCCGAAGTCCGCCCTCCTCCACTACCTGCAGGAGGCGCGGGACGCCCTGCTCTGGAAGCTCGAGGGGCTCGGCGAGCGTGACCTGCGGCTGCCCCGCACCCCGACGGGCACGAACCTGCTCGGCATCGTGCGGCACGCGGCCAACGTCGAGGTCGGCTACTTCGGTCCCACCTTCGGACGGGACTGGCCGGACCCCGGTGCGGCGCTGCTCGTCAGCGACGAGGAGGCCGAGGCGGACCCGCAGGCCGACTGGTGGGTCCCCGCGGACGTGCCCGCGGCCGACGTCGTCGCGTTCTACCGCTCGGTGTGGGCGTTCAGCGACGCCACCATCGCCGACCTGCCGCTCGACGCCCGAGGCTCGGTGGCGTGGTGGCACCCGGACCGGCGCGAGGTCTCGCTGCACCGGATCGTCCTGCACGTCATCAGCGACACCACCCGGCACGCCGGCCACGCTGACATACTGCGCGAGGGCGTCGACGGCGGTGCCGGCATGAAGGTCGCCGCGAGCAACCTGCCCGACGACGTCGACTGGCCGTCGTACGTCGCGAGGCTGACGGCGGTCGCCGAGGAGTTCCCGGCGACGTAGGCCCGGGGCCCTCACCGGCCGGGAAAACGGCGGGCGCACTGTCGGTGGCGACACCTAGGCTGCCGGGGTGGCCACGGACGAGATGGACCCGGTCCCCGCAGACCCCTCCGCGCCGCAGCTCGAGGCCCACCTGCCCCCGGGCGTGACGCGCGGTCCCGAGACGCTGCGCGCCTTCCGCGCGGTGCTGGGCAACACCCTCGTCGCCAACGTCACCTCGAGCTACCTGTGGTTCGCCCTGACCTTCTGGGCCTACCTCGAGACCCGCTCGGTGATGGCCACCGCCATCATCGGCGGCGGCTTCATGCTGTTCACGGCCGTCCTCGGGACCTGGTTCGGCACCCTGGTGGACCGCCACCGCAAGAAGCAGGTCATGGTGATCTCCTCGACCGTCACCCTGGTCACCTACGCCGCGTCGGGCGGCCTGTGGCTGCTGCTCGGCGAGGACCGGCTGGCCGACTGGGGCAGCGCCTGGTTCTGGCTGTTCTCCGCGGTGATCCTCGTCGGTGGTGTCGTTGAGAGCCTGCGCAACATCGCGCTGTCCACCACGGTCACGCTGCTCGTGCCCGAGGACGACCGCGACAAGGCCAACGGGCTCGTCGGCACGGTGCAGGGCGTGGCCTTCATGATCACCAGCGTCTTCAGCGGCCTGAGCGTCGGCCTCATCGGCATGGGCTGGACGCTCGCGGTGGCGATCGCGCTGACCGGCGCCTCGCTGCTCCACCTGCTGCCCATCACCATCCCCGAGCTCGAGCCCCAGCCCGAGGAGGGGGCCTCGCGCTCCGACGTCCGGGGAGCGGTCGCGGCGATCCGGGTGGTGCCCGGGCTGGTGGCGCTGATCCTGTTCTCGACGTTCAACAACCTGGTGAGCGGCGTCTACATCGCGCTGATGGACCCCTACGGCCTCACGCTGTTCAGCGTCGAGGCGTGGGGGATCGTCCTCGGCGTCACCGGCATCGGGTTCGTCGTCGGTGGCGGCCTGGTCGCCAAGCTGGGCCTCGGCGCCAACCCGGTGCGCACGCTGCTGCTGGTCAACCTCGGCGTGGCGGTGCTCGGGATGACGTTCACCCTGCGCGAGTGGGCCTGGCTCTACGTCCTGGGCCTGTTCGCCTTCATGTGCATCATCCCCGCGGCCGAGTCGGCCGAGCAGACCATCCTGCAGCGCGTCGTGCCGTTCCGCACCCAGGGCCGGGTCTTCGGCTTCGCGCAGAGCGTGGAGCTCGCCGCGAGCCCCGTCTCCGCCTTCCTCATCGGGCCGATCGCCGAGTTCTGGCTGATCCCCTACATGGACTCCGGATCCGGGCGCGACACGTGGGGCTGGCTGCTCGGTGACGGTGAGGCGCGCGGCATCGCCCTGGTGTTCCTCGCGGCGGGCGCCATCATGCTCGTGACGGTGCTGGTCGCCCTGGCCTCGGCCCCCTACCGGCGGCTCTCGCGGGCCTACGCCGCGGCGCCGCCCCAGCAGCTCGAGGCCCGACCGGCCGACTGACACCGCCGGATCTTTACCCCACGAAGGGTCTGTCCAACGAGGACATCTTCGGCTTAGTGTCGGCCGAGCAGGAAGTCGTCGTGGCCGATCGAGCCCGCCTACCTGCCTCTCGGAAAGGAACAATCTCGTGAGATCCACGACCCTTGGGCTGTCCTTGGCCCTCATCACCGGAGCAGGCGCGCTGACCCTCGCCCCCTCCAGCGCCGCCCCCGCGGCGGACAACCGCAGCACCGGCGGGGAGGCACGTTCGGCCACCTCCGACCACGTCCTGCCCAACCCGGAAGCCGAGAAGCAGGACGCCCTCCGCCAGCAGGCCTGGGCCGACGTGCTGAGCGGCGAGGCCGCGCCGCAGACCATCAGCGGCAACTCCGTGCTCAAGGTCGGCAAGGAGCCCGCCGCACGTCGTGCCAACGCCCGCGCCGGCAAGGCCACGACGCAGGACCAGTACGTCGAGCTGAGCAACGAGCGCACCGACAAGGTGTTCGTGTTCCTCGTCGACTTCGGCACCCAGCGCCACCCGAACTTCCCCGACCGCGACACCGACCCGGCCACCGCCGGTCCCGTCACCTACGAGGGCCCCGGGTTCAACGAGATCCCCAAGCCGGGCGCCAACGACAACTCGACGCAGTGGCGCGAGAAGTACACCAAGCGCTACTACCGCGACCTCTACTTCGGCGACGGTGAGCTCGCCGACTCCCTCAAGAGCTACTACGAGCGCCAGTCCTCGGGCCGCTACAGCGTCGAGGGCATGGTCACCGACTTCACCACCGTCCCCTACAACCAGGCGCGCTACGGCCGCAGCAACGGCTACCCCTGCACCGGCAACGTCTGCAACAACACCTGGAACCTCGTCCAGGACGGCATGACCCAGTGGGTCGCCGACCAGAAGGCCGCCGGCAAGACCGACGCCCAGATCAAGCGCACGGTGTCGCAGTACGACATCCGCGACCGCTACGACTTCGACGGCGACGGCAACTTCGACGAGGCCGACGGCTACATCGACCGCTTCCAGATCATCCACGCCGGCGGCGACCAGGCCGACGGTGACCCGATCTACGGCGAGGACGCCATCTGGAGCCACCGCTGGAAGGCGTTCCAGAACACCGGCCAGGGCCCGTCCGTCGACGGCGTCCCCAACGCCGACGGCGGCACCCAGATCGGCAACACCGGCATCTGGGTCGCCGACTACACCGTGCAGCCCGAGAACGGCGGCATCTCCGTCGTGGCGCACGAGTACGGCCACGACCTCGGCCTGCCCGACCACTACGACACCGCCGCCTCCGGCGACAACCCGGTGAGCTGGTGGACGCTCATGGCGCAGAGCCGGGTCTCCGCCGCCGGCGACCAGGGCATCGGCACGCGTGCCGCTGACCTCGGTGTCTGGGACAAGCTCCAGCTGGGCTGGCTCGACTACGAGACCGTGGTCGCGGGCCAGGACCGCACGATCGACCTCGGCCCCCACGAGTACAACTCCGACAAGGCCCAGGGCGTGGCCGTCGTGCTCCCGGACAAGCAGATCCCGACCGCGCTGCCCGCCCCGCCCGAGGGTGCCAAGCAGTGGTACAGCGGCAGTGGCAACGACTACAAGTCGTCGATGTCCCGCGCCGACCTGGCCGTCCCGGCCGGGACCACCACGCTGTCGCTGAAGGCCGCGTGGAACATCGAGGAGGACTACGACTACGGCTGGTTCGAGGTCGAGTCCCCCGTCGGCAGCGGCACCTGGACGGCGATCGACACCACCTCGATCGACCCCGACACCGACACCGACACCAACCCGACGAACGACCCGGCCAAGGAGCCGGGCATCGACGGGGTCAGCAACGGGTTCGTCACCGCCACGTTCGACCTGTCGGCCTACGCCGGCCAGACGATCGGGTTCCGTGCCCGCTACGCCACCGACGGCGCCGTCCAGGGCCAGAACCCCGCCCTGGCGTGGTCCGGCCTGCTGGTCGACGACATCAAGGTCACCAACGGCACGACGACCGTCTTCGCCGACGGCGCCGAGACGTCGCCCAACGGGTGGACGCTGGCCGGCTTCTCCTCCGTGGGAGCCAGCTTCAACACCGCCTACGACCAGTTCTACCTGGCCAGCAACCGCCAGTACGTCTCCTACGACAAGTACCTCCAGACCGGTCCCTACAACTTCAGCTTCCCGGACCGGCCTGACTTCGTGGAGAAGTTCCCCTACCAGGACGGCCTGCTGGTCAACTACTGGGACTCGTCGTACTCCGACAACAACACCAGCCAGCACCCCGGCAGCGGCCTGGTGCTGCCCGTCGACGCCAACCCGGAGCCGCACTACAACCTCCAGGGCCAGGCGTGGCGCGGTCGCATCCAGACCTACGACGCTCCGTTCGGTCTGGAGAGGTCCGACTCGTTCTACCTCACGGCCGGCGGGCGTCGCAGCCTGATCCGTGGTCGCGGACCGAACCCGGTCTTCGACGACACCGACCCGAACCGCTACTTCGCGCCCTACGTCGCCGCGGGCCTGCCCCGGGTCGGCGTGAAGGTGGCCGGAGCCGGTGTGCAGATCGAGGTGCTCTCGCAGAGCGGCACCAGCATGCGGATCCGCGTGAACTGACCCCGAGGGACCGACTCCGTCGGTCCTGACGACACGGTCGCACGAAGGGCCGGGAGCCGATGGCTCCCGGCCCTTCGTGCGTCAGCCCTCGACCCGTACGACGCTCGCCTCGACCACGGGTCCGCCGCAGCCGGTGGCGACGAGGTCGGGCGCTCCCGTCACGGCCACCCGGTCGCCGGCCACCAGGTCGGCCGCCGGCGGGCCGGTGATCGTCCACGTGATGGCGTTGTCGTCGCGCACGACGACGCAGTCGCCGACCTGGACCACCTCTCCCACGACGCGCACCTTCTCGAGGCCCTCGCTCGGCGGGGTGGTGGTGCCGGCGGTCGGCTCGGTGGGCGGCGGCTTGGTGGGCTCGGTCGTGGGCTCGGTCGTGGGCTCGGTCGTGGGCTCGGTCGTGGGCTCAGTCGTGGGCTCAGCGCTCGTCGTCGGCTCGGTCGCTGACCCGGTCGGGGCGTCGTCCTGCTCGCCGCAGGCGCCGAGCGCCACGGCGAGGAGGAGGACCGACGAGGCGACCGCGGTGGCGCGCCGGCCTGCCCGCGTGCGGGGCTGGATGGGGGGCTGCATGGGGATGGGACGCGGGGCAGCCTCCGACGGCTCCCGTCAGGCGGGCATCCGCGCCCGGAGGAACCGCACGGTGCGGTCCATCGCGGCGACGAAGGCCGGGCCGAACGCGTGGCCGTCGTCGTACCACTCCAGGGTCGCGTCGACGCCGGCCCGGGTGAGCGCCTGCTGGGTGGCGCGCGCCCACGGCGGGGGACAGGTGTCGTCGAAGCGTCCGTGGACCATCAGCACCGGCTCGGTGATGTCGCCGAAGGCGGGCCGCGCGGAGACGCCGCGCCAGAACTCGGGGTCCTCGGCCGGCAGGCCGTGCCGGCCGCGGAAGCCGGCCTCGAGCTCGGCGAGGGGGGCGTCGGGTCGCTGGAACTGGGCGAAGTTCTCCGCCTCCAGGCTCGACACGGAGGCCCAGCCGACGCCCGCGGCGAAGGCGCCGGGCTCGGCGGCGAGCGCCTTGAGCATCACCCCGCCGCCCATGGACCGGCCGAAGAGGGCGATCCGGTCGGGGTCGACGCGGACGTCGGGCGAACTGCGCAGCGCCCGCGCGGCGGCGATGACGTCGGCGCTGTAGCCGAGCCGTACGGCGGTCTCGACCCGCGGGTCGTCGGTGGACTCGGCGTGGTTGCGGTAGTCGACGTGCAGCGCGACGAAGCCGCGGTCGGCGAGGAAGCCCCGCTCGCGCGTCATGCCCTGCCCACGGACGTAGTAGGACGGGTCGATGTAGCCGTGCGCGAGGACGACGGCGGGGAACGGGCCGCGCCCGGTCGGCACGTTGAGGACGCCGCTGATCCGCAGCGGCTCGGTCCCGCGACCGGCGGTCGTGGAGGCGAAGGTGACGTCGTACGACGTCCAGGACGCCGTGCGCTCGCGGACCGCGCCGAGCCGCAGGCCGCCGCCGGTGAGGTCGGCCCGGGCGAGCGAGGCGACGGAGATCGGGTGCGCCGGCTCCTCGGCCTCGGGGGACTCCTCGGGGGCCTCCTCGGTCGGCGTCCCGGTGGCCTCCTCGTTCGGGGTCTCCGGCGGCTCCTCGCTCGGTGTCTCGGACGGGGTCTCGGACGGGGCCTCCGACTCGGCCTCCGACTCGCTGGTTGCCGGGGCGGGTGCTGCCTCGGGTTCGGTGGAGCACCCGACGAGCAGCAGCGCAGCGGCGACGGTCACGACCGGGAGGGCGGCTCGGAGCCGGAGGGCAGCCATGCCGACCAGTGTGCGGGACCGCACCCAGCCGGCCTCGTGTCACACCTGCGCCCGCCCGGACGTCGACGGGGCATGATGCGGACGAGAGAGGGATGAGGGCATGGACCGGACCGAGATCTTCGAGGCCGAGCGGCCGCGGCTGCTGGGCATCGCCAGCCGGGTGCTGGCCGACCACGCCGAGGCCGAGGACGTCGTCCAGCAGGCGTGGCTGCGCCTCGAGCGCGCCGTCGCCCGGGACGGCACCGACATCGAGAACCTGCCGGCCTGGCTGACCACCGTGACGACCCGGCTGTGCCTGGACCGGCTGCGGTCGCGGACACCGGTGCCGGTCGAGGAGGTCGAGCTCGGCGAGACGTTCGGCGCGACCGCCTCCGACCCCGCCGACGACGTGGCGCTCGCGGACACGGTGGGCATCGCCCTCCAGGCCGTGATCGATCGGCTCTCCCCCCGCGAGCGGGTGGCCTTCGTGCTGCACGACAGCTTCGGGTTCGAGTTCGGCACGATCGCCGCCGTCCTCGACACCACGCCGGCGGCGGCCCGCAAGCTCGCCTCACGCGCCCGCGCGAAGGTCGCCCAGCCCGCCGCGGAGGACTCCCTCGCCGACTGGGAGGTCGTCGACGCCTTCATGGACGCCGCCCGCGGCGGCGACCTCGAGCGCCTGCTCCAGCTGCTGGCGCCCGACGCCGTCGTCGGCGCCGACGCGGCCGCGGTGCAGGCCGGCACGCCGGCCTCGATCGAGGGGCGCGGCGAGGTCGCCGCCTTCTTCAACGGCAGCGCCCACGCCGCGATGCCCGTCTTCGTCGGCGACCGGCCGGCGGCGGCGTGGTTCCACCGCGGCGCCGCGGCGGTCGTCTTCGACTTCACCGTCGAGCACGGCATGGTCCGGGGGATCACCTTCCGCGCCGAGCCGGAGGTCCTCGCCCGCGTCGTGCGCCGCGACGGCGCGGACCCGCGGTAGCCACCGGTCACACCCGGCCCACGCCGGTCGTCGACACCACGAGAACCACGACGGATCACACGACAACCCCACGACACCCAGCAGGAGGGAACCATGAAGACCATGACCTGCCGCCAGCTCGGCGGCCCGTGCGACCTCGCGCACCGCGGCGAGACCCACGACGACGTGATCAACGCCCAGGACCAGCACCTCAAGCAGGCCGAGAAGGAGGGCGACGCCGCCCACCAGCCGGCGCGCGACGAGATGAAGGGCCGCTGGCGCCACCCGAAGAAGTCGCTCGGGTGGTACCGCGACATGAAGCAGGCCTTCGCCGCCCTGCCGGAGGACTGACCGCCTCGAGGGCGGCCGGACTCAGCGGGGGCGGCGCCGGTCGGCGAGCACCCAGGCGGCGGAGGCCGCGGCCGCGGTCACGCCGAGGACCGACGGCCAGGTGCCGACCTTCTTCGCGAGGGGGTGCGAGACGCCCATCGCGGTCCAGTAGCCGGCGGTCAGGCCGAGGGTCAGGGGCGCTCCGCCCAGGGACCACCACTGGCGGGCGGCGAGGGCGTTGGCGCCGAGCATCGCGGCACCGCCGAGGGGGCGTACGCCGGTGCGCTGGGCGAGAGCGAAACCGCCGACGAGCCCGCCGGCGAGCAGGGGAGCGGTGGGGAGGCGGCTGAGGTCGGGCACGCGTCGAGCGTAGCCAGTGGATCTCCGCCGCCTCCCCGCGGTCGGTCACCCGCGACCGACGCGGCCCTCGCTCCCGGCGGCCCAGCAGACCTTCGAGACGCAGTCGACGGCGTGGTAGCCCAGCTTGCTGACCCGGGTCCAGGTGGCGCCGCCGTCGCGGGTGATGCTCGAGCCGGCCGAGCCGTCGTAGTCACCGGTGGCGACGGCGTACCTCCAGCCGCGGACGAAGGCGACGTCCTCGCCGACGTGGCGCAGGCTCGCGACGGCGGACCAGGTGCGGCCGTCGCGGGTGGTTGCCACGTTGTCGGTGGTGTCGTCGGCGTCCTCGAAGTCCCCGCCGACCGCGATGCCGCGCCGCGGCGAGGCCATGTCGCCGGCGAACCCGCCGGCCGCGGGACCGGCCGGGATGCCGGACGCGGTCGCGGTCCAGGTGAGTCCCCGGTCGTCGGAGCGCAGCACCCGCGCCCGGGCGCCACCGGAGACGATGAACGCGGACCGGCCCGCCGTCACGAGGCAGTTGCCGCTGGCTGCGAAGCCGAACTCCTTCGCCGAGGCCGGCATGCCCTTGTCGGGCAGCAGCGACCAGGTCCGGCCGCGGTCCTCGGTGGCGAGGACCTGCAGCTTGCCGTCGACCGGGTCGCCGAGGACCAGGCCCCTGCGACCGCCGGGGTAGAACGCCATGCAGTCGTAGAACGCGTCCTCGTCGGTGTTGCGGAAGGACTCGGTCCACGACGCGCCGCCGTCGGCCGACCGGTAGATCCGTGACGCCTCGCCGGGGCCGATCGCCAGGACGTGGGTGACGCTGCCGGTGACCTCGACGTCGCGGAAGGACAGCCCCTCGCTCGCCGGAGGGCTGACGTCGAGCCACGTCGTCCCGCGGTCCGTGGTGCGGTAGACCCGCGCGGCCCCGTCGCTCAGGCTCTCGCCGGTGACCCACGCCTCGCGCTTGCTCACCGCGACCAGGCCGCGGAAGTTCTGGTCGGCGTCGACGACGGTCTCGCGCCAGTCGTCGAAGGGGTCGGGTCCGGGGGCCGGCGCGGCGGTCGCCGAGGACGGGAGCAGCAGGAGGGCGGGGACGAGCGCTGGGATGAGGGCAGGGATGAAGGTGGTGACTCCGAGTCGTCGCATGCGGCCACCCTGCTCCGGCGCTTCCAGCCTGTCCAGACCCGTCGGGAGGGGCAACCGGAAGCGGAGTGTCCGGATCCCGGTCTAGCCTCGGCGACATGAGCATCGACGACAGCACCGCCGAGGACGCAACCGACGCCACGGACGTCTGGGTGCCGCCGCCCTGGGAGCCCCCGCTCGACGGCACCGAGGTCGAGCACCTGCTCGGCGCCCTGGGCCGGCAGCGCGCCACGGCGCGGTGGAAGGCCGACGGCCTCGACGAGGCCGGGCTGCGCCACCGCCTCCCCTCCTCGCAGCTCTCCCTGGGCGGGCTGCTGCTGCACCTGGCGATGGGGGAGGACTACTACCTCGTCACCAAGCTGCGCGGCGAGCGGCTCGTCGAGCCGTGGCGCTCGCTCGGCCACGACGGCACCGACGAGTGGGAGTTCACCACCGAGTCGTTGAGCGCCGCCGAGGTGTACGACGCGTACGACGAGGCGGTCCGCCGCAACGACGCCCGGATCGAGCAGGCTCTCGCCGAGGGCGGGCTCGACCTGGTCGCGCACGTCGACGACGGCAACGGCAACCACCCGCGGCTGCGCCGGTTGCTGTTCGACATGATCGAGGAGTACGCCCGGCACACCGGCCACGCCGACCTCCTGCGGGAGGCCGTCGACGGCCGGGTCGGGGAGGACCCGCCGGACGACTGGCAGCCCCCAGCCGGTCGCTGACCGGCCGCTCGTCGGGCGACCGTCCCGTCGCGCGCGTTTGGGCCGGTGACGGACGGGGCATCCGGTGACCATGTCGACCTACGAGCTGGAGCCCGACGAGCTCCGGGCCAGCGCCGCCGAGCTGCGGTCGGCGGCGACCAGCGCCCGTGCGGCCGACGCCTCCGACGCCGTGGCCGGACTCGGCAGTGCGCTCCCCGGGAGCAGCACCGCCTCGGTGCTGCCGCAGTTCGCCCAGGCCTGGGACGACGGCATCGACGACTGGGCCGGTGCCGTCGACGACTTCGCCGAGGGCCTCGACGCAGCGGCCGCCGATGCGGAGGCCGCCGACGCGCGGGCCGCCGCGTTCCAGGCCTGGCTCGAGAAGTGGCTGGGGGACGGGTCGTGAGCATCACGTGGGGCGACCTCAGGTCGTGGCGGGCCGCGGGCGTGACCTCGGCGAGCGACGAGGTGCGACGCGACGTCCTCGCCCTCGAGAAGGCGCGCGACGCGGTGGCCGACGAAGGGGTCCCCGCCGCGTGGACCGGCCTGGCCCGGGCGGCCGCCGTCGCGCGCCAGGCCACCCTCGTCGGGCGGATGACCACGCACATCGAGGGGCTCGCCGACTTCGAGCGGCAGGTCTACGCGCAGGTCGGGCCCGTCACGACCATCGAGCGCGCCGTGGTCGACATCGAGAACGACGCCTCGGCGCAGCAGTTCTCGATCGACTCCTCGGGCACGGTGAGCGACACCTCGCCGCCGCAGACCTTCGACAACCAGTTCGAGCGCCGGGAGCACCAAGAGGGCCGCCGCAGCCAGCGGGACGCCCTGGTGGCGCGGATGACTGCGGTGCTCGACCAGGCCTACGCGGTGGACTCCGCGCTGGTCGCCGCCCGGCCCCAGGGCTCGTTCAGCGACGACGGCCCGGACTACGTCGTGGACCCCGCGGTCGAGCGCGAGTGGGCAACGATGTCCGACGAGGAGCGCCGCCGGGTGATCGAGCACATCGCCGAGGAGCAGGCCCGCGAGGCGGGCGTCGACGACTTCGAGGTGCGGGTCGAGGACCTCGAGGACGAGGACGGCGACGGCACGGACGACGACCCCAGCACCGACTCCCGGGGCAGCTGGAGCGAGGACGACCGGGTGCTGCGCATCGACGAGGGCAACCTCGACGACCCGACCATCATCGCCACGGTGGCGCACGAGGTCCGCCATGCCGAGCAGCACAAGGCGATCGACGACCTGCCGTGGTGGCCGTGGGAGGACTTCGACGGCCCGCCGGGGGTCAGCCAGGAGGAGGTCGAGGCGTGGGAGGAGAACTTCGACGACTACAAGACCTCCGACGACGACGGCTTCGACGCGTATCGTGACCAGCCCGTCGAGCGCGACGCGCGCGAGGCCGGTGGGGACTACCTCGACGACCTGGACGCCGACGACCTCGAGCGGATCCGGGAGGAGGCACGATGACCGCCCACGCGACCGAGCCGTCCCTCGGCGACCTCGCCGCCACCTGGGCCGCGACCCGGGCACCCGCCGACCTGAGGGCGCTGCGCGACGCCGTACGCGCCTCGCCCGGCTTCGACGTCGGGCTCGACGTGGTCGCAGCGGTGTCGCCCGCCCTCGCCCGCGGCGCCCACGGCGAGGCCGCCTCGGTCGTCGCGGCACTGATGCCGGGAGCCTTCTTCTCGCCGTCGGCGCACGCAGCGCTGGCCGCGGCCCACGCCGGGATGGGCGATGCCGCGCGGGCGACGACGGAGCGCCGGCTGCAGGCGCTCGCGCTGGAGTCGATCCGCAGCACCGGTGACGGCACCCGCGAGCGGCCGTGGACCGTGATCCGCATCAGCGACGAGTACGACGTCCTGCGCGCCACGCGCCGCACCTCGCGCGAGCAGGCGCTGCTGACCGTCGACGGCAGGTCCCTCGACCGGCACCTGTGCGACGACGGCAGCGAGGCGTGGTTCGAGGTCGGCCGGCTGGTGCGCGCGTGAGGCTCCGGCGCGCCCGCCTCGCGTCCGCCGTCGCCGTGCTCCTGGTGCTGGCCGGCTGCTCGTCCTCCCAGGGCGGACGCGACGAGGGCAGCGCCGGCGGAGACGGCGGGCAAGGCGCGGAGCAAGGCGACCTCGTGGAGGTGCCCGGCGTCCTCCTCGACGGGGACGCGGCCGCGCTCAGCCCCGACGGGGCACGGCTCGCGGTCCCGTGCGACGGGCAGCTGTGCGTGTGGTCGACCGCCGACGGCTCGCTGCAGGAGCAGTGGGACGGCGGAGCGGTCGTCGCCTGGGGAGCCGCGGACCGGGTGGCCACGGACCGCGTCGAGGACGGGTCCGTCGACGTCATCGTCCTCGACCCGACGACCGGCAGGGAGGTCGCCGCCGCCGAGGCCCACCGGGCCGAGGACGTGCAGGACGGCGCCGGCGGCGGGCTGCGCGACCTGGCGTTCGCCCCCGACGGCTCGACCCTGGCCGGGGTCGGCGGCGACGGTGTCGTCCGGCTGTGGCCCGCTGACCTCGCGGACGTCGTCGAGGTCACCGGCACCGGCGACGGCGTCGCGGTGGCCTTCTCACCCGACGGCGAGCGTGTCGCGGTGGCGTCCTCCGACGCGGCGGTGTCCGTGCACGACGCCGCGACCGGCGAGCCGGTCGGCTCCCTCGCGGGACCGGCCCAGGGCGACGTCGCCTGGAGCGACGACGGCGCGTCGATCGCGACCGCCTCCTTCGCGCTCGACGACGCGGCGGCGACGACCGTCTGGGACGCCGACTCCTACGACGAGGTGGCGGCGCTTCCCCGCGCCGGCCACCACCTCGCCTTCACGCCCGGCTCCAACGCGCTGGTGCTGGGCGTCAAGGACCAGCTCGACGTCGTGCGGTGGGACTGGGCCGGCGACGACGTACGCACTTTCGCCGGGGCCACCGATCCGCCGCGCGCCGTCGTGGCGTCCGCCGACCGCGTCCTCGCCGTCAGCCCGCGCGACGGGGTGCTGGCCTGGGACGTGGACGGCGGCGAGCCCACCGTCTTCGAGCCCGTGGAGTGACGTGCCGGCACCCGAGGGCTTCGCCTACGACGTCCGCGGCGACGAGGTCGTGATCAGCCACCACGGCCGGCGCGCGACCGTGCTGCGAGGCCGGGCGGCGGCGCGCTTCCTCGCCGACGTCGAGGACGGCGACGGCGACACGGACCAGGAGCTGATGGCGCGCGTCACCGGCAACTACCGGCGGGGCAACGAGCGGACGGCGAAGGACCACCCCCGCAACAGCGGCCGCTGAGCGCTACTCCGACGGCTCCGGGACGTCGACGTCGACGTCGGCGCAGGACACCTTGGGGTTGAGCCCGGTGTAGTTGAGCGGACCCGCGACGATGTTGAGCGCGATGTCGCTGGCCTCCGAGCAGTTGGTCCGCGTGTCGTCGAAGTAGCCGCGCTGGTAGGCGGCGAAGGCGCCGATGACGAGCCAGATCACGATCAGGATGCCGATCAGTCGTCCCACGGGGACCTCCTCGGGTCAGCCGGCCGGGTGGCCGTCGGGTGGAGTATCTGCTCGCCGGGTCCGCCCGTGCCACCCACCCAGGGGTGCCGGTGGCCCTAGGGTCGGCCCATGGAGATCATCGCGGTGGTGCTGGCGGCCGGCGCCGCCCTGCTCCACGTCTACATCTGGGTGCTCGAGTCGTTCCGGTGGACCGAGCCGTCGACGCGCCGCACCTTCGGGGTCTCCGAGGCCGACGCACCGGTGCTGGCGCCGATGGCCTACAACCAGGGGTTCTACAACCTCTTCCTGGCGGTCATCACGCTGGTCGGCCTGGCGCTGATGGGGTCGGAGCACGGCACGGGGACCGCCCTCGCGCTCGCCGGCACCGGATCGATGCTCGCCGCCGCACTGGTGCTCGTCACCCACGACCGCTCGATGCTCCGCGCCGCGCTCACCCAGGGGACGCTGCCGGCGCTGGCCGTGCTGTTCCTGCTGCTGCAGCTCTGAGGCACGTCGGCCGGCGGCGCCCGTCGTACGTCATGGGCGTCGGTCGCTCGGGCAGCCGCCCGCCATGACGTCGCCTCCGTACGTCATGGGCGTCGGTCGCGCGGACAGCCGCCTGCCATGACGTCCGCGCCCGGGCGAGGCCTACTGGCCCAACCAGGCGTGGACCGACGACACCACCGAGGCGCCCTCGCCCGTCGCCGAGGCGACGCGCTTCATCGAGCCCGCGCGGATGTCGCCGCCGGCGTAGATGCCGGGCACCGTCGTGGCGAGGTCCTCCGGCGGCACGTCCTCGACCCACTGCTCGGAGGGGATGTCGCGCCCGGTGAGCACGAAGCCCCGCTCGTCGCGCAGCACGACGTCGGGCAGCCAGCCGCACTCCGGCGCGGCACCGAGGAGCAGGAACAGCCCGCGCGCCTCGACGCGCTCGTGCTCGCCGGTGGTGACGTCCTCCACGTCGAGCCACGCCAGCTGGCCGACGTCGTCGGGACCACCGTCGACGACGCGTGAGGACCCGCGCACCGTGATGCGCGGGTTCCACTCGATCTCGTCGATGAGGTACGACGACATGGTGGCCGTCAGGTCGGGTCGGCGCACCACGATCGTGACGCTGCTGGCGAAGCGAGCGGCGTGGATGGCGGCCTGCCCGGCCGAGTTGCCGCCGCCGACGACCACGACGTGGTCACCGGCGAGCTCGCGAGCAGCCGCCATCGCGGCGCCGTAGTAGACGCCGCGACCGACGAGCTCCTCGAGGGAGTCGACGCCGAGCCGGCGGTAGTTCACGCCGGTGGCCACGAGCACCGCCCGGGCGTGGACGTCGCCGCCGTCGGTGTGGACGACGTGGGGCCCGCCGTCGACCGCCGGGGTGAGCCCGGTGGCCGGCCACCCGGTGAAGAACCGGGTGCCGAAGCGCAGCGCCTGCCCGCGGGCCCGCTGGGCGAGCCGCATGCCGGAGATGCCGCGCGGGAAGCCGAGGTAGTTGCGGATCATGGAGCTGGTGCCGGCCTGCCCACCGATGGCCTCGGCCTCCAGGCAGATCGTGGAGAGGCCCTCGCTGGAGGCGTACACGCTCGCGGCGAGCCCGGCGGGACCGGCGCCGACCACCACCAGGTCGACCACCTCGTCGACCTCGATGTCGTCGGGACGGCCGTAGAGCTGGTTGGCCAGCGCCCGCACGCTCGGGCAGTGCCCGCACCATCCGACCATCGAGGAGACGACGGGCCAGCGGCCCTCGTCCTCGGGGCACTGCTCCAGCACCGCGCGGCCGATCTCGCTGTCGGGGTGGTGCACGCCGGCGGGCATCCCCACCCGGCCGAGGTAGTCGAGCAGCTCGCGGGTGAGCGCGTCCTTCTCGGGGGTGATGATGCGGACGCTCTCGATGACGGGCGCTGCGACGGTGGCGTTCCACTCGTTGAGGAGCTCGCCGACCGCGCCGTGGAACTCCTCGTCGCGCGGGCCCTGCGGCATCAGCAGCAGCGCGTCCACCTTGCCGGCGGCGACCGCGTGGCGGAAGGTGCGGTTGTCGTCGCGGAACCGGCTCACGTGGGTCACGATCAGCCGCCGCGCGGTCGGGACGACCTTGCGGGTGCCGCCGATGAGGGCGTAGAGCCGGTCCTGGTCGTGGTCGGTGTCGACGACGAACAGCGCCACCTGCTTGCCGGAGCCGGTCAGCTCCTTGGCGGTCGCCGTGGCCGCGACCTCGTCACCGACGACGCGGACGTCGTACTCCCGGTCGTAGCGGCCGAAGGCCTCGGCCAGCACGTCCGCGTGGTGGGCCGAGGCGATGACGATCGCGGGCGTTCCCATGCGCGAAGCGTAGTGGGGCGGTGCCAACCCGGGAGGGGGGTCCGGCAGCCGGTCAGCCGGTCAGCCGGTCAGGTTGTGCACGTAGCACCAGCGCCACGACTCGTCGGGCTGGGCCGACTGGACCACCGGGTGCAGCGTCTCGTGGAAGTGCGCGGTGGCGTGCTTGCCGACCGAGGAGTCGCAGCAGCCGACGTGGTCGCACTCCAGGCACTGGCGCAGCGAGACCCAGCGGGTGCCGTCGGCCAGGCACTCCTCGCAGCCCGGGTCGGGCGCCGTCTCCACGACCGGGTGCTCGACGAGGTCGTCGCACTGCCGCCCGCCGGTGAAGGCGAGGCTGCCGGTGCGTACGCCCTCGCGGGCGGCGCTGCCGGCGTCGAGCATCGACTCCTCGATGTCGAGCATGCCGAGCACCTGGCTCACCACCTCCGACGGCACCTTGCCGTTGCTGCGGACCTTGAGCACCTTGGCCCGCTCGGCCTCGATCATCTCCCCGCGGATGCGGGCGTAGAGCTCCGACGGCGTCTCCTCGTCGACGGTCGTGGCCAGCTGCTCCCACGCCGCGAAGGTGCGCTGGTCGAGCCGCGACCGGATGGTCGCGGCCACGCCGTGGTGGTCCTCGTAGTCGAGCTCCTCGAGCCGGCCGAACCCCGCGTCGGCGGCCTGCTGCAGCAGGGTGGCGCGGGCCAGCGCGTCCTCGGCGGGGTCGGGTGCGGGTACGCCGAGGAGCCGGGTGAGCAGGGGCAGGGTCAGCCCCTGGATGAGCAGCGTGCCCGCCACGACCGTGAACGCGATCAGGAGCAGCACCTCACGGTGGGGTGCGTCCTCGGGGATGATGAAGGCGGCTGCCAGCGTCACGACGCCGCGCATGCCGGCCCACCCGATGAGGAAGGTCCAGCTCGGCGGGAGGGGGTCGTGGCGGCGCAGCAGCCAGGTCGTGTGCATGTAGGCGAGGCGGACGACCACGACGGTGACGAGGGTGGCCGCGCAGACCAGCACGATGCGCCCGGTCGGCAGGGTCGACTCGCTGACGTCCTCGAGGATCCAGTCGAGCTGGAGGCCGATGAGGAGGAAGACGGTGTTCTCCAGGACGAAGGCGACGGTGCGCCAGGTGATCCGCTCGGTGATCCGTGACTGCGCCGTCTGGATGATCGGCGCCTTGTGCCCCAGCAGCAGGCCGGCGACCACCACGGAGATGACGCCGGACGCGTGCACCTCCTCGGCCGCGACGAAGGCCGCGAAGGGCGTGAGGAACGAGATGGCGGTGTCCATCAGCGGGTCGGTGATCCGCTTGCGCAGCCACGCCACGAGGAGGAAGACGCCGATGCCGATCAGCAGCCCGCCACCGGCCGCCCGGACGAAGTCGACGCCGACCTCCGCCAGCGCGACCCCGCCCGCGAGCGCGGCGACGGCGGTGCGGAGGGCGACGAGCGCGGTGGCGTCGTTGAACAGCGACTCGCCCTCCAGGATCGTCACCACCCGGCGCGGCAGCCCGATCCGGCGTGCGACGGCCGTGGCGGCCACCGCGTCCGGCGGGGCGACGACCGCGCCGATCGCGATCGCGGCGGCCCAGCCCACGCCGGGCACCAGCCACTGCACGACCGCTCCGACGGCCGCGGTGGTGACCACGATCAGCAGGACCGACAACCTCAGGATGGTCCCGCGGTTGGCGTTGAAGTCGACGAGCGAGGTCTGGATGGCCGCCGAGTAGAGCAGCGGCGGGAGGAGCCCGAGCAGGACCACCTCGGACTCGAGGTGGATCGTCGGGACGATCGGCACGTACGACGCCGCGGCGCCGACCACGATCAGCAGCAGCGGCGCGGGGACGTGGAGGCGGTCGCTGACGGCGGCGCCGGCCAGGACGACAGCGGCCATCGACACGAGGAGCAGGGCGAGTTCCACTGCTCGAGTCTGGCAGAGGAACGCAGCGGTCCCCGCCGGTCTCGACCGGCGGGGACCGCGTGCATCAGGTCAGCGCACCACGTCGTAGCGCTGGAGGGTGACGCCGTTGCCGTAGGCCGCGTGCTCGACCAGGGCGAGCCGGGTCTTGTCGCCCTCGGCGAAGAGCCTCTTGCCGCTGCCGAGCAGGACCGGGAACACGAGCAGGTGGTAGCGGTCCACCAGGCCGGCGGCGGCCAGGCCCTGGGCGAGGCGCGCGCTGGCGTGCACGTGGATCTCGCCGCCGTCGGTCTGCTTGAGCTCGGCCACCTCGTCGAGGGAGCGCAGCACCGAGGTGTTGTTCCACTCGGGGTCCTGCAGCGTGCTCGAGACGACGTACTTGGGCATCGCGTTGTAGGTGGCGAACTCCTCCATCGACGGCCAGACCGGGGCGAACTCGTCGTAGGACTGCCGGCCCAGGAGGAGGGCGGTGGCGGCCTCGGTCTCGCGGCCCTTGATCTCGTAGGCCGCCTCGTCGAACTCGACGTCCTCGAACGTCCAGCCCGCGTGCGGGTGGTCCCCGCCGCCGGGGGAGTCGATGATGCCGTCGAGGGTGATGAACTCGGTGACGACGATGGGGCGCATGCGTGGTCCTCTCGTGGTGGGGTGGCTCGCCGTCAGGAGGCGAGCAGGTCGTCGATCTGGTTGATGGCGAGCGTCGAGCCCTCGACGGCGCCCATGTCGAGCACCTTCTGCAGGGACTCCGCGTCGGCGTAGGTGGCCACGAAGGTGGCCCGGGTGCCGGCGTCGGTCCCGGTGAACCGGAAGACCTGCGACGACTCGGGCATCTCCTCGTTGGGGGTGAAGCTCTCGTCGAGGGCGAAGCCGTCGGTGAAGGTGAAGCCCGTCGGGGCGCTGACGCTCTCGACGTTCCAGTAGGCGTAGTACTTCTCGCCCTCGGGGCTGGTCATGTAGTAGGTCGTGCGGCTGCCCGGGGCCAGCTCGTGGTCGACGAACGTGGCGGGGTAGCCGGGGGGACCCCAGACGCGCTCCAGCTGGCGCGCGTCGGCGTAGACGTCCCAGACCCGCTCCACGGGCGCTGCGAAGTCGGCGGTGATGGTCAGGGTGCGGGCGTCGAGGTCGTGCTGGACGTCGGTGACAGGCATGGCTCAATCCGTTCGGTGGGTGGGGTGGGTGGGCTGGTTGTGCGGGTCTGGCTGGTTGTCCGACTGGTTGTCGGGCTGGAGCGCGCCGGCGAGGAGCTCGTCCATGCGGGAGATGCGGCCGCGCCAGAGGGACTCCAGCTCGGTGAGCAGGGCGCCCACCGACCGGACCGCCTCCAGGTCGCCGCTGGCCAGGGCCTCGCGACCCTGCCGACGCTTGGTGAGCAGGCCGGCCCGCTCCAGCACGGCGACGTGCTTCTGGACGGCCGCAAAGCTCATGTCGTAGCCCTGCGCCAGCGCCGAGACGGAGTGCTCCCCGGCCAGCACGCGGCGCAGGATGTCGCGCCGGGTGCGGTCGGCGAGCGCGTGGAACCAGGCGTCGGCCCGGTCCTCCTGCTCGTCGCGCTCCCTCTCGGTCATGGGACTAACGTACAACCAAACGGTTGTACGTTGTCAAGGGGTCGGCGTGAGGAAGTTCCCAGGGGTGGGGCGGGCGCATGGAGAGCGGTCTCGCGGGGAACGGCTGCCCGCGTGTCGTGCGTCCCGGACCCGGGCCGCACCGGCGCAGACATCGGCGAGAGAGCGGGGCACGGCAGGTGCACAGACTCGTGGCAGGGCTCCGTCTCGGCGGGCGCTACGTCCTGCGGGAGCGCATCGCCTCCGGTGGCATGGCCGACGTCTGGAGCGCCCTCGACGGCGTGCTGCAGCGGGTCGTCGCGGTCAAGGTCATGCGCGCCGACCCCGACAACGAGGAGGTGTTCGCCGAGCGCTTCCGCGACGAGGCTCGGCACTCGGCCGCGCTGCTGCACCCGAACATCACCACGGTGTTCGACTACGGCGAGGACGACCACCTGTCCTACCTCGTGATGGAGCTGGTGGTGGGGCTCCCCCTGTCAGCGGTCATCCGCGACCAGGGCGCCCTCGGGCCCGCGACGGTGCGCTCCGTGCTGGCGCAGGGAGCGCTCGCCCTCGGCACCGCCCACGAGGCCGGGGTGGTCCACCGCGACGTCAAGCCGGCCAACATCCTGGTGCGCCAGGACGGCGTGGTGAAGCTGACCGACTTCGGCATCGCCCGTGCCGTGGACGCGATCGGCCACACCCGCGTCGGCGAGATGCTGGGCACGCCCAACTACCTCAGCCCCGAGCAGGCGGTCGGCGGCCGCGCGACGGGCGCCAGCGACCTCTACGCCCTGGGCGTGGTGGCCCACGAGATGCTCACCGGCACCCGGCCGTTCGACCGGGGCACGCCGATCGCCACGGCCATGTCGCACGTGCACGAGCCACCACCGCCGCTGGGCACCGAGGTGCCAGGAGACCTGCGCGAGGTCGTCGCGACGCTGCTCGAGAAGGACCCCGCCCGGCGTCCGGCCAACGCCCACGCCGTCGCGGCGATGCTCGGCGTCGAGACCAGCGAGCTGGCCGGGCTCCACGTCGGCCGGGCGGCCGGTGTGGCGTCGGGTCTGGCGTCAGGTGTGGCGCCGGGAGTCGCGTCGGACGGGCCGACCGGCCCCCTCGCGGAGCCTGCCCCGACCGGGCCGGCTGCGGTCGAGGAGCTGCTGGACCCGCGGCTCGACTAGCGCACGGAGGTCCGGGCCGACGCGTCGGCGGACCGGCGGGTCGCCTGGTCGAGCAGCGCGGCGAGCGCCGCCGGCTGGGTCCACATCGGCCAGTGCCCCGAGTCGAGGTCGACCAGCTCGAGCGCCGTGGCGTCCGCGAGCTCCGGCACGTCGCCCGACGCGATCCACTCGCGCGCCTGCTCCGGCCCGAACTCCGGGCACACGAGCGTGAGCGGGACGTCGTGGCGCCGCTCGTCGCTCCAGCGCACGACGCCCGTGGTGACGCCGACCGGGACCGGGTGCGCCCCGGCGGCCACCGCCGCCTTGAGCTCGGGCGACATGTCGTCGGAGTCCGGGCCGGCGAAGGTCTCCCAGCCCGGGAAGGCGACGGCGTCGCCGTCGGTCTGGAAGAAGTCGGCGTAGGCCTGGCCGTCGGTGGTCGGGAACCCGCCGATCAGCACGACCCCCGTCACGGCGTCGGGCCGGCGGTCCGCCGCCACCCACGCCAGCGTGCTCGCGGCCGAGTGGCCGACCACGAGCGGGGCGCCCTCGGCCGCGTCGACTGCCGCGACCACGGCCGCCGCCTGGTCGTCGTACGACGCCGAGGTGGCGCCGTCGCCCTGACCGGGCAGCGTCAGGGGGATGCCGCGGTGGCCGAGCGCCTCGAGCTCGGGGAGCACGTCGTCCCAGGCGGTCCCGTCGAGCCAGAGCCCGGCGATCAGCACGATGTCCATCAGCTTCTCCTTCATCGGTGTGTCGACCCTCGTCGTCCACGCTAGGTCCGGTTCCGGACGCTCCACGTCCGGAACTCCTGCCAAGATCGGTGGATGAGCGAGATCAGCCCCACCGCGCGGGCCCTGCGGGCCCTCGACGTGCTGCAGGGACGCCCCGGGATCACCGCCGCCGAGCTGGCCCAGCGGCTCGGTGTCACCGAGCGCGCCGCTCGGCGCTACGTCGCGATCCTGCGCGAGGCCGACATCCCGGTGGAGTCCACCCGCGGGCCCTACGGCGGTTACACCCTCGGGCGCGGGCTGCGGCTGCCGCCGCTCGTCTTCTCGGCCACCGAGGCGCTCGGGCTGGTGATGGCGGCGCTGGACTCCCAGCACGCGGCGGCCGATCCCGACGACCCGGTCGGCTCGGCTCTCGGCAAGATCCTCCGCGTCCTGCCGACCAACGTGGCCCGGCAGGCGGTCATGCTCCGCGAGACCGCCCGGTCGGTGCCCGAGAGGGTGCCGGCCAAGCCCGACCCCGGGGTGACCACCGAGCTCGTCGCCGCGGTGGCCGCCCAGCGCCAGGTGCGGCTGGGCTACCGCACGGCGGCGGGCAACCCGCGCACGTTCGAGGTCGACCCGTGGTCGGTGGTGGTGCGCTACGGCCGGTGGTACCTGCTGTGCCACTCCCACCACGCCGCGGCCCTGCGCACGTTCCGCATCGACCGGATCACCGAGGTCGAGGTGCTCGCGGGCACCTTCGAGGTGCCGGCCGACCTCGACCCCGCCGCCGAGCTCGAGGCCAACCTCAGCAAGGGGTGGGAGCACGAGACGCACGTGGTGTTCCACGCGCCCTTCGAGGAGGTGCGACCGTGGATCCGGCCCACGACCGGCGACCTGCGGGCGCTGCCGGACGGGCGGTGCGAGCTCGTCGGCAGCACCAGCAACCCCGAGGCCTACGCCGGGGAGTGGCTGGCCGGCATCCCGTTCGACCTCACCGTCGTCGGCGGCGAGGAGCTGCGGGCCGCGGTCGGGGTCGTCGCCGCGAGGCTGGCGCGGTCGGTGCCCTAGCGCGTGACGGCGACCTCCTGGCCGAGGGTCCAGCCGGGGGAGATGGGCAGGTAGTCGCCGCTCCAGAACGTGCCGGGGTCGTACCAGGTGGCCCGGCGGTCGTCGCGCAGGACGCCCATCTCGATGTAGCAGGACGCCACGACCTCGGCGCAGAACGCCGCCTCCGGCGTGACCCGCCGGACGCGGTGGCGCCGGGGGACGTAGGCGTCGCGGCCCCGCAGCCACCGCGCGCCGAGACGGGTCAGGCTCGGGAAGGACACGCCGTCGAGGCGCGCGATGGTCCGGAGCATCCCGTCCTCCTCGTCGCGGCCGATCTCCGGCGCGAGCTGGCGCAGCCACGCGTCCTGGCCGTACTCGTCCTGCCACCGCCCGACCGCCTCGCGCAGGTCGTGCAGCTGGACGCCGCGGTGGTGCGCGCCGGTCCACATGTCGACCTGCTTGCGGCCCAGCTCGGCGTGGAAGATGAGGGGCGGGAGGTCGTCGACGACGACCGCCATCCCGACGTGGTTGACCGGGGAGTTCGTCACCGCGCGGATGGCCCGGTCGGGGGCCCGGCGGCCGCGGAACAACCAGATGTCGCCGCTGCGGGTCAGGTCGACCGCCTGGTCGAGGGTCAGGGCCGGTGCCATGCGCGGCAGTCTGCCGGATCACCGACGGTGGTGCCCTAGGCTCGCGGCATGCGCGCGTGGAAGTGGCTCGGCCTCGCCGGCGTCCTCGCCGGTGTCGCCACCGGGGCGGCCGTCGCCCGCGACGAGCGCGTACGCCGCCACTACGACGCCGACGAGATCCGCGAGCGGCTGCACGCCCGCCACGACGAGGCCGTCTCCCGCGCCGGGGACAGCGAGCCCGAGGACACCCGCCCCGGCGACTGACCGCCCCCGGCGGGCCGTACGCCGCTCAGGCGCCCAGGGCCAGGCGCAGCGCGATCCCGAGCATCACCAGGCCGATGACCACGTCGAGCACCTGCCAGGCCCGCGGGTCCGCGAGCCGCGGCGCGGCCAGCCGCGCGCCGTACCCGAGCCCGGCGAACCACAGGACGCTCGCGACGCACGCGCCCAGGGCGAACCACCACCGCCCCGGCTCGCCGTGCGTCCCCGCGATCGAGCCGAGCAGCAGGACGGTGTCGAGGTAGACGTGCGGGTTGAGCCAGGTCAGCGCGACGGCCCGGGCCAGCACGCCGGCGCGGCGCTCGACGACCGCGTCGCCGGCGGCGAGCGACTGCGGGCGCCGGGCACGCAGCAGCGAGCCGACGCCGTAGACGACGAGGAAGGCCACGCCGAGCCAGCGGATCGCCTCCACGGCCCACGGCGCGCGGTCCACCACGACGCCGATGCCGGCGACCCCGGCGACGATCAGCACCACGTCGGACAGCGCGCACACCGCGACGACGAGGCCCAGGTGGCTGCGGCGCAGGCCCTGTCGCAGCACGAAGGCGTTCTGCGCGCCGATCGCCACGATCAGGGACAGGCCCGTCAGCAGGCCGGCGACGAGGTCTCCCACGCGCCCAACCTAGGGGTGCCGACGACGCGCGCACGCCCCACCCACCCCCGGTCCCACCCCTGACACATGTCAGGGTCGCCTGCGGGTCTTATCCCATGGCCCGCCTGTCGCGACCCCTGCCAGACTTCGAGCCATGACTGAGAATTCCGCGGGGGAGGCGACGCAGGGCGTCGCGGCGAGTGCGCAGGACCTGATCAAGGTCTACGGGTCGGAGGAGGCGCAGGTCCGCGCCCTCGACGGGGTGACCGTCGACCTGATGACGGGGGAGTTCACCGCCATCATGGGGCCGTCGGGGTCCGGCAAGTCCACGCTCATGCACTGCCTGGCAGCACTGGACACCCCGACCTCGGGGGAGGCGATCGTCGACGGCACGCCGCTGAGCAGGCTCAAGGACAAGGCGCTGACCAACCTGCGCCGCGACCGGATCGGGTTCGTCTTCCAGGCGTTCAACCTGGTCCCGACGCTCACGGCCAAGGAGAACATCCTGCTCCCGCTCGACCTGGCGGGGAAGAAGGCCGACCCCGCGTGGTTCGACGCGGTCATCGACGCCATCGGCCTGCGCCCGCGGCTCGGCCACCGCCCGAGCGAGATGTCGGGCGGGCAGCAACAGCGCGTCGCCTGCGCCCGCGCGCTGGTGAGCCGGCCCTCGATCGTCTTCGCCGACGAGCCCACTGGCAACCTCGACTCGACCAGCTCGGCCGAGGTGCTGGGCTTCCTGCGCCGCAGCGTCGACGAGTTCGGCCAGACGGTCGTGATGGTGACGCACGACCCCGTCGCGGCGTCGTACACCGACCGCGTCCTCTTCCTCGCCGACGGCAAGATCGTCGACGAGCTGCGCCGCCCCGACCGCGACGCGATCCTCGAGCGCATGGGCCGGCTCCACGACGCCGCCAAGGCGGCCGAGCGCCGGCTCGACGAGAAGGCGGGCTGACGATGTTCCGCCTCACCTGGCGCAACCTGGTGGCCCGCAAGGTCCGCCTCATCATGAGCACCCTGGCCATCGTGCTCGGCATCGGCTTCCTCGGCGGGGTGCTCACCTTCAGCCACGGCCTCGGCGCGACCTTCGACAACATCATCGAGGGCTCCACCTCCGACGCCGTCGTCCGCACCGAGGGCGAGGTGTCCTTCCAGGCCTCCGGCGCCGGCACCACCCGGCTGGTCCAGCCCGACGTCGTCGACCGGCTGGGGGAGCTCCCCGAGGTCGCCGCCGCCGACGGCTCCGTCGACGGCGTCGGCGCCTACCTCCTCGGCGAGGACGGCAAGCTGGTCGGCGGGACCGGTGCCCCCACGCTGGCGTTCAACTACTTCGACGGGGTCAACGTCAACGGCGACCCGATCCTCATCCTGGAGTCCGGCGCGTGGCCCGAGTCACCGGGCGAGATCAACCTCGACGCGTCCTCCGCCGAGCGCGGCGGCTATGCGATCGGCGACCAGGTCACCCTCCTGCTGCCGACCGGTGACCTGCGCCAGGAGTTCGAGCTGGTCGGCACCTCCAACTTCAACGGCGGCGGCACCGCCGGTGCCACCATCGCGCTGCTCGAGACCAGCGAGGCGCAGAAGGTGTTCCTCGACGGGGAGGACGCCTACACGACCGTGTCGCTCACGGCGGCCGAGGGCGTCAGCCAGACCGAGCTGGCCGACGCGGCGAAGGCGGTGCTGCCCGACGGCTTCACCGCGGTGACCGGCCAGAAGGTGATCGACGAGTCGGACGAGCAGATCGGCCAGTTCATCGACGTCATCGGCTACTTCCTCATCGCGTTCGCGGTGATCGCGATCGTGGTCGGCGCCTTCATCATCTTCAACACCTTCTCGATCCTGGTCTCGCAGCGGGTGCGCGAGTCTGCGCTCCTGCGCGCCCTCGGCGCCAGCCGCAAGCAGGTCACCCGGTCGGTGCTCATCGAGGCGTTCCTCATGGCCCTGCTGGGCTCCACGCTCGGGCTGCTGCTCGGCCTCGGGCTCGCCCGCGGGCTGGCGGCGATCTTCCGCTCCCAGGGCCTCGACATCGACAGCGACGTCCTGGTGCTGACGCCCTCGACCGTCATCGCGGCCTACGTCGTGGGCATCGCGGTGACCATGGTGGCGGCGTTCGTGCCGGCCCGGCGTGCCGCCAAGGTGCCGCCCGTGGCCGCGCTGCGCGACGACCTCGTGGTGCAGGAGAAGGCGCTCGGACGCCGCCGCATCGTCCTGGGCAGCCTGGCGCTGCTCGTCGGTGCCGCCCTGATCGGCGCCGGCCTCGTCGGTGCGCCCGGTGCCGACGCGGGCTGGATCGGTGCCGGCTCGGTCATCTGGGTGATCACCGTCGCGGTGATGGCCCCGGTGCTGGGCCACCCCGTGCTGCTGGCGTGCCGCGCGGTGTTCGGCAGGCTCTTCGGCACCGCGGGCAAGCTCGCCGGGGAGAACGCGCTGCGCAACCCGCGGCGTACGGGTGCCACCGCGTCCGCCCTGATGATCGGCCTCGCCGTGGTGTCGGCGGTGGGCGTGCTGGCCTCGTCGCTGAGCGCCACCAACGACGAGCTGGTCGACCGCGAGTTCCGCAGCGACTTCCTCGTGCAGTCGCCGAGCTTCCAGGGCTTCCCCACCAGGATCGGCGACGACATGGCGGAGGTCGACGGCGTCGAGGTCGTCTCCCGGATGCAGGGCTCGGTCGCGTTGGTCAAGGACGACCAGAGCTTCGTGATGGGCGTGGACGAGGCGTTCGCGGAGATCTACGAGCTCGACATGCGCGACGGCACGCAGCAGATGACCGGCGACCAGACGATCCTCAGCGAGAGCTCGGCCGGCGACCTCGACGCCGAGGTCGGCACCTCGCTGCCGCTCGCCTTCCCCGGCGGGGAGGAGGTCGAGCTCGAGGTGGTCGGCATCTTCGAGGACACCCCGATCACCAACGGGGTGACGCTGCCGATCGGCGTCCTGGAGGACGCCGGGCTGCGCCGCAACGACAGCATGCTGAGCATCAACGTCAGCGAGGGCGCCGACGTCGAGGAGGTCCACGACGCCCTGGACGCGGTGGTCGAGGACACCCCGATCGTCACCGTCCAGGACAAGGAGGGCTTCGCCGACCTCATCAAGCAGCAGGTCAACCAGCTGCTGTTCATGATCTACGGCCTGCTCGCCCTCGCGGTGATCATCGCGGTCATCGGCATCGTCAACACGCTCGGCCTCAGCGTCATCGAGCGCACCCGCGAGGTGGGGCTGCTGCGCGCGGTCGGCCTGTCCCGCCGACGCCTGCGGACGATGATCACCCTCGAGTCGATCGCCATCGCCGTGCTCGGCGCCGTGCTCGGGCTGGTCGTCGGCCTGCTGGTGGGCGTCGCGCTGCGCGAGTCGCTCAAGGAGGACCTGACGGTGCTGTCCCTGCCGCTCGGCTCGCTGGTGGTGTTCCTCGTGATCGCCGTCGTCTTCGGTGTGCTCGCCGCCATCGTCCCGGCGGTCCGCGCGTCACGGATGAAGGTGCTCGACGCCATCGCCACGGAGTGACCACCGGGCCCGTGGCCTGACAGGGAACGCCTCCACGGCACCGACTCCCGGGTGGGGTTCCACCCGGGGGTCGGCGCTCGGACCGGTCGCTCAGTAGCCACCCTCGGGCGGCACCATCTCCCCGCGCACGCCGAGCAGCCGCACCGGGCGGCTGTCGTCGAGCGCGAGGTAGAGGTCGTGGGCGGTGCCCGCGATCACCTCGACGTCGTAGGTCGGCTCGGCGAGCTTGCGGATCCGGGTGAAGGTGAAGAACGGCGCGAACCGGACCTTGAGGTGCACCCGCTGCACCGGGCGGTCCTCCCGGCGCACGTCGTCGACGACGCGGACGGCGAGCTCGGTGAGCGCGGCGCGGACCTCCTCCGACGTGGTGAGGTCGGACTGGTAGGTCGTCTCACGGCCGTGGGCGCGCGCCACCCACGGGGTGGCGTCGGGACGGGAGCGGCCACCGCCGCGGCCGAGCCGGGCGAGGTGGGGGCCGTTGGTGGGTCCGAACGCCGCGACGAGCGCGTCCTCGTCGGCCCCCGCCAGGTCGGCGACGGTGCGGATCCCGAGCACCCCCAGCCGTCCGCCGATCTTGGTGCCGACACCCCACAGCGCGGTCGTCGGGCGCTCGCCCATGACCTCCATCCAGTTGTCGCGGGTGAGCTGGAAGGTGCCTTGGGGCTTGCCGAAGTCGGTCGCGATCTTGGCCCGCACGAGGGTGTCGCCGATGCCGACCGAGCAGTGCAGGCTCGTCGCCTCCAGGACCGCCGCCTGGATGCCGCGCGCCGTCGCGACCGGGTCGTCGGTCTCGACGCCGACGAACGCCTCGTCCCACCCGAGCACCTCCACCACGGCGCCGGGCCAGTCCTTGAGCGTCTGCATCACGCGTGCGGACGCCTCCTCGTAGACCGGGAAGTCGACGGGGAGGAAGACCGCCTCGGGGCAGCGCCGCTGGGCCAGCTTGAGCGCCAGCCCGCTGCGTACGCCGTGGGCGCGCGCCTCGTAGGACGCGGTGGAGACCACGGCCCGCTCGGTGGGGTCGCCGCGCCCGCCGACCACCACGGGCAGCCCCACCAGCTCGGGTCGGCGCAGCAGCTCGACGGCGACGAGAAACTGGTCCATGTCGACGTGGAGCACCCAGGGCCGGCGCGCGGGCTGACTCACCCGGCCATTGTGGCCGAGCCCACCGACACGCCCACCGACATGCCCACCGACATGCCCACCGACACCGGGGCCACCCGAGCAGCGCCCGGAAAACCGGGTGCGTTGCCGCGCCCCGCGCACCTAGAGTCGCTCACGGCGAGATCAGCGGCAGGGCCGGAGTTCCGGGCCCTGTCCCGCGCGTCGTACCTCGCCACCTGCCCCCGGGCACTGGTATCGGAGCTGTTCACTCCTGTGAGTTCGACTCTCACCCTCCTGCAGGTGGTGGCCGGTGACGACGCTCAGCGCCGAGCCCTGAGGCGGCCCCGGTCAGCACGACGGGTCCGGTCCCCGCTCGCCGCTGTGGTCGCCGGCCACCATCCCGGGGCTGCTCCACCGCTCCACCCGTCCTGTCCACCGACCGCGCTCCGCGAAGGAGGTTCGCCATGTCACTCGTCCCCACGTCCCTCGAGCACCTGCTCCTGCCGACCCACACGGTCCAGCCGTGGGAGGTCGCCCTCCTCCGCCGCGACGGCGAGCCCACCGTGGTGCTGCGTCCCGGCCGGCACGTCGTACGCCGCCGGGCGGAGCTCCAGGTCGTCGACCTCCGTGAGCGCATCGACCTCGTGCCGGTGCAGGAGGTGCTGACCGCCGACGGCGTGTCGGCCAAGGTCTCGGCCGTCTTCCGCTGGACGGTGGCCGACCCGATCGCCCACACCGAGCGCGTCCGCGACCCGGTGGGTGCGGTCTACCTCGCCGTGCAGCTCGGCCTCCGCGACGTGCTCGCGGGCCAGGACGCCGAGTCGCTGGTGCGCTCGCCGCGGACCCGGCTGGCCGACGGCGTGCGCGACCGGGCGGCCGTCACCGCCGCCGAGGTCGGCATCCGGCTCGTCGACGTCGTCGTCAAGGACGTCGTGCTGCCGGCCGACCTGCGGGCTGCCTATGCCGAGCTGGTCGTCGGCCGGCACCGCGCCCAGGCCCAGCTCGAGGCGGCGCGCGCCGAGACCGCAGCCCTGCGGTCGCTGGCCAACGGCGCCAAGCTGCTCGACGACCACCCGTCGCTCGCGCAGCTGCGGCTGGTCCAGGCGCTGCCGCCCGGCTCGCGCGTCGAGCTGGTGCAGCCCGGCCGCGCCGCCGACCGGTCCGCCGACTGAGCGGTGAGTGAGGCAGGTTCCGAGGTCGTGGAACCTGTCCCACTCACCGCCGCCGCGCGGTCCGCCGACTGAGCGGTGAGTGAGGCAGGTTCCGACGTCGTGGAACCTGTCCCACTCACCGCGCCCGCGCGCCCACACCTCTGCGGGCGGGCCGGGGCGGTACGCCGGCGGCGTACGGTCGGAGGCATGAGCAGCGACGACCGGACCGAGCCCGACCCCTACGCGCCGCACCCCGAGGTGTCGGCCTTCCCCGGCGCCGGTGAGAGGGTCAGCGACGAGGAGCGGCAGGCGGCCCTCGACGCCGAGCCCGCCGGCAACGCCACCGTCGGCGACATGGTCGACACCGACGGCGTCGACTCCCGCGCGCACGAGCAGGGCCCCGGCGCCGAGGAGGTCGCGGAGCAGGTCCGCGGGGACTGACGGGCCAGGGACTCGCGTCAGGACTGGAGGAAGGCCGCCAGCCCGTCCAACAGCCGGTCGACGTCCGTGTCGTCGTTGTAGGCCGCGAGCCCGATGCGCAGCCCTGAGTCGACGGGCAGCCGCAGCGCGCGGAACGTCTCGTGGGCGTAGAAGGTGCCGGCCGGCACCAGCACGTCGCGCTCGGCGAGGAAGGCGTACGCGTCGGCGGGCGAGCGGTCGTGCAGGGTGAGGAACAGCGTCGAGGTGCGGTCCGCCGCGCGGGAGTGCAGCGTCAGCTGGTCGGCGAACGGGGCGAGCCCCTCCTCGATGCGCAGCCGCAGGCCGAGCTCGTGCCGCTGGACCTCGGCGAACGCGGCGACCAGCCGCTCCCGGCGGGTGCCGCCCGAGGGCGCCAGGCCGGCGATCAGGTCGACGGCCGCCGTCGTGCCGGCCAGGAGCTCGTAGGGCAGCGTGCCGAGCTCGAAGCGCTCCGGCACCACGTCGGTGGAGGGCACCAGCTTGTCGGGCCAGAGCGTCTCGAGCAGGGCCGGGTCGGCGACGAGGGCGCCGCAGTGGGGGCCGAAGAACTTGTAGGGCGAGCACACCAGCAGGTCCGCGCCCAGCGCGGCGATGTCGGGCGCGGCGTGGGCGGCGTGGTGCACCGCGTCGACGTGGACGAGCGCTCCCACCTCGTGCGCCCGGCGGGCGACGGTCGCGACGGCCGGCCGTGTGCCGAGCAGGTTGGACGCGGCGGTGAGCGCGACGAGGCGGGTGCGCCCGGTGACGACCTCGTCGAGGTCGGACAGGTCGAGGTCGGCGGTGGCCGGGTCGAGCCGGAGCCAGCGCACCGTGGCGCCCGCCCGCTCCGCGGCCTGGATCCACGGGCGCACGTTGGAGTCGTGGTCGAGCTCGCAGACAACGACCTCGTCGCCGGGCGACCAGCCCTTCGCGAGCGTGCGGGAGAAGTCGTACGTCAGCGCGGTGGCGCTGCGGCCGTGCACCACTCCCTGCGGCACGCCGCCGACGAGGTCGGCCACGGCCGAGCGGAACCCGGCGACCGTCGCCTCCGCGTTGCGCTGGCTCACGGTCGCGGCGCCCCGCTGCGACAGCGGGCCGGTCAGCGTGCGGGCGATCGCCTCGCCCACCACGGCGGGCGTCTGGGTGCCGCCGGGGTTGTCGAAGTGCGCGATGCCGGAGGCCAGGGAGGGGAAGCCGGCGCGGAAGCCGGCCACGTCGAAGGACATGGGCCGCACTCAACCAGACGCTCAGCCGGCGATGTGCACCACCGCGTCGCCGGAGTTCACGAGCGGCGCCTCGGTGCGGCCGATCACGATGCCGTCGCGGTTGGCGTAGACCGCGCGCAGGGTCTTGCCGAACGAGTCGAACAGCGTGCCGAGCCGCTCGCCGTCGCTGACCTTCTGCCCGAGCGCGACGTCGAGGTGCAGGATGCCGGTGCGGCGCGCCCGCACCCACCCGCTCGCGCGGCACTCGAGGCTCGGCTCGGGCACCGGCTCGTCGACGGGCTCGGTCATGCCGAGCGCGGCCAGCACGCGTCGTACGCCGACCACGCCGGCGTCGACGGCATAGGCGTCGAAGCGCAGCGGCTCGCCCGCCTCGTAGAGCAGCACCTTGGCTCCGTGCTCGCCCGCGGCGTGGCGCAGCGACCCGTCGCGGATCCGGGCGTGCAGCATCACCGGGGCGCCGAAGGCCTGGGCCAGCTCGCGGGTGCGCGCGTCGTCGAGGTCGGCGCGGACCTGCGGCAGGTTGCTGCGGCGGTCCGAGCCGGTGTGCAGGTCGATCCCGACCTCGCAGCCGGCGACGATCTCGCGCATGAACAGGTGCGCGATCCGCCCGGCGAGGGAGCCGCGCGCCGAGCCGGGGAAGGAGCGGTTGAGGTCGCGGCGGTCGGGCAGGTAGCGGTCGCCGTTCATGAAGCCGAGGACGTTGACGATGGGCACCGCGACCAGCGTGCCGCGGAACGTCTTGGGGTCGAGGCCCGCCATCACCTGCCGGACGATCTCGATGCCGGCCACCTCGTCGCCGTGGATGGCGGCGTCGATCCAGATCCGCGGCCCGTCCTCGCGGCCGTGGACCACGCGCACCGGCAGCGTCACGTCGGCGCCGGTGACCAGCCGGGTGATCGGCAGCTCCAGCGCCCGCGCGGTGCCCGACCGGATCCGGACGCCGCCGATCGCGAAGGACTCGCGCGCCACTACTTCCCCCAGTTCTTGCGACGTACGGCGCGCCTGGGCCTGCCGCCGGCGTAGGACAGCGACGCGTCGACGAGGAACCCCCGCTCGAGGGCCTCGCGACCGATCAGCATCCGGAAGCCCATCTCGTCGCGGTTGCTGAGCGTCATCACGGTGGTGAGGCGACGACCGGCGAGGACCACGTCCATGGCGACGGCGTACCTCTGCTCGACCTGGCCGTTGCTGGACCGGACCTCGCGGCGGTCGAGCACCGGCACGGTGAGCTCGGTCCGGTCCTCGTCGGAGCGCTGCCAGGGGTGGATGGAGAACCGGACCCACTCGCGTCCGTCGGCCTCGAACGCCTCGAGGTCGAAGGCGTGGATCGAGGAGGAGCGGGCGCCGGTGTCGATCTTGGCCTTGACCCACGGCAGGTCGGCCTGCGGCAGGCCCACCCACTCGCGCCAGCCGACGACGACCCGGTCCGGGTCGGGTGGGGCAGGGGAGGACACGAGCACCATCTTGTCAGGTGGTCCGGCCGCGTCGGCGGCGTGCTTTCATGTGCCGCGTGAAGCTCGCCATCCTCTCCCGCGCGCCGCGCTCCTACAGCACCCAGCGCCTCCGGACGGCCGCCGTCGAGCGCGGACACGACGTCAAGGTGCTCAACACGCTGCGCTTCGGCATCGACCTCTCGGGCGAGGACCCCGACCTGCTGTTCCGCGGCAAGCAGCTCTCGACGTACGACGCCGTGCTGCCGCGCATCGGCAACTCGATCACCTACTTCGGCACCGCCGTCGTGCGCCAGTTCGAGCAGATGGACGTCTACACGCCCAACACCAGCTACGGCATCGCCAACAGCCGCGACAAGCTGCGCGCGACGCAGATCCTCTCGCGCCACCAGATCCCGATGCCGGCCACGACCTTCGTGCGCGACCGCGCCGACGTGATCCCGGCGATCGAGCGGGTCGGCGGTGCGCCGGTCGTGATCAAGCTGCTCGAGGGCACCCAGGGCATCGGCGTCATCCTCGCGCCGACGATCAAGGTGGCCGAGGCGATCATCGAGACGCTGCAGAGCACCCGGCAGAACGTGCTGATCCAGCGCTTCGTCAAGGAGAGCAAGGGCCGCGACATCCGCGCCCTCGTGGTCGGCGACCGCGTGGTGGCGGCGATGCGGCGGGTGGCGCAGGGCGACGAGTTCCGCTCCAACGTGCACCGCGGCGGCAGCGTCGAGCCGGTCGAGCTCCACGAGGAGTTCGAGCGCGTGGCCGTGCGGTCGGCGCAGATCATGGGCCTGCGGGTGGCCGGCGTCGACATGCTCGAGGGCCGGAACGGGCCGCAGGTGATGGAGGTCAACTCCTCGCCCGGCCTGGAGGGGATCGAGTCGGCGACCAAGCTCGACGTCGCCGGCGCGATCATCGACTACATCGACAACCAGGTGGCGTTCCCCGACATCGACGTGCGCCAGCGGCTGACCGTCTCCACCGGCTACGGCGTCGCCGAGATCGGGGTGCACGCCGGCTCCGACATGGTCGGCAAGAAGCTCGGCGACTCCGGGCTCGACGAGCGCGACATCACCGTGCTGACGCTGCACCGCGGCCACCAGGTCATCCCCAACCCGCGCAACAAGACCGTGCTCGAGGCGGAGGACCGGCTGCTGTGCTTCGGCAAGCTGGAGGAGATGCGCTCGATGATCCCGGACCGCAAGCAGAAGCGGGTCAAGCGGCTGATGAAGAAGCACCTGCCGCCGGAGAACCAGTAGCGGGTCGGGTGCGGTCGGGTGCGACGGGCCCGCGTCGGGGACTACGTCGAGCGCGCTCGACCGGTGTGCCAGAGCCAGGCGATGCCGGCGAAGGGAAGCAGCAGCGGCAGCCAGCCGTAGCCGGCGCCGTACGACGACCACACGGTCGCGTCGGGGAACAGCTCCGGGTCGAGGACGGTGAGCGTGCCCACCGTGAGCACGCCGACCAGCTCGAAGCCGACCGCGGCCCAGGCCAGCCGGCGCGGGTCGGGGCCGACCTCGGCCAGGCCGAGGGTCGCGGCGACGTAGACCAGCGCCGCCAGGGCGGAGAGCCCGTAGGCCACGGGCGCCTCGTCGGCCTTGGTGAGCAGCTGGACGAGCGAGCGGGCGGTCGCGGCGAGCGCGAAGACGCCGTAGACCGCGACGAGCACCCGACCCGCCCCGGTGCTGGTCCCGGTGCCGGCCGAGCGGCGGTCCCCGCTCACGAGGGCCACACCTGCAGCGCGCGCAGCACCACGAAGGCCTGCGTCAGGCCGGCGACCAGCAGGACGGCGGTCGCGCCGCGGCTCCGCTCGGCGAGCGACCAGACGAAGCCGATCGGCAGCAGCACCAGCCCGGCGACGAGGTAGCCGAAGAAGGTGACGGCCGACCCGCCCGCGAGGTCGACGTCGCCGACCTGGAACGCCGCGACCACCAGCAGCACGAGCGTGCCCGCCTCGATCAGGCCGGCGAAGCCGAGCAGTCCCCAGTCGGGCGTGCGGTCGAGCGCGACGTAGCCGAGCACCACCGCCGCGAAGACGAGCGAGGCGATGATCAGGGCGAGGGGGAGCGGTCCGTCCACGAGGGTGGATTCTCGCAGAGCCCCGCGCGGCTCAGCCGACCGACGAGCGGAAGCCCCGCAGCCGCAGGCTGTTGGTGACGACGAAGACGCTCGAGAACGCCATCGCCGCGCCGGCGAGCATCGGGTTGAGCAGCCCGGCCGCGGCGAGGGGCAGGGCCGCGACGTTGTAGGCGAAGGCCCAGAACAGGTTGCCCTTGATCGTGCCGAGCGTGCGCCGCGCGAGCCGGATGGCGTCGACGGCGACGAGGAGGTCGCCGCGCACGAGCGTGAGGTCGCTGGCCTCGATGGCGACGTCGGTGCCCGTGCCCATCGCGAGGCCGAGGTCGGCCTGGGCCAGCGCCGCGGCGTCGTTGACGCCGTCACCGACCATCGCCACGACCTTGCCAGCCGCCTGGAGCCGCTGCACCTCGGCGACCTTGTCGGCCGGCAGCACGTCGGCGACCACCGTCTCGATGCCGACCTGGTCGGCGACGTGGCGGGCGGCCGCCTCGTTGTCACCGGTCAGCAGGACCGGGGTGAGTCCCAGGCCGCGGAGCTCGGCGACCGCACGGGCCGAGGTCGGCTTGACGGTGTCGCCGACGACGATGACGCCGCGGGCCGCGCCGTCCCAGCCGACGGCGACCGGCGTGAGGCCCTCGCCCTGCGCGCGGTCGACGGCCGCACGCAGCTCGGGCGCGAGGTGCTGCGCCCACTCCGCGAGGAGCCGCGGGCGTCCCACGAGCACCGCGTGGCCGTCCACCACGCCCTGCACGCCGAGGCCCTCGCGGTTGGCGAAGTCCTCGACCGCGGGCAGCCCGTCCGAGGACCAGTCGGCGGCGATGGCCCGGCCGATGGGGTGCTCGGACGCCGACTCGAGGGCGGCGGCGAGGCGGCGTACGTCGTCGACGGACCCGCCGTCGGCGGCCACGACCTCGTGGACGGTCATCTCGCCGGTGGTCACCGTGCCGGTCTTGTCGAGCACGATGGTGTCGACCCGGCGCGTGGACTCGAGGACCTCCGGGCCCTTGATGAGGATGCCGAGCTGGGCGCCCCGTCCGGTGCCGACCATGAGCGCGGTCGGCGTGGCCAGGCCCAGCGCGCACGGGCAGGCGATGATCAGCACCCCGACGGCCGCGGTGAAGGCCGCGGTCGTGCCGCCGCCGGCGCCCAGCCAGAAGCCGAGCGTCGCCACGGCGAGACCGATCACGATCGGGACGAAGACGCCCGAGACCCGGTCGGCGAGGCGCTGGACCTCGGCCTTGCCGTTCTGCGCGTCCTCGACGAGCCGCGCCATCTGGGCGAGCTGGGTGTCGGCGCCCACGCGGGTCGCCCGCACGAGCAGCCGGCCGCCGGCGTTGACCGTCGCGCCGACCACCGCGTCACCGGGACGCACCTCGACCGGCACGGACTCGCCGGTGAGCATCGAGGCGTCGACCGCCGAGGTGCCCTCGACGACCTCGCCGTCGGTGGCGACCTTCTCGCCCGGTCGGACCACGAACACGTCACCGACGCCCAGCTGGTCGACCGGCACCCGCACCTCGCGGCGGGCGCCGGAGGCGTCGTCGCGCAGCACGGCGACGTCGCGGGCGCCCAGCTCGAGGAGCGCGCGCAGGGCCGCTCCCGACCGCCGCTTGGAGCGGTGCTCCAGCCAGCGCCCGGCCAGCAGGAACGTCGTCACCCCGGCGGCGGCCTCGAGGTAGATGTTGCCCGCCCCGTCGGTGCGGTCGACGGAGATCCGGAACGGGTGGGTCATGCCGGGCTCGCCGGCGGTGCCGAGGAAGAGCGCCCACAGCGACCAGCCGAACGCGGCCAGCACGCCGACCGAGACCAGGGTGTCCATCGTGGTGGCGCCGTGGCGCAGGTTGGTCCACGCGGCGCGGTGGAACGGCAGCGCGCCCCACACCACGACCGGCGCGGCCAGCGCGAGCGAGGCCCACTGCCAGTAGGTGAACTGCCAGTCGGGCACCATCGCCATCGCGACGACGGGGACGGTGAGTGCGGTGCTGACGAGCAGGCGCTGCAGGAGCGGGTCGCGCTCCGGCCCCGCCTCGGTGGTGTCGGTGGCACCCGGCGGCGTCGGCAGGGCGGCGGCGTAGCCGGCGGCCTCCACGGTGGCGAGCAGGTCGTCGGTGGACACCGTCACGGGGTAGGTGACCTTGGCCTTCTCGGTGGCGTAGTTGACCGAGGCCGTGACGCCGTCGAGCTTGTTGAGCTTGCGCTCGATGCGGTTGGCGCACGAGGCGCAGGTCATCCCGGTGATCGCCAGCTCGACGTCGCTGACGGGTCCGGTGGCGGCGTCAGTGGTCATGGCCCTCTCCCTCCTCACCCTGCTCGTGCGCGTCGTCGCCGACCCCGTCGGTCGAGTCGCCGCCCGGCACCCCGCCCGCGTCCACCGTGAAGGCGGCCGTGTGCACGGCACCGCGGTGGCGGAAGTCGAGGAACAGGCGATAGGTCCCGTGCGTCGGGAACGCCGTCGCGAACTCGATGCCCGGCCCCGGCTCGCCCGCCTCGGGGTGGACGTGGAGGTAGCCCAGGTCGCCGGCCCGCAGCGCCACCAGGTGCCCGAAGGCGCCGAGGTAGGGCTGGAGGTCGGTCACCGGCGCGCCGTCGAGCTCGACGCGCGTGGTGAGCGTGGTCGCGGAGCCCGGCGCGGTGTCGCCCTCGAGGGTGACGGTGTAGGTGCCCGCCTCGGTGCGGACCCGCGCGGTGCGGTCGTCGGTGGGCATCGGCGTCGGCGCGAAGTCGCCGGCGACGGCCACGTCATCGGCCAGGGTGAGGCCGTCCCAGCCTGCGGGCGTGAAGTCGGCGACCACCCGCCACACCCCCGGCGTCAGCCGCACGTCCACCGACCACGTGCCCGTCGCCCGGTCGAGCCGCGGGTGCACGTGCTGGAAGCCGGTCAGGTCGCGGCGTACGACGATGAGGTGCAGGTCCTTCTCGTGCTCGCGCGTGTAGTCCAGCAGCGGGCGACCGCTGCTGGTCAGCACCCGGAAGTCGAGGCGCGTACGACCCGCGCGCACCTCGCGGTCGGCGAGGGCGAGCGTGAAGCCGTCGGCGCGGGCGGTCAGGCCGGTGGCGTCGGCCACCGCCTCGGTCGCGTCGTGGGCACCGTGGCCCGCGTCCTCGCCGCCCGCCTCGCCGCTGGTCTCGTCGCCGGTCTCGTCGTCGTGTCCGCCGGTCCCGCCCTCGTGGGCGACCGGCGCCGGCGCTGCCTCGATCGGGCCGACCAGGCGGCCTCCGCCCCAGGCGAGCGCGAAGGCCGCCGCCAGGGCGGTGATGAAGGCGGCGACGCGCGTCGGTGTGCTCATGCCACGGCGTAGCCGGCCTCCTCGACGGCGGCGCGGACGGCCGAGTCGTCGAGGGGCGCGGTGCTGGTGACGGTGACGGCTCCGGTGTCGAGGACGACGGCGACGTCCTCGACGCCGTCGATCTCGGAGATCTCCTCGGTGACCGACGCGGCGCAGTGGCCGCAGGTCATGCCGGTGACGGTCCAGGTCCGGGTCTCGCTCATGGGGTGCTCCTCTGCTGGTCGGGGTGACTGGTCCGGGTGGGTGGTCATGACCTCACGAGGCGGGCGATCGCCTCGGAGGCCTCCTTGAGCTTGAGCTCCTGCTCCTCCCCGCCCTGGCGGGCGGCGTCCACGAGGCAGTGCGCCATGTGGTCGTCGAGCAGCGAAAGGGCCAGCGCCTGCAGCGCCTTGGTGGCCGCGGAGACCTGGGTGAGGATGTCGATGCAGTACTTCTCGTCCTCGACCATCCGCTGGATGCCGCGGACCTGGCCCTCGATGCGGCGCAGCCGCTTGAGGTGGGCCTGGACGGCGTCGGCGTTGCCCTCGAGGTGTCCGTGCATGTCGCTCATGCTCGAAACCATACCCCCAGGGGGTATCGAGGACAAGGCCACCCCCACCCCGGGGGGTGGTATTTCGGCCCTGTTTTGCGCTCACGGGAGCGTGGAGGTCGCCCCGGCGTCTCCGCGGAGTCCTACAGTGACGATGACGGTCCTGGGGGGGCGTCTGGGGACATGCGAATGCGGTCCCCTGTGACTGTGAGGACCCTCCATGATCATCCGTGTAGCCCTTCTCGGGGCCGACGAGCTCGTACGACGTGGCCTCGAGGGCATGCTCAGCACGCTGGGGGGCTTCGAGCTCTGCAGCGTCAAGGACCGTGAGGCGCGTCCCATCGACGTGGCCCTGGTCGAGACCTACGGCGCGTCGACCGACGCATCCACCGTGGCCCGCGCGGTCGCGGACCCCTACATCCGCCGCGTCGCGGTCTTCACCTGGAACCACCACCCCGGCCTGGTCAACGAGGTCGTCCGCAGCGGCGTCTCCGGCTACCTCGCCAAGAGCCTGACCGCCCCGCAGCTGGGCCGCGCGCTCCGCGCCATCCACGACGGCGAGCTGGTCGTCGCGCCGGCGCACCTCGGCCGGCGCGAGCAGGACATCGCCTCGCTCAACGACGTCGACCACCTCACCACCCGCGAGCGCGAGACCCTCGCGCTCATCGCGACGGGTCGGAGCAACGACGAGATCGCGCAGGAGATGCGCATCTCGCTCAACTCGGTGAAGTCCTACATCCGCAGCGCCTACCGCAAGACCGGGGTGCAGAGCCGCAGCCAGGCCGTCCTCTGGGCCGTCTCGCACGGGCTCAACGCGCAGGTGCTCGAGCGGGTCTGAGGTCCGCGCCGCTCACGGAGCGCTCGGTGGTCGTCCAGGCGGTGCCCGGACGACCACCGCTCAGGGGACGACGTCGGCGCGCAGCTGCGGCAGCGGCGTCCACTCGCCCCGGGCGATGAGCACCTCGCGCAGCACGTCGGGCCGGTCGGTGATGATCCCGTCGACCCCCATGTCGAGGAGTCCCCGCATGGTGGCCGGGTCGTCGACGGTCCACACGACCACGCGGATGCCGAGCTCGTGGGCCCGGGCGATCACCCGCTCGGAGTGGATCGGCATCCGGCCCAGCCGCAGCGGCACGTGCGCGAAGGCGGCGCCCGTGCCGGGACGCAGGCCGGGAGGACGTACGCCGCCGCGCGAGCACGCGATGAGGGTCGTGAGCGAGCGCCAGCCGAGGGCCGTCGTCACGCCGGGGGCCTCGTCCTGGAGGCGGCGCAGCCAGCGGCTCCAGGCGCCGGCCACGAGGATCCGCTCCGCCCACCCCGGGTGGGCGTGGAGCAGCCGCGCCATCGCGCCGATCGACGCCTCGTCCTTGAGGTCGATGGCGAACCGCGCCCGCGGGAACGTCGCCATCGCCTCGGTCAGCGTCGGGATCTGGTCGGTGCCGTCGACGCGGAGCCGCCGCAGGTCGGCGAGGTCGAGGTCGGCGACCCGGCCGGGGTGCCCGGTGACCCGGCGCAGGCTCGCGTCGTGGAAGCAGACGACGTGGCCGTCGCGCGTGGTGTGCACGTCGGTCTCGAGGTAGGTCAGGCCGAGCGCGGTGGCGCGCGCGAAGGCGGCCAGGGTGTTCTCGGGGGCGAGCGCCATGCCACCGCGGTGCGCGATGGCGAGCGGGCCGGTGTGGTCGCCGTAGCTGGTCACGACCTCAGCATGAGGTGGCGCCGTCGCCCTGTCGCGCGGGAAGTGCCCGGCCGGGCGAGTGTTCACCGAGCCTTCGTCGCCCGGTCCGGGTGCCGGCCGCCCGTTCACCTGCTGGTCGCTCGGGTGCCCCACACTCCCGCCGTGCCGCACCCCCTCCTTCCTCCCCTCCTGGCCGGCGACCGGGCCCCGGCGCCCCGCACCCTCGTCGAGGTGGTCCGGGAGGTGGCGGCCTACTGGCCCGACGAGCCGGCGGTCGACAGCGGCGTGGCCGTGCTGACGTACGCCGAGCTGGTCGAGGCGGCCGACGCGCTCGCCGACGAGCTGGCCGGGCTCGGCGCCGGGCCGGGCGCGAAGGTGGCGGTGCGGGTGCGGTCGGGGACGACCGACCTCTACGTCGCGGTGCTCGGGGTGCTGTGGTCGGGCGCGGCCTACGTCCCGATCGACGCGGACGACCCCGACGAGCGCGCGCGGGTCGTCATCGCCGAGTCCGGCGCGGTCGCGGTGGTCGGCAACGACCTGGCGCTCACCCCGACCGGCGAGCGGCCTGCCCGGGAGCGCCGGGACCCGACGCCGCAGGACGACGCATGGGTCATCTTCACCTCCGGCTCCACCGGCACGCCGAAGGGCGTGGCGGTCACCCACCGCAGCGCGGCGGCGTTCGTCGACGCCGAGGCGCGGCTCTTCCTGCAGGACGCCCCGATCGGCCCGGGTGACCGGGTGATGGCCGGGCTCAGCGTCGCCTTCGACGCCAGCTGCGAGGAGATGTGGCTGGCGTGGGCCTACGGCGCCTGCCTGGTCCCGGCCCCGCGGTCGCTGGTGCGCTCCGGCGTCGACGTGGGCCCCTGGCTGGTCGCCAACGACATCACCGTCGTCTCGACGGTGCCGACGCTCGTCTCCCTGTGGCCGGCGTCCTCCCTGGCCCGGGTGCGGCTGCTCATCATGGGCGGGGAGGCGTGCCCGCCCGAGCTCGCGGCGCGGCTGGAGGAGCCGGGCCGGGAGGTGTGGAACACCTACGGACCCACCGAGGCCACCGTCGTGGCCTGCGCCGCGCTGCTCGACGGCTCGGACCCCGTCCGGATCGGGCTGCCGCTGGCCGGGTGGGACCTCGCCGTCGTCGACGCCCACGGGGACCCCGTCGCCGAGGGGGAGTCCGGCGAGCTGATCATCGGCGGCGTCGGGCTGGCGCGCTACCTCGACGCCGAGAAGGACGCGCAGGCCTATGCGCCGATGCCCTCGCTCGGCTGGGACCGCGCCTACCGCTCCGGCGACGTGGTCCGCAACGACCCGGACGGGCTGGTCTTCGGCGGCCGTGCCGACGACCAGGTCAAGGTCGGCGGCCGCCGCATCGAGCTCGGCGAGCTGGACGACCAGCTGCTGCGGCTGCCGGGCGTCGTGTCCGCCGCTGCGGCCGTGCGCGCGACCCGGTCCGGCAACAAGCTCCTCCTCGGCTACCTCACCGTCGACGAGTCGTACGACGCCGGCGCGGCCGCGGACCTGCTCCGCGAGCGGCTGCCCGCGGCGCTGGTCCCCCGGCTCGCGGTCGTGGACGACATGCCCACCCGCACCAGCGGCAAGGTCGACCGCGACGCCCTGCCGTGGCCGCTGCCGGGGGCCGCAAGCTCCGGGGGCTCCGGAGGTGGCGGCGCCGGCGGCTCGACCGACGGCGGGCTCGACCCGACGCAGGCCTGGCTCGCCCAGATCTGGTCCGACGTGCTCGGCGCCGAGGTGGCGGGTCCGCAGGACGACTTCTTCGCCTACGGTGGCGGCTCCCTGACGGCCGCGCAGGTGGTCAGCCGGATCCGGGAGCAGTATCCCGAGGTCGTCGTCGGCGACGTCTACGAGCACCCGACGATCGGCGGGCTCGCCGCGGCCCTGCCGCGGACCTCGACGGGTGCGACGCAGACCGACCGCGACGTGGTGCCGCTGCGGCGCAAGACGCAGGTCGGCCAGCTGCTGGCGTTCCTGCCCCTGCGCGCCCTCGCGGGGATGCGGTGGCTGACCTGGCTGATGCTCGGCAGCACCCTGGCGCACGGCGTGCTCGACCTGGCCTGGCTGCCGACGTACCCGGCGTGGGCCCTGGTCGTCCTCGGCTGGTTCTTCCTGGTCCCGCCGGGGCGGATGACCCTGGCCGCCCTCCTGGCCCGCGGGGTCCTGCGCGGCGTGACGGCGGGCGAGCACCCCCGCGGCGGCAAGGTGCACCTCCGCATCTGGCTCGCCGAGCGGATCCAGGACGAGCTCGCGGCCACGTCGCTGGCCGGCGCCCCGTGGTTCCCCGCCTACGCGCGGCTGCTCGGCAACCGGGTCGGCGCGGGCGTCGACCTGCACACCCTGCCCAGCGTCACCGGCCTCCTCACCGTCGGCGACGGTGCCGCGATCGAGCCGGAGGTCGACCTCGCCGGGCACTGGATCGACGGGGACGTGCTGCACGTCGGTCCCGTCACGGTGCGGGCCCGTGCCCGGGTCGGCGCGCGGTGCACCCTCGCCCCGGGGGCGGTGGTCGGCAAGGACGCCGAGGTCGCGCCCGGGTCCTACGTCGACGGTGTCGTGCCGGCCGGCGAGTACTGGTCCGGCGCGCCCGCGGAGCGCCAGTCCGACCGCGCGCGCGGGCCGTGGACGGGCGAGGCCTCCAGCGGCGACGGCGTGTGGCTCGGGGCGTACGGCGCCCTCGCCTGGCTCATCGCGGCGCTGCCCGCCGTGGCGATCGCCTGCGGGGCCCTGGTGCTGCTGCCGGCCGTCCGCGACGCCGGGTCGTTGGGCGACGCGGTCGCCTCCAGCTGGCCCTGGCTGCCCGCGGCGACCCTGGTCGGCTACGCCGTCCTCGCGCTGCTGGTGCTCGTGCTGGTCAGGGCCCTCGGGGCCGGCATGCAGGAGGGCCACGTGCCGGTCCGGTCGGGCACGGGCGTGCGGATCTGGGGGACGCTGCGGGTGCTCGACGAGGCGCGGACCTGGCTGTTCCCGCTCTACTCCAGCGCCCTCACCCCGTCGTGGCTGAGGCTGCTGGGCGCGCGGGTCGGGACCGGGGTCGAGGCCTCGACCGTGCTGCTGATCCCGCGGTTCACCACCATCGGCGACCACGCGTTCCTCGCCGACGACACCCTCGTCGGCTCCTACGAGCTCGGCGGCGGCTGGATGCGCGTGGCGCACGTCAAGATCGGCAAGCGCGCCTTCGTCGGCAACTCCGGCATGGCGGCGCCCGGCCGCAAGGTGCCCAAGGAGTCGCTGGTCGCGGTGCTCTCCGCCGCCCCGTCCCGCGGCGAGGCCAGGGCGCGGTCGTCGTGGGTCGGCAGCCCGCCGACGCGCCTGCGCCGGGCCGCGGCAGGCGGTGACGACTCCCGCACCTACGACCCGCCCACGGGCCTGCGCGTCGCGCGGGGTGCGGTCGAGCTGATGCGGGTGGTGCCGATGCTCGTGCTGGCGTTCCTCGTCGTCGGGGTCGCGGTCTCTCTCGGGTGGTTGCTGCAGCAGGGGCTGTGGCCTGCCGTCCTGCTCGCCGGGCCGGTGCTCCTGCTCGCCGGCGTCGTGGCGGCCGCCGTCGCGACCCTCGCCAAGTGGGTGCTGGTCGGGCGTCACGCGGTGGGGGACCACCCGCTGTGGTCGTCGTTCGTGTGGCGCAACGAGCTGGCCGACACCTTCACCGAGGTCGTCGCCGCACCGTGGTTCGCCGCCCCCGCGCAGGGGACCGTGGCGCTCAACGTCTGGCTCCGGTCGATGGGGGCGCGGATCGGTCGCGGCGTGTGGGTCGACAGCTACTGGCTGCCCGAGACCGACCTCGTCCGGCTCGACGACGGGGCGACGGTCAACCGCGGCTGCGTGGTGCAGACCCACCTCTTCCACGACCGGGTGCTGAGCATGGACGAGGTGGTGCTGCGCGCCGGCGCGACGCTCGGTCCCAACAGCGTGATCCTGCCGGCGGCGTCGATCGGCAAGCACACCACGGTCGGCCCGGTCTCCCTGGTCATGCGGGGCGAGGCGGTCCCGGCGCGCACGTGCTGGATCGGCAACCCCATCGGCCCGTGGGAGGTGTGAGGTGAGCGACGACTATCCTGCGGCGACCATGCCGCAGCCCACGACGGACCCCTACCTGCCCGGCCACGGCGACGCCTCCTACGGCGTGCGCCACTACTCGCTGGGCCTGGCCTACAAGGTCGTGGGCAACCGCCTCGACGGTGACGCCCGGCTCACCTGCGTCGCCCACGAGGACGTCAGCTCGATCGAGCTCGACCTGGCCCACCTGCGGGTCGCCAAGGTGTGGGTCGGGGGCGTCCAGGTCCGCTTCACCCACAAGCGCGACCGGCTCGCCGTCCCGGTCGTCGCCGCGGCGGGGGAGGAGTTCGAGGTCCGCGTCGCCTACGGCGGCAGCCCGCGGCCGCTGCGGGCCCGCCACCTCGGCACCGCCGGGTGGGAGGAGCTCGCCGACGGCGTCATCGTCGCCGCCCAGCCGCACGGCGCCCCCACCTGGTTCCCCTGCAACGACCGCCCGAGCGACAAGGCCACCTGGAGCGCCACCGTGCTGGCCCCGCAGGACTACCACGTCGCGATGTCGGGCGAGCTCGCCGGACGCCGCCGGCGCGGGTCGGGCGTCGAGTGGACCTACGAGATGACCACGCCGATGGCGCCCTACCTCGCCACGTGCCAGATCGGCCGCTACACGGTGCGCGAGCTGGCGGAGCGGGTCGTGGTGGTGGCGCCGGGCGACCTCACCGGCCCGGCGTACGACGCCTCCTTCGCGCAGCAGCCGGCGATGATGAGGTTCTTCGAGGACCGGTTCGGCGCCTACCCGTTCGGCACCTACACCTGCGTGGTGACCGACGACGACCTCGAGATCCCGCTGGAGTCGCAGTCGCTGTCGACGTTCGGCCGCAACTTCGCCTCCGAGGACTGGGACGCCGTGCGCCTGGTCGCGCACGAGCTGGCCCACCAGTGGTTCGGCAACGCCGTGACGCTGACGGAGTGGAAGGACATCTGGCTCCACGAGGGCTTCGCCTGCTACGCCGAGTGGCTGTGGTCGGAGGAGGCCGGGGACCGCTCCGCCGACGACTGGGCGCACCACCACCACGAGCGGCTGGCCGGGCTCGACCAGGACCTCCTGCTGGCCGACCCCGGACCGGAGCTGATGTTCGACGACCGCGTCTACAAGCGCGGAGCCCTCACGCTGCACGCGCTGCGCTCGGTGGTGGGCGACGACGACTTCTTCGAGGTCCTGCGCACCTGGGTGGCCGACCACACCGGTGCGAGCGTGACGACGGCCGACTTCGAGGCGGTGGTCGCGGCCGTCACCGGCGAGGAGCGCACCGACCTCTTCGACGCGTGGCTCAGGGAGCCGGCGCTGCCGGACCTGCCCAGCTGACGGCGGCGACGTGGCCCGCCGGCGCGGCGAGGTCGTGCCACTGCTCCCGGTCGAGCGACACCTCGGTCATCGGCGTGGCCAGGCCGGTGCCGCGCCGCTTGAGCACCGCCTCCTTGCGGCTCCAGGCGCGCGCCCGGGCGAGGTCGTCGTCGGCGGTCTCGCCGGCGGACAGCACCAGCGCGGCGTCCCACCCGCGCGCCACGGCCGCCACGGACTCCACGTCGACGCCGACGGGGCCGTCGGCGACCGCGGTGACCAGATGCGGGCCCGACCGGGAGAGCGACACGTGGAGCGCCGCGCCACCCGCGCGCAGCCAGGGACGCCCGTGGGCCGACGACCCGCACCGCGGGCACAGGCGCCCGCTGGTCACGGCCCGGGCGGGCACCCCGAGGTGGTCGGCGGCGTGCACCTCGAGCGCCCGGGCCGCGCCGGTGCCGGCGGCGTGCCAGCGGACGTCGTACATCGTCAGGTGCGGTAGCCGCCCAGCAGCTCGGCGAGGCGCAGGTGCGGCTGGGCCTCCTCGCGGCGGCCCTTGCGCTGCAGGGACCGGCCGAGCAGCAGGTGGGCGTAGGGCTCGTTGGGGTCGTGCTCGAGCAGCTCGGTCGCGACCCGGATGGTCCCGTCCAGCTGGGCGGAGTGGAAGAGCGAGCGCGCGAGCAGCAGACGTACGTCGGTGAGCTCGTGCACCACGTCGCCGGGGTCGTCGAGCAGCTCGGTGAGCAGGACGGCGGCCTCGCGGTAGGCGCGCTCCTCGAACAGCGCCTGCGCCCGGACCCACCGGTCGTGGGTGGAGTCCTCGAGCAGGCCCGCGTGTCCGCGCAGCAGGTCCTCGAAGGGGGTGAAGTCGGTCATCGTCGCTCCTCTCAGGAAGCTGTGCCGAAGGTGGTGTTCTTCCGAGCGTGCGCCCGGACGACGGCCCAACGCCGTACGTCGCCCGGCGATTCCGCGGAATACTGGGGGCACCAGCCCCGTTGAAGGTGATACAAACTTCAACTAGCACCGGAGGAACCATGCAGTTCGGCATCTTCAGCGTCGGCGACGTCACCCCCGACCCGACCGACGGACGCACCCCCTCCGAGGGCGAGCGGATCGCCTCGGTGACGGCGCTCGCGCTGAAGGCCGAGGAGGTCGGCCTCGACGTCTTCGCCACCGGCGAGCACCACAACCCGCCGTTCGTGGTGTCCTCGCCCACGACCCACCTCGGCTACATCGCGGCGAAGACCGAGAAGCTGCTGCTCTCGACCAGCACGACGCTCATCACCACCAACGACCCGGTGAAGATCGCGGAGGACTACGCCTTCCTCCAGCACCTCTCCGGCGGTCGCGTGGACCTGATGATGGGCCGCGGCAACACCGGCCCGGTGTACCCCTGGTTCGGCAAGGACATCCGCGACGGGATCAAGCTCGCGGTGGAGAACTACCACCTCCTCCGCACGCTGTGGCGTGAGCCGGTCGTCAACTGGCAGGGCCAGTTCCGCACCCCGCTGCAGGGCTACACCTCCACGCCGGCGCCGCTCGACGGCACGCCGCCCTTCGTGTGGCACGGCTCGATCCGCAGCACCGAGATCGCCGAGCAGGCCGCCTACTACGGCGACGGGTTCTTCCACAACCACATCTTCTGGAACAAGGAGCACACCGAGCAGATGGTGAAGCTCTACCGTCGCCGGTTCGAGCACTACGGGCACGGCGCCGCCGACCAGGCCTACGTCGGGCTCGGGGGCCAGGTGTTCATGGCCGGCAGCGAGGCGGAGGCCAAGCGGGTCTTCCGCCCCTACTTCGACAACGCCCCGGTATACGGCCACGGCCCGTCGCTGGAGGACTTCACGAAGATGACGCCGCTGACCGTCGGCACGCCGGAGCAGGTCATCGAGCGCACGCTCGGGTTCGCCGACTACGTCGGTGACTACCAGCGCCAGATGTTCCTCGTCGACCACGCCGGCCTGCCCACCTCGCTCGTGCTCGAGCAGGTCGAGATGCTCGGCACCGAGGTCGTGCCGGTCCTGCGCGCGGAGTTCGAGCGCCGCCGCCCGGCCCACGTGCCGAGCGACCCGCCGACCCACGCCTCGCTCGTGGCCGCCGGTCCGGACGCCCCGCACCACCTCGTCGAGCCGGCCCGCGCGCTGGTCGAGGCGGCCCAGGCGGCCCAGGGTGCCTCGCAGGCCTCCTCCCAGGCCGCCGAGGTCTCGGCATGACCCGTCGCATCGTGGTCGTGACGGCGGGGCTGACCGTCCCGTCGTCGACCCGGCTCCTCGCCGACCAGCTGGCCGAGGCCACCTCGACCCAGGTGACCGCCCGCGGCGAGTCGGTCGAGGTCGACTTCGTCGAGCTCCGGGAGGTCGCCGGCGAGCTGGCCACGTTCATGGTCACCGGCGGCATCCCGACGCCGCGGCTGACCGAGCTGCGCGAGCAGGTCGCCGCGGCCGACGGCCTCATCGCCGTGACGCCGGTGTTCAACAGCAGCTACAGCGGGCTGTTCAAGATGTTCTTCGACGCCCTCGACCCGGACTCGCTGACCGGTACGCCGGTGCTGATCGCGGCGACCGCCGGCACCGCGCGGCACCAGCTGGTCCTCGACCACGCGATGCGCCCGCTCTTCGCCTACCTCCGCGCGGTCGTCGTCCCCACCGGGGTCTTCGCGGCGACCGAGGACTTCGGCAGCCACGGGCTCTCCGACCGGATCACCCGGGCCGCGGCCGAGCTGGCCGCCGCGGTGCTGAGCCAGGGCGGCTACGGCGTGGGCGGGTTCGCACCCGACCTGGCCGCGCGCCCGCGGCGTACGTCCGGCACGCAGGTCGAGGTCGAGGTGACGCCCTTCGGCGACCTGCTGCGGGGTCACTCCGGCACCGACTGACCGCCCCTCACCACCCCGAGGCGGGTGGCGGGCGGGCGTGACGGCGTGGTTGCGTCGACAGGTCCCGCACCGCCAACCCTGGAGGAGACCATGAGCGACATCGTCTGGAGCTACCGCGACAGCGAGTGGGCCGAGGACCACGACCTGGTGGGCTACGACGTCGAGGGCGAGGACGGCTCGCTGGGCAAGGTCGACCAGGCCACGGCCGACACCGACGGGGCGTGGCTGGTCGTCGACACCGGCTTCTGGATCTTCGGCAAGAAGCGGGTGATCCCCGCCGGGACCGTCGTCGGGATGGACCACGAGGGGCAGCGGATCATCGTCAACGTCAGCAAGGACCAGGTCAAGGAAGCGCCCGACTACGACGAGGACACCTGGGACCAGCAGGCCCGCGGCCTCCATGCCGAGCACTACACGCAGCGCACCGGCCACGAGAACCGCGAGGACCTTCCCGGAGGCTCCTGGTCGACCGGCGAGGGAGCCGGCGGGAACGTGGGCGAGCGATGAGCCCCGTGCGGATCCGCCCGCTCGGCGGTGGGATCGGCTGCCTGATGATGATCCTGGTCTCGGTGGTGCTGTCGGTGCTGCTCACCGTGCTGCTCAACCTGGGCCGCTGATCCGGACTCCCTCGTCCGGGCCCCTCGTCCCCATCCGGGTCCTTCCGCGACCCGTCGCGCTGCTCCTAGGTTGGGACCGACCCGTCCCCGCGCCCGAGGAGCGACCCATGACGATCACCCTGAACCCCTACCTCAGCTTCCCCGACGGCCGGGCGCGGGAGGCGATGGAGCTCTACCAGTCGGTGCTGGGCGGTGAGCTCAGCGTGATGACGTTCGGCGACATGGGCACCGAGGGCCCGCTGGCCGAGCAGGTGATGCACGGTCAGCTAGAGACGCCGGCCGGCCTCGTGCTCATGGGCGCCGACGCCCCGCCCGAGATGGTGCAGGTCACCTTCGGCGACAGCATGTCGGTGAGCCTGTCCGGCGGTCCTGAGGACGCCGAGGAGCTCCGCGGCTGGTTCGCCGCGCTGTCGGAGGGCGGCGAGGTGCGCCAGCCGCTCGAGGCCGCGCCGTGGGGCGACGAGTTCGGGATGCTGGTGGACCGCTTCGGGGTCAGCTGGATGGTCAACGTGGCGGGGGCCGCTGCGGGCTGAGGCTGAGCCGCGGGCGCCCCGGTTCTTGGTGCCGGCGCAAGCGGTGGGGGTGGCGGCAGATTGCCCCCCGGCAGGCCTATGAACTGCGATGTGCCGCCACTTGGGGCGGGGTCGGTGGGGGTGGCGGCAGATTGCCCCCCGGCAGGCCCACGAACTGCGATGTGCCGCCACTTGGGGCGGGGTCGGTGGGGGTGGCGGCAGATTGCCCCCCGACAGGCCTACGAACTGCGATGTGCCGCCACGTGGGGCGGGGTCGGTGGGGGTGGCGGCAGATTGCCCCCCGACAGGCCTATGACCTGCGGTGTGCCGCCACCATGGCGGCGGGGTCCGCGGGCCTTCCGGGGCATGCTGGCGCGCCCGCCTCGTGCGGTCACTCACCCGGCCGCGGCCGCCCGGTTCTCCTCCGCCCGCCGGAGCAGGAGACCCCGCTCGCCCTCGTTGCGGGCGCGGGCGGCGGCGTCGGCGAACGCCTCGCTCGCCGCGTGGTGCTGCCCGTCGCGCTCGAGCAGGTCGCCGAGCACGCTCGGCACGAGGGGCGAGTCGCCCAGGGCAGCGGCGTCGACACGGGCGAGCACGGCGAGCCCGGCGTCGGGTCCGAAGGCCCGCCCGTGGGCGACCGCCCGGTTCACCTCGACGACCGGCCCGGGCGCGGCGCCGGCGAGGACGTCGTACAGACCTGCGATGCGGGGCCAGCTCGTGTCCTCGGCGCGGGGTGCGCGGGCGTGCTCCGCGGCGATCGAGGCCTGGAGGAAGTACCTGCCCACCGGGATCCCGGTCGCCGCGAGGACCTCGGCGCGGTGCAGGGCGGCGAGGCCGCGGCGGATCATCAGCCGGTCCCAGCGGGAGCGGTCCTGGTCGTCGAGGAGGACGGGTGCGCCGTGCGCGTCGACCCGGGCCGCGGTCCGGGATCCCTGCAGCTCGAGCAGGGCCTGGAGACCGAGCACCTCGGGCTCGTCGGGTGCGAGCGCGGCGAGCATGCGGGCCAGGCGCGTCGCATCGGCGGCCAGGTCGGGACGCATCCAGTCCTCGCCCGCGGTGGCGGTGTAGCCCTCGTTGAAGATGAGGTAGATGACGGCCATCACGTCGTCCAGGCGTGCGGTCCGCTCCGCGCCGGTGGGCAGCTCCAGCTCCGCGCGGGCCGCCGTGAGCGTCTTCTTGGCCCGCGAGATCCGCTGGCCCATGGTGGACTCGGTGGTGAGGAAGCCGCGGGCGATCTCGGCCGTGGTCAGACCGCCGACGAGCCGCAGCGTCAGCGCGGCCCGCGACTCGGGCGTCAGGCTCGGGTGGCACGACAGGAAGACGAGGCGCAGGACGTCGTCCTCGATGTGGTCGACCTGTCCGTCGAGGTCCGGCACCTGCGCCTCCTCTCCGCGGCTCGAGCCCTCGATCTCCGCCACCTTGCGGCGGAGGTTGTCGGCGCGCCGGAAGTGGTCGACGCCGCGACGCTTCGCCGTCGTCATCAACCACGCGGCGGGGTTCTCGGGGACGCCGGTCGTGGGCCACCGCTCGAGCGCGGCGACCAGGGCGTCCTGCGCCAGGTCGGCCGCGAGCTCGACGTCGCGGGTCATCCGCGTGAGGGCGCCGACGAGGCGGGCCCCCTCGGCCCGCCACGCGGCGTGGACGGCCTCGACCGGGTCGTCCGCACGGGAATCTGCCGGCACGTGGCCAGCGTAGTGAGCCGTGCTCAGGCGCTCGGCGTCTCCATGTCCGGGGCCTCGGAGATCTGGCGCATCGTCGCCACCACGGTCGCCTCCGGCCAGTGCTTGGCGTGCAGCTCGGCGAACTCACGCTGGTCGGCGACCGCCTCCTCGAGGCTGTCGTACTGCAGGAGCGACCAGCCGCCGACGACCTCCTTGCCCTCGGCGTACGGTCCGTCGACGCGGGTGACCTCGCCCTGGCGGACGACGAAGTTCACGGCGTCCTCGGTGCCGTAGAGGCCGCCACCGTCGACGAAGGTGCCGTTGGCGGCACGCTCGCCGATGTAGACGTCCATCGCGTCGAACAGCGACTGCGGGGGCATCCCGATGCCCTCTTCCATCCTGACGAATCCCATGAAACGCGGCATGTCGATCACTCCTGCTGGTTGGCGTGGTTGGTTCTCGCCCGTACGTCGATCGGCTGCCGGGTTCCTCGACATCGTCGCGCGAACTTTTTTCGGCCCGGCCGGTCGTACGCCGAAAATTGGTCACATCTCCGCCGCAGGCTGCACCTGCCGCGGTCGCGGAGGCAACATCTGGACATGACGGCGGTGCGTGTCGACGAGCGGGGATCGGTCCTCAGCGCGCTCGTGTGCGCCGCGGACGACTTCGCGGCCCGCGCCGAGTCGCAGGAGGCCCGTCGCGACCGTGCCCGCCCGGGCACCGGCGTGCACCACCTGCACGCCCACTCGGCCACCCTCTGGCGCCAGGCCGAGGGTGACCTGAGGGCGCGGATCGCCGAGCTGCAGCGCTAGGTCCGTCGCGCGTCGACCACGCCTCGTGGTCAGTTCTCGCAGGCGGTGCCGTCCTTGTCGCGGTCGAGCATGCCGTCGTTCTGCCAGTAGACCTGGACGGCGAGCTTGGTGGTGGCCGGGCGGGAGTAGCCGTCGCGGACCGCCTTGGCGGCAGCCGCGGGACCCTTGGCCACGCCGTTGGGCCACTTGGCGGTGAGGGCGTCGCAGGAGCGGAAGACGGGGGCGGCCGCCTCGGCGGGGGTCATGGTCAGCAGGGGAGCGGCGAGGGCGAGAGCGGCGAGCGCTCCGCGGAAGGTCCTGGTCATGCCGGGACCGTATGTCGCGCCCGCCGGCCCGCGCAGGGAAAGCCCCGAATCGCGCACGAGCTGCACGGATCGGTGAAATCGTGGCCCGGTCAGCGTCACCACCACCACGGGGTTCCACCATGATCCAGCACGTCGCCCGCGCCCTCTCGCTCCTCCTGGCCGCCATCGGCCTCACGACGCTCGCCGCCCCCGCGCACGCGATCGTCGACCGCGACTGCGGTGACTTCGCCACCCAGGCGGCGGCCCAGGCGTTCATGCTGGCCTCGGGACCGGGTGACCCGCACGGCCTCGACGGGAGCGACGACGACGGGCGGGCCTGCGAGTCCAACCCGTGCCCCTGCGGCACCACGGCGCCGCAGCCGCTGGTCGGCCCGGGCAGCACGCAGAGCTCCCAGTCGGGCTCGCAGTCGGGCTCCCACTCCGGCGCCCAGTCCGGCACCGACGTCGTACGCCGCAACGTCGGCAACGTCGTCAAGGTCACCGACGGCGACACCCTCGAGGTGCGCGTCCGCGGCATCGGCATCCGCGACGTCCGGATCATCGGCATCGACACCCCGGAGGTGTACGGCGGAGCGCAGTGCGGCGGCCGGAGGGCCAGCCAGCGGATGCGCGAGCTCGCGCCGGTCGGCTCCACCGTCACGCTGCTGAGCGACCCGAGCCAGGACGACCGCGACCGCTACGGCCGCCTGCTGCGCTACGTCGAGCGACGCGGCAAGGACGTCGGTCGCGCGCAGGTCAACCTCGGGCAGGCGAAGGTGTACGTCTACGACCGCACGCCGTTCCGCCGCACCGCCGGCTACGAGCGGGTCGAGCGCAGCGCCCGCACCCACCACCGGGGGTCGTGGGGGACCTGCTGGCGGTAGGGGGCCGTGCTCGCCGCCCCGGCGGTTCGGCCGTGCAGAATGGGGGCCGTGAACGCACTCGAGTGGCTGGCTGCGGCGCTGATCGCGCTGTTCGTGGCCATCTCGCTGATGATGCTGGTCGTCGGGAGGCGCACCCCGGGCGGGCGGAGCAGGGTCGAGCTGGCGTGGCAGGTCTTCGACCTGGTGTTCGGCCTGTCTGCACTGTCGCTGCTGCTCGTTCAGGTGGACGGCGCCTTCTGGCTCGTCGCGTGCATCTTCCTCGTGCGCGTGGCAGCGGACCGCAGGCAGGTCGGGAAGGCAGAACCCGCTCCGGAGTGATCGTGGGTGAGGGTCGACTGTCGCGCCTGCCCCAGCTTTGCCAGCAGCGCAGGCTGGCTCGGCACCCGAGGACGGCACGTCGGTACTCGCGGACGAGGCCGGCACCCACGCCGGCCGAGATGATGTCCGGGTGATCACCACCGTCCTCGTCGAGCACCGATGGCTGACGACGACCGCGCTCGTGCTGCTGGTCGTGCTGGGTCCCGCGGTGGGCTACTGGCTGACGGACCGGCCCCGTCTGGCAGGAGCGGCGGCGCTGCTGAGCCTGGTGCCCGTTGCTGCGCTGACGCTGATGCCGACGAGTCGTGACCTCGCGGTCGGCTGCGCCGTGGAGTGGGCCATGCCGAGCCTCGGAGCGGTGGAGCCGATGGCCAACCTCGTGCTCTTCGTCCCGCCGGCCCTTCTCCTCGGGGTGGCGCTGAGACGCCCGATCGCCGTGCTCGTCGGGGCGAGCGCGGTGTCCGCGTTGATCGAGCTCGCCCAGGCGTTCCTGACCGGCCTCGGTCGGTCCTGCTCGACCAACGACTGGCTCTCCAACACGCTCGGCGCTGCTCTGGGGGCGGGCCTGGCCGTGGCGGCGCTGTGGCTCCGCTCGTACGTCGACCGCAGTGGCGAGTCCTCTGACCGAGCGACGGTGGACGCACAGGCGTGAGGCGCGCCGGCCGACTCCCGGCGTTCGAACACCCTTGCGAATACAACTCAGAGGGCGTACGCTGGGTGGTACGTCCGCGAGGCTCCGGGCCACCAGCTCTCGAGGGGTGCGCCTTCCCGGTTCTGATGTGGACGAGTTGCGAGGGTGAGTAATAGTCCGCCAAGCCGGGCCTCCAGGAGCGACGACCGTTGTCCGTCACGCATGCCGCGTGGCGTGGACCGTCGTCGGAAGGAGCCCCACGGTGACTCACCCCAGCACCACGCACCCGATCGTGGCCGCTGCCACCGACGTTCGGTCGGTGCTGAAGTCGGTGGCGGACACGAACCCGACGTTCATGACCACGGCCGACAAGGCGACGGCGTTGACCGAGCTGGTCGCTGCGGAGGCGCAGCTGGCGGAGCTGCGGCTGCGGATCCTGGCCGACGCCGGCGACCTCGCTGACGCCACCGCTGCGAGGGACGCAGCGGGGTGGCTGGCGCAGGTCACGCGGACGCGGTACGCCGACGCCCGCGCCGACCTGGCCCTCGCCACCGCGCTGGAGCGGGAGCGTCCGGTCCTCGCGGCCGCGATGCGCGACGGCGCCGCGACGCTCGCTCAATCGCACGTCATCCACCGCGCCTTGCAGACCCTGGACGCCCTACCCGCCAGCGTCGACGCCGAGGCCGTGGACCGTGCTGAGCAACACCTCGTGCAGCAGGCCGCCACGTTCGGACCCAAGGAGCTGGGCCGGATCGGACGCCGCATCCTCGACGTCGTCGCCCCCGACATCGCCGACGCCGCCGAAGCCGCCCGCCTCGCCGCTCTCGAGGCCCACGCCACCGACCAGACCCGCCTCACCCTGCGCCGGGTCGGGGACGGCACCACCCGCATCACCGGACGCGTGCCCGACGCCGTCGGCACCCGGCTCGCCACCTACCTCGAAGCGTTCACCAACCCCCGCCTCCACCAAGCCGACGGGGACACGCCCAGCGGTGACCCGCTCACCCGCACCGCCTACCCGAAGAGGCTCGGCCACGCGCTGTGCCAGCTCCTCGAGGCGATCGACCCCACCCGCCTCCCGGTCCACGGCGGCGACGCCACCACCGTGGTCGTCACCATCCCCTTCGCCGCCCTGCGCAGTGACCTGTGGACCGCGGACCTCACAGGCGCCGGTCTGGTGCCCGGCGACGACCTCACCGGCGACCGCATCACCGCCGCCGAAGCCCGACGCCTGGCCTGCACCGCGCGGATCCTCCCCGCGGTCCTCGGCGGCGACAGCCTTCCCCTCGACCTCGGCCGCACCCGCCGCCTGTTCACCCCGGCCCAACGCAAGGCGATGCTGGTCCGCGACCGCACGTGTCGCGCCGAGGGCTGCGGCATCCCCGGCACCTGGTGCGAGGCCCACCACCTCCACCCCTGGCACACCGGCGGACCCACCGACCTCACCAACGGCGTGCTCCTCTGCTCACACCACCACCACCGAGCCCACCACACCGCACACCGCCCCGACCGCCTCCCCAACGGAGACCTCCGCTTCCACCCACGCAGATAGGGCCCACGGCCGGCGGAGAGCCGCCGCACCCAAACGCCCCTCGCCTGTCAGCACCGGGTGGTTGGATGGCAGCGCCATGAGCCGATGGACCGCCAGCCAGGTGACCGAGGTCGCGCCCGACGCCGCCTCGCTGGCGGCCGGGCGCAAGCTGGCGGTGCCGGGACCGTGGCGCGAGACCGGCTGCAACGACGTGCTCGTCTGGGGCCAGTGCCAGGGCAGCGGCAAGACGCCCTACCAGGTGAGCGTCGACCTCACCGGGCCTGCCTACCGCTGCTCCTGCCCGAGCCGGAAGTTCCCCTGCAAGCACGCCCTCGCCCTGCTGATGCTGTGGTCCGAGGGGCGGATGGACGACTCCGGGCAGGTCGCCGCCTTCGCCGAGGAGTGGGCCGGGCAGCGCGCCGCGCGGGCAGGCGCACCCGCGCCCGCGGCGGACAAGCCGGCGGACCCGGCCGCCCGGGCGAAGCGGCTCGAGCAGCGGCTGGCCCGGATGGACGCCGGCATCGAGGACTTCCGGCTGTGGCTCACCGACCTGGTCCGCAGCGGGCTCGCCGCGGCGCGGGCTCAGCCGTACTCGTTCTGGGACGACGCGGCCGCGCGCCTGGTCGACGCCCAGGTGCCGGCCCTGGCGGAGCGCGTGCGCGAGGCCGGTTCGCTCGTCCACGCGCGACCCGACTGGGCGCACCACCTGCTCGCCGAGGTGGGTCGGTGGTGGACGATCACCTGCGCGTGGCAGGGCCGGGACCGGCTCGACGCCGACGAGCTGGCCGACGTCCGGGTCGCCGTCGGCTGGGCGCAGTCGAGCGAGGAGGTCCGCGACGGCGACGCCCGGCCGGGGCCGTGGACCGTGCTCGGCGCCCACCGCTCCGACGACGGCCGCCTCCAGCAGCAGCGCACCTGGCTGGCGCACGACGACGGCGAGGTCGTCGTCGTGCTGGACTTCGCGGGCTACGGCCAGGCGCTGGCGGTGCCGCAGCTCAGCGGCGCCCGCCTCGACGTCGTGGTGTCGCGCTACCCCGGGTCCGACCCCCGTCGTGCGATGTTCCGCGACCCGCCCGCGGGCGCCGAGCCGGTGACGGCGCTGCCCGGGCGTACGTCCCTCGCCGAGGTGCACGCCGCAGCCGCGGCTGCGCTGGCGCGGGCGCCGTGGCGCGACCGTCACCCCGCGCCGCTCGCCGGCGTGCGCATCGTGGGAGGAGGCGGCGAGGGCGGCGAGGGCAGCGAGTGGCACGCGAGCGACGCGTCGGGATCGGTGCCGCTCGCGGCGGGCGCGCCCGTGTGGATGCTGCTGGCGCTCAGCGGCGGCGAGCCGGTCGACGTGTTCGGCGAGCTCGAGTCGGGCGTCCTGCGCCCGCTGTCGGTGTGGCTCGAGGACCGGGTGGTGGGCCTGTGAGCGGCCTCGGGACGTGGCTGACCGAGGTCGGCACCGCAGCGCTGGTCGGTACGGCGCGGCGCGAGCCACCGGTCGCTCCGTCCGTCCTCGGCCTCGAACCGGACGACGGCTCACCCGCCGAGGAGCGCCTGCTGGCGAGCGCCGCCCTGGTCGACGTGACCACCCGGGCCGGCGCCCTTCTGGCCGAGCCCCGGGCCGGCGGCGACACCGCGCCGACCGAGGTCCTGCCTGCGTGCAGCGACACCGCGGCCCAGCTGCTCCACCTCCTCCTCACCCAGCCGCCGGTGTCAGGCAGCGCGCGCGACGACCTGGTGCTCGAGTGGCTGCGGCTGGCCGCCGAGGCGCAGCAGCGGGCACCGTGGTGGTTGCTGCCCGGCCTCATGGACCTCGCGGCCGGACGACGGCCCGTCGCCCTCGCCCTCGCCACGGCGCTCGGTGCCCGCGGCACCTGGCTGGCCGGCCTCAACCCGGCCTGGGCGTCGCTCGTCGTCCCGGCCGGGGACGCACCGGTGGCGGACGGGCCTGCCGACGACTGGACGGCGGCGTGGCCCACGCTGCCGACAGCCGAGGCGATCCCCGCCTTCGCCGCCGGCCGCCGCGCCGACCCCGACGCGGCGCGTCTGCTCCTCGACGCCCAGTGGGACAGCGTCTCGGCCAAGGTGCGCGCCGAGGCGCTGCGCTCCTTCCGCCACGGGATCTCGCCTGCCGACGAGCCGCTCCTCGAGCGCGGCCTCGACGACAGGGCCGTCAGCGTGCGGGAGGTCGCGGCCTCCGTGCTGGGGCTGCTGCCCGACAGCGCCCGGAGCGCACGGATGGCCGCGCGCCTCCGCTCCCTGGTGCGGGTCCGGGGCACCATCGTGCGCCACCTCGAGGTCGACGTCCCCGACGCGCCCGACGCCGTCGGGGTCCGCGACGGCCTGACCGCCCCGACGAGGACCGGGACCGTGGCCCCCACCACCTGGCTCGCGCAGGTCGTCCGGGCCGCGCCGCTCCGCACGTGGACCGACATCACCGGCAGGTCCGCGGCCGGGACCCTGAAGATGCTGCGCGACGACGACGTGCGGGGCTGGCTCGTCGATGCCGTCGTCGAGCACCGCGACCGGGAGTGGGCCGTCGCCTGCGTCGGACTCGGCGTCAGCGACCCGCGCCTGGTCTGGCTGCTGCCCGAGCAGGAGCGCACTGACCTCCTCGTCGCCTGGGTGACCCGGCCCCCCAAGGGGCGCGACCTGCGCACGCTGCTGACGGGCGCGCCGCGGCCCTGGCCCGACGAGCTGGGCCGCGCCGTGCTCGCCGGCCTCCGCAGGGAGGGGGGCAACCCGCTCCTCGAGCAGGCCGCGGCCCCGCTGCTGGCCGCGGCGCTCCCCCCGTCGCTGACGCCCGAGATCCGCGTCGCCCTCGAGCGCGCCCCGGCCGACGCCATGTTCCTGCGCCGCGCCCTCACCGAGACCCTGCAGCTCCACGCGTTCCGCACATCCCTCACGGAGGCCTTCAGATGACCACCAGCCAGCCACCCGCCGCGGGAGTGCTGCGCCAGCACGCCGAGGACGCGTACGCCGACGAGCTCGCCGCGCTGGCCGCGGTCGACGACCGGCCCCGGCCGCCCTCGTGGCACCTGTCGCCGTGGGCGGTGGCGACGTACGTCCTGGGCGGCGCGCTGCCCGACGGCACCGTGGTGACGCCGAAGTACCTCGGCCAGCGGCGCCTGGTCGAGGTCGCCATCTCCTCCCTCGCCACCGACCGCGCCCTGCTCCTGCTCGGGGTCCCGGGCACCGCCAAGTCCTGGCTCGGGGAGCACCTCGCCGCCGCCATCAGCGGCCGCTCGACGCTGGTCGTGCAGGGCACCGCCGGGACCCAGGAGGAGGCGCTGCGCTACGGCTGGAACTACGCCCGGCTGCTGGCCGAGGGACCCTCGCGCGAGGCGCTCGTGCCGGGGCCGGTCATGCGGGCCATGGAGACGGGGGCCATCGCCCGCATCGAGGAGCTCACCCGGATCCCCTCCGACGTCCAGGACTCCCTCATCAGCATCCTGTCGGAGAAGACACTGCCGATCCCGGACCTCGACGAGGAGGTGCAGGCGCGGCCCGGCTTCAACGTCATCGCCACCGCCAACAACCGCGACAAGGGCGTCAACGACCTGTCGTCCGCGCTGCGCCGGCGCTTCAACACCGTCGTCCTGCCCCTGCCCGACACCCTCGAGCAGGAGGTCGAGATCGTCCGCACGCGGGTCACCGCGCTCGGCGCCTCGCTCGAGCTGCCCGCCGACCTCGCCTCGCTCTCGGAGATCCAGCGCGTCGTCACCGTGATGCGCGAGCTCCGCAGCGGCGTGACCACCGACCAGCGCACGACGATCAAGTCGCCGAGCTCCACCCTGTCGACCGCCGAGGCGATCTCGGTGATGACCAACGGCCTCGCCCTCGCCGCCCACTTCGGGGACGGCACCGTGCGGGCCGAGGACGTCGCGGGCAGCCTCCTCGGTGCGGTCGTCAAGGACCCCGTGCAGGACCAGCTGGTCTGGCAGGAGTACCTCGAGACGGTCGTCCGCAACCGCCGCGAGTGGAGCGACCTCTACCGCGCCTGCCGGGACCTGGGCTGAGCCGGCTCGCATGACCGTCGACGTCTACGGCGTACGCCACCACGGCCCGGGCTCGGCCCGCGCCGTGCTGGAGGCACTCACCCAGCACCCACCCGACCTGGTGCTGATCGAGGGCTGTCCCGAGCTCGACGCGATCGTCGACCTTCTCGGGGAGGCCGACATGGTGCCGCCGGTCGCCGGCCTCGTGTACGCCGTCGACGAGCCGCGGCAGGCGACGTTCTACCCCCTGGCCCGCTTCTCGCCCGAGTGGGTCGCCGCCCGGTGGGCGCTGTCGCGCGGCGTGCCGGTGCGCTTCCTCGACCTGCCCGCGACCCACGCGTTCGCCCTCGCCGCGCAGGAGCGGGAGTCGCGAGCCGGGACCGGCGCCGCTGCGGAGCCGGACGACCTTCCCGACACAGCGGCGGACGTTTCGGAGGCGGACGGTCCGGAGGAGTCCCCGGAGGAGTCGACCGCCCCCCTCCCGCCCGAGCGGCTCGACCCCATCGGCACGCTGGCCGCGACGGCCGGCTACGACGACGCCGAGCGCTGGTGGGAGGACGCGGTCGAGCAGCGCCACGACTCTCCCGCGGAGCGCTTCGCGGCAATCCGCGACGCGATGGCGGCGGTCCGCGAGGCCGACCGGCGGCCCGCGGACGACCCGGACGTGCACGCCAACGCCCGCCGCGAGGCCTGGATGCGCAAGGTGCTGCGCGCCGAGATCAAGTCCGCGCCCGAGGCGCGGATCGCGGTGGTGTGCGGCGCCTGGCACGCACCGGCGCTGGTGCCGGACGACTTCCCGCCGGTGTCCCGCGACCGCGAGCTCGTGACCAGGCTGCCGCGCACCAAGGTGGCGGCGGCGTGGACACCCTGGACCGCGGGACGGCTCAGCTACGCCTCCGGCTACGGCGCCGGGGTCGGCGCCCCGGGGTGGTACCAGCACCTCTTCGACCACATGACGCAGCCGGACCCCGACCCCCGCGACCTGGCGACGTCATGGCTGGTGCGGGTCGCCCGCACGCTGCGCGAGGAGCGGCTGGACGCCTCGACGGCCTCGATCGTCGAGGCCGCCCGGCTCGCCGAGACCCTGGCCACCGTGCGCGGGCGTCCCTCGGTCGGGCTCAGCGAGCTCGACGACGCCGCGCAGACCGTGCTCTGCGAGGGGTCCCGGCTGCCGCTCGACCTCGTCCACGAGCGGCTCGTGGTCGGCCAGGAGCTCGGATCGGTGCCCGAGTCCGCGCCCGTCGTGCCGCTCGCCGCCGACCTCGCCCGGCAGCAGCGGTCCCTGCGGCTCAAGCCGTCGGCGTCGGCCCAGCAGCTCGAGCTCGACCTCCGGCTGGAGCGGCCGCTGGCCCGCTCGGTGCTGCTGCACCGCCTCAGCCTGCTCGGCATCGGCTGGGGCGAGCCGACCGAGGGCGGGCGCACCACCGGCACGTTCAAGGAGACCTGGACCCTCGAGTGGCGCCCCGAGCTGGCCGTGGACCTCGTCGAGGCCAGCGTGTGGGGCACGACCGTGGCGGTCGCCGCCGCGGCTCGCGCCGCCGACCGCGCCGCGCGGTCCGCCGACCTGACCGAGCTCGCGACGCTGGTCAGCGCCTGCCTGACCGCGGACCTGCCCGACGGTGTCGACGCGGTCCTCGACGCGCTCGACGCGCGGGCCGCCGTGCAGCACGACGTGCCCGCGCTGCTCTCGACGGTCGAGCCGCTGGCGCGGACGTGCCGCTACGGAGACGTGCGCGGCGTCGACACCGACCGCGTCCGCGCGGTGCTCGCGGCGACGGCGGTGCGCGCCTGCGTCGGGCTGCCGATGGCCTGCGCCAGCCTCGACGAGGACGCCGCCGACGAGATGGTCACCGCCATCGCCGCGGCCCACCGCGGGCTCTCGCTGCTCGCCGACGCCGAGCTCGACGCGGCCTGGGTCAGCGCCCTCGAGTCCGTGTCCGCGCCCGACCACGTCGCCGGGGCCGTCGCCGGGCGCGCGACCCGCATCCTCCTCGACGCCGGCCACCTCGACACCGGTGCGGCGGCCCACCGGATGGGACGACGCCTCTCCCTGACCGCCTCCGCACCCCAGGCGGCCTCCTGGCTGGCGGGGTTCCTCGCCGGCGACGCGGTGCTGCTCGTCCACGACCCGGTCCTGCTCGGGCTGGTCGACGACTGGGTGCGCGGCCTCGACGAGACGGCGTTCGAGGACCTGCTGCCGCTGGTGCGCCGCACCTTCTCGCAGTTCAGCCGCGCCGAGCGCCGCACGATCGGCGAGCAGGTGGCCGGCATTGGCGGCCCGGAGCGCCGGCCCGACGACCATGTCCTCGACCTGGCGCGGGCGATGCCGGCGCTGCGCACCGTGGCCCGGCTGGTCGGGTGGAAGGAGGTCGACCATGACGGGGCAGCCTGACCCGACGACCGCTGAGGGACAGCCGCGCGACCGGCTCACCCGCTGGCGCCTGGTCCTCGGCGGCGGCGAGGCCGACGGCCTGACCGGCGCCGACGGCGCCGGCGTGAGCCTCACCGCCGACGACCAGCGCCGCGACGAGGCGCTCGAGGCCCTCTACGACGGCGAGCGCCGCGGCGGGCTCGGCGGCTCGGCGCCCCGGGTCTCGCGCTGGCTCGGCGACATCCGGACCTACTTCCCGTCGTCGGTCGTGCAGGTGATGCAGGGCGACGCGATGCAGCGCCTCGGGCTGCGGCAGATGCTGCTCGAGCCGGAGATGATGCGGGCGGTCCAGCCTGACGTGGGGCTGGTCAGCACGCTGATCGGGCTGGGCCGCGTCATCCCCGAGCACTCCCGCGAGACGGCGCGCGCCGTCGTACGGCAGGTGACCGACGAGCTCGAGGAGCGGCTGCGGCAGCGGACCGTCCAGGCCGTCTCCGGTGCCCTCGACCGCTCCGCGCGCACCCGCCGCCCGCGCATGCGCGACGTCGACTGGCGACGCACGGTCGCGGCCAACCTCATGCACTACCTCCCCGAGCACCGCACCGTCGTGCCCGAGCGGCTGGTGGGCTACGCCCGCCGCTCGACGCAGGTGGAGCGCCAGGTGATCCTCTGCATCGACCAGTCCGGGTCGATGGCCGAGTCGATCGTCTACAGCTCGGTCTTCGGGGCGGTGCTGGCCTCCATCCGCTCGCTCGAGACGCGGCTGGTGGTCTTCGACACCGAGGTGGTCGACCTCACCGACGAGATCGACGACCCGGTCGACGTGCTCTTCGGGGTGCAGCTCGGTGGCGGCACCGACATCAACCGGGCGCTGGCCTACTGCCAGGGTGCGATCACCCAGCCGGCCGACACGGTGCTCGTCCTCATCAGCGACCTCTACGAGGGCGGCATCGCCGAGGAGATGGTGGGCCGGGCGCGGTCCGTGGTGGCCTCCGGCGCGACGATGATCGCGCTGCTGGCGCTGAGCGACTCCGGCCAGCCGTCCTTCGACGCCGACCACGCGGCCGCCCTCGCGGAGGTCGGCGTGCCGTCGTTCGCGTGCACGCCGGACCTCTTCCCCGAGCTGATGGCCGCGGCGATCGAGCGGCGCGACATCGGCGAGTGGGCCGCGAGCAACGACATCGTCACCACGCACGAGACCACCGGGAGCGGCCCGGCTTGACTCACCAGCCCGGTCCGTCGCCCCCGAGCCTCTCCACCAGGCGGTGGCCGACGTGCGCGGCGTTGGCGCGGCGTACGTCCTCGGGCACGGTCGGCAGGTTCTCCTCCCAGTCCAGCAGCGTCGACCCGCGCAGCTGCGGCATCCGGGCGGGCCGGCCGAAGAAGAACGGGTGCAGGTGGGCCCCACCGTCGCCGTAGCGGCCCACGTGGCACCGCCCCACGCTGGGCAGCTCCTCGACGGCGGCGGTGACCGCGACCATGAGCCGGCCCATCTCCGAGGCGAGGTCGTCGGGTAGGTCCGCGAGGTCGTGGTGGTCGCGGGGCTTGAGGATGAAGGCGACCGGGAGGCGCATGTCGAGCAGCTCGAGCATCCAGCGCTCGTTGCTCCACGCCACCTTCGCCGCGTGCTCCGGACCGAGCGGGCCGCGGCACGGGCACTGCTCGGGGTCGTCGCCGACGCGCGGCGGCTCCGCGTCCACCATCGGCTCGAGCGGCTTGATCCGCAGCCCGTCGAGCTCGAACGGGAAGATGTCCCACCCCGGCATCAGCTCGATGGCCACGGGCAGGCGGCCCTCGTCGTCGGTGGCGGCGGCCACCCGGGCGTGGAACTCCTCGGCGGTCTCCAGCGACGTCATGCGCCGAGTCTGGCAGGTCACCAGGGCGAGGGCTTGTAGTCCTTCACGAAGCAGCCGAAGAGGTCCGTGCCGGCCTCGCCCAGCACGATCGGGTCGTAGACCCGGGCCGCGCCGTCGACCAGGTCCAGGGGTGCGTGCCAGCCCTCGGCGGCGATCCGCAGCTTCTCGTGGTGCGGGCGCTCGTCGGTGATCCAGCCGGTGTCGACGGCGGTCATGAGGATGCGGTCGGTCTCGAACATCTCGCCCGACGAGGTGCGGGTCAGCATGTTGAGCGCGGCCTTGGCCATGTTGGTGTGCGGGTGCCCGGCGCCCTTGTAGCGGCGGGAGAACTGACCCTCCATCGCCGAGACGTTGACGACGTACGCGCGGCCCGACGTGGCGGTCGCGGCCGCCGCGGCCAGGGCCGGGCGCAGCCGCGAGACGAGCAGGAACGGCGCGATCGAGTTGCACAGCTGCACCTCGAGGAGCTCCAGCGGGTCGACCTCGCCGACGGTCCGGGTCCACGAGTTGGTGGTCTGCACGTCCGGCAGCAGGCCGCCGGCGTCCACGGCCGTGCCGGCCAGGTGGGCGTCGAGCGAGGCGTGCCCGGCCCGCAGGGCGAGGGCGGCCAGCGTCGCGGCCGTGTGCACCTGGGTCGCGTGCTCGACCGACTCGCCCTCGTGGTGGGCGACCGGGGTGGGCGCCAGCGCCCCGGCGATGGCGGCCGGGTGGGCCTCGGAGACGTGGTCGAAGGTCACCAGCTCCGGCACGGAGTCCTGCGGCAGCGGGAGCTGCTCGGCCTCCACGAGGGGGGCGTACGCGCCCGGCGTGCGGCGCACCGTCTGGCAGGCGTTGTTGACCAGGATGTCGAGCGGACCCGCGGCCGCGACGTCGTCGGCCAGCGAGATCACCTGGGTGGGGTCGCGCAGGTCGATGCCGACCACCTTGAGCCGGTGGATCCAGTCCGCGGCGTCCGGCAGCGAGGAGAACCGGCGCACCGCGTCCCTGGGGAAGCGCGTCGTGATGGTGGTGTGCGCGCCGTCGCGGAGCAGGCGCAGCGCGATGTACATCCCGATCTTGGCGCGGCCGCCGGTGAGCAGCGCGCGCCGCCCGGTGAGGTCGGTGCGCTGGTCGCGCTTGGCGTGGCTCGTCGCGGCGCACGAGGGGCACAGCCAGTGGTAGAACGCGTCGACCAGCGTGAAGTCCTGCTTGCAGACGTAGCAGCCGCGCGGGTTGAGGAGCTCGCCGGCGAAGGCACCGGGAGCGGTGGAGACGAGCGGGATGCCGGCGGTCTCGTCGTCGATCCGGACCGGTGAGCCGGTCGCCGTGAGTGCGGTGACGGCCCGGTCGTGGGCGAGCTCGGCGGCCCGCTTCTGGTGCTTGCGCTCGAGCTTGATCGACTTGTACATGTGCGAGGCGGCGCGCTTGACCGTGACGTGGTCGGGGTGGTCGCCCGGCAGGTGGTGGAGGCTCTCCAGCACCCGCAGCGTCGCCGCGAGGTCGTCGGGGTCGATGCCGGGCGCACCGACGACGTTCTGCTCAGTCACCGGCGAAGGGTACGGCGTGGCGCCGGGCTGGACGGAAACGCCGCGGCCGCCGCGGCTCAGCCCTCGCGGGCGGGGGAGCCGTGGATGCGCACCCGGTCGGCGCGCATGCCGTGCTCGACGCCCCAGAGCACGGCCTTGGAGCGCGAGTCGACGTCGATCTTGCGGTAGGCCGAGCGGATGTAGGACTTGATCGAGTTGATCGAGAGCAGCGTGCGCTCGGCGATGTCCTGGTTGCTCAGGCCCATCGTGATGAGCGAGAGCACCTCGGCCTCGCGGGCGGTCAGGCCCTCCTCGCGACCGGGCCAGTCGCCGCCGACGATCGAGGACCGGTTGCGGGCGGGGGACACGACGACCTGGCCCGAGGCGATCGCACCGAGCGCGTCGACCAGCCGGGCGGCGGGCAGGCTCTTGGAGAGGTAGCCGCGCACGCCCTGGTTGAGGGTGTCGCGGGTCAGCCACGGCTGGAAGTTCCACGTGTAGACCGCGACCTGGCGGACCTGCGGGCTCGCGATGAGCCGGGCCACCGCGGGACCGTTGCCCTGCCCCATGCCGAAGGTGTCGTAGAGGGCGACGTCGACCGGCCTGCTGACCTGCCTGCCGGCCACCAGCTCGACGATCTCGACGCGATGGGGATAGCTGCGCATCATGGCATCGAGGCCCCGCACGACGACCTCGTCGTCGTTGACCAGCGCCACTCGGATGACCATGGGCTCAAGGTACTGGCATTTATGTATGTTGAAGCCCTTGTTCACAGAAGGGGGCGGCGTGCGGGAGAGCGCGACTGCGGTCGAGGAGACCCGCACGGGAGGGCTCGGCGTCCGGTGCGAAGGGGTGGTCCACCTCTACAAGACGTTCGGCGGTCACGACGTCGTGGCCCTGCGAGGCGTCGACCTCACCATCCGCCCCGGTGAGCGGGTCGCCTTCCTCGGGCCCAGCGGGTCCGGCAAGTCCACCCTCCTGGCGCTGCTGGGCGGCATCCAGCGGCCCAGCGCCGGCCGCATCTTCCTCGGCGACGAGGAGATCTCCAGGATGGGGGAGCGCTACCTCGCGCGGATCCGCTCGCGCCAGGTCTCGACGATGCTGCAGGGCGCGACCCGCAACCTGCTGCCCTACGCCACCGCCCGCCAGAACATCGCCTTCGCCCGGCTGTCCCTGTCCGGCGGCGAGCGCGAGGACGCCCTCGCCGACACCGAGCTGCTCGACCGCGTCGGGCTCCTCGACCAGGCCGACCAGGTCGTCAGCACGATGTCCGGCGGCCAGCGCCAGCGGCTGGCCCTCGCCTGCGCCGTGTCGACCGCGCCGCGGCTGCTGCTCGCCGACGAGCCCACCAGCCAGCTGAGCCACGCCGACCGCGACCACGTCCTGCACCTGGTCCACTCCCTCGGCGACGACTTCGGCACCACCATCGTGGTCGTCACCCACCAGCCCGAGGTCGCCGCGACGTTCCCGCGCACCGTGACGATGAAGGGCGGCCGGGTCGGCGCGGAGGGCCACGGCGGGTCCGAGTACGCCGTCGTCGGCGAGGACGGCGTGCTCCACCTGCCCGGCCACATCGCCGCCGAGTGGCCCCCCGGGACGCTCGTGCGCTTCGAGGACGACGAGCAGGGCCGCATCGTGGTGACCCGCGCGAGCGCCGAAGGACCCGCAGCATGAGCTTCTCCGGCACGGGCTTCCCCCAGCCGGCGCACCACCTCGAGCCGCAGTCGTCGGCCGGGACCGCGCTGCGCCTCGACTCGATCACGTACGTCAACGGCCGCACGCTGCTCGACGACGTCAGCGTGAGCTTCCCGGCGGGCAAGGTCACCGCCCTCTCCGGCCCCAGCGGCTCCGGCAAGACCACACTGCTGTCCATCGCCGGCGGGCTGCTCCAGCCGACGTCGGGCACCGCCGAGCTCGACGGCCAGGAGATGTGGACCGGTGCCGGCGACCCGCTGCCCCAGGTCGCCTTCGTCCTCCAGGTCTACGGCCTGGTGCCGATCCTCTCCGCCCGCGAGAACGTCTCGATCGCGCTGCGCGCCCGCGGCGTCGCGCCCGCCGACGCCGACGAGGCGGCCGAGGCCGCGCTGGCCCGGTTCGGCATCGCCGACCTCGGCGAGCGCCAGGTCGAGGAGCTGTCCGGCGGGCAGATGCAGCGCGTCGCCTGCGCCCGCGGCTTCGTCGTCGGCGCCGAGGTGCTGCTGGCCGACGAGCCGACCTCCGAGCTCGACGAGGGCAACCGCGGCGTCGTGCTCGCCGAGCTGCGGGAGGAGGCCGCCCGCGGGGCCGTCGTCGTCGTCGCCACGCACGACCCCGCCGTCGTCGAGGCGTGTGACCTGCACATCGCCCTCGACGAGGGACGGGTCGTCGGGTGAGCCGAGTCCTCCGGGGCGCCTGGAGCCGTCGGGGTGCCCTGACGACGCTGGTGCTGATGACGCTGGTGGTCGTCGGCGGGTCGGTGACCGTGCTGCAGCTCGCCGACGCGGCCGGGACCTCGCGTTGGCTCACCGCGCCGCTGCTCCTCCTCGGCGCGGTCGCCGTGCCGAGCATCGGGGCCGAGCTGGCCGTCGCTCGGCGCGAGGAGATCGGCCTGGCCCGGCTGCGCGGCATCCACGGTGCGCGCCTGTGGCGGTTCCTCCTCGTCGAGCCCCTGCTGGCGATCGTCCTCGGCACCCTCCTCGGGCTCGCCGTGGGCGCCGCCGGGACCGTCGTGGCCACCCGGACCTGGCTCGCCGAGACCGCTCCCGCGCTCGAGCGGCCGGCCCTGCTGGCCGCCGTCGGCATCGCCGGTGCCGGCCTGGCGATCGTCGGCCTCTCCGCCGCGGCCGCGCTGCGTGAGCCGCTGGCCGTGCAGGTGTCGACCCGCCGCCGGCCGCGGCGCGCGACGACCCTCGCGGTGTTCCTCAGCGTCCTCGTCATCGTCGGCGCCGCCGTCGCCGCCTACCGCAGCCGCGCCGCCGACGGCGACCCCGACCTGGTCGTCCTGCTCGGCCCCGCTCTCGTCGGCCTCGCCCTCGGGCAGGTCGCCATCTGGGTGGTCCGGATCGCAGCCCGTGGCCTCACCCCGGCCACCGAGAGGCGTGGCCTCGGCGCCTTCCTCGCCGCCCGGCGGCTGGCCCGCGCCGACGACCTCGTGACGCCCGTACGCCTCGTCGTCGCCGCCGCGGTCGTCGGCACCCTGGCCCTGAGCGGCGCCGTGGCCGTCTCCGGCTGGACCCGCGACCAGGCGGCCGTCGAGGTGCCCGGACAGCGCACGATCGACGCCACCGAGCTGGGCGCGATGGGCGCCGTCGAGCTCACGGAACAGGCCGACCCGGAGGGGACGCACCTCCTCGCGACCGCCATCGTCCGCAACGAGACCCGGCTCGGCGAGCGCCGCGCCTACGTCGATGCCGGCCGGTGGGACGCCGTCGTGGGCGATTTCTACGACGGCAGCCCCGCCCGCGCCGCCTCCGACGCCGTGGGGCGCCTCGGCGGCGGGGCCGCGCCGTTCCAGGTCGCCGGCGACCGGCTGACCGTCACCGCCTCGGGCGTCGAGGTGCCGCCCGCCAAGGCGTTCATCGGCCCGGGCGGGCAGGAGGTCCGCTCGGGCGGCGGGCGCGCCGAGGTGGTGCTCAACTTCGTCACCGAGCAGAACACCTCCGGGTCGGCGTCCGTCCAGCTCCGGGTCGCCGCGGACGGGGCCTCCGTGAGCCGCCGCGTACGGGTGCCGGACTGCGCCGAGGGGTGCACCGTGACCAGCCTGCAGGTCGGCCGCGACGACCAGTCCTTCTTCGACCGTCGTGACTTCGTGGTCCTGCTCGAGGGCGTGGCGGTCGGCGACACCGACGTCCTCGACCGGGCCTGGGTGCCCGACCTCGCCTCGGTCGCCGGATCGCTCGACAACCGCTTCATCCCTGGCTACGAGGCACCCGACCCGCTCGTGGTGAACCGCACCGACGGGCTCCAGGTGGCGATGCTCCCCGATGCCGCGATCGAGCTGCGCCTCGACATGGCCGGCGACGCGGTCCCGCTGCTGATCGCCGGCGACGCCGGCGACGGCGGGCCGCAGGCGCTCGACCTCGCCGGGGACGACCGCGCCACCGAGGTCGTCGGCGTCGCCCGCTCGCTGCCGCTGCTCGGCACGGCCGGGTCGCTCGCCGACATCCGCACGGCGGCGGCCGGGTCCGGGCCGACCGTGCCGTCGGCCGAGGTCCAGGTCGTCGCAGGGGACTCGACCCCGCAGGCGTTGCTCGACCAGGTCGCGGAGGCCACCGGCGCCACCTGGCGCACGCGCGAGTCGGTGCAGCAGTCGCTCGGGGACCGGTTCGGCGGCGACCAGTCGGTGGCGTACGCCCTCACCGCTCTGGCCTGCGCCCTCGTCGCGCTGCTCGCGCTGGGCGCCGGCGCGGCCCGGCACCTGCGTGACTACCGTCGCGACGTCGCCTCGCTGCGGGTGCTCGGCATCTCGACCGGCACGGCCCGCCGGGCGGGCCGCGCGGAGCTGGCCAGCCTGACCGTTCTCGTGCTCGTCGCCGTCGTCGCCGGCGGCTGGCTGGCGGTCACCCTGCTGCTCGACGGCCTCCCCCTGCTCGCCGTCCCCGTGGCCGGCCTCGCGCTGGACACCGCGCCCCACCTCTGGCCCCTGGCCGTGCCGGCGGTCGTGGCCGCCGCCGCGATGGTGCTGGTGGGCGGTCGGGCCCGCGCGGTGCGCGCGACCACCACGCGACCGAGCCTGCTCCGCGAGGAGGAGGGCCGGTGATCCAGCTCTTCGGCGCGATCGTGCGCGGGCTCCGCTCGCGCGCCCTGCTCTCCGCCGGCTCCGTGCTGCTCACCGCGCTGGCGATCGGGTCGGCGGTGCTTGGCCCCGTGTTCTCGGAGGCCGTCACCAACTCCTACGTGGTGACCCGCCTCCAGGAGACCCCGCCCGGGCTCACCGGCCTGAGCCGGGTCTTCACGCCCGAGTCCGGGGCCACCCTCGAGCAGGCCGAGCGCGACGCTGTGGCGGCCTCCGAGGAGCTGACCGCCGGGCCCTGGCGGGACCCGGTGGTGATCGCGCAGTCCGAACGGTTCAGCGCCCTGCGCGGGGTCGTGACGTTCTGGTCGCGCGACGGCGGCTGCGAGGCCCTCGAGGTCGAGGGTCGGTGCCCCGAGCGGCTGGGCGAGGTGCTGATGCTCGCCGCCGACGTCGAGAAGACCGGCGCCGAGATCGGCGAGATGCTGCCCCTCGCGATCTTCGAGACGGGCGGGGTGGAGGCCCTCGGCCTGCCCCGCCCCGGCCTCGCCGAGGTGGTCGTGGTCGGGTCCTACGACACCCCGCGCTCCGGGGACGACTGGCTGATCCCCGGCCGGCTCACCAGCACCAACGAGCAGGAGAGCATCAGCGGCGGCTACCAGCCCTACGCCCCGGCGCCGCTCATCACCACCGACGACACGGTCACCGCCGTCGGCGGCTGGACGGTCCGGGTCGACACCCGGCTCGACGTGCCGCCCGACCTGACGCCCCGCGAGCTCGACGAGGCGGCCGACTCCGCGTCGGCGGTGCCCACGGACACCGCGGTCGAGGTCGAGGGCGGCACGCTCGTCGCCGACGACACCAACTCCCTCGCGTCCGTGGTCGAGGAGGTCCGGTTCCAGCAGTCCACCGCGCGCAGCTCGATCGCCCCCGCCGTGCTGTCGCTGGTGCTCGTCGCGCTCGCCCTGCTCATGCGCCTGCTCAACGCCGCGAGCGAGCTGCGCGTCCCCGAGCTCGCCCTGGCGTCGCTGCGCGGCGTCACCGCCCGCAAGCTGTGGGGCCTCGGGCTCGCCGAGCCGCTGACCCTGCTCTTGCTCGCCACGCCGCTCGGCATCGCCTTCGGCCTGGGCCTCGCGGTCGTGCTGGTGCGGAGCTGGCTGGTGCCCGGGCTCCCGTTGCCGCTGCCGCCCGCCAGCTGGGTGGCGGCCACACTCGTCCTGCTCGCGGCGGTGGCCGTGGCCTGCATCGCCGTCGGGCTGGTGGTGCGCGAGTCGCTGGCCTCCCAGCTCTCCGGCGTACGCCGCCCCGTCGCCGCCCGCCGCTGGTCGGTCGTCGCCCAGCTCGTCCTCGTCGCGCTCGCCGTCGCCACGCTCGCCAGCAAGCTGTCCGCCAGCGGCCCCGGCGAGCCGGACGCCACCGACCTCGTCCTGCCGGTCCTGCTGGCGGTCGTCGCCGGCCTGGCCGCGACCCGGCTCACCGCGGCGCTGGCGACCTGGTGGACAGGTCGATCGCGCGGTCGTTCGCTGAGCGGCTTCGTCTCGTCACGGGCGATCTCGCGGCGGCAGGAGGGCACGCTGGTGATCCTGCCGATCACCGCGGCGATCGCCGTCGCCGTGTTCGGCGCCGGCGTCTACGACTCCGCCGCCACCTGGCGCACCAGCGTGGCCGCGACGGAGTCGCCGGCCCACACCACGTGGTCGACCAACCTCACCCTCTCCGAGGCGATCGACCTCACCCGCCGCGTGGACCCCGAGGGCGAGTGGGTCATGGCGGCCGCCAGCGTCACCAACCCCGGCGCCAACTTCTCCGTCGTCGACAGCAGCCGGCTGGCGCGGGTCGCCACCTGGCCCCCGACGTGGAGCCCGGGCCGCGACGTGGCGCAGGTCGTGGAGGCGATCGCGCCGGGCGGCGTGGTCCCGACCGTGACCGGCACCCGCCTGTCCCTCACCATCGACAACCGGGCCGACATGGACCGCGACCTCGCCGTCGAGGTCCGGTTCGGCTCTCGCGCGGGCGTCCCGCTCAAGGCGTACGTCGGCCCGTTCCCCCGCGGGGAGCACACGCGGTCGGCGCGGGTCCCGTTCTGCCGGGAGGGCTGTCCCCTCGAGGGGATGACGCTCGGCGGCGGCGCCGGCACCAACACCCGGATGACCGGCATGCTGCGGCTGGACGCGATCGAGGTCGACGGTGCTCCTCTCGACGGCGCGATCGAGGGCGCCGCGTGGACGCCGACCCCGGACCCGGCCGTGCGCAGCTCCATCGTCGAGCTGGAGGAGTCCGGCGGCGGGCTCGACATGACCGTGGACACCGGCGGCTCGGTGGGCATGGCCCGCCTCACCGCCGGCGGCATCACCGAGGAGCGCCCGGCGCTGGCCGGCCCCGGCGTGCAGCAGCGCGCGATCGACAAGCTCGACGAGGGCTACGGCCTGATCCGCGTCGACCCGGTCGGCGGCATCGGCGCCGTCGAGGGCATGCCGTTCACCGGCCCGTCCGGGCTGCTGGTCGACTACTCCTCCTTCGTCACCGACCGCCCCGTCTTCGACAACCTCGTCACGACGCACGTGCTCGCCCGCGAGGGCACCCCCGCGTCGATCACCGACGCGCTGTCCCGGGCGGGCCTCAGCGTCGGCACCTCCCTCGCGCAGGAGCGGCAGGTGCTCGACCAGAGCGCGTACGCCCTCGCGCTGCGGCTCTACGGCGTGGTCGCGGCGATGGTGCTGCTCATGGCCCTGGCCGGCCTCTTCGTCAGCGCGGCGGTGCAGCTGCCCGCCCGCCGCCGTGACGCCGCGGCCTTGCGGGTGGTCGGGGTGCCGCGCGGGGCGGTGATGGCGGCGGTGGTCCGCGAGCTCGGCATCGTGCTCGGCAGCGCCGCGCTGGCCGGGATCCTGGCCGGGTCGCTCGCGCAGTGGGTGGTGCTGCGCACCATCACGCTCGGCTACGCCGACGACCCGACGACGCCCGCGCTCGTGGCCGCCATCTCGCCGCTCCGGCTGGTGGTGCTCGCCATCCTGGCGGCGGCCGTCCTCGGCGCCGTCGCCCTGGCGAGCGCCTCGATGACCGTGCGCGGGGCCCGCGGCGCCACGCTGCGCGAGTCGGCCCGCTGAGGCCGGGCCCCGCTCAGGAGCAGCAGGGGTCGAAGCGGAAGCCCACGCCGCGGATGGTGCGGATCCACTGGTTGTCGGCAGCGGCCGCGCGCAGCTTGCGGCGCAGGTTGGCCAGGTGCACGTCGACGACGTGGGTGCTGTCCGGGACGAAGTCGGTGGCCCAGACCGCGCGCATGAGCTCCTCACGCGGGACCACGACGCCGGGGTTGGTGACGAGGTGGGCGAGCAGGTCGAACTCGGTGCGGGTCAGGTCGACCTCCTCGCCCAGGACGAGCACCTCGCGGGCGTCCTGGTTGAGGCTCAGGTCGTCGCAGCCCACGGAGCCCGGGGCGGGCTCGTGGGGAGACGACGGGTCCGGCGCGGGCGCGGGCCAGCCGGTGGTCGAGCGGGTCGTGGTGGGCCGGGCCGCCTGCTGGCGGTGGGCCACGACCGCGTGCGCCGCGTCGACCCCGGCCGGCACGAGCGCCTCCGACGAGCGCGGCCGGCGGAACAGCGCGGCCACCCGGGCCTGGAGCTCGCGCATCGAGAACGGCTTGACGAGGTAGTCGTCGGCGCCGACCTCGAGGCCGATGAGCCGGTCGACCTCGGCGGTCCGGGCGCTGATGACGATGACGTAGCAGTCGCTCACCGTCCGGATCTGGCGGCAGACCTCCACCCCGTCGATGTCGGGCAGCGACAGGTCCAGCGTGACGAGGTCGGGTCGACCCTCGCTGATGATCGTCAGCGCCTCGGCGCCCGTGCGGGCGACCACGACGTCGAAGCCGGCCTGGTCGAGCAGTGCGGAAATGGCGTCGCCGACATCGTGGTCGTCCTCGACGACCACGGCGGTGCGTTCGTTCATCATCTGATTGCTCCCAAGTTGATGAATCATCTACCCGGGTGCACGCGTCGTAAACCTGAGTGGATCATCCGGGCGAGGAGCGCCCGGCACACGGACGTCAGAAGTCCAGGCCGCGGGCCCAGTCCTCGGAGTCGATGCGGGCCACCAGGTAGGGCCCGCCACCGGCGCGCCGCTCCTGCGGGCTGCCCTCGCGGTCCATCCGGTAGCCGATGCCGCGGATCGTGTGGATCCAGGTGGCGTCGGAGTGACGGCGCAGCTTGCCGCGCAGGTTGGCCACGTGCACGTCCACCAGGTGGTGGTCGTGGGTGAGCGCGCTGCTCCAGATCGCGAGCACCATCTCCTCGCGGGTGCAGACCCGGGAGAGGTGGGTGGCGAGGTACTCCAGGACGTCGTACTCGATGCGGGTGAGGTCGACGATCGCTCCGTTGACCTGCACCTCGCGCCGCGCGGAGTTGATGACCAGGCCCGCGCCGGCCGCGATGGTGGCAGGCTCGTCGGTCGGCTGCGTCGGCGCCGGCACGTGCGGCGACCGGGCGACCGGGGCCTCCTCGGCCGCGGCGGCCGAGCGCGGGCGCCGGAACAGCGCCGCCACGCGGGCGCGCAGCTCGCGCGGCGAGAACGGCTTGAGCACGAAGTCGTCGGCGCCGACCTCGAGCCCGATCAGCTTGTCGACCTCGTCGGAGCGCGCGGACACGATCACGATGTAGCAGTCGCTGCTCTCGCGGATGCGGCGGCACACCTCGATGCCGTCCATGTGCGGCAGCGTCAGGTCGAGCGTCACGAGGTCGGGCGGATCCGCGGCGGCCACCTCGACCGCCGCGCGTCCGTCGCGCGCCGTCGTGACGCGGAAGCCGGCCCCTTCGAGGGTCTCCACCAACGCCGAGGAAATGTCTGGATCGTCTTCGACGACCAATGCATGCAGATCTTGCACGAGTACCCCCACAGAACAGTCAAGACAGGAGCCCCACGCCCCTGCCGTGTCGCCGCCCGAACGGCGTTGGTCGAATGGTAAGGGCTGGAAAGGGCCCGCGACAGCAAGCGATCCCTAGGGGTGAGCCGTGTCTAGACCAGAGCTTTTCACCGGAATCTTCTGTCGCCGATCGATCAAAGTGCGCCGTCCCCGGACGGGCCCAGCTGGATCCCCCGGTTGACCCAGGTGCTGGTCGCCACCATCCCGACACGCTCGTACAGCCCGAGCGCGCCGGTGCGCGAGTCGGTGCTGAGCTCGGAGGTCGACGTGCCGTGCTCGCGGGCCCGCGCGAAGGAGTCCACGAGCAGCGCCTGGGCGAGCCCGCGGTTGCGCTGGTCGCGCCGTACGGCGAGGCGGTCGACGTACCCGGTCGTGCCGTTGTCGGAGACGAGCACCAGCGACACCCCGACGACCGCGCCGTCCGCGTCGACGACGACCCGGAGGTTCCACGGCTCGAAGCCGGGGCGTCCGGTGGTGGCCGCCTCGAAGTCCTCGAAGCTCTCGCGCTCGCGCACCGACCACTCGAGGAAGGCGTCCTCCAGCACGTCGTGCGCCGCGCGCAGCTCGGCCGGCTCGGCCGTGCGTACGACGTGGCCGGGCGGCAGGTCGCGCTCGGGGATCGTCGCCCCCTCCGGCAGCTTCAGCACCCAGCTGGTCCAGCGGACGTGGTAGCCCAGCGACTCCAGCAGCCGGTCGCCCGGGGACCCCTGCGGCACCGGCATCCCGATGACGCTCGAGCCGACGGCTCGCCCGAGGTCCTGGAGCCAGTGGGCCAGCCAGGTCCCGATGCCGCGACCGCGGTGGGAGGGGAGCACGGCGGTGTCGGCGCGGTCGGCACCCATCAGCTCGGCGTACGCGACGAGCGCCTCGCCCTCGAAGACGCCGACCGAGCGCGCACCCAGGTCGTGGCTGGGCTTGGCCCAGTCGCTGACGATGTCGGCCTCCTCGATGGCGACCTGGCCGATGTCCTCCGCCTCCTGCGCGGCCATCAGCACGAAGACGGCGTGGGCGTCGGACGTCCGGAGCGGGCGGGTGGTGAGGCCCGCGGGCAGGCCGGGGGTGGACGGGGTCGGAGCGGTGGACGCCGGGGTGGAGGTCCGGGTGGAGGTCGGGGTGGACGTGTCGGTGGAGGAGGACTGCTCTGGCATGGCAGGAGTGTGCTGCCTCACGCGCCCCGCTGTCGCGCGCTTATCGGGGCGGATCCGGCGTCCCGCGGAATCCCCTAATCCCCCGTGAGGCCCTACCGTATTGAGCGTGAGTGACGACCAGCCCGCAGCGCCCGAGCAGAACTTCTCCGACCTCGGCCTCTCGCCCGAGGTCCTGAAGGCGCTGGCCGACGTCGGTTACGAGACGCCCTCCCAGATCCAGGCCCAGACCATCCCGCCGCTGCTCGAGGGACGCCACGTCGTCGGCCTCGCGCAGACCGGCACCGGCAAGACGGCGGCCTTCGCGCTGCCGATCCTGTCGCAGCTCGACCTGTCGCAGAAGACCCCGCAGGCGCTCGTGCTGGCCCCGACGCGCGAGCTCGCGCTGCAGGTCTCCGAGGCCTTCGAGAAGTACGCCGCCCACATGAAGGGCGTCCGCGTGCTGCCGATCTACGGCGGCCAGGGCTACGGCGTCCAGCTGTCCGCGCTGCGCCGCGGCGTGCACGTCGTCGTCGGCACCCCCGGTCGCATCATGGACCACCTCGAGAAGGGCACGCTCGACCTCTCGGAGCTGCGCTTCCTCGTCCTCGACGAGGCCGACGAGATGCTCAAGATGGGCTTCGCCGAGGACGTCGAGACGATCCTCGCCGACACCCCCGCCGACAAGCACGTGGCGCTGTTCTCGGCCACCATGCCGGCGCAGATCCGCCGGATCTCCAAGAAGTACCTGGAGGACCCCGTCGAGATCACCGTCAAGAACAAGACCTCGACGGTCTCCTCGATCACCCAGCGCTACCTCATCGTGTCCTACCCGCAGAAGGTCGACGCCCTCACGCGCATCCTCGAGGTGGAGAACTTCGAGGGGATGATCGTCTTCGTCCGCACGAAGAACGAGACCGAGACGCTGGCCGAGAAGCTCCGGGCCCGGGGCTACTCCGCGATGGCGATCAACGGCGACGTGGCGCAGGTGCAGCGCGAGCGCACCATCAACCAGCTCAAGGCCGGCAAGCTCGACATCCTCGTGGCCACCGACGTCGCGGCCCGCGGCCTCGACGTCGAGCGGATCAGCCACGTCGTCAACTACGACATCCCGACCGACACCGAGTCCTACGTCCACCGCATCGGTCGCACCGGCCGCGCCGGCCGCACGGGCGACTCGATCGCCTTCGTCACCCCGCGCGAGCGCCACCTGCTGCGGGCCATCGAGAAGGCCACCCGCCAGCCGCTGACCCAGATGCAGCTGCCGACGGTCGACGACGTCAACGCCACCCGCCTCTCGCGCTTCGACGACCAGATCACCCAGGCGCTGTCCGAGCCCGAGCGCATCGACTTCTTCCGCGACGTCGTCTCGCACTACGTCAGCGAGCACGACGTGGCCGAGGTCGACGTGGCCGCCGCCCTCGCGGCGGTGATGCACGGCGAGCAGCCGCTGCTGCTCGAGCCGGAGCCCGAGCAGCGCACCCGCTCGTTCGAGGAGCGCTCCAGCCACGCCGGCAAGGCCGACCGCCCCCCGCGGGAGTCGCGCAGCGGCCAGCCGATGGCGGCGTACCGCATCGAGGTCGGCAAGCGCCACAAGGTCGAGCCGCGCCAGATCGTCGGCGCCCTGGCCAACGAGGGCGGGCTGTCGCGCGGCGACTTCGGCTACATCTCCATCAAGCCGGACTTCTCCGTCGTCGAGCTCCCCGCCGAGCTGCCGCCGGGCACCCTCGACCGGCTCGCCGCCACCCGGATCTCCGGCAAGCTCATCGAGATCAAGCCGGACAACGGGCCGTTCCGCGGTCGCACCGGCGGCGGGCACGCCAAGGGCGGCGGCTACAAGGGCAAGAACCCCCGGTCCTGACGTACCGTTCCTGACGCACAGGAGCCCCGCCGCGATGATCGCGGGCGGGGCTCCTTGCTCGTCCATGCCGGCCCCGGGCGGTGCCGGGCCGGTCCCGGGGCGGTCACCGGATATCCGGTGACCACCGGGCCTACGGGTAGAGATCCCTACCTCGAAGCACGGAACTCGGGTGCGAAGGTCACGCGTTCTGGATGGCGGAGACGTCGAACTCGAGCTTGATCTTGTCGGAGACGAGGACGCCGCCGGTCTCGAGCGCGGCGTTCCAGGTGAGGCCCCAGTCCTTGCGGTTGATGGTGGTCTCGCCCTCGAAGCCGACGCGGAGGTTGCCGAAGGGGTCACGGGCCGAGCCGGTCTGCTCGAACTCGATCGTGACGGGCTTCGTGACGTCCTTGATGGTCAGGTCACCGGTGACGGTCCAGTCGCTGCCGGAGCGCTTCACGTCGGTGGAGGTGAAGGTGATGCTGGGGTACTGCTCGGTGTCGAAGAAGTCGCCGGACTTGAGGTGGCCGTCGCGGTCCGGGCTGCCGGTCTCGACCGAGGTGACGTCGATGGAGAGGTCGACCTGGGAGGCGGCGGGGTCGGTCTCGTCGATGCGGGCGGTGCCGGTGAAGGCGCCGAACTGGCCGCGGACCTTGGTGACCATCGCGTGGCGGGCGACGAAGCCGAGGCGGCTGTGGCTGACGTCGATGGTGTAGTCGCCGGTGAGGTCGTCGATGGCGGTGGTGGGGGCGTCGAATCCGGTGGTCATGGCAGGGGCTCCTCGAAGGTGGTGGTTGGTAGAATATTCAACCACAGGAACGGCGGGGTGCCCGAGTTCATTCCCGATGACCTGTGGCGAGTTCTCCGAACCCGCACACGACAGCGAGCCACGCCCCCGGTGGGGCGTGGCTCGCGTGCGTGGGACCTGCGCTCAGGCGGCCTTCGTGGCGACCGTCGTGGCGATCGACCAGCGTGCCTCCATGTGGGTGCGACCCGTCGCATCCCTGACGGCAACCCAGGTGCAGACCGGTACGTCAGTCATCGTGTGCTTGCTCATGTGACACCTCCCGTTCACCTTCTGTTCACCCAAGGTAGCACATCCCCACTGGCGCGCACAGTATTCGCTCGTGAACGGGTGCTTCCCCCCACCTGTACCCCTCTGGGTGAGTGAAGACGCCGCTGTCACACCACTTGGGGCTCGTGTGATCCACGCCGCGAGGCAGTCGCCGATGCGTTGGAGGCCTGTCTGCCCGAAATCGGGCAGGAAGTTGCGCTTCGACCTCGAGAACCCGCAGTCTTCGGGTGTGCCCGACCCCGACCTCGTCGCCCACGTGGTGGCGACCACCTCGCTGACCCCCGGCGAGGCGGCCCGCGTGGTCGAGGACGTAATCGCCTTCCACTCCCAGCCGGTGGAGGACTACGTCCGCGAGCGGCACGCGCGCCTCAAGACGTACGGCGCCAGGAATCCCGAGATCTTCGCGCGCATCGCCGAGGAGCTGCAGCACCGCGTCGTCGCGGCGCCACGGCTCTCCGAGCGGCAGCTGCGCCGGATCGTCTACGGCTGAACCCAGGAGGAACACAGCATGTGCGGAATCGTCGGCTACATCGGACGCCTGGACGCGGCCCCCGTCGTCCTCGAGGGACTCACCCGCCTCGAGCACCGCGGCTACGACTCGGCGGGCGTCGCGGTGCTCGGCGGACGCGGGATCAGGATCGCCAAGCAGGCCGGCCGGGTGCGCGAGCTCGGCGACGCCCTGCCGAAGCGCTTCACCGGCAGCACCGGCATCGGGCACACGCGGTGGGCCACCCACGGCCCGGCCACCGACGCCAACGCGCACCCGCACGCCGACGAGTCGGGACGGGTGGCCGTCGTCCACAACGGCATCATCGACAACTCCGCGGCCCTGCGCGCCGAGCTCACCGACGACGGTGTCACCCTGGCCAGCGACACCGACACCGAGGTGCTCGCCCACCTCGTGGCCCGCAGCGAGGCCGACACCCTCGAGGGCAAGGTCCGCGACGCGCTCGGGGCGGTGGTAGGGACGTACGGCCTCGCGGTGCTGCACGCCGACTTCCCCGACCGCATCGTCGCCGCCCGCAACGGCAGCCCCCTGGTGGTGGGGGTGGGGGACAAGGAGATGTACGTCGCCTCCGACCTCGCCGCGATCGTGCGGCACACCACGACGGTGGCGATGCTCGACGACGGCGAGATGGCCACCGTGACCGCCGACGGCTTCACCACCATGCGGCACAGCGACCTGGCCTCCACCGGCAAGACCGCCACGGTGGTCGACATCGACGCGGCGGCGTACGAGGCGGGCGAGCACGAGTCCTTCATGCGCAAGGAGATCCTCGAGCAGCCCACCACCGCCCAGGCGGTCCTGCGGGGTCGCCTCGACGAGCGCTTCGGCACCGCGCACCTCGGCGGGCTCGACATGGACGCACGCGACCTGCGCGCCGTGCGGCGGGTGAAGATCCTCGGGTGCGGCTCGGCCTACTACGTCGGCCAGATGGGCGCCGCGCTCATCGAGGAGCTGGCCCGGATACCGGCGGACGCCGAGGCCGCCAGCGAGTTCCGCTACCGCGACCCGGTCATCGAGCCGGACACCCTCTACGTCGCGGTCAGCCAGTCCGGGGAGACGATCGACACCCTGCTCGCCGTGCAGGAGGTACGCCGCAAGGGCGGCCGCTGCGTCGGGCTGGTCAACGTGGTCGGCTCGGCCATCGCCCGCGAGTGCGACGGCGGCATCTACCTGCACGCCGGCCCCGAGGTCGCCGTCGCGAGCACGAAGGCGCTGACCAACATGTTCCTCGGCTTCGCGCTCCTCGCCCTGCAGCTCGGCCGAGTGCGCGACCTGTCCATCGCCGACGGCAAGCGGCTCGTCGCGGGCCTCGAGCGGCTGCCGGCGCAGATCGAGGAGGTGCTGGCCGGCGAGGCGGACCTCGTGGAGGTGGCCAAGGAGCTCGCGCAGGCGCGCAGCCTGTTCTTCATCGGGCGGGTGCGCGGCTTCCCGGTCGCGCGCGAGGGCGCGCAGAAGTTCAAGGAGATCAGCTACCGCCACGCCGAGGCCTACCAGACCTCCGAGCTCAAGCACGGTCCGCTCGCGCTCATCGACCCCGAGGTGCCCACCGTCGCGGTGGTGCCGCTCGACGAGCTGACCGACCGCAACGTCGGTGCGCTCCACGAGATCGACGCCCGGCAGGGGCCCCTGGTCGTCATCACCCACCACGAGGTGGACCTCGGCGAGATCGGGGCCCGCCGGGTGGTCGTCCCCCGCAACGAGCCGGAGCTCGACCCGATCCTGCTGACCATCCCGCTCCAGCTGCTCGCCTACCACGCGGCGCAACACCTCGGCCACGACATCGACAAGCCCCGCAACCTGGCGAAGTCCGTCACCGTGGAGTGACAGGTGGGGGAAAGGTCCCGGGCCTCAGGCGCCGCGGACACCGCGAGCCCATGACATGGACTGGGCGCCCCTTGCCGCATGGGGTCGGCAAGGGGCGCGCCGTGGAGAACCCTCCCAAAGCGGCGCGGCCCGTGTCCGGAGTTCCCTCGAACACCGGGGGAATTTTGCTGTCCGCTTGATCACAGCTCCGGGAAGCCTGTCGGGATGCGGGTTTCCTAGGACTCCTGTGCCGGCTTCGTGAGGGTGAGGTCCATCGATCCCTGGGCGTCGGGCGGGACCACGAGGAGGGCGAAGGACTGGGTGCCGACCCACCAGCTCGGCGGGGTCATGATCCGCAGCCGGCCCGGGTCGAGGTGGTCGGAGACGTACTCGCAGGCCTTGTCCCGGCAGTTCAGTGCGTAGACAGGGAAGCTGGTGGCCACGGTGACGCCCCACGCCCCAAGCGCGGGTGACACGTTGGACGCCTCGAGGTAGGTCAGCGTGCCCGGGGAGGTCTGGCCGCCGCCGGGCGCAGGCACCAGGACGGGCGGCGTCGCCGGGTAGCGCCCCACCACCCACTGGCCGGGGGACGTGGCGGCGTACGTCACCGACGGGCCGTTGACGGCCAGGTCGTCGGCGACCGCGGCGGCCCGGATCCGCAGGGTGGTGGGTCGTTCGGCCGCCGGCCGGTCGGCGGCGATCGTCATCGTGTAGTCCCCGGTCGCCGGGAGAAGCCAGGGGCCGCGGACGGTGCACCCGTCGTTGGCGTTCATCTGGTTGCAGTCGTGGAGGATCGCGTCCTGCAGCTCACGGCCGTCGGGGCGGACGACCCGGATGGCGCGCGTGGTGTCGGAGGCGACGGCACCGGTGGCCGCGTCGAGCAGCTCGGCGTAGACCCACTGCCCCGCCTGGCCGGTGAAGGCGACCTCGTGGGTCGTGGCGGCCGTGCCCAGTGCCGGGACCGGGATCCGCGGGCCGTCGACCTGCGCCGCGTGCCGGACGGTCAGCACGGTCTCGAGGGCGGTCTCCGGCGGGAGGGCGACCCAGTGCTCACCGGGGGTCGTCAGCACGAGGGGTCCGGTCGCGGGCGGGTGCATCACCGTCCGGTCCGGGCCGACCACCTCGGTGACCGGCGCGCTCGTCGTCGCCTCGACGCTCTGCGCCTGGCCCACCGGAACGGGGACGAGGTGGGTCACCCGCGTCCTACGGCCGACGACGCCGGCGACGCCCGGGACGGCGACCGGGTGCTCGACGACCCGGCGGACCTGCACCCTCACCTTCTGCTCCGGCAGCCGCCGGCACGGCTTGGCCAGTGCGGTGTACGTCGCGGTGCGGGGCAGCCGCCAGTAGCCCCGCGCCCACGGCTGCACGACCCTGCCGCTGCGGGTCCTGAGGACCCTGGCGCCGCACGTCCGTGCCTCGCCCCAGCGCGCGAGGTTGACGAGCTGGCCGTCGCGGCCGTCGAATGTCAGGCGCACCCGCGCGCGGCTCGAGGCCCCGACCGAGCGGTGGCCGAGCGCGACGTCGCGGTTCTTCGCCGTGGCCGACGAGGCTGCCGCGTCGCGCGGAGCCGGTGCCGCGGACGACGATGCGGCCTGGGTGGGCACGAGCAGGGCGAGCCCGAGAGCGGTGACTGCCAGTCGATGAAGCATGTGATCCCCCGATCAGGTGGGCGCACGGTGCGCTCGCGGGGGAGACGCTAGTGGCGGCCGGTTGGTTGTGACCCGGCCGGGGCGGCCCTCTCAGCCGGCTGGCGTCGCCCGCGAGAGCAGGGCGAGGGCGCGGCGCGCGAGGGGCTCGGCGACAGCGCGGTCCGCGGCGACCAGGCCCACCCGCGTACGCCGCTCGAGCAGGTCGTCGACGTCGTGCGCGCCCTCGTGGGTGAGGGCGAAGACCAGCTCGGCCAGGGTGACCGGGACCTCCTCGGAGGGGGGCGCCAGGAGCTCGGCGTCGTCCAGCCCGGTGGCCTCGCGCGCGGTGGCTAGCACGAGGTCGGCGTCGGTGCCGAAGCGGCGTACGAGCCGGGCAGGTGCGGTGCACGCGCGCAGCTGCTCGGGCGTGCCCGCGCCGAGCAGCGGGAGCGAGGCGGTGCGGCAGGGACCGGCCGCCAGCCGGGCCGACGCCACGACCGCGTCGAGCGTGTCCTCGGCCATCCGGCGGTAGGTCGTCAGCTTGCCCCCCACCACGGTCGTCACGCCCGTCCGCGAGGTGAGGACGGCGTGGCGGCGCGAGAGGTCGGCCGTCGCGTCGGTGCCCGCCACCTCGAGCAGCGGCCGGAGCCCGGCGTACGTACCGACGACGTCCGCCCGCACCGGCGGCGTCGTGAAGGCTGAGGACACCGCGTCGAGCAGGAAGTCGACCTCCTGCTCGCTCGGCGTGGGCACGTCGGGGACCGGTCCCGCGGCGGGCACGTCGGTGAGGCCGAGGTGGAGGGTGCCGTCCGGCTGGGGCAGCACCATCGCGAAGCGCGAGGCGGAGCCCGGGAGGGGCACGACGACAGCGACCCGGGTGTGCGGGAGCGCCGAGCCCCGGAGCACGAGGTGGGTGCCGCGGCTGGGGCGCAGCCGCACCCGGTCGTCGAGGTCGCCGGCCCACACGCCGGTCGCGTTGACCACGGCCCGGGCGCGGACGGCGTACGTCGCCCCGGTGAGCTCGTCGCGCAGCTCGACGCCGGTCCCGGTGGCGCTCGTGACCGGGGCGCGGGTGCGGACGTCGGCGCCGTACGACGCCGCGGTGCGGGCGACGGTGACCACCAGCCGGGCGTCGTCCTCGAGCTGCCCGTCCCACCCGAGCAGGCCACCGCGCAGGGTGTCGGCGCGCAGGGCGGGCGCCAGGCTGAGGGTCTCGGTGGCGTTGAGGCGCCGGGGCCGGGGCAGCGTCCGCGCGCTGGTGTGGGCGGTGCGGCGCAGCAGGTCGCCGGCGTGGAGCCCGCTCCACGTCAGGGCCGCGCGGCTGCGGGACATCGCGTCGTCGACCGGGGTGAGCATCGGCAGCGGGTGGACGAGGTGTGGCGCGGTGACGTCCATGAGGATGCCGCGCTCGACGGCGCTCTCGCGGGCGATGGCGAGCCGGCCCTGCGCGAGGTAGCGCAGCCCGCCGTGCACCAGCTTGGAGGACCAGCGCGAGGTGCCGAAGGCGAGGTCGTGGGCGTCGACCGCCAGCACGCTGAGGCCGCGGGTCACCGCGTCGAGCGCGACGCCGGCGCCGGTGATGCCCAGCCCGACCACCACGACGTCGACCTCGTCGGGGATGCCGGCCAGGCCCGGCGTCACCGGTCGGGCGGCCGGCATCAGGACTCGGCGGAGAGCGAGGCGGTGACCAACCGGGCGTACTCGGCGTCGAGGTCGGCGAGGCCGATCTCCTCGTCGGTCATGGTCAGTGCGGAGAACACGAAGCCGTGGCCGGCCAGGGTGAGCGAGCGCGCCATCAGGACCGGGTCGCCGCTGCGGATGGCGCCGGAAGCCTGGCCGCTCGCGATCTCGGCGGCGAGGATCTCGATGAGGGCCTCCTGCGAGCGGCCCCGGCGGGAGAGGAGGTAGGGCAGCATCAGGTCGGGGTCGAGCTCGACGATGCGGACGAAGAGCTCGTTGTCGCGCAGCGCGCGGACGGTGCTCAGCGCGGCCGCCGCGATGCCGGTGGGTGTCGTGGTGTCCGCCGCGGCGACACGGGTCGCGGCCGCGATGCCGACCCACTCGCGGGTCATCAGGTCGCCGAGCAGGGAGCCCATGTCGGCCCAGGCGCGGTAGATCGTCATCCGGGACACCCCGGCCCGCCTCGCCACCTCGGTGAGGGTCGTCCGCCGCCAGCCGACGTCCAGGATGCAGTCCCGGGCGGCGTCGAGGTAGCCGTCGAGCCGAGGCTCGGTGATGTGACGAAGTGACGACATGTGTCACACTGTAACGCATGACTCCGGAGACGTACGCCACCGAGATGCATTCGCAGCGGTGGGGCGACCCGGCCGCGGCCACCGTCCTCCCCGACTCCGCCCTCAGGCTGGTCGACCTCGCCTTCGGCCTGCAGGAGCGCCCGGCCGTCACCGGCGCGACGCCGCCCCCGGTCGGACTGGACGACGGTCTCCTCGACGGGCTCCGGGCGGTCGTCGGTGCCGACCACGTGCTGGTCGACGACGCGACGCGCGCGGTGCGCACGCGGGGCAAGTCGACGCCCGACCTGCTGCGCGCCCGCGCCGGCGACCTCGGCGACGCCCCGGACGCGGTCGTGCGACCCGACGGGCACGGCGAGGTCGCGGCCGTGCTGGCCTGGGCGGCCGAGCACCGCGTGGCGGTCGTCCCGTTCGGGGGCGGTACGTGCGTGACCGGCGGGCTCGTGGCCCGCCGCGACGGCTTCGCCGGCGTGGTCTCGCTCGACCTCGTGCGGATGAAGCGGCTGCTCGCCGTCGACGACGTCTCGATGACCGCCACCCTGCAGCCGGGTCTGCGCGGCCCGGAGGCGGAGGCGCTGCTGGCCGCGCACGGGCTGACGCTCGGCCACCACCCGCAGTCCTTCGAGCACGCCTCGATCGGCGGCTTCGCGGCCACCCGCTCCAGTGGGCAGTCGAGCGCCGGCTACGGCCGCTTCGACGCGATGGTCGTCGGCCTCACCGCGGCCACGCCGACCGGCTCGCTCGACCTCGGCTCGTCGCCCGCCAACGCCGCCGGCCCCGACCTGCGCCAGCTGCTGCTCGGCTCGGAGGGCGCCTTCGGCGTCATCACCTCGGTGACCGTGCGCGTACGCCGCGCGCCCGCCGTGGCGACGTACGAGGGATGGCGGTGGCCGTCCTTCGACTCAGGCGCCGACGCGATGCGCGCCCTCGCCCAGTCCGGCCTGCTGCCGACGGTGCTGCGGCTCTCCGACGAGAACGAGACGGCCATCAACCTCGCCGACCCCTCGTCGATCGGCGGGACCGACGACCCGGGGTGCCTGATGATCACCGGCTACGAGGGCACCGCCGAGCAGGTGGACGCGCGACGCGCGGCGGTCACCACGGTGCTCGAACGCCTCGGCGGCACGCCGCTCGGCGCCGGTCCGGGCGAGCGGTGGGTGCACGGGCGCTACGGGGCGCCCTACCTGCGCGACGCGCTCCTCGACCACGGCGTCCTCGTCGAGACGCTGGAGACCGCCACCTTCTGGTCCGACCGCTCGCGCCTGCACGCCGACGTGAGGGCCGCCCTGCAGGCCTCGCTCGGCGACGGCGCGCTGGTCCTGTGCCACGTCTCGCACGTCTACGAGACGGGGTGCTCGCTCTACTTCACCGTCGCGGCCCGCCAGGGCGACGACCCCCTCGCACAGTGGCAGGCGGCCAAGGCCGCCGCGAGCGACGCGATCGTCGCCGCGGGCGCCACCATCACCCACCACCACGCGGTCGGCACCGACCACAAGCCGTGGCTGGCCCACGAGATCGGGGAGGTCGGCGTCCGCCTCCTCCGCGCCGTCAAGGCCGAGCTGGACCCGGTGGGGGTGCTGAACCCGGGAGTCCTCATTCCGTAGAACCCAGGGGCGGGTCGTCGGGGTAGTCCAGTGGCGAGCGGTCGTGAGGCACCCCGCGGGACGACGGGTGGCCACTGGACTACCCCGCGGGACGACGGGTGGCCACTGGACTACCCCAGGCCCGGCCGTCGGTCGCCGAACGACCAGACCAGCAGCTCGGTCTCCTCGGAGGCCGTGACCACCCGACCCCCCTCGCCGTCGAGGCGTACGGCGTCCCCGGCGCGCAGCGCCACGCCCTCGAGGTCGGCGGCGCCGGTGGCCGCGAAGACGTGCTGGCGCGGGTCGTCGGGGAGGGCGACGGCCCGACCGGGACGCAGCCGCGCCACGAGGAGCCGGGCGCCGCGGGTGCCGATCGGCAGCCCGGCGCCCCCGACGACCTCGACCAGGTCGGTGGCCGGTGCCGGCGCGTCGCCCAGGACGTACGACGGCGCCCCGCCCGGCTGGGACGGGGCGAGCCACGCTTGGACGAACCGGCAGCGTCCCGACGCCGGGTCGGCGACCTCGCTGTGCCGGACGCCGGCGCCGGCCGACAGCACCTGCGCGTGGCCGGCCGCCACGACGTGCCGCGCCCCGGCGGAGTCGGTGTGGACGAGCGCCCCCTCGAGCACCCACGTGACGATCTCCAGCTCCGAGTGCGGGTGCTCGGGATAGCCCGCCGGCCGAGACCCGCTGGGGTCGAGCAGGTCGTCGTTGTGGCACACGAGCGGCCCGAAGCCGAGGTTGGCCGGGTCGTAGTGCGGGCCGAAGGAGAAGGAGTGGCGCGTGACCCGCCCCGCCTCGGTCGAGGACGACCTCTGCGAAGCGGCGTACAGGGCCATGCTCATGCCGATATCTTCGCGGATGTGGCTCCCCCGCATGACTTCCCCCTGCTCCCGCCCGGATTCCGGTTCGGCACGAGCACCGCGAGCTACCAGATCGAGGGGGCCGCGGCGGAGGACGGACGCGGACCGAGCATCTGGGACACCTTCTCCTCCGAGCCGGGACGAGTGAGCGACGGCAGCAGCGGCGCGGTCGCGTGCGACCACTACCACCGCGTCGACGAGGACGTGGCCCTGATGCAGCAGCTCGGCACGGGCGGCTACCGGTTCTCGATCGCCTGGCCACGCATCCAGCCCACCGGGCGCGGCCCCGCCAACGCGAAGGGCCTGGAGTTCTACGACCGGCTCATCGACACCCTCCTCGCCCACGGCCAGCAGCCGATGGTCACGCTCTACCACTGGGACCTGCCGCAGGCGCTCGAGGACGACGGCGGCTGGCTCAACCGCGACACGGTGGACCGCTTCGCCGACTACGCCGCCATCGTGGGGGAGAGGTACGCCGACCGGGTCGAGCACTGGATCCCCGTCAACGAGCCCAACGTCGCCTCCATCCTCGGCTACGGCCTGGGCACCCACGCCCCCGGCAAGGCGATGCTCTTCGACTGCCTCCCCGCCGCCCACCACCTGCTCCTCGCCCACGGCCGCGCCGTGATCGAGCTGCGCCGCGCCGGTGCCACGTCCATCGGATGCGCCAACAACCACGCCCCCATCTGGCCCGCCAGCGACGACGACGCGGACGTCGGGATGAGCAAGATCTTCGACGCCCTGTGGAACGGCACGTTCCTCGAGCCGATGCTGCTCGGGCGCTACCCCGCCGACCTGATGCCGCTGTTCGAGGACGTCATGCAGGACGGCGACCTCGCGACGATCCGCCAGCCGCTCGACTTCTACGGCGTCAACTACTACAACCCGCTGAAGGTCGCGGCCGCCGACGAGGACAGCGAGATCCCCTTCGACCTCCGTCAGGTGGTCGGCTACCCCACGACCGACGTTGGCTGGCCGATCGTGCCCGACGCGCTGCGGGAGTGGCTGGTGATGTTCCGCGCCCGGTTCCGCGCCGCCCTCCCGCCGATCGTCATCACCGAGTCCGGGTGCAGCTACAACATGGGTCCCGACGAGGACGGCGTCGTCGACGACCAGCCCCGCATCGACTACCTCCGTGCGCACCTCAACGCGGTGTCCGAGGCGATCGTCCGCGGCGTCGACGTCCGCGGCTACTACTGCTGGTCGCTGATGGACAACTTCGAGTGGGCCGAGGGCTACACCCAGCGCTTCGGCCTGGTGCACGTCGACTACGAGACGCTCGAGCGCACCCCCAAGAAGTCGTTCCAGTGGTACGCCGACCTGATCCGGGCCCAGCCGCAGCACCTGTGAGCGGCGCCGGCATGACAGGCACGACCCCACCTATAGGCTCCCCGCCATGAGCACCCGTCGCGTCGTGTACGTCGTCGGCTCGGGCCGCAGCGGCACGAGCACGATGGCGGGAACGCTGCGCACGCTCGGCCTCCACGTGCCCCAGCCGGAGGTCGTCGCCGACGCCACGAACCCCAAGGGGTTCGGCGAGCCGCGGTGGGTCGTCGACCTCCACACCGAGCTGCTCGCCCGCAGCAACGTCCAGGTCTCCGACGCCCGCCCGCGGGCGTGGCTCGACACCGGCACCACCAGCGGCGACCACGCCACCCGCGAGCGGGTGGCGACCTGGCTCGAGGGACAGTTCGAGGCCGCCGACGAGCTGGTCGTCAAGGACCCCCGCGCGTCGTGGTTCCTCGGCCTGTGGCGGGCCGCGGCCGACCGCTGCGGCGCCACGTCGTCGTACGTCACCATGCTCCGACCCGTGACCGAGGTCGTCGGCTCCAAGCAGACCTACTACGGCCAGATGGGCGCCGGCTCCGACCAGGGCGCGATCACCCGCACCGCCGCGTGGGTCAACATGATGCTCCACACCGAGCGCGCCACCCGTGGCCAGCAGCGGGCCTTCGTCCACTACGGCGACCTGCTCGACGACTGGACCCGGCCGGTCTTCGCGCTCGGCGAGGCCTTCGACCTGACGGCGGTGAGGACGGCGATGGCCGTCGACATCGCCGAGGTGCACCGCTTCATCGACCCGTCCCTGCGCCGCGTGACGATGACGTGGGACGACATCGGCGTGCCCGACCGGCTGCGCGAGCTCGCCGACGAGACGTGGCGGGCGCTCGAGGCGGTCGCCGCCGACGACACCACCGCCCACCAGGAGTGGTGCGACCAGCTGCGCACCGCCTACGCCACCCAGTACGCCGAGGCCGAGGCGTTCGCGCACTCGACCGTCGTGGCCCAGCGGCGCACCGCCGCCGCGCAGGCCCGGCGCGAGGCGGCGGGCCAGGCGCCGGAGCCGGCGCGCCGCAGCGGCGCCGACCGGGTGCCCCACGCCGTACGCGCGATGGTGCCGCCCGCGGCGCGCCGGACGCTCCGGCGCGCGATCGGGCGCGAGCGCCCCCGAGGTCCGGGCCAGGGACCTGCCTGATGCCCGACATCGCCTCCCTCGAGCGCGAGCCCGGCTACGACGTCACCTGGCCGTGGACTTCCGGCGAGCCGCTCACCCCCGGGCTGACCTGCGTCTTCCGGGTCCGCAACGAGGCGCGCAACCTGCCGTGGGTGCTGCCCCCGATCTTCGCCGCCGTGCAGCAGGTGCTGCTGGTCGACAACGGCTCGGACGACGGCACCGCCGACGTCGCGCGTCGCGTGGCCGAGGAGTGCGGCGCCGCCGACCGGCTGACCGTCCTGGACTACCCCCACCGCGTCGCGCGCGCCGGCGGCGAGCACCTCGCCACCCCCGCGACGAGCGTCCACTCGCTCACCCACTTCTACAACTGGTGCTTCTCGCACGTCCGCACGACCTACTCGATGAAGTGGGACGGCGACATGGTCCTGACCCCCGAGGGCACCGGCATCCTGCGCGACCTCTCGTGGCAGCTGCAGTCGACACGGGCGATCGTCGCCATGCCGCGGCACCCGCTCACCGTGGTCGACGACTCGACCGGCTGGCTCGACCTGTCCCTGCGCTTCCTCGAGCCGTGGGTCTACCCGATGGGCCCGGAGTTCACCTTCGTCAAGGCCTTCGACTGGGAGCTGCGCGAGTTCCCGCCCGGCGTCGAGCGCATCGTGCTCCAGCAGGGGCTGTGCGTCGAGGTGAAGTGGCTCGACGCCGACGAGTACGCCCACTGGCGACGTGACGGCGTCGACTTCACCAACACCCGGCTCTACCGCAAGCTGCGCGAGTTCGAGGTCGACGAGGCGATCCGGCACGGAGACCCCGAGGCGCTCGGCGGCCTGGTCCGGGTGACGGCCCCCGAGGGCGTCCACGTCATCGACCACGTCAGCCGCGACTGGCTCTGGCGCCAGCCGCGCCCCCTCGTGCAGCACTCGCTGCCGGCCTCCCTCAAGCCCCGAGCGCCCAAGGAGCGCGTGCGACCGTGATGCATCCCCTCCACGACCTCCGGCTCCCCGGCCCCACCCTGGTCCTCGTCGACGACTCCGACGCGCTGGCCCTCGACGCCCTCCACGGCATCGAGGACGTCCCCGGCATCGAGCCGCGCATCGTCACCGTCTCCACCCTCGACGGCCCGCTCAAGGGCTGGGGCTCGGTGCTCGTGGTCGCCGCCGACCGGGCGCGGCTGCGGCGGATGGCGAGCGCCGTACCCCTCCTCGGGCAGTGCAAGGCGGTCGCCTGCTGGCTGACCGACGCCCCCACGCCGTGGGTGCTGGTGCCGCGCCCCGAGTGGCCGCGGCTGCTGCACCTGGTCGCCCGCGAGGCCGGCGACCGCGGCGTGCTCACCGTGGCCCGCTTCGCCTCCGGCGCCCGCGCCCAGCTCGTCGTGATGGAGATGGCCCGCCAGGCCGCCGGCCCCGGCGACACCACGCACGGCGGTCTCGTCGTGGCGTACGCCGGACGCCCCGCCGCGCCGGGCCTCGATGCCCGGGCCCCGCTGCTGCCCGACGTGGCCGGCGCCGGCGACCCCGACCGGGACGTGCCGCCGGACGTCGTCGTCGCCCGTCGCGCCGGCTCCGCCCAGGTCGAGGCGGCCGCGCACCACGTCATCGACCGCGCCCCGACCGTGGTCACCGACCCGGGTCCCGAGCCGGTCGACGAGCGGATCTTCAACCCCGTCGGCTTCCGCAAGGACTGGGACCACCCCGTCGTCGACCTCGCGCGGATCGGCAGCGGCCCGGTCACCGAGGGCGTGGTCGCCGCGGCCCGGGCGTTCCAGGGTGTCCGGCTCCCGGCCGACACCCCGACCGCCGACCTGCTTGCTCTGGCGATGTCCGGCGTGCCGGTCGTCAGCCAGGGCGTCCTCGACGTCGCGCCGCCGCTCGCGGCCGCCCTGGACGCGGAGGTCGACCTCGACGACGCGCTGCGCCGCGAGGAGCACAGCCTCGCCGTGCGCCGTGCCGCCTTCGACCACCACTCCACGCTGGCCTGGCGCTCGGCGTTGGCCGCGCGGTCGGGGGTGCGCCACGTCGCGCTGCCGCCGGTCAGTGCGCTGCTGTCGACGAAGCGGCCGGAGATGCTCGACTTCGCGCTGCGGCAGGTCGCGCGCCAGCGGGGCGCGGAGGTCGAGCTGGTGCTGGCCGCCCACGGCTTCGAGCCCGACCGCGACGCCGTACGACGTGCCCTCGGCGACCGCCCGCACCAGGTCCTGTCCTTCGACGAGACGGCGTTCTTCGGCGACGTCCTCACCGCCGCGGCGCGGGCCGCGTCGAGCGAGGTGCTGCTGAAGATCGACGACGACGACTGGTATGCCCCCGACGCCGTGCACGACCTGCTGATGGCGCGGCGGTTCTCCGGCGCCGACGTGGTCGGGATGCCGTCGGAGTTCGTCTTCCTCCACGCCAACGAGCACCGCGGCGACCTCACCGTGCGCCGCAACCACCCCTCGGAGCTCTTCGCCCGCTTCGTCGCCGGCGGCACCCTGCTCCTCGACCGCGGCCTGCTCCGCTCGCTCGGCGACTTCCGGCGCGTGCGCAGGTTCGTCGACGCCCAGCTGCTGTCCGGCGTCGAGGCGGCCGGCGGCCGGATCTACCGCACGCACGGCCTCGGCTACGTCCTGCGCCGGACCGGCGAGGGACACACGTGGGTGCGCGACGACGAGGAGTTCCGCCGACCTGACATCGTGGCCTCCGAGTGGGAGGGTTTCCAGCCGAGCCTGGCGCTGGAGGTCGACCCGCTCGACCGGCCCGGCGCTCGCGGGGCCGTCGCGACGCACGGGGGAGGGTGAGGGATGTCCCGGCAGCCGGTGGTGCGCCACAACGACTGGGGGAGCCTCACCCCGGCGACCCTCGGTGACTGGGAGCCGACGCTCTCGGTGAGCGTCGTGGTGCCGACGTTCAACTACCAGCACACGCTGCCCTACGTCCTCGCCGGCCTGGCCGCGCAGTCCTACCCCGCCCACCTCCTCGAGGTCGTGGTGGTCGACGACCAGAGCTCGCCGGCGCAGCAGCTCCCGGAGGTCCGCCCGGACAACACCCGGCTGGTCCGTGTCGAGGAGGGCTGGGGCCGCGCCAACGCCTGTCATCTCGGGGCGCTCGCGGCAGAGGGCGACGTGCTGCACTGGTACGACGCCGACATGCTCGCCTTCCGCGAGGAGGTGGAGGCGCACGCCCGCTGGCACCACCTCGTCGACTACGCCGTCCCCGGCGGGCACAAGCTCTTCGTCGACCCCGAGCCCCTCCTCGGGCTCGACCCCGCGGAGGTCCGCGACCGGGTGGCGGCGGGCGCTGCCGGCGACCTGTTCCCCGGCCAGGAGCACGAGGCGCACCAGTGGGTCGAGGACTACTGGGCCAAGACCGACGACCTGCGCCTCGCCGGCCCGCGAGCCCAGCGCTTCCACATCGGCATGACCGGCTCGGTCTCCCGAGCCCTCTACGACGACTCCGCGGGCTTCGACCGCACGCTGCGGCTCGGCGAGGACATGCACCTGGGCCACTCGCTCGCCCAGGCGGGCGGCGTCTTCGTCGTGGACCGCGAGGCCAGGAGCTGGCACCTCGGGCGCTCGCAGGTGCTGCGCCGCGCCGAGCAGGTCAACCGCTACAACGATCCCTACCTGGCCGACCTGGTCCCGACGATGCGGCCCAAGCGCAACCGGCGCGGCCGGGCCTACCAGGTCCCCTACCTCGAGGTCGTGCTCCCGGCGGGCCCCGCCGACGACACGATCCGAGTTGTCGACTCGCTGCTCGACGGCGACGTCCCGGACCTGCGGGTCACGGTCGTCGGACCGTGGTCCGAGGTGCACGAGGACCGCGTCCAGCCGGTCGAGGACCCGGTGCTGGAGACCCGCCTGGTGCACCGGTCCTACCTCCACGAGCCGCGGGTGCGGCTGGTGGAGTCGGTCCCGGCCGGTAGCGACGCCGAGTTCGTCCTGACGCTGCCCGACGCCTCCCTCGCGCCGCTGCCCGCGACGCTGTCGGCCCTCCTCGACGACCTCGAGCGCACGCACCACGGCGCCCGCCTGCTGGCGTACGGCACCGGCGCGGTCGCGCGGCTGGAGCGGACGTCCGCGCTGGCCCGCGTCGCCCGCCTCGCCGGTGACGGCGACGACCGCGACGCGCTCCTCGACGAGTCGTTCGGCGTGAAGACCTACCCCGCGACGGACGTCGGCTGGGTGCCGGTCGACCAGCGCGTCGTCGAGCGGTTCACCCTCGGCGCCCGGCCCCCCGTCGACCCGGACAAGTCGGAGCACCGGCTGCGCAAGGCCCTCGAGCGGGCCCTCGAGACGGCCCCGGTGGCGGTGCGGGAGCCTGAGGCGCCTGGCGCCCCCGACGCCGGGCGGTCGAACGGCCAGGAGGACTCCCGGCGGGGGTTGTTCCGCCGCCGGTGACGTGTGTTCCTGCGCGAAGCGGAGGCGCAGAAAGTTCAATCTCCGCCGAAGAGGTCCCGCGTGTAGACCTTGTCCGCCACGTCGCGCAGCTCGTCGACCATCCGGTTGGCCACGATGAGGTCGGACCTCTCCTTGAACTTCTCGAGCTTGCGGTAGACCTTCGAGCCGAAGAAGTGCTTGTCCTCGAGCTCGGGCTCGTAGATGACGACCTTGACGCCCTTGGCCTTGAGCCGCTTCATGATCCCCTGCACCGAGGACTCGCGGAAGTTGTCCGAGCCCGACTTCATGATGAGCCGGTGGATGCCGACGACCGCGGGCCTGCGGTCGAGGATGTCGAAGGCGATGAAGTCCTTGCGCGTCGTGTTGGCATCGACGATCGCCGAGATCAGCGTCTGCGGGACGTCGGAGTAGTTGGCCAGCAGCTGCTTGGTGTCCTTGGGCAGGCAGTAGCCGCCGTAGCCGAACGACGGGTTGTTGTAGTGGGTACCGATCCGCGGGTCGAGCCCGACGCCGTCGATGATCGAGCGCGAGTCGAGGCCGCGGGACAGCGCGAAGGAGTCGAGCTCGTTGAAGTAGGCGACCCGCATCGCGAGGTAGGTGTTGGCGAAGAGCTTGATCGCCTCGGCCTCGGTCGGCGCGGTGAAGAGCACGGGTACGTCGTCCGCGTCGGCGCCCTTGACCAGCAGCTCGGCGAAGCCGCGGGCCCGCTCGGAGTCCTCGCCGACGACGATGCGGGCGGGGTGGAGGTTGTCGTGCAGCGCCCGCCCCTCGCGCAGGAACTCGGGTGAGAAGATGACGTCGGCGGTGCCCAGCCGGGCGCGTACGTCCTCGATGTAGCCCACCGGCACCGTCGACTTCACCACCATCAGGGCGTGCGGGTTGATCCGCAGCACGTCGCGCATGACGGCCTCGATCGAGCCGGTGTCGAAGTAGTTGGTGACCGGGTCGTAGTTGGTCGGTGTCGCGATGATGACCACGTCAGCGCCGGCGTGCGACTCCTCGGCGTCCGTGGTGAAGGTGAGGTCGAGGTCCTCCTCGGCGAGGAAGCGCGAGATGTCCTCGTCGTGGATCGGGCTCTCGCCGCGGCGCAGCCTCTCGATGCGCTCGGCGTCGAGGTCCAGCCCGACGACGGTGTTGTGCCGGGCCAGGAGCACCGCCATGGACAGCCCGACGTAGCCGAGTCCGGCGACGGAGATCTTCGTGGTCACGCGAGCAGTCTGCCGCACGTCGGTGGCGGCGGGGCGTCGCCGAGGTGACCGTCCCCCGTCATGGGTAGCCGGGACGCGTCAGCCGGCGACCGGCGTGACGGCGAACCACGGCTCGTCCCACCCGGAGACGCCGAGGCGTCCACGGCTGAAGTCCTGACGCGACACCGTCCGGGCGCGGCCGGAGGCGGGGTCGTAGAGGGTGAGGTCGTCGCCGGTCCCGCCGATGACCAGGACGACGTGTCCCGGCCTCCTGGCGTTGCCGACGTAGAGCGGGACGTGGTGGCCGCCGTCCACCGCGGCGGCGATGTGGTCCCAGGTCGTGCCACGGTCGCGGGGCGCGACGGTGCGCACCTCGTAGGCCCGGCCCGGGACGCCGCTGCCGCCCGCGGCCGACATCTCGGCCGCCACGGCCCACGGCTGCGTGCCGACGGCCTTGGGCCAGGGGAGCTGGAGGCGGCCGTCGCGGCCCGTCGCGCCGTTGGTGCGGTCGTGCATCGCCAGCGACTCGTCGGCGAAGCGCTGCCCAGGGCTGCGCGGGTCGGTGCGGCCGGTCGCTGCGTCGTGGCCGGTGGCGATCCACGAGGCGTACGCCGCGTCGTGCAGGATCCGTGACATCACCAGGCTCGAGGAGCCGCAGGTGGTCCGGTCGGGCTGGACGTACGAGCCGTCGGTCGGCCGGTCGGGGACCTGTTGCTGCCCACGGGTCAGGGCCTCGACGGAGCCGACGCTGGTGCGCCGGGCGTCCCGCCGCGACCGGAGGACGAGGTCCTCGACGGACGCCAGGACGTCCCTCAGTCGCGCGACCGCCTCGTCGATGATCCTCATCGGAACCCTCCCTGTCCGCAGGAAGGGTGCCCCGGCGACGGACCCCGCACAAGGGTCCGCCGCCGGACGGTGCTCGGCTCAGCCGCGGTCGCTGGAGTCGCCGGTCACCACGACGTAGAACCGCTTGCGGTCGGCGTCGGTCGTGACGGTGCCGTCGCTGTTGCGCGGGCTCACCACGAGGTGGTTGGTGTTGCCGGTGCCGGGAGGCGCGCAGTTGACGACGCCGGGCTGGCACATCGCCGCGCTGATCTCGCCGGAGAACTCCGGGTTGGCGTCCGCGCCGGGCGCGCGGCCGTTGGTGATCGCGTCGCCGTTCTGGTCGACGGTGTTCTGCAGCGCCACGACGGCGAGGACGCCGTTGTTGGCCAGGTTCTCGCCCGCGTTGATGTAGACGTTGCCGTTGGCTCGCAGGCCGGTGACGTCGGCGCCCGCGGGGGCGAGGGTCGGGTAGGCGGCGGTCACGGCGAAGCCGCCGGACTGTGCCACGATCGCGCCGGTCGCGTCGACCAGCGCCCACCGACCGACACCTGCGGGACCGGCGGGGCCCTGCGCGCCGGTCGGCAGCTGTCCGGCCTTGAAGTCGCGCGAGCGCAGCGACCCGTCCTTGACCTGCTTGGCACCGATCGTGCCCGACTTCACGTCCGCGGCCTTGATGGTCTTGTTCTTGATGTCCGTGGACGAGACGGAGTTGTTCTTGATGTCCGCGGAGCCGATCAGGCCCGCGGCGTACGACGTACCGGTGGAGGCCACGACCAGGGCCATGACGGCGACGGCCATGGACGGGGACGGGCGGCGGATGGAGGGGAGGCGCATGGGACAAGACCCTTCGTCGACAAGGCCGCCGTCCGGCGGCTCGGGAGGGGTTCGGAGTGACGCAGCACACGGATGGGTGAAGTCGGAGTTGGATTCCACTGGCACTGTGGGACCCATGGGAATGGTGAAGAAGCTGGCGACCCTCGGGATCGCGAAGAAGGTCTACGACGAGGCGCGCAAGCCCCACAACCAGGCGAAGATCAAGGAGGCGGTCCGCAAGGTGCAGGAGCGCCGCAGCGGCGGCAAGCGCTACTGAGCCGCGCCGGCCACCGGATCAGCCGGGCGGGAAGACACAGAACTCGTTGCCCTCGGGGTCGGCGAGCACCGTCCACCGCGGCATGTCCCACAGGTGGGTCGCCCCGCGCACGAGCAGCGCGCCCACGTCGCCCCGCACGTCCCAGTGGACGCGGTTGGGCTCGGTCCGCGGCTCCGGCACGCCGTTGAAGTCGAGGGTCATCCGCTCGTCGACGGCGACCCCGGTCACCGTCCAGGTGCCAAGCTCGCCGTCGCGGGTCGGGTCGGCCCCGAAGAGCTCGCCCCACCAGCGCGCCTGGGCCTCCGGGTCGTGGCAGTCGACGCCGATGCCGTGGAGGCGGTAGTCGGGCAGTCGGTCGGCGGGTCGCACGAACGCGCAGAAGTCGTTGCCCTCCGGGTCGGCCATCCGGGTCCAGCCCAGCCCGGTGTCCTCGGCGCGCGCCGTGACCGTGGCGCCGAGCGCCACCAGGTCCTCCACCGCACCGCAGTCCACGTCGAGGTGGACGCGGTTCTTGGCCCGCCGCGGCCGGTCGACGGGGTTGACCCACACGGTGTGCCCGCTCGTGGCCCCGCGCAGGCTGGCCGGCGGCTCGGGGTCGCCGACCTCGAGGCCGCCGACCGCGGCCCAGAAGCGCGACATCCGGTCGACGTCGAGGGCGTCGAGGCACAGGTCCTGCCAGGTCACCAGGCTCATGCGGGCAGTCAACCACCGGCCGCCGACGTCGTGACCGACCCTCGGCGGGGTCGCCACGACCACCCCACGGCGACCAGCCCGAACAGCACCGGCCACAGCGCCAGCCGCTCGAGTGCGCCGGCGGCGCGACCCTCCCCCGCGACGACGAACCCGACCGCTGCCGCCGCCGTGACGACGCCCGCCGCCTGCAGCCCCGTCGCGAGACGGGGCTCCGTCCCACGTAGCCGCGCCCCGAGCAGCAGCAGGGCCGCGGGTTGCGCGACGAACAGCGGTGCGGCCGCGAGCGTGTGCAGCGTCGCGTCCTGGTCGAGCGGCGCCAGCCCGGTGGCGACGGAGCTCACCCCCGAGACGACGAGCAGCCCGGTCACCCAGGGTCCGAGCCGCCCGGCCAGCAGCAGTGCGCCGCCCGCCAGCAGCACGCCGTAGACCATGAACGACCCGTTCATCACCGCGTGCCGCGGCGAGCAGTAGGCGGCCGTGCAGCCGACCTCCCCGAGCCGGCTCACCGAGTCGGACACGAAGCTGTAGCCGCCCGTGGTAGCCGCCGCGGTGACCACCTCGGTCGCGATGTAGGTCGGTCGCAGCAGGAGGAGCAGCGCGCCGAGCCGGGCAGCGCGGGACGGGGCGTCGGGCACGCGGCCACCGTAGCGACGGCGTCCGCCCAGCCCCCGCCCGGCGGCCGCGGACGACTAGCGTGCGGTCATGGACCTCGACCGCTTCGTGAGGGCGCAGGACGACCGTGGCACGTACGACCGCGCGATGGCCGAGCTGCGCGCCGGTCGCAAGACGAGCCACTGGATGTGGTTCGTCTTCCCACAGGTCGCGGGGCTCGGCCGGAGCGGGACCGCGCAGGCGTACGCCATCAGCGGCCTCGCCGAGGCCGAGGCCTACCTCGTCCACGACGTGCTGGGCGCCCGGCTGCGGGAGTGCTGCCGAGCGCTCCTCGACCTCGAGGACACGTCGGCGGAGCGGGTGCTCGGGTCGGTCGACGCGATGAAGCTGCGCTCGTCGATGACGCTCTTCGCCCGGGCGGCGCCCGAGGAGCCGCTGTTCACCGACGTGCTGGACCGCTTCCACGACGGTGAGCCCGACGAGCGGACCATCGAGCTGTTGACGTGATGAGGCGCCCCTGACTTCGGCGGCGACGTCAGCTCGGTCGACTGAGCTTTTCCGTTCTCGTCCATCGCAGCTTTCGCGATGCCTAGGGTGTGCCGGTGATCGACTTCCAGAACGGAACCTTCGTCAAGCTCGGCCCCATCGACCCGCAGGGCCTGGCGCATGAGCTCGAGCCGCTGCTGGTGGCGGGTGAGCAGGTCCTGCTCGCCTTCAAAGGGATGCGGGACTCGGTGGTGTTCACCGACAAGCGCCTGATCTCGATCAACGTGCAAGGGCTCACTGGCAAGAAGCGCGACTACACCTCGCTGCCGTTGAATCGGGTGCAGGCGTGGAGCGTGGAGACGGCAGGCACATTCGACCTGGATTCCGAGCTGGACCTGTGGTTCAGCGGCCTCGGGCGGGTGCGCCTGGAGTTCAAGGGCAACGTGAACATTCGACAGATCAGCCAGCTGGTCGGTCAGCACGTCCTCTGATTCCTGTTCCGCCCATCACAAGGGGTGGGGGATCGTTGCGTCCCTCAGGTCACCGGCGTACGACTGGGGGATGACCACCACACCGAACGAGCCCTCGACCGAGCCGACCATCGTGCCGTCCGGCGACCCGGACGTGAACCCGATCGACCCCGGCGAGGTGCCCGACTCGCCGATCCCCGAGACCCGTCCCGACGGCGACCGCTGACCGCTGCCCCGCCCTCTCTATGCTCGCGACATGACGATCCAGCAGCCGACCGAACTGACGCACGCCGCCATGCTGGGCCTGGGCGTGCACCGTCCCGAGCGGGTCGTCACCAACGACGAGATCTGCGAGGTCCTCGACTCGTCGGACGAGTGGATCCAGACCCGCTCCGGCATCAAGACCCGCCGCTTCGCCGGTGAGGACGAGACGCTGATCGGCATGTCCACGGCCGCCGCGGAGCGCGCGATGGCGGCCGCCGGCGTCACCGCCGAGCAGGTCGGGTGCCTCATCGTCGCCACCTCCACGCACCCCGAGCACACCCCGGCTTCCGCTCCGCAGGTCGCCACCGCGCTCGGCATGACCGGCACCGCGGCCTTCGACATCTCCGCAGGCTGCGCCGGCTTCTGCCACGCCCTCAACCTCGCGTCGTCGATGGTGCGCTCGGGCGCGGAGTCCCACGTCGTCGTGGTCGGCGTCGAGCAGCTGAGCCGCTTCATGGACCCGACCGACCGCGGCACCGCCTTCATCTTCGCCGACGGAGCCGGGGCCGTGGTCGTGGGACCGTCCGACGAGCCCGGCATCGGGCCCGCCGCCTGGGGCTCCGACGGCTCGCAGGCCCACGTGATCACCCAGACCCCCAGCTGCATCGGCGGGCACGGGACGGGCCAGGACCACCCGGTGGTCCAGATGGAGGGCACGGCGGTCTTCCGCTGGGCGCCCTTCGCGATGGCCGAGGTCGCCCACGAGGCGATGCGCCTGGCGGGCGTCGCCCCCGACGATCTCGACGCCTTCATCCCGCACCAGGCCAACCTCCGCATCACGCAGACCCTGGCCAAGAACATCAAGCTGCCCGAGTCCGTGGCGATCGCGACCGACGTCGTGGACGCCGGCAACACCTCGGCCGCCTCCGTCCCGCTCGCCATGGAGGCGATGCTGCGCCAGGACGAGGCGTCCGCCGGCGACACCGCGCTTCTCATCGCCTTCGGCGCGGGGCTCAGCTATGCCGGGCAGGTCGTCACCCTGCCCCCGCTCGGCTGAGCGTCCTCGTGCCGGTCGCGGTGCTCCGGCCCTAGCCGATCCGCTCGGCCAGGGAGACGAGAATGCCCTCGGGCCCGCGGACGTACGCCATCCGCCACACGTCCTCGTACTCGCCGATGCCGCCGACCAGCGAGTAGCCGTCCGCCACGACGGCGTCCACCGCGGCCCGGAGGTCGTGGACCTCGAAGCCCAGGCTGCGCAGGCCCACCACGTTGGCCATCGCGTCGGGTGACCCGTCGACGGCGTCGGGCCGGACGAAGCTGGAGAGCTCGACCGAGCTCCCGCCGCCGGGGGAGTCGAGCATCACGATCTCCGTGCGCGAGTCGGGGATGGCGATCACCGTGTCGATGAACTCGCCCTCGACCGGCTGCCGACCCTGCACCTCCAGCCCGAGGCTGACGAAGAAGTCGGTCGCTCGGTCGAGGTCCCTGACGGTGACGCCGACGTGGTCGAAACGCTTGATGTGGGTCATGACTGCCATCCTCCGTGGGTGTCGTGGTTCCTGCACCAGGGACGGAGCGGCCTGTCCGTCCTCGACATCCGGGCCGCGACCGTCAGGCCGGGCCGGGCGGCCTCATCGCAGGCGCCGGCGCCGCGAGCCGGTCGGCGACCACGGCCCACACGTCGGGGTCCACGCCCATGCCGAGGTGGGTGGAGGAGACCTCGACGTGCTCCACCGCGGCGGACGCGCGGTCGATGCACGCCTGCCACGCCACGACGCCGTCGCGGCGCGAGAACACCACGGTCAGCGGAACCCGGATGGGCGACTCGGCGTCGAGGCGCTGTGCCACGCGGGCCGCGTCGACGTCCGAGCCGCGGCCGTAGACGCGGGCGATCGTGGTGTGGCCGGCGCCTCCGGTGACGGGCGTGCCGTAGGTGATGACCCGGCGCACGGCAGCCGGGTGCCGGCGCGCGACCTCGCGGGCGATCACGCCGCCGAGGCTCCAGCCGACCAGCGACGCCGGCGAGCCCGTCTGCTCGACGAGCTCGAGGACGCGCTCGGCCAGCCGCTCCACGTCGCGCCGCGGGTCGCCCATGTTGGTGCCGAAGCCCCAGCCGCGGGCGTCGTACCCCAGCCGGCGGAGGAAGCGGCGCAGCGGCGCTCCAGTCAGCTCGGGTGCCTGCCAGCCCGGGATGTCGACCACCAGGTGGCCGTCGCCGCGGGGTGCCGCGGAGAGGCGGGGGAGCGCGCCGACGAGGCGGACCGCGTCGAGCGCGGAGCCCAGCTCGCCGAGGGCCGTCCACGTGGCGGGTGGTCCCGACGGTCGTTCGAGGTCGTCGGCGTCGGTCGCGGACCGGGCGCGCGAGCGCACCCCGGCGGTGGCGAGCAGGGCGTGCAACATGTCACGACCGTACGACGCGGCGGGGCGTGCAAGCCGCGCGGGTGAGCCGCCTCACGACCCAGGCGGGGACGCGCGGGACAGCGGCCCGCGGATTCGACATCCGCGGGCCCTCGTGTTGTCGTGGTGGGGCTGCCGGCTGTGCGTCCCACCCGTGAGTGGGGGCCTCCCTTCGTGAGGTGTCGCGCGCCGTGGCCTCGACGCCGGACCCGACGGCGTCGCGTCCGAGCGCCCCCGACGGTGCACCCCCACCCCGCGAGGTACCTCCACGTGCGTCCCACCCCCCGAACCGCCTCCACCTCCTCCTCGACCCCGGTGACCAGCCGCCTCCGCGGACTCGTCGCCGGCACCGCGGTCGCCGCCCTGGCCCTCGGCCTGGCGCCCGGCGCCACCGCCCAGGTCGCGAGCAGCGAGGCTGCCGACACCCCCGAGCGCGCCCAGGTCGCCGTCCGGCTCAAGGTCGCCACCGAGCCGGTCGTCCGGGTCGCCGTCCCGCGGCGCACCTGGCCCAGCCGCCTGGTGCAGGCCCAGGGCGTCCCCGTCGACGGCAACGACCTCGTCGAGGTCGTGCGCGACGGCCGCGAGGTCCGCGGGAGCGCCAAGCGCGTCCGCCACGGTGACACCGTGCGCCTGGTCGACGTGGAGAAGCGGCGTACGACGAAGCGCACCCGCGTCCGCCCCGGTGTCGTCGAGGTCCCGACGACCAAGCTCGCCCCCGGTCGCCGCAAGGTGGTCCGGGACGGCCGCGCCGGCGTCCAGCGGGTCGAGGTCGTGCGCACCCTCCACAACGGCGAGCCGGAGCGCTACCGCGTCGCGTCGCGCACGTGGGTCCGCAAGCCGCAGCCGCGCCGCGTGCTCGTCGGCCGCCAGCCCTTCTCGGTCGACGGCGCCGACGGCCTCAACTGGGGCGCACTCGCCGGCTGTGAGTCCGGCGGCAACCCGCGCGCGGTGAACCCGGCCGGCTACTACGGCCTCTACCAGTTCAACGTCGCGACCTGGCGCAGCGTCGGCGGCTCCGGCATGCCCCACCACGCGTCGCCCGGTGAGCAGACCTACCGCGCCAAGCTGCTCTACAAGTCCCGCGGGCGGTCCCCGTGGCCGCACTGCGGCCGCCTGCTCTGACAGGGCACACTGGGGCACGACCCGCGAAAGGACCCGCCATGCCGCGTCTCACCGACGACCTCGACGCCCTGTACGCGCACTACGTCGACGCCATCAACACCGCCATCTCCTCCGACGACCCCGTGCTGGCCGCCGAGCTCGCCGGCGACTACGACCGCGACGCCCTGCTGCTCATGGCCGAGCACGAGGGCCGGCCCGACCTGCTGCCGCTGTTCGGCCTGGACAGCGACGGCGGGACCCTGACCGTCCACCGCGACACCCGGCTGCGGAGGCTGGTGGCGAAGGTCGCCGCGCTGGGGTCCTGACCGGCCCCGGCTCAGAGGGCGGCGACGACCTCCGTGCCCTGCTTGATCGCCCGCTTGGCGTCGAGCTCGGCCGAGACGTCGGCGCCGCCGATGAGGTGGGCCTCGCGGTCGAGGCCGTCGTAGAGCCCGCGCACCGAGTCCTGGCCCGCGCACACCACGACCGTGTCCACCTCGATGACCCGGGCGACGCCGTCCACGGTCACGTGGAGGCCCGCGTCGTCGATGCGGTCGTAGGTCGCCCCGCTGACCTGGGTGACCTGCGACTGCTTGAGGACGGCGCGGTGCGCCCAGCCGGACGTCCTGCCCAGGCCGATGCCGATCGGGGTGGTCTTGCGCTGCACCAGCGTCACCTCGCGAGCCGGGGTGCGGGGCTTGCGCTCGGTCAGTCCGCCCTCGTGCAGGGTCGGGTCGCCGACGCCCCAGTGGGCCATCCAGTCGTCGAGGTCCTCCTCGGTGTGGGCGAGGAAGACGCTGACGTCGACGCCGATGCCGCCGGCCCCGATCACCGCGACCCGGCGGCCCGGGACGACCGCGCCGCTCAGCACGTCGGCGTACGACGCCACGCTGGGGTGGTCGATGCCGGGGATGGCTGGCATCCGGGGCTGGACGCCGGTGGCCACGACCACCTCGTCGAAGCCGGCCAGGTCCTCGGACGTGGCCTCCGCGCCGAGGCGTACGTCGACCCCGAGGACCTCGAGCCGGCGGGTGAAGTAGCGCAGCGTGTCGGCGAAGTCCTCCTTGCCGGGCACGGCCATCGCCAGCCGGAACTGGCCGCCGAGCTCGGACGACCGCTCGAAGAGGGTCACGGCGAAGCCGCGCTCGGCGGCGCTGGTCGCCGCGGCGAGGCCGGCGGGGCCCGCCCCGACGACGGCCACCGTACGCCTGCGCAGCGTCGGCACCAGGACCAGCTCGGTCTCGTGGCAGGCACGCGGGTTGACCAGGCAGGACGCCCGGTCGTTGGAGAACACGTGGTCGAGGCAGGCCTGGTTGCAGGCGATGCAGGTGTTGATCTCGTCCGCGCGCTCGTCCATCGCCTTGGCCACGAACGCCGGGTCGGCGAGCAGCGGTCGCGCCATGGAGACGAGGTCGGCGTCCCCGGTGGCGAGGATGTCCTCGGCCAGCTCGGGGGTGTTGATCCGGTTGGAGGCACAGACCGGGACGTCGACGAGCTGCTTCAGCCGCGCGGTGTGCGAGCGCCAGGCGCCGCGGGGGACCTGCGTGATGATCGTCGGCACGCGGGCCTCGTGCCAGCCGATGCCGGTGTTGAGCACGGTGACGCCGGCCGCCTGCAGGTGCAGGGCGAGCTCGGCGGTCTCCTCCCAGGTCTGGCCGCCCTCGACCAGGTCGAGCAGCGAGATCCGGTAGACGATCGGGAAGTCGTCGCCCACCAGCTCGCGCGAGCGACGGACGACCTCGACGGCGAAGTGCATGCGCCGGGCCGCGGAGCCGCCCCACTGGTCGTCGCGGTCGTTGGTGCGCGCGGCGAGGAACTGGTTGATGAGGTAGCCCTCGGAGCCCATGATCTCGACCGCGTCGTAGCCGGCCTTGCGGGCCAGCGCGACGCTCCTCGCGAAGGCGGTCGCGGTGTGGTCGACCTCCTTGCTCGACATGGCGCTCGGCTTGAACGGCGTGATCGGCGACTTCTTGTCCGAGGCGCTCTGCGAGAGCGGGTGGTAGCCGTAGCGGCCGGCGTGCAGGACCTGCAGCGCGATGGCACCGCCCGCGTCGTGCACCGCGCCGGTGATCCGCTCGTGCCGCATCGCGTGGAGGCGGTTGGTCATCTCCGAGGCGAACGGCTTGAGCCAGCCGCGCTTGGTGGGGGCGTACCCGCCCGTGATGATGAGCCCGACGCCGCCGCGCGCCCGCTCGACGAAGAAGGCGCTGAGCTTGTCGATGTCCCACGGGTGGTCCTCGAGGCCGGTGTGCATCGAGCCCATCACGACGCGGTTGCGCAGCACGAGCGCGTCGGGTCCCGTGCCGAGGGTCAGCGGCTCGAGGAGGTGGGGGTAGCGGGGGTGCGTCATGCGGATGCCTCACGGGTCGGGGAGGTGTGGTGGGCCTGCAGGTACTCGGTGATCCAGTCGATCCAGAACCGCTCCAGCCGGATGCCGCCGCGCAGCACCAGCAACTGGTCGAGCGCCGGCTCGTCGAGCGTGGTCGGGTCGGGGAACTGGTCGCGCTCCATCTGCTCGTAGTGCGCGAGCCGGGCGGCGTGGTCCGCGCGTGTCTCGACCAGGTGGCGGGTCAGCGTCGCGCGGTCGCCGTACGACGCCCCGCGGAGCTTGACGGCCAGCTCGCTGCGGAAGGTCTCCATCGGCATCGGGGTCGCCAGCCACTCGGCGAGGGCGCGCCGGCCCTCGGCCGACGGCGTGTGCACGCGCTTGTCGGGGCGGCCATCCTGCTCGACCACCTCCACCGTCACCCAGCCGTCGGACTCCATCCGCGCCAGCACGCGGTAGACCTGCTGGTGGGTGGCGTGCCAGAAGAACCCCAGCGACCGCTCGAACCGCCGGGTCAGCTCCAGCCCGCTCGCGGGGCGCTCGCTGAGCGCGACGAGGAGGGCGTGCTCGAGGGCCATGGGAGGAGTGTGGCCGACCTATGCAACGAGTTGCAAGCCCGTGGTGGTGGTCGCGGTTGTCGTGGTGGTGGTTGTGGTCGTCGCCGCCGGGGCGGGGTAGTCCAGTGAGCTTCTGTCCCGGAACTCGTCTCCGCGCAGCAGGAACCCACTGGACTACCACGACAGGCAGCAGGAACCCACTGGACTACCCCGACAGGCAACGGGAACTCACTGGACTACCCCCACGACACTCACGCCGGTGCAAGGTGCAATCGCCCTCAATCCGGATCGACCACCCGCCGGGGGTGTCGATGAGGATGCCGTGCTCGGTGTCGACCGACGCGACGACGTCGCCGTCGGGGATGGGAAGCACCGGCCCGGTGATGTGCGGGATGAGCGGCTGGAGCGCGCGGAGCGCGGCCGGCCGGACGTCGTCTCCGAACACAGTGAACCGGATGAGCTCGAGGTCGCCCTCGACGTCGTGCAGCACCGCAGCCACGCCCACGGCGTCATCGGTGCGTTGGAGCCGGGCCATCACGGACTGGAGTCTTGCCTGCAGCGCGTCGAGATCGGCCTCACCGTCCGCGAAGGCGCGTACAACGTCTCAGGTCTCGCGGAGGAGGGCCCGGTTGTCATCAACGCGTGGGTGCCGGGCCGCCGTCGGACGTGTCCACCTCGGCGAGCTCGCGTGCGTCGGCGTAGAGCCGCTCCTTCTCCTCGGGCGAGAGGGAGGCGAGGTGGTCCTCGTACTGGCGGACCCCGCCGCGCACCAGCGCCATGAAGTCGGCGTCGTGCTCGAGGTCGCCGAGATCCCGCTGGCCGGCCAGCACGTCACGCACCAGGCGCCCCGTGGCCGTGCCACGGTTCTCGTCCGCGATGGCCGTGAGGTTGCGGCGCAGCAGCGACGCCGCCTCGGGGCTGCCGGTGTGAGCGACGAACGGATCGTCAGGAGTGACGCTCACGTCACTCGAAGCCAGGCGGCACGTGGGCGAGCCGCTCCTCGGTGGTCAGCCCGTCGTGCGGTTCGTCGGGGTCGGACCACGGCGCACCCTTGGCCAGCCACGCGGCACGGTAGGCCTTCGACGACTCCACGTCTCCGTCCTCGTATCCCGCCTCGACCTCGCAGCACGGGCAGATCCAGAACGTCGGTTCCTGCCCGGAAGCGCCCCACGGGGGCTCGCCCCAGTCGTAGCCGCAGACCCGGCAGTTGTTCGCGCTACCCATGGAGGAAATAGTCCCAGACGTCCGAGAACTTCTTCGGCAGCTTTGCAGGGTCAGGCTTGAACATCGTCTTCATGACGCCGTCCTTGGTCATGATGCCGAGCGTCCCCGACTTCGGGTCGTAGCGCAGGATGTCGCCGCCTGGCTCGCGGACCCGTGTGTAGGTGCCCGCAGGAGGGTCGGTCATGAACTTCTTCGCCGCATCGACGTACTCCTTGGCGTTGTTGACGCCGGGGAACTCGTCCTTGTGCTTCTGGAAGTGCTTGTAGGCGTTCTTGGGGTTGGACTTCCACTTGCCCGGCGACCACAGCTGCTTGTCGATCTTCTTCGCGGCACGCCGCACGGCCCGGATGTTCTGGAACTTCTTCAGCGCGGTGCGGATCCCGCGGATCTTCGGCAGCGTGCGGGCCATCACGGCCACGACCCGGAATGCCTTCAACGCGGCGAGGACACTGATGATCTTTCGCGCGCACGAGATGGCCCGCGCCGTCGCGACACCGGCGCCCACGGCTGCGGCGCCGCCGAACGTCACGACGCTGAGCACGCCGCTCACGACAGCGGTCGCGCCGATCTCGATGGCGAGGTCGCGGACGAGGTCCTTGATCGTCTGGCGCGTCTGGTCGACCTGCTCGGCATAGTCGTCGCAGGCGGTCGCGAGCTCGCGGCACTGGTCGGCCAGGTCGCCGGCCTGGGTGCTGACGTCGCGCAGCGCCGCCTTGGCGTAGGGGACCTCGGGGGAGCGCTGTGCGCCCAGCTGCGTCGAGGCAACGGTGGCGTAGGACGGCGCCCGGTCGATGACGCCGGCGGCGTCGCGCCAGGCCGACGCCGCCTCGCGCAGCTTTCCGGTGTCGGCGCTGGGCCAGGCGTAGCCCTGGAGGTGGTCGACGATGAGGTTCCAGAACTCCGGCATGTCGGCGTTGTCCCCGCCGAGCGAGCTGGGCGGGGTGTACGTCGACACGGTCTCGGGCTGCGGCTCCGGGGGCTCGTCGCCGGCGGGGGCGTTGCGGGCGTAGACCGAGCTCCGGTTGGCGTCGCGGTGGTTGGCGCCGCTGGCGCTGCTGAGCACGGCGAGGTTGCCGTAGGCGGTGGTCAGCTCGGCGAACGCGGCGACAGTGTCGGCGGCCGCGGAGTCGTAGGTGCGGACGAAGTCCTCCGACGTGGTGTCGTCGCCGGCCATCGCGGAGTAGCCGCCGAGCTTGCCGGTGAGCGAGGTGTAGCCGCTCGCCAGGACGGTGTTGCCGCCCACGAGCGCGTCGGCCGCGGAGTCGTAGCCGCCCGAGTCGACGTCGATCCTCATCCGAGCTCCTCCCACATCGAGCGGTTGGTGTCGGCGGCCTCGGCGTAGTTGCGGCTCGCCTGCGCCGCTGCGACCCGCAGGTCCGCGAGAGCCTGCCGCATGGTCAGCAGCCCCTGCTCCCACTCCTGCTGGGCCTCGCGCTGCGCGACGGCCGCGAGCCCTTCCCAGGTCTCGTGCAGCTTGGCGATCTGCCGCTCGATGTCGTTGGTCAACGTCTCCAGCGCCTGCTCGGTGCGAGCGATGTCGGCCACCACGGCGTCGAGCTCGTCGGGGTCGACGGCGAAGGCATCGGTCATCGCTCAGCCCAGCCGATCGACGATGCGGGCCGCAACCTGGTTCATGGCCTGCTCGGAGGCGTCGTCCTGCTGGATGAAGTCCTTCTGGGTGGCGTCGAGCAGCTCGCCCATCACGACGAGGCCCTCGAGCACGTCGGTCGCGCCGGACTTCCACTCCGCCCACGCCTCGACGAAGGAGTCCGCAGCGATCCCGGTCCAACCGCTGCCGAGGTAGCCCGACACGCGGTCGTCGATCCGGTCGCGGTCACGGTGCAGCCGCGCCGCAGCGTCCTGGACGTCGCGGATGGCTTCCGAGAACGCCGCGTGCGTCAGGTTGACCTGGTCCATGGATGCGTTCTTCCCCCCCACCGCCCCGTGAAACCCCGGTCCTCCGACGACAGTCCCGGTGTCATGATCAGCCGCATGACGTACGAGCTGGGTCAGGGCACCGGTCCGCTACGGGGCGTGCGGGTGGTCGAGATCGCCGGGATCGGCCCCGGCCCGCACGCGTGCATGCTCCTGGCCGACCTCGGCGCCGACGTGGTCCGCGTCGACCGCCCCGGCGGCGGCATGTTCGCGATGGGGGACAAGGACCTCCTCAACCGCGGCAGGCCCAGCGTCGCGCTGGACCTCAAGCGCCCCGAGGCGGTCGCGGCCGTCCTCGACCTGGTCGAGCACGCCGACGTGCTGGTCGAGGGCCTGCGCCCCGGCGCGATCGAGCGCATCGGCCTCGGGCCCGCCGAGTGCCACGCGCGCAACCCACGACTGGTCTACGGCCGGATGACCGGCTGGGGCCAGGACGGGCCGTGGAGCCGGGCCGCCGGCCATGACCTCAACTACGTCGCCGTCACCGGCGCCCTCCACGGGCTGGGCCAGGACCGGGACCGCCCGCACTTCCCCGGCAACCTGCTCGGCGACTTCGGCGGCGGGTCGACCTACCTCGTCGTCGGCGTCCTCGCCGCGCTGCTCGAGGCGCGCACCAGCGGCCGCGGCCAGGTCGTCGACGCGGCGATCGTCGACGGCACCGCGCACCTCAACGCCATCGCCTCCACCTTCGCCGCGATCGGCCTCGACACCGGCCGGCGGCGCTCGGGGCTGCTCGACGGCGGCACGCCCTGGTACGACGTCTACGAGACCGCCGACGGCCGGCACGTCAGCGTCGGCGCGCTTGAGCCGCAGTTCTGGGCGGACCTGGTCGCCCGCATCGGCGTGGAGCTGCCGGACCGCGACGACCCGGCCAACCACGCCACGATCCGCGGCGCCCTGACCCGGCGCTTCCGGGAGCGGACGCAGGCCGAGTGGGCCGAGGTCTTCGACGGCACGGACGCGTGCGTCGCACCCGTCGTACCTCTCGCCGAGGCGCCCGACCACCCGCACCTCGCCGCGCGCGGCACCTTCGTCGCCCCGGGAGGCGTCACCCAGCCGGCCCCCGCGCCGCGCTTCTCCCGCACCCCCGCGAGCCTCGGCGCACCCCCGCCGCGACCGGGCGAGCACACCCGCGAGGCGCTCGCCGCGTGGGGGGTCCGCGACGTCGACGCGCTGATCGCCGGCGGCGCCGCCGTCCAGGCGTGAGGGGCACGGACTCGCCCTGAAGCCCTTCCTCTTCCTCGGCACCCGCGCCGAGGACGACGTCGCCCAGCAGGAGTACGACGCCGTGCTGGCCGGGTGCGGCCTGCGCGCCGACGAGCTCGTGCGGGTCCGGCTCGAGCAGGGGCCGCTCGGGGAGGTCGACCTCGACGACTGGTCCGGCATCGTCCTCGGCGGCGGGCCGTTCAACGTGTCCGACCCCGACGACCTCAAGACGCCGGCGCAGCGGCAGGCCGAGGCCGACCTGCGCGACCTCGCCGAGCGGGTGGTCGCGGCGGACTTCCCCTTCCTCGGCGCCTGCTACGGGATCGGGGTGCTCGGCGGGCTGCGCGGCGGTCTCGTCGACCGGAGGTGGGGCGAGCCGATCGGGGCGCTGCCGGTGCGGCTGACCGAGGCCGGCCGGCAGGACGACCTCTTCGGCGGGCTGCCCGCGGAGTTCACCGCCTACCTCGGCCACAAGGAGGCGGTCGCGCGCCTGCCGGAGGGGGCGGTGCTCCTGGCCGGCACCGCCACGTGTCCCGTGCACGCCTTCCGGATCGGCCGCAACGTCTACGCGACCCAGTTCCACCCCGAGCTCGACGCCGTCGCCATCTGCGACCGGATCGACGCCTACAGCGCCCACGGCTACTACGAGCCGCACGAGCAGGAGCTCCTCAAGTCCGCGGCGCGGGAGGCGCTGGTGACCGAGCCGGTGCGGCTGCTGGCCCGCTTCGTCGAGCTCCACGCCAGCGTGTAACTCCCAGTTACGATTCGCGGGTCCGATCGCCTACGCTCGGAGGTGTGAGCACCGCTGAGCACGTGGACGTGCTGGTCATCGGGGCGGGCCTGTCGGGCATCGGCGCCGCGGCCCACCTCGCCAAAGACCTGCCGGGGACGTCGTACGCCGTGCTGGAGCGCCGCGAGACCAGCGGCGGCACCTGGGACCTGTTCCGCTACCCCGGCGTGCGGTCGGACTCCGACATGCACACGCTCGGCTACCGGTTCCGCCCGTGGCGCGGCGACACCGCGCTCGCCGACGGGGCGTCCATCCTCGACTACGTCCGCGACACCGCCCGCGAGTTCGGCGTCGACCGCCACATCCGCTACGGGCACCGCGTCACGCGCGCCGCGTGGGACTCGGGCACGGCCCGCTGGACCGTCACCGTGGAGGTCGACGGCATCACCCGCACGCTCACGGCCGACTTCCTCTGGGCGTGCAGCGGCTACTACGACTACGACCAGGGCTACTCGCCGCGCTTCGAGGGACAGGAGCGCTTCCGCGGCCGGCTGGTGCACCCCCAGCACTGGCCCGACGACCTCGACCACACCGGCAAGCGGGTCGTGGTGATCGGCTCCGGAGCGACGGCCGTCACCCTCGTCCCGGCGCTCGCCGCGAGCGGCGCCGCCCACGTCACCATGCTGCAGCGCTCACCGACCTACGTCCTCTCCGTCCCCGCCAGGGACGCCGTGAAGCGGCGCCTCACCTCGCTGGTCGGTGAGCGGGCGTCCTACTCCGTCACGCGCTGGAAGAACATCGTGGTGCAGTCGGCGCTCTACCGGCTCAGCCGGCAGCGCCCCGACCTCGTGCGGAGCGTGGTTCGCAAGGCCAACGTCGCCCTGCTCCCGCCGGGCTACGCCGTCGACACCCACTTCCGCCCGACGTACGACCCCTGGGACCAGCGCATGTGCCTGGTGCCGGACGGCGACCTGTTCACCGCGATCTCCGAGGGCACCGCATCGGTGGTGACCGACCGCATCGAGGCGTTCACCGAGACCGGGATCCGGCTGGTCTCGGGCGAGCACCTCGAGGCCGACGTCGTGGTCACCGCCACCGGGCTTAACCTGCAGGTCTTCGGCGGCGCCGAGCTCAGCGTGGACGGCGAGACCGTCAAGCCGCACGAGACCATGGCCTACCGCGCCATGATGCTCTCGGGCGTGCCCAACTTCGCCTTCACCATCGGCTACACCAACGCGTCGTGGACGCTCAAGGCCGACCTCGTCGCCGAGTACGTCGTCCGGGTGCTGCGGCGGATGCGGACCACCGGCACGCGCTCGGTGGTGCCGGTGCGCGACGAGTCGGTCGGTGAGGTGCCGCTCATGGACTTCGACGCCGGCTACGTCCAGCGGGTGGTGCACACGCTGCCCCGCCAGGGCACGGTCGCGCCGTGGACGCTCAAGCAGAGCTACGTCCGCGACGCCGTCGCCCTGCGCAGCGCGCGGCTCGACGACGGCGTGCTGCGCTGGTCCTGACCGGTCTTGCGGGCGGTCGCCACGACCCTCGGGGCGCCGTGGATGCACGCGCAACGAGGACTAGAATGCGCACGATCATGGAAGCGCTCTCACGATTGGGTCACGACTTGCCAGCGCCCCGTTGACACTGCCGTGTGACGCACGCCATAGTGGCGCTCGGACGAAAGTGGAAGCGCTCTCACACACCCGCTCCCGTCCACCTTCCCGGCCGGGCACCTCGCCCCGGCGATCCGCAGGACGGCAGGAGTGCAGTGGTGCAGACATCCAGGAACCGGCGAGCTCGGCTCGCCACCAGCGCGCTGTTGGCGCTGACCCTCGCGTCGACGTTGGCTGCGTGCGGCGGCAGCGACGACGACGCGACCACGTCGGACGGCAAGACCAAGATCACCGTCGCGACGTTCAACGAGTTCGGCTACGAGGGCCTCATCGAGGAGTACAACGAGATGCAGGACGAGGTCGTCCTGGAGCAGGTGAAGGTCGGCACCTGGGACGACGCCAAGGCCAACCTCTACACCAAGCTCGCCGCCGGATCGGGACTCTCCGACATCGAGGCCATCGAGGGCGACGCGATCGCCGCCGTGCTGGCCGAGAGCGACGCCTTCGCCGACCTCACCGACCCGGAGTTGGAGGGCCGCTGGCTCGACTTCGTCGCCGAGAAGGGCACCAACTCCGAGGGCCAGATGATCGGCTACGGCACCGACGTCGGCCCCGAGGGCGTGTGCTACCGCGCCGACCTCTTCGAGAAGGCCGGCCTGCCCACCGACCGCGAGGAGGTGGCCAAGCTGATGGGCACCTGGGAGGACTACTTCGCCCTGGGCGAGGAGTTCGTCGAGAAGGTGCCCGACACCGCGTGGTACGACTCCTCCGGGGCCCTCGGCCAGGCGATGCTCAACCAGGTCGAGAACCCGTTCGAGGCCGACGACAACACCATCCAGACCGACAACCCCGACCTCAAGAAGGTCTGGGACGACGTCACGGGCCACTCCGACACCCTGTCGACGCAGCTCGCGCAGTGGGGCGACGACTGGACCGCCTCGTTCCAGAACGACGGCTTCGCCACGACCTTCTGCCCCGGCTGGATGCTCGGCATCATCGAGGGCAACGCCGAGGGCGTCGAGGGCTGGGACATCGCCGACGTCTTCCCCGGCGGCGGCGGCAACTGGGGCGGGTCCTACCTGACCGTCCCGGCGCAGGGCGACAACATCGAGAAGGCCAAGGAGATCGCCGCCTGGCTCTCCGCGCCGGAGCAGCAGGCCAAGGCGTTCGCCGCCAAGGGCCCCTTCCCGAGCCAGGTCGAGGCCCAGGACGCGCCTGAGATCACCGACGCGGTCAACCCGTACTTCAACGACGCCGAGATCGGCAAGATCTACGCCAACCGGGCGGAGGCCATCACCGTCCAGCCCTACAAGGGTCCGAAGTACTCCGACATCCTGACGGCGTTCCAGGCGGCGGTCCTCCGCGTCGACGAGGGCGCCCAGGAGCCCGACGAGTCGTGGGAGCAGTTCCAGGCCGACGTGGCAGCGCTGGGCTGAGTCCCTTGTCCCAGCAGACACTCGACCCCACCGGGTCCCGGGGCGGGGAGGCCACCACCTCCCCGCCCCGGGCGGGTCGGCCCGGCGGGACGGAGCCGGTCGTCCGGCGCTCGTGGCGCGAGCGCCGCGCGGCGTGGGACGTGCGCTCCGCGCCCTACCTCTACATCTCCCCGTTCTTCATCGTGTTCGCGATCGTGGGGGCGTTCCCGCTGGCCTACACCGCCTACGTGTCCGTCCACGACTGGAGCCTGCTGGGTGGCCAGGGCGACTTCGTCGGACTCCAGAACTACCGCGACGTCTGGGCCAACCCCTACTTCTCCAAGCAGGTCGTCAACACCCTGAGCATCTTCGTGCTCTCGTCCGTACCGCAGGTCATCATCGCGGTGGTCCTCGCCGGCCTGCTCGACAACCAGCTGCGCGGTCGGACCTGGTGGCGGATGAGCATCCTGCTCCCGTTCGTGGTCTCCCCGGTCGCGGTGGCGATCATCTTCGGCAGCGTCTTCGGTGACCGCTACGGCCTGCTCAACGAGCTGCTCGGCACCGTGGGGATCGGCCCCATCTCCTGGCACACCGACCGGTTCGCCAGCCACGTGGCCATCGCCACGATGGTCAACTGGCGCTGGACCGGCTTCAACGCCCTGATCTTCCTCGCCGCGATGCAGGCGGTGCCGCGCGACCTCTACGAGTCGGCCTCGCTCGACGGCGCCAGCCGCGTGCGGCAGTTCCTCTCCATCACGCTGCCGATGATCCGCCCCACGATGATCTTCGTCATCATCACCTCCACGATCGGCGGCCTGCAGATCTTCGCCGAGCCGCGGCTCTTCGACGAGACGACCGCGCGCAACGGCGGCAGCGACCGCCAGTTCGGCACGATCACGATGCTGGTCTACGACTTCGGCTGGCAGCTGCGCGACCTCGGCCGCGCCTCGGCGACCGCCTGGATGCTCTTCGTGCTCATCCTCCTGATCGCCCTGGTCAACCTCGTCCTCATCAAGCGCATCGGGAGCCTGGGGGCGGACAAGTGACCAGACGTCCCGGCTTCCTCGTCTACGGCCTGCTCGCGGCCTTCGTCATCGGCTCCGCGGCCCCGTTCTACTGGTCCTTCCTGCTCGGCTCCCACACCGCGCAGGTGGCCGCCCAGGGCGTGCCCCCGCTGCTGCCCGGCGGCCACTTCCTCGACAACGCGAGCCGGGTCATCGACACCGTCCCGTTCTGGAAGGCCGTCGGCAACAGCGTGCTGGTCGCCTCGGTCTGCGCCACCTCGACCGTCATCTTCGGCACCCTGGCCGGCTACGCCTTCGCCAAGCTGCGGTTCCGCGGCCGGTCCCTGCTGCTGGCCGGGGTGGTGGCCACCATGGCCGTCCCCACCCAGCTCGGCGTCGTACCCCTCTTCATCCTGATGTCCGAGCTCGGCTGGACCGGCACCACGTGGTCAATCATCGTGCCCACGCTCGTGACGGCGTTCGGGGTGTTCTTCATGCGCCAGTACCTCGTCGACGCCGTGCCCGACGAGCTCATCGAGGCCGCGCGGATGGACGGGTGCTCACAGATCCGGGTCGTGTGGCACGTCGTGGGCCCGGCGGCCCGGCCGGCCGCGGCCATCCTGTGGCTCTTCACGTTCATGGCCACCTGGACCGACTTCTTCTGGCCCTTCATCGCCCTGCCGGCGGACAACCCCACCGTCCAGGTCGCGCTCAACCAGCTGCAGAGCGGCTTCTTCAAGGACTACAGCCTGGTCCTCACCGGAGCCACGTTGGCCACCGTGCCGCTGCTGATCCTGTTCGTCCTCACCGGCCGCCAGCTGGTCGCCGGCATCATGCAAGGAGCAGTCAAGGGATGACCGTCCAGAGCAAGCCCCTCGACGACGCGGTGAGCACCGGGGAGGTCCGCTTCCCGGCGGACTTCACCTGGGGCATGGCCACCGCGTCCTACCAGATCGAGGGGGCCGTCGCCGAGGACGGACGCACGCCCTCCATCTGGGACACCTTCTCCCGCGTCCCCGGCGCCGTGATGGGAGGGGACACCGGCGACGTCGCGTGCGAGCACTACCACCGCATGCCCTCCGACGTGGCCCTGCTCGCCGACCTCGGCGCCACGTCCTACCGGTTCTCCGTGAGCTGGCCGCGCGTGCGACCGGACGCGGGACCGGTCAACCCGGCCGGACTGGCCTTCTACGACCGGCTCGTCGACGAGCTCCTGCGCCACGGCATCGCCCCCTGGCTGACGCTCTACCACTGGGACCTGCCGCAGGCACTCGAGGACGCGGGCGGGTGGACCAACCGCGACACCGCCCACCGCTTCGTCGACTACGCGCTGGCCGTGCACGACGTGCTCGGCGACCGCGTGCCAACGTGGACGACGCTCAACGAGCCGTTCTGCTCCTCGCTGCTGGGCTACACCGCGGGCCACCACGCCCCGGGCCGGCAGGAGGGGGCGGCCGGGCTGGTCGCGGCGCACCACCTGCTGCTGGGCCACGGCCTGGTCACCACCGAGCTGCGCAGCCGCGGCGCCGACCGCCTCGGCCTCAGCCTCAACCTCACCGTGCCGGACCCGAGCGACCCCGACGACCCGGTGGACGTCGACGCGGCCCGCCGCATCGACGCGCTGCACAACCGGCTGTTCCTCGACCCGGTCTTCCGCGGCTCCTACCCCGCCGACCTGCTCGAGGACACCTCCCACCTGACGTGGCAGCGCAAGCCCTGGTACGACGTCGTGCGCGACGGCGACCTGGCCATCACCTCCGCGCCGATCGACGTGCTGGGCGTGAACTACTACCACGGCAACGAGGTCTCGGGGCACCTGCGCACCGACGTCGTCGGCGTCGGCGCGGACGGACCCGACCGGGTCGCGGTGTCGCCGTTCGTCGGCTCCGAGCACGTGACCTTCCCGAGCCGGGGGCTTCCGGTCACCGACATGGGCTGGGAGATCCAGCCCGAGGGCCTCCACCGCCTGCTGCGCCGCCTCCACGACGACTACCCGCGCCTGCCGATCTACCTCACCGAGACCGGCGCCGCCTTCGCGGACGTCCCCGACGAGCACGGCGCGGTCCACGACCCCGACCGGATCGCGTTCCTCGACTCCTACCTCCGCGCGGTGCACCTGGCCGTGGACGAGGGCGTCGACGTCCGCGGCTTCTTCCAGTGGTCGTTCTGCGACAACTTCGAGTGGGCCTTCGGCTACGCCAAGCGGTTCGGCCTGGTCCACGTCGACTACGACACGCAGCTGCGCACCCCCAAGTCGAGCGCCCACTGGTACGCCGAGCTCTCGCGGACCGGCATGCTGCCCGCGACCGAGTCGCTGGGCGGCTAGCGTGGCGCGGGTGACCACGCCGCGCACCTCGTCGGGCCAGGGTTCGCCCACGCTCGACGAGGTGGCGCGCGTCGCCGGCGTCTCGCGCGCCACGGCCTCGCGGGCGATCAACGGAGGCGAGCGGGTCAGTGCCCGGGCGCAGTCCGCGGTCGACACGGCGGTGCGCACGCTCGGCTACGTCCCCAACCCGGCGGCCCGCAGCCTGGTCACCCGGCGCACGGACTCGATCGCGGTGATGGTGCCCGAGCCCGACGACCGCGTCTTCAGCGACCCGTTCTTCGCCGGCACCCTGCGCGGGGTCACCCGGGTGCTCGGCGAGCGCGACATCCAGCTGGTGCTGCTGCTCGCCCGTCCGGGCGCCTCGACGGCCAGGACGCTTCGCTACCTCACCAACCGCCACGTCGACGGCGCGCTCGTCGTCTCCCACCACCGCGAGGACCGGCTCGCCGAGCACCTCGCCGATATCGGCCTGCCCTGCGTCTTCGGCGGGAGGCCGTGGACGGGCGGCGACCAGGTGGCCTACGTCGACGTCGACAACACCGCCGGCGAGCGCGAGGCGACCGAGGTGCTGATCGGCCGCGGGTGCACGCGGATCGGCACCATCGCGGGTCCCTCCGACATGACCGCCGCCGCCGACCGCCTCGCCGGGTGGCGCCAGGCCATGACGGCCGCCGGCCTGCCGGTCGACGCCGTCGCCCACGGCGACTTCACCGAGGAGAGCGGCGTGTTCGCCGCCCGGGAGCTGATGGAGCGCTTCCCCGACCTCGACGGCCTCGTGGTCGCCTCCGACCTGATGGCCGCGGGCGCGCTGCGGGTGCTGGCCGAGCTGGGCCGCCGGGTGCCGGACGACATCGCGGTCGTCGGCTACGACGACCTCGGGGTCGCCGAGCGCACGTCCCCGTCGCTGACGACGGTGCGGCAACCGGTCGTCGAGATGGCCGAGCGCGCGACGCGGCTGCTGCTCGAGCGGGTCGACCACGTCGGCACCAGCCACCCGATGCGGCTGATCATCCCGCCGACCCTCGTGCGCCGCGCCAGCGCCTGAGCTTCAGGCGAGGGACGCCACGAGCTCCTCGACACGCCGCCGCACCTCGTCGCGGATCGGTCGGACGGCCTCGATGCCCTGTCCGGCCGGGTCGTCGAGAGCCCAGTCCTCGTAGCGCGTGCCGGGGTAGAAGGGGCAGGCGTCGCCGCACCCCATCGTGACCACCACGTCGGAGGTCTGCACCGCCTCGGGGGTGAGCACCTTGGGCTGCTGGCCGGCGATGTCGATGCCGACCTCGGCCATCGCCTCGACCGCCACGGGGTTGATCGACGCGGCCGGGGCCGAGCCCGCCGAGAGGACCTCCACCCGGTCCCCGGCGAGGTGGCGCAACCAGCCGGCGGCCATCTGGGAGCGGCCGGCGTTGTGGACGCAGACGAACAGGACGGTGGGCGTGGTCATCGGGCGCTCTCCTGGACGGACGGGACGGGGTCGGTGTCGGGGTGGGGGAAGCGGTCGCGCAGGGCAAGGCTGACGTAGACGAGGGCGACGAGCACGGGAACCTCGATGAGCGGACCCACGACGCCCGCGAGGGCCTGACCCGACGTGACCCCGAAGGTCGCGATGGCGACGGCGATGGCCAGCTCGAAGTTGTTGCCGGCGGCGGTGAAGGCCAGCGTGGTGGTACGGGCGTACGACATGCCGAGGAGGCGGCCGAGCACGAAGCCGCCTCCCCACATGAGCGCGAAGTAGACCAGCAGCGGGAGCGCGATGCGTGCCACGTCGAGCGGCCGGTCGGTCACCTGCTCGCCCTGGAGCGCGAACAGCACGACGATCGTGAAGAGCAGGCCGATGAGCGCCCACGGCCCGACCCGCGGCAGGAACGCCGACTCGTACCACTCCCGGCCCCGGACCCGCTCACCGTAGGTCCGTGACAGCCAGCCCAGCAGCAGTGGCACCCCCAGGAAGACCAGCACGGACGCGGCGATCTCCCACGCCGAGATGTCGAGCGCCGCACCGTCGAGACCCAGCAGGCGCGGGAGGGCCTCGAGGTAGAACCAGCCGAGACCGGCGAAGGCGACGACCTGAAACACCGAGTTCAGGGCCACGAGCACCGCCGCGGCCTCCCGGTCGCCGCAGGCGAGGTCGTTCCAGATGATGACCATGGCGATGCAGCGCGCGAGGCCGACGATGATGAGCCCCGTGCGGTAGGCGGGGAGGTCCGGCAGCATCGTCCAGGCCAGCGCGAACATCAGCGCCGGGCCGACGAGCCAGTTGAGCGCGAGCGACGCCACGAGCAGGCGCCTGTCAGCGGTGACGGTGTCGAGGCGGTCGTAGCGGACCTTGGCGAGCACCGGGTACATCATCACCAGCAGTCCTACGGCGATGGGCAGCGAGACCCCGCCGACCTCGACCGCCGAGAGTGCGTCGTCGATTCCGGGCACCGTGCGGCCGAGGAGCAGCCCGCCCGCCATGGCCAGACCGATCCACAGTGGCAGGAAGCGGTCGAGGGTCGAGAGCCGGTCGACGACCTCGCCATCGGCGCTCACGCGCTCCCGCCGATGAGGGCGGCCACGTCGGCGAGCACCTCGCGGCGTACGGCGTAGTAGACCCACACGCCCCGCTTGGTGCGGTCGAGCAGGCCGGCGTCGTGCAGCACCTTGAGGTGGTGGCTGATGGTCGGCTGGGAGAGGTCGAAGGCGTCGTTGAGGTCGCAGACGCAGGCCTCGCCGCCCTCGCTGGCCGCGACGATCGACACGAGCCGCAGCCGGACGGGGTCGGCCAGCGCCTTGAGGAGCGGGGCGACGCGCTCGGCCTGGACGGTGGAGAGGGGCTCGCGCAGCAGGGGGGAGCAGCACGCCGCGGTCTCGACGGGGGTCAGGGTGAGCGCAGACTTCGACACCCGTCGATATTGACAGACGTCGATGCGTAGTGCAACCTCGGGACATCGACATCCATCTATATGAACCCACGTGAACGGAGCGCCACCATGTCCCGCCTGCAGCTCGCCCTCAACGTCGACGACCTCGAGACGTCGATCGCCTTCTACTCCACCCTCTTCGGCACGGCGCCGCACAAGGTCCGTCCCGGCTACGCGAACTTCGCGGTCGCCGAGCCGCCCCTCAAGCTCGTCCTCATCGAGAACGCCGGGCACGGCGGCAGCGTGAACCACCTCGGCGTGGAGGTGTCGGACGTCGACACGGTCGACGCGGAGCTCACCCGCCTGGCCGCAGCCGGCCTCGCCACGACCGAGGAGCGCGACACCACGTGCTGCTACGCCAAGCAGGACAAGTTCTGGGTGCAGGGCACGCCCGACGGCGAGCGCTGGGAGGTCTACACGATCACCGACGACCTCACCGAGGTGGTGGTCGAGGAGTCCCGCGAGCAGCTGGTCGGGGACGCCGCGCCCTGCTGCGCCTGAGGAGTCGACCTGCGTCCGAGGCGGGACTCACACCGCGAACGATTCACGGGAACACCACCCGTCACGCTAGCGTTGGGTCCACAGACGCCCGGCCGGTCTTGCCCCGGGCGCAGGTCGCCGCTTGACAGCGGCTCCTTCCCTCACTTCTGAGGCACGTACGCCGCACACGTCCAGCGCAGCGGCTCACGGTGGCGAGACGCCAACCGAAAGCAACTCACATGACCTTCGCCGCCCTCGGCGTCCCGTCCTCGCTCGCCCAGATCCTGGAGCAGCAGGGCATCACCACTCCCACCCCGATCCAGGCCGCGACGCTGCCCGACAGCCTCGCCGGCCGCGACGTCCTCGGCCGTGGCCGCACCGGCTCCGGCAAGACGTACGCCTTCCTCCTCCCCCTGGTGTCTCGCCTCGACAAGAGCAAGCTGCCGGCGATGCCGCGCAAGCCGCGCGCGCTGATCCTCGCCCCGACCCGCGAGCTCGTGGGCCAGATCCACGCCTCGCTCGCCCCGCTGGCCAAGGCCGCCGGCCTCTCGACCGTCGTGATCTACGGCGGCGTCGGCCAGGGCCCGCAGACCACCGCGCTCAAGAAGGGCGTCGACGTCGTCATCGCCTGCCCCGGCCGCCTCGAGGACCTCATGGGCCAGGGCTACGCCGACCTCTCGGCGATCGAGGTCACCATCCTCGACGAGGCCGACCACATGGCCGACCTCGGCTTCCTGCCCGGCGTGCGGCGCATCATGGACAAGACCCCTCGCAACGGCCAGCGGATGCTGTTCTCGGCCACGCTCGACAAGGCGATCGACGTCCTCGTCAAGCGCTTCCTCACCGACCCGGCCACGCACGAGGCCGACTCGGCGCAGTCGCCCGTCGGCACCATGCACCACCACGTGCTGCACCTGAGCCGCGAGCAGCGCGTGCCGGTGCTGGTCGACCTGACGAGCGCCCCCGGTCGCACCGTCGTCTTCACCCGCACCAAGTACGGCGCCAAGGCCCTCGCCCGCCAGCTCAACAAGTCGGGCGTGCCCAGCGTCGAGCTGCACGGCAACCTGTCGCAGAACGCGCGCACCCGCAACATGGAGGCGTTCCACGCCGGCACCGCCACGACGCTGGTCGCCACCGACATCGCGGCCCGGGGCATCCACGTCGACGACGTCGCGCTGGTCGTGCACGCCGACCCGCCGGTCGAGCACAAGGCCTACCTGCACCGCTCGGGTCGTACGGCGCGCGCCGGCGCCGAGGGCACCGTCATCACCCTCATGACCGACGAGCAGCAGCGCGACGTGCGCGACCTGACCCGTCTGGCCGGGATCAAGCCGACCACCACCAAGGTCAACGGCCCCGGCCACCCGGTGCTCGAGCAGCTCGCGCCCGGCGAGCGGACGCTGGTGCCCGGCGGCCTGGTCGTCGACGTCCCGGTCTCCACCGGGGGCGGTCGCTCCACCGGTGGCAACGCGCAGCGCAAGCGCGCCCGCCGCACCGGCCAGACCAACGGCCAGTCGCGCCGCGGCAACCCGACCACCTACACCAGCGAGAGCGGCAGCGCCCCCGCCGGTGGCGGCCAGCGTCGTCGCTCCGGCGGCGGCCAGGGCTCGGCCGGCGCCCAGGGCGGTCAGGCCTCCGGCGGCGGCCAGGGCGGTGGCGGCAACCGCCGTCGTCGCGGCGGCCAGGGTGGGCAGTCCGGCGCCTCGGCCCCGCGCTCCGGCGCCCACAGCGCGTCGTCGTTCAGCCGCGGTCGCTGACCCGCACCGGCTGACGCACCAGCTCAGCGGTTCGCCCGTGAGTTCCCGAGGGACTCACGGGCGAACCCCATTTCAGCGCCGCTCACATCCCTGCCCGAAGAGATGGGCCGCGGCCACGCCGGGCGGTGCTTGGATCGACGCATGCGGTCACTGGGGGTGGAGGAGGAGCTGGTCCTCGTCGACGCGCGCTCGGGAGAGCCGCGCAACGTCGCCTCGGAGGTGATCCGGGCTGCAGAGGCCAGGGAGCGGCAGGACCCGGCACCCAGCGACGACCACGGTGGCTCGATCGGGCACGAGCTCCACAAGACCCAGGTCGAGACCGACACCCCGCCCGTCCGCAGCCTGGCAGCGCTCGAGGACGCCCTGCGCGCGTGGCGCGAGCGTGCCCGCGCCGGCGCGCTCGAGGTCGGCGCCCGGGTCCTCGCGTCCGGGACCTCGCCGCTCGCTGGCGACACCCGCGTCATGCGCAGTCCGCGCTACGACGTGATGGCGCAGCGCTACGGCCTCACCATCGCCGAGCAGCTCGTGTGCGGGTGCCACGTCCACGTCGAGGTCTCGGGTGCCGACGAGGGGGTGGGGGTCCTCGACCGGATCCGCACGTGGCTGCCGCTGCTGCTCGCGATCAGCGCCAACTCCCCCTGGTCGCAGTCGCTCGACACCGCCTACGAGAGCTACCGGTCGCAGATGATGATGCGCTGGGCGAGCTCCGGGCCCACGCCGCTGCTCGGCTCGGCCGACGCCTACCGCCGCTACGTCGAGGCGATGCTGGCCACCGACGTCCTGGTGGACGAGGCGATGGTCTACACCGACGCGCGGCTGTCCGCACGGCACCCGACCGTGGAGATCCGCACGGCCGACGTCTGCCTCGACGTCCGCGACACCGTCGTGGTCGCCGCCCTCGCCCGTGCGCTGGTCGAGACCGCCGCACGCCACTGGTCCGAGGGAGTGGCGGCTCCGGACGTACCGGCGCCGCTGATCCGCCTCGCGGGGTGGAAGGCCGGTCGCTACGGGCTGACCGGCGAGCTCGTGCACCCTCCCACGGGCACCTCGCGGCCCGCCGCCGACGTCGTGGCCGACCTCCTCGAGCACGTCGGGGACGCGCTGCGCGACGCCGGCGACCACGACCTCGTGTCGGCGGGGCTGGCGCGGCTCCTCGCCGACGGCACGGGTGCCCGCCGGCAGCGCGAGCTGCTGGAGGCGGCGCAGGACGACGAGTCCCGTGCGCAGGCGGTGGTGGCGCTGGCCCGCATCACGGCCGGGGAGTGAGGCCCGCCGGCTGTCGGGAATGGCCGCATCGCGGCCATGGTTCACTCTTCAACCAACCTTGAGGAGTCCGATGTCCGGCTCGACCGCCCCCTTCGACCACAGCGTGCTCGGCACGAGGGAGCACCCCTCGCTCGGGCTCGACACCTTCGGCGACGCCCCGCTCGACGGTGCGCCGGGCAACCACGCCGAGACGCTCCGCGAGGTCGTGGCCGAGGCGGTGCTCGCCGACCGGGTGGGCATCGACTACGTCGGCCTCGGTGAGCACCACCGCCCCGACTACGCCATCACCGCACCCGACGTGGTGCTGGCCGCGATCGCCGGCCGCACCGAGCGGATCCGCCTCGGCACGGGCGTCACGGTGCTCTCCTCCGACGACCCGATCCGCGTCTACGAGCGGTTCGCGACGCTGGACGCCGTCTCCGGTGGGCGCGCCGAGGTGCAGCTGGGCCGCGGCTCGTTCATCGAGTCGTTCGGCCTGTTCGGCCTCGACCTCGCGGACTACGACCGGCTGTTCTCCGAGAAGCTCGACCTCTTCGCCGCGCTCCAGTCCGAGCAGCCGGTGTCGTGGGAGGGCAGCTTCCGCCCGCCGCTGGTCGACCAGCGGGTCTACCCCACCACGGCGGCCGGTCGGGTGCCCGCGTGGATCGGGGTCGGTGGCACGCCGGAGTCCGTGGTGCGCGCGGCGCGCTACGGCATGCCGTTGATGCTCGCCGTCATCGGCGGCTCGCCCGCGGCGTTCGTCCCGCTGGCCGACCTCTACCGCGACGCGCTCGGCCAGCTGGGTCTCCCGGAGCTGCCCATCGGCATGCACTCCCCGGGCCACGTCGCCGCCACCGACGACGAGGCCCGCGCCCAGCTCTACCCGCACCAGGCCGAGGTCGTGACCCGCATCGGCCGCGAGCGCGGCTGGGGTCCCTACAGCCGGATCGCCTTCGAGCAGGCCGCCAGCCCGCAGGGCGCCCTCTTCGTCGGCTCGCCGGAGACGGTGGCCCAGAAGATCGCCTGGGCGGTCCGCACCCTGGGCCTGTCCCGCTTCCAGCTCAAGTACTCCGTCGGCTCCCTGCCGCACGAGCAGCGGCTCGAGTCGATCCGCCTCTACGGCGAGGAAGTCATCCCTCGCGTCCGCGAGCTCTTGACCGTTTCCTAGGGTGGGTGGCATGCGCACCTTCATCCAGCGGTCCCTGTGGGACGTGGTCCCGCGCGACCAGCGCGACAGCGCCGAGGCGTTCCGCCGCCGGCAGCTGGTCGCGGCCGTCGTCGTCCTGGTCGGGGCGGCGGTGCTGGGGTACTCGCTGCGCCTCGAGCCGGGCGGCAACACCTTCTACGTCGCCGCCATCGTGCTGGCGGGGGTGTGGGCCGCGGGCGCCTTCCTCTCCGGCCGCCTCCACCTCGGCCGGATCGCCGGCGAGGGCGAGGTCTTCATCCGCCCGATCCTCGCGCCGATCCTGCTCGGGCTGCTCATGGTCGGCATCTTCGTCCTCGGCTCGCTGGTGGTGCGCGAGATCGACCCGCTCGCGCGCTACGTCAGCTCCGTGCTCGAGTACGCCGACGAGGGCTCGCTGACGGTGCTGGCGATCATCACGTTCTTCAACGGCATCGCCGAGGAGCTGTTCTTCCGCGGCGCGATGTACGCCGCCATCCCGCGGCACCCCGTGCTGTGGACCACCCTCGCCTACGTCGTCGCGACCCTCGCGACCGGCAACGTCATGCTCGCCTTCGCGGCCATCCTGCTGGGAGCGGTGTGCGGCCTGGAGCGGCGGGCTAGCGGCGGCATCCTGGCGCCGATCCTGACCCACATCACGTGGTCGCTGTCGATGCTGTTCCTGCTACCGCTTCTCTTCTGAGGCCTGCCGCTCGGCCAGCGCCCGGCGTACGGACTCGCGGTAGGACAGCGGCTCGCCGGGCACGACGTCGCGGATCGAGGTGTCGGTGACGACGACCTCGTGCGTCATCGAGTCGATGAGGTTGCGCCCGGTGGTGGCGTCGACGTCGGTGACCAGCGCCAGCCAGCGCGACGACAGGCGCGGCGTCAGCACGGGCACGGTGATGATCGGGATCGTGCGGCCGTTCATGGCCTGCGCGGCGACCTTCATCATGTCGAGGTAGGTGAGCTGCTCGGTGCCGCCGATCTCGAAGACCCGGTCCATCGCCTGCTCGTTGCCGACCACGCCGACGATGTAGCGGACCACGTCGTCGAGCGCGATGGGCTGCGTGCGGGTGCCGACCCACCTGGGCACGACCATCGCCGGCAGGTTCTTGACCAGCTGGCGGGTGATCTCCCACGAGATGCCGCCGTGGCCCACCACGATGGCGGCGCGCAGCACCGTGACCGGTACGCCGTCCGCGCCGAGCAGGCCCTCCACCTCGCGTCGCGAGCGCAGGTGCGCGGACAGGTCGTCGTCGTCGTCGCCGAGCCCGCCCATGTAGATGATCTGGCTGACGCCCGCGGCCGCCGCGGCCGCGCTGAAGTTGCGGGCGGCCTGGGCGTCCTTGCGCTCGAAGTCGGGGTCGTCGAGGGAGTGGACGAGGTAGATCGCGACGTCGGCGCCCTCGAGGGCCCGGTCCAGCGACGCGCGGTCGGACACGTCGGCCCCGACCGCCGTGCCGGGACCGTCGTAGGAGTCGGGACGCCGGGTCATCGCGCGGACGTCGTGGCCCTCCTCGACGAGGGCCGGGACCAGGCGGCGTCCGATGAAGCCGGTGGCGCCGGTGACGAGAACGGTGGTCATGGGACCACCCTCTCAGCCGGACCCTCGCGCGGGCCTCAGCCGGTGCCGGCCTCGCGCTGGCGGCGCGCGTCGAGGCGTGCCATCGCCGGGGTCGCGGTGACCCCGTGGAGCAGCACCGAGACGATGATCGTGAAGGCGACCGTCGACCAGAGCCACGGCTCGTCGGGCAGGTGCTCGTGGCTGGCGGCGTAGCCCAGGTAGAACAGGGAGCCGATGCCGCGCACGCCGAAGAAGGCCACCGCGGCGAGCTCGCCGCGGTCCAGCCCGCCCTCCTCGTCCTCGTCGCGCGCGAGCACCGCGAGGGAGAGGTAGCCGGCGAGGGGGCGCACCACCAGCACGAGCGCGAGCGCCACGACGACCCCACGCCAGTCCAGGTGCTCGAGCAGGCCCTGGGTCATCGCCATGCCGAGGACGAGCAGCACCAGCAGCGTCATCAGGCGCTCGAGGCGCTCGACCACACCGTGCATGGCGCGCTGGTAGGAGTGGCCGCGCGAGGACGAGCGCAGCCGCACCGCGCAGGCGAAGACGGCGAGGAAGCCGTAGCCGCCGACCAGCTCCGCCGCGCCGTACGACGTCAGCAGCGCCGCGAGGGCGAGGAGCGGCTCCCCGGCGTCGGCCAGGCGCAGCTTCTCGTTGCGGGCGTGGAACGCCTGGCGTCCGAACAGCCAGCCGGCGCCCACGCCGACGACGAGGCCGACGGCGATCTTGCCCACGACGTACCAGCCCAGCCAGGTGCCGACGTCGGCCAGCCCGAAGCCGCCGGCGAGCAGCAGGAGCGCGAGGTGCACGAAGGGGAAGGCGAGGCCGTCGTTGAGCCCGGCCTCCGCGGTGAGGGAGAACCGGATGTCGTCGTCCTCCTCGACCTCCTCCTCGTCCTCGGTCTCCGCCTCGGCCTCGGCGACGTCCTCGGTGAGGGGCTCGCCGACCTGGACGTCGGAGGCCAGCACCGGGTCGGTCGGCGCGAGGACGGCGCCGAGCAGGAGGGCGACGGCGGGCGCGAGACCGGCCACCCACCAGCCGAGCAGCATCGTGCCGAGGATGGTGAGGGGCATGGCCACCAGCAGCAGCCGCCACACCGGCGACCAGGTGCGCCACGATCGCCACGACCGCACGTCGAGGATCCGGTCGATCGCCAGGCCGACGCCCATCAGGGAGACCAGCACGGTAAACTCCGTGACGTGGGTGATGAGCGCGTGGTTGTCCTCCGGGCGCAGGTTCACGTCGTCGGCCATGGGCAGCAGGCCGATCGCGAGGCCGACCCCGACGAGCACCATGGGCGGCGAGAGCGCGACCCGGCGGGTGATGTGCGGCAGGAGCGTGGCCAGCAGCAGCGACAGGCCGAGGACGAGGTAGACGACGGCGCCGGTCATCGGGGCGCCGACCGCTTGCCGTCGTAGGAGGCCTGGCTCTCGTCGATCGCCTGCTCGTAGGCGGTCACCAGCCCGGCGATCGTCAACGGCTTGAGCCGGTGGATGAACTCGCGCAGCTGCTCGGCGGTGTAGCCGTGCTCGCGGAACTGCGGCCACACCATGGTGCGGACGATCTCCGAGAGCTCGTGGGCGACCTGCCGTCCGTGCTCGGCGTACACCTCGGCGACGGCCGCGGCCGCCTCGGGCGAGATGCCCATCCCGGAGAGGCCGCCCGGCACGTCGACGTCGCGGTCGCCGGTGACCGGGGCGAGGAGCGAGAGGTGACGAGCGATGTCGGAGGGCGTGGCGGTCGCGGGGATCTGCTCGACGTACTTCTCGATCGCGGCGAGGGTGAAGCCGTGGCCCTGCAGCTCGCGCACGAGCTCGAGGCGCGCGACGTGGTCGGGCCCGTAGTAGCCGGAGCGGCCGCGGCGCACGGGCGGCGGCACCAGGCCGCGGGAGGCGTAGAACCGGACGTTGCGGGCGCTGACGCCGGTGCGCTCGGTGAGCTCGTCGAGGGTGAGCAGCTCGTCGGTCTCCCCGCCGGTCGTCCTGTCGGTGCCCACGTCGGTCTCCACCTCGCCATCCTCCCCTCTGCGGGCCCAACGACCCACTTCCGGTGACCCGCGCCACACCCCTTTGACTGTGACAGTAATGCTGTCACAATCGCCGGTATGGCAGAAGCATTCGTCTACGACCACATCCGCACACCTCGCGGCCGCGGCAAGGCCGTCGGTTCGCTGCACGAGGTGAAGCCGGTGGACCTGGTCGTCGGACTCCTCGACGAGCTCAAGACCCGCAACCCCACCCTGGACACCGCGCGCGTCGACGACGTCGTGCTGGGCGTCGTGACCCCCATCGGCGACCAGGGCGGCGACATCGCCAAGACCGCCGCCCTCAAGGCCGGCTACCCCGAGACCGTCGCCGGCGTGCAGCTCAACCGCTTCTGCGCCTCCGGCCTCGAGGCCGTCAACCAGGCCGCGGGCCGGGTGCGCTCGGGCTTCGAGGACCTCATCATCGCCGGCGGCGTCGAGTCCATGAGCCGCGTGCCGATGGGCAGCGACGGCGGCGCCTGGGCGATGGACCCGGCCACCGCGCTCCAGACCGGCTTCGTGCCGCAGGGCATCGGCGCCGACCTCATCGCCACGATCGAGGGCTGGAGCCGGGCGGACGTCGACGCCTACGCCGCCGAGTCCCACCACCGCGCCGCGAAGGCGTGGGCCAACGGCTACTTCGACGACGCCGTCGTCCCGGTCAAGGACCTCAGCGGCGTCACCGTGCTCGACCGCGACGAGACCGTGCGCCCCGACACCTCGGTCGAGGGCCTCGCCGGCCTGAAGCCGTCGTTCGCGCAGATCGGCCGCGACGCCGGCTTCGACGACGTCGCGCTGGAGAAGTACCACTGGGTCCCCGCGATCGACCACGTCCACCACGCCGGCAACTCCTCGGGCATCGTCGACGGCGCCGCCGTGATGGCGATCGGCACCGAGGAGGTCGGTACGTCGCTCGGGCTGACCCCGCGGGCCCGCATCGTCTCGACCGCTGTCTCGGGCGCCGACCCGACGATCATGCTCACCGGCCCCGCGCCCGCCGCCCGCAAGGCGCTCGCCCGCGCCGGCCTCGAGGTCGAGGACATCGACCTGTGGGAGATCAACGAGGCCTTCGCCGCGGTCGCGATGCGGTTCATGCGCGACATGGGCATCAGCCACGACGTCACCAACGTCAACGGCGGCGCCATCGCCATGGGCCACCCGCTCGGCGCCACCGGCGCGATGATCCTCGGCACCCTCGTCGACGAGCTCGCCCGCCGCGACCTCAGGCGCGGCCTCGCCACGCTCTGCGTCGGCGGCGGGATGGGCATCGCGACCATCGTCGAGCTCGTCTGACACTCCGGCCCCCGGGTAGTCCAGTGAGAACTGGCTGTCCCAGGGCCGTTCGGACGACCACTCGCCACTGGACCACCCCGGCAGAACAGGAATCCCCATGACTTCCACCGACACCCAGACCGCCGTCCGCTACGACCGCGACGCCGACGGCATCGTCACCCTGACCCTCGACGACCCGACGGCCAGCGCCAACACCATGAATGAGCTCTACCAGTCGTCCATGGAGGCGGCGGTCGCCCGCCTGCACGAGGAGCAGGACGACGTCACCGGCGTCGTGCTCGCGAGCGCCAAGAAGACCTTCTTCGCCGGCGGCAACCTCAAGAACATGATGAGCGCCACCCCGGACGACGCCGAGGAGATCTTCGCGATGGGTGAGGCCGTCAAGGCCAGCCTGCGACGGCTCGAGACCTTTCCCCGCCCGGTCGTGGCGGCGATCAACGGCGCCGCGCTCGGCGGCGGCCTGGAGATCGCACTGGCCGCGAACCACCGCATCGCCGTCGACGACCGCTCGGTGAAGATCGGCCTGCCGGAGTCGACGCTCGGCCTGCTGCCCGGCGGCGGCGGGGTCACCCGCGTCGTACGCATGCTGGGGCTGCAGTCGGCCCTGATGGACGTCCTCATGCCCGGCACGCAGTTCGACCCGCGGGGCGCGCTCGCCAAGGGCCTCGTCGACGAGCTCGTGGCGACCCGCGAGGAGCTGCTGCCGGCCGCGCGGGCGTGGGTCCTCGAGCACCGCGACGACGAGGACGCGGCGCGCAACCCGTGGGACCGCGCGGGCTACAAGATGCCCGGCGGCACTCCCAGGACCCCGGCGCTCGCGCAGTTCCTGCCGGCCTTCCCGGCGCTGCTGCGCAAGCAGACCAAGGGCGCCGTCTACCCCGCCCCGCGCGCCATCATGAGCGCCGCGGTCGAGGGCGCGCAGGTGGACTTCGACACCGCCTCGCGCATCGAGAGCCGCTACTTCACCAACCTCGTGGTGAGCCAGCAGGCCAAGAACATGATCCAGGCCTTCTTCTTCGACCTCCAGGCCATCAACTCGGGCTCGCTGCGCCCGCAGGGCATCGAGCGCTGGCAGGCCACCAAGGTGGGCGTGCTCGGCGCCGGGATGATGGGCGCCGGGATCGCCTACTCCTGCGCCCGCGCCGGCATGGAGGTCGTCCTCAAGGACGTCTCGGTCGAGGCCGCCGAGAAGGGCAGGGCCTACACCGCCAAGCTCAACGCCAAGGGTGTCGAGCGCGGGAAGATCACGGCCGAGAAGGCCGACGAGCTGCTGAGCCGGATCACCGCCACCGCCTCGCCCGAGGACCTCGCCGGCTGCGACCTGGTGATCGAGGCCGTCTTCGAGGACCCCTCGCTCAAGGCCAAGGTCTTCGCCGAGGTGGCGCCGTACGTCGACGCCGACGCGCTGCTGTGCTCCAACACCTCCACCCTGCCGATCACCGAGCTGGCCATCGGCGTCGACCGCCCGGCCGACTTCATCGGCCTGCACTTCTTCAGCCCCGTCGACAAGATGCCGCTGGTCGAGATCATCCGCGGCGCGGAGACCTCGGACGTGGCGCTCGCCAGGGCCTACGACGTCGTGCAGCAGATCCGCAAGACGCCGATCGTGGTCAACGACGCGCGCGGCTTCTACACCTCTCGCGTCATCGGCACCCAGATCAACGAGGGCCTCACGATGCTCGCCGAGGGCGTGCACCCGGTCTCGCTGGAGCGGGCCGCGACGTCGGCCGGCTTCCCGGTCGGGCCGCTGCAGATCAGCGACGAGCTCAACATGGAGCTGATGGCCAAGATCCGCAAGGCCACCGAGGACGCCGCCGCGCGTGAGGGCATCGAGCTCGGCGACTACCCGGCCGGCGACGTGATCGCCACGATGATCGGTCTCGGTCGGCCCTCGCGGCTCAAGGGCGCCGGCTTCTACGACTACGACGAGGACGGCCGGCGTACGACGCTGTGGCCCGGGCTCGCCGAGACGTTCCCCGTCGCCGAGCAGCAGCCCCCGATCCGCGACGTGCGCGACCGGATGCTGTTCATCGAGGCGCTCGAGACCGCGAAGTGCTTCGAGGAGGGCGTCATCACCTCCGCCGCCGCGGCCAACATCGGCTCGATCATGGGCATCGGCTTCCCGGCGCTCACCGGCGGCGCCGCCCAGTTCATGACCGGCTGGCAGGCCCTCGACGAGACCGGCCACGGCGTCGGCCCGATCGGCCTGGACGCCTTCCTGGCCCGCGCCGACGAGCTCGCCGAGGCCTACGGCGAGCGCTTCCGCCCCACGGCGTACCTCCGCGAGCTGGCGGCGAGCGGCCGGTCCTTCCCCGCCTGACCTCCCGAACTACACGTGACCGGGCACTTCGTGCCCGTCACGCGCACCGACCGGGCACTTCGTGCCGCACCACGGGCAGGAAGTGCCCGGTCGGCGCTGAGGACGGGCAGGAAGTGCCCGGTCGGGGGTCAGGACGGGCACGAAGTGCCCGGTCGGGGGTCAGGACGGGCAGGAAGTGCCCATTCGGCTGCAGGGTGTGGTGGTCAGGCGGCAGAATCGAGCGGTGGACCAGCCCCTCTCCCAGCCGGCCGTCGTGGTGCGCGACCTGCACGTGCGCTTCGGTGACGTCGAGGCCGTCTCCGGCGTCGACCTGAGCGCCGACAGCGGCCAGGCCACGGCGCTCCTCGGCCGCAACGGAGCCGGCAAGTCGACCACCATGAAGGTGCTCGCCGGCGTGGTCCCGCCCACCGCGGGCGTGGTCACCGTCGCCGGCCACGACGCCGCCACCGAGGCGCTCGCCGTCAAGCGGTCGGTGGGCTACTGCCCCGACGTCGGCGGCCTGGTCCCGCGCGCGACCCCGTGGGAGCACCTCCAGCTCAGCGCCCGCCTGCGCCGGATGGACGAGTGGGAGGAGCGCGGGCGCGACCTGCTCGAGCGCTTCGAGCTCGGCGACGTCGCGCACCGGGTCGTCGGCGGGTTCAGCCACGGCATGAGCCGCCGCCTCAGCGTCGTCCTCGCGGCCCTGCACGAGCCGGCGGTGCTGCTCCTCGACGAGCCGTTCGACGGCGTCGACCCCCTCGGCGTCGAGGCCACCCTGGAGGTCGTCGCCGACGCCCGCGCCCGCGGCGCCTGCGTGCTGCTCTCCACCCACCTGCGTGACCTGGCCCTCGAGGCCTGCGGTGACGCGGTCGTCCTGCGCGGCGGCAACCGGGTCGCCGCCATGGACGCAGCGGACCTCACCGGCGAGGCCTACCGTGCGCTCCTCGACTGACACCTGGCTCGAGGCCGCCCGCGACACCCGTCACCTGCTGGCCTTCCGCACCGCGGGCGTACGACGTCCGGGTGCCGCCGTCGCCGGCCTGGTCGTGGTCCTCGCCCTCACCGCCGCCTTCGGCGTCGGGCCGGCGGGCTTCGACCCCGCCTCGGTGGAGTCGGCGCGCCTCACCCGGGCGCTCGCCACGCTGGAGGGCAACCTCGGCGCCACCTACGTCGGCGTCCTCCTGCTGGCGATCAGCGCCTCGATGGGCAGCGGCGGTGGCCGCGAGCTCCTGTCGCGCAGCGAGGCGGCGATCCACCCCGTCAGCCCGGTCACCGAGCACCTCGGGGCCCTGCTCCTCGCGCCGCTCAACCTCGCCTGGCTCGTCCAGACGTGGGCCCTGCTCGCGGTCACCGCGCTCGTCAGCGCCCCCGGACGCCTCCTCGGCGCCCAGCTCGTGGTGCTGGCCTGGGTCCTCGCCGCCACAGCGCTCGGCCAGGCGGTCGGCTGGGCCGCCGAGGGCGTGCGTCGTACGGCCCACGGGGTGGTCGTGGTCCGGGTGGTCGCCGGCGGCGTCGTCCTCCTCCTCGCGGGCCTGCACCTGGCCGGTGCGCTCGGCCCGCTCGTCCGGTCGCTGCCGACGACGTGGGTCGCCGAGACCGGCCAGACCCCCGACTGGCCCGTCGCCGTCCTGGCCCTCCTGGTCCTCGCGGCCGCCGCGGTCGTGCTCGGCGCCCGCCCGGCGGCCTGGGCGCTCGGCCTCCCGCCGCGCGAGGAGCTGCGGGTGCAGTCCGGCGTCCACGAGGCACGCCCCGCGCCCGAGCCCCGCTGGGGCTCGCCCGACCGCGCGCTGCTGCACCGGCTCGACCGCGACTCGGTGTGGCGCTCGGTCGGCATGCGCCGGGGCCTGCTGGTGCTCGGTCTCGGACCGGGGCTGGTCGCCCTCGTCGCCGGGCTCGAGTGGAGCTCGGTGATGCTGCTCCCCGGCCTCACGGCGAGCGGCGCGGCGCTGCTCTTCGGCGTCAACGCCTGGTGCCTCGACGGCAAGGGCATGGTCTGGCGCGAGACCCTGCCGGTCGGCGCCGCCGACGTGTTCGACGTCCGCACCCTCGTGGTCGTCGAGTGCATGGCCATGGTGTCGGGCGTGACGATCGTGCTGGCCCTCCTGCGCAACGGGCTGCCGCCGCTCGTCGTCGGCGTCTCCGTCGCCGCGTGCTGGCTGGTCGTGCTGCTCCAGGTCCTGGCGATCGTGATGACCTGGTCGGTCCGCTCGCCCTACTCCGTCGACCTGGCCTCGCCCCGCGCGACGCCCGCGCCGCACGCCGCGATGGCCGGCTACGCCGGCAAGCTGTCGCTGGTGACGACGCTGACCGGCATCGTCTTCACCACCGCCGCGGCCAGCCCGTGGGTCTGGCTCCCCGTCGTGCTCGCCGTGCCGTTCCTCGCCTGGTCGGGCGTACGCCTGGCCCGGGCACGCCGTCGCTGGCTGGTCGGCGAGGAGCGGGCGCGGATTGTGCTCACCGTCGCCGCCGTGTGACCGCCCGCGGAAAAAGTCAGGCTTGACTGTTTGTTTGTACGAGGGCAGGCTGGCGCCGTGTCCTCCGTGCATGCCGATCCTCAGGCTCCGTCGCGGGTGCCGCAGGCCGATCGCACCCGGGCCATGCGGGCCCGGCTCCTCGAGGCGACCGTCGAGCTGCTGGCGGAGCGCGGCTTCGCCGGGACCACGACCACCCTCGTCTCCGAGCGTGCCGGCGTCAGCCGGGGAGCGCAGCTGCACCACTTCCCGACCAAGAACGACCTCGTCGTCGCCGCCGTCGAGCACCTCACCGAGCGCCGCGGGGCCGAGCTCGCGGAGGCGGTGGCCCAGCTCCCGGCCGGAGGGCGGCGCACTCGCGCCGTGGTCGAGGTGCTCGGCGACCACTTCTCGTCCCCGGTCTTCGCCGCGGCGCTGGAGCTCTGGGTCGCCGCCCGCACCGACGAGGCCCTGCTCGCCGCGCTGCGGCCGCTCGAGCAGCGCGTCGGCCGGGAGGCGCACCGGATGACCGTCGCCGCGCTCGGTGCCGACGAGTCCCGGCCCGGTGTGCGCGAGCTCGTCCAGGCGACCCTCGACCTGGTCCGCGGCCTCGGCCTGGCCTCCACCATCTCCGACGACTCGGCCCGGCGCCGCCGGATCCTGCGCGAGTGGGCCGACGTGCTCGACAAGGAACTGGCGCCGTGACGCCCCCGAAGGTCCTCGCCCAGGTGCTCGCCGACCTCGCCGAGGAGGGCGACCGGCTCGAGCAGCTCGTCGCCGGGCTGGACGACGACGGCTGGCGCACCCCGACCCCGGCGCCGGGCTGGGACGTCGCCGCGCAGGTGGCGCACCTCGCCTGGACCGACGAGGTCGCGCTGAAGGCGGCCACCGACAAGGAGGCGTGGGACGGAGCGGTCCTCGCGGCCATGGCCGACCCCGAGGGCTTCGTCGACCGGGAGGCGCTGGCCATCGCCGCGTCCGAGCCCGACCTGCTCGCCCGCTGGCGCCGCTCCCGGGCCGGCCTGCGCGCCGCGCTGACGGCGTACCCCGCGGGCGAGCGGATGCCGTGGTTCGGCCCGCCCATGTCGGCGACCTCGATGGCGACCGCGCGGCTGATGGAGACCTGGGCGCACAGCCTCGACGTCCACGAGGCCCTCGGCGCGCCCGTCCGCGACACCGACCGGATCCGCCACGTCGCGCACCTCGGCGTCCGCACGCGCGACTTCGCCTTCGCGGTGCACGGCACGGACGCGCCCGCGGAGGAGTTCCGCATCGACCTGGTCGCCCCCTCCGAGGACGTCTGGTCGTGGGGCCCGGAGGACGCCGCCCAGACCCTCACCGGCAGCGCCGGCGACTTCTGCCGGCTGGTCACCCAGCGCGTGCACCGCGCCGACACCGACCTCGTCGCCACGGGACCCGACGTCGACCGCTGGCTCGACATCGCGCAGGCCTTCGCGGGCCGGCCGGGCGCGGGCAGGCCGCCGCGATGACCGCACCGATCCGGATCGGCAACTGCTCCGGCTTCTACGGCGACCGGCTCAGCGCGATGCGCGAGATGCTCGAGGGAGGCGAGCTCGACGTCCTCACCGGCGACTACCTCGCCGAGCTCACCATGCTGATCCTCGGCAAGGACCAGCTCAAGGACCCCGCGCTCGGCTACGCCCGCACCTTCGTCCGCCAGCTCGAGGACTGCCTGGGGCTCGCGCTCGAGCGAGGGGTGCGGATCGTCGCCAACGCCGGTGGCCTCAACCCGGCCGGTCTCGCCGACAAGGTCCGCGAGGTCGCGGCCGGCCTCGGGCTCGACCCGCAGGTCGCCCACGTCGAGGGCGACGACGTCCGTCACATGGCCGTCGGCCTGGGCCTCGACCACGCGCTCACCGCCAACGCCTACCTCGGCGGCTTCGGCATCGCAGCCGCGCTGTCGGCGGGCGCCGACGTCGTCGTCACCGGACGTGTCACCGACGCCTCGCTCGTCGTCGGCCCGGCCGTCGCCCACCACGGCTGGAGCGCGACGTCGTACGACGAGCTGGCCGGCGCCGTCGTGGCCGGCCACGTCATCGAGTGCGGCACGCAGGCGACGGGCGGCAACTTCAGCGGCTTCCTCGACCTGCCCCACCGCGACCGCCCTCTGGGGTTCCCGGTCGCTGAGGTCGCCGCCGACGGCTCGAGCACCATCACCAAGCACCCGGGCACCGGCGGCGCGGTCACCCTCGACACCGTCACCGCCCAGTTGGTCTACGAGATCCAGTCGACGCGCTACCTCGGTCCCGACGTGACCGTGCAGCTCGACGCCGTGCGTCTCGAGCAGGCGGGCGAGGACCGGGTGCGGATCTCCGGCGCGGTCGGCGAGGCGCCCCCCGAGCAGCTCAAGGTCTGCGTCAACGAGCTCGGCGGGTGGCGCAACAGCGTCGAGCTGGTGCTCACCGGGCTCGACGTCGGGGCGAAGGCGCAGTGGGTGCGCGAGCAGCTCGCGCCGCGGCTATGCGCGACCGAGGTGGTGTGGTCCGACGTCACGCAACCGCCGCCCGACGCCGACACCGAGGAGGCCGCCTCCGCCCTGCTGCGCTGCACGGTCAAGGACGCCTCGCCCGACCCCGTCGGCCGCGCGTTCACCTCCGCGGTCGTCGAGCTCGCGCTCGGGTCCTACCCCGGGTTCACCATGACCGGCCCGCCCGCACCTGCGACCCCCTACGGCGTCTACCGCGCCGCCTTCGTCGACCGCGCCCACGTCACCCACACGGTCGTCCACGCCGGCGGCCGACGCGAGGTCGTCGCCGGTCCGGACCGCGTGGTCGCGCCGGCGGAGGCACCCGGCGCCCGCCCGTCGCCGTACCCGGCCCGCCCCGACGTGCTCACCCGCCGCCTGCCGCTGGGCACCTTCGTCCACGCCCGCTCCGGCGACAAGGGCGGCGACGCCAACATCGGGCTGTGGGTCGCCCACGACGGCGTCGACCCCGCGACGTACGACGCCCGCGTGCAGTGGCTGTTCAAGATGATGTCGCCGCGGGGGATCCCGATGCTGCTGCCCGAGGCGGCCGACCTCGACGTCGACGTGTGGCTGCTGCCCCGCCTCGGCGCGGTCAACGTCGTGGTCCACGGCCTGCTCGGCGAGGGCGTCGCCGCCTCCACGCGCTTCGACCCTCAGGCCAAGGGCCTCGGCGAGTGGCTGCGCTCGCGGGTCGTCTCGATCGAGGACTCGTTGCTGTGACCACCGAGCGAGACGCGCTGCGCGCCACCGCGGCCGGGTTCGTCCGCCGCGAGGTCGTGCCGCACCTGCAGGACTGGGAGGACGCCGGCGAGGTCCCGCGCTCGCTGCACCGCACCGCGGGCGACCTCGGACTGATCGGGGTGGGCTTCGCCGAGGGGGTCGGCGGCAGCGGCGGCGACCTCCTCGACTCCGTCGCGATGCAGGAGGCGATGTTCGACGCCGGCGCCTCCAGCGGCCTGATGGCCGCCCTCTTCACCGCCGGCATCGCCCTGCCGCACCTCGCCGCCAGCGGCGACGCCGACCTCGTCGACCGCTTCGTGCGCCCCACGCTGGCCGGCGAGGCGGTCGGCTCGCTCGCGATCACCGAGCCCGGCGGCGGGTCGGACGTCGCGCGTCTCCGGACCACGGCCGTGCGCGACGGCGACCACTACGTCGTCGCCGGCGCCAAGACGTTCATCACCTCCGGCGTCCGGGCCGACTTCGTGACGACGGCCGTCCGCACGGGCGCACCCGGCCACGGCGGCATCTCCCTGCTGGTGGTGGAGAAGGGCACGCCCGGCTTCAGCGTCGACCGGTCGCTGCGCAAGATGGGCTGGCACTGCTCCGACACCGCCGAGCTGTCCTTCGTCGACTGCCGGGTGCCGGTGGCCAACCTCGTCGGGGCGGAGGGCTCGGGCTTCGCGCAGGTCGCCGACCAGTTCGTCGTGGAGCGGATCGCCCTCGCCGTGCACGGCTACGGCATCGCGGCGCGCTCGCTCGACCTCGCGGCGGCGTACTGCCGCGAGCGCTCGACGTTCGGCCGGCCCCTGCTCGCGAACCAGTCGGTGCAGCACACGCTCGTCGAGATGCGCCGCCACGTCGAGGTGGCCCGCACCTACACGCGCGACGTGGCCGCCCGGCACGTAGCCGGCGACTTCGTGGTCGCCGAGGCCTGCCTGGCCAAGCAGACCGCCGTGGACTGCGCGGCCTTCGTCTGCGACCGGGCCGTGCAGCTCTTCGGCGGCACCGGCTACATGCACGGCACCGAGGTGGAGCGGCACTTCCGCGACGCCCGGATCCTGCCGATCGGGGGCGGCGCCGACGAGGTGCTGCGCGACCTGACGGCCAAGCTGATGGGCTACGCGTCATGAGAGGAAGCTCGATGGTCAAGCTGCCGTCCCTGGGGGACGAGGTCTCGGTGTGGATGGACGCCCCGCCCGCCGAGGTCTGGGACCTCGTCAGCGACGTGACCCGGATCGGCGAGTTCAGTCCGGAGACGTTCGAGGCGCGGTGGACCCGCGGCTCCACCGGCCCCGAGGTGGGGGCGTACTTCAAGGGCCACGTGAAGCGCAACGGCGTCGGCCCGACCTACTGGTCCGGCTGCCGGGTCACCGCCTGCGAGCCGGAGCGGGTCTTCGAGTTCTCCGTCGGCACCGACGCGATCACCGTCAACAACTGGGGCTACCGGCTCGAGCCCCAGGACGGCGGCACCCTCGTCACGGAGTACTTCCGCCTCGACCCCAACCTGCCCACGCGGCTCTACTGGCTCGTCCTCGGACCGCTGCGGCGGCGTACGAACCGGCGCGGGATGCGCACCACGCTGGAGCGGATGAAGGCGGTGGTGGAGTGAATCTCGATACGCCACCTCGTTCCTCGGCGGCTACTCGATCACCGAACGCGGTTGCGATGCTCGACAAGCTGGCCGACCTCGAGGCGCAGCACGCGGTCGCGGTGGCCGGCGGCGGGCAGAAGTACGTCGAGCGCCACCACGCGCGCGGCAAGCTCACCGCCCGCGAGCGGATCGAGCTGCTCGTCGACCCGGGGTCGGCGTTCCTCGAGCTCTCCCCGCTGGCCGGCTGGGGCTCCGACTTCACCGTCGGGGCGTCGGTCGTCACCGGCATCGGCGTGGTCGAGGGCGTGGAGTGCCTGATCAGCGCCAACGACCCGACCGTCAAGGGCGGCGCGAGCAACCCGTGGACGGTGAAGAAGATCTTCCGCGCCTCCCAGATCGCCGAGGAGAACAACCTCCCGACGATCTCCCTCGTCGAGTCCGGCGGCGCCGACCTGCCGACGCAGAAGGAGATCTTCATCCCCGGCGGCCGGCTGTTCCGCGACCTGACCCGGTCCTCGGCGCGCAAGCAGCCCACGATCGCGCTGGTCTTCGGCAACTCGACCGCCGGCGGGGCGTACGTCCCCGGGATGAGCGACTACACGGTGTTCGTGCGCGGCGGCGCCAAGGTGTTCCTCGGTGGCCCGCCGCTGGTGAGGATGGCCACCGGCGAGGAGTCCGACGACGAGTCGCTCGGCGGCGCCGAGATGCACGCCCGGGTGTCCGGCCTGGCCGACTACCTCGCCGAGGACGAGCACGACGCCCTCCGCATCGGGCGGCGGATCGTGGCGCGGCTCAACCGGCGCAGGCCGGAGCTTCGCACCCGAGTTCCGTACTTCGAGGCCGAGATCTCCACCTCGAAGCACGGCGGTCCCCGGATATCCGGGGACTCCAGAGCCTTCGCCGACCCCGACGCCGACCCCGAGGGCCTCCTCGACCTCATCCCCGCCGACCTCAAGGAGCCGTTCGACCCCCGCGAGGTGATCGTGCGCGTCGTCGACGGCGCGAGTGAGCACAACGGCCGGCCCTTCGACGAGTTCAAGCCGCTCTACGGCACCTCGCTGGTCACCGGCTGGGCGCAGCTCCACGGCCACCCGATCGGCATCCTGGCCAACGCCCAGGGCGTGCTGTTCTCCGAGGAGGCGCAGAAGGCGACGCAGTTCATCCAGCTCGCCAACCAGTCGGACACGCCGCTGCTGTTCCTGCACAACACCACCGGCTACATGGTCGGCAAGGACTACGAGCAGGGCGGGATCATCAAGCACGGCGCCCAGATGCTCAACGCCGTCTCCAACAGCACCGTCCCCCACCTCAGCGTGGTCATGGGGGCGTCCTACGGCGCCGGCAACTACGGCATGAACGGCCGCGCCTTCGACCCGCGCTTCCTGTTCACCTGGCCGAGCGCGAAGTCCGCCGTGATGGGCCCCGCGCAGCTCGCGGGGGTGCTGTCGATCGTCGCCCGCGCCGCCGCCGAGGCCAAGGGACAGGCGTACGACGAGGGCGGCGACGCCGGCATGCGTGCGATGGTCGAGCAGATGGTCGAGGAGCAGTCGCTGCCCTACGCGCTGTCGGGGATGCTCTACGACGACGGCGTCATCGACCCCCGCGACACCCGCACCGTGCTCGCCATCTGCCTGTCAGTCATCAGCAACACGACGTGGACCGGTGCCGGCGGATACGGGGTGTTCAGGCCGTGACGACTCCCATCCAGCTGGTCGCCGTCGCCAACCGCGGTGAGATCGCCAGCCGCGTCTTCGCCACGTGCCGCCGCCTGGGCATCGAGACGATGGCGGTCTTCTCCGACGCCGACGCCGACCTCCCGTTCGTGGCGGACGCCGACTACGCCGCCCGCCTCCCGGGCAGCATCCCGAGCGAGACGTACCTGCAGGGCGAGCGCATCGTCCGGCTCGTGCGCGCCAGCGGAGGCCAGGCGGTGCACCCCGGCTACGGCTTCCTGTCGGAGAGTGCCGACTTCGCACGCGCCGTGCTCGACGGTCAGCTCGTCTGGATCGGTCCGCCTCCTGAGGCCATCGAGGCGATGGGATCCAAGGTCCGCTCCAAGGAGCTCATGCGCGCCGCCGGTGTGCCGACCCTCGAGGCGCCCGCCGAGCCCACCGAGTCCGACCTCCCGCTCCTGGTCAAGGCCAGCGCCGGCGGCGGGGGGCGCGGGATGCGGGTCGTCCGGCGGCTCGACGACCTGGGGTCCGAGGTGGCTGCGGCGGAGGCGGAGGCACGCAGCGCCTTCGGCGACGGCACCGTCTTCGTCGAGCCCTACGTCGAGTCCGGACGCCACGTCGAGGTGCAGGTGCTGTTCGACACCTACGGCTCCGGCGTCGCGCTCGGTGACCGCGACTGCTCGCTCCAGCGCCGCCACCAGAAGGTGATGGAGGAGGCGCCGGCCCCAGGATTGTCCGACGAGGTCCGCGCGGGGATGCACCAGGCCGCGGTGGAGGCGGGCCGGGCCGTCGGCTACGCCGGCGCCGGGACCGTCGAGTTCCTGTATGACCCTGCCACCGGGCGCTTCTGGTTCCTGGAGATGAACACCCGGCTCCAGGTCGAGCACCCGGTGACCGAGTGCGTCATCGGTCTGGACCTGGTGGCCCTCCAGATCGGCGTGGCGGAGGGTCGGACCCTGGCCGAGCTGCTCCCCGACGGCGCACCCGCGCCCAGCGGCCACGCCGTCGAGGTACGCCTCTACGCCGAGGACCCCGCAGCCGACTGGCAGCCGACGGCGGGGCGGCTCGCGCGCTTCGACGTCCCTGCCGACACGTCCTTCGACCTCCTGGCCCGCCACGGCATCCGGGTCGACGCGGGCTACGCCTCGGGCGACGTCGTGGGTACGCACTACGACGCGATGCTCGCGAAGGTGATCAGCTGGGGTCCCGACCGCGGGTCGGCCCTGCGCTCGCTCAGGGGCGCGTTGAGGCGTGCCCGGCTGCACGGCATCGCCACCAACCGGGACCTCCTCATCGCCGCTCTCGGCGACCGCGACACCCTCGCGGGCACGATGACGACCTCGACGCTCGAACACCGGCTGGCCAAGGAGTTCGCGGACCTCGCCCCGGCTGGCGACCCGGACTTCGCTCCGTTCGTGGCCGCGATCGCGCTCGCCGCCCGGGACACCGAGCAGCGCACCGTGCAGCGTGGCGTGCCGACCGGCTGGCGCAACGTCGTCTCGCAGCCGCACCGCACCACCTTCCTGGTCAGCGGGCGCGACGAACCGGTCGTGGCCGAGTGGTACGGCGATCGGGACGGCTTCCGGAGTGCGGGCGAGGAGGACCTCCACGTGATCGAGGCGACCCCGCGACGTGTGGTGGTCGAGCGGGGCGGCTTCCGTCAGTCCATCGACGTGCACATCGACCCGGTGACGGGCGAGGTGCACCTCGACGACGACTCGATGGTGCGGCAGAGCCTGCGCCTGCTCCCCCGCTTCACCGACCCGGCCGACGCGGTGGCGAGCGGCTCCCTGCTCGCACCGATGCCCGGCACCGTCGTCACGGTGGCCGTCGAGCCCGGGGACGCGGTCGCCGCCGGCGACGTCGTCCTGGTCCTCGAGGCGATGAAGATGCAGCACACCGTGACCGCGCCGCACGACGGCACGGTCGCCGAGGTCAACGTCGAGCCCGGGGCGCAGGTCGCGTCCGGGGAGGTCCTGGCAGTCGTCGCCACCGGAGAACCCGAGGAGAGCCCATGAGCACGTTCACCGAGTCCGAGGAGCGCCAGGAGCTGCGCCGCCAGGTCGCCAAGATGGCGGCCGGCTACGGCCGCGAGTGGTTCGTCGAGCGCGCCCGCTCGGGCGAGAAGACCACCGAGCTGTGGCTCGACATCGCCCGCGCGGGCTACCTCGGCGTCAACCTCCCCGAGGAGTACGGCGGCGGGGGCGGCGGCATCGGCGACGTGGCCGCCGTGTGCGAGGAGCTCGCCGCGCAGGGCTGCCCGCTGCTGATGATGGTCGTCAGCCCGGCGATCTGCGGGACGGTCATCGCCCGCTACGGCACCGAGGAGCAGAAGCAGCGGTGGCTGCCCGGCATCTGCGACGGCACCGCGACGATGGCGTTCGCGATCACCGAGCCCGACGCCGGGACCAACTCCCACAACATCACCACCACCGCGCGCCGCGACGGCGACGGCTGGGTGCTCCGCGGGCAGAAGGTCTACATCTCCGGCGTCGACGAGGCCGCCCACGTCCTCGTGGTCGCCCGCGCCGAGGACGCGCGGACCGGCAGGCTCAAGCCGTGCCTGTTCGTGGTCCCGACCGACGCGGCGGGCCTCGACTTCACCGCCATCGCGATGGAGATCGTCAGCCCGGAGAAGCAGTTCCAGGTGTTCATCGACGACGTCCGGCTGCCGGCCGACGCGCTCGTCGGCGACGAGGACGGCGGGCTGGTCCAGCTCTTCGCCGGCCTCAACCCCGAGCGGATCATGGCGGCCTCGTTCTCGACCGGCCTCGCCCGGCACGCGCTGGAGAAGGCGTCGGCGTACGCCCGCGAGCGCATCGTCTTCCAGGTGCCCATCGGCGCCCACCAGGCCATCGCCCACCCGCTCGCCACGGCCCACGTGGAGAACGAGCTCGCCCGCCTGATGACGCAGAAGGCGTCCGCGCTCGTCGACGCCGGCGACGACCTCGCGGCCGGAGAGGCCGCCAACATGGCGAAGTACGCCGCCGCGGAGGCCGCCGTCCACGCGGTCGACGCGGCCGTGCAGACCCACGGCGGCAACGGGATCACGCAGGAGTACGGCATGGCCGGCATGCTCGTGGCCGCCCGCGCCGGGCGGATCGCCCCGGTGAGCCGGGAGATGATCCTCAACTTCGTCGCGATGCACAGCCTGGGGCTGCCGAAGTCCTACTGAGGGTTCCAGGCGCGCGGTGTCGGTCCCCGGTGGCAGGCTGGGTGCCGTGGCCCTCGCCGACCGTCCCCTCGTGCCCGAGGAGTGGGTGCTGCGGATCGACGCGGTCCTGGGCGCGCTGCCCCGGTGCCGCCAGGAGCCGGCATGGACCGGCACCCGGTGGCGCGTCGGGAGCGCGACGGTCGCCCACGTCTTCGGTGGCGAGGACCAGCTCTTCCGGATCACCTTCCGCGGCGAGCCCGACGAGGTGGCCGCCTTCGAGCACATGGGTGAGCCCTACTTCCGCTCCGGCTGGGGCGGCAACTCGATCGGCATGCTCCTCGACGACGACACCGACTGGGACGAGCTGGCCGAGCTGCTCACCGACTCCTACTGCATCCAGGCGCCCGCCACGCTCGCCGAGCAGGTCGCCCGCCCCGGCGGCTGAGGACCGGCGGCTGAGGCCCGGCGGCTGAGGCCCGGCCCGGCAGGATGGGGCCATGACCGGGACGCCGCGAGCCCGCCTCGTCGGGCTGGACGTCGCCCGGTGCGTGGCGCTGCTCGGCATGGTCGCCACCCACGTCATGGATGCGCGCACCCCCGCCGGCGGGCTCACCACCGGCCAGTGGCTGGCCGGTGGCCGGGCCTCGGCGCTCTTCGCGGTGCTGGCCGGGGTGAGCCTGGCCCTGATGACCCGCGAGCCGCTGCGCGGTCGCCCGCTTGCGCTGCGGTCCGCGGGCATCGCCGGCAGGGCGCTGCTCATCGCACTGCTCGGGCTGTTCCTCGGCGGCCTCGACAGCGGCATCGCGGTGATCCTGACCTACTACGGCGCGCTCTTCGTGCTGGGCCTGCCGTTCACGCTGCTCGGCGCCCGGGCGCTCACGGCGCTCGCCGTCGGGTGGGTGGCGCTCGCGCCCGTGCTCTCGCACCTCGTCCGCCCGCACCTCCCGCCTCGCGGCTTCGAGAGCCCGACGTTCGACCAGCTGGCCGACCCGGGTCAGCTGGCCTCGGAGCTGCTCCTCACGGGCTACTACCCGGTCGTGCCGTGGCTCGCCTACCTGCTCGTCGGGCTGGCGCTGGGCCGGGCCGACCTGCGCGACACGTCGTTGCTCGGCGGGCTGGCCCTCAGCGGCCTCGGGACCGCGGTGCTCGCCACCCAGGTGTCGCGATCGCTCGTCGACCCGGCAGTGGCGTCGGAGAAGGCCACCGGGATGTTCGGCACCACGCCCGCCGACGGCGACTGGAGCTGGCTGCTCGTCGTCGCGCCGCACTCGGCGACGCCGTTCGACCTCGCCCAGACCATCGGCAGCGCGCTCCTCGTCATCTCCTGCTGCCTGCTCCTCGAACAGCTGCTGCCGCGCGTCGCGACCGTGGTGCTCGCGGTCGTCTTCGGCGCGGGCGCGATGACGCTCACGCTCTACTCGCTGCACGTCGTGATGCGTACGCCGGGCGTGTGGCCGCCCGAGGAGCCGTCGGCCTACCTCTCCCACGTCGTCGTCCTGCTTGCCTTCGGGGCCGCCTTCCGGCTGCTGCGGCGCCGCGGTCCGCTCGAGGTGGTCGCGGGCCTGCCCGTCCGCCTCAGCAGGCGAGCCGCCCGGGAGGAGGGCAGCGTTCCTCAGCGCAGCGGCACGAAGCGGTAGCGCCCGTGCTCGGTCACGGCCCGCCCGGGGTTGGCGACCCGCAGCATCGTGCCCGCGACGGGGATGACGAGCACGCCGTCGTCGCCGAGCTGGTCGACGAGCGCCTCCGGCAGCTCGTCCGGCTCCGCGGAGACCAGCACCCGGTCGTACGGCGCCCCGTCGGGATCGCCGAGCACCCCCGGGGCAGCCGCCCGGATCGAGGCCCACGGGCGGTCGGACCGCGCGAGGTTGGTGGCGCCGAAGGCGACCAGCTCGGGCTCGAGCTCGACGCCGAGCACGGATCCCGCGGGTCCGACCAGGTGGGCCAGCAGGGCGGTGGTCCAGCCCGACCCCGACCCGACGTCGAGGACCCGCTGCCCGGCGCGGACGTCGAGCAGCCGCAGCATCGCCTCGACGGTGGCCGGCTGGGAGTTGGTCTGACCGGCCGCGATCCGCAGCGGACCGTCGTACGCCTCCTGCGCCCGCGCCCCGGGCGGGAGGAAGTCCCGCCGCGGGGTCGCGGCGAAGGCGGCGGTGACGGCGTCCATCAGCGGCTCACCAGCGGCTCGTCAGAGCCAGGTGTTGTCGTGCTCGCGCATGAACCGATCGTAGGCGTCCTCGTCGAAGTCGCCGATCCCCGCGGCCAGTCCCTCGAAGTAGGCCTCCCGCGGGGCGCCCGGCGCGAAGTGGAGCAGCATCTTCGCCGCGCCGTCCTCGTTGCGGAAGCCGTGGATGCCCCCGGCGGGCACGTGGGCGAAGTCGCCCGCGTGGGTCTTCACCCAGTCCGTGCCGTCGTAGATCGAGACGGTCCCCTCGAGGACGTAGAACGACTCGGTGATCGTGCGGTGGAAGTGGGCGCCGGGACCGCTCTCGGGCCCGGCGAACTCCCAGCGGTAGAGGCCGAACGTCCCCGTGGTCTCGGTGCCCCTGGCGAGGTAGAACACCTTGTTGCCGTTGGGGTAGACGACGGCCGGCTCGACCGCCGCCCGCACCACGTGGGCGGAGACCTCGCCGGAGTCGCCGTGGTAGATCGGCGGCGGATAGCTCACTGCGTGCCCGCCGCGTCGTAGGTCTCCTGGACCTCGGTGGTGCCGGCGCCGTTGGGCTGGCTGATGCGGACGTGGTTGCCGAAGGGGTCGCGGATCCCGAAGTCGGTGCCGTAGGGCTGCTCGACCGGCTCCTGGGTGACCTCCACGCCGGCGTCGCGGAGCGAGGCGTACGTCGCGTGCACGTCGCTGCTGTGCAGGAAGAGCCCGCCGAGCGCGCCCTTGGTGACGAGCTCGCGCACCTGCGTGGCGGTGGACTCGTCGTGCTGGGGTCCGCCGACGAGCTCGAGGAGCAGGGACGTGTCCTGCCCGGGGACGCCGACGGTGAGCCAGCGCATGAAGCCGAGGTCGATGTCGTCGCGCACCTCGAAGCCGAGGTGGGTCGTGTAGAAGTCGAGCGCCTCGTCCTGGTCGAGCACGGGCACGCTGCGGATGTGGAGGCTGGTGATGTGGTTGGTGGTCATGACGAGGACGCTAGTCAGCCACGAGGTGGTCGTGCTTCTCCGAAACCGCTGTCGTCGGCGGTGTGACCGAGGCGCTGCTCGACCCTCCGCGGGGCCGCGTCCACGCCGCGATGAAGCAGGACGGCACCGCGACCGGGGCGTGACGGGCGCGGAACTCGGTCGGTGAGCAGCCCACGATGTTGCTGAACGTGCGGCTGAACGTGCCGAGGCTCGCGAAGCCGACGTCCCAGGCGACGTCGGTGACGGGCCGGTCGGTCTGCCGCAGCAGGGTCATCGCGCGCTCGACGCGACGCCGCTGCAGGTAGCGGTGCGGCGTCTCGCCGTAGACCTCCTTGAACACCCGCCCGAACTGCGAGGCGGAGAGGTGGGCGATGGCGGCCAGCGTCGGCACGTCGAGCGGCTCGGCGTAGCGGCGGTCCATCTCGTCGCGGGCGCGGAGCATCCGCCGGTTGGTGTCCTCCTGGGGGGAGGGCTGCCGCGGGGCCATGGGCACGAACCTAGTCGGTGGCGCTGACAAGAGCAGCGGCACGACCCGGGGGTTGGGCCGTGCCGCTGCAGTGCGTTGGGGACCTCGTCGTGCGGGGATCCGTGCAGCGGCGGGAGCTCGAGGCACGGGTACGACGGATGCAGGTCCGCGGAACGCGGCCGCTCCGGTTCAGGAACCGGACGTCATGGGTGCAAGGTCCCCTCCGTTGCCGTTGCCGTTGCCGTTGCCGTTGCCGTTGCCGTTCCCGTTCCCGTTGCCGTTGCCGTTGCCGTTGCCGTTGCCGTTCCCGTTGCCGTTCCCGTTCCCGTTCCCGTTCCCGTTCCCGTTGCCGGGCTGGGTGGGGCTGGCGGTCGGGGTGAGCGTCGGACTGGCGGTGGGCGTCGCGAGGGGGGTGGCGGGGCCCGTGGTCGGGCTGGTGGTCGAGGGGGTGATGGTCGGCGCGCCGATCAGCGCGACGCAGAACGCCGCGACCTGCTCGCGCCCGCCGGCCGCCTGCACCAGCACCTGGAAGGACGCGCTGTCGAGGGAGGCACCGCTGCCTCCCTGCGAGGCCTGGTAGGCCCGGCACAGGGCACGGAGGTTGGGGTTCGGGGTCTGCGTCGGGCTCTGCGACGGCGTCTGGCTGGGCGTCTGGGACGGCGACTGGGACGGCGACTGGCTGGGCGACTGGGACTGCGACTGGGACGGGGACTGCGACGGGCTCTGGCTGGGCGTCTGCGACGGCGACTGTGACGGGCTCTGGCTGGGGGACTGGCCGGGCGTCTGGGTAGGGCTGGACCCACCCGGGGTGCTCCCGCCCTCGGTCGGGGACTCCGAGGAGCCGCCCGTGCCGCCGTCGGTGGTCGTGCCGTCACCGGGATCGGTGCCGCCGGTGCCGTCGGTGCCATCCGTCCCGTCGGTCGTTCCGGTGTCGTCACCGGACCCGTCGCCCGATCCGTCGCCAGAGGTCGGCGCGTCGCTGCCGGAGCCCGGCTCGGAGACGGACTCGGACGTGGACTGCGAGCTGTCGCCGCCGATCTGGCTGGGCAGCGAGGGCAGGTCGATCGAGCCGGAGAGCGCGAAGCCGCCCGAGGCGAGCGCGACCACGGCCGCCGTGGCGACGAGCGCCTGAGCGGCCGCGCGGCTGCCGAGTCGCTTCGGCGACACGAACCCGGAGCGGGACGCCGGTGGCGGGGACAGCCGGGCGGAGTGGAACTGCGCCACCACGGCGTCCTCGCCCCGCAGCTCGGCGGCCTGCGCGGGCGCGGCGGCCGAGGAGAGCGTCGCGCCCAGGGCGCTGTCGTGCGACGCCGGCTCGTCGAGCAGGCGCTCGGCGTCGCGTCGCGACAGACGGGGGGCCGGTTCGGTCATCTCACTCCTCTCAGCGTCGTGGCGGTCACAGGTGTTACGGCTCCTCGGACAGTCTCTTGGCCAGCTGCTTGAGACCACGGTGCGCCGCCGCCCGGACCGCGCCGGGGCGCTTGCCGAGGATGCGGGCCGCGGTCGGGGCGTCGAACCCCAGGACCGTACGCAGCATGATGGCCTCCGCCTGGTCACGCGGGAGGCTGCCGATCAGCCGGATCGCCGCCTCAGACTGCACGCGGCCGAGGCTGTCGACCTCGACGTCGACCGGGTCGGGGAGGTCGACGAGCTCGTCGGCCGGCTGGTGGCTGACCGGGCGCCGGTTGCGGTGACGGACGTGGTCCATGGCCCGGTTGCGCCCGATCGTGGTGACCCAGCCGCGGAAGCCGTCGGCGTCGCCGCTGAAGCGGTCGAGGTCGCGGAACGCCTGGGCCCAGGCCTCGCTGGCGACGTCCTCCGCGTCGCCCACGCCCACCAGGACGGTGAGGTAGCGCAGCAGCCGCGGCTGCACGTCGCGGTAGACCAACCGGAACGCCGCCTCGTCGCCGGAGAGCATCCGCTCCACGGCGTCGTCGAGCGGATCGGGACCGGGCACCCGAGATTGTTACCCGGGACGGGGGTGCGGGGCACGTCTTCGCGCCTCCGACACGTCGAAAGTTCAGCCGCCGGTCACCCGCCGGGCGGGTGACCGGCGGCTGGACCGGACGCTGGGATCGTGCGTGGGCGGTGCGTGTCAGGCGAGCTCGAAGAGGGCGATGGGCGCCGAGCTGGGCTCGTCGGACCCGCCGTCGGGCTCGACGGTGATGCCGACGGCGACGGCGTCGGCCGCCGAGCCCTCGAGCACCACGGTCTGGTCCGGGTCGTCGGGCATGAGCCCCGCCGGGACGAACTCCTCGTCCGGCGACATGAACCACAGCTCGTAGTCCTTGCCGTCCGGCGCGGGCACCATGTCCTCGGTCGTGATGACGGCGCGGTCCTCGGCCTTGGACCGGACGACCGTCGCGCGGCCGGCCTCACCGAGGTCGAGGAACACCTTCTCGGCGTCCTCGGCCTGCAGCACCTGCTCGGCAGCGGTCAGCTGCGGGACCTCGTCGGACCACGGCTGCCACACCACAGCGCCGAGTCCGGCGATCAGGACCAGGGCGGCAGCCACGAGAAGAGGGAGGCGGCGCCGCACGGACGTCGTGGCGGTGGCCGGGACGACCGGCGGGAGCGGGCGGACCTGCGAGATGCCGGAGAGCACGGACTCGCGCAGGGAGACGGGGGCGGCGACGGCCGTGGTCTCGGCCAGCAGCGCGGCGGTCTCGCGGAGCTCCCTGACCTCGGCGCGGCAGTCCTCGCACTCCGACAGGTGCTGCTCGAAGCGGGCACGCTCGAGGTCGTCGACGGCGTCGACGGCGTAGGCGCCCGTGAGCTTGTGCATGTCGCTCATGAGCCAACTCCCATCAGGTCTCGCAGGCGGATGAGTCCGTCGCGTATTCGTGTCTTCGCTGTGCCCAACGGGACGTCGAGCAGGGTGGCGACCTCAGTGTGCGTGTAGCCGCCGAAGTAGGTGAGCTCGACCGCCTGGCGTTGCACGTCGGTCAGGGTGGCGACGGCGCTGCGTACGCGCGCGGCCTCCAGGGAGGCGTGCGCCGACTCGGCGGTCTGGTCGTGGTCGACCGGCTCGGTCTCACGGTTCCAGGTCTCGTCGCGGGTGGTGGCCGACTCGACCGAGCGGACCCGGTCGACGGCCTTGCGGTGGACGATGGTCAGGAGCCAGCCGGCGGCGCTGCCGCGGGCGGGGTCGAACCGGGTGCTGGAGCGCCAGGCGTCGAGGTAGGCCTCCTGGGCGACCTCCTCGGCGTGGGCCGGGTTGCGCACCACGCGCAGGGCCAGGCCGTACGCCCGTGCGGACGTCGCGTCGTAGAAGGCGGCGAAGGCCGCCTCGTCCCCGAGCGCCGACCGCTGGAGCAGGTCGGACAGCCGGGCTGGTTCGCCCCCGGACGGGACGCCCTGGGGCGCCCCGTCCGGTACGGGCCTCACGTGGTCCACGTCAGCATCCTTGCAGTGTTCGTCCGGGGACGAATCACATCTGCGGCATCATCACCGAGTCGATGACGTACACGGTGGCGTTGGCGGTGGAGACGTTGCCGCAGACGACGGCTGCGCCCTCGGCGGTGAACTCCTCACCCTCGCCCTCGACGGTGATCATGTCGCCCGCGAGGGTCTCGTGCTCGCCCGCGACGTCCTCGGGGGACAGCTGGCCGGCGACGACGTGGTGGGTGAGCACCGTGGTCAGCGCCTCCTTGTCGGCGAGGAGCGCGTTGAGGTCCTTCTTCGGGATCTTGGCGAAGGCGTCGTCGGTCGGGGCGAAGACGGTGAGCGCCTCGGCCGAGTTGAGCGTGTCGACGAGGTCGGCCTCGGTCACCGCGGCGACCAGGGTCTTGAGGAGCGGGTTGTTGGAGGCGGCGGTCGCGACCGGGTCGTCGGCCATGCCCTCGACGGAACCCTCACCCTCGGTGGGGACGCCGGCGCAGCCGGGACCGAACGGGCCGGAGGCGGCGGGCTCGGCCGACTCGGACTCCATCGGCTCCTCGGCGGGGGCCTCGGAGGTCGACTCGGAGGTGGTGGGCTCGTCGGCTGCGGTGTCGGAGTCACTCTCGCTGCCACAGGCAGCCAGGCTCATGGACGCGGTCAGCGCGAGGGCGGCGATGCCCATGGTGCGGGTGCGGAGCTTGGTGTTCATGGCGTTGCCTTTCATTGGAAGCCACTGGGGTGGGCCGTCGTGGCCCGCTTTCAGGAGGTGTTCGGGGCCGTGGGACGACCGGATGGGTCGGATCTAGGAAATGTTTGTCCAATCTCGGAGGAACGACGTCGGGCGGTGGGTGACGCAGGTCCTGGAGGCTCAGGACCTGCGTCACCCACCGCCCGACGGCAGTGCGGCACAGGGATCGGATCAGGGATCGGATCAGGGATCGGACCAGCGATCAGGTGATGCTCACCGAGATCTCCTGGACCCCGCTCGAGCCCTCCGGGAACGGCGTCATCCGCACGTCGGACTGCACGTCGCCGTCCTTGTTGGTGGCGCGGCAGGCGATGAGGTGGCGGCCGGGCTCGGCGTCCCACTCGAGGTACCACTGGCGCCAGTAGTCGTCGGTCACCTGGGGGCCGAGCTGGGCCGGGCGCCAGGCCTCGCCGTCGATGCGCACCTCGACCTTGTCGATGCCGACGCCCTGCGCCCAGGCGATGCCGCCCACGATGACCTTGCCGCCGGCGGTGCTCGAGAGCGGCTTGGGGGTGTCGATCCGGCTCGAGATCTTGATCGGCGCGTCGATGGCCCACTCGCGCTCGGTCCAGTAGGCCTGCTCGGCCTCGTAGGTGGTCAGCGTCATCCGGGTGATCCACTTGCAGGCGGAGACGAAGCCGTAGAGGCCGGGCACGACCATGCGCGCCGGGAAGCCGTTGGTGCGCGGCAGCGGGCCGCCGTTCATGCCGATGGCGATGAGGGCGTCGCGACCGTCCAGGGCCACGTCGAGCGGCGTCGAGATGGTCATCCCGTCGACGTCGGTGGACAGGATCTGGTCGGCCTTCGTGGCGTCGATCCCGGCGCGGTCGAGGATGTCGCGCAGCGGCACGCCCAGCCAGCGGGCGCCGCCGACGTAGGGCCCGCCGACCTCGTTGGAGACGCAGGTGAGCGTGATGTCGCGCTCGACCGTGCGCATCTTCGTCAGGTCGTCGAAGGTCAGGGTGACCTCGCGCTCGACGTCGCCGTCGATGGTGAGGGTCCAGGAGTCGACGTCGACGGCCGGGACGCTGAGCCGGGTGTCGACCCGGTAGAAGTCGGCCGTGGGGGTGCGCAGCGGCGTGATGCCGTCGTACATCTCCTCCAGGCCGGCGGGGAAGGACGACGCGGGGTCGGTGGCGACCGGCAGCGCGACGTCGGTGCCGCCGAGGCGGTACGACGTCACCCAGCGGCCGAGGGCCCCCATGGTCACTGCGGCTGCGGCGAGGCCGCCGCTCGCCAGCACGACCCCGCGCCGGGTCGGTCCGTCGCCCCCCTGTGGCGACGGTTCGACGCTGCCCCGGTCGTCGACGCGGTGCAGCCACCACAACGACGTGGCGGCCACGACCGCGGCGACCAGGGCAGGAACCACGTCCAGCGGCCCGGAACCCGGGCGCAGGACGGCGAGCAGGCCGGCGATGCCGGCCAGCCCCACGACGATGAGCAGACCCGGTGTCTCGCGACGTGCGGCGACGACGCCCGCGACGGCGGCGAGGACCAGCACGACCACGATGACCGAGCCGACGAGGATCAGCTTGTCGGCGGTGCCGAACTGCCGGATCGCCCACTCCTTCAGCGGGGTCGGCGTGAGGTCGATGACGGTCGAGCCGACGGCGAGGACGGGCGACGCGGCCGGCACGGTCAGCGCCGCGACGAGGTGCGCGGCGGCCAGGCCGACGACCGTGGCGAGCACGCCGTACGCCGCGTGGCGCAGGAGGTGCCAGCGGGACTGCCGCTCAGGGGTCTGCATGGTCGGTGTTCGGAGCGGGAGCCTCGACGGATGGGGTGCGGGGTGGGGGGTGCGGCAGGATGACGGCCATGACCGATGCGTGCACCCCACTGGCCCGGGACGAGGCGGTCCACGACGAGCTGGTCCACTACGCCGTCGCGGACTCCGTCGCCACGATCACCCTCGACAGCCCCGCCAACCGCAACGCGCTGAGCCGCCGGCTGGTCACCGAGCTGGTCGGCCACCTCGAGCGGGCGGGGGAGGACGGGGACGTCCGCGTGGTGCTCGTCGAGAGCTCCGGCCGGGTGTTCTGCTCCGGCGCCGACCTGGCCGAGGCGACCACCGAGGGCATGGAGGTAGGTGCCCGGCGCATCGTCGACCTCCAGCGACTCATCGCCACCCTCGACAAGCCGGTCGTCACCAAGAACCTCGGCGCGGTGCGGGCGGGCGGCATCGGCATCGTCGCCGCCGCCGACGTCGCGGTCAGCGCCGAGGACGCGACCTTCGCCCTCACCGAGGTCAAGCTGGGGCTGGCGGCCGCCATCATCAGCCTCACCGTCCACCACCGGATGAGCCCCCGCGCGGCCGCCCTCACCACGCTCGGCGGCGAGGTGTTCAGCGGCGCCGAGGCGGCGGCGTACGGCCTCGTGACCCGCGCGGTGCCCGCCGACCGCCTCGACGACGAGGTCGCCGCGATCTGCGCGAGCCTCGCCACCGGGGCCGCCCAGGGGCTGCGCGAGTCCAAGCGCATCCTCAACCGCGACCTCCTGGCCCGCATCGACGCGCTCGGCGACGAGATGGCCACCACCAGCGCGCGGCTGTTCGCCAGCGACGAGGCGCGCGAGGCGATGAACGCGTTCCTGTCGCGGAAGAAGTAGCGGCGCAACCAGCCGCCGGGTGCATCCGATCGGCCTCCTCCGGCGGAGAAGCAGGTGAGACCTGCCGAGGAGGACGTCATGGCCGAGCAACGCACGGGTGCCGCACGGGAGCTGTCGGGTGCGCGCATCGCCGTGGTCGGCGCGAGCGGCGCCCTCGGGTCGCTCCTCGTCGCGGAGCTCGCCGGACGTGGCGCCCGCCTCCTCGTGGTCGGTCGCGACGCCGACCGGCTGGCAGCCCTCGGCACCGGCACGCCCGTGGTGGCCGACCTCGGTGACGCGCGGGCGGGCGACGCCGTCGCCGCCGCGGCCCGCGAGCACCTCGGTGGCCTCGACGGGCTGGTCAACGCCGCCGGCGTCGTGGCCTTCGGATCCCTCGTCGAGACCCCCGACGAGGTCGTCGAGGAGCTGTTCCTCACCAACGTGGTGGGACCGCTCTTCCTGCTGCGCCGGGTGCTGCCGCTGCTCGAGGAGTCGCAGGGCTGGGTCGTGCAGCTGAGCGCCGTGGTCGCCGAGCAGCCGCTCCCGCGGATGGCCGCCTACTCGGCGAGCAAGGCCGCCCTGAGCGCGGCCACGACCGCCCTGCGCACCGAGCTGCGACGCAGCCGGGTGGACGTGGTCGACGTACGCCCGCCGCACACCGAGACCGGCCTCGCGGGTCGGCCGCTCTCCGGCGCCGCGCCGCGGCTGCCGGCCGGCAAGGACCCCGCCGAGGTGGCCCGCCGCATCGTCGACGCGCTCGCCGCGGGCGAGCACGACCTGGGCGCGGACGCCTTCGGATGACCCTGTCCGGCCCCGCCCCGTGGTTGCTCCTCGTCGCAGGGGCGCACCTCGGCTTCCAGCTCACCGTGGCCCTCGTGGTCTATCCGGCGCTCGCCGACGTCCCGGACGCGGGCTGGGCGACGGCCCACGAGCGGCACTCGCGACGGATCACGCCGCTGGTCGCGGCGATCTACCTGCCCCTCGTGGCGGTGCTCGCCTGGACCGCGGTCGCCGAGCCGGGAGCGGAGGGCACCTGGCTCGCGCTCGCGGGCGGTGCCGTGGCTGTCCTCACCACCGCCGCGGTGGCGGCGCCGACCCACGGTCGCCTGGCCACCGCCCCTCCGGCCGAGCGACCCGAGCTGCTGCGCGGCCTCCGCCTCGCCGACCAGGTCCGCACCGCCGGGGCGGTGGTCTGCGCGGTGGGAGCGGTCGTGCTGGTGTGGTGACGCCGACGTGGTGAGGTCAGGGAGCGATGCGGGCGACGAGGCGGACCAGCCGCTGCGTCGCCAGGCCGAGGTGCGTGTCGACCGGCGGGGTGCCGACCGCGGCGCGCAGCGGCGAGCACGCGGTCGGGTCGAGGGTGAGCGTCCGGGCGGTGCCGGTGGCGTCGGTCAGGACGATGACGTACGACGTCAGCCCGGGCGCGGGCTCGCAGTCGGCCATCGCGCCCGGGACGTGCTGCAGGGTGGCGGCCGCGCGGACCTGCTCCGACGTCGGCGGGCCGACCTGCCACTGGTCCGCCAGCCGGCGCACCTCGCCGCTCCCGGAGTAGGCGCAGACGTCGACCGCGACGGCCGGCAGCGGCAGGAGCGGGACGGTGGCGGGGTCGCCGGCCAGCCGGGGGGCGGAGGCGCCGTCGCGGTTGGTGGCGGTGGTCGTGAAGCGCTCGGGGCAGGTGACGGGCGCCGGCGCGGCCGACGGCGGGCCGCTGCCCGCGGCCGCCTCCATCAGCAGGGTGGTCTCGAGCTGGCTGAACAGCAGCTCGTCGCGGGTGCTGCAGCCGGTGTCGCCGTCCAGCTCGGCGACGCGGCCGTCGGCGAGGCCGACCTCGATGCGGAACAGGCCCGTGGGCCCGGGAGTCGCCGCGCCCGCCGTGCACACCGGGCGTCCGGCCTCCGTCTGCGCCAGGGTGGCCGCGACCGAGGCGGCGAGCCCGCCGGTGATAACGCCCTGCGGGTGGCGCACGCGCTGCGCGGCACCCTCGTCGGCGAGCGGGCAGAAGCGCACCCAGGTCGCCTCCTGCTCGCCGATCGCGCCCGCGGGGGCGTCGGGGGAGTCCACGCACACGGGCCGCACGCCGGTCGGTGCCGGCTCGTCCTCGGCCAGCAGCCGGGGCAGCGCCACGACGCCGGCGACGAGCGCCACGACGAGCGCCGCGACGAGCGCGCCGGCGACCGCGGGCGACCACCGGGTGCGTCCTCGCGCCTGCTCGTGCTCCACGTCGTGGTCCGCCCGTCATCCGTGCCGTCGCTCGTGCCGTCCTCGGGGCCATCCAACACCGCCGGCCCCGCGCCGACGGTGGTGCCGCCGTTCGTCGGTAAGTCGGCGATGGTCGGTGCTCGCCGGTACGCTTGTCGGTCTGCCCGGGGAGCAGGGGCAGTGGTGCGTGGGGGATCCGCGGGGCGATTCGTGGGGGATGAGGAGCGGGAGTGAGCGAGCAGCTCGAAGCGCGGGAGATCGCGGCTGAGCAGGCCTACGTGGACGAGGTCTACGTCCAGCTCGAGGCGTCGACGCGCAGCGCCAGGGCGCTGGCGGCGGAGGGCCACCAGCGCGGCAGGTTGGAGCACGAGGGCGGCCTCGTGGAGCGCGACGCGATGGTCTTCCAGGCCGCCAAGCGGATCGCCCAGCTCGACGCCGCCCACGAGGGGCTGGTCTTCGGCCGCCTCGACCTCGACCCGTCGATCGACTCGCTGCCGCGCTACATCGGCCGCATCGGCGTGCGCAACGCCGACCGCGACGTGCTGCTCATCGACTGGCGTGCGCCGGCCGCCGGCGTGTTCTACCAGGCCACGGCCGCGACCCCGCAGGGCGTCGTACGCCGCCGGGTGCTGCGCTCGCTGCACCGCACCGTGATCGGTGTCGAGGACGAGCTGCTCGACGACCAGGCCGAGACGGACCTGCCGATCGTCGGCGAGGGCGCCCTGATGGCCCAGCTCTCGCGCGCCCGCGACCGCTCGATGCACTCCATCGTCGCGACCATCCAGGCCGAGCAGGACAAGGCGATCCGCGCACCGGGCAAGGGCGTCGTGTCGATCTCCGGCGGCCCCGGCACCGGCAAGACCGTCGTCGCGCTGCACCGCGCGGCCTTCCTGCTCTACTCCGACCGCCGCCGCTACGAGGGTGGCGGCGTGCTCGTCGTCGGCCCCAGCGGCGTGTTCATGCGCTACATCGAGCGCGTGCTGCCCAGCCTCGGCGAGACCGCCGTGGCCCTGCGCTCGCTCGGCGAGGTCGTCGGCGGCATCCGGGCCAGCCGCCACGACGAGCCGGCCGTCGCCGACGTCAAGGGCGCCACCAAGATGGCCGAGCTGATGCGGCGCACCGCCCGCCAGCACGCGCCGGGGGCGCCGACCAGCTTCCGCATCTACTGGCGCGACGAGACCATCGTGCTCGACCCCGGCCTGCTCGGCCGGCTGCGCCGCCAGCTGATGTCGCAGGGGCGCCGCAACCGCCAGCTGCCCCGCGTCGCGCGCACGCTGCTCGACGCCATGTGGCGCCAGGTCACGGGCGAGCGCGGCAAGGAGCGCGGCCGCGAGGCCTTCGACGACGACATGCTCGGCCACGCCGGGTTCGTCGAGTTCGCCAGCGCGTGGTGGCCGCCGCTCGACGCCCGCACGGTGTTCGGCTGGCTGCGCGACCCCGAGTTCCTGGCCCGTGTCGGCGAGGGCGTGGTGACGCGTGAGGAGCAGATGCTGCTCACCAAGTCGTGGGCCGCGGGCGAGCTCTCCATCGAGGACGTGCCGCTGCTCGACGAGCTGCGCTACGCCATCGGCGACGTCCCGCAGCGCACCGACGACGAGCGCGACCTCGACGAGACCGGCCTGCTCGAGGGCGGGGTCGACCTCCAGGAGCTCACCACGATCTCCGAGCGCGAGTACGCCCCCGGCGGCCTCGCGTGGTCGGCGCCGACCCACCGGATCGAGGACGACGGCTATGCCCACGTCCTCATCGACGAGGCGCAGGACCTCACGCCGATGCAGTGGCGGATGGTCGGGCGGCGCGGCCGCACCGCGAGCTGGACGATCGTCGGCGACCCGGCGCAGTCCTCGTGGCCCGATGCCCCCGAGGCCGCCGCCGCGCGCGCCGAGGCCCTCGAGGGCAAGGAGCTGCACGAGTTCCACCTGTCCACCAACTACCGCAACTCGGCCGAGATCTACGCGTTCGCCGCCGACTACGCCCGCCGCGTGGGCCTCGACGCCGACCTGCCCGACGCCGTACGCCGCACGGGCGAGGAGCCGCGGGTCGTGGGTCCGGTCGACGACCTCGAGGCCGCCGTGCGCGAGGCCGTGGTGTCGACCAGCCGCCGGGTGGAGGGCACCGTGGGCATCGTCGTGCCGGTCGCCCGGCGCTCCGAGGTCAACGCCTGGCTGGCGTCGTGGTCCGAGGTCGCCGACGACGCCGCCGGCGCCCGGGCGGCCGTGGACTCGAGCGTCACGCCGAGCGGCGAGGACCGCATCGTCGTGCTCACCGGTCTCGACACCAAGGGCCTCGAGTTCGACGGCATCGTCGTGGTCTCCCCGCAGGAGATCGAGGACGAGTCCGCCACCGGCCGCGCCACGCTCTACGTCGTGCTCACCCGCGCCACGCAGCTGCTGACGACGGTCGGCTGAGCCTCCGACCATCCCTTGTCGCGGATGCGTAGCATCGCCGGACGAGGATCTCGACACCCGTCCCGTCACCCGACCGACACCACTGACCACCCTGGGGGAGGCTGATGTCCCGGCTCGCGCGCCAGCAGGTGGGTGGCAGGACCGCCTGGCGCGCAGCGGTGCTGGTCGGCGCGCTGCTGCTCCTCGCCACGGCGTGCATCGGCCCGGGCACGTGGCCCACGAAGGTGTCCGGCCCCCGGCGCGCGGCACCGCCCGCCACCACGGCGCCCACGACGGCCCCCACCGAGGCGCCGCCGACCACCGCGCCGCCCACGGCAGCGCCACCCACCCCGGCGCCGCCCGCGTGGGAGACCCTCTTCGCCGACCACTTCGACGGCCCCGCCGGCACCTGGCCCGACCAGTGGCACCACATGACCAACTGGAACGCGGCCGCGCTCAACGGCCTCGGCCAGCTCGAGGTGGGGCACGTCGCCCAGATCCGCTCGACACCCGGGTGGATGCTCCCGGCCGGGACGCGCGTCCGGGTGTCGGCGAGCCTGGTGATGCCCGACACGAGCAGGAACTACGCCGCGCTGTGGGTCCAGCACCCCAACCCGGTCGACCCCCGCGAGATCGACGTCATCGAGAGCTACGGCCCGCGCAAGGTCGCGGGCGCCCAGCTGGGCTCGCACATCTGCTACGACGAGAGCGTCGAGAACGACGTCGACGAGTGCGGCGCCGCCGGCCTCTCGCCCGAGCTGTGGCCGGTCGGGCAGGCCTTCGCCGACGGAGCGAAGCCGTGGGAGACGTTCTGGGAGTACCACGCCGAGTTCACGGTCGGTGGGGAGCAGGTGCACTACGAGGCCAAGGACGGCTCGGGCAACCAGGCCTACACCGTGGACTCCACGCCCGACGCCCGCCGCGTGCCCGGCAACGCCGTGCCGTTCCACCTGCGGCTGTCCAACAAGGACGTCGAGCCGGAGCACATGCTGCCCGGCGGCTCGCGGCACAGCATGTTCGTGGACTGGGTGACCGTGCAGGTGCTCTACCCGACCGCCGCCAGCTGAGCACCGCTCAGCCGCGGCCCGGGTCCGGGTCGGGCAGCACCGGCCCCGCCGCGGCGGCCGGCCGGCCAAGCCCGGCCACGGCTCCGAGGACGAGCAGGATGCCGACGACCGCGGCCGGACCGAGCGACTCCCCGAGCACCACGGCCGCCACCACGGCGGCGGTCACCGGCTCCACGAGGCTGGCAGTGACGGCGGTGCTCGGCGCGATGACGCGGAGCCCGGAGTAGAGCAGCACGTAGGCGAGCGCCATCGTCAGCACCCCGAGGTAGGCCAGCCACGCCAGCGCCGCCGGGTCGGTCGTCACCCGCGGCCCGTCGACGAGGGCCAAGCACGGCAGCAGCACGGCCGCTCCCACCAGGGTCATCCCGGAGGTCAGCGCCAGCGGGGACGTCGTACGGCTGATGGAGCCGCCCGCCGCCGTCGTGAGGGCGTACGTCGTCCCGGACGCGACCGCGAGCAGCACGCCGGCGACGGGGGCCGGGCCGGTGGCGGACTCGTGGCTCGCCACGCTCACCAGCAGCAGCCCGGCCAGCGCCGCCACGAGCACGGTCAGCCGCCCGCGCGCGGGCGCCCGCCGGTGGCGTACGGACTCGGCGACGGTCAGCAGCACCGGCGCAAGGCCGAGGCTGACGACCGTCGAGACGGCGACCCCGACCTGGGTCACGGAGACGAAGTAGAAGCCCTGGTAGGCGGCGGTGCCGACGCCCACGACCACCAGCTGGCGGGGGCGGGCGCGGGCCAGCTCGAGCAGCTCGCCGCCCCGCCGGAGCGCGAGGAGCGCCCCGAGGAGCACGGCGGCGGCGATCGCCATCCGCCACGCGCTGATGGTGACGGGGGACAGGCGGTCCTGCTCGCGGATGAGCTGGACCGCGAGGCCGCCGGTGCCCCACAGGACGCTGGCGGCGGCGACCTCGACGAGGCCGCGCAGGTGGGTGGTGCGGTGGTGCGAAGGGGACGTGCTGGACAGGGTGGGCATGCTGGGGACGCTCCGTCGGGCGAGTCGGGACGAAAGGCTCGGTGCGGAGCGGCGGACCGCTCCGGTCAGGCGACCGGAGGCGGGAGCAGGCGGGGCTGCAGCGTCATGCGGGCGAGTCTGCCACTCGGCGCGGGGCGTGACACCCGGGTTTCGTCGTCCGTCTCATAGGGTCGGGCCATGGCTTCCTCTCCTCAGGCCGGCGGCCGGGTGCTCGTCACGGGCGGCGCCGGCTTCATCGGTACGACCCTGGCGCGTGAGCTCGCGGACTCCGCCGAGCAGTGGGTCGTGCTCGACAACCTGCACCCCCAGGTGCACCCCGGGTCGGAGCCGCCGGCCGACCTGCCCGCGTCGGTGGAACTGCGGGTCGGCGACGTCACCAGCGCCGACGACCTCGACGCCGTCGTCGCCGACCTCCGTCCCGACACGGTGGTCCACCTGGCCGCCGAGACCGGCACCGCCCAGTCGCTGTCGGAGAGCACCCGCCACGGCATGGTCAACGTCGTCGGCACCACCCAGCTCCTCGACGCGCTCACCCGTGCCGGCCACGTGCCGTCGCACTTCGTGCTGACCAGCTCGCGCGCGGTCTACGGCGAGGGCGTGTGGCGCAACCGCGACGGCTCGACCTTCCAGCCCGGCCTGCGCACCCACGCCCAGCTCGAGGCGGGCGCTTGGGACCACGGCGACGGGGCGGCGCACGTGCCCAACTCCGTGGCCGGCACCCACCCGAACCCGATCAACGTCTACGGCGCCACCAAGCTCGCGCAGGAGCAGATCCTCGCGGCGTGGACCGGCTCGCACGACACCCGGCTGTCGGTGCTGCGGCTCCAGAACGTCTACGGCCCCCGCCAGTCGCTGTCGAACCCCTACACCGGCATCGTGTCCCTCTTCTCGCGCCTGGCTCGCGAGGGCCGGTCGATCCCGCTCTACGAGGACGGCGAGATCACCCGCGACTTCGTCTACATCGACGACGTCGTCAGCGCCCTCGTCGCCGCGATCGCCCACAAGCCGGCCGACCACATGCGCACGGTCGACATCGGCAGCGGCGTCAAGACGACCATCGGCGACCTCGCCCGCGAGATCGCTCGCTACCACTCCGCGCCCGAGCCCCACGTCACCGGCCAGTACCGCGACGGCGACGTCCGGCACGCCTCCTGCACGGTCGAGACGACGCTCCGCCAGCTCGACTGGCAGCCGCGGGTCAGCCTGCGTGACGGGGTGGCGTCGCTGCAGGAGTGGATCGCGACGCAGCTGGACTGAGGGCGGCGGCGCGGCGGCCTCGACGGGCGCGAGGTGGCCGGCCCCAGCGCAGCAGTCGTTGCCGTGGCAGCGCCGCCACCAGCGCGAGGGACCACCAGCCGAGCGGCACGGTGAGCATCGGCTCGGTGATGCCCGAGACGAGCAGGGCAATGAGCACGAGGAGCATGAGTCGCCCGGCCACGGGGTCGGACGATCCGGCGTGCAACCCGGCCCAGCGGATCTCGCGCACCACGTAGGCGACCATGACGAGAACCGCAGCCAGCCCGACGAGGCCGAGCTCCGGAAGCACGTCCAGGAAGAAGTTGTGGCCGTGCGGAAGCGGATAACCCGCCCGGTAGTAGATGTCCAGGGCGATGTGATTGGGAGGGGCGGGGTCCCACGGGTGCTCCCACACGGCTCCCCAGCCGGCACCGAGAACGGGCGCGAGGTCCATGCTGGAGTCGATGGTCGCCCGCCAGAACGGCGCACGGCCAGAGATGGTGGTGAGCTCCTTGCCGAGCACCACGGTGACGAACAGCAGGCCCGTCGCCAGCACGGCCACGCCACCAGCCATGAACGCGACGACGATGCGCCGGCGGGCCGTCCGGACGAGTGGCCACCCGAGTATCGCCGTCACCGTGACCGCCAGCCCGAGGGCGGTGAGGTAGCCCGTGCCGGACCCGGCGCGATAGGTGCCGTACAGCTGGATGGCAAGGGCGCCGAACCACATCGCCTGCGGAACGCGCTCGCGCGGCCGTCCGAGGGCGAGGGTGGCCGCCAACGAGACCAGCAACGTGTAGGCGAGGATGTTCTCGTTGGTCCCCAGACCGCCGAAGACCATGCCGCTCTCGCTGCTGTACTCGATCCCCGGCACGTCCTCCGACAAGGCGTGCAGGGACAACAGGGTCACGCTGACCCCGCCGACGGCCATGCCCCACGCGATCACGACGGGCTCGCAGTTGGCGGCCGCAAGTACGGCGAGGGCGGCGATCTGGATGTAGACCGTGCTGCTCACCTCGGTGTGGAAGGGCTGGATGCTCCACCGGTGCGAGATCAACGCCAGGCCGAGGAACGCCAACCACGGCCACGGGATCCGAGGCAGTCGCAACCACGGCAGGCTGAGGACCAGGACCACCTTGCTCCACACCATCGCCGCGCCGAGCGAGAGGTAGAAGCTGGGGAAGTAGACGAGGGGGTTGGACATCCAGACGAACGTCGCCGCCACGAGTGCGAGCCAGATCCATCCGCGCGCGTCGGCCAGGGACGCCCGGGGGCGGGAGTCGTGCCACTCCACCAACGTCGCCATCACGCGCCGGGGCCGGCTCTGGCCACCGGCGAGGACGTGTTGCAGCATGGTGTCTGGGCTCCGGTCGGGTCCGAGGTGGCGGGTTCGCGGCCGTGGCGACCGACGCCACAGGGTAAGGCCAGCCAAAGTCGCGTGCAGGATCGTCGGGCGCGATGCCTACTGGCGGCGACGCCTCTGGTTCTTCAGCCGCTCCTCCAGGACGGCGATCCGGGCACGGAGGGCGACGACGGCCTCGTTGACCGTCACCAGGTCCTTCGCGGCCTGCTCATTGAGCCCGGCGAAGCGGAACTTCTCGGCACGCTCGTCGAGGAGGGCCTGGTGCAGCGCGCGGACGGCGCGCGCCTCACCGCGAGGAAGGAGCGCGAGGCGCTGGTCGGCGGCGTCCACCACCGCCTGCCGTCCCGCGGTCCATGTGTCGGAGTCGTGAAGGTGTCGTGAGCCCTCACCCTCGGTCCAGACCCGGTAGACGGCGGTCACCGCCGGCGTGCTGGTCGCGCCTGCGACCGAGGCCGCCCTCAGCAGGAAGTCCCAGTCCTCCGTCGTGTCCAGTGTCTCGGCGAAGCGCACACCGAGGTCGTCGAACACCCCTCGGGGGACGGCGAACGTCATGGGCGGGGAGGCGTTGTCCCACAGGTGGTCGACGAGGCTGAACTCGTCCGGCCACACCCGGCGGGCCGGCCCGACCTCGAGCGGTGCAGGGCCGTCGGCACGGTCGTCCACGTACGGACTCACGTCCTGGGCCAGGGCTGCGGACCGCAGGACGGTTCCGGGTCCGCGAGCCTCCGCCTCGGCGAAGGCCGCGACCCAGTCCGTGGTCACCACGTCGTCGTCGTCCAGCATCACCGCGAAACGACCGGTGGCCACGTCCAGGGCGTCGTTGAGCGGAGCGGATCGACCGGGCCGGTCCACGTCGAGCACCCGGATCCGCTCCCGCAGCCAGGCAGGCATTGCGGACACCAGGCGCCGCACCCGCGCGCTTCCCTCGACCGACGCTCGGTGGCACGCCACGACGACCTCGAAGTCACGGACGGACTGGCCGGCCAGGCACGTGAGGGTCTCCTCGAGGCACAGCAGGCGAGCACCCTGCGTGCGGGTGAGGACGGTGAGCAGAGGCCGGGGCCCACGATTCTGCGCCAGGGCGGGCGGGACGATTCCGGTCTCGACGAGAAGCTGGTGCAGCGACGTGGTGGGGACGGCCGCAGGATGCCCGTACGGCGGCACGCTGCCGTCGCCGCCGTCCTGCAGGGGGACGGCCGTGCGGCCGGGCCATGCGTCCACGAAGACCGCGGCGGTCGCCAGGCGGCGTACGTCTGCGCCGCGTGCCCGGAGCGAGTCGACCGTCTCGTCGGGGCCTGCGTGCCATGGCACGCCGTCGATAGCGGCGGCGGGGAACGCGGCGCAGGCTGACGGGGCGCGGGCCGGCTCCTGGTGGGGACCCTGGTCGCTCTCGCGGCACGGCAGCACCCGGGTCTCGTGGGTCACGCCGCTCGCGTGCGTCGCCGCGACCAGCCGGTGAAGGGCTCCCGGTGTGGGAAGGTCGTCGGCGCGGGCGATCACCACGACGTCCGAGGCGGGCGGTTCGCCGAGGACCACGGGACCGACGCCCGCGTCAGCGCACCAGACGTCGAGCACCTCGGGGCTCGTCAGCGCGTCGGTGCGGAGGTTGCGCGCGAAGCCGTCGACGCGTCCCAGGGCCTCGACCCAGGCGCGAAGGCGATCCTCGCGACCCACGTCGTGCAAGCGCAGGGTGACGACGGGTGGAGGCACTCGATCAGCTCCTCGGTGCGGGACGGTCGGCGAGCGACGCCGCGACTCTAGGGCATGCCGACCGGGCGGTCGGGGGGCCCGCCCTCGCCTCTCGCGGAACCCCCCTCGTGACCCCTCTCGAGGCACCAATCACGGTCCGGACGTCGATTGGCGTTAGCATCGTCGAGGTCTTTTGCTGAGTTGACGGGGTTCGAGATGTTGTCCAACGGATATCTGCGACGGGGCGCCTTGGCGACCTGGGACATCGTCTGCTGGACCCTCGGCACCGCGTTCGTGATCGGTCTGCGGTACTCCTTCCGGATCTCCGACGTGCAGTGGGAGGCCGTCCTTCGCTACCTCGTCATCTCGTGGGTCCTGCTCGTGGTCATCGGCTTCCTCACCAAGTTCTACCGGGGCAAGTTCCTGGTCGGCTCCTTCGACGAGGCGTTCGGGCTGGCGCTGCACTTCCTCGGCGTCGCGGCCATCACGGTCGTCACCACTCCTGTCCTCAACGACACGCTGCCTCGCAGCCTGCCGGTGCTGGCTCCGCCGATCGCGCTGGTGGCGGCGGCCGCAGGACGCTGGTTCTACCGGGCGCTGCGTGACCGGGACAACGAGGCGCGTCGCCGCTCGGGCCGCCCGGTCCTCATCTACGGAGCCGGCGACGCCGGTCGGCAGGTCATGCGCCTGACTCGTTCTGATCGCAGTCTCGGTCTTCGTGCGGTCGGGTTCATCGACGACAACCCGGGCAAGCGCCACCTGCGCATCCACGGGGTGCCGGTCGTGGGCACCGGCCGGTCGCTGGCCGAGGTGGCGGACGCCATGGGCGTTGCGGCAGTGGTGCTGGCCGTGCCGGGCGCCTCCGGCGAGCTGGTCGACCGGGTCCAGCGCGAGGCGGCGGACGCGGGGCTCGAGGTGTTCATCCTGCCCCGACTCAGCGATCTCATCGGCGGCCAGGTCAAGCCGCACGACATCCGGCGTGTCGAGATCGGCGACGTCCTCGGACGGCACCAGGTCGAGACCGACCTGTCCTCGATCGCGGGCTACCTGAGCGGCAAGCGGGTGCTCATCACGGGTGCCGGCGGCTCCATCGGCTCCGAGCTCGCGCGCCAGGTCCACCGGTTCGGCCCGTCGGCGCTCACCCTGCTCGACCGCGACGAGTCGGCCCTGCACGCCGTCCAGCTCGCGATCTACGGCCACGGCCTGCTCGACTCGCCCGAGACCGTGCTCGCCGACATCCGAGACCAGGCGAGCTTGCGCGCCATCTTCGCCGACGCCCGACCGCAGATCGTCTTCCACGCAGCTGCCCTCAAGCACCTGCCGATGCTCGAGCGCTTCCCGGCGGAGGGATGGAAGACCAACGTCCTCGGCACCCTCAACCTGCTCGAGCTGGCCGCGGAGTTCGGCGTCGAGCGGTTCGTCAACATCTCCACGGACAAGGCTGCCGACGCGACGAGCGTCCTGGGCTCCACGAAGCGGCTGGCCGAGCAGCTCACCGCCTGGCAGGCGCGCTCCACCGGCCTGCCCTACATGTCCGTCCGGTTCGGCAACGTGCTGGGCTCGCGGGGCTCGATGCTGCACACCTTCAACGCGCAGATCGCGGCCGGCGGGCCGATCACGGTCACCCATCCCGACGTGACCCGCTACTTCATGACGATTCCCGAGGCGTGCGAGCTGGTCGTCCAGGCCGGTGCGATGGGTGACGCCGGCGCCGTGCTGGTGCTTGAGATGGGCGAGCCGGTTCGCATCCTCGACGTGGCCAAGCGCATGATCTCGCTGTCGGGTGCAGCCGGTGTGGACATCGTGTTCAGCGGGCTCCGGCCGGGCGAGAAGCTGCACGAGGTGCTCTTCTCCGAGGACGAGTCAGCCACCCCGACAGGGCATCCGATGATCCGTTCGGTGTCCGTCCCGCCCATCGACCCGGCCGAGCTCAGCGACCTCACCATCACGGCGGGAGACCAGTGACCGCACGCATCTTCCTTTCGTCGCCCGACGTGACCCAGGCGGAGGAGGACGCGCTCGTGCGCGCCCTCCGGTCGGGTTGGGTGGCACCGCTCGGGCCGGAGGTCGACGCGTTCGAGGCCGAGCTCGCCGCGTTCACGGGTCGTACGTACGCCGTCGCGCTCTCCTCGGGCAGCGCCGCCCTGCACCTCGGCCTGCTCCAGCTCGGCGCCGCGCCGGCGACCGTCGTCATCACCTCGTCGATGACCTTCGCCGCCACTGCCAACGCCATCACCTACACCGGCGCGACGCCCGTCTTCGTGGACTCCGACGAGACCGGCAACATGGATCCGGACCTGCTGGCCGAGGCGATCGACGACCAGGTACGTGGTGGGGCCGACGTGGCTGCCATCGTCCCGGTCGACCTCATCGGCAAGGTGGCCGACCACCGCGCCATCGGAGAGATCGCCTCCGCGAGAGACGTGCCCGTCCTCGTCGACGCCGCGGAGTCGCTCGGTGCCTCGCGCGAGGGCAGGCGCGCCGGCCAGGACGGCGTCGCGTCGATCGTCTCCTTCAACGGCAACAAGATCATGACCACGTCGGGTGGCGGCGCGCTGCTCTGCGACGACCCCGACATGGCCGCGCGCACCCGCTACCTCGCCACCCAGGCGCGCCAGCCAGTCGTTCACTACGAGCACGTCGACGTCGGCTACAACTACCGGATGTCGAACCTGCTGGCTGCGGTGGGTCGGGCGCAGCTCGAGCGGCTCCCGTCGATGCTGGAACGGCGGCGGGGTTGGCGACGGCGCTATGCCGAGCTGTTCGACCCCGTGGACGGGGTCACCGTCTTCGGCGGCGACGACGGCCGCGATGCACCTGCCGGCGCGGACCACGACAACTTCTGGCTCACGTCGGTCGTCGTCGACCCCGCGGTGGCGGGCTGGACCGCCGACGAGCTGCGAGCCGATCTCGCGAGGGACGACATCGAGGCCCGCCCGCTGTGGAAGCCGATGCACCTCCAACCGGTCTTCGCGGCCTGCCCCGCCTACGTCAACGGCACGTCCGAACGCTTCTTCAGGACCGGCCTGTCGCTGCCGAGCGGTTCAGCGCTCAGCGACGAGCAGTTCGAACGTGTCCGCGTGCACATCCTCAGCTTCCTCGAAGGGAAATCCTCGTGACTGCAGCCCAGACCACGACCGAAGGCGTCTCCGGCCGCACCATCACCATCACCGGCGGCACCGGCTCCTTCGGCTCGATCATGGCCAAGCACCTCCTCGCCGACGGGGCCGCCCGGATCAACATCTTCAGCCGGGACGAGGCGAAGCAGGACCAGATGCGCCGCTCGTTCAACGACGAGCGCGTCCGCTTCTTCCTCGGCGACGTGCGTGACATCGACAGCGTCCGCACGGCCGTCCTCGACGCCGACTTCGTCTTTCACGCCGCCGCGCTCAAGCAGGTGCCCTCCTGCGAGTTCTTCCCGCAGCAGGCGGTCAAGACGAATGTGACCGGCAGCCACAACGTGATCGAGGCCAGCGCCGCAGCCGGTGTCCGCTCGGTCGTGCTGCTCAGCACCGACAAGGCGGTCTACCCCGTCAATGCGATGGGCATGTCGAAGGCGCTGATGGAGAAGACGGCGCAGGCATTCGCGCGCAACCACATCGGCAACGACATGACGGTCTCGGTGACGCGCTACGGCAACGTGATGTACTCCCGCGGATCGGTCATCCCCGCCTTCATCTCCCTCCTCAAGGAGGGCAAGCCCCTCACCATCACCGATCCGCGCATGACGCGGTTCCTCATGTCGCTCGACGACTCGGTGGACCTGGTCAAGCACGCCTTCGTGCACGCCCAGCCGGGCGACCTGTTCGTGCGGAAGGCGGCCGCCACCACGGTGGGGACCCTCGCCACCGCCGTCGGACGGCTCCTCGGTCAGGACGAGCCGGAGGTCAACCACATCGGCACCCGGCACGGCGAGAAGCTGCACGAGACGCTGCTGACACGCGAGGAGATCGCCAAGGCCGCCGATCAGGGCGACTACTTCCGCGTACCCCTCGACGACCGTGGCCTGCAGTACGAGAAGTACTTCACCGAGGGTGAGGAGGAGGTCGACACCACGGTCGACTACTCCTCCGACTCCGTACCCCTGCTCGACGTCGAGCAGACCGTGGCGCTGCTGCGCACCATCCCTGAGATCGCCGCCGACCCCGAGCTGCGCGCGTGAAGATCCTGCTGACCGGTGCCGAGGGGTTCCTGGGGTGGCACCTGCGTTGCCGCGTGCACGCCACCTCCGAGCACGAGATCGTGCCGGTGGGGCGTGCGGAGTGGGACCGACTGGCTGAGCTGGTGGCCGGCGCGGACGCCGTCATCCACGTCGCGGGCGTCAACCGCGCCTCCGACGACGAGCTCGTCAGTCTCAACGTCGGGCTCGCGCAGCACCTGGCCGCCGCGCTCGCTACCACCAGCGGTGTCGCGGTCGTGTTCGCCAACTCGATCCAGGTCGGCAACGGCACTGCGTACGCCGAGGGCAAGGCAGGCGCGGCCGACGTGCTGCGAGGTGTCGCCACCCGCACCGGTGGTCGTTTCGTCGACGTCCGGCTCCCGAACCTCTTCGGCGAGCACGGGCGACCGGGCTACAACTCCTTCGTCGCCACCTTCGTCGACCGCGTGATCTCCAACGACCGCCCGGACATCGCCGACCGCCCCATCGAGCTGCTCCACGCCCAGGGCGCCGCGCAGGCCCTGCTCGACGCGCTGGAGCCGACGTCGCCGGAGACCGTGCAGCCGTCGGCGCACCCGACCTCGGTGCAGCAGGTGTGGGACCTGCTCGAGCGGTTCCACGCGACGTACGTCCCGAGCGCCGACGTGCCGGCGATGGCCGACGACTTCGAGCGCGATCTCTTCAACACCTACCGCGCGGCTCTCTTCCCGGACCACTACCCCCTCGCTCTGACGCCGCGGAGCGACGCACGGGGTCGGCTGGTGGAGACGGTGCGGTCGCACGGGCAGGGCGGCCAGACCTTCGTCTCCACGACGGTCCCCGGTGTGACCCGAGGGATCCACTACCACCTCCACAAGATCGAGCGGTTCGTCGTGCTCGACGGCGAGGCGGTCATCCGGCTGCGGCGCATGTTCCACGACGAGGTCGTCGAGCTGCCCGTGTCCGGCAAGGAGCCGGTCGTCGTCGACATGCCGACGATGTGGTCGCACGACATCACCAACGTCGGTGAGGGCGTGCTCACCACGCTGTTCTGGACCGACTCCCTCTTTCACCCCGACGCGCCCGACACCATCCACGAGCCCGTCGTCCCCTCGGCCCCGCAGGAGAACCCATGACCAAGGTGATGACCGTCGTCGGCACGCGGCCCGAGATCATCCGGTTGTCCGAGACGATCAAGCTGCTGGACCGCACCGTCGACCACGTGCTCGTGCACACCGGGCAGAACTACGACCACAACCTCAACGAGATCTTCTTCTCCGAGCTGGGGCTGCGCTCGCCCGACCACCTGCTCGACGTCGACACCAGCAGCCTCGGCAGGGTGCTGGGCGAGGTCCTCATCAAGACGGAGGAGGTGCTCCTCGAGGAGCGTCCGGACGCGGTGCTCGTGCTCGGCGACACCAACAGCTGCCTGGCAGCCCTGATGGCCAAGCGCATGCGCATCCCCGTCTACCACATGGAGGCGGGCAACCGCTGCTTCGACGAGAACGTCCCCGAGGAGACCAACCGTCGCCTCGTCGACCACGTGGCCGACTTCAACCTCGTCTACACCGAGCACGCCCGGCGCAACCTGCTCGCCGAGGGCCTGCGCCCGCGTCACATCCTCAAGACGGGGTCTCCCATGAAGGAGGTGCTGGCCGCACATGCTGAGCAGATCGACGCCTCCGATGCCGTCGAGCGCCTCGGGCTCACGCCGCAGCAGTACATCCTGGTGAGTGCGCACCGCGAGGAGAACGTCGACAACCCCGACCGGCTCAACCTGCTGCTCGACTGCCTCGAGGGCGTCATCACCGAGACCGGCATGCCGGTGCTCGTGTCCACCCACCCCCGCACCCGCAAGCGGCTCGACGCGCTGGGCCGGTCGACCGAGGGCATCACCTTCCACGAGCCGCTCGGCTTCCTCGACTACAACAAGCTCCAGAAGCAGTCCTACTGCGTGCTGTCGGACTCGGGCACCATCTCCGAGGAGTCGTCGCTGCTCGACTTCCCGGCCGTGACGCTGCGCGACGCGATCGAGCGGCCCGAGGCGCTCGACTCGGCCTCGATCCTGATGACCGGCCTCGACGCCGCCAACGTGGTCGAAGCGGTCCGCTTCGCGGTGTCCGACACCGACCGCGCCTCCCGGGTGCCCGACGACTACCGCATCGGGGACTGCTCGCGGCGGGCGGTCGGGTTCATCCTGTCCACGCACGCCAGGTACGAGGCGTGGCTGGGTATCCGTACGGGCGTGGACGAGGCGCGATGACGTCCGCCGAGGCGGACCGGACCGGCCGAGCGGTGTCGGACGGCGACGCGAGGCCGCATGGTCGATGGCCGCTCTACTGGTTCGCGGGCGCCGTCGTGTGCGTCCTCGGGCCGTACGTCGTCGGCGGGATCCGGACCGAGCAGTTGGCGCTGTACGGCTCTGCTGTCGTCGCCGTGCTGCTCTACTGGCGGCACGCACGCGTGTTGCTGCCCGGCGCCCCCGTGCTGGCGCTGTGGGCGTCATATGCGCTGGTCGCGGCCGTGGGCGGCCTCACCATCGAGAGCCGCCTGGAGTGGGGTTCCGGCTCGCTCGTCGCGGGCCTCGACAACGCGCTGCTGCCGCTCGCCACGATGACGGCCGTGGCCTTCTGGACGCGCGTGGTCGCTCGGACAGTCCTGCTGCGCACCGCGTCCTGGGTCGTCGTGGGCGCCATGGCGCTCAACGGGGCCATTGCCGTGCTGACGTCGGTCGTCGGCGTCGAGCAGCTGTCGCCCCTCCGTGCATTCTGGGCCGCGAGCGGCAGCGAGGCGACGGTTGCAGAGCTCGCCGCGGGCTCGGGACGCTTCTCGGGCGTGTTCAACCAGCCAGCAGAGGCCGGGGTGGCCTACAGCCTTGCAGCGTTCTGCGTGGTCTACCTGGTGCGATCGGGCACGTCCGTGCCGAGACGGGTCTGGCTCGCGCTCTGGGTGCTGGTCATCCTCGGCGGTGTGATGACCCTCTCCAAGATCTTCATCGTCGGCGGAGTGCTCATCACCCTGGGACTGGTCCTCACCGGGAGGCCGCACCGACGCCTGCTGACCGCCAGCGCCGCGCTGACCGTCGCGGGCTCCTTCACGCTGGGCGCGCTGGGCTGGCTCGGCACCTGGGGGGCTTCGGGGATGCTCGGTTGGTACGTCTGGAGTGCCCAGGCCGGCAACTCCTGGCTCTACACGTTGAGCGCCGGACGTTTCGGTGCTGGCAGCGCCGGCGACGCACCGACGCCGACCCCGGAGCCGGAGGACGGGTCCGGCGGCGTCCCGAGCGAGTTCGAACAGCCGGGTGGCCTCGTGGAGCTGGCACGCGAGGTGCTCCTCGAGCACCCTGTGGTCGGGGTGGGCGCCAAGGGGCTGCCGGTGTCCTACGACTCCACCTGGATCGAGGCCATCGTCGTCGCCGGCGTGGTCGGAGCTCTCCTCGTGCTGGCCGTGCACGTCGTGTTGCTGATCCAGTGGATCCGCCTCCGGCAGACGCTGCCGCGGGAGGAGTGGCGGCTGGCCGGTGCGATCGTCCTCCTCGTGTGGGGCTCGTCCTTCGGGATGCCGTCGCTGACCGGCAACCGGGAGAGCACGCTGCTGTGGATCTTCTTGTCGATCCTCGTCGTGTTCACGCAGCGGGGGTCGCAGTGGGACCGGACACTAGACTCCGCGCCATGACCGGCTACGACCCGTTGAAGCGCAGCGTGGACCTCGTCGTCGGCAGCGCTGCCCTGGTGGTCTCGTTGCCGGCACAGCTGGTCATCGCTGTCCTGCTGCGCGTGAAGCTCGGGCCACGCGTGTTCTTCCGTCAGCAGCGGCCGGGAAAGGACGAGCGCGTCTTCGAGCTGGTCAAGTTCCGCACGATGCTCGAACCTGACAGCGCACGGGGACTGGTGACCGACGCGGACCGGTTGACTCCTTTCGGCGCGTTCCTGCGGTCAACCAGCCTGGACGAGCTCCCGACGCTGTGGAACGTGGTCCGGGGCGACATGAGCCTCGTCGGCCCGAGGCCCCTCCTCGTGAGGTACCTCGACCGCTACACGGCGGAGCAGCGGCGGCGGCACGAGGTCCGACCCGGCGTCACCGGCCTCGCCCAGGTGAGCGGTCGCAACGCCATCAGCTGGGAGGAGAAGTTCGCAATGGACGTCGAGTACGTCGAGCGTCGCAGCCTGGCGCTCGATCTGCAGATCCTGTGGGCGACGGTCGCGCAGGTTGCGCGTCGTCGCGACATCAACGCCGAGGGAGCAGCGACCATGCCGGAGTTCCTCGGAACGTCGGAGGCCACCCGTGCCTGAGACTCTTGTCGTCGTGGGCGCCGGCGGCTTCGGCCGCGAGGTCCTCGACGTCGTCGACGCGGTCAACGCGGCAGCGGAGGAGTCGGTGTGGACGATCTCCGGCGTGGTCGACGACCGTCCCACCGACGCCAACCTGGCACACCTCCGCACGCGTGGGATCGACTACCTCGGCACCACGGAACAGCTGCTGACCGACCGCGCAGCCCTCGGTGCCACCCACTACGTCGTGGGCATCGGCAACCCGGGGGTGCGGCGCAGGGTCGCGGAGACGTTCGACGCGGCCGGTCTCGTCGCTGCGACGCTGGAGCATCCGAGCGTGACGCGCGGCTACGACGTGGAGGTCGGTGCCGGGTCGGTGCTGTGCGCGGGAGTCCGGATCACGACCCACATCCGTATCGGCAGGCACGTCCACCTCAACCTCAACGCGACCGTCGGTCACGACACCACCGTCGGTGACCACGTGAGCGTCAACCCGCTCGCGTCGATCTCCGGCGACTGCGTCATCGAGGACGAGGTGCTGATCGGCGTCTCGGGCGTGGTCCTCAACGGACTCCGGGTCGGCCGGGGCTCGGTGGTCGGCGGCTCGGCGTGTGTGGTGAAGGACGTGCCGGCAGATGTCGTGGTGAAAGGCATCCCCGCGAGATGAGCGGCTCGAGCCAGGGCTCGGGCCGGCTGAGGGTTGCGTTCGTCTGCCAGTGGTACCCGCCGGAGCCGGCCGAGGTGCCGCGAGGCATCGCGACGGCCCTAGCCGAGGCGGGGTGCGACGTCACGGTGCTGACCGGGGTCCCCAACTACCCGACCGGCGCCGTCGCTGCCGGGTACTCGGCGCGGCGATCCTCCCGGGAGGTGCTCGACGGCCTGCCTGTCAGGCGTACGCCGCTCTACCCCAGCCACGACCGGTCGGCCGTGCGACGGCTGGCCAACTACGCGTCCTGGGCCCTGTCCAGCGCCGTCCTCGGCCAGGCACTGCTGCGCACGTCCTCGGTCGCCCTCGTCTACTCCTCCCCGGCGACGGCCGCCCTGCCGGCGATGGTCGCGCGCCGCCTGTGGGGGACGCCGTACGTTCTCCTCGTCCAGGACGTGTGGCCCGACTCGGTGTTCGCGTCCGGATTCCTGACGGGCGTGGCGGGGCGACTGGCTCGTCGCGTGCTCAACGTCTTCGTCGACCTGACCTACCGGGGCGCACACCACGTCGCCGTCACCTCGCCCGGGATGGTGGACCTGTTGGCCGCTCGCGGGGTGCCGCGCGACAAGCTCTCCGTCGTGCACAACTGGGTGCAGGAGGGACCGACGGCGGACGTCCCACCGGAGACCGTGCGACGCGTGCGCGCGTCGTGGGGCGTGGGCGAGGACGACTTCGTGCTGATGTACGCGGGGAACCACGGCCGGGCGCAGGCCCTGGAACCGGTGGTCGAGGCCTTCGCCGAGATGACGGCCGAGGACGACTGCCACCTCGTGCTCGTCGGGGACGGCGTGACGAGGCCCGGACTGGTCGAGCGCTACGGCGCCCACCGTCGGATCCGGTTCGTCGACCCTGTGCCGCAGGCCGAGGTCGCGGCGCTCGTGCAGGCCTCCGATGCCCAGCTCGTGTCCTTGGCCGACGAGGCGCTCTTCGCCGTCACCATGCCGAGCAAGGTGCAGTCGATCCTGGCGGCGGGCCTCCCGCTGGTCGTCTCCGCACGCGGCGACAGCGCCGAGGTGGTCACCTCGGCGAGGGCGGGCCTGGCGGTGGCACCGGGCGACCGGCCGGGTCTTCGCGACGCCGTGCGCCGGCTTGCGGCGACCGACCGGGACGAGCGCCGGACGATGGGCCGACGGGGCCGCGAGTGGTACGACGCCCACATGTCGCGTCGCGTCGGGTCCGAGTCGCTCCGACAGCTGCTGGCCCGCGCAGCCGAGGGGCGGCGTCGATGAGTCCCGCGGTGCTGATCGACATGTCCAACCTCGTCGTCGGCGGGGGAGTCCAGGTCGGAGCGTCGTTCCTCGACGAGCTCGCACGCCTTGTCGGGGACCCTCAGGCGCTGCGTCGCTGGCCCTGGCTCCGGGACGTCGCCGTCGAGGCGTCCGAAGCGGTCGTCGCCAACGCAACCGCTCCCCGGGGGAGCCTGAGGGTCACCGTCGTCGACGGCCGTCCCGCTGCGCGCCTGCGTCGGCGACCCCGCGGTGACGAGTTCGACGTCTCCTTCACCGTGTTCGGTCCCGACTACGGGTCGCGGCGCGCCCGCACGCGCATGGTGGGGTTCGCCGACGTGACCAGCCTCTTCCCCGAGCACGCTGCGATCCATGGCCGGCGGGCGCGGCTCCGACACGCGGTGCGCTCGCGGGTGTCGTGCCGAGCGTTCCGTGCAGCCGACCTCGTGGTCGCCGAGTCGGCCCACGTGACCGCGGCGCTCGAGGAGAGGTGGGGCATCCCGCGGCGGCGCCTGCGGGTGGTCCCCAACGTGCTCAACCGCGTCTTCACCGACGAGTCGCTGCGCGAGCCGCTGTCCGTTCAGGTGCACCATCGTCCGGCGTTCGCCTTCCCGACTCGCGCCTACCCGCACAAGAACCTCGCCCTGCTCGGAGCCGCGGCACGGATCCTGCGCGAGGAGCACGGCCGGGACGTCGAGTTCCTCCTCACTCTCACCGACGACGAGTGGCAGGCGCTCGACCCCGACACCCGTGCGGCGAGCCGCAACGCGGGTCCGCTGCGAGTCTCGCAGGTGCCGAGCCTCTACGCCGCGTGCGACGGGGTGGTCTTCCCCAGCCTGAACGAGTGCTTCTCCGTGACTCCGCTGGAGGCGTTGAGAGCCGGCCGACCGCTGGTCGCGTCGGACAGGCCGTTCGTGCGCGAGGTGGCTGGCGACGCGGCGTGGTACTTCGACCCCATCGAGCCCGCCTCGCTGGCCCGAGCCCTCCTCGACGTGACTGCGGACGACGCCCTGCGGGCGACTCGGGTCGCCGACGGCCTCCGGGTGGCGGACGGCTGGCCCACCGGTCGCGACCGTGCGGCGGCGTACCTCGACCTCGTCGACGAGACGCTCGCGTCCGGAGCGACGCGGCCGGGATGACACGCTTTCGCAGGCTCGGTCTCGGGGTCATCGACCAAGGGCTCTCCAGCCTCTCCAACGTCCTCTTCCTGGTGGCTGCGGCGCGGGTTGCCGGCGTCGACGAGTTCGGCACGGTGTCGTTCGCCTACGCCCTCTTCGCCTTCGGCATGGCCGTGCAGCGCTCCTCGTTGGGGTTGCTGGTCTCGCTTGCGGCGGGCGGGGGCCGTCCCCCGCCGGTGGTGCTCAGCGTGGGCTGGGCAGCCGCCGTGGCGGCGCTCGGGGTGGTGCTCGGCGTCACCATCGGCGACGGCGGGTCCCTCGCCTACTACGTGCTGGTGGGGGCGTGCCTCGTCGTCTATCCGCAGGACCTCCTGCGCTACGGCGCGATCGCGGAGCGGCGTGCCGACCGGGCCGTGGTGAGCGACGGCGCGTGGTTCGCCGTGACGTTGGGCCTCCTGGTCGCGACGGTGGCGGGGCTGGAGGTCGACGTCACGACGATGACGCTGACGTGGGTCCTCGGGGGCGGCGGTGCAGCGCTGGTGGTGATGCTCGCGTCGCGGCGCTCGGGGGAGCGCTCGAGCGGATCGAGGTGGCTCCGGGACCACGCGGGCGAGCTTCGCGTCCTGGGCCCCGACGCGCTCCTGGCATGCTTGGCTCCGCTCGTGCTCGCCGCGGTGATGACGAGCTACATGACTCTGGGCGACGTGGCAGCGGTCCGGGGCGCCGGCACCCTGTTGGGGCCTGCCGCGGTGCTGTTCTCTGCGCTGCCGGCGGTCATGGTCCCGGAGCTGGTGCGCGTCCTGGGTGACGACCGCGCGCGGCTCGCGGCCGCGCAGGCGGCGGTGATGAGCGTGCTCGTCCTGGCATGGGCGGTCTGCCTCGCGCTGGTGCCCCAGTCGATCGGCGAGCAGGTGCTGGGTGAGACATGGATGGTCAGCCGGGCGATCCTGCCGTGGGTGGTCCTCGAGCAGGTGGTGTGGGCACTCGCGTCGGGGCCGATCTCGCTGCTCAGCAGCTACCGTCGGTGGCGGATGCTCCTCGCGATCCGGACCGGCTACCTGGTGGCCGTCGCGTGCGCGCTCACCCTGACGGTCGGCAGCGGCAACCTGGTCTGGGTGATGGCGGGCATGGTCGCCGCAGCCACTGCCAACGGCGTCGCCCTTCTCCTTGCGTCCCGGCGCCTGACCCGTGGAGCGACGTCCGCGGCCGCCACGACCGGCTCGCGCAGCACCGACTGACGAGATCGGCGCCCGGTGGGCCCGGCGGTGGGGGGTGCGAGCCCTAGGCGGTGCGGCGCACGACGAACATGTCCCCGCCCTTGGCGCGGACCAGCGTGGTCTCGAAGCGGTCGGGCAGCACCGCGGCCACGACGCGCCAGAAGTCCTCGGCGGCCGGAATGATGTCCTCGATCACCAGCCACCCGTCCACAGGCATGATGCGCAACGCCAGCATGAGGATCTGCAGGTTGGCGTTGGGGCTGTGGAGCCCGTCGTCGATGATCAGGTGGAGGTCGTCGGGCAGTTGGGCCTCGAGGGCGCGCACGCTCGCCGCGCTGGTCTGGTCGACCCAGGACGTCCGGACGCGATCCTCCTCGAAGAGGATGTCCCGGTCGATGTCGGCGCCGTGGACGGTGGAGCCGGGCAGGTAGTCGCGGAACGCGCGGAGCGAAGCACCAGGGCGGCCGTGATGGCCCATCGTCGAGACGATGCTCTCGTTGTTCGTGCCCAGGCCGACCTCGAGCACGCTCGCGCCCTGCGGCAGCGTCTCCAGGATGTGGGCGTAGACGAGGTGGTAGTCGTGATCGGTGGACTTGTCGCTGCCGTAGGTGCGGAAGAGCTCGTCCAGGCGTGAAGCGGGACCGGCGTCGGCGGCCGCGGAGGAGAAGCCCGCTGGGTCGGTGAGGGTGAGCTCACGGGCCCCGAGCTGCCTGACCAGCTGGCCGAGGAACTCGACGCTCTGCGTGGCAGCCTGGAGCGCCAGGGCGGAGCGGGCCTCGGCATGCCCTGCGGAGTTGGGGGCGTACGCGGGAAGCGCCTCGAGGATCTTGAGGTCCCGGCGCACGCGCCAGTTGTTGGCCGTCCGCGCGAAGGGGATTGCTCGGACGACGTGCCTGACCTGCTGCTTCACGCTGTTCTCCCAAGACGGCTGGCGGGCGGGGCCACCGGACAGTACCAAGTCGACGACCGGTGCGGGGGCGAGCCGGCGGCGGGTTGATCAGGGAGTGGCCGTGGTGGTTCCGGCAATGCCGCCCAGCCATGCGAGGTACGGCTCGCGCAGGGCTTCGGGTGAGACCTCGGCGCGCATGTACGCGGCTGCGCGCTCCCCCAGCTCTCGGTCGGACGTGAGCGCGGGAACGAGCCGCGGGAACTCGCTCGGCTCGGTGAAAGTCAGAGCCGCCCCCGCCTGCGCGTAGGTCGGCCCTGCGTGGACCGTGGAGTTCACCAGACAGGGCGTGCCCCGCGTCATGAACTCCAGGAGCACCATGCTGCATGCGTCCCACCGGCTGCTGTGGACGTAGCCCTTGGCGTGGACCATGAGCTGCTCCTTCTCGTCACCGGTGACGGAGTCGCGGATCGTCACGCAGTCTCCCAGCCCGAGCTCCTCGACCAGGGCGGCGACGTCAGCCTTGCCGCCCAGGTAGTCCGGACCGGCCAGCACGAGCCGGGGTCGCGGCTCGGGCAGCTCAACCCATCCACGGAGCAGCAGGTCGAGGCCCTTGTGGCCCACGACGAACCTCCCGATCCACGCGACGTAGTCGTCGTCGCCGACCCACTGCCCGGACTCCTCGATGTGGGGCGCCGGGTTCGAGAAGATGCCGGCGGGAACCGGTGCTCCGGCGACCGCCTCGACCTCAGCGGACTCCGACGGGAAGAAGAGGTGCACGGCGTCGACCCGGCGCAGGGTGTGGCGCTCCAGGCGGGCGCGCATCCCGAGGACGTCACGCCCTGCCTCCACGACCTGCGGCGCGTAGACGCCGTGGGGCATCGCGACCACCGACGCGCCCAGGTGTCGGGCGTAGCCGACCGCAAGGGCGTTGGAGAGCACCCATCCCTCGTGGACGTAGAGCAGGTCGCCCGGTCCCAGGTTCGCCTTCCACCACTTCAGCAGGTAGGTCCGGCTGCTCCTGCCGACGTGAGGGACGTGCCGGATGGGGACCCCGAGCTCATGCAGCCGCTCCGCGTCCCGGTGGGAACGCTCGTCCGCCTGTGCCGCGACCCACACCTCGGTGGGAGTCGCCGAGGAGGAGATCTCGGCCCACGCGGCGATGCTCTCGGTGACCCCGGAGCGGTGGTCGAGGAAGCGCGGGTAGTAGTGCACGACACGGCGGGGCAAGGTCACCGCGTCATCGTAGGTCGTGGGCGCTGCGGTGCCGCCGCACCTCCGTCCGTGGCCCCTGAGACGCCCGCCGACCCGCCGCAGCACCCGCCGTAGGGTTTCCGCCATGACCGAGACGCCGTCCGTCGCCGACCTCCTCGAGCAGGTGCAGGGGTACGGCGCGTGGGCGGTCATCCGCCGCAAGGCCGCCCCCACCGTGGGCCTGGTCGGCGGCACCCCGCACGAGGTGGCGAGCCTGCTCGACATCCCGCTGGAGAGCGGGGCGCCGGAGCCCGGGCGCAGCGCCGACCGGCTGGTCGCGGTGCCGTTCCGCCAGGTGCGCGAGCGCGGCTTCGCGGCCATCGACGACGGCACGCCGCTGACGGTCGTGGACATCGAGGCCGAGCACGAGGTGTCGGTCGACGACCTGCTTGCCGCGCTGCCGGACGTGCCCGTCGAGTTCGCCGACCGCGGTGGCTTCACGACCTCCGACGAGGACTACGGCACGGTCGTCGAGGCGATCATCCGCGACGAGATCGGCCAGGGCGAGGGCGCCAACCTGGTGATCGGGCGGCACTACCGCGCCGTGGTCGCCGACTGGGACGCCACCCGGGCGCTCACCGTGCTGCGCCGGCTGATGCAGCGCGAGCGCGGCGCCTACTGGACGTTCTGCTTCTTCACCGGCGATCGCTTCCTCATCGGCGCCAGCCCCGAGCGGCACGTGTCCGTGCGGTCCGGCGACGTCCGGATGAACCCGATCTCGGGGACCTTCCGGGTGCGCGCCGCCGACGACGAGACCCGCGACGTCAAGGAGCGGCTGCTGGAGTTCCTCGCCGACGAGAAGGAGGTCTTCGAGCTCTTCATGGTCGTCGACGAGGAGCTGAAGATGATGTGCGACATCTGCCAGGAGGGCGGCCAGGTGCTCGGGCCGTTCCTCAAGCCGATGACGCACCTCATCCACACCGAGTACCTCCTCGCCGGCCGGTCCGACCGCGACCACCGCGAGATCCTGCGCGACACGATGTACGCCGCCACGGTGACGGGCGCGCCGGTCGAGAACGCCTGCCGGCTGATCGCTGACTACGAGCCCGAGGGTCGGGGCTACTACGGCGCCGCGCTGGCCCTTTTCGGCCGCTCGCCCGACGGCACGCCGACGATGGACAGCCCGATCCTCATCCGCACCGCCGACGTCTCGCCGGAGGGCGAGCTCAAGGTCACCGCCGGCGCGACGCTGGTGCGCGACTCCGACGCCGCCTACGAGGTCGCAGAGACGCGGGCCAAGGCCGGTGGCATCCTCAGCGCCTTCGGCCTGGCGCGAGCGGCGACCTCCGACGGCGCGGACATCGCCGAGCTCGCGCGGGACGAGGACGTCGTACTGGCCCTGGGCTCGCGCAACCAGCGGCTCTCGCGCTTCTGGCTGACCGACCAGGCCGGCGAGCCGGCCGACCCGGGGCTGGCCGGTCGCAGCGTGGTGATCCTGCACGGCGAGGACGACTTCGTGAACATGCTGGTCCACGTGCTCGGGGTCTTCGGGATGACCGCGCGCGTCGTGCGGCACGAGGACTACGTGGCCGGTGCCTTCGACGGGGCCGACCTGGTGATCGTCGGCCCCGGCCCGGGCGACCCGCGCGAGGGCGAGCACCCCAAGATCGCGTCGTTCCGCCGGGCCGTCGACGACCTGCTGGCCTCGGAGCAGCCGTTCCTCGCGGTCTGCCTCGGCCACCAGACGCTGTGCGAGCGGCTCGGCCTCGACCTCGGCTACAAGGACGTGGTGTTCCAGGGCACGCAGTCGCCGGTGCGCCTCGACGGCCGCACCGAGCGGGTGGGGTTCTACAACACTTTCGTCGGCCGCGTCCCGGCCGGCGGCGCGTTGCCCGAGGGCGTACGCGTGGAGGCCGACGAGGCCACGGGCGACATCCACGCCGTCGTCGGTCCGCACTACCGCGGCATCCAGTTCCACGCCGAGTCGATCCTCACCGAGAACGGCTACGACCTGCTGCACACGGCGGTGCGCGACCTCCTGGCCGGCGCCGTCCGCTAAAGTGCACCGATCGACTAGACAATGATGCTCGGCGTGGCAGGCAACCGATCGCGGTCGTGACGCGTCACTCTGTACAGCCAGCTCGGGACACGACGGGGGAGACGTGCAGCACTTGAAACGAGCCTGGGCGGGCCTGTGCCTGCTCGCACTCATCACCGGCACCGCGGCGTGCGGGTCGGGTGACGGGTCCGTCCCGCCCGACGGCGTCCGCCCGCCGGCCACGACGAGCAACGTCTCGTCCGTCGCCGAGGTGGCGCCGGCGTCGAGCAGGGCCGGGCGCCCCAACATGGTCGTGGTCGTCCTCGACGACTTCTCGATGGACCTCGTCCAGACGATGCGCTCCATGCAGCGGATGCGCAGGACCGGCGCCAGCTATCCCTGGTCCTTCGTCACCGACTCGCTGTGCTGCGTGTCCCGGTCGAGCTTCTTCACCGGGCAGTACCCCCACCAGACCGGCGTCCTGACCAACACCTCGCACCAGGGCACCTCGACGCTCGGCGGCTGGCCGGCCTACGACGTGCACGGCAACCCCGAGCGCGCCTTCAACGTGCGGCTGCAGGAGGCCGGCTACAACACCGGCTTCGTCGGCAAGTTCCTCAACGAGTACGAGTGGTCGCCGGGTCGGGCGCTGCCGCCGGTGGTGCCGGGCTGGAGCACCTTCAACACCGTCTTCGGCTCCGCCTACGACGGCTGGGACTTCGCCAGCACCTCGCTCGTCGACCAGCGCCTCCAGCTGACCCAGCACCTCGCCCCGCCGGCAAGCGCCAGCAACGCCGACAAGGACCGCGCCTACGCCGGCACCGTCATCGGCGACCTGGCCATGGACTTCCTCACCCGCGGCGAGGCCGCGGACGCGCCGTACTTCCTCGAGGTGGCGCTGTACGCCCCGCACAACCGCACCAACCCGAAGGGCCACTACCCCGGCGACCCGCTCTTCCCGCCGATGTTCCGCGACCGCACCGGCGAGCGGAGCTGCGGGCGGGTCGCGTGCCGCAAGCTGACGGTCGACGACCTGCCCGGGCACGACGACGACCGCAGCGACAACCGGCCGCGGTTGGCCAACGGCAAGGTCGGCCGGGCGTGGAACACCGCCGGCACGCTGTCCGCCGCCGTCGCCGTGCGGGACCTGCGCGACCGCGCGCGGATGGCCCGGTCCGCCGACCGGCTCATCACGCGGATCCTCGACTCCGTCGGCCCCGACACCTACGTCGTGCTCACCTCCGACAACGGGTTCCACCTCGGCCAGAACGGCATGGGTCGCGGCAAGGGCACGCCGTACGACACCGACGTCCGGGTGCCGCTGCTGGTCACCGGCCCGGGCGTCGTGCCGGGCAAGCGGCGCGAGGTCACGAGCAACATCGACCTCGCCTCGACCTTCGAGGAGCTCGCCGGCCTGGTGCCCGCGCCGTTCCGCAGCGGCCAGTCGCTGGTGCCGACGTTCGCGCAGCCGAAGCTGGTGCGACAGGGCTACGCGTTCCTCGAGCACACCCAGCAGACGCTCACCGGAGGAGATCCCGACGCCGCCTTCACCGGCTCCGAGCTCGACCGGATCCCGTCCTTCACCGCGGTGCGCAGCCGGACCGCGCTGCTGGCGCGCTTCGACCTCGACCCGCGGGCGAAGCGGACGACCTGGGGCTACGAGTTCTACCGCTACACCGGCAAGGAGTACGAGGTCGCCAACGAGGTGACGAGGAGGAAGCACCGTGACGAGGTCGCCGTGCTGATGGCCAAGCTGGCCGCCTTCGACGCGTGCGGCGTGGCCGGTGACCAGCCGGTGCCGGCCGAGTGCCGCACGCTTCGGCAGTAGGCGCCGTCCTCCCGCCGGCCCCCCGCGGGATGCCCTAGCCTCGGCGGGTGACGCCGGACGTGATCGTGGTGGACCACCACGACTCCTACACGTGGAACCTGGTGCACCTCGTCGCCCGGGTCACCGGCGTGCTGCCCCGCGTCGTGCAGCACGACGAGGTGACGGTCGAGGACGTGCTCGCGCACTCCCACGTGGTGCTCTCGCCCGGGCCCGGCCACCCCGCGGACCCCGCCGACTTCTCCGTCGGCGCCGCGGCGGTGCGCGCTGGGAGCCGCCCGGTGCTGGGGGTCTGCCTCGGGATGCAGGGCCTGGTGACGGCGTACGGCGGCACCGTCACGCGGCTGGAGCCGGCACACGGCGAGGTCGCCACCATCCGGCACGACGGCGCCGGCGTCTTCGACGGCGTGCCGCAGGACTTCGCGGCCGTGCGCTACCACTCGCTCGGCGCGGTCGCGCTGCCGCCGGGGCTGGTCGCGACGGCGTGGAGCGAGGACGGCGTGGTGATGGGCGTGCGGCACGTCGACCTGCCGCTCGAGGGCGTGCAGTTCCACCCCGAGTCGGTGCTCTCGGAGCACGGCGAGGCGATCGTGCGGAACTTCGTCTCGTGAGCGACCCGGTCCCCTTCTTCCGCGACGTCGCGACCCGGCACGCCCGGTGCTTCTGGCTCGACGGCGGCGGCGCCCGCGAGTGGTCGGGTCGGCGCTCGATCATCGGCTGGCTCGAGGACGACGACGTGTCGCTGACCTGGTCGGCCGCCCGGCGGGAGGTCCGCGAGCACTCCGGCGGGACGTCGAGGGTCGTCGGCGACGACGTCTTCGCGGTCCTCGAGGAGCGGATGCGGCCCGGGGAGCAGTGGTTCGGCTACTTCGGCTACGCCTCGCGCCCCGACCTCCCCGCCGAGCCCGACCCCCTCCTCCCCGACGCGATGTGGATGCGGCCGCGGGAGGTGCGGGTCTTCGAGCACGGGGTCGGGCCTTCTGTGTCTGTGGTTTCCCCGCATATGCGGGGAAACCCGAACATCTCGAGGCGTGCACACCCCCAGAAGCTCGAAAGTGCCTCGGGCAGTCGGGGCCCGACGCCCCCGCCCGACTCGTACGCCGCCGCCTTCGCGCGCGTCCAGGAGCACCTGCGCGCGGGCAACTCCTACGAGGTCAACCTGACCCACCGCCTGACCCGCGTCGCCGACCTCGACCCGGTGACGGCGTACCTCCGGCTGCGCGAGCTCAACCCCGCGCCGTACTCCGGGTTCCTCCAGCACGACGTCGCGGGCGCGCGCGGATGGCTGCTCTCGAGCTCGCCGGAGAGGTACGCCCTCGTGACGCCCGACCGGCACCTGGAGACCAAGCCGATCAAGGGGACCACCCCGCGCGGCACCACGGCCGAGGAGGACGAGGCGCACCGCACTCGCCTGGCCGCCGACCCCAAGACACGCGCGGAGAACCTGATGATCGTCGACCTCCTGCGCAACGACCTCTCGCTCGTGTGCGACGTCGGGTCGGTCGAGGTGCCGGCGCTGATGGAGGTCGAGTCCTACGAGTCGGTGCACCAGCTGGTCTCCACCGTGCGCGGGCACCTGCGCGAGGGCGTGACGACGGTGGGCGCGCTGCGGGCGCTGTTCCCGGCCGGGTCGATGACCGGCGCACCCAAGCTGCGCACGATGCAGGTCATCGAGGAGGTCGAGTCGTCACCGCGCGGGGTGTACGCCGGCGCGTTCGGCTGGATCAGCGGCGACGGCCCGGCGGACCTCGGGGTCGTCATCCGGTCGCTCACCACCGACGGCGGCGGGACGTGGACGCTCGGCACCGGCGGGGGCATCACGGTGAAGTCCGACGTGGCCGAGGAGTGGGCCGAGTCGGAGTGGAAGGCCGAGCGGCTGCTGCGCGTGTTCGAGTGAGCTGTGCACCCGAGTTCCGTGCTTATTGGTGGAGATCTCTACCTGTAAGCACGGTGGTCACCGGATATCCGGGGACTCCAGAGAGCCCGCAGCCCCCACCGACTCCACCCCCGCGACCCCCGGGAGCGACACCACGAACCGGGCGCCGCCGCCCGGCGCGTCCGACACCTCGACCTGCCCGCCGTGGCGGTCGATGACCTGCCGCACGATGGCGAGGCCGAGGCCCGAGCCGGGCATGGCCCGCGACTCCTCCGCGCGGTAGAACCGCTCGAAGACGTGCGGCCGGTCGGTCTCGGCGACGCCCGAGCCCTCGTCATCCACGGTCAGCACCCCGTCGGCCAGGCGAACGGTGACCGTGCCGTCCGGAGGGCTCCACTTCGCGGCGTTGTCGAGGAGGTTGGTCAAGGCGCGCTCGAGGCCGTTGGAGTCGCCGACGACCCGCCACGCCGCCAGGTCGACGTCGAACGACACGCCGTGGGCGCGACGGCGTACGCGCGTCACCGCCCGCTCGACGACGTCGGCGAGGTCCACCTCGGCGACCACGCGGGTCGTGGGCTCGTCGCGCGCCAGCTCGACCAGGTCGCCGACGAGCGCGCTGAGCTCCTCGATCTGGCCGCGCACGTCGTCGAGCAGCTCGAGCCGCGTCTCCGGCGGCAGGGCGGAGTTGCCCTCGGCCTGGCGCAGCAGGTCGAGGTTGGTGCGCAGGGAGGTCAGCGGCGTCCGCAGCTCGTGGCTGGCGTCGGCCACGAGGCGGCGCTGCCGGTCGCGGGAGGCGGCGAGCGCCAGGAGCATCTGGTTGAACGCCGTGGCGAGGCGGGCGACCTCGTCGTCGCCCTCGACGCGCAGCGGCGTCAGGTCCTCGGTGACCGCGATGTGCTCGACGGCGGAGGTGAGGCGTCGGACGGGCCTGAGCCCGTTGCGTGCCACCAGCCACCCGACCATGAGGGCGGTCAGCACCCCGAGGGCGCCGAAGGTGAACAGGACGCCGCCGAGCTTCTCCAGCGTGCGGTCGTTGGGGGCGAGCGGCTGCGCGAGCATCAGCGCGGGGCCGCCAGGTGACGGCACGGTCGCGACCCGGAAGCGCTCCCCCTCGGCGGTCACGAGGGTGCGCACCGACCAGTCCCGGTCCCCGGCCGCCACCTCGAGCTCCGGGCGACCGACCGTGAAGTTGGGGATGTGGTCGCCGGCCATGCCGCGACCCTCGGCGTTGAGGAAGATGATGCGCACGTCGGCCGCACCCAGCACCCATGCCGGCGTCCCCTGGGCGGTGGCGTCGCGGAGGTCGCTGAACGCGGCGGCCTTGTGGGCGCGGTTGAGCAGCGACTGGTCGAGCGAGCTCATCAGCTGCTGGCGCATCACGAGGTACGCCGTGAGCGCGAGGATGGCGATCGTGATGCCCAGCGTGACGGTGGTCAGCACCGCGACGCGCGAGGCGAGCGACCTGCGGTAGTGCCAGCGGGTCGGGGGCCAGGTGCCCGAGGAGCTCATGATTCCTTCAGCACGTAGCCGACGCCGCGCACGGTCTGGATGAGCCGCGGCTCGCCGTCCGCCTCGGTCTTGCGGCGCAGGTAGCCGACGTAGACCTCGAGGGAGTTGGCGCTGGTCGGGAAGTCGTAGCCCCAGACCTCCTCCAGGATGAACGAGCGGTCGAGCACCCGGCGCGGGCGCCGCAGGAACATCTCCAGCAGCGTGAACTCCGTGCGGGTCAGCTCGATCGGCCGGCCGCCGCGCGACACGTCGCGGCTGGACACGTCCATGGTGAGGTCGGCGAAGGTCAGCACCTCGCCGTCGGCGTCGGGGTCCGGCACGACGCGGCGCAGCAGCGCCCGCAGCCGGGCCAGCAGCTCCTCGAGCGCGAACGGCTTGGTGAGGTAGTCGTCGGCGCCGGCGTCGAGGCCCTCCACCCGGTCGCCCACGGCGTCGCGGGCGGTGAGGACCAGCACCGGTACGTCGTTGCCCGCCGCGCGCAGCGCCCGCGTGGTCTCGATCCCGTCGAGGCGCGGCATCATCACGTCGATCACCACCACGTCGGGCTGGTGCGCACCGATGGCGACGAGGCCCTCGGCGCCGTCCGCGGCGAGCACGACGTCGTAGCCGTTGAACTCCAGCGAGCGGCGCAGCGAGTCGCGGACGGCGCGGTCGTCGTCGACGACCAGCACGCGGGACCGGGACTCGTTCACAGCGCAAGGATGCCAGCCGCGCCTGAGCGCACGCTGAGCGTCGCGGCGGCCGGCCGGCTGACTACGCTCGGCGGCATGGATCGCCGACTCGCGCTCGTCCGTCGTCCGTCGCCGTCCCTGGCAGACGGGCTGGTCACCCACATCGAGCGGACCCCGGTCGATCTCGACCTGGCGCTGCGCCAGTGGCAGGCGTACGTCGACGCATTCACCGAGCACGGCTGGCACGTCGTCGAGGCGCCGGCCTCCGACGCGCACCCCGACGGCGTCTTCATCGAGGACCCGGTGTTCGTGCACGGGGACCTCGCCGTGCTGATGCGCCCCGGCGCCGAGGAGCGGCGCGGCGAGACGGAGGGGCTGGCGGACCTGCTCGCCGCCCGCGGCTACCGGATCGCCGCGATCGAGGCGCCGGGGACCATCGACGGCGGCGACCTGCTGACCCACGGCGACCAGGTGTGGGTGGGCCTCGGCGGTCGCACCAACCAGGCGGGCGTCGACCAGCTGGCCGCGCTGCTCAGCGAGCTCGGCGCCACCGTCACCGGCGTCCCCGTCACCAAGGTGCTGCACCTCAAGTCCGCGGTCACGGCCCTGCCCGACGGCACCGTCATCGGCCACGAGCCGCTGGTGGACGACCCGGGCGTCTGGCCACGCTTCCTCGCCGTGCCGGAGGAGCAGGGTGCCCACGTCGTGCTCCTCGGCGACGACCGCGTGCTCATGTCGGCCGCGGCGCCCGAGTCCGCCGCCCTGCTCGCGGCGCGCGGCCTGGACGTGGTGACGGTCGACATCACCGAGTTCGAGAAGCTCGAGTGGTGCGTCACGTGCCTCTCCGTGCGCCTGCGCGGCGCACCCGCCTAGGGCTCGGGTCCGAGGTCAGGCGTCGGCGCCGGCCATCAGGCGTACCGCGCTGCGATCGCCCCGGCCCGGGCGCCGTAGCCGCCGCCGAACATGCACGCGTGCACGAGGAGCGGGAAGAGCTGGTGGAGGCCCAGCCGGTCCTCCCAGCCGTCGGCGAGCGGGTGCGCCTCGTCGTAGGCCGCCATCACCCGCGGCAGGTGCGTGAGCCCGAAGAGGTGGAGCATCGCCAGGTCGACCTCGCGGTGGCCGCCGTAGGCCGCCGGGTCGATGACGTGGATGGCGAGGTCCTGGCCCCACAGGCAGTTGCCGTTCCAGAGGTCGCCGTGCAGCCGGGCAGGCGTCTCCTCGGGGATCAGGTCGGTCAGCCGGCCCACCACCGCCTCGACGGCGGCCGCGTCGGGGTCGGTGATCGCACCGCGGTCGCGCGCCAGCTTGAGGTAGGGCAGCACGCGGCGCACGGCGTAGAACTCCGGCCACGACCCGGCCGTCCGGTTGGGCATCGGGAGGCGGCCGATGAAGCCGTCGTGCGCGAGCCCCCACTCCTCCGCGCCGGCGGCGTGGGTGGTGGCGAGCTGCTGGCCGAACGCGACGGCCGCCTCGGGCGGCGTCTTGGAGCTCTGCTCGACCCAGGCCAGGACCACGCAGTCGCTGGCCGCCGCGAGCACCTCGGGCAGCGGGACGCCACCCTCGACCTCGGAGAGCCACCGCAGGCCGGCGGCCTCGGCCTCGAAGAACCCCTCCGGCGCGTGCGGCAGCGTCTTCATCAGCGCCGTCTGGCCGCTCGAGAGCCGCAGCCGGGTCGCGGTGGCGATGTCGCCGCCGGCCACGGGAGCCGTCGCGACCACGGGCGTGCCGAGGAGCTCCTCCGCACGCCGGGCGGCCAGTGGCTGACGGGCCATCAGCCGGGGTCCGCCACCGCGTCGTGCAGTGCCGTCACGATCGCGTCGTTCGTGCGCTCGACCATCGCCAGCACCTCCTCGAAGCCGTCGGCCCCACCGTAGTACGGGTCGGGTACCTCGGCCCCGGGATCGATCGGATCGAAGTCACGGAACAGGCCCACCCGGTCGGTGCGTCCCCGCACGTCGGCCAGGTTGGCCTCGTCCATCACCAGGACGAGGTCGTACGCCTCGGGCCAGCTGGCGTCGTACTGCCGGGCGCGGTGCCGGCTGGGGTCGTAGCCCGCGGCGGTGAGGGTCGCGGCGGCGCGGTCGTCCATCGGGTTGCCGACGTGCCAGCCGCCGGTGCCGGACGAGGCGACCTCGACGCGGTCGGCGAGCCCAGCCTCGACCAGCCGGCGCTCGAGCACGACGTGGGCCGTGGGCGAGCGGCAGATGTTGCCCAGGCAGACCAGGGCGATGCAGTAGCGCCCCGGCGTGCGCGGGGGAGGGAGCTGCGGTGGGTGCTGGGCCACGGGTCAGTCCCGCGCCGGCAGCGCCGTCCGGACGCCCCAGCCGACGACCGTGATGATCAGGGCGCCGACGAGCGCGCTCCAGAAGCCGTCGACGTGGAAGCCGAGGTCGAAGGCGTCGGCGAGCCGCGCGGTCAGCAGCAGCATGAGCGCGTTGATGACGAGCAGCAGGAAGCCGAGCGTCAGGATGATGAACGGCAGCGACAGCAGCTTGATCACCGGCTCGATGAAGGTCGACACCAGGCCGAGGATCAGCGCGACCAGCAGCAGCGGCAGGATCTTCTCCTGCAGCTCGGCCTGCCCGGTGGCGGGCCCGTCGAACCGGATGCCGTCGAGCAGCTGCGCGGCCACGGCCAGGCCGGCGGCGTACGTCAGCAGCCAGGTCACGAAACGCATGCCACGACAGTAGCGGGGGCGCTCGCGGCTAACCTCGCCCGATGGTCTCGATCGGCGGCGTGGGCGTGATGGTGCTCGGCGCCCTCGTGGCCGGGACCGCCGCGGTGCTGCTCGCGCTCGCGCTGCGTGCGCGGCTCGGCACGGTGACCGCGGTGTCCGTGTCCGGGCTCCTCTGGTCGCTGGTCGCCATCGCGCTCGTGACGCTCGTGCCGACCCGTCCCGACGTCGGCATCGTCCCCGCGGAGAGCCGCAGCGAGTCCTGCTCGTGGGACTACGGCGGCCCGACCGGGGCGGCCTTCGAGGTCCTCGGTTTCGACCAACGCACCCTCAACGTGCTGCTGTTCGTCCCCGCCGGCGCATTCCTCGTGCTGGCCCTCGGTCGCTGGTGGTCGGGGCTGGTGCTCGCGCCGGTCGGCCTCGGGCTGCTCGCGGCCTACAGCCTCGCCATCGAGCTCACCCAGCTCCAGCTCGCCCGGATCGACCGCGCCTGCGACGTCACCGACCTGGTCGACAACGTCCTCGGCGCGGGCATCGGGTTCGTCGTCGGGCTCGTGCTGCTGCCGGTCCTCACGCCGTGGCGGGGCCGCCGGGCCGATCACTAGGGTGCGGGCATGTCCACCGACGCGCCCCAGCCCCGGCCCAACGTGCTCGCCATCCCTGCGTACGTCGCCGGCAAGCCGCCTGTCGCCCGACCCGGGCTGACGTCATTCAAGCTGTCCTCGAACGAGAACCCCTACCCGCCGCTGCCCGGTGTGCTCGAGGCCGCCACGGCGGCCGCGGCGGAGATGAACCGCTATCCCGACATGGGCAGCACCGCACTCTACGCCGCCCTCGGCGAGGCGATGGGCGTCCCGGTCGAGCACCTCGCCGCGGCCACGGGGTCCGTCGGGCTGATCTACCAGGTGGTCAACGCCTTCTGCGAGCCCGGCGACGAGGTCGTCTACGCCTGGCGCTCCTTCGAGGCCTACCCCATCGCCGTCACGGTCGGCGGCGCGACGAGCGTACGGGTGCCCGTCACCGCCGACGGCCGCCACGACCTCGACGCGATGGCGGCCGCGGTCACCGACCGCACGAAGGTCGTCATCGTCTGCACCCCCAACAACCCGACCGGACCGGCGGTGACGCAGTCCGAGCTCGACGCGTTCATCGCACGCATCCCCTCCCACGTGCTGGTCGTCGTGGACGAGGCCTACCTCGAGTTCGTGCGGATGGACGACGCCATCGACGGGATCGCGACCTACCAGCGCCACGACAACGTGGTCCTGACCCGCACGTTCTCCAAGGCCTACGGCCTCGCCGGCTTCCGCGTCGGCTATGCCGTCGGGCCGGCGCCGCTGGCCGCCGCTCTCCGCGCGGTCTCGCTGCCGTTCGGGGTCAGCCACGTCGCGCAGGCCGCGGCGATCGCCTCCCTCGAGGCCCGCGACGAGCTGTTCGAGCGGGTCGAGGACCTCGTGGCGCGTCGCGCCGACCTGGTCACCCGGCTCCGGGACGTCGGCTGGGACCTGCCCGACGCCCAGGGCAACTTCGTGTGGTTCCCGCTCGGCGACCGGTCCCTCGACTTCGCGGCCGCGTGCGGCGAGGTCGGGATCTCCGTGCGGCCCTTCGCCGGCGACGGCGTCCGCGTCAGCATCGGCGAGACCGAGGCGTTCGACCGGGTCGTCGAGCTGGCCGCCCGCTTCGCGCCGGCGTAGACGCGAGTACGGTTGAAGAGTGAACGACAAGGCGAGCTACACGACCAAGGGCCAGCCCTTCGAGCGCGACATGTCCTACATCCCCGACCGGGTCCTAGCCGGGGAGCGGTCCGCGGACCCGCTCGACGACCGCTTCCCGAGCGGCTCCAAGGACAGCCCGCGCGACGTGCAGGTGTGGGACGTCGCGCCCGGGCGCTACCGCCTCGTCGCCGCGCGCGCCTGCCCCTGGGCGCACCGCTCGATCATCGTCCGCCAGCTCCTCGGCCTGGAGGACGTCATCTCGTGGGGCGCGCCCGGTCCGACGCACGACGAGCGCAGCTGGACCTTCGACCTCGACCCCGACGGCCGCGACCCGGTGCTCGGGATCGAGCGGCTGCAGGAGGCCTACTTCGCCCGCCACCCCGACTACCCGCGCGGCATCACCGTCCCGGCCGTCGTCGACGTCGAGTCGGGCGCGGTCGTCACCAACGACTTCCCGCAGATCACCCACGACCTGTTCTTCGAGTGGCGCGAGCACCACCGCCCCGACGCCCCGGACCTGTGGCCCGCCGAGTTCCGCGAGGAGATGGAGGGGGTCATGAAGCGGGTCTTCACCGAGGTCAACAACGGCGTCTACCGCTGCGGCTTCGCCGGCTCGCAGGAGGCGTACGAGGATGCGTACGCGCGGCTGTGGACGGCGATGGACTGGCTCGAGGAGCGGCTCGCCGACCGCCGCTACCTGATGGGTGACGCGATCACCGAGGCCGATGTGCGGCTGTTCACGACGCTGGCCCGCTTCGACGCGGTCTACCACGGCCACTTCAAGTGCAACCGCAACAAGCTCACCGAGATGCCGAACCTGTGGGGCTACGCCCGCGACCTGTTCCAGACGCCCGGCTTCGGCGACGAGGTCGACTTCGACCAGATCAAGCAGCACTACTACGTCGTGCACACCGACATCAACCCGACGCAGATCGTCCCCGCGGGACCCGACCCGGAGGTCTGGCGCACCCCGCACGGACGCGGCTGACCGAGGCCTGAGCGAGGCCTGAGCGAGGCCTGCAGGGGGTCGCCGCAGCCCCACCCAGATTGGTGCTGGCAGGCTGCGGCCGATACGTTGAGCCCCATCATGTGGTCGGGGTCACACACGCCGACGACCACGCTGCAAGCCGTCGGCGTCCGGCGATCCCGCGACTGCCGCTAGCTGTTGAAGGAGAGTGCGTTGTCCGACCCTGCCTCCCCCCGGAGTGACACCTTCGGCCCCGACCTTGCGGAGGTCTTCGGACCCTCCCAGTCCGACGGTGGCCCCGACCTCGTCCAGCTGCTGACGCCCGAGGGCGAGCGCGTCCACCACCCCGAGTTCGACCACGACTTCTCCGCCGAGGAGCTGCGCGGGCTCTACCGCGACATGGTCCTGACCCGGCGCATCGACGTCGAGGCCACCGCGCTCCAGCGCCACGGCGAGCTCGGCATCTGGGCCCAGCTGCTCGGCCAGGAAGCCGCCCAGATCGGCGCCGGCCGCGCGCTGCGCCCGCAGGACTACGTCTTCCCGACCTACCGCGAGCACGGCGTCGCCTACTGCAAGGGCGTCGACCCGCTGCGGCTGCTCGGCCTCTTCCGCGGGGTCGACCAGGGCGGTTGGGACCCCAACGAGAACAACTTCGGCCTCTACACGATCGTCATCGGCGCCCAGACGCTCCACGCCACCGGCTACGCCATGGGCATGCAGCGCGACGGCGTCGTCGGCACCGGCGACCCGGAGCGCGACGCTGCCGTGATCGCCCACTTCGGCGACGGCGCGTCCTCGCAGGGCGACGTCAACGAGGCGTTCATCTTCGCCGCGTCCTACAACGCCCCCGTCGTGTTCTTCTGCCAGAACAACCAGTGGGCCATCTCGGAGCCGATCGAGCGCCAGACCCGGATCCCGCTCTACCAGCGAGCGCTGGGCTTCGGCTTCCCGGGCATCCGCGTCGACGGCAACGACGTGCTGGCGACGTACGCCGTCACCAAGGCCGCGCTGCAGCGGGCGCGCGAGGGCAACGGTCCGTCGTTCGTCGAGGCCTACACCTACCGGATGGGCGCGCACACCACGACGGACGACCCGACGCGCTACCGCCTCAACGACGAGCTCGAGCACTGGAAGCTCAAGGACCCGATCGAGCGGCTCAAGGTCTACCTGCGCCGCAACGGCCTGGTCGACCAGGAGTTCTTCGACAGCCTCGACGCCGAGGCCAAGGAGCTGGGCCACCACCTCCGCGAGGGCTGCAAGGCGCTGCCCGACCCCAAGCCGCTGGACCAGTTCGGCTACGTCTTCAGCGAGATGACCGAGGAGATCGCCGCCCAGCGCGACGGCTTCGCGGCCTACCTCGAGTCGTTTGAGGAGTCCCACGCATGAGCACCGCCACCACGCAGAAGATCACCCTCGCCAAGGGCCTCAACATGGGCCTGCGCAAGGCGATGGAGGACGACGACAAGGTCCTGCTGATGGGCGAGGACGTCGGCAAGCTCGGCGGCGTCTTCCGCATCACCGACGGCCTGCAGAAGGACTTCGGCGAGGACCGCGTCATCGACAGCCCCCTCGCGGAGTCCGGCATCGTCGGCACCGCGGTCGGCATGGCGCTGCGCGGCTACCGCCCCGTCGTGGAGATCCAGTTCGACGGCTTCGTCTACCCCGCCTACGACCAGATCGTGTGCCAGGTCGCGAAGTACACCTACCGCTCGCAGGGCAAGGTGAAGATGCCGATCGTCATCCGCATCCCCTTCGGCGGCGGCATCGGCGCGGTCGAGCACCACTCCGAGAGCCCCGAGGCGCAGTTCGCGCACACCCCCGGCCTCAAGGTCGTCGCCTGCTCCAACCCGGTCGACGGCTACTGGATGATCCAGCAGGCCATCGCCCACGACGACCCGGTGATCTTCCTCGAGCCCAAGCGGCAGTACCACGCCGACAAGGCCGAGCTCGACGAGTCGGCCACCCCCGAGCCGCTGTTCACCTCGCGCGTCGTCCGGCCCGGCACCGATGCCACGGTGCTCGCCTACGGCCCGACGGTGAAGACGGCGCTCAAGTGCGCCGAGGCCGCCGAGTCCGAGGGCCGCAGCCTCGAGGTCATCGACCTGCGCACCCTCTCGCCGCTCGACATGGCGCCGGTCTACGAGTCCGTACGCCGCACCGGTCGCTGCGTGGTCACCCACGAGGCCCACGTCAACCTCGGCATGGGCGCCGAGCTCGCGGCCCGGGTCACCGAGCAGTGCTTCTACTCCCTCGAGGCGCCGGTGCTCCGCGTCGGCGCGTTCGACACGCCCTACCCGCCGTCGCGGATCGAGGAGGAGTACCTCCCCGACCTCGACCGGGTGCTCGACGCCGTCGACCGCAGCTTCTCGTACTGATGGGCTCGCTCCGCTTCGCCGTGTCCGCGTCGCTGGGAGACGGCGCCGTCGTCGTCGTTGCGGCGACCTCCCCCGCTGCGCTCCTCCGGGCGCAGCCCTCCTCCTGCAGGCGCCGTCGCGACGCGGACGGCTCACTGGGCCGTGTTCCTGCCCGAAAGGTCATGTGATGTCTGAGTTCCTCCTCCCCGACGTCGGTGAGGGCCTCACCGAGGCCGAGATCGTCGCCTGGAAGGTCAAGGTCGGCGACACCATCGAGATCAACGACGTGGTCGTCGAGATCGAGACCGCCAAGTCGCTCGTCGAGCTGCCCTCGCCGTTCGAGGGCACCGTCCTGGCGCTGCTCGTCCCCGAGGGCGAGACCGTGCCCGTCGGCACGCCGATCATCTCGATCGGTGCTCCCGGCGAGGAGCCGGCGCCCGCGGCCCCGCAGACCGAGTCCGACCCCTATCTCGGCATGGCCCAGAAGGCCGGCGCGGCGGACGGTGCGGCCACGGCTGCCCCGGCCCAGGTCGACGCGGCCGACATCGACCTGTCCAACCCGGCGGCGTCCGGCTCGATGGAGGGCGCCTCGCTGGTCGGCCGGATCAAGGCCGACCGCGGCCCGATGCGCCGGGCCCGCCGCGGCTCCGCGTCGCCCAGCACCGACGCCGGCGCGCAGACGCAGATGCAGGTGCAGGGCGCCTTCGCGCCCGGCGGCGCCCAGTCCGACGAGGTCATGCCCGCCGACGAGTCCCCGGTGCCCGCCGTGGACCAGCGACGTGCGGCCCCGCCGGCGCCCGCCGAGGCGCTGGTCCCGGCGGCCGCGCAGGTCGAGCCCGGCGTCGTACGCGCGCTGGCGAAGCCGCCGGTCCGCAAGCTAGCCAAGGACCTCGGTGTCGACCTCACCACCCTGACCGGCTCCGGCCCGTCGGGCTCGATCACCCGCGACGACGTCCAGGGCGCGGCCTCGCGCGGCGGCTCGGCCGGCGGTGCGAGTGGGGGTGCTGAGTCCGCGGCGGCCGCGTTCAGCGGCGCGGACGCCCCCGGTGCGTCCTACGGCGGCTCGACCCAGCGTGGGCTGTCCCGCGCGGCGTCGGGCGAGCGGGAGACCCGCGAGCCCATCAAGGGCGTGCGCAAGATGATGGCGGCGGCGATGAGCCAGTCGGCCTTCACCAGCCCGCACGTCACCGAGTGGATCACCGTCGACGTGACGGCGGCGATGCAGCTGGTGGCCCGGCTCAAGAAGCGCCCGGAGCTCCGCGACGTCCGGGTCAGCCCGCTGCTGGTCCTGGCCCGGGCGGTCATCCTGGCGATGCAGCGCACGCCGGAGATCAACTCGGTCTGGGACGAGGCGGCGCAGGAGGTCGTCTACAAGCACTACGTCAACCTCGGCATCGCGGCCGCCACGCCGCGCGGCCTGGTGGTGCCCAACGTCAAGGACGCCGACTCCCTGTCGATGACCGAGCTGGCGGCCGCGCTCGGCGAGCTCACCGCCACCGCGCGCGAGGGCCGGACGCAGCCGGCGGAGATGGCGGGCGGCACGTTCACCATCACCAACGTCGGCGTCTTCGGCGTCGACGCCGGGACCCCGATCATCAACCCCGGCGAGTCCGCGATCCTGTGCTTCGGCGCGATCAACAAGCGGCCGTGGGTGGACGAGGAGACCGGCGAGATCGTGGTCCGCGACGTCACCACGCTGGCGCTGTCCTTCGACCACCGCCACATCGACGGCGAGAAGGGCTCGCGCTTCCTCGCCGACGTCGCCGGGATCCTCCGCGACCCCGGCACGGCGCTGCTCTTCTGACCGACCACTACACGTGACCGGGCACTTCGTGCCCGTCCGGCCCCTCGACCGGGCACTTCCTGCCGCACCACGGGCACGAAGTGCCCGGTCGGCGCCGAGGACGGGCACGAAGTGCCCGGTCGTGGGTCAGCGGGCGTGCCAGGCCGCCAAGACCTCCGCCTCCCGCTCGGCCGACAGGGCCGTGACGGGCGAGTCGAGGCAGCCGGGGGCGGTCTCGGCGACCGGTCGCAGCCGCAGCCCGGCGGCGACGGCCGGGGCGGGGTCGTGCGCCAGCATCCCGTCGTACTCCGGACGCGGCAGCCACAGCGGCAGCGACCCCTCGCCCGCCCAGGGCGCGACCCCCTGCGCCTCGAGGAACGCGGTGTCGACCCACGTCAGCCCGGGGGAGGCGTCACCCACGCCCGACGCCGCCTCGGTGAGCATCCGCTCCAGGGGCATCGGCGTCCCGACGGCGTCGTAGGTGCCGGTGGTGCGGGCCTCGGCGAGGTCGAGCACCCACGCCGCGAGGTCGCGCACGTCGATGACCTGCACCACGTCGGCGGGCGCGCCGGGGGCGAGCACCTCGCCGCCGCGGGCCAGGCGCTGGGGCCAGTAGGCGAAGCGTCCGGTCGGGTCTCCGGGGCCGACGATGAGCCCCGGGCGTACGACGACCGACGAGGCGGCCCGTGACTGCACGAGCTGCTCACAGGCCACCTTCATGCCGCCGTAGGCCTCCGGGTCGACGGCCAGGTCGACGTCGTCGGTGATCGGCTCGAGCAGCGGCTCCATGGCAGCGGAGGAGTTGTCGGCGTAGACGCTGATCGTCGAGACGAAGACCCAGTGCGCGTCGCGCGTGGCCGCGACGGCGCTGCGCACCTGGGACGGCAGCCGGGCGACGTCGACGACGGCGTCCCACCCGCCGTCGGCCAGGGCGGCGGGCGGCTCGTCCGCACGGTCCCACGGCAGGTGCGTGGCGCCGTCGGGCACCGGCCCGGACTCGCCGCGGCACGCGCAGGTGACGTCCCACTCCCTCGTCACGGCCTGGACGGCCACCTCGCGGGACAGGAACCGGGTGCCGCCGAGGACGAGGAGCTTCATGGCCCACACTCCAGCGGGCCGCGGGTCGGGCGGCAAGGGGCTTTCGCTGTGAGCGGAACGGACGAGCGCTTTGTCAGCGAGGTGGTCGCGCTGCGACAATGACCGCCTCGGATCGTGTGTGAGAGGAGCGGGCATGTCCCTCGATGCCGCGACGGCGTCCTCCGGCGAGCCCACCACCGCAGCCCTGCTCGCGCGGGCGCAGCAGGTCGCCGACCAGCTGCAGAGCGAGGCCAGGCAGGAGGCGGAGCGGCTGACCGCCGACCTCGCCCGGCTGCGCGAGGAGGCCCGCAAGCTCCGTGCGGAGGCCGAGCGCGACCGCGCCGAGGCGGGCCGGGCGCGCCGGCAGGCCGAGGAGGTGCTGGCCGGCGCCTCGGAGGAGGCGGCGACGATCGTCGTCGACGCCAACGAGCAGGCAGCCCTGCTGATGAGCTCCGCCTCCGACGCCCGCGACCAGCAGGTGGAGGCGGCCCGCATCGAGGGCGACAAGCTGCGCGCCCAGGCCCGCGACGACGCCGTCGCGCTCCGCGCCGAGTCGCAGGAGCTGCGCGACACCGCGGCCACCGAGAAGGCCACGCTCCTCGAGGCCGCCCGCGCCGAGGCCCACGACACCGTCGACGCCGCCCAGCGGACCGCCGTCCGCCTGGTGGAGGAGGCACGGTCCGCCGGCCAGCAGCACCTCACCTCCGCGACCGCCGAGGCCGAGTCGCTGCGTGCCAGCGCGTCCACGGAGTCCGCCCGGATGCGCGACGAGGCGGCGTTGCACGTCGAGGAGCTGCGGCGCACGACCGGCGCCGAGGTCGACCGGATGCGCCAGGTCGCCGAGCAGACCCTCGCCGCGGCCCGGGCCGAGAGCGAGGAGAAGCTGCGCCAGGCCGCCGAGCAGACCGAGTGGGCGACGCGCACGGTCGAGTCGGTGCTGGCCGGCGCGGCCACCGAGGCCGACGCCATCCGTCGCGCCGGGCACGCCGAGGTCGGCGCCCACGCCCGGCTCGTACGCCGTCGCCTGCAGGGCGTGATCTCCGCCGTCGCCGGCCGGATGGCTCTCGAGATCGCGGAGGTCCAGCAGCGCGCCGACGACGTCACGCAGGTGGCCGCCCTCGCCGCGGGCGAGCTCGAGAGCGACGCCCGCGCCACCCTCCAGCGGGCCGAGGCGGAGGCCGCGCGGATCATCGCCGACGCGACCGACGAGTCCGAGCGCGCGGTCGAGCGCCTCGAGCGCCGCCGGGCCGAGGCCGAGTCCGGTGCCGCCAGCCTGCGTGCCCTCGTGGCCCAGGAGGTCACCCGGACCCGGGCCGAGGCCGCCGAGCAGCGGCGGAGCGCGCGCGAGGAGTCGGTCGCCCTCGTCGCCGAGGGCCGGGCCGAGGCCGACCGGCTGCGCGACGGTGCCCGTCGCGCCGTCGAGCGCGCCCGCGCCGAGATCACCGAGCTGCAGGGCCGGCGCGACCGCATCGCGGCCGAGCTCGGCCAGCTCTCCGGCGTGATCGAGGCGCTGTCCGTCCCCGAGCGCCAGCAGCCGCCCGACGGCCCCGTGGCCGTCTCGCCCGACCCGTCCCCGGACCCCCACGCCCCCACCCACCAGGAGACCCCCGATGCCTGAAGAGATGTTCACGACGGTGCGCCGCGGCTACGACCCGGCCGAGGTCGAACGCGCCGTGACCCAGGCGCAGGGCGAGGTCGCCGACCTGCGCCGCCGGCTCGAGGCCGCCGAGGCGGCCGCGGAGGCCGCCCGCCAGGAGGCCGTCACCTCCCGGGACGCCCTGGTCGCCCAGCAGCAGCAGGAGCCGGAGGCGCCGGGGTTCGAGCACCTCGGCGAGCGGGTCGGGCAGATCCTGTCGCTCGCGGAGGCGGAGGCCGCCGACATCCGTGACCGCGTGGTGGGCGAGGTCGAGGCGCTCCGCAAGGAGGCCGAGGCCGAGGCCGGCGCCGTGCGCGCGGACGCCGACCGCTACGCCGACGAGACCCGTCGCGACGCCGACGCCGAGGCCGCCCGCGTGCTCTCGGACGCGCGTACGGCAGCCGAGTCCGAGCGCGACGCCGCCGAGCGCGACGCGTCCGCCCGCCGCGCGGAGGCGGAGGCGCTCCACGAGGACGCCCGCGCCAAGGCTGCCCAGTCCGCCGCCGACTTCGAGACCACGCTGGCCGAGCGCCGGCAGAAGGCCACCTCGGAGTTCCAGGCCCAGCAGGCCGCCACCCAGGCCGAGCTCGACGCGATGGCCGCGCGCAACCGCGACACCGAGGCCGCGATGGAGCGCAGCCGCGCCGAGGCCGAGGCCCGCATCGCCCGGATGCTCTCCGACGCCGAGGAGCGCTCGACGACGATGGTCGCCGAGGCCCGCGCCACCGCCGACCGGGTGCGCTCGGAGTCCGAGCGCGAGCTCGCCGCGGCCGCCCAGCGGCGCGACAGCATCAACGCCCAGCTGTCCAACGTCCGCCAGATGCTCGCCACGCTCACCGGCACAGTCCCCGGCGTGGCGCTGCCCGAGCCGGCCGCGGAGCCGGCGGTCTCGGAGCCGGAAGCCGTCGAGGCGGCGGAGGAGCAGGCGGAGGAGCAGCCCGAGGAGCAGCCCGAGCGGCACTGAGCGCTAGGCGCCCGGCACGCCCGGCCGCGGCGTCGTGCGGCCGGTGATCCAGCGGTCGAAGAAGGCCGACAGCTCGAGGCCGGTCTCGTCCTCCCAGTGGGCGTAGATCTGCTCGCGGGACGCGGAGGTGTTGTCGTTCTCGCTCAGCCACGATCGGGCGACCCGGTAGAACTCGTCGTCGCCGAGCGCCCGGCGCAGCTCGTTCCACATCAGGGCGGGCGTGTAGTAGATGTTGGAGCTGCCGAACTGCCGCGGGTCGTAGTCGCCGGGCGGTCCGTACGCGTCGCGCAGCTGCTGGTCGGACGCGCGGGCGCTGCGCAGGCTGGCGTCGAGCGGCTGGCCCTCGTGCTCGTCCTGGTAGATCCACTGCATCAGCATCGTCATGCCCTCGTTGAGCCACACGTCGCGCCAGTCCGACGGCGAGACCTGGTCGCCGTACCACTGGTGCACGATCTCGTGGGCGACGACCTCGGGCGACAGGACGTACTCGTTGTTGCCGAGCGTGACCATCGTCTGGGTCTCCATCGCGCTCTGCGACGCGGTCACCACCAGGCCGAGCGAGTCGAAGGGGTAGTCGCCCAGCCGGGACTCGACCCAGTCGACGGTGGCAGCCGCCGTCTGCACCTGGTCGACGCGCTGCACCATCCCGCGCGGCGTCCAGTAGGCGACCTCCATGCCGTCGTCGGTGGAGTTGCTGCTGTGGGCGTAGTCGCCGATCGCGAGGGTGACGAGGTAGGACGAGGCCGGCTCGACGAGCTGCCACGACGTCGTCGTGCGGTCCTCCTCGACCGTGTGCTCGGTGAGCCGGCCGTTGGCGACGCCGGTCCACGGGGACGGCGCGTGGACGGTGATGTCGTAGAGCGCCTTGTCGGCCGGCTGGTCGTTGACGGGATACCAGGTGTAGGCGCCGAACGGCTCCTGCATCGTCCACACCTCGCCGGTGTCGGTGACGGTGAACCCGGTGGTCGAGAAGTCGCTGCGCGTCGTCGGGGCGGGTGCCGGCCGCGGCGTGCCGGCGTAGGACACGACGAGCTCGTGGCGGCCGTCGGCCTCGAGCGGCGCGCGGACGACGAGGTCCTTGCCGCGGTGCGCCGTGCGCACCACCTCACCGTCGAGGGTCACCTCGCCGACCTCGAGCGGCGCGCCGAGGTCGAGCTGGAAGCGCGGGGCTGCTCGCGTCGCGCGGAAGGTGATCGTCGCCTCGCCCGTCAGCCGGGACCCGTCGGGGTCCCAGGTGAGGTCGAGGCCGTAGTGCAGCGCGTCGACGCGGGGGTCGCCGGCCTGGGGGTAGACGCTGTCCTCGACCGGCTCGGAGAGCGCGAGGTCGAGGTCCGGCTCGACCCGGTCGACGACCGTGGGCGCCGACGCCGGCGCCACCGAACCGTCCTCGCCGGCGGCCGCCCGCGACGGGCTCGGCGTCACGAGCTCGTCGGAGACCTCGGTTCCCGACGAGCAACCGGCGAGCAGCACGGTCGACAGGGCGGTCGACAACACGGTCGACAGGGCGCCCGGACGTGTCACCGATCGCCCCGGAGCAAGGGCCGGGCCAGCTTGCGGCCGTGGTGGATCTGCGCCTTGACCGTGCCCAGCGGGGCGTCGACCAGCGTGGCGATCTCGTCGTAGGGCAGGCCGTAGACGTCGCGCAGCAGCAGCGGCTCGACGAACTGCGGGTGGTCGCGCTCGATGGTCTCCATCGCGTCGAGCAGGTCGAGCCGGGTGCCGGCGATCACGCTCGTGGTGCGCGGGTCGGGACGGTCGTGGGCGCCGTCCTCGAAGTCGGTGGGGGTGGCGAGGTTCTTCATCCGGCGGTACGTCGTCCGCGCGCTGTTGACGGCCACGATGTGCAGCCAGGTCGTGAAGCGTCCGCGACCGCCCCAGGAGTCGATCTTGGTGGCGACGTTGAGCATCGCCTCCTGGCACGCGTCCTCGGCGTCACCGGAGTAGGGCAGCACCCCGCGGCAGATGTTCAGCACGCGTGGACGGACCGCCGAGAGCAGCTGCTCGAGCGCATCACGGTCCCCGTCGCGCGCCTGTCGCGCCAGGTCGTCGATGTCGTCCGGCGACAGCGCGCCGCCCTCGTCCCCGGAATAGCTCACCCCTGCACGATAATGCCCGGGTGTCCGCTCCCTCTCGTCTCGGTCGGTACCCGGTGCGGCGCCGCATCGGGTCGGGGGCGTTCGCGACCGTGTGGCTCGCCTACGACGAGCACCTCGACTGCCCGGTGGCGATCAAGGTGCTGGCCGACAACTGGAGCGGCGACCTGCACATCCGCCAGCGGTTCCTCGAGGAGGGGCGCTTCCTGCGCAAGGTCGAGTCGCCCCACGTCGTGCCCGTCTACGACGCGGGGGAGCTGGCCGACGACCGTCCCTACCTCGTGATGGCGTACGCCGACCAGGGCACGCTGGCCGACCGCCTCGAGCTCTCGGCCCTCGAGCCCTCGCAGGCGCTGACCGTCATCGAGCAGGTCGGACGCGGCCTGACCGCGCTGCACGACCGCGGGGTGCTCCACCGCGACGTCAAGCCGGCCAACGTGCTGTTCCGCACCGTCGACAACGGCCGCGGCTCGCGCGTGCTGGCGATGCTCGGCGACCTCGGGCTCGGCAAGGCGATGGACATGTCGTCGCGGCTCACCATGGTCGGCGGCACCCCGACCTACGTCGCCCCCGAGCAGGCGCTGGGGGAGGGCCTGGACCCGCGGGCCGACCAGTTCTCCCTGGCCGCGCTGAGCTACTACCTCCTCGCCGGCCGGCAGCCCTACCACCACACCAGCCTGGCCGCCGCGGAGGACCCGCCGCCCCCGCCGCCGATGGAGATCGACAACCCCGACGCCGAGGCCGTCGTGCGCAGGGGACTGGCCAAGGACCGCCGCGACCGGTTCGAGGACGTCGAGGCGTTCACGGCCGCCCTGGCCGCCACGATGGGGGGACGCGTCGACGAGCTGCCGCAGGCCTGGGTCCCGACCGACCCCGACCTCACGCAGGCAGCCCCGCGAACCGACGTGACCGACCGCGACGAGGACGCGCCGGCCGACCCGGCCCCGTCGCGGCGGCGCTGGCCGTGGCTGGTCGCCGCGGTGGTGGCGCTCTCCCTGGGCGCCGGCGCCGGCTGGGGTCTCGAGCAGGCGATGACCTCCGAGCGGACGCTCACCGACAGCACGGGCACGATCTTCGTCACCGTCCCGGACGAGTGGACGGCGCAGGTCGACCCCCAGCAGTGGGTCCCGCTCGAGGGTCAGCGCGAGCACCCGGCGCTCGCCGCCGGCAGCAAGGACGGCTGGAACACCGACGAGGACCCGGCGCCCGGCGTCTTCATCGGGATCCTCGCGGGCGACAAGCTGCCGTCCCGGGTGCCCCAGCACCCGACTTGCAAGGAGACCGGGTCGCTCATCGAGGACCAGCGCGACGGCCGCGACTCCATGCAGGTCACCTTCACCGGCTGCCCGGGCGTCGACGTCATCGTCGAGCGCGTCGTGCAGCTGACGTCCAACCGGTTGCTCTGGGTGCAGGTGCGCAGCACGGACCGGCCGACCGCCAACCGGGTGCTGGCCTCGGTGGACACCCAGGGGATGGGCCTCTGACCGCCGCGGTCAACCCAGCTCGATCCCGGCGGCGACGCGGCCGACGAGGTCGGCCATCCCCGGTGAGTCGACGATGCGGCCGGTCACCGCGACCTCGACCTGCGCGTTGTCGGACCCGGTCAGGTCGAGCCACCTGAGGTAGCCGCTGCGCAGGTGGTTGCTCGCGACGAAGCGGAAGTGGAGCCCGGCGGTGCCCTGGTCCAGCACCTCGAAGTTCTCCTCGTCCTCGTCGAGCTCGTCGATGCGCCGGTCGAGGGTCCAGTCGATCGAGCGCCGGTTGCTCAGCACCTGCTCCACCCGCAGCAGGTAGCCGAAGGACGGTTGACCCGGCGGGCGCCACTGCCACTCGTTGAGCGAGTTCTCGGTGAAGTCCCAGCCCTCGGGCACGGGCACCGTCATCCGGAAGCTGCCGCTGCCGACCTGCTGGCGCACGAGCGGGACGCCCGGCTCGAGGGGCGGGTAGGTCGGGTCCGGCAGCAGCTCGGGCACCGGGTCGACGGGCAGGCTCGGCGACGCGGCGGCCACCGGCTGCGCGGGCCGGTCCCCGCCGAGGTCCCGGCGGAGCCCCCAGGACGCGCCGAACCCGCCGACGGCGCCGACCAGCACCAGCAGCGCGAGCACAGCGACCCCCCGCGACCTCACGACGCGACCCTAGGGCACCGCTCAGGGCACCGCTCAGGGCACCGCTCAGGGCAGCGGGATCTCCGCGGCGCCCGCCCCGCCCATGCCGTCGCCGACCCGGCGGATCAGGTCCTCGGCGCCCTGGACGTCGACCTCGCGACCGTGCACCACGATCTCGACGTCGGCCTGGCCGCTCATGTCGAGGTCGAGCCACCGCATGAAGCTGTGCCGCGCGTTGCCCTCGTTGCTGCGGTAGGTGTACTCGAGGGTGTCGGCCCCGCGCTCGATGATCACGACGTCCTCCTGCTCGTCGCGCAGCCGCTCGATCCGGATGTCGATCGCGTCCTCGATGGTGATGTCCTGGCTGTTGATCTGCTCGATGCGCATCACGTAGGTGTTGTTGGACGTGCCCGGCTTCTTCCACTTCCACTCGTTGCTCGCGTTGGCGTTGGTGGTCCAGCCGACGGGGGCGGGGAAGGTGATCTCGAACTTGCCGGAGCCGAGTGTGGCGGGCTTCATCGCGATGCCCGGCAGGAGCGCGGGATCGTCGGGGTCCGTCTCGTAGGGCCTCGGTGCCTCGACCGGCATGTCCGGGCGCGAGGCCGGGACGGGCGAGGGCACGCCCTCGCCGAGCGTGGCGTCGCGGGTCTGGGCGGACGCGGCGAAGCCGCTCCCGGCGCCGATCGCCAGGAGCGCGACCAGCACTGCAGGCCCCCGCCAGTTCACGGGTGCAGTATCCCGGGCCGGAGCCGGTCTGGTCCACCGGCCTCGACAGGTGCGGTCCGCGCCCGTCAGGCGGACCATCGGGAGGATGGGCCAGCGGTGGGCGCTCCGGGTCGCGAGGGCGTACGACGGCGAGCGCTTCCGCCGGGACGGCGCGACCGTCGTCGTGGACGGCGACCGCATCGCGGGCGTCGAGCCGGCCGCGTTCTCGCCGCCCGGCGACGTGCCCGTCACCGACCTCGACGGCACCCTCCTGCCGGGGCTGGTCGACTGCCACGTCCACCTGGTCGCCGCGGGCGCGTTCCCCGGCGCGCAGGGGAGCCTGGAGTGGGCGGGGACCGCGGACCCCGCCTCGGTGGACCTCGTCGTCACCGCCGCGCTGGAGGACCACGTCGCTGCCGGCGTGACGACCGTGCGCGACCTGGGTGACGCCGGCTTCCGGGTGCTGGCGCACCGGGGCCGCCACCCCGAGAGGCTGCCCCGGGTGGTGGCCGCCGGCCCGCCCCTCACCACCCCCGCCGGGCACTGCCACTTCCTGGGCGGCGCGGTGGACCCGGACGACCCGGCCGCGCTGGACCGCGCCGTCGCGGACCGCGTCGAGCGCGGGGTCGACCTGGTCAAGGTGATGGCGAGCGGCGGCTTCCTGACGCCGGGCAGCGACCAGCTCGGCGCCCAGTTCGAGGTGGCGCCGTTGCGGCACCTGGTGGACGCCGCCCACACCGCGGGACTGCGGGTGGTGGCCCACACGCACTCGGTCACGGGCGCCGAGGTAGCGCTCGACGCCGGCGTCGACGGCCTCGAGCACTTCACCTGCCTGGCGCCCGGCGGCGTGCACGCCCCGGCCGAGCTCCTCGACCGGGTGGCGTCGGCAGGCGTGACGGTCGACCCGACGCTCGGCCACGACGCCGCCCGGTTCCCACCCGTCTCCCAGATGCCGCCGCACGTCCTGGAGATGCTCACCCGCATCGGGATCACCGACCGCGACGCCCACTTCGCGCAGGTCGCGCGCGGCTCGCTCCGGCTGCGTGAGCACGGCGTGCGCGTGGTGTCGGGGCTGGACGCCGGGGCGATGCCCGCCAAGCCGCACGGACACCTGTGGCGCTCGGTCGCCGCGCTCGTCGAGGGCGGCTGGCCCGTCGACGAGGCGCTCGCGACGGCGACCTCCGCGGCGGCCGACGACTGCGGCGTCGACGCCGGGCGCCTCGCCGCCGGGCGCCTCGCCGACCTCCTCGTCGTGGACGGCGACGTGACGACCGACGTGGCGGCCCTCGGCCGGCCGGTCGCCGTCTGGCTCGGCGGGGTCGCCGTCGGGACGTGAGCCACGCCTCATACGGTGGGCCCGTGCTGATCAGCAACGTCCACCTGGTGGCGGTCTCGGGACCGCTCCCGGCCCCTGTCGCGGGGCTGCTCGACGTCCGCGTCGACGGCGACCGGGTCGTGGAGGTCGGCCCCGGGCTGGCCGCCGCCCCCGGCGAGGCGTCGTACGACGGGGGCGGGCGGTGGCTGGCGCCGGGGCTGTGGGACCAGCACGTGCACCTCGGCCAGTGGACCCTGAGCTCGGCCCGGCTCGACCTGGCGCCGGCCCGGTCGAGCGCCGAGGCGGTCGACCTCGTCCGCGAGCGGCTCGAGCAGTGGCCCGACCTGCCGGTCATCGGCTGGGGGCATCGACCGACCGCGTGGCCCGCCAACCCCACCGTGTCCGACCTGGACGCCATCGGGACCGACCAGCCGATCGTCCTGATCGCCGGGGACGGCCACCACGGGTGGCTCAACACCACCGCCCTCCACATGCTCGCCCTCTCGAGCCGCGACACCGTGGTGAGCGAGACCGAGTGGTTCCTGGCCTACGGCCGGCTGGCCAGCGTGCTCGGCACCGACGGCACGGGCCCCGAGGCCTACCGACGCTCGATGGAGGCCGCCGCGGCGCAGGGCGTCGTCGGGCTGGTCGACCTCGAGTTCAGCGGCGGCGTGGCCGACTGGGCCGCGCGCTGGGCCGGCGGCGCCGACCTGCTCCGGATCCGCCACGCCTGCTACGCCGACGGCCTCGACGACGTGCTCGCCCGCGGCCTCCGGTCCGGCGACCCGCTCGACGGCGACCCGCGCCTGACCATGGGGCCGCTCAAGATCATCAGCGACGGCTCCCTCAACACCCGCACCGCCTGGTGCTGCGAGCCCTACGCCGACAAGGCCGTCCCCGGTCACGAGGAGGGCCAGCCCAACCAGACGCCGGAGGAGCTCCGTGCCCTCCTCGCCCGAGCCGTGGCCGGTGGCCTCGAGGTCGCCGTGCACGCCATCGGCGACCGCGCCGTCACCGAGGCGCTCGCCGCCTTCGAGGAGACCGGCGCGCGCGGCAGCGTCGAGCACGTGCAGCTCACCACGCGCGACGACGTACGCCGGATGGCCGCGCTCGGCGTCCGCGCCAGCGTGCAGCCGGCCCACCTCCTCGACGACCGCGACGTCACCGAGCGGCTGTGGCCCGGCCGGGCCGAGCGCTGCTTCCCGCTGCGGTGGATGCTCGACGACGGTGTCGAGGTGGTGCTCGGCTCCGACGCGCCCGTCTCGCCGCTCGACCCGTGGCTGGCGATCGCCGCGGCCGTGCACCGCTCCGGCGACGAGCGGGAGCCGTGGCACCCGGAGCAGGCGATCACCGCCCGCGAGGCGCTGGCCGCCTCGACCGACGGCTGGGGGACGGTCGCCCCCGGCCACCCGGCAGACCTGGTGCTGCTCGACGCCGACCCGTTGGACGGCGGCTCCGACCGCGAGCACGCCACGGCGCTCCGCGGCTTCGCCGACCGTGTCGCCGTCACCTGGGTGGCGGGGCAGGTGGCCCACGCCCGGTCCTGACCGCACGGCGGGCATGGGTCGGTCGGGACGGCCGGCTCAGGCCAGCGCGAGCGTCGCGTCGAGGACGAACGCCGGGTCCTCCAGCCGGTCGCCGTAGACCTCGCGCAGCTGCCCGACCCGGTAGCGCACGGTCTGGGCGTGGACGAAGAGCTCCTCGGCCACCGCCTCGCGCCGCCCGTGGTGGAGCAGCCAGCTGCGGAGGGTGTCGGTGAGCTTCTCCGCGGTCGAGGGCCGCAGCTCCGCCAGTGGCGCGAGCACCCGGGCGCGCAGGTCGGCGCGGGCGTCGGGGTCGGCGGCCAGCAGGAGCGCGGCGAGGTGCTCGTCGGAGTCGACCAGCCCCTCGAGGCCGAGGGCGGCGCACCGCAGCGCCCGGCGGTAGGACGCCGACGCCTCGAGCCACGGGACGCTCGGGCCGACGACGGCGTCGGTGCCCTGCAGCGCCCGCAGCAGCGCCGGCCGCGCGGCGGCCGACCCGGTGCCGGGCACCAGCAGCGAGGCGTGTCCCTCCGGCAGGCCCGGCACGTCGTCGGTCGGCTGGAGCGTGCGGGGGTCGAGGGCGGTGAGCGCGGCGGACATCTGCGACTCGGCCAGGACGACGGCGGTCAGCGCCCCCGGCGGCTCCCAGTCGGCCCGCTCCGCCGCGGCGTTCACGGCGTCGGCCGGCGCGCCGGTGAGGAGGGCCCGGGCCAGGCGCTCGAGGTTGCGCTGGCGCACCCGGCCGCTGCTCTCGAGCTCGTCGGTGTGACCGGCGACCGAGGCGGCCGAGAGCTCGTCGATGTAGGCGAAGACCAGCTCGGCGAACCGCGCCAGCTGGCCGGCGTCCACCCCGGCCTCGACTGCCACGTCGGCCATGTCGCGCCACGAGGCGCGGGCGCCGATCCGGTAGGCGGAGAGCAGCGCCTCGACCGTGCGACCGCTGCGCGCCTCCCCGCGGCCGAGCTGGTAGGCACCCTCGATCGCCGGCGCCTTGGGGGCGTCGGCGTCCTGCCGGGTCGCCAGCGTGAGGAAGCCGCCGAGCGCGAGCTGGACCGCGTTGCGGATGACCGCTCCCATCCGCCCGCTCCAGGCCCCGGCATAGCTGGGCACCTCCTCGACGATCCGCAGCACCGCGCTGTCGGCCACCTCGGCCAGCCGCTCGCGCAGCGCGTCGGCGACCTCGGGGTCGAGGCCGACCACGGTCTGTAATTGTGTGGCCGGGCGCACAGGGCGGGTGCTCATCGAGGCTCCTGGGGTCGGTCTTGTTCGCGACGAACAAGACTGTACGCCTCGATTCACGTGCGCAGGGCAGGAACCGTGGCCGCTCATCGGGCACATTGGGTGTCATGAGCACGACTCTCGAACCTCAGGCGCCCGGCACGTCGCGCAGCCGACGCCTGGGCGACCAGCTGGTGCGGGTCGCCGAGGCGGCGACGACGCCCTACCTGCCGGCCGACTTCATGGACCTCTTCGCCCCGCTGCGCTCGGGCGCCGACCTCCGCGGCCGCATCGAGTCCGTGCACCCCGAGACCGCCGACGCGGCCACCATCGTGATCCGTCCCGGCGCCGACTGGGCCGGCCACGTGCCCGGCCAGTACCTCCGGATCGGCATCGACGTCGACGGCGTACGCCAGTGGCGTGCGTACTCGCTCACCCACGGTCCGCGCCGCGACGGCCGCATCTCGATCACCGTCAAGGCCGTCCCCGACGGCCTGGTCAGCAACCACCTCGTCCACGAGGCCCGCCCCGGCACGCTGGTGCACCTCGAGCAGGCCGCGGGCGAGTTCGTCCTCCCGCCGGAGGGCGGCAAGTTCCTCATGGTGACCGCCGGATCGGGCATCACGCCGGTCATCGGCATGCTGCGCAACCTCTTCCCGAGCACCGACGACGGCGTCCTGCGGCCCGCTCGCAGCGCCGACCACGACATCGTGGTCGTGCACGTGGCGCCCAGCCACCCCCACTCGATCTTCATCCGCGACCTCGAGGCGCTCGACGCCTCGGGCGCGATCCGCCTCGTCGCGCGCTACGACGACGAGCACGGCGTCCTCGACGTCGCCGACCTCGGCGACCTCGTGCCCGACCTCGCCGAGCGCCAGACCCTGGCGTGCGGCCCGGCCGGCCTGCTCGACGCCCTCGCCGCGCACCACGACGCCGCCGGCATCACCCTCACCACCGAGCAGTTCCGCACCGCCCGCGTCGAGCCCGGCGACGGCGGCACCGTGACCTTCTCCTCCGGCACCACCCTCGACCTCGACGGCGCGACGCCCATCCTCGACGCGGCCGAGGCCGCCGGGGTGCTGATGCCGAGCGGCTGCCGGATGGGCATCTGCATGGGCTGCGTCATCCCGCTGCGCGAGGGCAGCGTCCGCGACCTCCGCAACGGCGCCATCACCACCGCCGTCCCCGGCGAGACCGGCGACCTCAAGGTGCAGACCTGCATCAACGCCGCCGCCGGCCCCTGCCACATCGACCACTGACCGCAGACCTCCCCGACACCCCCAGGAGATCGACATGACCACCGTCCAGAAGAAGGCCGTCCTCGGCCAGGCCAACCCCATCGCGCACCTCACCGAGGCCGACATCGAGCAGATCGGCATCGAGCTCGACGCGATCCGCCAGGACGTCATCGACGAGCGCGGTGCCAGCGACGCGGCCTACATCCGGCGCGTCATCGACACCCAGCGCAAGATCGAGCTCGGCTCGCGCGCGGTGCTCCTGTTCAGCGCCTTCCCGCCGGCCTGGGTGCTCGGCACCCTCGGCCTGAGCATCTCCAAGATCCTGGACAACATGGAGATCGGCCACAACATCCTCCACGGCCAGTGGGACTGGATGCGCGACCCCAAGATCCACTCCAGCACCTGGGAGTGGGACATGGCCTCGCCCGCCGAGCAGTGGAAGCACAGCCACAACGAGCTCCACCACACCTACACCAACGTCATCGGCAAGGACAACGACCTCGGCTACGGCATCATGCGCGTCGACGAGGACCAGCCGTGGACGCCCGCGTCGCTGGTGCAGCCGGTCTTCTGCTTCATCAACGCCGTCTTCTTCGAGTACGGCATCGCCGCCTACGACCTCGAGCTCGGCGCGGTCATCGCCAAGAAGCAGACCAAGGACCCCGAGTTCCGCCGTCGCGCCAAGCAGGTGCTCACCAAGATCCGCAAGCAGGCGACCAAGGACTACGTCGTCCACCCCGCGCTGTCGATCCCGACCGGCTCGTTCCTGCCCACGCTGGCGGCCAACGTCACCGCCAACATCGTGCGCAACCTCTGGTCCAACTCCGTCATCCTCTGCGGCCACTTCCCCGAGGGTGTCGAGACCTTCGAGAAGCGCTCCATCGAGGGCGAGACCAAGGGTGAGTGGTACGTCCGCCAGATGCTCGGCAGCGCCAACATCTCCGGCTCGAAGGCCCTGCACCTCATGACCGGCAACCTCTCGCACCAGATCGAGCACCACCTCTTCCCCGACCTGCCGTCCAACCGCTACGCCGAGATCGCGCCCAAGGTGCAGGCCCTCTTCGAGAAGTACGACCTCACCTACTGCGCGCGCCCGATGGTCCCGCAGGTCGCCTCGGCCTGGCACAAGGTCATCCGGCTCTCGCTGCCCAACGGCTGGCTCGCGACGACCACCAAGAAGAACGCCCCGCAGCAGCTCGCCATCCTCTACAAGATGGCCACCGGCGACCGTCGTACGCGTCGCCTGCTCGGGCGCAAGCTCGAGAGCGAGGCGCGCGCGGCTGCCTGATCAGCCGGCGCGCTGCGGCGGCGCCGTCGAGCCCCGCAGCACCAGGGACAGCGGCAGCAGCACGGAGCGGGCCGCGCGGTCCGGCTCGGCGATCGCGTCGAGCAGCATCCGCGCGGCCTCCGCACCGATCTGCTGGTGCGGGACCGAGATGGTGGTCAGCGGCGGCGCCAGCTTGTCGAGGAACGGCATGTCGTTGAAGCCGACGACGCTGATCCGGTCCGGGCAGGCGATGCCCCGCTCCGCGAAGACGTCGTAGCAGCCGAGGGCGATCAGGTCGTTGCCGGCGACGACGGCGGTGACGTCGGGTCGGCGGTCGAGGAGCTCGCGCAGGGCGTCGGCCCCCGACTCCTCGGTCCAGTGCTCGCAGGTCACGACGAGGGCCGGGTCGCCGTCGAGGTCCCGGTCGCGCACCGCGTTGCGGAACGCGCGGCGCCGCGCGACGCCGGTCGACGTGGTCAGCGGCCCCGCGAGGTGGCCGATCCGGGTGTGGCCGAGCCCGACGAGGTGGGCGACGGCCAGCTCGATGCCGGCGGCGTCGTCGGGGGTGATCGAGGGCAGGTCGACCCCGTCGGGACGACGGTTGACCATCACCATGGGCACGCCCTCGCGGCGCAGCCTCGCCAGCAGCGGGTGGTCGATCAGCGCCGTCGCGACGATGAGGCCCTCGACCTGGCGCGAGCGCAGCAGCTCGATCTGGGCGCTCTCCCGCTGGGGGTCGTTGTCGGTGTTGACGATCAGCCCGCTGTAGCCGGCCGGCTCGAGGACGTCCTCGATGCCCCGCACGATCGGCGGGAAGAGCGGGTTGGTCAGGTCGGGGATGACCAGCCCGACGGTGCCGGACTTCGACGTCTTGAGGCCGCGGGCGATGGGGTTGGGCCGGTAGCCCAGGCCCTCGGCCACCTTCATCACCCGCCGTGCCGTCTCGGCGTTGACCAGCCCACGCGTGGCGGGGTTCAGTGCGCGGGAGGCGGTGGCCGGGTGGACCCCGGCGGCATCGGCCACGTCCCGGAGCGTGGGGGTCTGCACAGCAGGCATCCTAGGGTTCCTGCTGCTCGACGGGCCGGTGCCATCTCCTGCGGGCCGCCCAGGCGCCGATCCCGAGGGGCACGGCGAGGGCCGCGTAGGCGCCGTAGACGACCGCGAAGCGGCCCTCGTCCGCGAGGCCCGCCACGACGATCGCCCCGATGGCGCTGCCGACGAAGAGCGCTGCGGCGAAGAACGACACCACCACCGCGCGCGACTGCGGCAGCACCTCGGTGGCCCAGGTCTGGAGCGAGGAGTGCATCGCCGGCCAGGCGATGCCGAGCAGCACCGCCACGACGACCGCCACCGCGGGTCGCTGGGAGACCGCGAGGAGGCCGGTGGCGAGGGCGGCACACGCCGCGCCGAGCAGGATCAGCCGGGCCGGGTGCCACGCCAGCGAGAGCCGCCCCACCGACGACGAGCCGAGGAGGACGGCGAGCCCGTAGACCCCCGTCACCGCCCCGGCCACGGTGGTGGAGGCGCCGGAGCTCTCGACGGCCGTGGGCAGCAGGGTCAGCGCGCCGAGCAGCACGACGCCCTCGACGAAGGCGAAGAGCAGCACCAGCAGCGTCACCCGCGAGCGCGCGATCGTGGCCACGGAGGCTCGCGCGGTGGTGCGGGCGGCGGCGCCGGCCGGCTCGGGCAGCCGGGCCAGGAGCACCGCCAGCACCAGCGCCGCGCTGCCGGTGATGACGAAGGGGAGCCGCCAGGTGGCGACGTCCGCGAGGAGCCCGGCGCCGGCGGAGGCCGCTGCCGTGCCGACGGCGACGCCGACCATGAGACCGGTGATGGCCTGCTGGCGTCGCGCCGGCGCCACCGTGTCACCCAGGTAGATCAGCGCGGACGGGTACGCCGCACCGAAGAACCCGCCGGCCAGCCCGCGGAGGATGCCCAGCACCAGCACCGTCGGGCTCAGCGCGGAGACGAGGCTCAGCGCGCCGGCAATGACGAGGCTCGTGCGCAGCACCCGGACGCGGCCGTAGCGGTCGGAGGCGAAGCCCCACAGCGGCTGCCCGAGCCCGTAGACGAGGAAGTACGCCCCCGCGGCGGTGACGACCTGCGTGAGCGGGACGTCGAGGCTCGCTGCGATCGCGACCAGCATCGGCGGCATCGCGAACCGGTCCAGCGTGCTGACCAGCGTGGTGGCCTGCAGCAGGCGCAGCTGTGCCCTCACCCGTGCCGACTCACCAGGCCGGAGTCAGCCTCGAGGGCGGCGTCCAGCACGTCGCCGCCGTCGTCCGAGGGGGTGGGCAGGTACGTCGTGCGCAACCGGACGAGCGTCACGAGGCTCCCGTGGTCGACGTCGCCGTCGGGGACCAGGCCGTCACGGGGATCGCGCAGCCGGGCGAGGTAGCGCCGGGCGAGGTCGTCGTCGAGGTCGAGCCGTCGCGCCGCCGACTCCGTCACCTCGTCGTCGAGCCCGCCCGAGACGATCTCGCGAGCCGTCTCGAGGAGCGCGTCGGCGAGCAGGCGCGCCTCCTCGGTGCGAGCCGTGCCGGCCACGGCGACGACCGTCCCGAGGTAGGGCGAGAGCTGCTCCGCACCGGAGGCCAGCCGCACGCACCCGTGCTGCTCGGCGACCAGCTCGTTGCCGGCGTTGAGCATCGTCGCCGTGCAGCTGCCGGCCAACAGCGCCTCCAGGCGTCGCGGGGTGGAGCCGAGCTGGACGAGCTCGTACTGGTCGCGCGCGACGCCGAGCGAGTCGGCCAGCGCGTAGAGGGCGAGCGCGAACCCGGAGGTGGCGACGTCGACGCCGACGCGGGCGCCGACCAGGTCCGCCGCCGTCGTGCCCGGCCGGCCGTAGAGACCGAGCCCCATCCCGCGGTCGACGGCCGCGACGATCCGGACGTCCGCGACCTCGCCCAGCGGGTTGAGGGGGTTGAACCGGTAGGCCAGGACGTTGTCCGGGCTGGTGAGGGCGACGTCGAGCTCCTCGTCGATCAGCGAGCGGAACTGTGCCGGCGACGATGTCACCGGGACCTCCTCGACCTCGAGGCCGCGCTCCCGGAGCCGGCCGGCGCGGTCGGCCACGTCGAGCAGGACCGACGGGGTGAAGGAACCGATGACGATGCGTGGCACCGGCGCACCATAGCCGATGACGCAGTCGTTTGCGGCGCGTCGTGGACGCGAGACGAGACCGCCTCAGCGTGGCATGGCGCCCATGCGGCATGTGACGCTTGACACAGTGGTGGACTGCGGGATAGAAAGCGCGCAATCGATTGCTGCGCGGAGGTCCCATGAGTCAGGAGCTGGTGACCCGCCGCGGCACGATCGCGGTGCATGACGTGATCAAGCGCTTCGACGGCGGCGTCCTCGCGGTCGACCGCGTGAGCCTCGACGTCCGGCCGGGCGAGTTCGTCTCGCTCATCGGCCCCAGCGGCTGCGGCAAGTCCACGCTGCTCCGCCTGATGGCCGGGCTGCTGCCGCTGACCGAGGGGCGGATCGAGATCAACGGCACCGAGGTGACCGATGCGCGCCAGGACGTCGCCCTGATGTTCCAGAAGCCCACCCTCCTGCCATGGCGCACGACGCTGCAGAACGCGATGCTGCCGGCGGCCCTGCAGGGGAAGGCGGACCGGGCCGCCGAGGACCGGGCGATGCAGCTGCTGGACCTCGTCGGGCTCGCCGGCTTCGAGCACACCTACCCGCGCCACCTCTCGGGAGGCATGCAGCAGCGCGTCGCCCTCGCCCGGCTGCTGATGGTCGGTGCGGAGGTGCTCCTGCTCGACGAGCCGTTCGCGGCGGTCGACCAGATCACGCGCGAACGACTCAACCTGGAGCTGCTCAAGATCCACGAGCGCACCGCGGCCACGTCCGTGCTGGTCACCCACAACCTCACCGAGGCGCTCCTCCTCGCCGACCGGGTGGTCGTGATGAGCCCGCGCCCGGGTCGGATCTCGGACGTCATCGACGTCCCGTTCGCACGGCCCCGGGTCGCCGAGATGGCGATGGAGCCGGAGTTCCAGGAGCTCGTGCTGCGTGCCCACGCGGGCCTGCACGGGCCGGGGAGCAGCGACGTCGCCACCAAGGAGGACGCTCGTGGCGTCTAGGTTCGTGCCCAGCGTGCGGCGCATCCGCCAAGAGGTCACGCCCCCGCTCATCTTCCTCGTCTTCCTCGTCCTGCTCTGGAAGCTGGCGCTGTGGAACGAGTGGGTGTCGGACACCGTGATCCCGCACCCGGAGGACGTCGTCGTGTCGTTCTTCGAGCTCGTCTTCAGCGACATCATCTGGGACGACACCCTGGCCACGCTGTGGGAGACCGTGGCCGGGTTCCTCCTCGGCGCCCTGATCGCGCTGTCGCTCGCGGTGCCCTCCGGCCTCTGGCCGACGATGCGCCGGATGCTGCACCCCTACGCGATCGGTCTCCAGGTCACCCCGCGCATCGCGGTCGCGCCGATCATCATCGCCTGGGCCGGCTTCGGCTACAGCTCCAAGATCTGGATCGCGGCCATCATCGCGTTCTTCCCGATCTACGTGAACGCCCTGACTGGCATCCTCACCGTCGACGAGGAGTCGCGGGAGATGTTCCGGTCCCTCGGCGCCACCCGCTGGCAGTCGTTCAGCCGCCTCGTCGTGCCCAGCTCGCTCCCCATCATGTTCGCGGGGCTCAAGACCGCCGCCGGCCTGGCGCTCGTCGGCGCCGTCGTCGGGGAGTTCATCTCCGCGCAGCGCGGCCTCGGCGTGCTCGTCCAGCAGTTCAGCTACCAGCTCGCCGTGGACGACGCGTTCGCCGTCATCCTCATCCTGATGCTGATGGGCCTGCTGCTCTTCGCGGTCATGGAGTGGCTGGAGCGGGTGACGGTCTTCTGGCTGCACGACGCGCGGCTGGTGGCGCGCACCCGACGGCTCCAGGCCAGGGCGCAGAACCGCCGGCCCTCCCCGTCCGCCCCGTCCGACCCGACGGCCACGCCTGCCGAGACAGCCGGTCTCGTCCGATAGAGGAGGAACCTCCATGCGCACTTCCAACAGACGGGCGTGGGTGCCCCTCGTGGTGACCGGTGCCCTCCTCCTCGCCGCGGGCTGCGGCGGCGACGACGACTCGGGCGGCGACGACGCCATGAAGATCACCTACTCGCTGCCGACGCCCGAGAGCCTGCTCTTCTACCCACCGATCGTGGCCGAGGAGCTGGGCTTCTTCGAGCAGGAGGGCGTCGAGGCGGAGTTCGTGACCGCGGGCGAGGAGATCCCGAGCACTGCGCTGGTCGAGAACGGCGACGTCGACATCGCCATGGCTGACATCGACGAGCTGGTGATCTCGCACGCCCAGGGCGGCACGCAGCAGGTGCCCTTCAGCCCCCAGCACAGCAACACCGCCGGCACGGTCGTGCCCGAGGACAGCCCGATCCAGGACTTCTCCGAGCTGGCGGGCCAGACGGTGGGACTCGCCTCGGAGGAGGACACCGCACAGGTCGAGGCGCAGCTGCTGGCGGCCGGACTGTCCGGGGACGACATCGAGACGATCGTCGTCGGGACGAGCGGTGGCCTCATCAAGCAGACCTTCGACGAGGGGGAGATCGACGCCTACGTCGGAGCGCGGTCGGACTTCACCGCGATCGAGGCGACCGGCACGCCGCTGCGCAACATCACCCCGGAGGACGTCCAGGCGATCGACGGCAACCCCGTCGCCGTCATGCCGGAGACGCTCGAGTCCAAGCGCGACGCGCTCGTGGGCTTCTTCCGCGCCTGGGCGATGGGGCAGTACGTCGGGCTGGAGCACCCGGACGTCGTCGAGCAGATCGTGCGCGACCAGGTCCCGGCCGAGTGGCGCAACGAGGCGGTCGCGGAGGCGGCGCTCGAGGGCTCGATCGAGCTCATGCAGCCCGACGACCCCGAGCGCATCGGGGACGTCCGCCCGGAGGTCTGGACGACCGCGCAGGACCTGCTCGCCAGCGTCGGCATCATCGAGGAGAAGGCCGACATCGCGGACATCCTCGACGACTCGTTGATCGAGGAGATCAACGACTTCGACCGCGCCGAGGTCGACGCCGCGGTCGAGGAGTGGCAGCAGGAGAACGGCGGGTAGGTCGCGGGGTCCGTGCAGTCGATTGCACCGGCCCGGCGCACCGTGGTCGGCGGCTTGACACACCGCCGCGGACCGACAATGCTGCAGTCGATTGCAGTGACGTCGCACGAGGACCGGAGAGACATGGACGAGCTGGTGCGCTCCGCCATCGCCCACTGGGGCCCGCGCTTCACGACCAACGGCGTCACGGCTGCCGACTTCGCCCGGATCACCGCGGGCATCGAGCGGTGGGACGACTGGTGTCGCGTGTGGTCGGCCGAGGGCGCCACGTACGAGTCCCTCGGGCGCGAGGCGCTGGCCGAGGGAAGGTCCCGCTCGGCCGGCGAGCACCTCGCCCGCGCCGCGGTCCACCACCACTTCGCGAAGTTCGTCTTCGTCGCCGACCCCGAGCAGATGCGGGCCGCGCACGCCCGGGCGGTCTCGTGCCTCACCGACGCCCTGCCCCACCTCGACCCACCCGGACGGCGCCTGGAGATCGCGTTCGAGGGCTCGCACCTGGTGGCCGTCGTACGGGTCCCGCGCGGCGAGGGCCCGCACCCCGTCGTGCTGATGCTGCCGGGCCTGGACTCGGCCAAGGAGGAGCTCGGCTCGACCGAGCAGACGTTCCTCGACCGCGGGATGGCGACCGTCACGCTCGACGGCCCCGGCCAGGGCGAGGCGGAGTACGCGCTGCCCCTGCGTGGCGACTGGGCCCCGGTGGCCGAGGTGGCCTGGGAGGCGATCGGCACCCAGCCCGACCTCGACCGCGACCGCCTCGCGGTGTGGGGCGTCAGCCTGGGCGGCTACTACGCTCCCCGGGTCGCCGCGGCCCTGGGCGACCGGGTCAGCGCCTGCGTCTCCCTCGCCGGCCCCTTCAACTTCGGCGAGCACTGGTCGTCCCTGCCCCAGCTCACCCGCGACACGTTGCGGGTCCGCTCCGGGTCCGTCGACGACGAGGAGGCACGGCGGCGCGCGCTCGAGCTCGACCTGTCGGAGGCGGCCGCCCACCTCGTCGCGCCGCTGCTGATCGTGTTCGGCCGGCAGGACCGGCTGATCCCCTGGGAGGACGCCGTCCGGATGCGCGACGCCGTCGCCGGGCCGGTCACCCTCCTCCTGCTCGAGGACGGCAACCACGGCTGCGCCAACGTCGCGCCGCAGCACCGACCCACGACCGCCGACTGGCTGGCCGCCCGCCTGCTCGGCGCACCCGAGCCCCGCATCGCGTCGTACACCGCTGGTGCCACCACCGATCCCACCGCTGACCTCACCACCGACCTCACCGCTGCAACGAAGGCAGGCTGACTGATGAACACCACCGACGCCCACACGCCCGGATCCCTGCGGGTCGGCTGGATCGGCGCGGGCCGCATGGGTGCCGCCATGGCCTCCCGCCTGGCGCGGGCCGGCGAGGACGTCACTGTCTGGAACCGCACCCGGGCCAAGGCCGAGGCGCTCACCGAGCACGGCTGCGCGGTCGCCGACACGATCGCGGACCTCCGCGGCCTCGACGTGGTCTTCACCATGGTCTCGACGCCGGCCGACCTCGAGCAGGTGCTCACCGGCCCGGACGGCCTGCTGGCCGACCCGGACCGGGTGCCGGGGTGCGTCGTCGACTGCTCCACGGTCTCGACCGAGTCGTCGGCCGCGATGCGCGCCGCCTGCGACGAGCGCGGCGTCGCCTTCCTCGCCTCGCCGGTGAGCGGCAACGGCAAGGTGGTGCGCGCCGGCGGCCTGAGCCTGGTGGTGTCCGGCCCCGAGGAGACCTACGAGCGCGTCGCCCCGCTGCTCGACCACCTCGGCAAGGGCGCGACGTACGTCGGCGAGGGCGAGCTGGCCAGGCTGGCGAAGATCTGCCACAACGTGATGCTCGGCGTCGTCACCCAGAACCTCGCCGAGATCACCGTGCTCGCCGAGAAGGGCGGCATGTCGCGGTCCGCGTTCCTCGAGTTCCTCAACAAGTCGGTGATGGGCTCGGTCTTCACGACCTACAAGAGCCCGGCGTTCGTCCACCTCGACTACACGCCGACCTTCACGCCGATCCTGCTGCGCAAGGACTTCGACCTCTGCTTCGCCGCCGCCCACGAGCTCGACGTGCCGATGCCGGTCGCCGCCGCCGCGTCCGCCGCCGTGCAGGGCACCGTCAGCAGCGGGAGGGTCGAGGAGGACTTCGCCATCCTGCTCGACCAGCAGGCGATGCTCTCCGGGTTGACGTTGAAGCCCGAGGACGCCTTCGTCGACGACGGCCTCTCCGCAGCGGACGAGGCCTGAGGATGAGCACGGGGGCGCGCCCGCTGTCGGCGCCGGGGCACATGGGCGTCGACTACGAGGAGCGCGTCGACTTCGACCGGCTCCGGAGGTATCGCATCGCGCGGGCGCGCGAGGCCCTCGACACGAGCGAGTGCGGGGCGTTCCTGCTCTTCGACTTCTACAACATCCGCTACACCACGCAGACGTGGATCGGTGGTGCGCTCGGCGACAAGATGATCCGCTACGCACTGCTGGCCCGCGGCAAGGACCCAGTCCTGTGGGACTTCGGGTCCGCGGTCAAGCACCACAAGATCTACTCGCAGTGGGTGCCGGAGGAGAACTACCGCGCCGGCTTCCTCGGGTTCCGGGGGGCCGTCGCGCCGTCCGTCGGGCTGATGGTCGACGCGGTCGCCGAGATCAAGTCGCTGCTGGTCGAGGCCGGCGTGGCCGACATGCCGGTCGGCATGGACATCGTCGAGCCGCCGTTCCTCTTCGAGATGCAGCGGCAGGGCCTCACGGTCGTCGACGCGCAGCAGCTGATGCTCGACGCCCGCTGCATCAAGAGCGGCGACGAGATCATGCTGCTCAACCAGGCGGCCGCGATGGTCGACGGCGTCTACCAGGACATCACCGAGGCGCTGAAGCCCGGCGTGCGTGAGAACGAGATCGTCGCGCTCGCCAACAAGCGGCTCTACGAGATGGGCTCCGACCAGGTCGAGGCGGTCAACGCCATCTCCGGCGAGCGGTGCAACCCGCACCCCCACAACTTCACCGACCGGCTGGTCCGGCCAGGCGACCAGGCGTTCTTCGACATCATCCACTCCTTCAACGGCTACCGCACCTGCTACTACCGCACCTTCGCCGTGGGCAGCTCGACGCCGGCCCAGCGCGACGCGTACGCCCGCGCGCGGGAGTGGATGGACCGCGGCATCGACGGCATCGCGGCCGGCGTCGGCACGGACGAGGTCGCCGCGCTGCTGCCGAAGGCGGAGGAGTTCGGCTTCGGCAGCGAGATGGAGGCCTTCGGCCTGCAGTTCGCCCACGGCCTCGGGCTCGGCCTCCACGAGCGCCCGATCATCTCGCGGCTCAACTCGATGAAGGAGCCGGTCGAGCTCCGGGTCGGCATGGTCTTCGCGCTCGAGACCTACTGCCCCGCCTCCGACGGCTTCTCCGCGGCCCGGATCGAGGAGGAGGTCGTCATCACCGAGGACGGCCCCCGCATCCTCACGCTGTTCCCGGCGCAGGAGCTCTTCGTCACCAACCCCTACTGATCCTCTCCAGCCGATCCTGCCCAGCCGATCCTCCGAAAGGCCCCCTCGTGGCTGACTTCTCGCTCTCCTCCGTCCCCGACCTGCCGCTCGACCTCTGGGTGGGCGGCGTCGAGCGCGCCGCCTCCGACGGCGGCCGCTTCGACGTCCTCGACCCCGCGACGGGGAAGGTCGTCGCGTCGGTGGCCAACGGCACGGTCGACGACGCGATGGCGTGCGTGGAGGCGGCCGACGCGGCTGCCGCGTCGTGGGCCGCGACCGCGCCGCGCGAGCGAGCCGAGATCCTCCGCAGGGCGTTCGAGCTGATGACCGAGCGCGCCGACGAGATCGCCCACCTGATCTCGCTGGAGAACGGCAAGGCGCTGCCCGACGCGCGCGGCGAGACGGCGTACGCCGCCGAGTTCTTCCGCTGGTACGCCGAGGAGGCGGTGCGCGCCTCGGGCACCGTGATGACCGCCCCGTCGGGCGCCAACCGGATCCTGGTGCTGCAGCAGCCCGTCGGCATCGCCGTGCTGGTGACCCCGTGGAACTTCCCGGCCGCGATGGCGACGCGCAAGATCGGGCCGGCACTGGCCGCCGGGTGCACGGTGATCCTCAAGCCCGCCTCGGACACGCCCCTCACGGCCCTGCTGATGGCGAAGGTCCTCGCCGACGCCGGGGTGCCGGAGGGCGTGGTGTCGGTGCTGCCGGCGCGGCGCTCGGGCGCCGTCGTCTCGGCGATGGTGCACGACCCGCGAGTGCGCAAGCTGTCCTTCACCGGCTCAACCGAGGTGGGCCGGGTGCTGCTCAAGGAGGCGGCCGACCAGGTCGTGAACTGCTCGATGGAGCTCGGCGGCAACGCGCCGTTCCTGGTCTTCGAGGACGCCGACCTGGACGCCGCGATCGACGGAGCGATGATCGCCAAGATGCGCAACGCCGGCGAGGCCTGCACCGCGGCCAACCGGTTCTACGTCCACGCCGACGTCGCCGAGGAGTTCAGCAGCCGCCTCGCCGAGCGGATGAGGGCCCTCACCGTCGGTCCGGGCACAGCCGACGACACCCAGGTCGGACCGCTGGTCAACGAGGAGTCGGCCGCCAAGGTCGACGAGCTCGTCAGGGGCGCCGTGTCGGCGGGAGCGCGCGTCGTGCTCGGGGGCGAGCGCCCCGACCGCGAGGGCTTCTACTACTCACCGACCGTCCTGCTCGACGTCCCCCGCGGCGCGGACATCCTGGGCGAGGAGATCTTCGGCCCGGTCGCCCCGGTGCTGACCTTCACCGACGAGGACGACGCGATCGCGATGGCCAACGACACGGAGTACGGCCTGGTCTCCTACGTCTACACCCGCGACCTGGCCCGCGGCCTCCGCGTCAGCGAGCGCCTCGACGCCGGCATGGTTGGGCTCAACCGCGGCCTCGTCTCCGACCCCGCCGCGCCGTTCGGCGGCACGAAGCAGTCCGGGATCGGTCGGGAGGGCGGGCACGAGGGGATGCTCGACTACATGGAGAGCAAGTACGTCGCCGTGAGCTGGTGAGGGCGACGGGCCCGGTAGCGTCCGGGCGTGGCCAGTCGTCGACGTTCCGGTGCCCGTCGACGCACCGCCTCCGCGCCGGCCCCGCCGCCGACCGCCGGGCCGGGTGAGCGCATCTGGGTGCTCGACGTCCCCTTCGGGACACAGGTCGACGGCGCCACCTGGCACCCGGCCGTCAGGACCCACCTCCACGTCGGCCGCACCCTGCCCGAGCACCTGGCGCCGTACGCCCCGGGGCCGCACACCCTCGGGCGGTTCATCGAGAACCACCTCAACCCCGACCACCCCGCGCCCGTCCCCGAGCCGGCCGAGGAGCTCGAGCCCCGGCGGATCCAGTTCGAGGCGGCCGACGCGATCGCGGCACGCGCCCTGGCGGGCGGACGGCAGTTCCTGCTCGCCGACGAGCCGGGCGTGGGCAAGACGATCGCCGCGGTCCTCGGGGCGGTGGCGGTCGGCGACCTCCGCGGCGCGCGACGCGTGCTCGTCGTGGCCGACCGGCCCGCCGCGATCACGATCGGCCACTGGTGCCGCACGATCGCGGCGCTGGGGGACGGCGGCCTGGAGTGGGTGGTGATCACGTGGGACCGGCTGGAGAAGGTCAAGGACCACACGTGGGACGTGATCATCGCGGACGAGGCGCACGCCCTGCGGCGTACGACGACCAAGCGGTGGAAGCTGTGGGCGCGGATCTCCGGACACGGCCGGCCGCACGACGAGGCCCCGTTCGTCATCGCCACCACTGCGACGCCCGGGCACACGCCGCTCGAGCTGCCCTACCTGGCCCCGGCCTACGCACAGGCGCTGGGCGAGCCGATGAAGGCCTGGACCTCGACGACCCGACCCGGGCAGGCGTTCGCCGACGCGCTCGAGCGGCACGGCGTCGGCGTGGAGCAGGGACGCCACGGCGCCTCGTGGACCACTGACCCGGCGCGACGCGCCGCCGACCTCGAGCTCGTGCGCGGCTGGCTCGAGGACGAGCGGCCCCCGGCGATGCTGCACCGGGCAGCGCCGTGGGGGCCGGTGCCGATCTCGGGCATGCCCGTCGCGCTGACGCCGGCCGAGCGGGAGGCGTACGAGGCGGAGTGGGGCGAGTTCTGCCGGGAGATGGACCTCGCCCGGCGTGGCCGCAACGTCGCCCGGGGGCGGGCCGCCCTCCTGCGGTTCCGCCAGAAGGCCGGACTGATCCGCGTCGACTCGACGGTCGCCTGGATCACCCAGCAGGTCGAGAGCGAGCGGCAGGTCGCGTGCTCGGTCGAGTTCGTCGCGACCGCTGCCGACCCGATCGCCGACAGGCTGCGCGACTCGGGGATCCAGGTCGCCACCATCTACGGCCGCGGCCGGTTCGACCCGGAGGCTGAGCGACTGCGGTTCCAGACCGGGCAGGCGAAGGTCTGCGTCTTCACCACGGTCGCCTCGATCAGCCTGCACGCCGGCGAGACGCTCGCCGACGGCCGCCGCGCCAGCACCGAGCCGCGGGTCGGGGTCTTCCACCAGGCCCGCTTCTCGGGCATCGCCGGACGGCAGGTGACGGGTCGTACGCACCGCGACCACCAGGTCTCGCCGTGGCACATCGCCTATGCCGAGGGCACCGTGGAGGAGCAGGTCGGCAAGGTCATGGTGGAGCGGATCGCCGCGGCCTCCGACACCGTGGGCGGCGACAACAGCGGCCTCGTGGACGTCGCCGAGCTCCTCGGAGCCGACTGGCTCCCCGTCACGACCCTGACCGAGGACGGCGCCTGACGGCGGCTAGGTCCTGCCGTTCGCGCCGAGGTCCACGCAGATCTCGCCGGACACGGTCTCCGTGAAGCTCCCTGCCGGGTCCAGCAGGTCCTGCACGCCGGCGAGGGTGAGCGTGCCGGTGGCTCCCTCGAGCTTGCCGCTGGCCCCGCTGACGTCGCCCGACGCACGGAACTCGCCGGTCGTCAGGTCGAGCGTGCCGTCGAGGTCGACCGAGAGTGTCGCTCGGTTCGTGGTGAAGGTGATGTCACCGGCGAAGACGATCCCGGTCGGTGTGGCCCCGACGACCTGGAACGCAGCCTCCGTCGTGCCCTGCAGCAGGCCCCCGCCGCGGATCTGCGCCACGGTCCGGATCAGGCCGGGGGGATCGCCCGCCTGTGGAGCTGCGCCCTGGCCCGCGCCGGTCGCGGTGATCTGGTGGCACGACACCGCGGCCGTCGCCGGTCCGACCCGGACCAGCACCAGCAGGGGCAGCAGCACGGCCAGGACAGCAGTACGTCGCATGGGTTCGCCCTCCCCGACGCCAGTGGGCTCGCCCTCGCTGGCTTCATCCAACCTAGCGAGGCGGCGGGGGGTGTCAAGGGTGGTGAGCGGGTGGTCCGCTCCGGCCGACAGGTGCGTGCGAAGGTCTTCGGGTGTTGTTGCCACGACTCGATGGCCCGCGCCTGACGTTGCGCCCTGCCAGGGTCGACGACCTCGAGTTCTTCGCCGACCTGAACAGCGACGCGGAGGTGATGGCGCACGTCTCGGGTCGCGCTGCTTCCCGGTCGGACACGGTCGAGGAATGGACACGACGGTTGGGTGAGCGCTCGGATCGCGCCGCCGGTCTCGGCTACTGGGTCGGTTCGGCCGATGGCCGAGCGATCGGCTGGTGGGGACTGGGCCGCACCGAGTCCGATCCTCGTGCGGCTGAGCTCGGGTTCCGTCTCCGACGTGAGCACTGGCGCAAGGGATTCGGCGCGGAAGGCGCTCGCATGCTGCTGGCCCACGCATTCACCGACCTGGCCGTGACTCGTGTGTGGGCGGGGACCGTCACCGCGAACATCGCCTCGAGGAGAACGCTGGAGGCTGTGGGACTGGAGCAGGTCGACGAACCATCCCCGGGCGTGCTCACCTTTGAGGTGACGCGGTCCCAGTGGCGTGAGCGGGCCTAGCCCGGATACATGTCCACCCCGGCCGGAGCCTCGAGGATCATCCGGGCCTTCTCGGGGTGGATCCGGTGGGTGCCCGTGTGGTCGACGAGGAAGCCGAGCCCGTGCGGGGTCAGCCAGACGTAGCGTCCCTCGCCGCACTGGCGCGACCGGTAGCCCGCGTGGGTCTTCCAGCGGTGGTGCCGTCGGCCGAGCGGGCCGGAGTTGTGGGAGCCGGTCTGGTCCGGCGGGGGTTCTCGGCCGTCGCCGTGGTCGAACGGCGTGGGATGGTCGAGGTCGACGTTGCGGCTGGTCGACGTGGCGTAGGGCCAGTAGTCGCCGCCCGCGACGAGGTGGACCTGGTCGCGGAGCGACTCGGGGTGCTCGTAGGCGGTGTGGCGGACCCGGTCGGAGAGGTCCTTGACCGGCTGGATCCTCAGGTCCACCCGCGCGAGGAGCTCGGCGAGCCGACCGAAGGTGACCGGACCGAGTCCCTCGACTCGAGCCACCCCGTCGCGACCGTGGAGGGCGGCTTCGTGGAGGTGGACGTGGAGCACGCCCTTCGGCGCCAGGGGAGTCAGGTCGATCTCGCGCAGTGCGTCGAGGAGGTCGGCGGGGAACGCCAGGGCACGCGGCAGGACGGGCTCCGGGTCGAGCTCCGGGTCGAGCTCACCGTCCGGCGCAGCGGTGTGCTCGAGGAGGAGCGTCATCAGCTCGGCCGGACGGGCCAGCCACGCGACGGCGAGGGCGCGGAGCTCATCGGGGTGCGCCTCGGGGTGGAGCGGCTCGATGACCTCCGCGACCCGGCGGACCGTGGCCTCGACGGCAGCCGCGTCGCCGGCGTCGAGGCGGGCGATCAGCATCCTCAGGCCGAGCTCGTCCGTGCGGCCGAGGTGGACGAAGCGGCGGCGTCGCTCGGCCTCCGACCGCTCGTCGTGCAGGTCGGGGTCGGCCTCGATGACCTTGGCCTCCGCGACCTCGAGCACGCGCCCCGCGGACTCCGTGGCGATCATCCGCGACATGGCGGAGTCGACGAGGCCGACGCGGTCGGCGCCCAGGTGGCGCGACAGCTTGGCGATCCGACGCGCCACCCATGGCTCGCACTCCCCGCGACGGCACACCGCCCAGGTGAGCGGCAGGCGGTGCTGCAGGTCGAGCACGTCGGCGAGCGCGTGGCGCGACGCCATCACGCCGGTGCCGCGGGCGAGGGCGATCTCGCCGAGGCAGAAGTCCTGCACCCCGGGGGTGCCGTCTCCGCCGACCTGCACCAGCACGTTGCCCAGCCGACGGGCCGTCGCGCCGTCCGGTCCCTCGGTCGGGTCGCTCGAGTGGACGGCGGCCCACTGGGCGAGCACCTCGAGGTCACGCACCTCCGCCTGCCGGCGAGCGTGCACGGCCTCGGTCGCCAGGGCGAGCAGGCTCGTGGCATCGAGGTCGGGCAGCGCGTCGATCATGTGTTCGATTCTACCGCTCGCCACCGACACCCGGAATGCCTGTGGACGCCGGGTGGCTCGCGATCTTTGCGCAGGTCAGCGGCCTGGCGAGAGTGCCTCGGCAACCGCCGACGAGCCACCGCCGACCAGCTCCACCCCGACCTCCCCGAGCCCGGGCGCGACGACCGACCACGAGCCGCCACCGCTGACGTCGATCGGAGGCACCACCGACCCGGTGATCACCACGTCCCCGGCACCCAGGCCGGCACCGCACGCAGCCAGCGTCGCGGCGGCGGACGCCAGGATCGATCCCAGCGAGCCGGTGAGCTCGAAGGGAGTGGACGTCGACGCGACCGCGACCCCGTCTCGCAGGACGGAGAAGGACGGGTCCTCAGGGAGCAGAGGGACGACAGGACCGAGCAGGACGTGCCGGTGGTAGATGTTGCCGACCAGCACCTCCTCGATGTCCGTGGGCGCGAAGGACAGGTCGGCCAGCTCGATCGCCACCGACCACGCGGACACGGCGGCGAGCGCCTCCGACGCCGAGGCGGTCGACGCCACGGGGGAGCCGAGGTGCGCGGCCACCTCCGCCTCCAGCAACGGCTTCGTCCACCCGGACACCGGGACCGAGGAGCCGGAGACGAGCAGCCGGTCGCTCGTCAGGCACCCGACCAGCGGCCGGTCGGTACCGAGCGTGGACAACGCCGCCGGCGCTCCGAAGCCCAGCTTCCACCCGAGCGGCTCCGCCCCCGAGGCCAGCGCGGCAGCACGCCGCGCCAGCATCCGCGTCGTACCGGCCGCGATCCGCGGGTCGAGGCTCACGAGGGGTCGTCGAACTCGTCGTCCGGCCCCGGCATCCCGTAGCCCGCGGCGGCCAGCGAGCCGGCGCCGCTCCAGCCCCAGATGAGCAGCACGTCCTCGTCGCCGGTGTTGACGAACCCGTGGTAGTTGCCGCGCGGGGTGAAGATGACGTCGCCGGCCTGCGACGGCTCGCAACCGGAGTTGGTGTGGATCTCGCCGCGCCCGGACATCACGACGAGGAACTCGTCGGCGTCGGTGTGCAGGTGGCGGTCGTGGCGGGCGCCGGGCGGCAGCACCGTCCGACCGACGGTGAGGCCGTCGGAGCCGCCGCGCTCGGAGTTGATGAGGTACTGCACCCGCATGTCGACCCACCCCTCCTCCTCGCGCAGGCCCTGCTCGAGGGGGACGTCGTCGACGGTGGTGCGGAACGGGGGCTTCGGGTCGGTCACGGGATCTCCACTCCTGCGGCTCGGCGGTAGACGTCAGCGACGCTGACGAGGAAGTCACGGTCGGCGAGGTCGCTGCTGCGCGCCGCGCTGAGCATCTCGCTGGTGGCCGAGCAGGTCGGCAGCATGACGCCGAGCTTGCGGCCGAGCTCCTGGGCCAGGACGAGGTCCTTCTGCTGCAGCTCGACGTCGGCGTAGACGGTGTCGTCGTCGACCAGCAGGGGAGCGCGGTAGCCGATGACGGGTGAGGCGATCACGCTCTTGAGCGCGGCGTCGACCACCGCGGCCCGGTCGACGCCGGCCTTCTCGACCAGCGTCACCGCCTCCGCGAAGGCCGTCACCGAGACCACGAGCGACAGGTTGATCGCGACCTTGGTGAGGATGGCGTGGCCGTTGGGGCCGATGTAGGTGACCTTCGGCCCGATCGCGTGGAGCAGCGCCTCGACGTGGTCGTACGCCGACCGCTCGCCGCCGACCATGACCGACATCTGCCCGGCCGCCAGCGTGGCCGGCGAGCCCGAGACCGGGGTGTCGAGGTAGCGGGCGCCGGTCGCGGCGACCTCCTCGGCCAGCGCGACGCTGCGCTCCGGCGCGATCGTGCTGAGGTCGGCCCACACCTTGCCGGCGGCGAGGCCGGCGAGCAGGCCGTCGTCGCCGTGCGCGGCGCCCTCGACGGCCGCGGTGTTGGTGAGCATGGTGAACACGACGTCGCACTGCGCCGCGACCTCGCGGGGCGTGTCGGCCCAGCCCATGCCGGCGTCCAGCAGGTCCTGCGCCTTGCTCCGCGTGCGGTTCCAGCCGACCACGGTGTGGCCGGCGTCCATGATCCGCCGGGCGATGCCCGAGCCCATGGCGCCGAGCCCCACGAACCCCACGCGTCCAATGTCGTCGTACATGCCTCGCTCCTCTCGTGCCGGCCGGCCGGTCACCTGCTGTGCCTGTCCAGGAAGTCGACGACCACGGCGAGCGCCTCGCGCTGCACGTCGTCGACCCGTGCCACCCCTTCGGCATCCGACTCGGGGTAGATGTAGCCGTGCACGTCGTGCGACCACGACCGCCACTCGACGTCGTCGCGCTTCTCGGCGAGCAGCTCGTAGGTCAGCCGGAAGACGCCCTGCAGCTCGTCCTCGTCGCGGCCGAGCACCAGCACCGGGATGTCCACCGCGTCCAGCCGCGCCGACACCTCGTCGGGGTCGGCGATGCGGTCGCGGGCCCGGTCGGTGCTGCGGATCTCCATGCGCTCGATGTCGCGCAGGCCGCCCTCGCTCGTCACCGTCGGCACGTCGTCGAGGCGCAGGGTGAGCAGCTCGTGCGAAGCGGGCTCGGCCGCGACTCCGGCGCGCAGCAGTCCGGGGTGCTGCGACAGCAGCTTGAGGAGCATCTCGCCGGCGTGGCTCACGCCGAGGTGGAACAGCCGGTCGGCGTCGATCGCCGGGTGGATGGCGACGTGACGCAGGATCGCCACCTCGTCCTCGTACTCCAGCGGCGCGCGGTTCAGCAGCCCCATCCCCTGCCGCACGGTGCTGCGCAGCGGTCCGCCGGTCTGGTAGCCGAGCTCGACCTCGGTCCGGTAGCGGACCCACGCGCAGGCGTAGCCCGCCTCGAGCAACACGTCCGTCACGTGACGGAAGCGGTGCACGCGGTCGCGGAGCCACCCCATCCCGCCGCCGCCGTTGCCGTAGGCCACCAGCACGAACGGGTGGGGCCCGGGGCCGTCGGGCAGCCGGAGCGCGTACGGCGTGTAGAGCCCGTCGAGCGTCTCGGCGAGCAGGTAGTGCGCCGGGCTGTCCGACCCGGCGAGCGGTTCGACCAGGACGGGCGCGAGCGGGTCCCAGCTGGCGGCGCTCACCGGGTCGCGCCCGGGGCGCCGGCCGCCCAGTAGTCCTCCTTGGCCTTGGAGGCCGCCAGGGCCTCGGCGTCCTCGAAGCCGGGAGCCATCGAGGCCGACGTGCCGGCCATGTACTGGTGGTGGTCGACGTCGAGCAGCCGGATCCAGCTCTGCTGGCCGAAGGTCAGCGCGATCACGCAGCCGAGCTCCACCAGCTCGTCCTCGCTGAAGTGGGCGTGCAGCCGGTCCCACAGCCCGTCCCGGTCGTCCTCGTTCCAGGCGATTGCCTGCGCGTAGGCGAGCGCGGCCTTCTGCCGGTCGTCGAACCGGTCGGAGGACTCGAAGTTGAGCAGGTCGTCGTACTGCCCCTCCTGCAGGCCCTGCTGGCTGCCCTTGACCGAGCGCTGGTTGCCGCAGAACTCGCAGGTGACCGTGCGCGAGATGTAGACCCGGCACAGCTCCTTGACGGCGTGGTCGACGACGCCGTTGCGGAACATCGTCTCCCAGGGCTCGGCGAAGGCCCAGAACGCCGCGGGCACGTGGGCGCGGATGGCGTTGGTCTCCGGGCGCGGCGTCCCCTCGCGGGCGCTGCGGTCCATCTCGGCCTGCATGCGTGGGTCCATGTCGTCGTAGGCGACGTAGGAGATGCGGGGCGTGCTCATGGTGGCTCCTCGGGTCAGTCGGACTGGTCGATGGCGCGGACGATGGCGGCCGCGTCGAGGGGGAGGTCGCGCACGCGGACGCCGAGCGCGCGGTGGACGGCGTTCGCGATGGCGGCGGACGTGGGTCCCTGGGCCGCCTCGCCGGCGCCCGTCGAGGGCGCGTCACTGTCGACGAGGTGGACCGAGACGTCGGGCGCCTCGGAGAACCGCAGGACCGGGTACGCCTCCCAGTCGGTGCCGAGCAGGCGGCGGCGGTCGAAGGGCATCCGCTCCTTGAGCGTCCACGACGTCGCCTGGGTGGCACCGCCCTCGAGCTGGTTGCGCGCACCGTCGGGGCTGACCACGCGACCGACGTCGGCGACGACCAGCAGGCGGGTCACGACGACCTCGCTGGCGACCTCGACGTCGGCGACGACGGCGCAGTAGGCACCGCGGTCCTTGTAGCGCGCCCAGCCCAGGCCGCGACCGGTGTCCTCGGGCAGCGCCTCGTCCCATCCCGCGAGCCGCGCCGCCTCGGCCACCACGTGCCGGGCGCGCGGGTCGGTGAGGTGGTCGAGCCGGAACGAGACCGGGTCGACGCCGGCCGCGCCGGCGAGCTCGTCCATGAAGGACTCGATGGCGAAGACGTTGAGGTGGGCGCCGAGCGCGCGCATCGCCGAGGTGCGCAGCGCCGAGTCGGTCTTGCGGTGGCCGACCACCCGGCGGGCGCCGACGTCGTAGCCCGGCACCGCGTTGCGGGTCGTCCCGCCGCCCGCGGCTGACGGCGGGTCGGTCGCCGGCGGCAGCGGCACCGGCCGGGCGAGGTCGCCGCCAGCGAGCAGGCCCGGGTTGCCGGCGTAGCCCGGCCGCGCGGTGTGGCCCTGGCTCCACACGTCGTAGGACCAGCCGGTGATGCGCCGGCCGTCGAGGCAGGCGCGCACCGTCGCCGTCATCGCCGGGGCCAGCGGCCCCCACGTCAGCTCGTCGGGCCGCGTCCAGCGCAGCAGCACCGGGCGCCCGGGCACGGCCCGGGCCAGCAGCACCGCGTCGAGGGCCGCGTCGTCCGCGGCGTTGTGCCCGTAGCACCCGGCGTGCTCGACGTGCTCGATCACCACCGTCGCCGGGACGAGGTCGAGGGTGGCGGCGATCGCGTCCCGCAGGCCGTGGATCCCCTGGCTGTGCGACCAGACGTGGACGCCGTCCTCGTCCCACACGGCCATCCCGGCGCTCGGGGCGATCGAGGCGTGCACCAGGAACGGCCGGGAGTACGACGCCTCGACGACGGCAGGCGCCCCCTCGGGCCCGGCACCGGGAGCGCCCGGCTCGTCGAGCACCGGCACCTCCTCGTGCGTGCCGGAGCGGAGCCAGGCGGGCAGGTCGTCGGTGGCGGGCAGCAGGTCGCGCTCGTCCCACGCGGCCTCGCGCCGCAGCCGCTCCAGCGCCCGGTCGACGTCGGCCTCGCGCTCGCCGACCACGCCCACGAACGAGCCGTCCCGCACCAGGGCCACCCCGGTCTCGGTCCAGTCGTCCGGGAGGGACCGCAGCACGGCGCCCACCGACGGCGGGCGGAGGACGCGGCCGTGGAGCAGGCCCGCGGGCCGCAGGTCGGTGAGGAAGCGCGGCCGGCCGAGCACCTTGTCGGACAGGTCGGTGCGGGGCGCGCTCCTCCCGACCTCCAGGGCGCGACCGGGCGCGAGCGGCTCGACGGTGGTGAGGTCGAGCTCCGGGTCGAGGGCCGCGATGCGTGCGACGTACGCCTCGGTCGGGGACGGCGGGCCGGCGAGCGCGCGCACCGCCCCACCGACGTGGGCCAGCGCGGGGCCCGTCTGCAGCACCGACAGGCTGCCGGCGGTGAGCCCCTGGTCGGGCCCGAGGGCGGTGTGCGGGGCGATCACCCGCACCGCCACGAGGGGGAGCGCGAGGGCGTCCGCGGCGAGCTGGGCGAGCGCGGTGGCGATCCCCTGGCCGAGCTCGGCCTTGCCGGTCCGCACCTCCACCACCCCGTCGCGCACCGCCACCCAGCTCCCCAGCCGGGGGTTCGTGACGACGTGGGGAGGCAGGTCGGTCACGCTGACGGTCCCCGGGCTGCGAGGACCGCGTCGACGATCCGGCGGTGGGCGCCGCAGCGGCACAGGTTGCCGTCGAGCGCCTCCGCGACGCGCGCGGCGTCGGGGTGCGGCTCCTCGTCGAGGAGGGCGGCGGCCCGCACGACGATGCCGGAGATGCAGAAGCCGCACTGGGCGGCCTGGCGGGCGAGGATCTCGCGCTGGACCGGGTGGGGACCGCCGTCGTCGCCCGCGAGGCCCTCGACGGTGGTGACCGACCTGCCCTCGGCCTGCCACACCGGGGTCTGGCACGAGGGCACGACGACGTCGTCGAGCCGCACGTGGCACGCCCCGCACAGGCCCTGGCCGCACCCGAACCGGGTGCCGACGAGCCCGAGGTCGTCGCGCAGCACCGTCAGGAGCGGGGTGTCCGGGTCGCCGCCGACCTCGACGGGGGAGCCGTTGACCGCGAACGCCGTCACCCGAAGACCTCCGGGTGGTGCGAGAGCTCGATGCGCGTACGCCGGATGTGCCCGCCGAGGAAGCGCTCGCCGTCGTCGGGGTCGCGGCGCACGACGGCGTCGAGGATCAGCCGGTGCTCGGAGTTGACCACCCACATCCGGCTGCGACCGCCGAGCGCGACGTAGGCGCGTCGGTGGTGCTGGGTGGAGTTCCACAGCCGGGTCACGCTGGTCATCAGCGGGTCGAGGTGGCAGCCGGAGTAGGTGAGCATGTGGAACTCGCGGTCGAGGTCGAGGAACTTCTCGAGGTCGTCGTTGTCCTCGATGCGACGCTGCAGCTCCTCGAGCTGGGCGTGGTCGTCCGGGCCCAGCCGGGGCATGCTCTCGGCAAGGGCCAGCGGCTCGAGCCGCTCGCGCATCCGGTAGACCACGTCGACCTCGTGCTGCGACAGGCGCGGCACGCGGGCGCCCTTGCGGGCCTCGTGCTCGGTGAGGCCCTCGGCCTCGAGCATCCGCAGCGCCTCCCGCACCGGCAGCCGGCTCGCGCCGAGGCGCTCGGCGATGTCCTCCTGGCGGATCCGGTCGCCCGGCTTCAGCTCGCCGCTCAGGATCGCCTCGCGGAGGTAGGCCGCGACGCGGGTGCTGCCGATGTCGGTGCTGGGGGTCCCGCTCGTCTCGCTCATGGACGCGGATTCTCCCGGTCGAAGCGCTTGCCCTGCGGCGCCGACACCAGCTCCATCTGCATCCCCCACGGGGCGAGGAAGTAGATCCAGCGGTTGCCCTCGGCCGGGCCGCGGCTCGCGGTCGGCCCGTCGAGGACCTCGATGCCCGCCCCGCGGAGGTGGTCGACGGCGGCGTCGAGGTCGTCGACGTACAGGGCGACGTGGTGCCCGCCCACGTCGCTGTTGCGCGGCACGTGCGTGCGCTGGTCGGGGGAGGAGTAGTGGAAGACCTCGAGCAGCGTCTCGCCGCCGAGCCGGAACCATCGGTTCTCGACCATCACCGCGTCCGGGTGGACGGCCAGGTGGCGCGTCATCCAGTCGTCCCCCTCGTCGGGGTGCGAGAAGGGCCCGAGGGAGTAGAGGAACTCGCAGCCGAGGACGTCCACGAGGAACCGGTGGGCCTGCTCGAGGTCGGGCACGGTGAAGCCCAGGTGGTCGATCCGGCGCAGTCCTGGCAACGGCACGCACGGCCTCCTTGGATCCCAAACGGCTTCTGCGCCAGCAAAGCACGCAGGCCGGTGTGGTGTCCATCACTCACACCTCTGGATTTTGGATCCAAACCTGTGCCACAGTGACGGCGCGCCCGTCATGAAGGAGTGTCATGCCCCAGCACCGTCAGCTCACGCCCGCGGCCCCGTGGGTCGAGGTCGTCGTCTCCGACGAGGACTGGGACGGTGCCGACCCGGCGCTGCTGCGGACGTTCCTCGCCCAGCTGGTCTGGATCCGCGCCTTCGAGCAGCACGTCCTCGACCTCTCGGGCGCGGGGCTGATCCACGGCCCCGCCCACTCGAGCATCGGGCAGGAGGGCGGCGCCGTCGGCTCCGTGCTCGCCCTCACCAGCCGGGACTCGGTCAACGGCTCGCACCGCGGACACCACCAGTTCCTCGCCAAGGCGCTGCACCACGTCGAGCCCGACGGCATGGACCCGCTCGCGGCGCCGTCGGACGCGGTCCGCGACGTGCTGCTGCGCACCCTCGCCGAGATCGCCGGCCTCGACCGCGGCTGGAGCCACGGCCGCGGCGGCTCGATGCACCTGCAGTGGAAGGCCGCCGGCGCCATGGGCACCAACGCCATCGTCGGCGGCGGCGTCCCGCAGGCGGCCGGGTTCGCCTTCGCCCACCAGCGTGCCGGCACCGACGCGGTCTCGGTCACCTACTTCGGCGACGGCGCGGTCAACATCGGGTCCACGCTCGAGACCATGAACCTCGCCGGCGCCTGGGCGTTGCCGGTGTGCTTCTTCATCGAGAACAACCGCTATGCCGTGTCGACCTCCGTGGAGGAGGCGACCGCCGAGCCGCGGCTGTCGGCGCGCGGCCTCGGCTTCAACCTGGCGTCCTGGAAGGTCGACGGGCAGGACCCCCTCGCGGTCCACCTCGCCATGTCCGAGGCCGTCGAGCACATGCGGGCCGGCCGCGGCTCGACAGTGGTCGAGGTCGACACCTACCGCTTCTTCCACCAGAACGGCGGCTTCGCGGGCAGCGCCTTCGGCTACCGCGACAAGGAGGAGGAGAAGGAGTGGCGCCGGCGCGACCCGCTGACGATCACGTCCGCCCACCTCGAGCGGCTCGGCCTGCTCGGCGAGGGCGACGCCGACCGCGCGCTCGCCCAGGCGCGGGCCGTGATGGAGGAGATCAGCGAGGTCCTGCTCGAGCCCGTACCGGGCGGCAAGCCCGGCCAGCGCCGGATCCGTGCGGAGGAGTGGCCGGACCCCGCCTGGGTCGACGTCGGTGTCCGTGGCGACCTCAGCGAGATGGACGACGCCCGCGTCGTCCCGGCCGAGGGCCACGCGGTCCCCGTGCAGGAGATGAAGCTCGTCGAGTCCATCGCCGCCGTGCTCGGGCGCCGGATGGAGACCGACGAGGGCGTGGTCGTCATGGGTGAGGACGTGCACCGGCTCAACGGCGGCACCAACGGCGCCACCCGCGGCCTCGCGGAGCGCTTCCCCGACCGCATCCTCGGCACGCCCATCAGTGAGAACGCCTTCACGGGGTTGGCCTGCGGCGTCGCCCTCGACGGGCGGTTCACGCCGGTCGTGGAGTTCATGTACGCCGACTTCATGTGGGTGGCGGCCGACCAGCTGTTCAACCAGGTGGCGCGGGCCCGACACATGTACGGCGGAGACGGCCCCGTCCCCCTCGTCCTGCGCAGCAAGGTGGCGATGGGCACGGGCTACGGCTCCCAGCACTCGATGGACCCGGCCGGGATCCTCGCCACCTCCGCCGGCTGGCGCATCGTGGCGCCGACCACGCCCTACGACTACGTCGGGCTGATGAACACCGCGCTCCGCTGCCAGGACCCGGTCGTCGTGCTCGAGCACGTCGACCTCTACAACGCCGTCGGTCCCGGCCCGGTGGACGACCTCGACTACTGCCTGCCCGTCGGCAAGGCGGCGATCCGCCGCGAGGGCAAGGACGCCACGATCCTCACCTACCTCGGGATGGTGCCCTTCGTGCTCGAGGCCGTCGAGGAGTTCGCGGAGGTCGACGCCGAGGTCATCGACCTGCGGTGGCTCGACCGCGCCAGCATCGACTGGGACACGATCGAGGCGAGCATCACCAAGACCAACCAGGTGATGATCGCCGAGCAGGGCGCGGTCGGCACGTCGTACGGCGGGTGGCTGGCCGACGAGATCCACCGGCGCTTCTTCGACCTGCTCGACGCCCCCGTGCGCCGGGTCACCGGTGCCGAGGCCTCGCCGAGCATCAGCAAGGTGCTGGAGCGCGCGGCGATCGCCCAGAAGGACGAGGTCATCGCCGAGCTCACCGAGATCGCGAGGTACTGAGGTGCCCCGGGTGCTGCGGATGCCGAGCGTCTCCGCCAACGCCACCGAGGCCGTCCTGGCCGAGTGGCTGGTGGCCGAGGCCGTCGACTTCGACGCCGCCGACGCGCTGGCGACCGTCGAGACCGACAAGGCGCTCGTCGACATCGAGGCCGACGCCCCGGGCGTGGTCCTCACGACGCTGGTGGCGGCCGGGGCGCAGGTCGAGGTGGGCGCCCCGATCGCCGTCCTCGGCACACCCGGCGAGCGGGTCGACGACCTGCCCGCGCTGCTGCGCGAGCTGGGGGTCGGCGACCCGGCCGCGCAGCCCGATCCGGCCGACCAGGCCGAGCCGGTCGAGCAGGTCGAGCGGGCGGAGCCCGACGTCGACCCCGGGTCCGGCAGCCCGATCACCGAGGAGGCCCCGGTCGAGCCGCCCGTGCCGGCCGCCCCGCCCGTGCCGGCCGCCCCGCCCGTGCCGCCGAGCACCCCGGCTCCGTCCCGTCGCGGCGGTCGGGTCTTCGCCAGCCCGCTCGCGCGCAAGATCGCCCGCGACGCGGGCCTGGGCATCGACGACATCCCCGGCACCGGCCCCAAGCAGCGGATCCTGCGCCGCGACGTCGAGGCCGCCCTGGCCGCCCGCAGTGCCGCTCCCGTAGCGGCACCCGTCGCTGCACCCGTCGCTCCTGCTGCACCGGCGCCCGCGCCGGCGGCGACCGACGCCGGCTACGAGGACGTCCCGCACACCCGGCTGCGTCGTGCCGTCGCCGAGCGCCTCGCCTCGAGCAAGCAGGACGCCCCGCACTTCTACGTCCGCACCACCATCCGCGCCGAGCGGCTGCTCGCGCTGCGGGCCGAGCTCAACGAGGCCCTCGACGGCGAGGTGAAGGTGTCGGTCAACGACCTGGTCGTCAAGGCGGTGGCCATCGCCCACCAGCGGGTGCCCGACCTCAACGTCACCTGGCGCGACGACGCCGTACGCCGGTGGCAGCGCGCGGACGTCGCCGTCGCCGTCGCCACCGACCGCGGCCTCCTCACGCCGGTGGTGCGTGACGTCGGCTCCCTGTCGGTCTCCGCGCTGGCGTCCGGCGTGCGCGAGCTCGCCGACCGCGCGCGACGAGGACGGCTGCGGCAGGACGAGCTCGAGGGCGGGTCCATCACCGTGACCAACCTCGGCATGTTCGGCGTGGAGGAGTTCGCCGCGATCATCAACCCGCCCCACGCCGCGATCCTCGCGGTGGGCGCCGTGCGGGACGAGCCGGTCGTCGAGGACGGCCGCGTCGTCCCCGGCTCGGTGATGAGCCTGACCCTCTCGGTCGACCACCGGCCCGTCGACGGTGTCGTCGCCGCGCGCTGGCTGGCGGAGCTGACCGCGTTGCTGGAGCGCCCCGTGCGGCTCCTCGCCTGACGACGGCGCCGACCGGCGCCCGGGGTCCCCAGGAGGACACCAGATGGACGACATGCAGGACGACATGCAGGACGACAAGCAGGCCGAGAACCAGAGGACCGGCATCAACCGGCGCTCGATGCTGGGCGGCGCTGCGGCGGCCGCCGGGGCGCTCGGGGCCGCCGCGGTGGCCTCGCCCGCCGCGGCCGGGCGCGGGCGCGGGTCGCACCCCGACCACGGGCACGACCACGGCCGCGGTCCGCGCGAGTACGTCCTCACCGGTGGCTACGTCGTGTCGATGGACCCGGCGGTCGGCGATCTCGACGGCGGGGACGTGCACGTCAAGGACGGCCGCATCGTCGCGGTCGGACGCGGCCTCCGTGCCCGTGGCGGCCGGATCGACGCGCGCGGCATGGTCGTCATGCCCGGCCTCGTCGACACGCACTGGCACCTGTGGACCACGCTGTTCAGGTCCATGGCCAGCTCGTCGCCCGCGACGGCCTACTTCGCCCTCAACGTCGCCAACGGCGTGCGTGCGCTGCCCTCGGACCTCTACCAGGGAGCGCGCCTCGCGCTGGTCGACGCCCTCAACACCGGGGTCACGACCGTCAACGACTGGTCGCACAACATCCGCACGCCCGACCACGCGGACGCCAACCTGCAGGCCCACCGCGAGGTCGGCCTGCGCGGCCGGTTCTCCTACGGGACCCCGCAGGGCTACCCCGGCACGTCGGTGATCGACCTGGCCGACATCGCCCGCGTGCAGCGCGAGTGGTTCGACAGCGGACGCGTGCCGCTCATGCACCTCGGCCTGGCCGGGCGGCCGCCGGGGCTCGTCGGTGAGGCCGTCTTCCGCCCCGAGTACGACGCGGCGCGCGGCCTGGGACTGCCGGTGAGCTACCACGCCAACTCCACGCGCGCGCAGGGCGCGCTGCAGATGGTGCGGCAGCTGGCCGAGCAGGACATGCTCGGCCCGGACACGCAGCTGATCCACGCGCTCTACACCACCCCGGAGGAGCGGGCGGCGATCCGCGACTCGGGTGCCAGCGTGAGCATCTCGCCGATGTCGGAGCTCCTCATCGGCTACGGCATCTCGCCCGTGAAGGACATGGTCGACAGCGGCGTGCTGCTGACGCTCTCGGTCGACACCCTGTCGCTGGTGGGGTCGGCCGACATGTGGGCGGTGATGCGCCTGACGACGGGCCTGCACCGCGGCGTCGCCGAGCAGGAGCTGTCGATCAACACGCGCCGGGTGCTCCAGATGGCGACGATCGACGGCGCCCGCAGCCTCGGCCTCGGCGACGTCACCGGCTCGCTGACCCCGGGCAAGCGGGCCGACGTCGTCATGGTCCGGCGCCACGACGTCGCCACGGCGCCGGTCATCGACGTCGCCAACACCCTCGCGCTCGCGGCCGGAGCGGAGAACGTCGACACCGTCATCGTCGACGGACGGTTCCGCAAGCGCGGTGGCCGGCTGCTCGACGTCGACACCGAGCGGGTGGTGCGCAGCACCGAGCAGGCGATCGCGGCGCTGCTGGCCCGCTGACCATCCCTCCGCGGGGAGTCGGCTCAGGCGGGGCCCATCACGTCGAGGGGGTCCCGCCCCAGGGCGGTCAGGACGGTCCGTGCCGCGTTGCGGCCGGGCCGTCCTGACACCGACCCGCCGGGGTGCGTGGTCGAGCCGGTGAGGAAGAGGCCCTCGATGCCCGTGTCGTAGCGGGGCCACCCCGGCAGCACTGCGTCACCGAGGAGGAACTCGCCGCCGTGGCAGGAGCCGCCGAGGTTCTGCGGGTTGTGGGCGGCGACGTCGGGAGGTGACTCGGTCCGCACGGACAGGACGTCCGCGTCGGCCAGGCCGCCGGTCCGCCGGCGGACGAGCTCGACGAGCGCCGCGCCGTGCTCGTCGCGGGTGTCCGCCCACGAGCGACCGTCGGCGCGCCGCCACGGCGCCATCGTGAGGATCTTGAACGTCCCCCCGGTGCCGGCCACCCGACCGGGGTCGACCACGGTCTGGTTGACGACCAGCAGCCACGGGTCGTCGGCGTCGACCTCGCCCGCCGCGCACCGGTCGAGGTGGCGCGCCATGCCGTCGGTGGTGCCGAGGCCCGCCGCGGCGCTGGCGATCCCGGCGTCGCCGTACGAGAGGTCGCCGCGGAGGGCGGCGTGGACGGCCAGCACGCTGAGTCCCGGCCGCCAGGTGTCGCGCGCCTCGACGAGGTCGGGCGTCGGTGCCGCGCCGACCACCTGGTCGGCCACCCGGGCGAGGTGGCCACCGGCGACGACGGCGCGGTCCGCGGCCACCGTCCGCCCGCCGACGCGGACGCCGGTGATGCGGCGCCCGTCGCTGACGTAGCCGTCCACGGGGGAGGAGCAGAGCACCCGACCGCCGTGGGCGACGACCACGCGGGCCAGCGCGTCGGGCAGCGCCTGGCTGCCGCCGACGGGCGTGGACCAGCCGTGGTCGAGCCGGCCGACGGCCAGCGAGGACGGCAGGAAGCCCGTGCCCCGCCGACGGGGGTCCTGGATCGTGGCCATCGCGAGCCACAGCACGAACGAGCGCACGACCGGGTGCTCGTAGGTCTCGTGGACGACGTCCCAGGCGCTGCGGGCGCGGAGCGCGACGTACGCCGCGGTGGTGGCGTCGTCGGGCTGCGCCAGCGCGGAGCTCCACCTGCCGTGCGCCGCGCCCAGGCCGCCGCGCCACGTCGCCACCATCTCCGCGAACGCGCGCGCGTCCCGCGAGGAGAACCGGGCCAGCTCGTCGCACGTCGCCTCCAGGTCCGGTCGCATCACCAGCACGTCGCCGTCCGGCTGCGGCATCACGACGGCCGGGTCCGTGGTCAGGTAGCGCAGCCCCTGGTCGGCGACGAGCCCCAGCTCGTCGTCGCGGACGAGGGGGTTGTTCTGGATCAGCACGTGGGCGCTGCTGCACGAGTCGTGGGCGAACCCGGGCAGCGTCAGCTCCTCGGTGCGGGTGTTGCCGCCGATGCCGGGCGAGGCCTCCAGCACCAGCACCTCGAGACCGGCGCGGGCGAGGTAGGCCGCCGCGACCAGCGAGTTGTGACCGGCACCGACCACCACCACCTCGGCGCGCGCGGGCAGGTCGTCCGGGACCGGTTCCAGCACCATGTCGCTCTCCTCTCGGTCGGCTCAGGCTGGCAGGGGCCACAACCGATTGCAAGGGTGGCGGTGCCGCTTGCCGAGCCGTCGGGCCCCACGACGCGGGTGCGGGGCGGCGTACCGAAAGACGCAGCGGCACGGTCGTTGCCGTGGCTCAGTGTGCCTTGCGGGACTTTTGACGGGGGATCCCTTGACACGTGTGGCGTAGTTCACAACACTGACGATGCCGCAATCGATTGCGGATCGACCGAGGAGGAAACATGGTCCACACTTCCCGAGGCGGACGTCGGAGCCTCATGGCCGCGGCGGTGACCGGTGTCCTGGTCACCAGCCTGGCCGCCTGCGGTGGCGACGACGGCGGAGGTGGCGGCAGCGACGACCCGATCGTCATCGGCAGCTCCCTGCCGCTGACCGGCGAGTTCTCCCAGCCGGGCCAGGCCGCCGAGCAGGGCTACAAGGTCTGGCAGGAGATGGTCAACGCCGACGGCGGCCTGCTCGGGCGCCAGGTCGAGCTCGTCATCAAGGACGACGCGTCCAACCAGAACACGATCGTCACCGACTACAACGCGCTGATCAGCCAGGACCGGGTGGACCTCCTCCTCGGCACCTTCTCCTCGCTGCTCAACCTCCCCGCCTCCGCAGTGGCCGAGCGCAACCAGATGCTCTACGTCGAGCCGGCCGGCGGCTCGCCCGACATGTTCAACCGCGGCTTCGAGTACCTCTTCTTCGCCCAGCAGTCCACGGCTGACAAGCAGGGCAAGGTGTTCGCCGAGTGGGTCGCCCAGCTCCCCGAGGGCGAGATCCCCGAGACCGCCGCCTACCCGACCCTCGACGACCCCTTCGCCGCCCCCAACGTGGCCGGCATCCAGGCCATGCTCGAGGAGGCGGGGGTCGAGACGGTCTACGAGGAGACCTACGCGATCGACACCAAGAACTTCGACACGATCGTCAGCGCCATGAAGAACGCCGACCCGGACCTGGTCGTCCACGGCGCCCAGTTCGAGGACGGCATCGGCATGACGCGCGCCATGCTCAAGGCCGACTTCACGCCCGACATGTTCTTCCAGACCAACGCGCCGTCCTTCGGCAGCCAGTTCACCGAGGGCATCGGGGAGGACAACACCGAGGGCGTCTTCTACGCCGTGAGCCACTCGCCCGACGCGGACACCCCCGGCAACGCCGAGTTCGTCGCGAAGTACGAGGAGATGTACGGCGGAGGCGAGGTCCCCGAGGACGCCGCCGACGCCTACGCCGCCGCCGAGGTGCTCCAGGCAGCCGTCGAGGCCGTCGGCAGCATCGACGACCAGCAGGCGCTCGCCGACTGGCTGCACGAGAACGAGGTGGAGACCATCCTCGGCCCGCTGTCGTGGGACGAGACAGGCGCACCGCAGGGCGACTTCCTCATCGGCCAGTGGCAGGACGGCGCCCCGCAGATCGTGCTCCCCGAGGACGCCGCGACCGCGGAGATCACCCGGAACTGGACGCCGGGCGGCGCCGGCTGATGACCGTCTTCCTCCAGAGCCTGGTCCTCGGGCTGCTGCTGGGCGGCGTCTACGCCCTGGCGGCCAGCGGGCTGACCCTGATCTTCGGGGTGATGAAGGTGATCAACATCGCCCACGGGGCGTTCCTGGTCCTCGCGTCCTTCATCACCTACACGCTGTGGGACGTGGTGGGCATCGACCCGCTCCTGGCCATCGTGATCACCACCCCGCTGGTGTTCGCGATCGGCTGGGCGACCTACAAGGTCGTCGTCTCACCGATCCGGTCGGCGCCCATGGCCTCCACCGTGCTGCTGACCTTCGGGCTGGCGCTGGTGCTGGAGGGGGCGATGGGCGAGATCTGGGGGAACAACTCGACCGCCATCCGGCCGTCGTACGCCGACGAGTCGTTCACCATCGGCGGGATCTTCCTGCCCAAGGCGCAGGTCTTCGGCGGCCTCATCGCCGTCGCCGTGCTGGTCGTGCTCTGGATCGTGCTCACCCGCACCTGGCTGGGCCGCGCGATCCGGGCGGCGGCGAGCAACCCGTCCTCGGCCCAGCTCGTCGGCATCCGCACGGCGTCGGTCGCGGCCCTCGTCTTCGCCATCGGCATCGCCGCCGCGGGCGCGGGCGGGGCCATCACCGGCGTGCTCTACCCGTTCGTCCCGGGCTCGCACTACCAGTGGATCGCCCGCCTGCTGGCCATCGTCGTCCTCGGCGGGCTCGGCAGCCTCAACGGCGCCGTGCTCGGGGCGATCCTCTTCGGCCTCGCCGAGGTCTTCACCTCGACCTACGTCTCGCCGTCCTGGGCCACCGCCGTGCCCTACGCCATCGTCTTCGCCGTCCTGCTCATCCGCCCGCAGGGCCTGCTCGGGACCCGACTGAGAGAGGACGCCGTCGCCGCATGAGCAGCAGTCCTGCCCCCGCCCCGGTGTGGGCCCAGACCCTGTGGTGGGGACGCGCCGTGGCGCTCCTCGCCGCGATCGCGCTCCTCGTCTACCCGCTCGTGACCGAGGACCTCTACTACCAGAACATGATCATCCTCTCGCTGGTCTTCGCCATCGGCGCCAGCGGGCTCAACATCATCTCCGGCTTCGCCGGCTACATCTCCCTGGGCCAGGGGGCGTTCCTCGGCCTCGGTGGCTACACGATCGGGGTGCTCGCCGCCCGCAACCCCGACACCTCGGTCTGGCTCTGGGTCCCGGTGGCCGGCGTGGTGGCGGCGCTGATCGCGCTGGTGCTCGGCCTGGTCTCCCTGCGCTCGTCGGGACCGGCGTTCGTGATCATCACCGTCGCGTTCCTCTTCCTGGTGCAGGTGTTCGCGGTCAACTGGGTCTCGGTCACCAACGGCACCGCCGGCCTCACCATGCCGCTGCCCGACTGGGACCGCGACATCATCAACCTGCCGTTCTACTACGCCCTCGCGGCCGTGCTCGGCCTCCAGCTCCTCATGACGTGGTGGATCCGCCGCACCAAGCTCGGCATGGGCCTCATCGCGATCCGCGAGGACGAGACCAAGGCCGCCACCATCGGCATCAACCTGCCCGTCGAGAAGATCATCGCCTTCATGGCGAGCGCCGTGTTCGTCGGCATGGCGGGCGCGATCTACGGCTACTACCTGACCTTCATCGACCCCCGCGGCATGTTCAGCATCCTCATCAGCGTGCAGCTGGTGCTCTCGATGCTCATCGGCGGGAAGGCCACCCTCTGGGGCCCGGTCCTCGGTGCGTTCCTCATCGAGCCGCTCAACGAGATCGCCAACAACAGCTTCGGTGGCGGCAACGCGCGCCTGTTCCTCTTCGGCGGGCTGCTGGTGCTGGTCGTGATCTTCCTGCCGCGCGGCATCCTCCCGGCGATCGAGTCGGCGCTGAGCTGGCGGCGGACCCGCAACAAGGCCGGACTGGTCGGCGCCCGGATCGGCACCGGCGGCAGCCTGGCCTCGCTCACCGACCGGGTCCAGGTCGTCGACCGCAGCGAGATCCCCGACCGCCCCCTCCTCGAGGTCACCGGGCTGGTCAAGCACTTCGGCGGGGTGAAGGCCGTCGACGGCGCGAGCCTCGTCGTGCCCGAGGGCTCCATCACGGGCCTCATCGGGCCCAACGGCTCGGGCAAGACCACGCTGTTCAACCTCATCGACGACACCATCCGCGCCGACGGCGGCCAGATCGTGCTCGACGGCGAGCGGATCGACGGGATGCGCTCGTGGCAGCGGGCCCACCGCGGCCTGGGCCGCACGTTCCAGATCACCCGGCTGTTCCGCGAGATGACGGTCCTGGAGAACGTCGTCGCCGCGCAGGCCGAGTTCTCGTTCCGCGGCCTCGGCAGGATCGCCGTCAGCGGCAGCGAGGCCCGCGCGGCGGAGGAGCTGCTGGAGTTCGTGGGTATGCGCGACTTCCGCGACCAGCGGGCACAGGCGCTGTCCTACGGCCAGCAGAAGCTCGTCGAGCTCGCGCAGGTCCTCATGCTCGACCCCAAGCTGATCCTGCTCGACGAGCCCGCCGGCGGCATCAACCCGGTCCTCATCGACCGGATGGGCGAGATGATCCGCGAGCTCAACTCCTACGGCAAGACGTTCCTCATCGTGGAGCACAACATGCCCTTCGTGCTCGGTCTGTGCGACCCGGTGCACGTCCTGGGCCGGGGCAGGACCATGGCCTCGGGCACCGCCGACCAGATCAAGAACGACCCCGCCGTGATCGATGCCTACCTCGGCGAGGACTTCCACATCGAGGAGGCCCGGCGATGACCGGCACCGGCACGGCACACCCGATGCTCCGCATGCAGGGCATCGTCGCCGGCTACGGAGGCGGCGACGTGCTGCAGGGCGTCGACATCTCGGTCGCCAAGGGCTCGGTGGCGTGCATCGTCGGGCCCAACGGCGCCGGCAAGTCGACGGTCCTCAAGACCGTCAGCGGGCTGCTCACCCCGCGGCTCGGGGAGGTCCACCTCGACGGCGAGCCCATCCACGCACGGTCCGCGGCCCAGATCCTCGAGCTCGGCATCTCCCAGGTGCCGCAGTCCAACGCCCTCTTCCCGTCGATGTCGGTGCGCGAGAACGTGCTGCTCGGTGCCTACATCATCCGCCGCGACAAGGCGCTCGTCCGGCAGCGCTACGACATGGTCGCCTCCATGTTCCCGATCGTGGCCGACCGGTCCGCCGACAACGCCGGCAACCTGTCGGGCGGCCAGCGGCGGATGGTGGAGTTCGCCCGGTCGCTCATGCTCGACCCCGTCCTGCTGCTCCTCGACGAGCCGTCGCTCGGACTCGACCCCAAGTCGTTGCAGGTCCTCTACGACTCGGTGATGCTGCTGTCCGACAGCGGCAAGACGATCCTCCTCGTCGAGCAGAACGTCCGGTTCGGCATGCGGATGGCCACCGACGGCATCGTGATGGAGAGCGGCCGGGTGATCACCCAGCGTCCCGCCGCCGCCGTGCTGAACGACCCCGAGCTGGCCCAGATGTACTTCGGCGGCTCGGTGTCCGAGGTGAAGGCCGAGGAGCCGGTCGTCCCGCCGAGCTGAGTGCAGACCGCTCGTCTGAACCACTGATCTCGTCGTGCCACACCCGTGACGCCGTGGAAACCGCTGGTCTGGACCTCCGTAGATGTACGGATGTATCAGGACGGGTACGGGAGCATCCTTGATCGTGACAGGGAGCACATGGGGGAGAGATGAGCACGAGCATGACCACCAGCACGACCAGGGTGACAGGGGCCGGACGATGATCCGCATCGGTTCGGTGGAGCAGGGCGCGTACGACGTGCGCGCCGACGTGCGGCCCGGCGGCCTCCAGCCGTCGCTGCCGCGTCCGCGGCCGTCCGCCGACTCGGGCACAGGGGCCCGCCAGGCGGGCGCCTGACGGGGCGCCTGACGCAGGGAGCTTCGAGCGGCGGCCCGGTCTGGACCGTCTCTCGAAGACTTCCCGCAGGGTCTCCCGAGTAAAGGAAACCCGCGGCGCGTGCTCCTAGCCTCGTCGTCAGGCGGTCCGTGGGGGATCGCCGGGTGCCGAGGAGGAGTCCGCCATGAAGGACAGGGACGACGACCGGGTCGGGGACCTGGGGGACCTCGCCGGACGGATCAGGTACCTCGAGCAGTTCACCGGGTCGCTGGTCGCGCGGGAGCCCCGCTCGGGCACCGACGCGCAGGTGATCTCGCTCCACGACGCCCCGACGCACCGCGTCCCGGCACCACGTCGGGCGCGCATCTTCCTGCGCCACGGCGAGGGGCACGGGACGTTCGCCGACGTCACCATCACGGCCCCGAGGCCTCGCGCCGCCAGCGACTGAGAGCCGCCGGGGCGCCTCCCCGGGCCGGGCGGCGCGCTCACCTAGAGTCGCCCGGTGGTCTGGCTGGTCGGTGTGCTGCTCCTGCTCTGGATGGCCTGGGGGCCGGTCGTGCTGGTCGCCGCGGCCGCGACGCTCTGCGTGCCGCGGGTCCGCTGGTGGGTGCAGGACCGGACCTTCCTCGACCGCCGGACCACCGCCTGGGTGACGGGTGCGGTGGTCGTCCTCGGGGGCGTCGTCGTGGCCGTGCCCGACGGCCGGCTGCCGGTCCCGCCGGCACCGGGCGCCTGGGCGGGACCGTCGTACGTCGGTCGTCCGGCCATGCCGCGCCCGGTCGTCGCCGAGACCCCGTCCCACCCGCACCGCGCCGCCGGCAGCCCGCTCCAGCGCCCCGGGCCGCTCGGCCTCCAGCCGGAGGTCGAGACCGCGTGGCTGGGGCTCGAGCGCTGCGGGCGCCTCGAGGTCGCCTCCACCGACGCCCTCGTGGCGCTGTGCTCGACCCGGTCGGGCAGCAACCTGCGGCTGGTGGACCCCGAGACGCTGCGGCCGACCGGGACGCGCGAGCTGCCCGCGCGGAGCGACGGGTCGGCGTGCGGGGAGGACGCCTTCTACCTCGACGCCGCCGACCGGGCCGTCGTCGCGACCGCCGACCGCCGGGTGCTGGCGGTCCCGACCCGGACGGAGGAGGGCGAGCCGGGGCTCGGGGAGCCCACCACCTGGGACCTCCGGCCCTACGTGCCCGACCGCGACTGCCTGGTCGCGCTGGCCCCGGACTGGTCGGGCCGGTTGTGGTGGGTATCCCGGCGTGGCCTCGTCGGCACCATCGCCGCCGACACCGGACGGGTCGCCGTGACCGACCTCGGCGAGGAGGTGCGCCGCGACATCGCCGTCGACGAGGCGGGCGGCGTCTACGTCGTCACCGACGCCGCGCTGCACCGGTTGGCCGCCGGCCCGGACGGCACGCCGCAGCCCGTGTGGCGCACGGCGTACGACGGCTCGAGCGGCTCCGCGCCGGTCCCGGTCGGCGCCGCCGGACCGGGCGGCGCGGTCGCGATCACCGACACAGCCGAGGACCGGCTCGGCGTGCTGTTCCTCGCGCGCGACGACGGCCGGACGCTGTGCCGCCAGCCGGTCTTCGAGGAGGGGGGCGGCGCCACCGACAGCACGCTGGCCCCGCTGGCGAGCGGCGTCGTCGTCGCCAACAACCACGGCTGGTCCTCGCCCCGCAGCACGCTGCTCGGGTTCACCGGCAGCCCCGGCCTCGCCCGCGTCGACCTGGCGGCCGACGGCTGCGCGCTGCGGTGGACGAGCGACGCCGTCTCGCCGAGCTCGGGCGCGACGGCCAGCTGGCCCACCGGGCTGCTCTACGCCTGGACCAAGCGGCCCTCCCTCGCCGGGGTGAGCGCGTGGTACCTCACCGCCGTCGACGCCGAGTCGGGCCGCAGCATGTGGAGCGTGCGCACCGGCACCGGGCTGCTCGCCGGCAGCAACGGCTCCGAGGTCCTGGTCGGATCCGAGGGGTCGGCCTGGCTCGGCACCATGGCCGGCCTGGTCCGCGTGCGCGACCGCCGCTAGCCGCGCGCCGGCCAGGCCAGGCCGACGGTCTCCTCGCTCGTCTCCCACAGCCGGCGCTGGGCCATCTCGTCGCGCGCCAGCGCCGTGGTGTCGACGACCTGCGGCGGGCCGCTGGCCTGCCCGGGACCGCCGGGGCCGACGTAGGTCCCTCCCGGCAGGTCGGCGGTGGCGGCCATGAGGGTCGGCCACGCGCCGGCCTCGGCCGACTGCGAGACCGCCTTGACCGCGGCGTCGAGGATGGCGGCGCGTCGCCCCTGCGTGGTGCCGAGCTGGCCGTTGACGGCGAGGTGGGTGCCGGCGAGACCGGATGCGCGGCCAGTGCGGTGACCGGCAGCGCAGCCCGACGCAGGCGCCGGTCGAGCTCGAAGGTGAAGAGCAGGTTGGCGAGCTTGGTCTGGGCGTAGACGCGCCACCGGCTGTGGCGCCGGCGCGCGTGGGGGTCAGCCAGGGGAGCCGACCGGGCGAGGCGGTGCATCTGCGAGGAGAGGGTGACGACGCGGCCGTCGCCGGAAGCGGTGAGCTGGTCGAGGAGCAGGCCGGTGAGGAGGAAGGGGCCGAAGTGGTTGGTCGCCATCTGCGACTCCAGCCCGTCCGGGGTGCGGCGGTAGGGGCTGGCCATGATGCCGGCGTTGTTGACGAGGATGTGGATCGGTCCCAGCCGGGCGGCGTCGCGGCCGGCGGCACGGACCGACTCGAGGTCGGACAGGTCGACCAGGAGGGTGTCGAGGGCGGCGCCCGGCACCTCGGCGGTGATCGCCTCGGCCGCGGCGTCGAGCTTGGCCGGCGTACGTCCCGCGAGCGTCACGCGGGCACCGTGGCGCGCCAGCCCGAGCGCGGTGTGGAAGCCCAGCCCGCCCAGCGTCGGCCCGGTGACCAGGGCGCTGCGACCGGTCTGGTCGCCCACGTCGGCCGGGGTCCAGCCCGCGCTCACGGCGTCACCCGCATCGAGGCGAGCACCCGCTCGCCGAGCGCGCGGTCCCCCGTGACCTCCACGCGGCCGGGTGCGGCCGGTCGGCGACCGCCGGCCAGGACGACGAAGGTCTCCTGGTCCATCGCCAGCGTCGCGGTCGGCGCCGCGTGCGTCTCGTCCGCGCCGGCCGCACGCCCCCGGCCGTCGTCGCCCACCACCACGGTCACCGGGTCGTGCCCGACGACCAGGAGCCGTACGGCGCTGCCCGCCGGCGCCCCGGCGCGCTTGGCGACGACGTAGGGGAGGCTCTCCATGAGGTAGTCGGTCGCGTGCCGCGCCGGCGCCGAGTCGAGGTTGCCGGGCAGGTCCAGGGCGCGGCGGACGTCCTGCTCGTGCATCCACACGTCGAGCGGGCGGTTGCGCAGCAGCAGGCCCGTGGTCCAGCCGATCGCGCCGAAGGCACCGGGCGCCGGCGCCGAGGCGTCGGTCGGCGGGTCCGCGAGGAGCTGGGTGTGGCGGGCGGTCGTCGACTCGCGGATCTCGGTGATCAACGCGTCCGGGTCGTGGGAGCGGCGCGCGGCCACCCCCTGCTCGGTGAAGCGGCCCATGGAGCCGTGCGCGTGCGGCGCCTCGCCGATCTCGACCTCGTCGTGGTCGCGCCCCGCGAGGAGCGCCTCGAGGTGGGCGGTGTGCGCCGCGACGGCGTGCACGTCCCAGCCGGGCAGGTCGGTCGGCGTGGCCCACTGGTCCTCGCCGACGTGCTCGAGCAGCCGGGTGAAGGAGTCGACAGCCTCCCACCACACGGCGACGAGCGAGGCCAGGCGCTCCTGATCGGTCATGCTGCAGAGACTAGGACGTGGCGGGCACGGTCCCGCCGCGGCGGGGCCCCTGCCCTACGCTGCGGTGACGGTCGCGCACCCCACGAAGGAGTCGTCATGGGTATCGGAATCGGCATCTTGCTGCTCGTCATCGGCCTGATCCTCCTCTTCGCCATCAAGGAGTTCCCCGACTCGGTGCAGGAGGTCGTCGACCCCACCACCGTCGGCTGGATCCTGGTGGTCGCGGGCGTCCTCGCGCTCGTGCTGGCGCTCGTCATGAACAACCAGCGCTCGCGCACCACCCACGTCGAGGAGCGCCGCGACCTCTGACCGGGCCTGCCCGTGATTTGGGTACGTCTGGTAAGGAACGGCGCCGACGTCCCCGCGGGCTGACAAGACTGGCCCATGACCGCACGGCAGGCTCCGCTCGACGGGGTCCGCGGCGTGGCCGTCCTGGCGATCGTGGCGTTCCACGCGATGTCGGACCGGCTTCCCGGGGGCTACGTCGGCGTCGACCTGTTCTTCGTCCTGAGCGGCTTCCTGATCACCCGGCTGCTCCTCGTGGAGCTCGGGGCGAGCGGGCGGGTCGACCTGCGCGCCTTCTTCGTACGCCGCGCGCTGCGGCTCCTGCCCGCCCTGCTGCTGTGCTGCGCGGTGGCGGCGCCCCTGTTCGCGCTGCTCCCCGTCACGGACAGGTCGGCGTCCCTGCTGGGTGCCCTCGCGGCCGTCACCTACACGTCGTCGGCCCTCGCCGCGGCCGGCACCGACCTCGGCTGGATGCTCCACACCTGGTCGCTCTCGGTCGAGGAGTACTTCTACCTCGTCTGGCCGCTGGCGCTCACCACGTTCGCGCTGCGCCGGCACCGGGTGGCGATCATGGGCGCGGTCGTCCTCGTCGCCGTCGGCTACCGGCTCGCGGTCGGGGCCGGCACCGACTGGAGCGCGCAGCGCATCGCCTACGCGCCCGACACCCGCGCCGAGCAGCTGCTCATCGGCGCCCTTATCGCCTTCCTCCTCGCCCGGCGGGCGCTGCGCGTCCCCACAGGGCTCCTCGTCGTGGCGGCGCTGGTGTTCCCGGTCTTCGCCGTCCTCCCGGCGCACCTCGGCGAGCCGTTCTACTTCCGCTTCGGGGGGTCCACCGCGGTGGCCCTCGCTGCCGCGGTCCTCGTCGCGGGACTGGTGGACGGCCGATCGACGCCGCTGCACCGGCTGGCGTCGCTGCGCCCGCTGACGTGGGTGGGCGAGCGGTCCTACGGCATCTACCTCTGGAACCTGCCCGTCGTCGCGATCATCGCCGCGACCCCGGTCCCGGGTCCCGCGCAGATGCCGGTCAAGCTCCTGCTCACCTTCCTGGTCCCCGCGCTCTCGTTCCGCTACGTGGAGCGACCGTGCCTGCGGGCCAGGGGCCGGTTCGGAGCCGGTCGCTCACAGCCAGCCGCGGTCCTGGGCGATCCGGGCAGCCTCGCTGCGCGTGGTGGCGCCGGTCTTGCCGATCGCGGCGGAGAGATGGTTGCGCACCGTGCCCTCCGAGAGGTGCACCCGCGCGGCGATCGCCGCCACGGGTGAGCCGTCGAGGGCGTACGTGAGCAGCTCGCGCTCGCGCCCGGTGAGCGGGCTCGGCCCGTCGATCAGCGACTCGGCCGCGAGGTCCGGGTCGACGACCCGGAGCCCGGAGTGCACCCGGCGCACGGCGTCGGCGAGCTGCCGGGCGGGCGTGTCCTTGACGACGAAGCCGGAGGCCCCGGCCTCGATGGCGCGGCGGACGTAGCCCGGCCGCCCGAAGGTGGTGACGATGAGGGACCGCACGCCGGGCAGGTCACGGCGTACGGCGGCCGCGGCGTCGATGCCGTTGAGGCCCGGCATCTCGATGTCGAGCAGGCAGACGTCGGCCGCGGAGGTCCGCGCGGCCTCGACGACCTCGTCGCCGCGTCCGACCTGCGCCACGACCTCCAGGTCGGTCTCGAGGTCGAGCAGCGCGGCCAGGGCGCCGCGCACGAGGGCCTGGTCGTCGGCGAGCAGCAGCCTGATCACGGCAGACCCACCTCGACCCGGGTCCCGGGGGTGGTCGCGGTGACGCTGAGGGTGCCGCCCACGCCGGCGACGCGCTCCCGCATCCCGCGCAGGCCGTTGCCCTCCGCGCCGGCGCACCCCGCGCCGTCGTCGGTGACGCTCATGCCGCGGGCGCCGAGCTCGATGACGACCGACCCGGCCCGCGCGTGGCGCACGACGTTGGTGACCGACTCGCGCAGCACCCAGGCGAGCAGTGCGCGATGCCGCGGGTCGGTGTCGGCGACGGCGCCGACGACCTGCGTCGTCACCCCCGCGTCGGCCAGGACGCGCGGCGCCGCGGCCAGCTCGGCCTCGAGGTTGCCGGCCCGCAGCCCGCCGACGGTCGCGCGGACCTCGGCGAGCGCCTGCCGCGCCGTGGTCTGGATCGACTCGAGCTCCTGCTTGGCCCGGTCGGGGTCGAGGTCGATCAGGCGGGCGGCGAGCTCGGCCTTGACCGACAACGCGGTGAGGGAGTGCCCGAGGACGTCGTGGACGTCGCGGGCGACGCGCTCCCGCTCGGCGACGAGGGCGTGCTCGCCGCGTGCCTCGTGGGCGAGCTCCTCGCGCTCGCCGAAGATGCGGAGCATCACGCCGCCGACCATGATCGGCCAGAGCATGAGGAAGAAGAACGTCGGGAAGCCGTCGATGTCCATCAGCGACAGCACGGGGAACGCCGCCCACAGCGCGACCGCCCACTTCCACGCCGGGCTCGGCAGCTCGAGGGCCGAGAGGATGGCGAGGTAGGGCGTGAAGGAGATGACGCCGATCCCGATGACCGGCAGCGTGGCGAGGGCGAGGGCGAGCATGACGCCCAGCGCCAGCCAGGTGCTGCAGCGCTGGGAGTAGCCCAGCACGTTGGCCACCGCGAAGCCCGCGATGCAGAGCAGGGCGGCCACCTTGCCGGCGAGGGGGACGTCGGACTCGACGGCGGCGGTGATCGGGAAGACGAGGAAGACCAGCCAGATGGACGCGAACGCCCACCCCCACTTCTCCCAGGGGTTGACCGGCAGCGCCTCCGTCGTCACGTGCGCGCCCGGCTCCGTCGTACGCCCCACAGGGCGAGCAGGGAGAAGATGACGGTCCACGCGAGCACGTTAGCGACCGGCAGCCACAGGGGGTCGCTCCCACCGAGCGGCAGCGTCCCCTCGGACAGCGGGTAGCGGGCCAGGGCGGCGTAGCCGTAGAGCGGGGTGAGCCGCCCGACCTCGAGCAGCAGGCCGCTCATCGGGGCGAAGACGTTGCCGAGGAAGGCCATCACCACGATCATCCCCGACGCGATGCCCGGGGCGTTCGGCCCGCGGAAGACCAGGCAGATGGCGAGGCCGTAGACCGCGAAGAGCGCCGACCCGAGCCACACGAGCGCACCGGACAGCAGCCAGTCCGACCAGTCGCCGCGCGCGCCGGTCGCGGCGCCGATGGCGTAGATCGCGGTGATCGGCACGAGGGCCACCACCATCGCGATGGCGGCCTTGGCCGCGAGGAAGGCCAGTGGTCGCATGGGGGTCAGCCCGAGCTGGCGCCCCCAGCCCATCAGCTGCTCGGTCGCGGCGCTGCCGGCCACGTTGGTGGTGGCGGTGACGGCGCCGTACGCCGCCATCGACACCATGACGTACATCGCGACGTTGCCGGTGCCGACCGGGTCGTCGGAGCCGAGGCCGAAGACGAGGTACATGAAGGCGGGCAGCACCACGATGAAGAACATCCCGATCCGGTCGCGCAGCTGCCGCCGCAGGTCGAGGCGGGCGTAGACGGCCATGGCCGGCCGGGGCAGCGGTCGCGTGGCGCGGTCGCGGGTGTCGTCCCCCGCGAGGACGGTGGCGGTCATCGGGCCGCTCCGACCAGCTCGGCGGTCGTCGCGTCGTCCTCGGCGGTCAGCGCGAGGAACGCGGCTTCCAGGCTGGCGGCCGAGACCTCGAGGTCGGTGACGCCGAGCGGCGCCAGCGCGCGTCGTACGTCGGCGAGCCAGGCGGGGTCGATGCCGTCGCCCCCGACCGCGTGGGCGGGTGGTCGGAAGGTGAGGGTGCGCCCGCCGTACGCCGCCCGCACGTCGGCGGTCGCGGCGTCGTGGACGACCCGGCCGTGGTTCATCAGGACCGTCCGCTGGGCGAACTCGTCGGCCTCGACGAGGTAGTGGGTGGCGAAGACGATCGTGCGGCCGCGGGCGGCGTCTGCTCGCATCGCGCCCCAGAACTCCTGGCGGGCGCCGACGTCCATGCCCGTGGTGGGCTCGTCGAGGATCACCAGGTCCGGGTCCGGCACCAGCGCGAGCGCGAACTTGAGCCGCTGCTGCTCGCCGCCGGAGCAGGCCTCCACGCGGCGCGCGGCCAGGTCGGTGAGCCGGGCCCGCTCGAGCACGACCGCCACCCGGTCGGAGCGGCCGTGCAGCGCGGCGATGGCCCGCACGGTCTCCTCGACGGTGAAGTCGTTGAGCAGTCCGCCGGTCTGCATGACGGCCGACACGAGGCCCCGCCGGACCGCCTGCGCCGGCGCCATGCCGTAGACCTCGAGGGTCCCGGCGTCGGGCCGGGTGAGGCCGAGCAGCATGTCGACGGTGGTGGTCTTGCCGGCGCCGTTGGGGCCGAGGAACGCCACGATCTCGCCCGGCCGCACCGTCAGGTCGACGTCGTCGACTGCCACCACGGGGGTGCCGTCGGTCGAGCGGAAGGCCTTGCGGAGCCCGGAGGCGTGGATGGCTGGGGTGCTCATGCCCCCCAGCCTCACGCCGTCCGGTCCCCGCGGCCCCCGGGAAGTGTCACGACCTGGCCGTGACAGGTGTCATCCCGCGACGGTCAGAACGACGCCTCGTCGAGGTCCATCAGCTCGAGGGTGATGCCCTCGGCGATGGCCCGCTCGGCGGCGATGCGGGGCAGGTTGGTCTGCGCGAAGAACTGCGCCGCCGCGACCTTGCCCTCGTAGAACGCCTTGTCCTTGGCCGAGACCTCGCCGGCGAGCCTGCCGAGCGCCACGTCTGCCTGGCGGAGCAGCAGCCAGCCGCAGACCACGTCACCGAGCGCCATCAGCAGGCGCGAGGTGTTGAGGCCGACCTTGTAGATGTTGCGCACCTCGTCCTGCGAGGACATCAGGTCGTTGATCATGTGCCCGACGATCGCGTTGGCGTCCTCGAGGGCGGTGGCGAGCAGCGCGCGCTCGTTCTTGAGCCGGCCGTTGCCCGCCTCGGAGGTGATGAAGCCCTCGATCTCCTTGGCCAGGTGGCCCAGGGCGCGGCCCTGGTCCTTGACGATCTTGCGGAAGAAGAAGTCCTGGCCCTGGATGGCGGTCGTGCCCTCGTAGAGGGTGTCGATCTTGGCGTCGCGGACGTACTGCTCGACGGGGTACTCCTGCAGGAAGCCCGAACCGCCGAAGGTCTGCAGCGACTCGGTGCCCAGGAGCACCCACGAGCGCTCGGAGCCGTAGCCCTTGACGATCGGGAGCAGCAGGTCGTTGACGGCGGCGGCGAGGCGGGCCTCGTCGGAGTCGGCGGTGCCGGCGTGCTCGGCCATCATCACCTGGTCCTGCCAGGTGGCGGTGTAGAGCACCAGCGCGCGCATGGCCTCGGCGAACGACTTCTGCGTCATCAGCGACCGGCGTACGTCGGGGTGGTGGGTGATCGTCACGCGCGGGGCCGTCTTGTCGGCGGCGTGGGTGAGGTCGGCGCCCTGGACGCGCTCCTTGGCGTAGTCGAGGGCGTTGAGGTAGCCGGTCGACAGGGTGGCGATGGCCTTGGTGCCGACCATCATCCGGGCGTTCTCGATGACCTGGAACATCTGCGCGATGCCGTCGTGGACCTCGCCGAGCAGCCAGCCCCTGGCCGGCTCGCCGCCGCCGACCTGCGGGTCGCCGAAGGTGACCTCGCACGTGTTGGACACCTTGATGCCCATCTTGTGCTCGACGTTGGTGACGTAGACGCCGTTGCGCTCGCCGGTCAGCTCGCCGGTCTCGGGGTCGAAGTGGTGCTCGGGCATCCAGAAGAGGGACAGGCCCTTGGTGCCGGGGCCGCCGACGCCCTCGACGCCCTCGGGGCGCGCGAGGACGAGGTGCATGATGTTCTCGCTCATGTCGTGCGTCGCGCTGGTGATGAAGCGCTTGACGCCCGTGATGTTCCACGAGCCGTCCTCGTTGGGCACGGCCTTGGCGCGGCCGGCGCCGACGTCGGAGCCGGCGTCGGGCTCGGTGAGCACCATGGTGCAGCCCCACTGGCGGTCGACCATCAGCTGCGCGACGTGCTTGTCGCGCTCGTTGCCGTTGCGGTGCACGACGTTGGCGAACGCGGGACCGGCGGCGTACATCCACACGGGGGCGTTGGCGCCGAGCACCATCTCGCCGATCGCCCAGATCAGCGACGAGGGGGCGGGGGTGCCGCCCATCTCCTCGAACACCTGCAGGCGCCAGAACTCCGAGTCCATCCAGGCCTGGTAGCTGGCCCTGAACGACTCCGGCACGGGAGCGGTGTGCGTGGCCGGGTCGAAGACGGGCGGGTTGCGGTCACTGTCCTCGTAGGACGCCGCGAGGTCCTCGCGGGAGAGGCGCTCGACCTCGCGCAGGATCTCGCGGGCGCTCTCGCCGTCGACCTCGCCGAAGGGGCCGGTGCCGAGGACGTCGTCGCGGCCGAGGACCTCGAAGAGGTTGAACTCGATGTCGCGGAGGTTGCTCTTGTAGTGGCTCACAGCTTCCACCTGTTCCGTGTGCGGGCTGGGGGGCGAGCGAGTGGCTACTCGCCGGTAACAAAATCATGCCTCGCCGACGGCCGTCACGCAACACGAACGCCCGATGTCACCGATCACAGCCGCCGATCGGCGTCGAACCACGCCTCTCGGGACGGGTCGGGGCGGGTGCTGTCGCCCGAGAGGACTGTCTTGGGCGACATATCTGACAAACTGGCCATATGCGCGTCTCCGCCAAAGCCGACTACGCCCTGCGGGCACTGATCGAGATCGCGGTGCGCACCGACGGGGCGGCCGTCAGCGCCGAGCAGCTCGGCAAGGCGCAGGGCATCCCGCACGGCTTCCTCCAGGCCATCCTCGCCGACCTGCGTCGTGCCGACGTCGTGGTGTCGCAGCGGGGGCAGTCCGGCGGGTGGCGCTTCGCGCGCAAGCCCGAGACGGTCACCGTCGCCGACGTCATCCGGGCCGTCGACGGCCCGCTGGTGTCGGTCTACGGCCTGCGGCCCGAGGCGGTGGAGTACGACGACTCGGCCGAGGTCCTGCAGCACGTGTGGATCGCCGCTCGCAGGTCCCTGCGGATGGTCTTCGAGCAGGTCACCATCCAGGACCTCGCCGACGGCAAGCTGCCCCAGGGCGTCGCGGCGCTGACCGAGGACGACGACGCCTGGCAGCCGCACTGAGGGAGTGACCTCAGGCAGCCAGCTTCCGGTTCACCTGCTTGCGCCGCCGCGACACCTTCGCCAGGCGCTTGTCGAGGCGGGCCTCCTCCTCGATGAGCGCGATGCGCGCCACCTGCGCGGCGAGCTGCGCGTCGGTGAGCCGCGACGGGAGCAGGTGCGTACGGCCGCCCTTCACGAGCGACGTCCACGCGGCCGGCGGCTCGACGGTGAAGCCGCTGGTGAGCACGAGGACGACCTTGAACCCGTCGAGCCCGTCGAGCGCGAGCGCCGCCTGCTCCGGGGTGGCGTCGAAGAACGCCGGAACGCTGACGAAGCAGTCGTGCTTGGCCTTGCGGGCCCGGCGGCACACCCGGGCCCACGCGCCCTCGACCTGCTTGCGCTTGAGCCCGGCCGCCTTGTGCGAGCGGCGGATCTCGATGCCGGCGTGCTCCAGGTCCTCGGCCGTCGCGTCCGGCACGACGACGCCGCCGAGGCCCAGCGCGTCGGTCATCGTCGCGACGTCGACGCTGCCGGGGCCGACGTGGAGCAGGAACAGTCTCTTGGCCATGGCGCCAGCCTCGCGAGGACAGGCGTCACGGACGTGAACGCGGACCGACGCCCGCGTGTGGCTCCAGTGATCAGTCGACGGCCCGCAGCCAGCTGACGAGCGGGCGCAGGGCGCGCCAGTCCTCGCGGACCCGGTCGACGAGCCCGGCGTCGATGGCGTCCTGCTCGAAGCCGTAGGAGCGGCCGACGAAGAGCTGCTTGCGGCGCAGCAGGTGGATGCGCGGGTGGTCGGCGTCGTAGCCGCGCGGTGAGGTCTTGAGCTGGTCGCCACCCACCTCGAACCCGTCCTTCTCCAGCCTCCGGAGCAGCCGGTCGAGGGCCCTGCCGGTCTTCTCGTCGGCCATCGCCGCCCGGATCGCGGCGAGCTGGGGCCCGTCCGCCTCGTAGAAGCCGGCCCCGACCCGGGTGCCACGCGCGGAGATCTCGACGTACCAGCCCGTGCGCGGGCCGGCGGCGACGAAGGCGCCCTGGTGCGTCTTAAAGGGCGTCTTGTCCTTCGCGAAGCGGACGTCGCGGTAGGGGCGGAACACCTTGGCGGTGCCGAACTCCGGCTCGAGCGCGCCGACGAGGGCCTTCATCGGCGCCTCGACGGCGTCCTTGTAGACGGCCCGGTGCGCCTCCCAGAAGGACTTGGAGTTGTCCACCTCGAGGTCGTCGTAGAAGTCGAGCGCGGCGACGGGGAATCCGGTGAAGTTCACTCCGCGACGCTAGCCCACACGCTCTCGTCGCCCTCCTCGCCGAACGCGGACAGGGTGAGCACCCCCTCGGCGCAGGCGGGCTCGCCGAGGAAGGCGTTGCCGACGGACGCGGACTCGTAGGCCACCTCGAGCGTACGGTCCGGCGTCCACCGCACCAGGCGGGCCGGCTCGTCGCTGTCCTGCGGGTCGCGGACGAAGAACACGGAGTCGCCGCACGGAACCAGCGAGCCGGTCGTGCCGGGGCCGAGGTCGAAGAAGGCGCCGTCGGCCGAGGCCCGAAAGTGCGCCTCCTCCTGCCGGCTCGGGTCGGTCACCTCGGACCACACGGCGCCGTCGGCGGTGGCCGCCACGTCCCAGGCCACGCAGTCGACCGGGCCTTCGACCGGCTGCGGCGTGCCGGCGTCGTCGAGGAGGTTCGCGGTGCGGCACGCGACCGGACGCCCGTCGTCGAACGTCATCACGCCGATGCCGTGCTCGCTGGCGGTCAGGCCGGAGAAGCCGGTGCGGGCGGGCGCGCACCAGCCGTCCTCGCCGTTGTCGTCGTCCAGCGCGTAGGTGGCGAGGCAGTACGCCCGCGCGTCGCCGTACGTCGGGTAGTGGAGGTCGCCGCCCGTGAGCGCCCACGAGCCGCCGCTCGCCGCGGGCGGCTGGGTGATCTCGCGCCGGTCGCCGCTCGCGAGGTCGACCACGGTCACCCGGCTGGACGCCCGCTCCGCCGTGTCCTGGCGCACGACCACCACCCGGCCCGCGTCCATGAGGACCTCGGAGATGGTGCGGCCGCGCCCGGCGGCGACGGAGAGGGTCCGGTCACCGGACCGGAGGTCGACCCGGCTGCGGCCGTCGACGGTGGACGCGTCCCACTTGGGACCCTTGGCGTACGGCGTGCCGGCCGCGACGCCGGTGTCCTGCCAGTCCAGCAGCGCCGGTGTCGGCTCGACCGCCACCGGGTCCTCGAGCGGGCCGCCGGACGGGGCGCTGCGGGGGGCCGGGTCGTCGGCGCTGCAGCCGGCCAGCGCGACGGCCAGCGCCAGCGCGAGCGTCGTACGGGCCCGCACGTCAGACGCCGACGTTGTGCTGGAAGTGGTCGAGGTTGGCACGGTAGGACCTGTAGGCGTTGCGCCACTGGACGCGCCCGATGGCCGGCTCGCTGGGGTCGAAGCGCGACTGGTCCCACGGCTCGAAGTAGCCGATCCTGCGGTTGCCGTCCGGGTCCTGGTCGAAGCCGCGGCCGACCTGGAAGTGCCCGCTCGCGTCGTCGTCGAGGTAGGGGTAGAACTGCTTGAGCAGCACCGGGTGGAGGACGACCGGGGCGCGGTAGTCGTGCACGTGCCGCATCATCAGGCGGTACCACTGCTTGAACGTGAAGTCGCTGATGTCGAGCACGACGTAGGGTCCGGCGTGGTCCGCGTCGTCGTAGTGGGTCTTGTTGTTGACCACGCGCACCATGTCGGTGATCGCCGTGCCGGCAGTGGTCGTGCCGAGGCGTCGCGCCCAGTAGGACTGGTTCTTGCGCCGCTTCTGGGAGCTCCAGCCGATGGACTGCATGGCGGCCGGGCCGCACCAGTAGGTCTGGTTCTGGGCCAGGGCGCGCGACTCGTCGAGGATCGCGAACGACTCGGGGTACTTCCCGCCGAAGCCGCCCCGCGCGCTGGCGGACGGGACGCCGGCGAGGTCGGGGTGCCTCTCGGCGAAGTCGTCGGGGAGGGGCACGCCCTGGATCTCGTGGCGGAGCAGCCACACCTTCCCGACCGAGCGGGCCGCCATGGTGAGCTCCGCGCGCTCGGCCTCGGCGCGGGCGGCCGCGGTGCGTGCGCTCGCCCGCGACAGCAGGCCCTCGGCGTCGAGGCCGCCGGTGCGCTCGCGGCCGGCCGGGGTGGGGGCGGCCGTCCGGGCGACCAGGTCGTCGCGCGACCGGGTGGTCCAGCCGAAGCCGAGACAGTAGCGCTGGCCCTCGAAGACCGCGCACCGCACCGCCGCGCGCGCGGTCGCCGTACGTCCTCGGGCGCGGTCGAGCGCCGCGCCCTCCGCGACCACGCGGTCGATCTCGGCCCGCATCGCCGGCGTGATCGCGCTGGTGCCCACCGCTCCGGGGCGCTCCGTCGTCTCCGTCGTCTCGGCGGTGGGGGTGATCGAGCCCTGCTCCGCGTCACCGTCCGGCAGCAGCGGCACGGCGCCCAGGGTCAGTGCCAGCGCAGCGGCGGCGACGGTGACCGGGTGCCGCCAGAGGGGGCGCGAGGCGTCGTCCGTGGCGATGCGGTGGGCGAGCTGGCGGGTCGTGCGGCGGGTCGTACGGCGGGTCGTACGGCGGGGAAGTGCAGGCATGGGGAAGGTACCTCTGACGCTAGACGATCGCCTCACTGTCCCCTCTGGCCCCAGCAGGCGCAAGTCTCCCTGCGGTCACAGCATGGCGCGACCAGCGGTTGGTGACGCAGGTTCCACGGCGGGAGAAGCTGCTCCACTCACCGCTCGTACGACGACAACCCGCAGCGGAGAGGACGGGCTTTCTAAGGAACGGGAGCGGATGACGAGATTCGAGCTCGCGACATCGACGGTGGGCAGAGCGTCGCGCTCGGCGCTCTGGAGAACTGGAGCGGATGACGAGATTCGAACTCGCGACATCGACCTTGGGAAGGTCGCGCTCTACCAGCTGAGCTACATCCGCAGTGCCGTCCGTGGACGGCGGGGGAATGCTACCCGACCTCGGAGCGGCGGACCTCCGCGAGGTGGGGGTGCTTGGGGGAGACCGTGTCGCCGGAGGACCGGCCGGTGATGCGGCGGTGCACCCACGGCACGAGGAACTCGCGCGTCCACTGGGCGTTGGCGGCCCACGCCTCGCGGCGCCCGAGCACCGGCAGCGGTCCGACGGTGACGGGCTCGAGGCCGTGCTCGACGCCGATCGCCTCGAGGACGGCGTGGGCGATGTGCGTGTGGCCGGAGCCGTTGAGGTGCATCCGGTCGGTGTCCATGACGCCGGCGATCTCGATGTCGCGCATCCGCCACATGTCGACGATGGTCGCGTCGTGGCGGTCGGCGATCTCGCGGACCCACTCGTTGAAGATCGCCATCCGCCCGCGGACGGGGCCGTAGATGCCGCCGGCGCCCGGGTCGAAGAGCGTGAACATCACGACCCGCGCGCCCGTGGTGGTCAGCCGCGCGATCGCGTCGTCGTACGTCCGGGCGAGCGCGTCGAGGTCGACGCGGGGGCGCAGCACGTCGTTGCCACCGCCGTGGATGGTGATCAGGTCGGGCTCGAGCGCGATGGCGGCGTCGACCTGCTCGGCCACGATGGGGGCGAGCTTGCGCCCGCGGATCGCGAGGTTGGCGTAGCCGAAGTCGTCGGTCTGCCGGGCGAGCACCTCGGCGACGCGGTCGGCCCAGCCGCGCAGGCCGTTGGGGCGCGAGGGGTCGGGGTCGCCGACGCCCTCGGTGAACGAGTCGCCCAGGGCGACGTAGCGGTGGAAGGTCACCGATCCATTGTGGCCACCCCTCCGCGGCGGCGGAAACTGAGGCTAGGGTCGGCCGGGTGCTGCTCTCCGACCGCGACATCACCGCAGAGATCGACGCCGGCCGCATCGCGCTGGAGCCGTGGGACCCGCAGATGATGCAGCCGTCCAGCGTGGACGTGCGGCTCGACCGCTTCTTCCGGGTCTTCGAGAACCACCGCTACCCGCACATCGACCCCGCGGCCGACCAGTCCGAGCTGACCCGCGAGGTCGAGCCGGAGGGCGACGAGCCGTTCATCCTGCACCCGGGCGAGTTCGTGCTCGGCTCGACGTACGAGGTGGTGTCGCTGCCCGACGACGTCGCCGCCCGGGTGGAGGGCAAGTCGTCCCTCGGCCGGCTCGGTCTGCTGACCCACGCGACGGCCGGCTTCGTCGACCCCGGGTTCTCCGGTCACGTGACGCTCGAGCTGGCCAACGTCGCGACCCTGCCGATCAAGCTCTACCCCGGGATGAAGATCGGGCAGTTCTGCTTCTTCCGGCTGTCCTCGCCGAGCGAGCACCCCTACGGCTCGGAGAAGTACGGCTCGCGCTACCAGGGCCAGCGCGGGCCCACGCCGAGCCGCTCCTTCCAGGGGTTCCACCGCACGCCGATCTGAGGACCCGTCGGCGGTGCGACGCATTAGGTCACTGCTCCGTTGCCTAATTCGGGCGATGTGTGGTTAGGCTCTCCTAAGTCAGCCTGACCGTCACCCGCACAACGGAGTCCCGATGAAGCGTTCCCTCGCCACCCCGCTCGCCGCGGCCACCCTCCTCGTCGCCGCCCTCACCGGCTGCAGCACGGGGTCGACCAGCGGCGGCGACTCCGCCGCCGAGCCGACCGCCACGACGACCGCCGAGGCCGACGCCTTCCCGGTCACCATCGAGCACGCCTTCGGCGAGACGACGATCGAGTCCGAGCCCACCCGCGTGGCGACCCTCGGCTGGACCGACCACGACCACGCCGTCGCGCTGGGCGTCGTCCCGGTCGGCGCCACCAAGATCACCTGGGGCGGCAACGAGGGCGGCTCGACCGACTGGTTCGACGCGGCCGTCGAGGAGGCCGGTGCCGAGGCGCCCGTGCGCTACGACGACGCCGACGGCGCCCCGATCGACGAGATCGCCGAGCTGGCGCCCGACCTGATCCTGGCCACCAACTCCGGTGTCACCGAGGCGGAGTACGCCAAGCTCTCCAAGATCGCACCGGTCGTCGCCTACCCCGAGTTCCCGTGGACCACCGACTGGCGCACCTCGCTCGAGACGGTCGGCAAGGCGCTCGGCCGCGCCGACCTCGCCGAGGACGTCGCCGCTGACACCGAGGCCACCATCGAGGAGGGCAAGCAGGCCCACCCCCAGCTCGAGGGTGCCGAGCTCATCTACGGCTACCTCGCTGCAACCGACCTGTCCTCGATCGGCATGTACGCCCCCGAGGACCCGCGCGTGTCCCTGATGCGCGACTTCGGCATGGTCGACGCGCCCGTCGTGGCCGACGCGATCAAGCCGGGCGAGTTCTACGGCATGGTCTCGGCCGAGAAGGCCACCGAGCTGGAGTCCGACGTCTTCCTCACCTGGGTCGACTCCGAGAAGAGCCTCGAGACCATCGAGGGCGACAAGCTGCTCAGCCAGATCCCCGCGATCGCCGAGGGCCACTTCTACGCCGAGACCGACATGGAGCGGACGATGGCTGCGACCAACCCCACGCCGCTGTCGATCCCGGTCATCGTCGAGGACTTCCTCCCCCACGTGGCGAAGGCCATCGAGGGCGCCTGAGCCCATGACGGCCCTCGTCCCGACGCGGGAGGACGTCAGCCGGTCCCCGGGGGGAGGCCGCCGACGTCAGCTCGCACTGCCGGCCAGTGCCGCGATCACCATCGCGGCGCTGGCCGGTGCCGGCGTGCTCTCGCTGGTCGTCGGGGCCACCTGGGTGCCGGTCGAGGCGATCTGGGACTCCGGCCACCCGCTCCACCCGGTCGTCGAGGCCCGCCTCGAGCGCACGGTCCTCGGGTTCGGCGTCGGCGCGGCCCTCGGGCTCGCCGGCGCGCTCATGCAGGGCCTGACCCGCAACCCGCTGGCCGACCCCGGCATCCTCGGCGTCAACGCCGGTGCCACCTTCGCGATGGTCGTCGGGATGACGTCGTTCGGGCTCACCGCGATGGGCCAGTTCCTGCCGATGGCGTTCCTCGGCGCAGCCCTCGCGGCGCTGCTGGTGCACGGCATCGCCTCGTTCGGCCGGGACGGTGCGACGCCGATGAAGCTCGCCATCACCGGCGCCGCGCTCAGCGCCGGGCTCGCCAGCTGGACCACCGGACTCCTGCTGGCCGACCGCAAGACCATGGAGACCTTCCGCTTCTGGCAGGTCGGCACCATCGGCGGGCGCGGCTTCGAGGTGCTGCTCACCGGCCTGCCGTTCCTCGTCGTCGGCGCGCTGCTCGCCCTGGCCGGCGCCCGCCTGCTCAACACCCTCGCGCTGGGCGAGGACCTCGCCCGTGGCCTGGGGCGCCACACCACCCGCGACCGCGTCGTCATCGGGGTCGCCATCGTCCTGCTCGCCGGCACGGCGACCGCGCTGGCCGGGCCCATCGCCTTCGTCGGGCTCGTCGTCCCGCACGTCGTGCGCGGCCTCGTCGGTCCCGACTACGCGCGGGTGCTGCCGTTCTCGATGGTGGCCGGCGCGGTGCTCGTGGTCGTGGCTGACACGGTCGGCCGCATCGTGCTCCCGCCGTCGGAGGTCCAGGTCGGCATCATGGCCGCCGTCGTCGGCGTACCCGTCTTCATCGCCCTGATCCGCCGCACGGGGAGGGCGTTGTGACCGTGACCGTCGACCCCGGACCGGTGACGACGGGGCCCTCCGCCCGCGAGGCCGCCGACGTCGTACGCCGTGCGCGCCGCGGACCCGCACGCCACCACCGTCGCCTCGTCGGCGGGCTGGTGCTCGTCGTGGTCGGCGCCTTCGCGGTGCGCGTGCTGCTCGGCGACTACACGGTCACCATCCCCGACTTCCTGCGCATCCTCGCCGGAGAGCAGATCCCCGGCGCCACCTACATCGTGATGGAGTCCAAGCTCCCGCGCGCGGTCCTGGCGGTCCTCTCCGGGCTCGCGTTCGGCATCGGCGGCGCCATCTTCCAGACCACGCTGCGCAACCCCCTCGCCAGCCCCGACATCGTCGGCGTCAGCCTCGGCGCCAGCGCCGCGGCAGTGTCCGCCATCGCGCTCGCCGGCTGGACGGGCTGGCCGGTCTCGGCCGCCGCCGTCGCCGGGGCGCTGGGTGTCGCGCTGGCCGTCCGGCTCGTCGCCGGCGACCACGGTGGCTTCCGCCTCGTGCTGGCCGGCATCGGGCTGGCCGCCGCCATGCAGTCGGTCATCCAGTACGTCTTCACCCGCGTCGACGAGTACGACGTCCAGCTGGTGCTGCGCTGGCTGACCGGCAGCGTCAACGGCGTCGCCTGGTCGAGCATCGGCCTCTTCGCCGCGGCCCTCGCCGTGCTGCTGCCCGCCACGGCGTGGGCGGCACGCTCGCTCGCCGTCACCGAGCTCGGCGACGACGCCGCCGCCGGCCTCGGCGTCGGGCGCCGGCGCACCGACGTGCTGATGTTCCTGGCCGTGCTGCTCATCGCGGTGGCCGTCGCCGCCGCCGGGCCGATCGCGTTCGTCGCGTTCCTGTCCGGCCCGATCGCCCGCGCGCTCAACCAGGGGCGTACGACGCTGCTCGGCGCCGGCCTCGTCGGCGCGGCCATCGTCCTGGTCGGCGACCACGCCGGCGCCTACGCCTTCGCCGACCTCAACCTGCCCGTGGGCATCGTCACCGGCGCCTTCGGCGCGCCGTTCCTGCTCTGGCTGCTCGCCCGCGGCCGCACCGGAAGGAGGGCGGGATGACCGCCACCACCGCCAGGCTCGAGGCCAGCCGGCTGACGCTGGGCTACACCGAGACCGCCGTCGTGAGCGACCTCGACCTGCAGGTCCCGCACGGCAAGGTCACCGTCATCGTCGGCGCCAACGCGTGCGGCAAGTCGACGCTCCTGCGCGGCCTGGCCCGGCTCCTGCGGCCGCGGTCGGGCGCGGTGCTGCTCGACGGCGACGCGATCCACCGCCTGCCGACCAAGCAGGTCGCCAAGGCGCTCGGCCTGCTCCCGCAGAACCCCATCGCGCCCGAGGGCGTCACCGTCGCCGACCTCGTCGGTCGCGGCCGACACCCCCACCACGGCGCCTTCGGCCGCTGGACCACCGAGGACGAGGAGGCCGTCGCCGAGGCGCTCGTGCTCACCGACACCCTCGGCCTGGCCGACCGCGTGGTCGACGAGCTGTCCGGCGGCCAGCGCCAGCGGGTGTGGATCGCGATGGCGCTCGCGCAGGGCACCGACCTGCTCCTGCTCGACGAGCCGACGACGTACCTCGACGTCGCGCACCAGGTCGAGATGCTCGACCTGCTCGCCGAGCTCAACGCGCGGCGCGGTACGACGATCGTGATGGTGCTGCACGACCTCAACCTCTCGGCGCGCTACGCCGACCACCTCGTCGCCCTGCGGACCGGCCGGATCGTGGCCGAGGGCACGCCCCGCGAGGTCGTCACCGAGGAGGTCGTGCGCACCGTGTTCGGCCTCGACAACCGCGTCATCGACGACCCCGTCTCGCACACCCCGTTGGTGGTCCCGGTGGGCCGCCGCCAACGACTCGCTCCCGAGGAGATCTGATGACCGTGACGTCCACCCCGAGCGCGACCGTGCTGCCCATGCTGTTCACCGAGGTGGAGGTGGTCTCGGTCGAGCGGCTGAGCCCGAGCTTCGCGCGCTTCGAGCTCGGCAGCCCCGAGCTCGCGCACTTCGGCGTCGACGGCGACCGCTTCGACCAGCGGATCAAGCTGATCTTCCCCGACCCGGAGACCGGCGGCATCACCTCGACCGAGGCCGCCGACGAGTCGTGGCTGGCGACCTGGCTGGACCAGCCGGCCAGCGAGCGCGGCCACATGCGCACCTACACGATCCGCGACGTCCGGGGCTCCGGCGAGCAGACCACGTTCGTGGTCGACATCGTGCTCCACCTCGAGGGCGACCTCGTGGGTCCGGGCTCGACGTGGGCCTCGACGGCGACCGTCGGCGACCGGATCGTGCTGCTGGCGCCCCGGAGGGGCTACCCCTACGGCGGCATCGAGTTCACCCCCGCCGCCGGTGCCGACCTGCTGCTGGTGGGCGACGAGACGGCGGTGCCGGCGATCTGCACGGTGCTCGAGCAGCTGCCGGCCGACGCCCGCGGCAAGGCGTTCCTCGAGGTGCCGCTGGCCGGTGACGTCCAGGACGTACGCGGCCCGGCCGGCGTCGACGTGGTCTGGCTGGCCCGGGAGGACGCCGAGCTGGGCGTCCCGCTGCACGACGCGGTCGTCGCGCACCTCGGCATCCCGGACGCCCACGTCGACGTGGCGGCCGAGGAGGTCGACCCGGACCTGTGGGAGACGCCCTACTACTCGTCCTCCGGCGAGGACGTCCCCGGCGACGTCGCCGGGGTGACCTACGCCTGGATCGCCGGGGAGTCGAAGGTCGTGACCGGCCTGCGCCGGCACCTCGTCAACGAGCTCGGCTTCGACCGCCGCCAGGTGGCCTTCATGGGCTACTGGCGCCGCGGCGTCTCCATGCGGTCCTGAGGGGTCAGCGGCGCTTGGGGGCGCGCGGGGAGTAGCGCACACGCTCGGCGATGCGGTGCCGGGCGATGAGCTCGATGTCGGTGAGTGACTCGTACATGGCCGTCCTCCTTCCGGTGTCGGGTGGCTCGCGGGTGGGTGTTGTCGGTGAATGTCAGCTCTGGTGCAGCGACACGTCGCCGGAGGCGGTGGTGGCGCGCACCTCGAGGTAGGGCTGGTCGGGCGCCGGCTCGCCGGTGCTCGGCAGGCTCGAGGACAGGCGGCCGCTCGCGGTGCGGACGTCGGTCCACACCGGGACCCCGGCGCGCACCCCGATCCGCACGTCGCCGCTCGCGGTCTTGGCGGTGACCCGACCGGCGGCGGTCTCGTCGATCACGAGGTCGCCCGAGCCGGTGGTGAAGACGGCCTCGCCCTGCATGCTGCGCACGTGGGCGTCGCCCGAGCCGGTCTTGATGGCCAGCTCGTCGCCGGCCCTCTCGACGCGTACGTCGCCGCTGCCCGTGGTGACGACCAGCGCGGAGTCCACGCGGCGGACCAGCACGTCGCCGGAGCCGGTCTTGACCCGGGCGTCGCCGGCGAGGTGCGCGGCGACGAGGTCGCCGGAGCCGGACTGGACGACCGTGTCGCCGTCGACGACGTCGAGGGTCACGTCGCCCGAGCCGGTGTCGACGCGGGTGTCGGCGAACCGGCCGTGCGCGGCGACGTCGCTGCTGCCCGCCTTGACGTTGAGGCCGCTGGCCACCGGCACCTCGACGTGGATCTCGGCCCGCGGGTCCTTGCCGAGGAAGCCGCCGTGGCGGGGCGGGGCGATGATGGCGATCCGGCGCGTCCCCACGCCGTCGGAGAGGTCGCGGACGTCGTACTCCTCGGCGCGCTCGCCGACGATGCGGACGATGGTCTCGGTGGTGTCGGTGGCGGTCACGTCGATGCTGCCGCGGCCGTTCTCGACGTAGAGGTCGATCGGCTCGGGCGTGTCGAAGGTGGCGTCCAGGCGGTTGCTCATCGGGGTCTCCGGTTCGGGGTGTCGTCGTCCGACGGGCCGGCCGGGTGCCGGTCCGCTGCGTGGGGCGGGTGGGGGTCGGTCCGGTCAGGACCGCGGTGGCGTCAGAGCCAGCCGGTCATTCGTCGGTTGCCGTGCTTGCGGTTGGCGGCGAAGGGGTCGTAGCCGACGAAGGGGACGCTGCTCAGGTCGATGTCGACGTTGATGGCGTGCTCGTTGGTGGCGTTGCGGACCAGCCCGACCATCCAGGTGTTCAGGCTCTGACCGGCGGCGGCCGCCTTCTCCTCGGCGCGGGCCTTGACGGCCTCGGGGATGCGGAGGGTGATCCGGGCGAGGTCGCCGTCCTCCTCCTCGGCAGGTGCCGGGGGTGCGGGCGGCGGGGGCGGCGCGGGGAGCTCGCTCGGCGGGGCCATCTCGACGACGAAGTCGAGCTCGCGCCCGACGAGGCGGACGTCGACGCTGCCCTCGGGCAGCTCGGCGGTGATCTCCGCGGCAGCGTGGGAGATGGCCTCCATCAGCGCGAGCCGGGCGCTGGGGTCCAGCGCGTAGGCCAGCCGCTCGGCGGCCTGCTTCAGCTCGTCGCTGCCCGCCTCGGCCGCGGCGACCAGGTCGCGGCGCAGGGTGTCGACGTAGGGGGTGATGTCCATGTGCACCATCGTGACATCACCATGACGTCATGTCAATGGATTCGTGATGTCACGATGGTGCGGCGATGACGTCGCGTGTCGTCAGAGGTCGAAGAGGGAGCCCGATCCGCTGATGTCGACGTCCGTGCGCGGGGCGGGGCCGCCCTGGCTCGGAGCCGGCTTGGCGGGGGTCTCCTCGGCCTCCTCCTCCTCGGGCTCCTCGTCCGGCTCGGGCTCGGCCGGGACGTGTGACGATGCGGTCGCCAGGGCAGCCGCATCGTCACTCGTCCCGCCGGACGGACCGGGCGGAGCCGGCGCGGCCGGTGCCTCGACATCGAACAGCGAGCCGAGGCCCGAGATGTCGACGTCGGTGCTCGGCGCGCTCGTCGTGCTGCTGCTAGCCGGCTCGGGGTCCGGCTCGGCCGGGACGTGTGACGATCCGGTCGCCAGGGCAGCCGCGTCGTCACTCGTCACGGGCGTCGGCTCCGGCGAGGCGGGCGCCTCGAGGTCGAACAGCGACCCGACCCCGGACAGGTCCGTCGCGCCGGCCTGCGCCGCGGGCTCCTCGGGCTTGGCCTCGACCTCCTGCTCGACGGGCTCGACGGGCTCCGCCTTCACGGCGGGCTCCGCCGTCGTGGCGGGCTCCGCCTTCGTGGCGGGCTCGACCGGTGCCGGGGCGGCGATGTCGAAGAGCGACCCACCGCTGCCCAGGTTCGCGGCCGGGGCGGCCGGGGCGGCGCTGGTCGGCTCGGACGGAGCCGGCGCGGCCTCGGGTGCGGGCGCCGCTGCGGGCGCCGGCTCCTCCGGCGTACCGAGGTCGAACAGCGAACCGCCGCCGCCGAGCTCGGTCGACCCGGCCTGGCTCGCCGGGGCGGGTGCGGGCGCGGGCGCGGGGGCCTCCGGCTCGGCCGGGCCGAGATCGAAGAGCGACGACCCACCGGAGCCGCCCGCGGCCTTCGGCTCGGGCGCCTTCTCGGCCGGGGCGGCCGGGGCCGCGGGTGCTTCGGGGGCGGGGGTGTCGAAGAGCGACCCGCCGGACGCGGGCGCCTTCTCGGCCGGAGCGGCCGGGGCCGCGGGTGCTTCGGGGGCGGGGGTGTCGAAGAGCGACCCGCCGGACGCGGGCGCCTTCTCGGCCGGAGCGGCCGGGGTGGTGGGTGCCTCGGGAGCCGGAGTGTCGAAGAGCGACGAGCCGCCCGAGGCCTTGGCCAGCGGACCGGCGTCGGCGGTCTCGGTGACGGTGTTCTCGGTGACGGTGACGTCGCCGGCCTCCGGCTCGTCCTTCGTCGCCACGTCGGTCGCGACGCCGCCGGCCTTCGCGGCCGGAGCGGCTGCGGCAGGAGACGACGCCGGGGCGGCCTTCGTGGCCGACTCGCCCTTCACCGAGGCGAGCAGCATCTGCGCGACGTCGAGGACCTCGACCTCCTCGCGGGCCTCGCCGGCCGCCTGCTGGGCGGTCAGCCCGTCCGACAGCATCACGCGGCAGAAGGGGCAGCCCACCGCGATCTGGTCGGCGCCGGTGCCGACGGCCTCGCGGGTGCGGTTGACGTTGATCCGCTCGCCGAGGTTCTCCTCCATCCACATGCGCGCGCCGCCGGCGCCGCAGCAGAACGACCGCTCCGCGCTGCGCTCCATCTCGACGTACTCGGCGCCGGGCAGCACCTGCAGCAGCTCGCGCGGCGGGGAGTAGACCTGGTTGTGGCGGCCGACGTAGCAGGGGTCGTGGTAGGTGATCGAGCGCTTCGCGGCACCCGCGCCGTCCTTGACCGGCGTCAGCTTCCCCTCGCGCACGAGGCGGTTGAGGAGCTGGGTGTGGTGCACGACCTCGAGCTCGATGCCGAAGTCCTTGTACTCGTTCTTGAGCGTGTTGAAGCAGTGCGCGCAGGTCGAGACGACCTTCTTGACCTTGTACTCCTTGAAGGTCTCCACGTTCTGCTGGGCCAGGCCCTGGAAGACGAACTCGTTGCCGGCGCGGCGGGCGGGGTCACCGGTGCAGGTCTCGCCGTTGCCGAGGACGCCGAAGGAGATGCCGGCGATGTCCAGCAGCTCGGCGACCGCACGCGTGGTCTTCTTGGCGCGGTCCTCGTAGGCCCCGGCGCAGCCGACCCAGAACAGCCAGTCGACCGACTCGAGCGACTCGAGGTCCTCGCCGACGACAGGCACGTCGAACTCGAGGCCCTTGGCCCAGTCCATCCGCGCGGTGGCCGACATGTTCCACGGGTTGCCCTTGTTCTCCAGGCCCTTGAAGAGCTGGTTGAGCTCGGCCGGGAAGTTGGACTCCACGAGCAGCTGGTAGCGCCGCATGTCCATGATGTGGTCGACGTGCTCGATGTCGACGGGGCACTGCTGGACGCACGCACCGCACGAGGTGCAGTTCCAGAGGACGTCCTCGTCGATGACGAACGGTGCGTCGTGGGGGTTGTAGAAGTAGTCGATCACGTCGGTCCCGGCGCCCGCGGTCTCGCCCTTGGAGCCGACGCCGACGAGCTGCCGCTCGGTGTGGGCCGGGTCGCCGTCGGCCTTGGCGTACGCGTGGTCGCGCAGGGCCGTGATGAGGAGCTTGGGCGAGAGGGGCTTCTCGGTGTTCCAGGCGGGGCACTGCGACTGGCAGCGGCCGCACTCGGTGCAGGTGGTGAAGTCGAGGATGCCCTTCCAGGAGAAGTCCTCGAGCTTCCCCGCGCCGAGCACCGACTCCTCGTCGAGGTCGTCGATGTCGTCGAGGGTGACCGGCTTGCCCTCGGACGTCAGCGGCTTCATCGCGCCGATGGCGGTGCTGCCGTCGTCCTCGCGCTTGAACCAGATGTTGGGCCAGGCGGTGAAGCGGTGCCAGGCGATGCCCATCGTGAGGTTGCGGGCGATCACCATCAGCCAGATCATCGCCAGCACGATCTTGAAGGCGGCGATGGCGTAGATCGTGTTCTCGAGGGCGCCGACCGAGTTGGGGTAGAACGCGTCGCCGATCCACGAGGAGATCGGGTAGTGGCTGCGCCCGGCGTCCTCGTCGAGCTTCCACTCGGCGGCACGCACGAAGAGGATCGCCGCGCCCTCGAGGAGCGCCAGCGCCTCGACGAAGTAGGCCTGCCAGAAGTTCGAGCCGAAGAACCGGCTGCTGCGACCCTCGGAGCGGGGGTGGTGGCGCTGGCGGACGAGGATGAGGAAGACGATGCCGACGGTGCTCAGCAGGCCGATGAGCTCGCTGAACCACTCGTACGGGTACCAGTGGCCGATCAGCGGCCAGGCGAACGACGGTTCGAAGAGCTGGAAGTACGCCGCTCCGACGGCCGTGCTGAGGAAGAGGAACGCGGCGTAGACGAACCAGTGCATGACGCCGATCCACGGGCGCTGCAGCATCCGCGTGTGGAGGAAGGTCTCCTTCAGCATCGTCGTGGAGCGCCCGACGGGGTTGCCCGTGCGGCCGGGGGCGGGCTGGCCCGCGCGGATCACGCCCAGCATCCGCCGTGTCGCCGGGACCAGGATGGCCATCGCGGCGACGGTCATGGCGAACGAGACGACGATCGCGAAGATCTGCATGGGGGAGGGCTCCTCGGTCGGGCGTACAGAGCCGGAGCATATGACCGCCGGTCGTGCCGACGGCAGGGCCCTCACGCGTGAGAAGAATCCTACCCGGGGGTAACTTCAACCGGTAACGACCGCCGGGTCAGTTGACGATCGCCACGTTCTCGACCTCGATCTCCCGGGCGTCCTCGCGGTAGGTCGCGAGCTTGGACCGCACCTGGTCGAGCGCCTCGGTGAGCTTCTGCACGCCGTCGCGCAGCTTCTGCTGGTGCTCGAGGTGGGACATGTGCGACTCGCTCGTCTCGTCCCAGCCGGGCGTGAGCGTCTCGACCTGCTCGAGGAGCTCGTCGACCTGGGTCGTGATGGCGGTGGTCGCGGTGGACAGGGCGGTCTCCATCGCGGACAGCGAGCCCTGGTGCACGACGAGCCCGCGGTCGCTCATTGGGGACCTCCGCCGAGGCGGTCGGCGAGCTGGCCGGCGCGCGTGGCCTGCTCGACGTCGTTGGTGGCGTGCTCCTGGGCGACGTACATCAGGCTCTGGGAGTAGCCCTCGAGGATCGGGCCGAGCGTCACCGCGATGGTGAACCACTCGTTGACGGCCTCGCCGAAGCCGGCCGCGGCCTGGCCCTTGAAGCCCTTGCCCGCCTCGGTCTCGATCGTCGCGCCGAGCTCGCGCAACGTCTCCTGCAGCGGCTCCACGGCGTCGGCGGCGGCCTGGGCGGCAGCCTGCATCTCTGCGTAGACAAGTCCGACGGCCACGGCCGCCCCCTTTCGTCGGTTGGGTCCCCCGGCTCCTACCCCGGTGGACGCAGTCTCACACCCGTCAGGATCACGAGGGCGCTGCCGGTTTGGGAGGCCGCACCGCGGGGAAGTCAGGAGCCATGCCGTCCTACGACTACGAAGTCGACCTCGAGAGCATGGGCAAGGCCGCCCAGGGGCTCAACGAGACGCTGCAGCTGTTCAAGGACAAGGACGTCGAGGACCTGGTCCCGTCCAAGGGCGACGTGGGCAGCGACGTGGTGTGGGACGCGCTCGACGAGTTCAAGGGCCGCTGGGAGGAGGGCGTCAACAACCTCTGCCAGGACGTGGAGGAGATGGCCGGCCGCCTGGGCAAGATCGCCATGAACTACTTCGAGACCGACAAGGCCGGCTACGACGCGCTGTCCGGCCTCAAGGGCACGATCGCCGCGATCAAGGTGATGTGACATGCCGGACTTCGAGGTCGAGGGCAACCCCGGCAACATCCGGTCCCGGGCCGTCACCATGGAGCAGAAGGGCCAGCTCTTCTACGACACCGGCGACGCGCTCGCCAAGATCGACGTCTCCGGGTGGACCGGCCGGGCCGCCGACGAGTTCCGCGAGGCCCACGACCTCGAGCCCGAGCGCTGGTACAAGTCCGGCAACGGCTTCAAGAAGGCCGCCGCCGGGCTGACGACGTACGCCGGGGTGCTCGAGGACGTGCAGCGCCGCGCCGCCGAGGCGAAGGCCGAGTACGAGCGCGGCCAGCGCGAGTCGGAGAGCGCCCGCACCCAGTACGACTCCTACATGGGACGGATGCGCACCTACTGGAGCAGCGGCGGCACCGACCAGGCGGAGCCGTTCGTCGACTGGGGCGACCCGATCCAGCAGGACGCGCTCCGCGCGCTGCAGGCGGCGAGGGCCGACCTCGACAACGCTGCCGCCGTGTGCGCGGGCGAGGTGCGGGCGGGCTGCGCCGACGCCCCGGAGGAGCCCAACTGGCTCGAGTCCGGCCTCAAGTTCGTCGGCGGCATCCTCGAGGGCGCGGGCGAGGCCGTCTGGGACCTGCTCACGATGGTGCCGTTCAGCCCGGTCAACATGGTCATCGACGCCTACAAGCTGGCCACGGGCGACCTCACGCCCGAGGAGCTGATGACGAAGTACGAGCTCTCCGCCGAGAACGCGTGGACCATGGCGCAGGGCATCTACACCGGGCTCACCACCGACCCGGTGGGCTTCGGCAAGGAGCTCGGCAAGAGCCTGCTCGACTGGGACACGTGGGCCGACGACCCGGCCCGCGCCATCGGCCACCTCGTCCCGGACGCCGTCGCGGCCGTTGCGACCGCCGGCACCGGTGCCCTCGCGACCCGTGGCGCCAAGGGCGGCATGGACCTCCTCGACGGGCTCTCCGACCTGTCCCGGCTCGACGAGCTGGCCGACCTCGACAAGCTCGACAACCTCGACGACCTGGGCGGCCTCAACCGGCTCGACGACCTGGGCGGCCTCCACAGGTACGACGACGTGCCCGCGGCGCCGCAGGGGGTCGGGCGCACCCTCGGCGACTCCGAGCTGGACCCGTGGCTCGACGAGGTCTCCCGGGCTCACCCCGAGCTCGACCGCGAGGGCGTGCGCGGCATCTGGGACTACACCACCAACGACGGCTACGACACGATGAACAACGCGATGCGCCAGATCGGGCCCAACGAGGCGCACGTGCAGGCGAGGATCGACGCGACCAACCGCGGGCTCGACCAGCTGCCCGACTACGAGGGCACGACCTATCGCGGCACCAACCTGCCCGACGACGTGGTGGAGCGGATCAACAACGGCGGCAACCTCTCCGACGGCGCGTTCACCAGCAGCTCGACCAACCCCAACGTCGCCGAGGGCTTCCTCAACCCCAGCAAGGACAACCCCACCCGGATCACGATCGAGGGCCACTCCGGCAGCAACGTGGGCCCCTTCTCCGCGGCGCAGAAGGAGGCTGAGATCCTGTTCCGTGGAGGCACCGAGTTCGAGGTGCTCAGCAACACGGTGGGCCCGGACGGCGTCCGCCAGCTGGTGGTCAGGGAGATCCCATGAGTGGTCGCGAGGACCTCGACAACATGAGTCCCGAGGAGATCGCCGCCTGGGCGGCCCGGGACTGGGCCGAGGCCAAGGCGGCCCACGCCGACGACCCGCTGCCCGAGTTCAGCCGGGTCAAGCGCGACGACCACCCGCACTGGAACGTCACCTCCTACGAGTTCCACACCCGGGCCGGCGAGCGGGTCCTGGTGGACCGCGGCGGGGAGCGGGTGGAGGCCACCCTGGGCGGCGTACGCCCCGCCCGGGGCCAGGACGAGCTGCTCGTCGAGCTCGACGGCACCGTGTGGGCCTGCACCCGGGCCGACGGCAGCAGCTGGTCGCCCAAGCCCAACGGGCGCGTACGCGTGGCGACCCTGACCGTTGCGGTGCTGGCGCGCCGTGAGGACGACCCGGCCGACGCGCAGGAGTGGACCCTGCAGACCAACATGGAGGGGCAGCCGTGACGCAGACGCCCGACCTCGGGGCGCTGCTCTCGACGCTGGAGCAGCTCCCGGCCCACGAGGGCATCGTCTTCCGCGGCTGCGAGGCCCGCAGCCACGAGCGGTGGCCCGGTCGCGCCCGCGTCACCGAGACGCTGCTGTCGACCTCGCGAGACCCGCGCGTCGCGACGGAGAACTTCACCACCGACGCCGTCTACGCGATCCTCTGCCGCACCGGCCGGTCGATCGAGCCCTTCTCCGCGGCCCGCCACGAGCGCGAGGTCGTCCTGCTCCCGGGCACGGTCCTCACCCTGGTCACCCGGGTGCGGGTCAAGGACCTCGGCGTGATCGTCGTCGAGGAGTTCGACCCGGACGCCGGGCCGGACCCGGAGCCGGTCGACCTCGGTGCGCTCCAGGTCGAGATCGGTCGCGCGATCCTCGAGGCCGAGCTGCGCGAGCCGGTCCCGGCCCCGATCGAGGGCAAGTTCGCGGGCGACATCGCGTGACACCGTCGCCGGACCGGGTCGAGGGGGCACTCCTCGGCCTGGCCTGCGGCGACGCCCTCGGCGTGCCGTACGAGTTCGGCGCGGCGCCGCTGGCCGCGTCCGAGGCGCCGCGGATGATCGGCGGCGGCCTCGGCCCCTACCAGCCCGGCGAGTGGAGCGACGACACCCAGATGGCCGCCGTCATCGCCCGGGTGGCGGCCGACCGCGGGCTCGCGGACGAGGCGGCGCTCGACGCGGTCGTCGAGGGCTGGGTCGGCTGGCTGCGCGACGGCGCCTCCGACGTCGGCACCCAGACCCGTCACGTCCTCGGAGCCGTCGCCGCACGGGCCGGCGCCCCGCGACCCGCCGAGCGCGCCCGCGCGGCGGCCCAGGAGCTGCACCGCCGCACCGGCCGCACGGCCGGCAACGGGTCGCTGATGCGTACGGCGCCGGTCGCGCTCGCCTTCCTCGACGACCGCGACGCGCTGACGGTGCACGCACGAGCGGTCTCCGACCTCACCCACCCGGACCCGCTCGCCGGTGACGCGTGCGTGCTGTGGTGCCACGCGATCCGCGTCGCGGTGGTCGAGGCGACGATGCCCGCCCTGGAGGACCTGGTCGGCGAGGTGCCGACCCCGCGCCGGGACGCGTGGGCGGGCTGGATCGCGGACGCGGGGCGACGTCCTCCCGCGGACTTCGCCCCCAACGGCTACGTCGTGACCGCCTTCCAGGCGGCCTGGTCGGCGGTGCTGCACCCGCGAGGTGAGGCCGCACCCCCGGTCGCGTCGCTGACCGCGGCGGTGCACGCCGGCGACGACACCGACACGGTCGCGGCCATCGCCGGTGCACTGCTCGGTGCGCGGTGGGGGGCGTCGTCGCTGCCGGAGGAGTGGGTGGCGGACGTGCACGGCTGGCCGGGCCTGCGGTCCGCCGACCTGCGCGACCTCGCCCGGCAGGTGGCCGGGCTCTCCTGACCCGCGCGCGTCAGGTCGCCACCGGGCCGCTCACCCGTCGGGTGAGGCGGGCCGCCGTCGCCGTCACCGCGGCGGCGATCGCCGCCACGTCGGCGCCGCCGTCGCTCGGGAACGTCACCGCGACACCGGCGACCGGGTGCGCGTTGTGGTCGAGCACCGGCGCCGCCACGCTCTGCAGCCCCGGCGTGACCTCGCCGTCCTCGGTGGCGTGGCCACGCTGGCGCGTGGCGGCCAGCACGGTGCGCAGCGCGCTCAGCGAGGCCGGCCCCTTCCCGTGGCGGTCGACGAACGCGGTGCGGTCGGGGTAGAGCGCGCGGACCTGGCTGGGCGGGAGCGCGGCAAGGATGGTGCGGCCCGATGCGGTGAGGTGCGCCGGAAGGCGCACCCCGACGTCGGTGACCAGCGGCGGGCGCCCGGGAGCGCGCTCCTCGATGACGTAGAGGACGTCACGTCCGTGCAGCACCGCGAGGTGGGCGCCGTGGCCGGTGCGGTCGACGAGCTCGGCGAGCGGGCGCCGGGCCAGGCGCGCCAGCGGCTCCTGGCGGGTGAAGCCGCTGCCCACCTCGAAGGCCGCGACGCCGAGGCCGTAGCGGTGCTCGTCGGGCAGGTGCACGACGAAGCCCTCGTCGATCATGGTGTTGAGCAGGTGGTAGGCCGTGCTGCGCGGCAGGTCGCACGCGCGCAGGATCCGCTCGAGCGGGACGGGGTCGGCCTGGGTCGCGAGGAACCGCAGCACGCGCAGGGCGCGGGTGGCGGCCGGGACCTGGCTCACCGGGCCCTCCGCTCGCTCGCGCCGGCGTCGGCCGGTGCCCGAGGTCAGGACTTGTCGACGGTCGAGCCCGGGGTGGGGTCCGTGGTGTCCGGCGTGGAGTTTGCGTCGGCGTCCTTGCGCGTGAACCAGCCGCCACCGCCGTCGGTCTGCTCGATCGGCTTGCCCGGCATCTCCTGCGCGCCCGGCGTACGACGGGGCAGCAGCGGCGTGCGGCCGTCGGCCACGGCGGCGTCGGTGGCGCCACCGGATGCTGTCTCGGCGGGGGTGTCGGTGGTGGTGACGGCGGCGGGCTCCTCGACGGCGACGGTCCGGGTCTCGGTCGCGGCCGGAGCGTCGACCTCGGAGGGCGACGTCGGCTGCTGGTCGGTGGTGCCGGCGACCTGGGGGGTGTAGTCGGCGGCCTTGTGGTCGACGCGCGGGTCGAGCCGGTCGGCGTCACGCACCTGCGCCTCGTGGGTCGCCTCGATCTGGGCGGCCTCGGCGCGGGCGTCGCGGGCCTCCTCCTCCGCCCGCTCCGCGCGGGCGCGGACCTCCGCGGCCTCCGCCTCGGCTGCGGCGGCGCGCTCCTGCGCCGGCGCGATCGTGGTGCGCGCCTCGGCCGCGGCCCGGTTGCGCAGCTCGTCGGCGCGCTCCATGTTGGCCTGCCGGTTCTTGCGACGGACCACGAAGGCCGCCACGGCGAGCACGACGACGATGACGGCGATGATGACGATGAGCGTGGTCACGAGGCACCTCTCCTACGACACGGGAGCCCTCAGTCTGTCAGTGGCCGCCGTCTTGTCCAGCGGCGCGCCGCAGGCAGGACTCACGCGCGGTGCGTGCCCCCGGGGTCGTCGGTGCTGCGGTAGTCGTCGGAGCGCGTGTCGACGTGGGGGTCGATCTCGTCCGCGGTGCGGAGCCGGTCCTCGTGCACGGCCTGCTGCTGCGTGGCGGCGACCTGCGCCTCACGTGCCTGCTGCTCGGCGCGCTCGGCCTCGAGCCTGGCCCGCTCGGCCTGTGCCTCGGCCTCCTTGGCGCGCACCTGCTGCTCCGGGATCTCGGTGGCGTGCTGCTGTGCCTCGTGCCGCAGGTGCTCGGCGTGCTCGTGCTGCTTCTTCTTGCGCTGCTGCGCCACCAGCCAGGCGACGAGTGCCGCCACGACCAGGACGACGACCAGGACGATGATCCACTCGGTGGTTCCCATGGCGTTCCTCCTGCTCCGGCGACCCCGGACGGGTCGCCCTCCGGCTCACGGTGCCACAAGCCGTGACGGCCCGCCCGTGGGCACCATCCGTACGGGTGGGCCGCGCCGGGCCGGTCGTCAGGTCACTCGAGGGCCTGCATGACGGCCCTGGCTGTGCGGCGCCCGATGGCGTACGCGTCGGTCATCGCGTCGCGGAAGTGCAGGCCTCCCCAGATCCGCGAGCCGAGTGCGTCGTGCTCGAGCGCGCCCAGGGTGGCGTAGGTCCGGGGAGTGGTGGGCGCGACGCTCGAGCGCAGCTCCAGCGGGACGGTCTCGCCGAACCTGGCCCGGATCACCTCGACCTGGGGCGAGGTGACGCAGCCGTGGCCGCTGACGTAGTCGGAGTAGGGCGGGGTGGGGGACAGCAGCGGTGTCCAGCCGGCCTCGGGCCGGGTGTCGGGGTTGCCGTCGGCGGCGGCGGCGGCCACGGCCTCGATCGGCCGCCAGAAGCCGATGTCGCGCTTGAGCTGCCAGCACCTGATGATCGAGTCCGTCATCGCGCCGTGCATGGCGGCGAAGGTCCAGGCGGTCTCCTCGAGACTGACGGGGTGCCCCTCGAGGTAGCGGACGAGCGCGTCGCCGACCATCGTGGCCGAGTTGGCGCTGAAGAACCGGGCGGTCTCGGTCTGGGCCGAGGTGCGGATCGTGGACGTGGCCGACCCGAGCAGCCTGACCTCGTCGTAGTCGGTGGCGTAGTCGTCACTGGTGAGCTTGTCGGGCCCGTCGACGCGGGCGAGCCTGCGGACCACGAGCGGGTCCATCGAGCCGAGCCAGGCGCCGAGCATGTCGGTCGCCGGAGCCACGGGCTGCCACGTGCCGATCCCCGGAGGCAGGGTGTAGTGGACGGTCGGGTCGCCGTAGCCGTCGTCGGCGCGGTCCTCGATGAGTCGCGCGGCGACCTTCTCGCCGATCCGCACGCCTCGGTCCTCCGCCGCGCCGTCGGGGACGTCGGTGAGCGTGGCGGCCAGCCGCGCGTCGAGGGCGCCGGCGGCAGCGGGCACGTAGTGGACCAGCACGGCATGGGCCGCGGCGGCCACCGCGGCGGTCTCCGAGCTGTCGTGGCGCCACGTCGACCAGCGCACGGCGTCGTGCATGGCGGTGGACGTGTAGCCGAGCAGCGGGACGCCGACGGGCACGGGGTTGGCCGGGTAGACGGTGGCGAAGGCGGTCCGCTGCCAGTCCAGCACCACCTGGGCGCTCTCCGTGCTCGCAGGGTGGCGGTCCCGCGTGGGGGTGCCCGACGTGGCGGCGGGGGCGGCGAGGAGCGACCCGGCCAGCACGACGGTCGAGACCACGGCGAGGCGTGGGCGGTGCAGGTTCATGGCGAGGTCCCTTTCGTCGGAGCAGGCCGGAGTGCCCGTCCTGGCAGTGTCCCGACGCCGCGGACGGGGCGGTATTCGCGTCGAGGCGTACTTCGCCCGGAGGTCTAGCCCAGGCGGGCGAGGCGCTCGCGCAGGTCGATGCCCGGTGCGTCCCGGCCCTGCAGCCGCGCGACCGCGGCCACCCGGCTCGTGACCCCGAGCTTGCGGTAGACGTGCTCGAGGTGCTTGCGGACCGTCGAGGGCGCGATGAACAGCCCTGCGGCGATCTGGGCGTTGGACTGTCCGGCGGCCACCCGGCTCAGCACCCGGCGCTCCTGGGTGGTGAGCGCCGACGGGAGGGTCGGGGTCGGCCGCTCGCGCACGAGGCGCGCCAGGACCGGGGTGATCATCCGGAGGACGGCCACGTCGCGCTCGGCGAACGGCGAGCGGTCCCGACGCCTCAAGGTGAACTGCACCATGCCGTCGACGCCGTTGCGGAAGCTGACCACCAGGCCGTCGCCGGGCCGCAGGATGCCTTCGATCGCGCGGTGGGGTCGGTCCTGGTAGGCGACGCCGATCTCGTCCGCGGGCAACAGCACCGCGATGCTCTCGAGCACCTTGCGGGGAGGGAGCGGGGAGCCCGGGCAGGGGTCGCTCCCCAGCAGGTCGCGGAGGGCCTGCTGCTGGACGTCGTTGAGGACAAGATCCGGCATCGCTGTGCTCCCGCGCCGCACGCTACGCCGGACTGCGTGACGGGGCATCCCCTTATCCGGAGGAGCCGGTCGCCGGATCTCGGATCCGAGACAGACGACGCCGGGCACGGGTGGTTCGAAGCATCCGGCCAGGGGTTTGATGGGCCTCATGCACAGCAGCCAGGTCGGGAGCATCCACGTCGGGGTCGGCCCCGTCTCGTTCGAGGACCTCGTCCGCGTCGCCCGGGACGGAGCGCCCGTCGAGCTGACCGGCGAGGCGCTCGAGGCCGTCGACCGCGCGCGCGAGGTCGTGGAGGCGCTGGCGGCGGCGAAGACCCCGACCTACGGCGTCAGCACCGGCTTCGGCGCGCTCGCCACCCGGCACATCCCGACCGAGATGCGCGCCCAGCTGCAGCGCTCCCTCGTCCGCTCCCACGCCGCCGGCTCCGGCCCCGAGGTCGAGCGGGAGGTGGTCCGGGCCCTGATGCTGCTGCGCCTCTCGACGCTCGCGACGGGACGCACCGGCGTACGGCGGGAGACGGCGCAGCTGATGGCCGGCCTGCTCACCCACGGCATCACGCCGGTGGTGCGCGAGCACGGCTCGCTCGGGTGCTCCGGCGACCTGGCGCCGCTGTCCCACTGCGCGCTCGCGCTGATGGGGGAGGGCGAGGTGCGCGACGCCTCCGGCACGCTCCTGCCGGCCGCCGAGGCGCTGGCCGCCGCCGGGCTCGAGCCGGTGGAGCTCGTCGCCAAGGAGGGCCTCGCCCTCATCAACGGCACCGACGGGATGCTCGGCATGCTGGTCCTGGCGATCACCGACCTGCGGATGCTGCTGCGCACCGCCGACGTCGCCGCCGCGATGAGCGTCGAGGGCCAGCTCGGCACCGACCGGGTCTTCGCCCCCGAGCTGCAGGCGATCCGCCCGCACCCCGGGCAGGCGCTGTCGGCCGCCAACCTCACCGCGCTCATGGCCGACTCGGCCGTCGTCGCCTCGCACCGCACCGGCGACTGCAACCGGGTCCAGGACGCGTACTCGCTGCGCTGCTCGCCGCAGGTGCACGGAGCGGCCCGCGACACCGTCGAGCACGCGGCGCTCGTGGCCGGCCGCGAGCTCGCCAGCGCCGTCGACAACCCGGTGGTCCTGGGTGACGCGGTCGAGTCCAACGGCAACTTCCACGGGGCACCGGTGGGCTACGTCCTCGACTTCCTGGCGATCGTCGCCGCCGACGTCGCCTCGATGAGCGAGCGGCGCACCGACCGGTTCCTCGACACGTCGCGCAACCACGGCCTGCCGCCGTTCCTCGCCGACGACCCCGGCGTCGACAGCGGCCTGATGATCGCGCAGTACACCCAGGCCTCGATCGTCTCCGAGCTCAAGCGGCTCGCCGTCCCCGCCTCGGTCGACTCCATCCCCTCCAGCGCCATGCAGGAGGACCACGTGTCGATGGGCTGGAACGCCGCCCGCAAGCTGCGCCGCTCGGTCGACGGGCTCGCCCGGGTCGTCGCCGTCGAGGTGATGACCGCCGCCCGCGCCCTCGACCTGCGCGCCCCGCTGACCCCGTCGCCCGCGACCGGCGCCGTGGTCGACCTGCTCCGCAGCTCTTGCGTCGCCGGCCCCGGCCCGGACCGCCACCTCTCGCCCGAGATCGAGGCCGCCGTCGGCCTCGTCCAGTCCGGCGCGGTCCTCGCCGCCGCCGCATCCGTGATCGGAGAGCTCCAGTGACCGACCCGACCAACCCGCGCCTGCCCATCCGCGCCGCCCACGGCACCGAGCTGACCGCGAAGTCGTGGCAGACCGAGGCGCCGCTCCGGATGCTGATGAACAACCTCGACCCCGACAACGCCGAGCGCCCCGAGGACCTCGTGGTCTACGGCGGGACCGGCAAGGCGGCGCGGGACTGGCCGTCGTACGACGCCCTGGTCCGCACGCTGCGCGACCTCGAGGCCGACGAGACGCTGCTCGTGCAGTCCGGCAAGCCGGTCGGCGTCATGCGGACCCACGAGTGGGCGCCCCGCGTGCTGATCGCCAACTCCAACCTCGTCGGCGACTGGGCCGACTGGGAGGAGTTCCGCAGGCTCGAGGACCTCGGGCTGACGATGTACGGCCAGATGACCGCGGGCTCGTGGATCTACATCGGCACGCAGGGCATCCTCCAGGGCACCTTCGAGACGTTCGCCGCGATCGCCGACAAGACGTTCGGCGGGACGCTCGCCGGCACGATCACCGTCACCGCCGGACTGGGCGGCATGGGTGGCGCCCAGCCGCTCGCCGTCACGATGAACGACGGCGTCGCCATCTGCGTCGAGTGCGACCAGCACCGCATCGTCCGGCGCCTCGAGACGCGCTACCTCGACGTGCAGGCGCGCGACCTCGACCACGCGCTCGAGCTCGCCCTGCAGGCCCGCGACGAGCGCCGCGCCCTGTCCATCGGCCTGCTCGGCAACGCCGCGGAGGTGCTGCCCGAGCTGCTCGAGCGCCACCTCGCGCGCGCCGAGCAGGGCGACGGCCCGCTGGTCGACATCGTCACCGACCAGACCTCGGCCCACGACCCTCTGTTCTACCTGCCCGCAGGGACGTCGTACGACGACTGGGAGCGCGAGCGCACCGAGGACCCGCGCGGGTTCACCAAGCGCAGCCAGGAGTCGATGGCCCGCCACGTCCGGGCGATGGTGGAGCTGCAGGACGCCGGCGCCGAGGTGTTCGACTACGGCAACTCGATCCGCGACGAGGCCCGCAAGGGTGGCTACGACCGCGCCTTCGAGTTCCCCGGCTTCGTGCCCGCCTACATCCGGCCGCTGTTCTGCGAGGGCAAGGGCCCGTTCCGCTGGGCGGCGCTGTCCGGCGACCCCGAGGACATCCACGCCACCGACCGCGCCATCAAGGAGCTGTTCCCCGCCGACGAGAAGCCGGAGTACGCCCGGCTCCACGCCTGGCTCGACATGGCCGCCGAGCGGGTCCAGTTCCAGGGCCTGCCCGCGCGGATCTGCTGGCTCGGCCACGGCGACCGCGCGAAGGCGGGCGCGAGGTTCAACGAGATGGTCGCCAGCGGCGAGCTCAAGGCGCCGGTCGTCATCGGCCGCGACCACCTCGACTGCGGCTCGGTCGCCTCGCCCTACCGCGAGACCGAGGCGATGCTCGACGGCTCGGACGCGATCGCCGACTGGGCGATCCTCAACGCGCTGGTCAACACCGCGTCGGGCGCCACCTGGGTGTCCTTCCACCACGGCGGCGGCGTCGGCATCGGCCGCTCCCTGCACGCCGGCCAGGTGACCGTCGCCGACGGCACCGCCCTGGCCGCCGAGAAGATCGAGCGGGTGCTCACCAACGATCCGGGCATGGGCGTCATCCGCCACGTCGACGCGGGATACGACCGCGCGGTGGAGGTCGCCGAGGAGCGCGGCGTCCGGGTTCCGATGCGGGAGGGCGCAAACGGCTGACTTTCGCGGCCGCGTACGTCAGGATCCCTCCATGGCATCGGGGGACAAGAAGCCGGCGCGTGCGCGCGTCGTGCTCACGGACATCAGCTCGCGGGCGTGGGAGCACCCCGCCGACAGGGGCGCGCTGGTCGCGCTGCGCAAGCTCAAGGGCTTCGACGTCCTGCTCAAGACGATGTCGGGGGTATTCCGCGAGCGGGCGTGGCGCCTCACGCTGCTCGGCTCCGCGGTGCGGGTCGACGAGCGCCAGTTCGCCCGGCTGCACCGGCTCCTCGCGGAGGTCGGCCGCAGCCTCGACGCGGCGTACCTCCCCGAGATGTACGTCCAGGCCGACCCGCGGCTGAGCGCCATGACCGTCGGCATGGACCGGCCGATCATCGTGCTGTCCTCCGGCATCGTGCACCACCTCGACGACGACGAGCTGCGCTTCGTCATCGGCCACGAGCTCGGCCACGCCATCAGCGGCCACGCGATCTACCGCACGCTGCTGATGCGCCTGCTCGGCCTGGGCGGCCTGCTCTACGCCGTCCCCGGCGGCGCGATCGGCATCCGGATGGTCACCGTGGCGCTGCTCGAGTGGTCCCGCAAGGCCGAGCTGTCGGCCGACCGCGCCGGCCTGCTGGCCAGCCAGGACCCCACGGCCGCGCTGCGCACGCACATGAAGATCGCGAGCGGCGGCACGCTCGAGGAGCTCGACGTCACCTCGTTCCTGTCGCAGGGCGCGGAGTACGACGAGGGCGGCGACGTGCGCGAGTCCCTCATCAAGCTGTCGCTGCTCCAGCAGCAGTCCCACCCGTTCGCGGTCGTCCGGGCCACCGAGCTGCGCCGCTGGATCGACAGCGGCACCTACACCGCCATCCTCGGTGGCGACTACCCCCGTCGCGCCGACGACGACACGGCCTCGGTCAGCGAGGCGGCCCAGGAGGCCGCCGCCAGCTACGCCGTGTCGTTCGAGCGGACGCAGGACACCCTCGGCAGGCTGGTCCACGACCTCGCCGGCTGGATGGGCTCGGCGAGCACCTGGCTCAACGACCGGTTCCGCCGCGGCAGCGAGAGCGCCTGAGGCTCACCCGGCGGGCGTCGGCTCGCCGGTCGCCGGGTCCGCCGAGACGACCGGCGGCTCCTCGATGCCGTTGACGCGCGGGGAGATCAGGCGCTCCACGACCAGGGCGAGTACCGCGATGAGGCCGCAGCCCGCCACCAGCACCGCGACGTACGCCGTGGACCACCCGTGGTGGAGCAGGAAGCCGGCGAAGGCCGGGCCGGCGATCGCGCCGCCCTGGAACGCGCCGGCGTTGACCGCGTTGTAGCGCCCGCGGAGGTGGTCGGGCGCCATGTCGTTGGTGATCGCCGGCACGGTCGGCTGCAGCATGGTCTCGCCGAGCGCGAAGACCGCGGCGAAGGCCAGCACGCCGACCGCGGCCACGGTGCCGGGCACGGCAGCGGTGACGCCGAGCAGCACCCACGACGCGGCCCAGAGCGCGGCCATCACCAGCATGACGCGCGTACGGCGGTGGCCGGCGATGCGCCGCAGCACGAGGAACTGCAGCAGCACGATGACCGCCGTGTTGACCGCGAACGAGAAGCCGATCACGCGCGTGGAGACCTCACCGACCTCCCGGGCGAAGGCGGGGAACCCGGCCTCGAGCTGGCCGTAGCCGACGAAGACGCCGGTGAAGGTGAGGGCCGTCATCCACAGCACGGCGGGCTGGCGGAGGATGGCGAGGTAGGAGCCGGCCGCCGGGTCGGCGTCGTCCGGGGCCTCGTGCAGCCCGGTCACGTGGCGCAGCGGGCCGAGCATCAACGCGATCGGGACGAGCATGCTGGCCGCGTCGGCGAGGAAGATCACCGTGAACGTGCGCGGCTCGCCGACGTCGGCGTAGAGCCCGCCGACGACACCACCGAGGCCGATGCCGAGGTTGACGAGGGCGAAGTTGATGCCGAAGTACTGCTGGCGGGTCTCGCCGGTGGTGACGGCGGCGATCAGCGAGTTGAAGGCGGGCCACGAGACGCCGAAGTTGAGCCCGAGGAAGACGAAGGCGAGGGCGGCCATCCACGGCGTGGTGGCGAACGCCAGGACGGTGCACCCGATCATCTGGGCCGTGGTGGCGAACAGGATCATCCGCCGCGCGCCGATGCGGTCGGTGAGCGCTCCGCCGGGGCCGGTGACCAAGAGGGCGACGACGGCGATGAACGACATCAGCGTGCCCGCGAGGTCGAGGGAGAAGCCGCGGACCTCGTGGAGGTAGATGACGGTGAAGGGCAGGGTCAGGCCGCGGCCGAGGGTCTGGATCGCGACGGTGGAGAGCAGCCACCGCCCCTCGGTGGACAGCTGGGACCAGAAGGTGCGAAGGGTCGCCGAGGAGCTCACCCCAGCATTGTCGCGGCCGCCACCGACGGTCCGCACGCGGGTTTCGGACCCTGCCGTCGAGCCGGGTGCGGACACGGCAGCGCCGCCCGGTCCGCGAGGGACGGGGCGGCGCGCGTCGGCTGCTGTGCCGGTGCCGGTGGGCTACCAGCCTGCGGTCGATGTCCGGAAATCGGACGCCCTCACGCTCCGAGCGCAGTGACCGCCTCGTGGATGGCCAGCGTGCGCCGGGCCGACTCGACGTGCAGGTTCTCGACCATCCGTCCGTTCCAGGTGACGACGCCGGCGCCGGCGCCGTCCTCCCAGGCGCCGATCAGCCCCCGTGCGTCCTCGACGGCCTGCTCGCTGGGGGCGAAGGCGGCGTTGGCGCCCTCGACCTGGCCGGGGTGGATCAGCGTCTTGCCGTCGAAGCCCATCTGGCGGCCCTGCTCGCACTCGGCGAGGAAGCCCTCGGTGTCCTTGACGTCGTTGTAGACGCCGTCGATGACCGCGATCCCGGCGGCTCGGCCGGCGAGCAGGGCGGTGTGGAGGCTGGGCAGGATCGGGCCGCGACCGGGGACGTGCTCGGCGTACAGCTCCTTGACGAGGTCGTTGGTGCCGAGCACGAAGGCGCCGAGCCGCTCGGAGGCGCGGGCGATGGACAGGGCGTCGAGGATGGCGACGGGGGTCTCGACCATCGCCCACAGCGCGGTGTGGTCGGGTGCGCCGGCCTTCTCCATGGCCGACACCAGCGCGGCGACGTCGTCGGCGCTGCCCACCTTCGGCACCACGACGGCGGCGGGCCCGGCCTGGCTGGCGGCGACGAGGTCGGCGTCGTGCCACTCGGTGCCGATGGCGTTGACGCGGATGGTGACCGCGCGCCGGCCGTAGTCGTCGCTCCCCGCGGCCGCGGCGACCGCCTCGCGTGCGGCGGGCTTGGCGTCGGGGGCGACGGAGTCCTCGAGGTCGAGGATGAGCGCGTCGCAGGCGATGCCCTTCGCCTTCTCCAGCGCTCGCTCGTTGGAGCCGGGCATGTAGAGCACGGAGCGCAACGGCGTGAACGGTGCCTTCTCGTGGGCGGCCATGTCAGTCCTCGATCCGGATCGCGTCGTACTGCTGCCTGAGCTCGGGGTCGATGGCGGCCAGCTCGTCGGCGAGGGCGACCATCACCTGGCACTGCTTGACGGAGGCGTCGTCCTCCATCTTGCCGTCGATCATCACCGCGCCGGTCCCGTCGCCCATCGCGGCGATCACCCGGCGGGCGTGGGCCACGTCCTCGACGCTGGGAGAGAAGACGCGGTTCGCGATCTGGATCTGCACCGGGTGCAGGCTCCAGGCGCCGACGCAGCCGAGCAGGAACGCGTTGCGGAACTGGTCCTCGCACGCGACGGTGTCCAGGATGTCCCCGAACGGCCCGTAGTAGGGGTAGATCCCGTGCATCGCGCACGCGTCGACCATCCGGGCGATCGTGTAGTGCCACAGGTCCTGCTGGTACGACGCCCGCTCGGCGTCGTACTGCGTCTCGCCGTCGACCCGGGGCGCGTCCTGGCGCACCAGGTAGCCGGGGTGGCCGCCGCCGACCCGGGTGGTCTTCATCCGGCGGTCAGCGGCCAGGTCGGCCGGGCCGAGGGAGAGGCCCTGCATGCGCGGGCTGGCTGCGCAGATCTCCTCGATGTTCGCCACGCCGCGGGCCGTCTCGAGGATCGCGTGGACCAGGATCGGCCGGGTCAGGCCGGCCTTCGCCTCGAGCTGGGCGAGCAGCCGGTCGACGTAGTGGATGTCCTCGGCGCCCTGCACCTTCGGCACCATGACGACGTCGAGCTTGTCGCCGATCTCCGGCACCAGGGTGGTCAGGTCGTCGAGCACCCACGGGCTGTCGAGGGAGTTGATCCGGGTCCAGAGCTGGGTCGGCCCGAAGTCGGTGGCCTTCGCGATGTCGACGAGGCCCTGCCGCGACCGCTCCTTGTTCTCGGCCTTGACCGCGTCCTCGAGGTTGCCGAGGAGGACGTCCACGGTGCCGACCATGGCAGGCACCTTGGCGGCCATCTTCTCGTTGCCCGGGTCGAAGAAGTGGATCGCCCGGCTCGGCCGGGCCGGGATCTCGCGCGGCGGGGCGGGAGCCCCGACGGCGAGCGGGGCGAAGAAGTCCTTGGCGGTTCGCGACATGCGCGCAAACTACCGCCGCCGGGGGACGGGTCGATATGACGGATGTCTCGCGGGTGGGGTGGGGGTCGGCGGTGGGTGCTGCGGTGGGTGCTGCGGTGTCTGGAGTCCCCGGATATCCGGGGACCGCCGTGCCTACAGGTGGAGATCTCGACCGAGAAGCACGGAACTCGGGTGCGAAGCTCCGGTCAGGACCGGCCGAAGAACCGTCGCCAGCCCCGCTGCGGCCGGGCCGCGGCCTCGGCCGCCTCGCGCTCGGCCCGGGCGGCGCGCTGGGCCTCGATGCGCGCCGTACGCCGCTCGCGCCACGCGACCACCTCGGCGTCGACGTCGCGCTGCTGGGTGATCACCGGCGGCCCGGACGGGCCGACGGGAGGGGTGTAGATCGCCTTGCGGACGCGCGCGTTGAACTCCTCGACCTCGCGGCGCGCCTCCGACTCGACGTTGATCCGGTCGAGCCGGCCGTCGAGCTCGGCGTCGTCCTTGCGGATCGCGAGGGCGGGCGGCAGCAGGGCGATGTTCTCCCGCTCGACGAGCTTCTTCACCCACCAGTCCGGGTCGTGCTCGACGCCGAGGTCCTCGATGGGCTTGCCCTGGCCGGGCAGGTTGTCGAACTCGCCGCGCTCCATCGCCAGCCGGACCTGCTGGTCGACCCAGCTCGACTGGTGCGCGATGCGCGCGGCGGCGGCGGAGCGCCCCGTGCGGCTGTCGCGCTCCTGCTCGCGGCGGACCGATGCGGGCGCCGCGGTCTCCCAGTCGTCGTCCTTCGACATGGCCTCCATGCTACGAGGGGGCCGAAGACCCGGTCCTCGAGGACAGCGCATCGGCACCTCAGGCGGAGGCGCGGACCACCCGCCGACCGCGAGCGTTGCTGCCATGACGATCCTGCTCTCCGACCCGCGGGTCGCGGCCGTGCCGGTGCGCGACTCCGGCCACCCCCTGGTCCGCCTCGACGCCTCATTCGGGCCGGCGCGCGCGCTCGTGCGCCGCGGCCTGGCCGACCGCCTCGCGCTCGCTCAGGCGGACCTCCCGCGCGACATCTCCCTGCGCGTCGTCGAGGGGCACCGCACCGTGGCCGACCAACAGGCGATCATCGCGGCGTACTCCGCCGAGGTCTGTGCCGCCCACCCCGGCATCTCGCCCGAGCAGCTAGCGGTCCTCACGAGCCGCTTCGTCGCGCCGGTCGCCGTCGCGCCGCACGTCGCGGGCGCGGCCGTCGACCTCACGCTGGTCGACGCCCGCGGTGACGAGCTCGACATGGGCACGGCCATCGACGCGACGCCGGAGCAGTCCGACGGCGCCTGCTGGTTCGCGGCCGACGGGATCAGCGCGGACGCCCGCGCCCACCGCGACCTCCTCGCGCGGGTGCTCGGCGGGGCCGGCCTGGTCAACTACCCCACCGAGTGGTGGCACTGGAGCCACGGCGACCGCTACTGGGCCCTGCTCACCGGCGCGGACGCCGCCCTCCACGGCCCGGTCGCGGCTGCCGCAGCCGAGCACGCCGGGACGGCGGCGTGAGCGCCCTCGCCGCGGTGCCCGGGCCGGCCCGGACGCACGGACCCCGGCTCGAGGTGGACCTGTCGGCCGTCGCCGCCAACACCCGCCTCCTCGCCGACCGCACGGACGCCGAGGTGATGGCGGTGGTCAAGGCCGACGGCTTCGGGCACGGCGCCGCGGACGTGGCGCGTACGGCGCTCGCGCACGGCGCCACGTCGCTCGGGGTCACCAGCGTCGACGAGGCGCTCGCCCTGCGGTCCGACGGGCTCCGCGCACCCGTGCTGAGCTGGCTCAACCCCCTCGACGCGGCGTACGACGACGCGCTCGCCGCCGACGTCGACCTGGCCGTCCCGTCCCGCGAGCACCTCGACGTCGTCGTGCGCGCCGCCACCTCGGCGCCCGGGCGGCCGGCACGGATCCACCTGCACCTCGACACGGGGATGTCCCGCGACGGCGCCGAGCCGTCCGCCTGGCCGGCCCTGTGCCGGGCCGCGCGGCGGGCGGAGCGCGCCGGGCTGGTCCGGGTCGTCGGCGTGATGGGCCACCTCGGCTGCGCCGACGACCCGGCCGACGGGTGCAACGCGCTCGGCCGGCGACGGTTCGCCTGGGGCCTCGACGTCGCCCGCGCGGCCGGCCTCCGACCGCCGTTGCGACACCTCGCGGCCACGGCCGCCACGCTCCTCGACGTCCGCAGCCACCACACCACGGTGCGGGTCGGCGCCGGCCTGGTCGGCATCGACCCGACCGGCACCACGCCGCTGCGCTCGGGGCTGACCCTCACCGCGCCGGTCGTCAGCGTGCGCCGGGTCCGGGCGGGGGCGGGCGTCGGCTACGGCCACGCCTGGACGGCGCCGGTCGCCACGCACCTCGCCCTCCTGCCGCTCGGCTACGCCGACGGGCTGCCCCGGGTGGCCGCCGGCCGCGCCGAGGTGCTGCTGCGCGGCCGCCGTCGACCCGTCGTCGGCCGGATCTCGATGGACCAGGTCGTCGTCGACCTCGGCGACGACCCGGTGCAGTCCGGCGAGACCGCCACCGTCCTCGGCCCCGGCGCCGCCGGCGAGCCGACGGTCGCCGACTGGGCGGCCTGGGCCGACACCATCCCGCACGAGGTCGTCACCGGCCTCGGACCCCGCATCCGCCGCGTCCACCGCCACGCCGCACAGGCCACGCCCACCCACCTCAGGAGCATCCCGTGACCCGCCCGATCCCGGCTCCGGCCACCGACCCGACCCCCAGCCGCACCCGCGTCGCCGTCGTCGGCGGCGGGCAGAGCTGCGAGCACGAGGTGTCCCTCGCCTCCGCCGCCGCGGTCGCCGGCGCGCTCGACCCGTCGGCCTACGACGTCGTCCGGCTGACCATCGGCCGCGACGGCACCTGGCGCGACGGCGACGACCGCCCGCTCGGGCTCGCCGCCGCCGTCACGGTCCTCCAGTCCTGCGCCGCGGTCCTCCCGGTCGTCCACGGCCCGCGCGGGGAGGACGGCTCGCTCGCCGCGCTCTGCGAGCTCGCCGGCGTGCCCTACGTCGGGTCGGGCGTCCGGGCCGGCGCCCTGGCCATGGACAAGTGGGCGACCAAGCTGGTGGCCGGAGCCGTCGGCGTCGCCACCGCTCCCGGCGTCCTGCTGTCCGCGGCCGGCGCGGCGACGTACGCCTGGACCCACCCGGTCGTCGTGAAGCCGGTCGCCGCCGGCTCCAGCCACGGCGTCACGCTGGTGCGCGAGGCCGGGGACCTGGCCGCGGCTCTGGACACCGCGCTCGCCCTCGACGACCGCATCCTCGTCGAGGACCTCCTGGTCGGCCGCGAGATCGACGTGGCCGTGCTCGGCACCGCCGACGAGGGCCGCGTCGTCGCGCCGGTGCTCGAGGTCGTCGTCGACGGCCCGTTCGACTACGAGGCGAAGTACGGCGGCGGCGCCGACTTCCGCGTGCCGGCCGCGCTCGACGACGTCGAGCGCAAGGCGCTCGAGGAGGCCGCGGTGGCGGTCTACGACGCGCTCGGCTGCGCCGGCGTGGCCCGCGTCGACTTCTTCCTCACCGACGCGGGCCCGGTGCTCAACGAGGTCAACACGATGCCCGGCTTCACCGAGCAGTCGCAGGTGCCGAGGATGTTCGCGGCGGCCGGGACGTCGTACGCCGCGCTGCTCGACCGGCTCGTCCGCGACGTCCTGCCCGCGTGAGCCGGCGCGTCGAGGGCATCGACCTCCTGCGCGGTATCGCGGTCGGCCTGGTGGTGCTGCGGCACGCCTGGCCCGATCTCTTCCCGGGCGCCGGCGTGGTCGGTGTCGTGATGTTCTTCGCCCTCAGCGGCTACCTCATCACCGGCCTCCTGGTCGACGAGCTGCACCGGACCGGCCGGGTGGACCTCCGCCGGTTCTACGTACGACGGGCGCGCCGGCTGGTGCCCGCGCTGCTGTTCCTCGTGGCGGGGGTGGTCGTCGTGACGCTGCTGCTGGACCCGCTGGGCGACCGGGACGAGCTCGGCCGGACCGTGCTCGTCGCGCTGACGTGGACGGGCAACCTGCCCTTCGGGCACGCGAGCGACGCCACCTTCCACCTCTGGACCCTCGCGACCGAGGAGCAGTTCTACCTGCTCTGGCCCGCCGTCCTCGCGCTGGCCTGGGCGCGCGGGCGCGTGCGTGCGACGGTGCTGCTGGCGGGCGCCGGGTGCCTGCTGGCCTGCCTCGCGACGGTGCTGTGGCTGCGGGGGGAGCCGGACCTCGCCTACTCCCTGCCGACGTCGTGGGCGGTCTGCTTCATCGTCGGTGCCGCCGCCCGGGTGCTGGCCGATCCGTCATCCCGACCGGCACGCATCGGTGCGGCACCGAATGACGCAACCGCTTGCCGGGCCGCGCGAAGGGCCGCTCGCTGGGCGGCACCCGTGGCGCTCACCGGGTTGCTCGTCCTCAGCGTGGTTCCATTGCGGGGTCACGCCCTCACCTACCTGGCAGGAGGTCCCGCCATCGCTGCGCTGACCGCGGTGCTGCTGCTGTCGTGGCGGGGCTGGACCGAGGTGACCGGGCCGGCGCGGGCGCTGGTCCTGCTCGGCACGGTGTCCTACGGGGCCTACCTCTGGAACTACCCGCTCACCCTGTGGCTGCGCCCGGGCCTCGACGGCCTGGCCGGTCCCGTCGCCGCGGTCCTCACCCTCGTGATGGCGGCCCTGATCTGGCGCCTCGTCGAGTCGCGGGCGCCGCGCACCGCGCGTACGCCCGAGGCGGTCGCGCGATGAGCACCGCGGCGACCGGCCGGCCCGGGCCCGACCAGCTCCGGGAGTGGGCCCCCGACGTCGCGCTCGGCGGCGGCGTGCTCGTGCTCGGGATGATCGAGGCCTCGCGGACGAAGCCGTTCTGGGAGGACTGGTGGGACCTCGCGCTCGTGGTCCTCGGCATCGCGGTGGCCGTCGCGCTCAGCCGGCGCGCCCCAGGACTGGCCCTTGGTCTCGTGTGGGTCGTCTGCCTGCTCCAGCTCCTCACCGGCACCCCCGTCCTGCTGGCGCAGCTCGCCATCGCGGCCGTCGCGTTCGGCGGCGCCCGGTGGGGCAGCACGGCCGTGGTGTGGCTCAGCGGCCTCTCGATCCCGCTCGGGGCGGTCGTCGTGGTGCTGTTCGCGGCCTCGGAGGTCTACGACGTCATCGACGACGTCGTCGACTACAACAGCGTGATCGACTCGGCCTACCGCCTCGGCTCGACCTGGCAGGTGGCGGCGGCGGTCCTGGGGATGTTCGTCCTGGGCTCGCCGTGGTTGGCGGGCCTCGCGCTCCGGTTCGTGTCCCGCGCCGAGCAGTCGCGCGTCTCGCAGGTGGCGGCGGAGGAGGACGCGGCCCGCGCCGTACGGATGTCCGAGCAGGCCCGCGAGATCGCGCGGCTCCGCGAGGAGCAGGCCAGGATGGCGCGCGACGTGCACGACGTCGTCGGCCACTCGCTCGCGGTGATCCTGGCCCAGGCTGAGTCGGCGCAGTACATCGACGACGCCGACCCCGAGCGGCTCAAGCAGACGATGGCGACCATCGCCACGTCGGCGCGGACCTCCCTGCAGGACGTGCGCCAGGTCCTCACGACGACGCAGGCCCCGGACGCCGCGGTCCGCAGCGGTGGCCTCGACAGCCTCGTGGACGGCGTCCGCGCCAGCGGCCACGAGGTGGTCTCCACCGTCGTGGGCCAGCCGCAACCGCTCCCGCCGGAGCTGGAGACGGTGGCCTACCGCGTGCTCCAGGAGATGCTGACCAACGCCATCAAGCACGGCCGGCGCGACACCCCGGTCTCCGTCGAGCGCCACTGGGAGGGCGAGCTGCGCATCGAGGTCCGCAACGTGGTGCAGGCGGCCGTCGCCGACGACGTCACGCAGCCGATCCGTCCGGTCCCTGCCGGTGCTGCGCGTGCCGAGGAGCAGCCGGTCCGCGAGGTGCCCGGCCAGGGGCTCGACGGGATGCGCCGCCGGCTCGCGGCGGTCGGCGGGCGGCTCGACGTACGGCGTCGCGACGAGGCCGGCGTCCAGACGTTCACGGCCACCGCCTGGGTGCCGGTGCGAGGTGGCGCGTGATCCGCGTCGTGCTGGTCGACGACCAGGAGCTCTTCCGCGAGGGCGTCCGCGTGATCGTCGACGCCCAGGACGGGATGGAGGTCGTCGGGGTCGCCGGTGACGGCCTCGAGGCGGTCCAGGTCGTCGACGACCTCGAGCCCGACGTGGTGCTCATGGACATCCGGATGCCGGAGATGGACGGCGTGGAGGCCACCCGGCAGCTGTTCCTGCCCGACCGGGTGTCCCGGCGCGAGCACCCGCTGCGCGTGGTCGTGCTCACCACCTTCAACCTCGACGACCGCGCGGCCACCGCCATCCGCCACGGTGCCAGCGGGTTCCTGCTCAAGGACACCACGCCGGTGATGCTGCGCGACGCGATCCGCACGGTGCACGCCGGGAACGCCGTGCTCGCGCCCGCCGACCTGTCCCTGCTGCTCGCAGACCAGTTCGTGGCGCGCGCGCCCGCGCCGGCGGCGTACCTCACCCTGACCGAGAAGGAGCGCGAGGTGTTCGCCGCCGTCGCCCGCGGCATGTCCAACACCGAGATCGCGGGACTGGTGTTCGCCTCGGAGTCGACGGTCAAGACCCACGTCGGGTCGGTGCTGCGCAAGCTGGCGCTGCGCGACCGGGTGCAGGTCGTCGTGTTCGCCCACGAGCACGGGCTGGTCGGGCCCGCCTAGCAGCGTCCCGGGGGCGGCCTCGGGGTCGAGCAGGGGCAGATCCCGATGGCGCACGGCCGCCGCGCGGAGGAGGCTGGACCCATCAGTCGACCCACCGGAGGAACCATGGACAACATCCGCGCCGCACTCGCCCGCCAGGGCCTCGTCCGCTCGCAGGACCGAGGGATCATCGGCGGTGTCTGCGCCGGCGTCGGGCGCCGGCTGGGACTCACGCCGTGGGTCACCCGTCTGCTGTTCATCGTGACGCTGTTCGCGGTGCCGGGCAGCCAGCTGCTGATCTACCCGCTGCTGTGGTTCCTCATGCCCGCCGAGGACAGCCTCGTCGCGACGACCGCGCAGCACCGGACCCGCTGAAGGCCGGGCGCACCGCCCCCGAATGGGGATGCGCCCGCGCGCCGCATGCGGTGGACTGTCCCCATGGGCGTCGACGAGCCGGGGCTGCCGAGCCTCTACGACTGGGCCGGCGGCCTGGTCGCGCTGCGGCGGATGATCGACTGCTTCTACGACCGGGTGGAGGCCGACGACGCCCTGTCGGGCTTCTTCCCCGGAGGGGTCACCGAGCACCACCGCGGCCACGTCACCGACTGGTGGGCCGAGGTCCTCGGGGGGCCGGACACCTACACGCAGCGCCACGGCGGCTACGAGTCGATGCTGCGCCACCACCTCGGCCTGGCCATCACGCCGGCACAGCGGCACCGGTTCGCCACGACGATGAGCCTGGCCGCCGACGACGCCGAACTGCCCGCCGACCCGGAGTTCCGGGCGGCGATCATCGGCTACCTCGAGTGGGGGACCCGGCTCGCCATGGAGAACTCCCAGCCCGGCCCCGGCGCCGTCGAGCACGCCCCGACCCCGCGGTGGGGCTGGGGCGTCGCGCCGCCCTACCAGGGCTGAGCCGCGGCGCGACGCAGCAGCGGCGCTAGCCGTGGTGCACGCGGTAGGTCGTCTGGACCATGCCGCCGCCGAGCACGGCGCTCCTCTCGACGCTGAGGTCGATGTCGTGCGGAAGCGAGCCGAAGAGCGGGATGCCGGCGCCGATGAGGACCGGGACCTGCGAGATGGTGAGCTCGTCGACCAGGCCCGCCGCCAGGCAGGACCGGACGGTCGAGGCGCCGTCGACGTAGACGCCGCCGGCCCGCATGCCGTCGAACAGGTCCGATGCCTCATCGAGGCTGCGGACCACGCGCACCCGGTCGTCCTGTCCGGCTGCGAGCGTCGTGCTGAGGACCACGACGGGCGTCTCCGCATAGGGCCAGGGGTCGAAGCCGCGAGCCACCTCGTAGGTCGCCCGACCCATGAGGATGACGTCGACGCGCTCCATGAACGCCGCGTAGCCGGCGTCCCCCGCGGCCTCGCCCCGGGTCACCAGCCAGTCGAGCGACCCGTCGGCCCGAGCCACCTGGCCGTCGACGCTCGTCCCGATAAAGACGAGTCCTTCCCACGTCTTCGTCACGGCTCTCTCCACCTCTCCATGTCGTTGTCGATGACGGCGAGCGCACGGGTCGCCGCCTGTCCTGTCCTGTCGATGGCGCTCGCGACGGCGACGCCGGCGAGCAGGTCCAGCCACAGCGCTGCCGTGTCCGCCGGGGGCTCGCGGCGCAGCTGCCCGCGGTCGTACGCGTCGCGCAGCGCGGACCGCAGGTAGGCGGCCTGGCCCTCCCGGCCACGGGCGAGCAGCGGGCGCGTCTCGTCGTCGACGATCTCGTCGAGCAGCAGCGTCAGGTGACCCACCACCTGACCCGGGTCGGCCGTGGTGGCCAGCCACCCGGTCACCCAGTCCCGGACGTGTCCGAGCGGGTCGTCGACCGACGCCGGGTCGTATACGGGCAGGTCGCGGACCCACGCCGTCACCACGGCCAGCAGCAACCCGCGCTTCGAGCCGAACCGCTTGACGACGGCAGCGGGCGTCACGCCGACCTCCGCCGCCACCTCGGACAGCGACCAGGAGCCGTCGCCCCGACGGGCGGCGGCCGTCGCCGCGGCCGCGACGAAGTCGTCGTCGGACACGGTGCGGGGGCGGGCCATGGCAGTTAGTGTATGTCTGTTCACTAACGGCCGCAACTGGGTGGGAGGGTCTGTCCCACGCTTTCGGGGGAGGACGGCGCCGGCGACACGCGGGAGGATGACCGCGTGCCGAGCCCCCCGACCCGACGGAGCGGCACGCCGTCGGCTCCGCACCACCTGCTGGTGGGGGCGGACACGCACGGCGTGACCCGCTACGCCGGCGAGGTCGCCGCCGCGACCGGCGCACCTGTCGTCCGCGACATCGGCGACCTGGCCGCGGGGGCCGCGGTCCACCTGCACCTCACCGACCGGCTGTTCGGACGCGATCCCGCGGAGGCCGCGGCGACGGTGGAGTCGCTGACGCGACTGGTGCACCTGACCGTGACGCTCCACGACGTCCCCCAACCCACCGACGGACCGGTCTTCCGGGCCCGCGCCGCGGCCTACGGCCGCATCGTGCGCGCCAGCCGCGCCTGGGCCACGAACTCGTGGCACGAGCATGCGCTCGTCAACCGCTGGAGCGACGCGGACGCTCAGGGGACGGTGATCCCGCTGCCGGTCTCGCGCCCCGGTGACCACGGTGGGACGGGCGACGAGCCGGCCGTGCACCGGGCCCCGGCGGAGCCGGTCCTCGGGGTGTTCGGCTTCGTCTATCCCGGCAAGGGCCACCGTCAGGTGGTCAGGGCCGCGGCCGCCCTGCGGCGGGCCGGGACGCCGGCGCGGGTGCGCGTCCTCGGCGGCGCCGCCCCCGGTCACGCCGACGAGGTCGAGGAGCTCATCCGGTCGAGCCGCGCGCGCGGGGTGCCGGTGGAGGTCACCGGCCGGGTGCCCGAGGCGGACCTCGTCCGCGCGCTGCGCGGGGTGACCGTGCCCGTGGCGGCGCACCGCAACGTGTCCGCGTCGGGCAGCCTGAACTCGTGGATCGCCGCGGGACGCCGGCCGCTCGTCCGCGACGGCGCCTACGCCCGTGAGATGTCCGCGCTGCGCCCCGGGACGACCACGATCTTCGACGACGCGACGCTGGTCCCGCGCCTGGAGTCCGCGCTGCTGGGGCCTGCTGCGACCTGGACGCCGCCGGGCGCCGACCTGGGGCCGCAGCTCGAGCACACCGCCGCGGCCTACCGGGCGTGGTGGGCGTCGGTGACGGGGTGACGGCCCCGCCCTGGGGCACGAGCGTCCCGGGCAACCGCTGGGACCTCGCACCGTCCGCAGCAGCGCGACGTACGGTCTCGGTGGTCGTCGCGCACTACGAGCAGCAGGACGAGCTCGACCGGACCCTCGCCGCGCTGTCTCGGCAGACGCGGGTGCCCGACGAGGTGGTGGTCGCCGACGACGGGTCGCGGCAGGCGCCGGTCGTCCCGCCCGGGGTGTGGCTGGTGCGGCAGGACGACCGCGGGTTCCGCGCCGCCGCCGCCCGCAACCTCGGCGTGGGCGCGACCTCGGGCGAGGTGCTGGTGCTCCTCGACGCAGACACCGCGCCCGAGCCGGAGTTCGTCGAGCGCATGGTGGCCCTGCCGGAGGCCCTCCCCGAGGCGCTGGTCGTCGGGCGCCGCCGGCACGCCGACCTGGCCGGCAGCGACCCCTCCGATCCCGTCGAGCGCGTCGCCCCGCCGCTCGAGCTGCCCGAGCCGGACTGGCTGCGATCCGCCTACGTCGACTCCCGTGACCTCCTCGACGCCGACGCCACCAGCCACCGCTTCGTGATCAGCGCCGTCCTCGCGTGCAGCCGGTGGTGGTACGACGAGGTCGGCGGCTTCGACGAGGACTTCCGCGCCTACGGCGGCGAGGACTGGGAGCTCGCGCACCGGTCCTGGGCCGCCGGTGGCCTGGTGGCGCACCGTCCCGACGCCGTCGCCTGGCACGACGGCCCGGATGCCGGCGCGCGCGACCGCGACCCCGGCTCGCGCCTCGCCGAGACCGTGGGCGTGGCCGACCGCACCTCGGCCACCGGCACCACGTGGCGCGGCCTGGCGCGTGGTCCCGCCGACCTCGTCGTGACCTGCGCCCCGGGCCTGGAGGACACGGAGCTGCTGGTCACGGTCGACTCGCTGCTGGCGGCGCTGCCACGTGCCGTCGTACGCCTCGGCGACGCGCACCTCGCACTCGTCGGCCCGGACCCGCGCGTGGTCTCCTCGGCGGAGCCGGTGCCGGCGACGGCGCTGCGCCACCTCGACGTACGCCGTGGGGTGACCGGGGACGCCGCGGCGTGGGCCGCCCTGGCGGCGGGCCTCGACGGCCGCACGGGCTGCCGGGCGGTGGCCGACGGCTGCGCCGAGCTGCAGGACCTCCGCCTGCTCCGCCGCGCGGCGCGGTGGGGTCGTCCCGACCTCGCACCGCAGGGCGGTCCCCTCGAGACGCGGCTGCGGCCCTGGACTCCCGACGTCACGCTGGCGGCGTGGTTCGGGGGTTGGGCCGGCGCCTGACCGGCTCGGTTGTCAGGGCGGGCTGGCAGGGTCATCCGCATGACCGACGTGTGGCAGCTGGTGGCCCAGGAGCGCTGGGCGCTCATCGACGACCTGACCGGGCTGGACGACGACCAGTGGGAGACGCCGAGCCTGTGCCCCGGCTGGACGGTGCACGACGTCGCGGCGCACCTGGTCGACAACGCGCGCACCACCCGGCTCAGCATCGTGCGCGACATGGCGCGGGCGCGCTTCGACTTCGACCGGCAGAACGCACGCGGCGTCGCCCGGGCGAAGGGCGCGACGCCGCAGGAGACCCTGGACCGGCTGCGCGTGGTGGCGGACCGCAGGACCACTCCGCCGGCGCCGCTCGACAGCCGCCTGGTCGAGGAGGTCGTCCACGGGGAGGACGCGCGGCGACCGCTCGGCCTGGCCCGCGCCCACCCCTCGGAGCCTGTCGAGCGCGCGCTGTCCCACCAGCTGCGGACGTCCGTCGGTCTGGGCGGCGGCAGGCAGCGCGCGGCCGGGGTGCGGCTGCGGGCCACCGACAGGGACCTCGTGCACGGGGACGGGCCCGAGGTGGCAGGACCTGCGCTGTCCCTGCTGATGGTGGTCTCCGGTTGGGGGCAGGCGCTCACCGACCTTGATGGACCGGGGGTGGCGCAGCTCGCCGCCGCGGTCGGCTGAGCTCGGGCCTCAGGACCTAGACGATCTCCGTCACCTCGGGCCGGTCGCCGAAGGCGTGCCTGGGCGCGGCCATCAGCGCGAGGGCGGCGAGGAACGACGCACCGGCGCAGACCGCCCAGACCGTGAGGTAGCCGCTGAGCGGGGCGACCTTCTCCGCCGCCGCGTCGAGCGAGCCGGTCGCGGTGAGGGCGATCGCGAAGATCGCCGAGGCGATGGCGCCGCCGACCGTCTTGGTGCCGTTGGTCATGCCGGTGGCGATGCCCGTGCGCTCCGGCGGGGCGGCGGCCGCGGCCGCGGCGGGCAGCGCGGCGACCAGGGCCCCCGAGCCCAGGCCCGCGACGCCCATGTTGATGAGGGCCTGCCAGGTCTCGTCGTGGAACGGCAGCCAGAGCAGGTAGCCGACGCCGACGAGGCAGCACGCGACCACCAGCGCACGGCGTACGCCGCCCAGCAGCCGCGTGGTGAGAGGCAGGGTGAAGGCGCCGATCGCCAGCGTCACGACGTAGAGACCGATCAGCGTGGAGATGAACGCCGGGTCGGCGCCGAGCCCGTAGCCGCGCTCGGCCGGGTCCGCCTGGGCGTACGTCGACAGCGGGATCTGGCCGCCCAGCACGGGGATGCCGAAGAGGAACGCCGTGAGCTGGATCGGCCACTGCGCCGGGCTGGCGAGCAGTCGCACGTCGACGATCGGCTGGGCGTGACGCTGCTCGAAGCGCCAGAAGGCGACGAACGCGGCCACGGCGAGCACGATGGTGAGCCAGCCGCGCGCCGAGCCGGGGCCGTCGAGGCGCAGCAGCACCAGTCCGCCCATGAGCACCCCGAGGGCGACCGTGACCAGGCCGAGGCCGGTCCAGTCGATGCTGCCGCCGGCGTCGTCACCGGGCGCCTGCTCCACCCCGGCGAGGATGACGAAGAAGACCGCCGTCACGACGACGGCCGGCAGGGCGAGCAGGAGGTTCATGTCGAGGGTCTCGACGAGCAGCCCGCTGGTGACCGCGCCGATGATGACCGCGAGCTCGAGCGAGCCCACGAGGATCGCGGCACCGCGCCGGGTGAGCAGCTCCTGGCGCCCTGACGCCCGCGTGCGGCGGTGGACGATCGCGATCTCCAGCGGCAGCCAGACGACGTACGCGCCCTGGATCGCCCAGCCGATGAGGAAGGTCGTGAAGCCCGGCGCGAACGCCAGCCACCACGAGCCCAGGGCGGTGACGGCGGTCGACAGCAGCAGGACGCGCTTGTGGCCGACGAGGTCTCCGAGCCGCGCGAGCAGCGGGATGCAGAGGGCGCTGACGATCAGCTGCGCGGCCTCGAACCAGTTGACGTCGCCCTCGCTGATCGAGAGGTGCTCGGCGATCTGCGGGTAGATCGGCGTGTAGTAGCCCTGCAGGATGCCGCTCGCGACCTCGACCAGCACGAGGAAGCCGACGACCGCCGCCAGCCCCTTGACGGCCGTGTGCGCCGGTGGCACCTGGATCGGTGCCGGCGGGATCTCCGTCATGCGGGAAGCCTCTCGATGAGCAGCTGGTACCACCGGGCGCCGTCGACGAGGTCGGCGACGCCGATGTGCTCGTCGTAGGAGTGGATCGCCTGCCGCTGCGCCTTGGTCATCCGGAAGGGGGCGAAGCGGTAGACGTGCTCGCTGATCGCGCAGAAGTGGCGCGAGTCGGTGGCCGCCATCATCACGTAGGGCGTCGCCACCGCCTCGGGGAAGACCTCCGCGATGCACTCCTCGACGAGCTCGAACGGCGCGTCCATCGGGGAGACCGGCGACGGTTCACCGGCGTCCACCACGTCGATGCGGATGGAGTCGTCGGCCACCGCCTTGCGCACGTGCTCGACGACTCCCTCCACGGTGTCCCCGACCATCACGCGGACGTTGAGACCGGCCCTAGCGGTCGAGGCGATCACGTTGAGGGCGGGGGAGCCGCTCAGCGTCGTGGTGGCGACCGTGGTGCGCGTCATCGCGGCGGCCTCCGGACCCGCCGCGAGCAGCGCCCGGGTGACCACGGGCGCCAGCCGGTCGGCGCGGCCCAGCAGCGGCGCGAGGACCGGGCGCAGCGGCATCGGGACGTGCGGGGCCAGGCGACGCATGAGCTCGAGCGTGGGTGGAGGTGCGGACGCGGGGAACGGCGCCTTCTCGATCCGCAGGATCGCGCGGGCGATCCGGGCGGTCGGGCCGTTCCTGGCGGGGGTCGAGGCGTGCCCGCCGCGTCCCTCGGCGACCAGCTCGAGCGACGTCGTGCCCTTCTCCGTCACCCCGATGACGCCGAGAGGGGCCTGCACGCCGGGGAAGGCGCCACCCGCGATGGCGCCGCCCTCGTCGAGCACCAGCCACGGGGTCACGCCCCGCTCGCGGAGCACCTCGACCGCGTCGACGGCCGAGGGGCCGCTGACCTCCTCGTCGCAGCCGAAGGACAGCCACACGTCCTGCGCCGGGACGTGCCCGGCCTCGAGCAGCGACTCCACGGCCTCGCAGATGCCGGCCACGCAGCCCTTGTCGTCGAGCGTGCCACGCCCCCAGATCGCGGGACCCACCGCGGAGTCGTGGACCTCGCCGCCGAAGGGGTCGTGCTGCCAGGGTGCCTCGCCGTCGACCGGTACGACGTCGAGGTGGGCCATCAGCACGACCGGGCGCTCGGCGCTGGCGCCGGCCCAGCGGAACAGCAGGCCGTGCGAGCCGACCCGGGTCAGCTCGAGCCGCTCGTGGAGCAGCGGGAACCAGGTGGCCAGCTCGGCCAGGAGGCGGTCGAAGGCCGCGGCGTCGACCCGCGACGGGTCGCGGTCGGAGACGGTCGGGATGCGGACGAGGGCCTGCAGGGCGCCCACCACGCGTTCGGTCATGCGCAGACCGTAGCGCCGGGCGGCCCCCGGCGGTCCGGGTTGCCGGACGACGGTGATGAGGAGGCTCTCATCGTCGCCTCATGACCGCGTCATGCACCGGCTCCAGAGTCTTCCTCGTCAGCCGGGAAGTCCCGGGTACCGAAACCGAAGGAGGCCACCATGGCCCGCTCCGGAATCCTCACCGCCCTCGCGCCGGCCGTCCAGGCCCGTCGGGGCGACTCCTCCAGCGACGACGGGCGCCGCCGCCGGCGCCGCCGCCGTCGCCGCAACCGCAGCCGGTCGCGCTCGCGCTCGAGCTGAACCGAGCCCCACCGCGACGGGTGGGCGGCCGCTCCCGGCCGCCCACCCGTCGTGCTCGTCCCACCCCCCCTTTCCCCCAACCGAGCAGGAGCGCCCGATGTCCGTACGCCGTCGCCTCGGCAGCCGCCTGCGCGGTGCCCTCCGAGCCGCGCCCGAGCAGGAGGCGCTCGTCGACGTCGCCGCCTCGATGCGGCTCGTCGACATCGCCCGCCGCTTCTGGCCGCGGCTGCGGCCCCTGCGCTGGTGGCTCCTCCTCGGGCTCGTCCTCCTCACGGCCGCGCCCCTGGTCTCGGTCGCGGAGGCGCTGCTCTACCAGCGCCTCGTCGACGACGTCCTGGTCCCCGCGGCGTTGGAGCCGCTCCTCCTGCTCGCGCTGCTCTACGTCGCCCTCAACCTGACGAGCGGGGTCGTCTCGGGGGCCGACGACTACCTGTCGACGTACGTCTCCCAGCGGTTCCTCGTCGACCTGCGCCGCGACGTCTTCTCGCACGTGCTGTCGCTCCCGGCCGCCACGCACGACCGCCGTCGCCTCGGCGACACCCTCACCCGCCTCACGTCCGACGTCGCCGCGGTCGAGCGGTTCATGGTGACCCAGGTGAGCGAGGGCGTCGGCGCGCTGGTGCGGCTGCTCGTCCTGGTCGGCGCCCTGGTCTGGATGCAGTGGCAGCTCGCGCTGGCCTCGCTCGTCGTCGCGCCCCTCTTCTGGTGGGTCTCCACCCGCTTCGCCCGCCTCACCCGCGACGTCTCGCGCGAGCGCCGCCGCCGCGGCGGGTCGCTGGGCAGCGTGACCGAGGAGGCCCTGGGCAACGCCGCGCTCGTGCAGTCCTACGGTCGCGAGGACCGCGCGGTCGCGTCGTACGACGGCCACAACCGCGCCATCGCCGGCGCCGAGCTCGCCGCGAGCCGGATCCGCGCGCTGTTCCTCCCGCTCGTCGACCTCGCCGAGCTCGTCGGGGTGCTGCTGGTCGTCGGGCTGGGTGTCTGGGCGCTCGCCACCGACCGGCTCACCCTCGGCGGGCTGCTGGCCTTCCTGACGCTGCTCATGCAGTGCTTCGGCCCGGTGCGCACGCTGGCCGACCTGGTCCCCGCCCTCTACTCCGCCAGTGCCGGCGTCGAGCGGGTGGTCGAGCTGCTCGACGAGCCCGCCGGCGGCGACCGTCCGGGCGCGACCGCCCTGCCGCCCGGTCGCGGTGCCCTCGCGATGCACGCGGTGTCGTTCACCTACCCCGGCGCCCCGCGCCCGGTGCTCTCCGACTTCTCCCTCGAGGTCGGTGCCGGCGAGGTCGTCGCGCTGGTCGGGCCGAGCGGGTCGGGCAAGTCGACGCTCGGCCGGCTCGTGGCGCGCCAGCTCGTCGCGGACGCGGGTCGGGTGACGATCGACGGGCACGACGTGGCCGCGCACACCGCCGCGTCGGTGCGCGACGCGGTCACCGTGGTCCACCAGGAGCAGCTGATGCTCGACGCTACCGTCCACGACAACCTCGTCCTGGGCCGACCCGACGCCACCCGCGCCGAGGTGCGCGACGCTGCCCGGACCGCCGGCGCGCACGAGTTCGTCGAGCGGCTGCCCCACGGCTACCAGACCCGCATCGGCCAGCGCGGCCGCACGCTGTCCGGGGGGCAGCGCCAGCGGCTGGCCGTGGCCCGCGCGCTGCTGCGACCGACCCGGGTGCTGGTGCTGGACGAGCCGACGACCGGCCTCGACGCGGACGCCGCCCACCGGCTGATGGCCGCGCTGACCGAGGGTCCACGCGATCGCACGGTCCTCGTGCTGACCCACGACCCCGTCGTGCTCAAGCACGTCGACCGTGTGGTGTCCCTCGACGCCGCGGACCGGGTGCTGTCGGAGGCTGCGCGGTGACGCGCCGGCACACCCCCACCGGGGACCTGCCCGCCGGCTACCGACCGATCGCCCTGCTGGCGGACGGTCGGCGGCTGGAGACCTGGGACGCGTTCGACGAGGACCGCGGCACCCGCTGCGTGGTCAAGCTCCTGCGCGCCGACCGGCGTGACGACCCGCGCGTGCGCCAGGCGGTGCTGCTCGAGGGGCACCTCGCCACCACGCTCGCCCACCCCCACCTCGTACGGGGCTACGACGTGCTCGACGACCCGCCCACGGTCGTGCTGGAGACGCTGCGCGGGGCGACCCTCTCGGCGCTCGTCGAGGAGGAGCCGCTCGGCCTGGCCGACGCCGCCGAGCTGGGCTGCCAGCTCGCCTCGGTCCTCGGCTACCTCCACCGCCACGACTGGCTGCACCTCGACCTCAAGCCCGACAACGTCGTGGTCGACCACGGCAAGGCGGTCCTCATCGACCTCAGCCTCGCCGGTCGTCCCGGGACCGGTCGGCCCGGCGCGGGGACGCGCGGCTGGCTGGCGCCGGAGCAGGCCACCGGTCGCGGTCTGTCGGCCGCCACCGACGTCTGGGGCCTCGGCATGACGCTCATCGACGCCCTCGCCCGCACCGCGCCGTACGGCGACGAGGCGACGTGGGACAGCCGGCGCCGCTGGCCGCTCGTGCACCGGCGGATGCCGGTCACGCCGAGCGGTCTCGACGAGGTACCCGCGCGGGTGCGCGACCTCCTGCGCGCCTGCGTCGACCTCGACCCGGCGGCACGACCGCTGCTCGCCCAGGTGCGCGAGGCGCTCGATCCGCTGCGCTCACCATCGGCCGCGGTGGACGACGTCGTCGCGCCGCTCCCGACGCGCGGGTGAGCCCGACGAGCCGGTGTCCGTCAGCCGGTGCCCGACCGTGATCGCCCCGACGGGCGCGTGGTCGTCGGGGACCCCGAACGCCGCCCGGAACGTCTCGACGTGCTCGCCGGGGATGCCGAAGAAGCACGCGCCGAGGCCCTCGTCGACGGCCGTCTGGAGGATCAGCAGCGACGCCATCCCGGTGTCGACCCACCAGTACGGCACCGGCCACCGGTCCTCGCTCCGGTCGGTCCAGCCCTTGTCGTCCTCGGCGTAGCGCTCGAGGTAGGCCCGGCTGCTGGCCAGCGGGACGATGACCACCGGCGCGGTGCGCATCCCGTCGAGCCACGCGTTGTGGGTGTCGGGGTCGGCGCCGGTCGACTCCCAGAACAGCGCGACGTCCGCTGGCGTGTCGAGGACGAGGAACGCCCAGCCCTGCGTGAAGCCGGCGTTCGGCGCCCGCTGCGCGTGGGCCACCATCCGGTCGACCACCGCCCGGTCCACCGGGTCGGGTGCGTAGCGGCGGACCATCCGGCGGCGGCGTACGACCTCGGCGAACTCCATGGAGGCCATACTGTCTTGCGCCTCCGCTTCGCTTCGGCGCGTGTCCGCGGCGCTGGAAGCCCGCTCGTTCGTCGTCGTTGCCGCGCCCTCCCCCGCTCCGCTCCTCCGGACGCAGCCCTCCTCCTCCACTCCCGGGCGCGCCGCGGACGGTGCCGGAGGCGTCGTACGTACACGTGTCCGAGATGTCGCCCCGCCACCGGGCCGCCGAGGGCAGCTTCTCGGACACGTGTCGACTGTGTGTCCGCGAGCCAGGAGACACATCCTGTCTGGCATCCGAGACGACATGCCGACGTCCTGCGTTGACCGGGATCGGCGATCCCGGTGGACTGGCGCCATGCCCAGCAGCCGAGCGTTCGAGGACATGTGGCGCGACCTGGCGCCGGTGGGGCGGTCGGCCTCGTCGGGAGGCTACTTCCGGCAGCCGTGGGCCTCGGCCGAGACCGAGCTGCGCGCGTGGTTCGCCGAGGCGTGCGCGTCGCGTGGGCTCACGGTCGAGACCGACGGCATCGGCAACCAGGTGGCGTGGTGGGAGCCGAGAACCCCGAGCGACGTGCCGGGCGTGCTCACCGGGTCGCACCTCGACTCGGTGCTCGACGGCGGGGCGTACGACGGCCCGCTCGGCGTGGTCTCGGCGCTGGCCGCGGTCGACGTCCTGCGCGATCGCGGCTTCGAGCCGTCGCGGCCCCTCGGGCTGGGCGTCTTCGTCGAGGAGGAGGGCTCCCGCTTCGGTCGCGCCTGCCTCGGCTCGCGGCTGGTCACCGGCGCGACGACGTGGGACGAGGCGCGGGAGCTGCGGGACCGCGACGGGGTGTTCCTCGCCGACGCCGTCGCCGACGCCGGGCTGGACCCGTCCGCCGGTCTGCTCGCCCTCGATCGGGTCGGGACCTTCGTCGAGCTGCACGTCGAGCAGGGCCGCGACCTCGTCGACCGCGAGGTCGCCGTCGGGCTGGCCAGCGAGATCTGGCCGCACGGCCGCTGGCGCTTCGACTTCGCCGGCCAGGCCAACCACGCCGGCACGACGCGCATGGAGGACCGGCGCGACCCGATGCTGACCTGTGCGATGACGGTGCTGGCCGCCAACAAGCAGGCCCGGCTGGCCGGTCAGCGCGCCACCTTCGGGCGCCTCGCCGTCGAGCCCAACGGCACCAACGCCGTGCCGTCGCGGGTCACCGCGTGGCTCGACGCCCGCGCCTCCTCCGACGACGGCCTGGCGACCATGGTCGCCGAGATCAGCCGGCAGGCCGACGACCGCGCGGGCCGCGACGGCACCTCGCTGGTCGTGACGCCCGAGTCGGTGTCCGGCTCCGTCGGCTTCGACCCCGACCTCGCCACCCGGCTCGCCCGCCTCGGCGACTGGCCGGTCATCCCCACCCAGGCCGGGCACGACGCCGGGATCCTGTCGGAGGCCGGCATCCCCACCGCGATGCTCTTCGTGCGCAACCCCACCGGCGTCTCGCACTCGCCCGACGAGCACGCCGAGACGGCTGACTGCCTGGCCGGCGTCGACGCGCTGGCCGACGTGCTCGCCGAGCTGGCGGGTGCGCCCGCGTGACGGCGTACCTCCTCGAGCACGCCTGGCTCGGCGACCGCTTCCACGACGACGTGCTGGTCGAGGTCGAGGACGGCCGGTTCACGTCGGTGACGCCCGACTCGGACCCGCCCCGCGCGGTCCCGGTGCGCGGCCTGGTGGTCCCCGGGCTGGCGAACACCCACAGCCACGCCTTCCACCGGGCGCTGCGCGGCCGGACCCAGCGCGGGCGCGGCACGTTCTGGACCTGGCGCGAGCGGATGTACGACGTCGCCGCGCGGCTCGACCCCGACACCCACCTGGCCCTCGCGCGGGCGACGTACCGCGAGATGGCGGCCGCCGGGATCACCTGCGTCGGCGAGTTCCACTACCTCCACCACCAGCCCGACGGGCGCCGCTACGACGACCCCGACGAGATGGGCCTGGCCCTCGTCGAGGCCGCGCGGCAGGCCGGGATCCGGGTCACGCTGCTCGACACGCTCTACCTGTCCTCGGGGTTCGGTGCTCCGCCCGAGGGAGCGCAGGTGCGCTACAGCGACGGCTCGGTGGACGCCTGGGCCGACCGCGTCGACGCCCTGGCCGTCGGCCCGCATGCCGTGGTCGGGGCGGCGGCCCACTCCGTCAGGGCCGTGCCCGCCGATGACCTCGGCGCCGTGGCCGGCCGCCTCGGTGACCGACCGTTCCACGTCCACCTCTCCGAGCAGGTCGCCGAGAACGAGGCCTGCCTCGAGGCGTACGGCGTCACGCCCGCGCGCCTCCTGGCCGACCGCGGCCTCCTCGACGGGCGTACGACGCTGGTGCACGCCACCCACCTGACCGACGCCGACGTCGCGCTCGTCGGCGACGCCGGTGCCCACGTCTCCTTCTGCCCGACCACCGAGCGCGACCTCGGGGACGGCATCGGCCCGAGCCGGCGCCTCCACGACGCCGGTGCCCGGCTGACCCTGGGGTCCGACAGCCATGCGGTCATCGACCTGTTCGAGGAGATGCGCGCCGTCGAGCTCGACGAGCGGCTGGCCACGCAGCAGCGCGGGCACTGGTCCGCGGCGGAGCTGGTGACGGCTGCGACCACCACCGGGCACGCGTCGCTCGGCTGGGACGACGCGGGAGCCATCGCGGTCGGCCGGCGCGCCGACCTCGTGGTGCTCGACCCGACCTCGCCGCGCACCGCCGGCACCGGCCGCGACGAGAACACCGTCGTGTTCGCGGCGACCGCCGAGGACGTGCGGCGGGTCATGGCCGACGGGAGGTGGGTCGTCGAGGACGGCGACCGTGCCGCCATCGGCCGGGAGCTCGACGACGTCGTCAGCCGCATCTGGAAGGACCTTCGATGACCACCCCGACCACCGCCACCATGACCACCGTGATCACCGGCATCGGCGAGCTGGTCACCAACGACCCGGCCCGTGCGGAGCAGGGCGGACTGCTGGGCCTCGTGCGGGACGCGGCCGTCGTGCTCGAGGGCAGCCGGGTCGCCTGGGTCGGCCCGGCCGCCGACGCCCCCGCGGCCGACGTGCAGGTCGACGCCGGCGGTCGCGCCGTCATCCCCGGCTTCGTGGACTCCCACAGCCACCTCGTCTTCGCGGGGGACCGGTCGGCGGAGTTCGAGGCGCGGATGACCGGGCAGCCCTACACGGCCGGCGGCATCCGCACCACGGTCGAGCGGACCCGGTCCGCCACCGACGAGCAGCTCACCTCTCGCGTCGCCCGGCTCGTCGCCGAGATGCGTGCCCAGGGCACCACCTCGCTGGAGATCAAGAGCGGCTACGGGTTGTCGGTCCACGACGAGGCACGCAGTCTCGCGGTGGCCCGCCAGTTCACCGACGAGACCACGTTCCTCGGTGCCCACGTCGTGCCGGCCGGCACCACTCCCGCGGACTACGTCGACCTGGTCACCGGCCCCATGCTCGCGGCGGCGGCGCCGCACGCCCGGTGGATCGACGTGTTCTGCGAGGACGGCGCCTTCGACGCCGACCAGGCGCGCACCATCCTGGCGGCGGGGTCCGACAGCGGCCTGCGCGGACGGCTCCACGCCAACCAGCTGACGTACGGCGTCGGCGTGCGGCTGGCCTGCGAGCTCGGCCTCGTCGCGGTCGACCACTGCACCTTCCTCTCCGACGACGACGTCGCGGCGCTGAGCGACTCCGGCACCATCGCGACCCTGCTGCCGGGTGTGGAGTTCTCCACCCGGCAGCCCTACCCGGACGCCCGCGGGCTGATCGATGCCGGCGTACGCGTCGCGCTCGCCAGCGACTGCAACCCCGGCTCGTCCTTCACCTCCTCGATGGCCTTCTGCATCGCCCTCGCGGTCCGCGAGATGCGGATGAGCCCGGCCGAGGCGCTGCACGCCGCCACCGCGACAGGCGCCACCGCCCTCGACCGCGACGACGTCGGGGTGCTCGTCCCCGGGAAGGCGGCCGACCTCGTCCTCCTCGACGCGCCGTCGTACGTCCACCTCGCCTACCGCCCCGGCGTCCCGCTCGTCGCGGGGGTGTGGCAGGCCGGCCGCCCGGTCGTCGCCGCCCCCACCCCCGGATAGTCCCCATCAAATGGGCTGCGCGGAGACCTCGCGCACGACCCGATCGATGGGGACTACCGGCCGGCGGGCTACCTCAGGGACACTCGTACGCGCCCGCGCGCTGCATCTGAGGTAGCCGGCCCACCGCGAATAGGGCACGCGCCCGATGTCCGCGCCTACCTCACGGACGGAATCTCTCCTCACGGCCCACAACGGGCCGGACGAGAAGAGGAGAAGCACATGTTCAGCACCGACAGCTTCCTGGGCGCCGAGATCACCTACCGGCAGGACCGGATCAGGAAGGACTACGGGCACCGTCGCTGGACCCGGGTCCGCACCGACGACACCCAGAAGTGACCCGCACCGCGATCGACCCGCCGATGTCGGAGCGGCACGACACAATGTCGTCCGTGCCGGCCCTGCGGACCACCGATCTCATCGGACGCGATGCCGAGCTGGAGCAACTCACCGCCCAGCTCGGCATTCGCACGTCCGGAGCCGACCGGACGGTGCGCGCGATGCTCGTCGCCGGCGACGCCGGTGTCGGCAAGACCCGGGTGCTGATGGCGCTGCGCGACGTCGCCCTCGAGGCCGGCTGGCAGGTCGTCGCCGGCCACTGCCTCGACCTCGCCGACAGCTCCCTGCCCTACCTCCCCTTCTCCGAGGTGCTCGGCCGGATGATGGCCGACGAGCCCGACGTCGCCGCTCGCGTCCTCGAGCAGCACCCCACGCTCGCCCGCCTCCAGCCGGGCCGGCGCATCCGCAGCAGCGAGACCGCGTCGGGCGACCAGGCCCTCGACCGCGGCAACGTCTACGACGCCTTCGGCGACCTCCTCTCCGCCGTCGCCGGGCAGGCGCCGCTCCTCGTGATCGTCGAGGACGCCCACTGGGCCGACGAGTCCACGCGCGACATGCTCAGCTTCCTCTTCTCCCGCCCGGTCCCGGGCGTCTCGCTGGTCGTCTCCTACCGCGCCGACGACCTGCACCGCCGCCACCCGCTCCGCCGCCAGGTCGCGGAGTGGATGCGGATGCGCGGCATCGACCGGCTCCAGGTCGAGCCGCTCGCCGACGACGACGTCCGCATCCTCGTGAAGGCGCTGCACCCCTCGACGATGTCCGAGGCGGAATACGCCTCCATCGTCGACCGCGCCGAGGGCAACCCGTTCTTCATCGAGGAGCTCGTCGGCGCGTCGTGGTCCGGCCAGGTGCCCGGCGAGCTCGCCGACGTCCTGCTGGTCCACCTCGACCGGCTCGACGAGACGACGCGCAAGGTGGTCCGCATCGTCTCGGTGGCGGGCCGGCAGGTCAGCCACGGCCTCCTCGCCGCGGTCTCCGACCTCGGCGCCGCCGAGCTCGAGACCGCCCTCCGCAACGCCGTCGAGTCGCACGTCCTGGTCGCCTCCCGCGGCGGCACCTACGCCTTCCGCCACGCACTGCTCGGCGAGGCGGTCTACGACGACCTGCTGCCCGGCGAGCGGATGCGGCTCCACGCCGACTTCGTCGCCGCGCTGGGGGAGGGCCGCGCCGTCGGCACCGCCGCCGAGCTCGCGCAGCACGCGCGTCGCGCCGACGACCGTCCCGTCGCCATCCGCGCCTCGATCGAGGCGGGCGAGGAGGCGCTGGCCGTGGGTGGCCCCTCGGAGGCCGCCACCCACTTCCTCGACGCGCTCGAGCTCGTCGACACCGCCCGCGTGCCGGTGACCGACGTGGACGTCCTGGCCCTGGCCCGGCGCTGCGCGGAGGCGCTCGTCGCCTCCGGCCGGGTGCACAAGGCGGTCAAGGTGCTGCGGGCCCGCCTGGCGACGCTGCCCACCGAGGGCGCCGAGATCGAGCGTGGGCAGCTGCTCACGGCGCTCGCCTCGGCGCTGCTGCTCACCGACACCACCGACTCGCCGCGCGAGACTGCGGCCGAGGCGGTCGAGCTGCTGCGCGGCGCGCCACCCAAGCTCCTGGCCCGCGCGCTGCTCGTGCACGCCCAGAGCCTCGGCGGCTGGCACGCCGACGAGGCGCGGGCCATCGCCGTGCAGGCGCTCGAGATCGCCGAGCGCAACGACCTCACCAGCCTGGCCGTCGAGCTGCACACCACCGTCGCGGGGCTCGACCCCGACGGCAGCGCCAGCCCCAGCGCCGGCTGGCGGGCGGCGGCCGAGCGCGCCCGCCGGGCCGGCCTCATCGAGCCCGAGCTCCGCGCGCTCTACCTGCTCGGCCGCCTGCACCAGGACGAGGGCGACCTCGACCGGGCGGTCGAGGTCTACCGCGAGGTGATCGAGCGCAGCGAGGTCGGCGGCCTGACGTGGTCCCCCTACCCCGCCGAGTCGCGGCTCCTCCTCGCCGTCGCGCTCACCCACCAGGGCCGGCTCGACGAGGCGTGGGACCTGCTCGACGTGAGCGGGCAGAACCCGCCGATGGTCTTCGAGTGGCTCTACTTCGCCCACCAGATGCTCATCTGCATCGGCATCCGCGGCGACGACCACGGCAAGGCCCTCGACCGGCTCCGCGACTATTGGGGCACCGACGGCCTGACCGCGATCTCGGCCGGCAGCGCCGAGCTGATGCGGGCGGCCGCGCGCGGCGACGCGGCGGGCGCGGTCGCGGTCTACGACGAGGTGGTCGCCACCGTCGTGCCCCTGTGGCACGACTGGTTCCAGGCCCGGCTGCGCCTCGCCACCCTCGTGGTCGGCGCCCTCGCCAACGCGGCGCCGCACCAGTCCGCCGACGAGCGCGACGCGGCCCGCGCCGACGTCGAGCGGATGATGTCCGACGGCGGGCGGGTCATCGACTTCTACGCCCCCTACGACGGCAGCCACGGCCCCGAATACCGGATGTGGGTGGCCCGCCGCAGCGCCGAGCACCTCCGCTGGCGCTGGCTCGCTCAGGTCGACCCGCCCAGCAGCGACGAGCTGGTCGCCGCGTGGCGCTCGGCCGAGGAGACGGCGGTCGCCTACGGCAGCGTGCCCGAGGTCGCGCAGGCCCGCGTCCGCCTCGCCGGCGTGCTCCGCGCGGCGGGCGACGCCCCGGGTGCCCGGGAGGTGGCCGACCTCGCCCGCGCGTCCGCCCACGCCATGCGCGCCACCGCGCTGCTCGCCGAGCTCACCGCGCTGGGGTCCGCGCCCGCGCCGGCCACGGGTGCCGGCGACGACACGGTGCTCACCCCGCGGGAGCGCGAGATCCTCGCGCTCGTCGCGGAGGGCCGGAGCAACGGCGAGATCGGCAAGCAGCTCTTCATCAGCACCAAGACCGTCTCGGTGCACGTCTCCAACATCCTCGCCAAGCTCGATGCCGCCTCGCGCACCGAGGCGGCCGCGGTGGCGAGGCGTCGCGGACTGCTCTGACACAGTGCGGGCACGACCGTTTGCCGGTGGACCACCACGGGTAGGCAGCACTCGACCGTCCCCCGGACCACGGAGCAGCCCATGACCTCAGGCCGACGCCTGACCGCAGCACTCGCCGCGACAGCCCTGTCGCTCCTCGCCGCACCCGCCGTGGCGGGGCCCGCCGACGGTCGCGGCGCCGCTCCCGATGCCCTCCTGTCCACCCAGTACGTGTCGGAGGTGGTGCCGCCGGTGCTGACCGCGCCGGAGCGCTCCGCGAGCGCCCGGGGCGACCGGGCGCCGTCCGCCCGCGCCTACCGTCGTCCTCTCTTCGCCTTCTGGGGCGCGAAGTACAACCGGATCGACGGCTTCGCCTTCACCACCGCGACCCGCGGCTCGGGCACCGGCATCCAGGTCGAGGCAGCCTGGAAGACCTACCGCGGCGTCCGGCCGATCCTGCCGAAGGTGTTCGTGCAGGCGCGCGTCGACGGCGGGAAGTGGACCAAGGTCGCGGGCACCAAGGGCAGCATCGGCAAGCAGTACGTCGCCGCCCGGGTGCCGGCCCACGTGGTGCCGACGGGCGTGGCGGCCCAGACCGTCGACTACCGGCTCACGACCAAGAAGCCGAAGAAGGGCCCCCGGCGCGCCCGGCGCAGCGTGTCGTCGAAGCCGGTCTCGGTCCGCTTCGAGAACCCGGCGGCCTACACCGGCGACGCCGCACGCTTCTACGCCCCGATCGCGGGCCTGTGCCCCAACGCGAGCGTCACCATCGACACCACGGGCCTGACCGGCGACCGGACGGGCGTGTTCAACTGGCAGCACGGCATCGTCATCGACGCCGCCACCCTGGCCACCCTCACCGCCGAGCCCGAGGTGTCGAAGCTCGGGATCGCGATCCACGAGTGCGCGCACATGAAGCAGTTCTACAACTGGGGCGGCACCCGGCAGACGTGGGACCAGCTCGTCGCGCGCTCGGCCGAGGTGTTCGTGCCGGACGTGAACCCCGACCCGGCGGTCCCGACCATCCCGATGGCGCCCGACTGGGCACCGCTCGAGCACGCCGCGGACTGCGCCAAGGAGCTCATCTCCCCCGAGCGCTACCGGACCTACGGCGGTTACTGCAACCCGACGGAGTCGGCCGCCGCCGGGCTGCTCTGGCAGAACCAGCGCTACTGACGCGGGCCCCACACCCAGGGAGGGTCTGGCCGACCAGGCGTCGGCCAGACTTCTCCCATGCCTGACTTCCGGTGCTCCTCGGCCAGCGTGGAGGACGCCGAGCCCATCGCCGGCACGGCGCCCACCGACACCGACATCCTGCTGGTCGAGGCACCCGGGCCGTGGGGACGCGACGCCGTCACCGACAACCGGCTCCCCGGACTGGTGCGCGACCACCTGGCCTCGCTCGAGGCCAAGGTCCTGCTGGTGCGCCGCTGCGACGGCAGCGCCGGCCCCGGCACGCGCGTCTACCGGGCGCGGGCGACCGAGGGCGGCTACGACGTCCGTACCGCGGTGCTCGACCGGCCCGAGGACCTCCTCGAGCCGTCCCTCCTGCGCGACCCCGCGGCCCTCACGGCGTACGACGGCCCGCTCTGGCTGGTCTGCACCAACGGCAAGCGCGACCGGTGCTGCGCCGAGATCGGCCGGCCGATCGCCGGACGGCTCACCGAGCGGTGGCCCGAGGGGACCTGGGAGACGACGCACCTGGGCGGGCACCGGTTCTCCGGCACGCTCCTGGCGCTCCCGAGCGGGTTGACCCTGGGCCGGTTGGACCCGGACACCGCGCTGGCCGTGTGCGAGGCGGTCGAGCGGGGCGAGGTCCCGGTGCCGTGGGTGCGTGGCCGCGCGGGCCGGTCCGGGACGGAGCAGGTGCGCGAGCTGCACCTCATCGGTGGCGGCCACCCCGAAGACGAGGTGGTGGCGGTGCCGGGCCCCGCACGCCGCCAGTCGTGTGGCGACGACAAGGTCAAGGGCACCACCCGCTACGAGGTCCGCACCGCCTGATCCGCCTGCCTGATCCGACTGCCCTGGCTGACCGCTGGACGGCCCGGTGACCCCGCCCCGCGGGGTGTGGGACGGTGGAAGCGGCGAGCACCAGACTCGACGCGTAACCCGGGACGGACGGTCCGCCCGGGCAGACGAGGAGGATCCATGACGACGACTCCTGACAACCCGCTCGGCGACGACGAGATGAGCACCGAGGGCGTCGACCCCACCGGTGTGGCGGCAGGCCCGAGCACCGACGCGGACGGCACGGACGCCGACGCGACGGACGGTGACTCCACCGACGCGACCGACGGCGACTCGACCGACGCCGACGGCACGGACGCCGGCGGCACGGACGCCGACGGGACCGACAGCGACTCCACGGACGCCGACGGCACGGACGGGACCGCGCTCTGAGCGCTCTCGACCGGCTGACGGGCGACGCCCAGACCTTCATCGACAAGGTCTGGGCGTCGCGTGTCCACGTCCACCGCACCGACCCCGGCCACGGCGCCGGGGTGCTCTCGCTGGCGCACGTCGACCACCTGCTCACCGAGACCGCCATCCGCGCGCCGGCGGTGCGCGTGGCCCGCAACGGCTCGGTGCTGCCCGAGTCGGCCTTCACGCGCGGCGGCAGCCTGGCGGGCAAGCCGCTCACCGGCCTCGTCGACCCCGTGAAGCTGATGGGGCTGCACGACGAGGGCGCGACGATCGTGCTGCAGGGGCTGCAGCGCTACTGGACGCCCGTGGGCGACCTCGTCGCCGAGCTCGAGCTCGAGCTGGGCCACCCGTGCCAGGCCAACGCCTACCTGACCCCGCCCGGTGCGCAGGGCTTCGCGGTCCACTCCGACTCCCACGACGTCTTCGTCCTGCAGACCCACGGCACCAAGCTCTGGGAGATCCACGGCGACGGTGGTCCGGGCGAGCTGCTGCTCGAGCCCGGCGTGGTGGCCTACCTCCCCACGGGCACGCCGCACGCCGCCCGCGCGCAGGAGGAGGTCTCCCTCCACCTGACCATCGGGATCAACCAGCTCACGTGGCGCAGCCTGCTGACCCGCGAGGTCGGCCGCCTGCTCGCCCAGGTCCCCGACGAGCACCTGCCGGCCGGCTACCTCGACGACCCGTCCCGGCTGGCCGACGGCCTGACCGACCGGCTCACCTCCCTCACCGACGCCGTACGACGTCTCGATTCCGCGGTGCTGGCCACCGACCAGGCGACCGGGTTCCTCAGCAGCCGCCCGCCCCGCGTGGCGGGGGCCCTGCTGGACCGCGCCGCCCTGGGCACGATCGACGCCGACACCCGGCTGCGACGGCGCCGGGGGCACCCTTGCGAGCTGATCGACGACGGCGACAGCGTCCGGGTCCTGCTCGGCGACCGGGTCCTGCGCGTCCCGGCCCGCGTGCGTCCCGCGCTGGAGCACGTCGCCGCGCACGCCGAGCTCAGCCCCGGTGTGCTCACCATGCTCGACGCCGGGAGCGCCCTGGTCCTCTGCCGGCGCCTGGTGCGGGAAGGGCTGCTCGAGGTCGTCCGGTGACCGCGTTCCGCTGTGCGGTCGCCAGTCGCGCCCGCGGCGACGAGCTGGCCGGCACCGCCTCGACGGTGCGGAGCTGGCTCCTGGTGGAGCGCGGCGGCCCGTGGGGCAGCGACGCCCTCCGCGACGCCCGCCTGCCCGAGGGTGTCGGAGCCCACCTGCGGGACCAGGCGCGCCGCCACCGGGTGCGGGTCCTGCTCGTCCGTCGCCCCGGCCGGCAGCAGGACGGCGGGACCACCCGCGTCTTCGCCGCCCGCTCAGCCGGAGCGGGCTCCTGGCTGGAGACGGCGGCGCTCGACCGGGTCGACGACGTCGCCGACCTCGACCTGGCCGCGCTCGGTGCCGGCCGCTCGCCGGGTCTCGAGCCCCAGGCTGCGCCGGTGCTCGCGGTGTGCACCCACGGCCGCCACGACGCCTGCTGCGCCGAGCTCGGCCGCCCCCTCGCGCGGGCACTGGCCGACGGCCCGCACGCCGACCAGGTCTGGGAGTCCTCGCACGTGGGAGGCGACCGGTTCGCCGGCAACGTCGTCGTGCTGCCGCGGGGCCTCTACTACGGCGGCCTGGACGCCGACACCGGACCCGCCGTCGCGGCAGCGACCGCGTCCGGCGAGCTCCTGCTCGACCACCTCCGCGGGCGCTCCGACCTGCCGATGGCCGTGCAGGCCGCCGACGTCGCGCTGCGCCGCTCGCTCGGGCTGGTCGGCCTCGACGACGTCCGTGTCCTCGGCGCCCGCGCCGACGGCGACCTGACGACGACCAGGCTCGACGCCGTCGGGCACGGGGTGCGGAAGGTCGTCGTACGCCGGGTGCTCGGTGAGGAGCCGCACCTGCTCACCTGCTCGGCCCGGGGCGAGAACGCGATCCCGCGGCACGAGGTCGTCGAGGTCCGCGAGACCGCCTGACGCGGGGGGCGTGCCCGGCTCAGCCCAGGCGGTCCTTGAGGTCGGCGGGCTGGGCTGCGGTCCGCGGCCCCTGCGGCAGGTCGGCGCGCTCCCCGACGACGCGCGTGCGGCCCTCCTCGGCCGCCTCGAGGTTGCGGGCGGCCCGGTCCGCCTGGGCCACCTCGCGCTCGGCGACAGCCTCCGCGTCGCGGGCCTCGACCCGTGCCTCGGTGAGCTCGCGGTGGAGCGCCTGGACCTTCGCGGCCTGAGCCTGGATCTCCTCGGGCGGCCGCTCGGCGATCACCATCTCCTCGAGGTCACCCAACGCCGCCTGCTCGCGACGCTTGAGCGCCTCGACCGTGTGCCGGGCGGCGTCCGCCGCGTCGTTGGCCTGGACGGCCTCCATCGCCTCCTCGGCGGCCTCGCGCCGGAGCTCGCCGAACCGCACCTGGTGGGGGTTGCGTGCGACCAGCTTGGCCTTGTCCTTGTCGGGGTGGACGCCGGCGTGCTCAGCGAGCGCCCGGGCCAGGTCGCGGGTGGCGGCGCGGCGGGCGTCGCGGAGCTCGACCTTGGCCTCGAAGCACGCCTGGTAGGCCTTCCAGTCCCGCTCCCAGGCGTCGACCTCCTTCTGGGGAGTGTCGCCGGCGATGGTCTCGACGGGTGGCCAGATGCGCTGGTCGCGGATCTCGAGGCCCGCGGAGACGGCGTAGGCGCGGAGCTGCTCGAGCCCCTCGCGGTAGCGGCGCAGGGCGTCGGAGTAGGCGTTGATGGCACGGCCGAGGCCGCGCAGGTTGTCACGGACCGCCGCCGACTCCTCGTGGCGGCGAGCGGCACGGTCGCGCAGGGTGTCGGCGGCCTCGCCCGCGAACACCTCCTCGGAGAGGTGGGCGGTGCGCTCGAAGCCGTCGACGGCGAGCTCGACCTTGCCGGCCAGGCGGCGCACGGAGTCGCCGTAGCCGTCGATCCTGTCGGGCTCGAGCCAGTGGTAGTGGCAGCCGATGGGGTTGCCGAACGTCAGCCCGTCCTGCTGGGCCTCGGCCCTGTCGGCGACGACCTTGGTCATGGCTTCACCTGGTCCAGCTTGATGGCCACCGCGGCGGCCTCGCCGACCATGATGTCGAGCTCGTCGAAGTCGATGATCGACTCGTCGATGGCACTCGCGATGTTGCGGCACCTCGTGGCGACCTGCTCGGCGTCCTGGACCAGGCTGCGCACCCCCTCGACCATGAGGTCGCGCCAGGGGAAGTCGTCGGCGGGGTGGTCGATCTCGCCGAGCGCGGCCCGCAGCTCCTCACGAGCGGAGTCGAGCTCCTCCTTGGCGCCCCGCAGCGCCCGCTGGTTGACAGCAATCGGCCTCATGGCGACCCTTCTGCCCCGATGAACGGCGTCGAAACCCGAAGTCGTGAAACTGTGAACGACCCGCGTGCACCCGGTCTGGACCGCGCCGCGCCGACCGGGTGGGGCGGCCTCAGACGTGGCCGGACAGCTGCGCCATCCGCAGCTCGAGCCGGCCCAGCAGGTCGGTGCACGCCTTGTCCGACAGCGACGTCGGCTCGACGGGCTTCCTGCCGGCACCCTGGGCGCACACCGGGAGCACGTCGATCGAGAGCTTGGCGCCGCCGGCCAGGGCGCGCAGCTCGTCGAGGCGGTCGCCGAACGGCGAGCCGCTGCCGGGGGAGTAGTAGTCGACGGCGGCGTCGACGTCGTCGGCGAAGAGGTCGGCCTTCGTCACCGCGATGACCAGCCACGTGGGGCGGTCGCGGCGTACGGCCATGCTGGCGATGCGGTGGGCGGTGATCGCCCAGTCCTCGAGCTCGGCGGCGAGCTGGTCCTCCCGTGAGGCGAGCGCCGCGCCGCTCGTGCCCGCGGGGCGTCGCGGGGTCGCATAGCCGTTGGCGACGACGTGCAGCACGCCGTCGACCGGCTCGTCGTGGAACACCTCGTCGAGGGCGCCGAGGCGGGTGGCGGCGTTCTCGCCCGGCACCACGCGGAAGCGGTAGCCGCGCAGCCTGGCGTTGCGCCGCGTACGCCGCTCCATCACCGCGGAGCCGACGTCCGGGCCCTGGTCCGCGGACTGGGCGCTCGCGCGTCGCGAGAGGCGGTCGGCCAGCCGGGTCTTGCCCACGCCGGTCATCCCGGTGACCGCGACCGTCGGGTAGCGGTGCCGCAGCAGCCGGGTGGCGCGCTCGGGCGCCTGGGAGAGTGCGGCGAGGGCGCCCCCGGCGATCGTGGTGCCGATGGCTGCCTTGCCGTGCCGCAACGGTGACTGCATGGCCCCATCCTGCCAACTCCGCCGTGACGGGAGCCCGGCGGAGCGGTGCCCGGACGCGCGCCGGTTGGCCATGCAACCGGCCGTCCCGGACAATGGCGTCACTGCCCCACCCTGCCGAGAGGTCTCCATGGACACCGAGAACCGCCCCGTCCTGACCGGGCTGGTCGCCCTGGTCGCGGTCGCCGTGGCGATCGGGCTGCTCGGAGGGCTCGCCGTCATGGTCGGCGTTAAGGCCACCGGCATCGGCGAGACCTCCAGCGCGAGCGACGACACGTCGACGCCGTCGACGTTCAACCTCCCGCAGCCCAGCGACACCACCAGCAGCGAGCCCGCCCCCGAGGGCACCGAGCCCAGCCCGAGCACCGAGACGACGTCGGAGGCGCCGGCCGAGGCCATCTCCCTCACCGCGGCGCAGCAGTCGGTCAGCCCGATGCAGCAGATCGACCTGACCGGCACCTACCAGGCCGGCGAGGGCGCGATCCTGCAGGTGCAGCGCATGGAGAGCGGCACGTGGTCGGACTTCCCGGTGACGATGTCGGTCAGCGGCGGCACCTTCGCGACGTACGTCCAGACGAGCCGGGTCGGGCCCAACAAGTTCCGGGTGGTCGACACCGACTCCGACGTGGTGTCCAACGAGGTCACCGTCACCGTCGGGTGAGCTCGGCGGTCCTCGCCAGGTCCACCCGGCGGGTCCAGTAGCCGACCCAGCCGGCACCGACGATCCCGAGCACGCCGACCACGAGGCAGGCGGTCGCCAGGGGCGCCACCGCGGCCACCGCGCTGACGAGCAGCGGCCCGCCGGTGTTGCCGATGTCGCCGCACAGGCGCCACGCGCCGAGGAACTGGGAGCGGCCCGCGTCCGGCGCGGAGTCCGCGCCGAGCGTCATCACGATGCCGGAGCCCAGCCCGTTGCCGCACGCGATCAGCGCCATCACCAGCGCCACGGAGACCGCGTCGGTCGCGAGCGGCAGCAGCAGGCACGCGATGCCCATGGACAGCACGACCGGCACGGCCACGACCATCCGCCCGCGGGTGTCCATCAGCCACCCGCCGGGCCAGATGAAGGCGACGTCGATCGCGGCGGCCCCGGCGAAGATCAGCGAGATCGTGGAGGCGGACAGCCCGAGGTGGTCGGCCCACAGGGGGAGGAGGCTGAGCCGGAGCGAGCGGCTCGTGCCGAGGATGACCACCGCGGTGCCGACGGTCGCCAGCACGCGGCGGTGCGCGGCGATGACCGTCCACACGCCGAGGTGGCCGCTCGCGCGGGCCGCGGCGCGCTTCTCCTCCCCGAGGTCGGGCATCGTGGCGGCGAGGCAGGACGCCGTCACGGACATGGCGGCACCGAGCCAGAAGACGCTGGTGAGGTCGCTGACCCGGATCAGTCCGGCGCCGATCAGCGGCCCGATCAGCACGCCGACGCGGTAGGACCCGCCCAGCAGCGACATCGCGCGGGCCCGGTGGGTGGTCGGGACGACGTCGATCATGAAGCCCTGGCGCGCGATGAGGAACAGCGTCCAGCACACGCCGCTCAGCAGGACGCCGACCGCGAGGCCGAGGACCGAGTCGGTGAGCGCGATCCCCGCCATCGCCACCGCGTCCACGAGCCCGGCCCCGACCAGCGCGCGCCGCTCGCCGATCCGGGCCACGAGCGCCCCGGCCGGCAGGCTGGCCAGGAGCATCCCGACGCCCGTCATGGCCACGATCGCGGCCGCCGTGCTGACGTCGGCGCCGAGGTCGCGGGCCCGGACCGCGAGCACCGGCAGCATGGCGCCGTGCCCGATGGCGGAGACGATCGAGGGGCCGTACGCGACCACCCAGATGTCGCGGAAGCGGAACGCTGCGTCCCCCGGGCTGCTCACCCCGACACGCTACGGGGCGCCGTCCCCAGGCTCCGCCCCACCCGGTGGTACGTCCCGCGCCGCGCCCGTAGGCTCCGTGGGCGTGGCCCACGACACCGACACGCAGCCCACCTCCGCCAGCCCCGGCCCCCCGCCGGCTACCGAGCCGGTCGCGCTCCCCGGCACCGGCGACTGGCTCGGGTGGGTCGCCGGGCGCTGCGAGGAGCAGCTCGCCGAGGCCAGGCGCCAGGTCGACCTGGTGAAGACCGGCCCCGCCCGCGCCGCCGAGGTGCTCGCGGCGTGGAACCGGGCCGAGACCGCCCTCGCCAACGCCGAGGCGGTGTCGCTCTGGTCGGAGGTGCACCCCGACGCGGCGGTGCGTGACCGGGCCGACGAGCTGAGCCAGGACGTCCAGAAGTACGTCACCGAGCTCGGCCAGGACCGCGACCTCTTCGCCGTCCTCGACGGCCTCTCCGCCTCCTCCGACCTCGCGGAGCTCGATGCCGACGCCCGCCGCGTGCTGGAGCAGACGCTGCGCGACTTCCGCCGCACCGGCGTCGACCGCGACGAGGCGACGCGCGAGCGGCTGCGCGAGCTCAGCGAGCAGGGCGTGCGGCTCTCACAGGACTTCGGGCGCCACATCCGCGACGACGTGCGCTCCGTCCGGGTCGCGCCCGAGCGGCTGGCCGGGCTGCCCGACGACTACCGCGCGGCCCACCCGGCCGACGAGGACGGCCTCGTCACGATCACCACCGACTATCCGGACCTGGTGCCGTTCATGACCTTCGGCGCCGACGGCGAGGCCCGCCGCGAGCTCGCGCTGGCCCAGAACAACGTCGCCTGGCCGGCCAACGACCAGGTCCTCCAGGACATCTTCGCCGTCCGCCGTGAGACCGCCGCGCTGCTCGGCTACGACTCCTGGCCCGACTACGACACCGAGGTCAAGATGATCGGCAGCGGCCGGGCCGTCGCCGACTTCATCGACCGCATCGGCGACGCAGCGGCCGAGCGCGCCGGCCAGGAGGTCGCGGTGCTCCTCGAGCGCAAGCGACTCGACGACCCGACCGCCGACACCGTGACGACCTACGACTCGCGCTACTACTCCGAGCTCGTCCGCCGCGAGCAGTACGACGTCGACGGCCAGGTCGTGCGCACCTACTTCCCCTTCGAGCAGGTCCGCCAGGGCCTCCTCGACGTCACCGGCCGGCTGTTCGGCCTCGAGTGGACGCCGGTCGACCGAGCCGAGGCCGGCACGTGGCACGACGACGTCGCGACCTACGACGTCGGGCTCGACGGCCGGAGGATCGGCCGCATCCACCTCGACCTGCACCCGCGCGAGGGCAAGTTCAAGCACGCCGCTCAGTTCGACCTGGTGAGGGGCGTCGCGGGACGCCAGCTCCCCGAGGGCGTCCTGGTCTGCAACTTCGCCCGCGGGCTGATGGAGCACGACGAGGTGGTGACCCTCTTCCACGAGTTCGGGCACCTCGTCCACCACGTGCTCGGCGGCCAGGGGGAGTGGATCCGCTTCTCCGGTGTCGCCACCGAGTGGGACTTCGTCGAGGCGCCGAGCCAGATGCTCGAGGAGTGGGCCTGGGACACCGACGTGCTCGCCACCTTCGCCCGCAACGCCGACGGCGAGACGATCCCCGCCGACCTCGTCGCCGCGATGCGCCGGGCGGACCACTTCGGCAAGGGCCTCTACGCCGCCCAGCAGATGGCCTACGCCGCCCGGTCCTACTGGTTCCACGCCCGTCAGCACGACGACCTCACGGCCTACGGCGACGAGCTGCAGCGCCGCTACTCCGCCTTCCCGCCGCTCGAGGGCGCGCACATGCACTGCGCCTTCGGCCACCTCGACGGCTACTCCTCGGGCTACTACACCTACATGTGGTCGCTGGTCATCGCCAAGGACCTGTTCTCCGCCTTCGACGCCGACGACCTGTTCGCCGCCGACGTGGCCACCGCCTACCGCGACAGGGTGCTGGCGATGGGCGGGCGCAAGGACGCCGCCGACCTGGTCGCCGACTTCCTGGGCCGGCCCTACTCCTTCGACAGCTGGGCTGCCTGGCTGGCGGAGTGACGCCGCGTCAGCGGAGGTCCAGCGCCGGCCGGGCCGGCTCGAGGGCCGCGATCCGCTCCGCCACGGCGAGGCCGTACTCGCGGTGCCCGCCCTCGGTGAGGTGCAGCCGGTCGCCGAGGTAGGCCAGGTCGAGGTCGGTCGTGGCGACGTACGGCACCTCGTGGTCGTCGGCCAGCGAGGCGAGCAGGGCGTCGACGCGGCCGACGGCGTGCGAGCGCGAGGGAGCGTCGGCGGGACCCACGACGACGACGTGGTGACCGGCGAGGTCGGCCATGAGGTCGGCGAAGCCCCGGGTGATCGCGGCGGACGGCTGGTCGTGGTCGTTGAGCCCGCCCTGGAGGACGACCAGCTGTGGCCGGGTGGCGAGCGCGGTCGTCGCGCGGTCGTGGAAGGAGACGCGGCCGCACCCGCTGGCGCCGGCGCTGTAGCCGGAGCCGGAGAAGCCGGCGACGTGGACCTCGCCGGGCAGCTGGGCGGCCCAGGAGCGTCCGAGGTCGGCCTGGCCGAGCCCGACGGACCACGAGTCGCCGATCACCAGCGTGCGCGTGCCCTCGCCGGTGACCAGGGTCGCGCGCTCGCGCGAGTCGATCCGGTGCTGCTGGCAGCGGGCCGGGCCGGCGCCCGCGCGGTCGGCGACCCAGAACGCCAGCAGGGCAGCGAGCAGCACGACGACGGCCGAGGCGCCGACGACCCGGCGCAGGTTCCCCCGATGGAGCACACGAGAAGTGTGCGGCCTCCCGGCCGTCCTGTGCAGGGAAATATCCCTGAGATTTCCCGGAGCCCGCACGCCTAGGGTTCGGCCCATGACGACCACCGACCTCCTCGCGGCCTACGACGAGCAGCTCCGCACCGACGCCGAGATGAACCGCGCGATCGACGTCCAGCGGGAGGGCCCGCTCCATTGGGGGGTCTTCGACCACGGCGGCTTCGTCTCCTACCGCGACCTCGGCGGTCTCGACGGTGCGGACCTCGACGCCCTGGTCGAGCGCACCGTCGCCCACTACCGCGACGACACCGACGTCGACTCGTTCGAGTGGAAGTCGCGCGGGCACGACCTGCCCGCCGACCTCGGCGAGCGCCTCGTCGCCCACGGCCTGGTCGCCGAGCCGGCCGAGACGGTGATGATCGGGGAGGCGTCGCTGCTCGCCGTCGACGTCCCCCTCGCCGACACGCCCGAGGGCCCGGTCGTCGTACGCCGGATCGAGCCGGGTCCGGGCGCCGTCGACGACCTCACCCGCATGCTCGCCGCGCAGGAGTCGGTGTTCGGCACCGGGCGCGGGCCCTCCCTGGCCTCCTCGCTGGCCGAGCTGGAGGGCGGCGACTCGGAGTTCTGGGTCGCCGAGGTGGGCGGCCGGATCGTCTCGGGCGGGCGGCTCACGCCGGTGCCCGGCACCGACTTCGCCGGTGTCTGGGGCGGCTCGACCCTGCCGGAGTTCCGCGGCCGCGGGATCTACCGCGCCCTCGTCGCCGCCCGCGCCCGCTCCGCGGTCGCCCGTGGCATCCGGCTCATCCACTCCGACTGCACGGACATGTCCCGCCCGATCCTGGAGCGCTCCGGGCTGCGTGCGGTGACGACCACGACGCCGTACGTCTGGGAGCGCTGAGCGGGTCTCCTCCGTCGTCCTCGTCCTCGTGCGGTTTCCCCGCCTATGCGGGGAAACCCGAACTTCTGGGGGCGTACACACCCCCAGAAGTTCGAACACCCCTCGAGGGGTCCGCCGTCGGCCGGGTGCGGTCGTACGTTCGACGCCCCCGCCCGGGGGGACTCCGCACGTCCGGGGTGTAGGCACGGGGGCCGAGCGGTGGAGGACTCACCCACGGAGTGCCCCCGGGCCGGCCGCACTGCGCGCCGAAGTTCTCGCCGGATCCGGGAACATCTCGGCCCGCCATGCGTTGCAACCCATGAACAGAGTTGAGTGACATCGGCTCAAGTGTTTTGCCACTCCGTCCGCAGCGCGGCAGGATGGCGGACATACCCAAGCATCCAACGCAGGAGGTAACACACCATGGCTCGAGCGGTCGGCATCGACCTCGGCACGACGAACTCCGTCGTCGCCGTCCTTGAGGGTGGCGAACCCACCGTCATCGCCAACGCCGAGGGCGCCCGGACCACCCCGTCCGTCGTCGCCTTCACCAAGTCCGGCGAGGTCCTCGTCGGCGAGGTCGCCAAGCGACAGGCGGTCACCAACGTCGACCGCACCATCCGGTCCGTCAAGCGCCACATGGGCGAGGACTGGAAGGTCGACATCGACGACAAGACCTTCACCCCGCAGCAGATCAGCGCGTTCGTGCTGCAGAAGCTCAAGCGCGACGCCGAGGCCTACCTCGGCGAGACGGTGACCGACGCGGTCATCACCGTCCCGGCCTACTTCTCCGACGCGCAGCGCCAGGCCACCAAGGAGGCCGGCGAGATCGCGGGCCTCAACGTCAGCCGCATCGTCAACGAGCCCACCGCGGCCGCCCTGGCCTACGGCCTCGACAAGGGCGAGGACCAGACCATCCTCGTCTTCGACCTCGGTGGCGGCACGTTCGACGTGTCCCTCCTCGAGATCGGCGAGGGCGTCGTCGAGGTCAAGGCGACCTCCGGCGACAACCACCTCGGTGGCGACGACTGGGACAACCGCGTCGTCGAGTGGATGGTCAAGAAGTTCAAGGACTCCAACGGCGTCGACCTCGCCGCCGACAAGATCGCCAAGCAGCGCCTCCAGGAGGCCGCGGAGAAGGCGAAGATCGAGCTGTCCTCGTCCAGCGAGACCACGGTCCACCTGCCCTACATCACCCACGGCGAGTCCGGCCCGCTGCACTTCGAGGAGAAGCTGACCCGCAGCGAGTTCCAGAAGCTCACCGCCGACCTGCTCGAGCGCACCAAGGCGCCCTTCCAGAACGTCCTCAAGGACGGCGGCGTCGCGATCGACAAGATCGACCACGTGGTCCTCGTCGGCGGCTCGACCCGCATGCCGGCCGTGACCGAGGTCGTCACCGAGCTCCTCGGCGGCAAGCAGCCCAACAAGGGCGTCAACCCGGACGAGGTCGTGGCCGTCGGTGCCGCGCTCCAGGCCGGTGTCCTCAAGGGCGAGGTCAAGGACGTGCTGCTCCTCGACGTCACCCCGCTGTCCCTCGGCATCGAGACCAAGGGCGGCGTGATGACCACGCTGATCGAGCGCAACACCACCATCCCGACCAAGCGCTCGGAGATCTTCACCACCGCCGACGACAACCAGCCGTCGGTGGAGATCAAGGTCGCGCAGGGCGAGCGCCAGATGTGGTCGCAGAACCAGCCGCTCGGCAACTTCGAGCTGACCGGCCTGCCGCCGGCTCCCCGGGGCGTGCCGAAGATCGAGGTCACCTTCGACATCGACGCCAACGGCATCGTGCACGTCTCGGCCAAGGACCAGGCGTCCGGCCGCGAGCAGTCGATGACCATCTCCGGTGGCTCCGCGCTCGGCAAGGACGAGATCGACCGCATGGTCAAGGAGGCCGAGCAGTACGCCGAGGAGGACGCCCGTCGTCGCGAGGCCGTCGAGGCCCGCAACCAGGGCGACCAGCTGGTGTACACGACCGAGAAGTTCCTCGCCGACAACTCCGAGAAGCTCCCCGAGGACGTGAAGACCGAGGTCCAGGCCGACGTCGACGCGCTCAAGGAGGCGCTCGCCAAGGAGGACGCCTCCTCCGAGGAGATCACCGCCGCGGCCGCCAAGCTCAACGAGTCGAGCCAGAAGATGGGCGCGGCCCTCTACGCCGCCGCCGAGGCCGACCAGGCCGCCGCGGGTGGTGCCACCGGCGCCACCGGTGAGTCCGACGACGACGTCGTGGACGCCGAGATCGTCGACGAGCCCGCCGACGACACGGCCGGCTCGAGCGACAGCGAGGGTGAGGACAAGTGACCGATCGCCCCGACGAGCCCACGACGGGCACCGAGGCGTACGACCCGACGGAGGGGGAGCCCACCGCGGCTCCCTCTCCGGAGGGCGGGTCCGGCTTCGGCGACGCGGCCGGCGAGGCGCCGGAGCAGACCGAGGTCGAGGAGCAGGTGGCCGGTGACGTCGTCGCGGGCGACGACGCCGGCACCGCCGAGGACCGCGGCCGGGAGGGTGCTGACGGCGTGGACGGCGACGAGCAGTCGTCGATGCGCGCCGCCATCGCCGACCTGACCAACGACCTGCAGCGCCTGCAGGCCGAGTACGCCAACTACCGCAAGCGCGTCGAGCGCGACCGCCAGCTGGTGGCGGAGACCGCCGCCTACAAGGCGCTCACGCCCGTGGTCGAGGTGCTCGACACCATCGACCGCGCCAAGGAGCACGGCGAGCTCGAGGGCGGCTTCAAGGCCGTCGCCGACCAGCTCGAGCGGGTCGTCGCGGCCGCGGGACTCGTCCGCTTCGGCGAGCCCGGCGACGCCTTCGACCCGACGTTCCACGAGGCGCTGAGCCACCTCGGCGCCGACCCGGACGTCCAGGTGACCACCGTCAAGCACGTCGCCAAGGGCGGCTACCGCCTCGGTGAGCGCGTCGTACGCGCCGCCCAGGTGCTCGTGGTCGACCCGGCCGACGCCTGACCACGACCAGCCGGTCCAGCCGTTGAGGGAGAGGAGGTCGATCCATGGCTGACAACGAGGGTTTCCGCAACGACTGGGCGACCAAGGACTTCTACCAGGTCCTCGGCGTCGCCCAGGACGCGAGCGCGGCCGACGTCAAGAAGGCCTACCGCAAGCTCGCGCGGGAGAACCACCCCGACTCCAACCCCGGCGACGACGCCAAGCACGAGGTGTTCAAGTCCGTCGCCGAGGCCTACGACGTCGTCGGTGACGAGGCCAAGCGCGCCAAGTACGACGAGTTCCGCTCGCTGCAGGCACGTGGCGGCTTCGGCCCCGGCATGGGCGGCGGGTTCGGCGGCAGCGGCGGCGGCTTCAACCTCGACGACCTGCTGCGTGACCGCGCCGGCGCCGGCGGGGGGCTCGGCGACATGTTCGGCGACCTCTTCGGCGGTGGCCAGCGCACCCGCACCCAGCAGCCGCGCGTCCAGCGGGGCGCTGACGTCGAGAGCACGGCGACGATCGCGTTCACCGACGCGCTCGACGGCGTGACGGTGTCGCTGCGCCTGACGTCGGACTCGGCGTGCCCGACCTGCCAGGGCACCGGTGGCAAGCCGGGCACCCGCCCGCACATCTGCCCTGAGTGCGAGGGGGCCGGCTTCGTCGTGTCCGGCACCGGCGGCGCGTTCTCCATCAACGAGACGTGCCCGCGGTGCGGCGGCCGCCAGCTGGTCTACGACGAGGCGTGCCCCACCTGCCACGGCAGCGGGCGCGGCACCTCGGCCCGCACGATCCAGGCCCGCATCCCGGCCGGCGTCAAGGACGGCGCCCGCATCCGGCTCAAGGGCAAGGGTGCCCCCGGCGCCAACGGCGGCCCGGCCGGTGACCTCTTCGTCACGGTCAAGGTCACCCCGCACCGGGTCTTCGGGCGCAAGGGCGACAACCTCACCATCGACGTCCCCGTCTCCTTCGACGAGGCCGCGCTCGGTGCCGAGGTGAAGATCCCGACGCTCGGCGGCGCCCCGGTGACGCTCAAGCTGCCGCCCGGCACGCCCAACGGGCGCACCTTCCGGGTGCGCGGCAAGGGTGCCACCCGGCGCGACGGCTCCAAGGGCGACCTGCTCGCCACCGTCGTGGTGCAGGTCCCGGCCACGCTCGACCCCACCGCGCGCGAGGCCCTCGAGGCCTACCGCGCGGCGACCGCGGGCAAGCCGCTGCGTGAGGGACTCTTCAACGCATGAGCGGCTTCACCCCCTCTCCCGACGCGGCGGTCTACGTCATCAGCGTCGCCGCCGAGCTGACCGGCCTGCACCCGCAGACCCTGCGCGCCTACGAGCGCATGGGCCTGATCGCCCCCGGTCGCACCGGGGGCGGGGGCCGGCGCTACTCCCACCGCGACATCGAGCGTCTGCGCGAGATCGCCGACCTCACCAGCGCCGGCATCGGCATCGAGGGCGTCCGCCGGATCATGGCGCTCGAGCACCAGGTCGACGCCCTGCGGGCCCGCAACGAGGAGCTCGTCGCCGAGCTCGACGCCGTACGCCGGGTGCTGGCCGCCCGCGCGGCCGTGCAGCCGCACGCCCCGTCCAACAAGCTGCCCGTGCTGCACCAGGCGGCGGGGCAGTCGATGGTGGTCTGGCGCAGGCCGAGCTGACGGCCCGCGCGCCGAGGTCGGTCCCGGCCGCTATCGTGCCCCGCGTGCGGCAGCGCTATCTCGAGACGGCGGACCGGTGCGCGTCACCGGTCGGCCTCCCCGGGGATACCCCGGGGACCACCGGTACGTCCGGGCACGGCACCGCGCGCGGCTCGCTGCGCTCCGCTGCAGGCCACCGCGCGCACGACGGGACAGGTCGAGCAGCGCTGCCGCACGTCAGCCCGCGCCCCGCATGAGGGACGACCTCGCGCGGGCGCTCGCCTCGGGCTTCCTCGCCGGCGAGTGGACGCAGGAGGCGCTGGTGGCGAGCGGGACCGTCGTCCTCGGCCGCCGTCACGCCTGGCTGCCGCCGCTCGTGCGGCGGGTGCTCACGGCCTACCCGCGTCCCCCGGCCGACCGCCCACGGGAGCTCGCCGCCGTCATCGCCGCCCTCCCGGCCGCCGCCCGGGCGAGGAACGCCGCGCCAGTCGTCCACCCCGTCGCCGAGACGCGGATGCTGACCAACCGGTGGCGGCTGCCGGTCCTCGACGGGCTCGACGACGTCGCCGCCTTCCTCCGCCTGGAGCCGTCGGAGCTCGACTGGTTCGCCGATCCCCGGCGCCTGGCGCGCAGCGCCTCCGACGTGCCCCTGCAGCACTACCGGGTCAGCCACCGCGTCACGCCCAGCGGCGCGATCCGTGTCCTCGAGGCGCCCAAGCCGCGGCTCAAGGCGCTGCAGCGTCGGGTCCTCACCGAGGTCGCCTCGCTCATCCCGCCGCACGACGCGGCCACCGGCTTCCGGCCCGGCGGCTCGATCCGGCGCTACACCGCACCGCACGCCGGCCGGAGCATCGTCCTGCGCCTCGACCTCGAGGCGTTCTTCGCCAGCGTGAGCGTCTCCCGCGTCTACGGCATCTGGCGCACCGCCGGCTATCCCGAGCCGGTGGCGCACTGCCTCGCCGGCCTGGTCACCTGCGTCCTGCCCCGCAGCGCCTGGCGCGCCGTCCCGCGACCCGCCGACGAGCGGCTGCTCGACGCCCACTGGCGGCTGGGCCGCCGGCTGGCCGCGCCGCACCTCCCCCAGGGCGCACCCACGTCGCCGGCGATGGCCAACCTCGCCGCGTTCCGGCTCGACGTACGCCTCTCCGCGCTGGCCCGCTCGTGGGGCGGGCGCTACACGCGCTACGCCGACGACCTGGCCTTCTCGGGCGAGGCCGGCTGGGGCACCGGCACCTCCCGGCTGCTCGACGCGGTCGAGGCGATCGTGCGCGACGAGGGGTTCCGGCTCAACCAGCGCAAGACGGGCGTCATGCCGCGCGCCGGCCGGCAGGTCCTCGGCGGGCTCGTCGTCAACGAGCACCCCCGCGTCGCCCGTCACCAGGTCGACCTGCTGCGGGCGATCCTGCACAACTGCCGCAGGTTCGGCCCCAGCAGCCAGAACCGCGACGACGTCCCGGCCTTCGAGGACCACCTGCGCGGCCGGATCGCCTGGGTGGCGCAGCACGACCCGGTGCGCGGCGCCCGGCTGCAGGCCGTCCACGACGCCGTCGACTGGAGCCGATGAGCCCTCGCGCCGGTGTCGCCGCCCGCGGTGTCGGTGCGAGCGCGTAGGTTCAGGGGGTGAAGCGAGCGGTGAGCCAGCGATGAGCAAGATGGACAACCTGCGCGCGATGCGCGAGGCGAAGTACGCCGCCGCGCAGAAGCGCACGGCCGAGACCCCTCCGAAGGCGGCGACCCGGGCTCCGGTCGCGCCTCCGGCCCCGAAGGCGCAGCGGTCGCCCAGCCCGGCAGCTCCGACGACCGAGACCGCCGCGGCAGACACCGACGAGCTGTGCGGTCACCGCAACATGTCCGGTCGCACCTGCACCCGCGAGCGCGGCCACGCGGCCAAGAGCCACCGCTACTCCTGACCGACGGGCCTCACGCCGACAGCCTCTTGTCCGACAGCCTCTTGTCCGACACCGGCTCGCCGGACAGCGCCTCCTCCGGGACGCCCAGCGGGTGGGGCGCGGCCTCCCCGCGGAGCTCGGCCACCTGACTGACGAGCACGGCCATCACCTCGTCGGCGACGCGGCGCACGGTGGCGTCGTCGGGCATCTGGCCGTCCGCGACGCCCGCCAGGCGGCGCACGTCGATCGGCGCCCCCACCGCGACCGCGACGCGGGGCCGCAGCACGGTGTTGCGCAGCAACCGGCCGACGATCCCCGTGCGGCCGACCACCTGCTGCGCGCCGACGAGGGCCACCGGCACGACCGGCGCGCCGGTGCGGATCGCGAGCCGGACGGCGCCCGTCTTGGAGCGCTCCGGCCAGTGGTCGGCGTCGCGGGTGATGCGGCCCTCGGGGAAGAGGCCCACCGCCTCGCCGGCCGAGAGCGCCGTGGCCGCCGCGTCGAGCGAGCCCGCGGCCGAGCCGGTGCCGCGCAGCACCGGGATGAAGCCGAGCCGGCGGACGACCGGCCCGACGAGGCCGGAGCGGAAGACGCCGCCCGTGGCCATGAGTCGCAGCGAGCGACCCAGGCGGCGGCCGACGAGGGCGAGCAGGATGCCGTCGGCGAAGCTCGTGTGGTTGGCCACGACGATGACGGGCCCGTCGGGGAGCGCGGCGTCGGGGACCGCGCGGCGGGTGAGCTCGAGCCGGCTGACGGCCGAGACGACGGTGCCGAGGAGACCGGCGGCGAACGCGTAGAGGAGGGCGGCGCGGAGACCGGGGCGCTGCCAGGTGCTGGGATCCATGCGCCGAGTGTGGGGGATCGTCGGCGCCCGTGGCCTGAGTACGCGACCCCGGCTCCGGGTGGCTCGTCCGCGGCGTGGGACCGCGAGCACGGGACTGCCACAACTGGGCCACGGGAGTGCCACGCGGTCGGCATTCGACTGAAGGTTCAACCAGAACCGTCTGGGATGGCCGCATGCGAACCCACTCGACCGCGTCCCCGCCGCGCCGCCACTGGCTGCGCTCCGCGACGGCGCTCGTCCTTCCCGCCACCGCGCTGGCCCTCGTGGGCACCGCTGCCCCGGCCTCCGCGGCCAACCCTGCCGAGGACTGCGTCATCTCCGGCGATGCCTTCGCCTGCACCCTGACCTACGCCTACACGGGCGCCCAGCAGACCTTCGAGGTCCCCGACGACGTCGACAGCGTCACCGTCGTGGCAGTCGGTGCCGCCGGCGGTGCGAGCAGCAACTCCACCCCCGGTCGCGGAGCGGTCGTGACGGGCGAGGTGCCCGTCACGGCCGGCGCCACCTATTACGTGGAGGTCGGTGGCACCGGCTCTGCCGCGGGCAACGCCTTCAACGGTGGCGGAAACCGCGTCGGCGACTCGAGCACCCACGGCGGTGGCGGGGCCACCGACCTGCGCACCGTCTCCCGGACGGCTGCCGGCTCGCTCGAGTCGCGCCTCGTGGTGGCCGGCGGCGGTGGCGGCACGGACGTCAACGGCTCCAACGGAGGCGACGCCGGGCTCAACGGCGCAGCCGGCACCGCGGGATCCGGAGCAACCGGTGGCCCCGGCCAGGGCGGCACGCAGACCGCCGGCGGTGCCGGCGGCAGCGGAGCCACCGCTGGTTCCCTCGGCGTCGGCGGCAACGGCGGCACCAGCTTCGGCGCCGGCGGCGGCGGCGGCTTCTACGGCGGTGGCGGTGGTGGCGGCTCCAGCACCGGCACCGGCAACGGTGGTGGCGGCGGCTCGTCCCTCGTCCCCGCCGGTGGCAGCGTGGTCGTCAACACGACCGGCCAGGCCCCGCAGCTCCGCATCACCTACACCTCGCAGCTCACGGCCGCGGACCTCACCATCGGCGCCCCGTCCGTCGCGGCCGGCGTGGCCAACCCCGTCGCGATGACGGTCACCGACGGCGTGGTCACGAAGTCGGTCACCCCGACCTCGCTCACCATCTCGCCCAACGGCACCGGCACCGGCGCGTCCTGCACCGCCACGGCGTGCTCGGCCACGGACATCGGGACCTACACGGTTACCGCGACCTTCGGCAACCAGACCCGCAAGGTCACCTTCGCCGTCGTCGCGGGCCCGGCCGCCTCGATCGAGCTGTCGCCCGCCGACACCACGGTCGCGGCCGGCGGCCAGGCGGCGTACACCGTCACCGGCACCGACCAGTACGGCAACGACCTCGGCGACCTCACCCTCGACTCCCTGGTGACCACCACCGGCCCCAGCGGCTCGAACGTCGCCTGCCCGCAGGGCGTCTGCAAGCCCACCGCCACCGGTGACCACGTCGTCACCGCCAGCACCCCCGGTGCCGGCGGCGTCGCGGTGACCGACACCGCGGTCCTGCACGTCGAGGCCGACGACCTGGCCTCGATCCAGCTTTCGCCCGGCTCGGCGACCGTCGCCGCGGGCGGCTCCCGGACGTACGCCGTCACCGGCGCCGACCGCTTCGGCAACGACCTCGGCGACGTCACGGCGGACGCCACGTTCTCCTTCGCCCCGGTCGGCGGCGGTGCCTCGACGCCGTGCGCCGCGGCCGCCTGCGCTCCGATCGCCGCGGGCACCTACGTGGTGACCGCGACCCTCGGTGGCCTCACCGACAGCGCGACCCTGGTCGTGCAGGCACAGGCCACCTCGGTCGCCGTGCAGCCCGTCTCGGGCGTCGTGTTCGGTGAGGACGTCCCGGTCTCCGCGACCGTGACCTCGCCGTCGGGCCCGGTGACCGGGACCGTGCAGTTCGCCCTCGACGGCACCGACCTCGGTGCCCCGGTCACGCTCGTCTCCGGTGCGGCGACGCTGCCGGCCGTCTCCGGTCTCCACGCCGGCCTGCACACGATCCGCGCGTCGTACTCCTCGGCCGACGGCTCCTTCGAGCGCGGCGACGACGTCACGGCGTTCGTCATCGAGAAGGCGGAGACCACCACCACGGTGAGCTCCACCCCCGGCCGCATCGCCGCGGCGGTGACCGGCGTCGGTGAGCCGACCGGCTCGGTGCGCTTCTACGTCGACGGCGTCGAGGTCGGCACCGCGCCGCTCGTCGACGGCGCGGCCGTCCTCGAGGGCACCGCCAACGACGGCGGCTCGGTCGTCGCGGCGGCCTACAGCGGTGACGCCGACCACCAGGCGTCCGGCTCCTCGACCGCGCGCAGCGCGCCGGTCGTCACCACCCGCGTGAGCGGCAACGGCGGCTCGGGCTGGTTCTCCGGCCCGGTGACGGTGAGCTTCGTGTGCGGTGACGACGTCACCGACTGCCCGGCGCCCGTGGTCCTCGCCAAGGAGGGCGTCGGCCAGTACGTCAGCCGGACCGTCATCGGCACCGACGGCGGCGTGGCCGTGGTCGCGGCCGGTCCGTTCAACCTCGACCTGACCGCTCCCACCGCCTCGCTGACGCGGGTCGGCGACGGCCGCACCTACAAGGGTCGTGCCCGCATCGCCCAGTGCAGCGGCTCCGACGCGCTGTCCGGTGTCGCGTCGTGCACGGTGACGACGACGGGTGGCCCCTTCGGGTCGATGACGTCGATCGCGACGGTCACCGACCTGGCGGGCAACACCGCCACGTCGAGCGCGACGTACGAGGTGCTCGACGTGTGGGTGGCGCGGTCGAAGCAGGACGGGTCCTCGTGGACCGTGCGCAAGGGCACGTGGAGCAGCCTCCACGTGATGTCGACCAAGGCCCCGAAGCTGCGCCACTCCGGCGCGGTCAAGGCGTCCCGCTTCAGGATGGTCGGCCGGCGCGGCGACATCACCCACTGGGTGGCCTCGGTGCGACCGGAGCGGTCCACCAAGCTGCAGGTCGTCACCGCGGCCGGCAACCGGTCGCTGCAGCTGCGCGTGACGCGCTGATCCTCAGCGGCCCCGCACCAGCGGGGGCGTGAACGAGCCAGGAGGCCGGGCGGCCATCGTGCCGCCCGGCCTCCTGTGCGTGCTGCGGGTCAGTCGGGGATGTAGTCGAACGAGTCGGGGTTGGGGCCGGTCCGGCCCTTCTCGCCCTTGTCGAGCGCGGAGATGCGCTCGACCTCGTCGTCGGTGAGGGAGAAGTCGAAGATCTCGAAGTTCTCCTGCATCCGGCTCGGGGTCACCGACTTGGGGAACACGATGTCGCCGCGCTCGATGTGCCAGCGCAGCGTGACCTGGGCGGCGGACTTGCCCTTGGCCGACGCGATCTCGGTGAGGACCTGGTCGTCGAGGACCTGGCCCTGGGCGATCGGCGACCACGCCTCGGTGGCCACCCGGTGGGAGGCGTTGGCGGCGCGCACGTCCTCGTTGGTGAAGTAGGGGTGCACCTCCACCTGGTTGATCACGGGGGCGACGCCGGTCTCGTCGACGATGCGCTGCAGGTGCGCGGGCTGGAAGTTGGACACGCCGACGGACGTGGCCCGGCCGTCCTCGACGAACGAGGTCAACGTGCGCCAGGTAGAGACGAAGTCGCCGTCGTAGCGGGTGGGCAGCGGCCAGTGGATGAGGAAGAGGTCGATGCGGTCCAGGCCCAGGTCGGTCAGCGTCTGCTCGAACGCGCGCTCGGCGGCGTCGGGCTCGTGGAAGCCGTTGTTGAGCTTGGACGTGACGTAGACCTGCTCGCGCGGGACCCCGGCGGTGCGCAGCGCCTCGCCGACCTCCTTCTCGTTGCCGTACATCTCGGCGGTGTCGATGTGGCGGTAGCCGACCTCGAGGGCCCGCGTCACCGCCTCGACGGTGTCGGCGGGTTCGATCTGGAACACGCCGAAGCCGAGCTGCGGGATGGTCGTGCCGTCATGGAGCGTGATGCTGGGAACGGTCATGTGAGGCACAGCACGGCGGCTCGCGGGGGTATTCCGGGACTCACCCCTTGTGGTGAGGTCCCGACACGCCCGCTCGCCGGCGCTCGTCTACTCGACCACCGAGGGAGCGCGCCCCCAGTGGCCGGGGCGGGAGAGACCCGGCGGCAGGACGGTGGCGGCGTCGCCGATCGCCCCGTTGACCTGCGGCTGGGTGAGGAAGAGCGTGGTCGAGAGGTCGCAGCCGCGTACGTCGGCGTCGCGCAGGTCCGCGCCCAGCAGGTCGGCGTCGGCCAGCTGTGCGCCGCGCAGGTCGGCGCGGATCATCAGCGCGCCGCGGAAGGTCCAGCCCCGGTGGTCGCCGCCCAGGCGACGCCCGGCCAGGTCCCGGTGCGAGCGGTCGCCCGCGGCCGGCCACGACCGGCGTACGCGGGTGCTGGCGTCGGCGAGGAGGCGGCCCACCCGCCCCTGGAGCCCGTCGACGTCGGAGGTGAGCAGGGTCTCGGGGTCGGCGCCGGTCAGCGCCTCGATCTCCGTCCGCACCGCGGCCGTGGCCGGGTCGGGCGAGCGCCGGTCGACCTCGGTGAGGTGGACGAGCATCTCGTGGAGCTGTCGCATCACCGACAGGACGGCGCCCATCTCGGCCCGGCGGTGGGGCGGGCCCGGCTCGCGCCACGAGACGCCGGCGTAGGTGACCTGCGAGACCTGCTGGCCGGCGCCGAAGCACTCGAACACCGTGCAGCCCGGCCAGCCGTCCTCACGGAGCGTGGCGTGGATGCCACAGCGGTCGTCGTCGAGGAGGTTGAGGCACGGGCGGCCGCCGGGCTTGTCGACACCGAAGCCCGCGGCGGCGGAGAAGGGGAGGAGGACGCAGCACAGCCCGAAGCACTGCGCGCAGTCCGAGACCAACCCAGGTGTCGCCACCTGGGCATCATTTCACGCGCGTGGAAAGCCGGTGCGCCTCAGTGGTACCAGTTGTTCTGGATCGCGAACGCGTTCAGAACGGTCAGCACGAAGAAGAGCACCGCGACCACTCGGTTGTCGAGGAGGAGCTTGGTCATACAACGATTCTCTCCCGTCGTCCCGAGAACGAAACAAGTCGCAGGCAAAATCTTCCCCGACTGTGGGTACGGCGCCCGCGCGACGCCGCCCGCCGGCCCGCGGCGGGGGTGCGGCTCTCTAGGCTGGCGACCGTGAGTGCGCTGCTGGTCGCCGGGACGACGTCCGATGCCGGCAAGACCATCGTCACCACCGCCCTCTGCCGCGCCTTCGCCCGCCGGGGCGTCTCGGTCGCGCCGTTCAAGGCGCAAAACATGTCCAACAACTCGATGGTGTGCGCCGATGGCGCCGAGATCGGCCGCGCCCAGTGGGTCCAGGCGGTCGCGGCCGGCGTCGAGCCGGAGGCCGCGATGAACCCGGTGCTGCTCAAGCCGGGCGGCGACCGGCGCAGCCACGTCGTGGTGATGGGCCGGCCGGCGGGGACGCTGGACTCCCGCGACTTCGTCGGCGGGCGAACCCACCTGCGCGACGCGGCGTACGCCGCCTTCGACGAGCTGCGCTCGCGGCACGACGTCGTCGTCGTCGAGGGCGCGGGCAGCCCGGCGGAGATCAACCTGCGCGCGGGCGACTACGTCAACATGGGCCTGGCCCGCCACGGGGACGTGCCGACGGTCGTCGTCGGCGACATCGACCGCGGCGGTGTCTTCGCCGCGATGTTCGGCACGGTGGCGCTGCTCTCCGCGGCCGACCAGGCGCTGGTCGCGGGCTTCGTGGTCAACAAGTTCCGCGGCGACCTCGACCTGCTCCGGCCCGGGCTCGACGAGCTCCGGTCGCTGACCGGGCGGGAGGTCTACGGCGTGCTGCCCTGGCACCCGGGGCTGTGGCTCGACTCCGAGGACGCGCTCGACCTCGAGGGTCGCCGCGCCGAGGAGGCGGAGGCCCGGCTGCGGGTCGCGGTAGTCCGGCTGCCGCGGATCTCCAACTTCACCGACGTCGACGCGCTGGGCATCGAGCCGGGCGTCGACGTCACCTTCGCGTCCGAGGCGCGCGCGCTCGCCGGCGCCGACCTCGTCGTGCTGCCCGGCACCCGGGCGACGCTCGAGGACCTGGCGTGGCTGCGGGCCCGCGGGCTCGACCGGGCCGTGCTCGCGCACGCCGCGGCCGGCCGGCCCGTGCTCGGGATCTGCGGCGGCTTCCAGATGCTCGGCACCCGGATCTGCGACCCCGACGGGATCGAGGGCGAGGCCGGCGCCGACGTGCCGGGGCTCGGGCTCCTCGACGTGACCACCACCTTCGGCGCCGCGAAGGTGCTGCGGCTCCCGACCGGGACCGCGCTCGCGGCTCCCGCCCACGGCTACGAGATCCACCACGGCCGCACCACCCGCCACGGCGGGGAGGAGTTCCTCGGCGGCGCCCGCTCGGGGGCCGTGCTCGGCACCATGTGGCACGGCAGCCTCGAGGGCGACGAGCTCCGGCGGGCCGTCCTCCGGGAGGCGGCCGCGGCGGCAGGGGCGGCGTACGAGCCGGCGACCGTGAGCTTCGCCGAGCAGCGCGAGCGCCGTCTCGACCTCCTCGGCGACCTCGCCGAGGAGCACCTCGACGTCGACGCGCTGCTCGACCTCGCCACCTCGGGCGCGCCCGCCGGGCTGCCCGCCCTCGCACCAGGAGCGTCGCGATGAAGGTCCTGCTGCTCGGCGGCACCAGCGAGGCGCGCGAGCTCGCGGCGCTGCTCGTGGACACCGAGATCGACGCCGTGTCGTCGCTCGCCGGCCGGGTCGAGCGCCCGCGGTTGCCCGCCGGGGAGGTCCGGATCGGCGGCTTCGGCGGCGTCGACGGGCTGCGATCGTGGCTGCGTGAGGAGGCCGTCGAGGCGGTCGTCGACGCCACCCACCCCTTCGCGGGCGGCATGACCGCCAACGCCGTCGCGGCCTGCGCGGCCGAGGGCCTGCCGCTGCTGCGGCTGGCCCGGCCCGGCTGGGCGGGCGAGCCCGGCTCGGACGCCTGGCACTGGGTCGACGACCACGACGAGGCCGCCGGGCTCGCCGCCCGGCTGGGTGGGCGCCCCCTCCTCACCGTGGGACGCCAGCCGCTCGACCGCTTCGTCGGCCCGCTGGCCGGGCACCGCGCCGTCGCCCGCGTGGTGGACCCGCCGACGATCGAGGTGCCCGACCCGTGGACCGTGCTGCTCGACCGCGGCCCCTACACGCTGGCCGGCGAGCTGGAGCTGCTCGGGGAGCACGCCGTCGACGTGCTGGTGACCAAGGACTCGGGCGGCACCTACACCTGGCCCAAGATGCAGGCCGCCGGCCAGCTCGGCGTGCCGGTGGTCGTCGTACGCCGTCGCGGTGCCCGTCCCGACGGCAGCGATCCCGTCGAGAGCGTCCCCGACGCGGCCGGCGCGCTGAGGTGGCTCCGGGGCGAGTGATGAGTTCTGGCGCCCGTCGCCGTCACAACCACGACAGGATGTCGAGGGAAGGACGAAGCGATGAGTGTGGACACGCAACTGGAGGAGCGGACCGTGGGCGAGCTCGACGAGCAGGCGTTCTCGGCGCAGGCGGAGCGGCACCGGCGCGAGCTGCACGTGCACTGCTACCGGATGCTGGGGTCGTTCCAGGACGCTGAGGACGCCGTGCAGGAGACGTTCCTGCGCGCCTGGCGTCGGCGCGAGACCTTCGAGGGGAGGTCGACGCTGCGGGCCTGGCTCTACAAGATCGCCACCAACGCCTGCCTCGACCTGCTCGACAAGCGCCGGCCCGAGCCGGCGACCGGTGGCGAGGTGATGTGGCTGCAGCCCTACCCCGACCGGCTGCTCGACGAGCTGCCCGCGGCCGACGCGGACGAGCCGGAGGTGGTCGCCGTGGCGCGCGAGACGATCGAGCTGGCGTACGTCGTCGCGGTGCAGCACCTCGCCCCGCGACCGCGCGCCGTGCTGATCCTGCGCGACGTGCTGGGCTGGCCCGCCAAGGAGGTCGCCGAGCTGCTGGGCGACTCGGTCAACTCGGTCAACAGCGCGTTGCAGCGGGCCCGGGCCGGGATGCGCGAGCACCTGCCGGCCGAGCGGCAGGAGTGGACCGGCGCCGAGGACGACGCCGACAACCGCGAGCTCGTCCGCCGGTTCACCGAGGCCAGCGTGGGCCCGGACCTCGGCGCGCTCGCGACGATGCTGCGCGACGACGTCCGCTACTCCATGCCGCCCTACGAGGGGCTCATCGTCGGGCGGGACGCGGTGGTCGCGGACTGGACGGCCAACGGCTACCCGGAGATGACCGGCCTGCGGTCCGTCGTCACGTCGGTCAACCGGCAGCCCGCGGTGGGCTACTACCTGTGGCGCGAGACGGCCGGTGCCTTCCTGCCGATCACGATCGACGTCCTGCGGATCAGCGGCGGCGCGGTCACCGAGGTCACCATCTTCGGCCAGGAGCAGTTCGCGCTGCTCGGCCTCCCGGAGCGGCTGGAGGTGGACGGCGATGAGTGACACCTCGATCGACGACACCGCGCTCGCCACGCGCGCCGGCTTCGGCTCGCGGGTGGGCAGGCTGGTCGTGGGCGGCCTCGTCGCGACGGTCGGGACGGTGGTGGTCACGACGCTCGCAGCGGCCGCGATGGAGGCGCTCGGCGTCGACTTCCGGGTCGAGGGCGGGGAGGTGATCCCGGTCTCGGGCATCGGCTTGCAGGCGGGCGTCTGGTCGCTGGTCGGCGTCGTCATCGCCGCCGCGCTGCTGCGGTGGAGCGGGCGTCCGGCGGACCACTTCCTCCGGACCGCGGTCGTGCTGACGGCGCTGTCGCTGGTGCCGCCGGTCCTGTGGGGATCGGGCACGGACACCGTTGTCGGGCTGGTCGTGCTGCACCTGGTGGCGGCGGCCGTGATGGTCCCGGCGCTCACCCGGCTCCTGCGGAGGGTCAGCGGCCCTTCCTGAGGGCCAGCAGCACCGCGACGACGACCGCTCCGGTCCCGACCTGGTCAGCCAGGCGGACGGAGCGGTCGATGTCGTCCGTGGTGGGAGGCGGGCCGTCGCCGAGCAGGACCCGGTCCTCGACGCCGTGCGGGTAGTGGTTGCGCCCGCCCAGCCGCACGCCGAGCGCGCCGGCGAACGCCGCCTCGACCACGCCGGCGTTGGGGCTGGGGTGGTGGCGCGCGTCGCGGGCCCAGGCGCCGATGGCGGCCGTTGCCGAGCCGCCGACGACCGGGGCGAGGGCCGCGGCGAGGAGGCCGCTGACCCGCGCGCCGGGGAGGTTGAGCAGGTCGTCGAACCGCGCCGACGCCCACCCGAACCGGCCGTATCGCTCGCCGCGGTGGCCGACCATCGCGTCCAGCGTGTTGGCGGCCCGGTAGCCGAGCAGGCCCGGGACGCCGAGCAGCGCACCCCAGACGAGGGGGGCGACGACCGCGTCCGAGGTGTTCTCCGCGACCGACTCGACGGTGGCGCGGCTGACCTCGGCTGCGTCGAGGTGGGTCGGGTCGCGGCCGACGAGGTGCGTCAGCCGCTGGCGGGCGCCGGGCAGGTCGGCGCTCGCGAGAAGGTCGTGGACGGCGCGGGCTTCCCGGCCGAGCGAGGTGCCGCCGAGGACGGTCCAGGTGGCGGCGGCGGTGAGGAGGGTGTGCACGACGAAACGGTTGCCCGCTCGCCGCTCCGCGATCGCGCCGGCCGCTGTCACCGCGCCGACGAGCACAGCGAGGTGGACCGCGCCTCGGGCGCGCGAGTCGGCGTACGTGCGCTGCTCGAGCGCGGCTGCCGCGGTGCCGAAGACCGCGACGGGGTGCCCCCGGCGCGGGTCGCCGAACGCCCGGTCCGCGAGGTGGCCCAGCACCAGGCCGAGCGCGCGGCTGTGCCGCCGGTCAGGTGACATCCGCCAGCGCCTCCATCGCGTCCAGGAGGGGGGCGGACACCTCGGGCGGGCGCACGGCGATCCGGACCCAGGAGTCGTCGAGGCCCGGGAACGTGTCGCAGCGGCGTACGGCGAAACCCCGGGCACGCAGGGCCGCGCGCACGCCGGCGCCGGGGCGGGCGAGGACGAACGGCGCGGTGCTCGGGACGTGCGGGATGCCCGCCTCCGTGAGGCCGTGCTGGAGGTGGTCGCGCCACGCGGCGACCCGGGCGTCGCGCACCTGCGCCTCGATCCGCGCGGCGTCGCTCGTGCAGGCGACCATCGCCGCGGCGGCCGGGGTGGAGACCGACCAGGGCGGCTGCAGCTCCCGGAGGGCGGCGACGGTGTCGGGCTCGCCGAGCACGTAGCCGGCCCGGAGCCCGGCGATGGCCCACAGCTTGGTGAGGCTGCGGACGACGAGCAGTCCGGGGACGGGCTCGTCGGCGAGGCTCTCGGCGCCGTCGTCGTTGAAGGCCTCGTCGACGACGACGAGCCGGCCGGGCCGGGTCAGGCTGCGCAGCGCTGCGGCCGGGTGGCGTACGCCGGTCGGGTTGGTCGGGTTGCCGACGACCACGAGGTCGGCGTCGTCGGGGACGTGGGTGGGATCGAGGGTGAAGAGGCAGTCGATGTTGAGCGACACGTGCACGGGAGTGGTCCCGGCGGCCTGCAGGGCCACGTCGGGCTCGGTGAACTGGGGGTGCACGACGACCGGCCTGCGCCAGCGCCGGAGCCGGGCCACGAGGGTGAAGGCCTCCGCGGCGCCTGAGGTCGCGAGCACGTCGGCGGGGTCGCGGCGGTGGCAATCGGCGAGCGCCGCCTCGGCCGGCGTGGCGTCCGGGTAGCGGGCGAGGTCGGTCATCGACGCGGCGATCGCGGTGTGCAGCCACCGAGGCATCGGCGCGGGGTGGACGTTGACGGCGAAGTCGACGAGACCGGCGGTGGCCTCGCGGTCGCCGTGGTGGCGCAGGTCGGTCACCGTGCTCACCGCAGCGCGGCGGTCACCGGCACGGCGGTCGCGGCCGCCTCCGCGAACCGCGCGGCCAGGTGCGGGTGGCCGGCCCAGTGCACGTGGAGGTACGACGCGTGCAGCGTCCGCGTCGCGACACCGGCCGGGAGCGGCCCGTCCGGGCCGTCGAGCCACCACGCGGGCCGGCCGCCGGGGTCGCCGAGGAGCCCGGTGCGGTGGAACTCGTGGCCGGTGACCTGCTCGCCCGGCCGCGACAGCAGGTCGTGGCCGACGGCCCGCGCGGTGCGGTAGGACAGCGTCAGGCGCGGCGCCATCGCGGCGTCGGCACCGATCGCACCGACCATGTGCGCCGGCTGGCCGGACGGGCCGGCGACCGTGCGGCAGAGGTAGAGCAACCCGGCACACTCGGCCACGGTCGGCAGGCCGCGCTGGACGGCGCCGCGGATGTCATCGAGGAGCTGCTCGTTGGCGGCCAGGTCGAGCGCGTGCATCTCGGGGAAGCCGCCGCCGAGGTAGAGCCCGGTCGTGCCCTCCGGCAGCCGCCTGTCGGTCAGCGGGTCGAGGTCGACGACCTCCGCCCCGGCGGCCTCGAGGAGCTCGACGGTCTCGGCGTAGCGGAAGGTGAACGCCCGGCCGGCTGCGACGGCGATCCGCGCCCCCCGCCCGGGTAGTCCAGTGACCCGCGGTCGTCCGGACGGCCCATCCGCAGCCGTTTGCCACTGGACTACCCCGGCGGCGGGGTCCCAGGCCCGCTCGTGCAGGTCCGGCGCCGCCGACGCCAGGCGTACGACCGCCTCGAGGTCCACCCGCTCGGCGATCTGCCCCGCCAGCCGGTCGAGCGCCGCCGCGGCGTCCCCGCGCTCGGCGGCCGGCACGAGCCCGAGGTGCCGCGACGGCGCCTCGATCCCGTCGTCGCGCTGGAGGATGCCGAGCACCGGCACCTGGTCGCCGATCGACCGGACGACCTCGTCGGCGTGACGGGCAGAGCCGGCCTTGTTGAGGATCACGCCGACCACGTCGACCGGCGGCCGCGCCCAGGTGCGGAGGCCGTGGACCGTCGCCGCGACGGTGCGCGAGGCCGACGAGATGTCGACGACCAGGACGACGGGGGTGCGCGTGACGGCGGCCACGTGGGCCGTCGACGCGAAGCCGTCACCGCCGATCTGGCCGTCGTACAGCCCCATCACGCCCTCGACCACCGCGAGGTCCGCGCCGGTCGCGCCGTGGACGAGGAGGGGTACGAGGCGCTCCTCGCCGACGAGGTGCGGGTCGAGGTTGCGGCCGGGGCGGCCGGTGGCGAGCGCGTGGTAGCCGGGGTCGATGTAGTCGGGGCCGACCTTGTGGCCGCTGACGGTGTGGCCGGCGCGGGCGAGCGCGGCCATCAGGCCGGTGGCGACGGTGGTCTTGCCGTGGCCGGAGGCGGGCGCCGCGACCATGAGGCGGGGGAGCGTCACCACTCGATGCCCCGCTGGCCCTTCTGGCCGACCTCCATCGGGTGCTTGACCTGGCCCATCTCGGTGACGAGGTTGGCGGCCTCGACGAGCCGCGGGTCGGCGTGGCGGCCGGTGATGACGACGTGCTGGCGGCCGGGTCGCTCCACGAGGGTGGCGACCACGTCGTCGACGTCGACCCAGCCCCACTTCATGGGATAGGTGAACTCGTCGAGGACGTAGAGGTCGTGCCGCTCCTCGGCCAGCGCCCGCTTGATCTCCTGCCAGCCCTCGGCGGCGTCGGCGGCGTGGTCCTCCTCGGTGCCGGCCTTGCGCGACCACGACCAGCCCGAGCCCATCTTGTGCCAGGCGACGGGCCCGCCCTCGCCGGTCTCCTCGTGCAGCTCACCGAGGCGCTCGAGCACCGTCTGCTCGCCGATGCGCCACTTGGCGGACTTCACGAACTGGAAGACCCCGATGCTGAAGCCCTGGTTCCACCCGCGCATCGCGAGGCCGAAGGCGGCCGTCGACTTGCCCTTGCCGGGGCCGGTGTGGACGACGATCAGCGGGCGGTTGCGGCGCTCGCGCGTGGTCAGGCCGTCGTCGGGGACGGTGGTCGGCACTCCCTGCGGCATCTCAGCCCCTCCAGCTCTCGAGGTGGACGGCGTCGTCGAGCGAGCGCCCCTTCCGCCAGCCGTGCCGGACCAGGTCGGGCACCTCCTGCAGCCGCGTCACCGGTCCGAGGCAGAGCCACGCCACCGGTCGTACGCCGTCGGGCAGGCCGACGAGGTCGGCGAGGAACTCCTCGCGGTAGAACGACACCCACCCCACGCCGAGGCCCTCGGCGGTCGCGGCGAGCCAGAGGTTCTGGATGGCCAGGCAGGTGGAGTAGAGGCCGGTGTCTGCGATCGCGTGGCGGCCGAGCACGTGCTGCCCGCCGCGTGCCTGGTCGTAGGTGACGACGACGCCGAGGCCCGACTCGCGGATGCCCTCGACCTTGATCCGCTCGAAGGTCTCGCGCCGCTCACCGTCGAGCTGCGCGGCGAACGTCTGCCGCTCGGTCTCGACGTGCTCGGCGAACGTGTCTCGCGTGGCCTCGTCGGCGACGAGGACGAAGTCCCACGGCTGGCTGTGCCCGACGCTCGGCGCCTCGTGCGCCGCCTGGAGGACCCGACGGAGGACGTCGCAGTCGACGGCCTCGCCGCTGAACTCGGCCCGTACGTCGCGCCGGCGGGAAATGACGTCGTAGAGGTCCCGGCTGGAAACGGTGAGCTCCTCGGAGTTTACGGGGTCCCCGCGGCGTTGTTCGGGGCAGCGAAGCGGAGGAGAAGAACGTCGTGGGGTGAGTTTCATGCCACCCTCGCCACGCCCGCCAGCGCCCGGGCGCTGATCTCCGCGATCGGGAGGTGGGTGGCCTGCATGTGCGTCGCGAGCTGGCCGGCGAGGCCGAGCCGCATCGGGCCCTGCTCGCAGTCGACGACGACCGCGCTCGTGCCCTGCTCGGCGATCCAACCCGCGGCCTGTCGGCTCCTCGTCACGGCGTCCGTGCCGTGCGTCGCGCGGCCGTCGGTGACGACGATGAGCAGCGGGCGCCGGCGCGGGTCGCGCACCCGCTCGATCCGCAGCACCTCGGCCGCGGCCAGCAGGCCCTCGGCGAGTGGCGTACGCCCTCCGGCTGGCAGGTCCGCGAGCCGCTTCGCAGCGATGTCGACCGAGTGGGTCGGCGGCAGCGCGACCTCGGCCGAGTCGGCGCGGAAGGTGACCAGCCCGACCTTGTCGCGGCGCTGGTAGGCGTCGAGCAGCAGGCTGAGGATCGCGGTCTTGACCTGCTCCATCCGCTTGCGCGCCGCCATCGAGCCGGACGCGTCGACGCAGAAGAGGACGAGGTTCGCCTCGCGGCCCTCGCGTCGCGCGGTGCGCAGGTCGGCCTGCTCGAACCTGATCCGCCCGTCGGTCCGGCCCCTGCCCCGCTGGTGCGGCGCGGCCGCGCGGATGGTCTCGACGAGGTGCAGCCCGCCCTGGCCGGTCGGGTCGATGCCGGCCCGGCGGCCGTTGGTCGTCAGCGCGCGGGACCGCTTGCCCGACTCCCCGGCGCCCGTGCCGGTGACCTCGAACCGCCGGACCTTGTAGGGGTCGCTGGCGCCGATGACCGACGTTGGACCCTGGCCGCCCTCACCCTCACTCGGTGGTCGAGTAGCCCCCTCACCCTCAATCGGTGGTCGAGTAGCCCCCGAGGGACGAGGGGGCGTATCGAGACCCCGATCCTCGGTCTCACTCGGCTGGTCGCCGCCGTCACTGTTGTTCGGTGGTCGAGTAGCCCCCGAGGAACGAGGGGGCGTATCGAGACCCTCCCTATCTGAGTCCGGGCCCTCACCGTCACCGTCCCCCTCCGGCTCCGGCGGGAGCGGCGGCTCGGGCTCCGGCTCCTCGTCCCCGAGGATGGCGTCGAGCAGGTCCTCGTCCAGCCCCGGCGCGTCGAAGGGGTTCCTGCGCCGCCGGTGCGGCAGCGCGAGCAGCGCGGCCTGGCGGATGTCGGCCCTCGTGACGGTGGTCCGGCCGTGCCACGCGGCGTGCGCGACCGCCGTCCGCGTGGTGACGATGTCGGCGCGCATCCCGTCGACCTCGAAGGCGGCGCAGACCTCGGCGACCTTGGTGAGCACCGCGTCGGTGAGCTCGACCTCGGGGAGCAGCTTGCGGGCAGCGACGATGCGGTCGGTCAGCGCGCGCTCGGCGTCGGCGTACGACGCGACGAAGGCCTCGGGGTCGGCGTCGAAGGCGAGCCGGCGACGGACGACCTCGGCGCGCAGGCGGGGGTCGCGTGGCGCGGCGATCTCGACGGTGAGGCCGAAGCGGTCGAGGAGCTGGGGGCGGAGCTCGCCCTCCTCGGGGTTCATGGTGCCGACGAGCACGAAGCGGGCGGCGTGCGCGACCGAGACGCCGTCGCGCTCGACGGTCGAGCGGCCCATCGCGGCGGCGTCGAGCAGCAAGTCGACGAGGTGGTCGTGGAGGAGGTTGACCTCGTCGACGTAGAGGATGCCGCGGTGGGCGCGGGCGAGCAGGCCGGGCTCGTACTCGGCGACGCCGTCGGCCAGCACCTTCGACAGGTGCAGCGAGCCGAGCACGCGGTCCTCGGTGGCGCCGACGGGCAGCTCCACGAGGCGTACGGGTCGGGTCTCGGTCTCCGCGTCGAGCGGCCACGTGCCGTCGGGGGAGGTGTCGCCGGGCGCGCTGGAGAACCGGTCGCCGGTGACCACCTCGATCGGTGGCAGCACGGAGGCGAGGGCGCGAACGGTCGTCGACTTCGCCGTGCCCTTCTCGCCGCGCACGAGGACGCCGCCGACCTCGGGGGAGATGGTCGTGAGGACCAGGGCGAGGGTCATGTCGTCGGCCCGGTCGGCCTGGGGGGCGACGACGGCAGACAGGGGGTACTGCAGTGGCATGGGGGCTCCCGCTCTCGTTGCCAGCTCAATGGGTGGCGGGAGGCCGGTCTTCGGACTTCTCGATACGCCTTGTTCGACGTCTCGAGTCACCGCAGCGGGCCCTGTGCCGGATTCTCACCGGCTTCCCAGATTCTCCCCAGACTTCGGGGCACCTCTCGCCTTGTGCGCGTCACGATAGCGTCTGCGGTCGTGTCTGCCACTGGGGTGCCCACGGAGGTCGTTGTCGTCGGGATCGGGGCCGATGGATGGGCCTCGCTGCCTTCGTCCTCCCGTGATCTCGTGCTCGAGGCGTCGGTGCTGTGGGGTGGCTCGCGGCACCTCTCGCTGGTGCCTTCCGTCCCTGGTCAAGAGCGGGTGCCGTGGCCCTCGCAGCTGGCTGCCTCTCTGCCGGGGCTCCTGTCGGAGTACGCCGGGCGTCCTGTCGTCGCGCTGGCGTCGGGGGATCCGCTGGTGTCGGGGATTGCCTCGACGCTGCTCGACCTCGGGGCTCCGGTGCGGGTGGTGCCGGCGGTCTCGTCCGTGGCGTTGGCGCGCGCTCGGATGGGGTGGTCGTTCGAGTCCTGCGCCGTTGTCTCGCTGGTCGGCCGGCCTCTCGAACGGTTGGCGCTAGAGCTAGCACCGGGCCGTCGGACTCTGGTGCTGTCCTCGGACGCTTCGACGCCCGCTGCCGTCGCATCTCTGCTGACCTCGTCCGGCTGGGGCTCGTCGCGGCTGACCGTCCTTGGCGATCTCGGCTCGTCAACGGAGTCCTCGGTCTCGGGTGTCGCCTCGTCGTGGTCCGCTGAGTCATCAGTGTTGAACGTCATCGCGATCGAGGTCGCGGGGAGCGGCCAGGCGTCGTGGGCGCCTGGTCTCCCCGACGACGCGTACGAGCACGACGGCCAGCTCACCAAGCGCGACCTCCGCGCCTCCGCCCTCGCCCGGCTCATGCCCGCCCCCGGCCAGCTGCTTTGGGACGTCGGCGCGGGGGCCGGTTCGGTCGGTATCGAGTGGATGCGCGCACACTCGACCTGTCGCACGATCGCGATCGAGTCCGACCCCGAACGAGCCGCGCGTATCGGTCGGAACGCTCACACCTTGGGCGTTCCCGACCTGCAGGTCGTCGAGGGCCGGGCACCTGACGCCCTGTCCGGGCTACCGGCGCCGGATGCGATCTTCATCGGCGGCGGCGCCACCCGTGAAGGCGTCTTCGACGTTTGCCTCGCGGCGTTGAAGAGCGGCGGCCGCCTCGTCGTCCACGGCGTCACCCTCGAGACCGAGACGCTGCTCGCCGAGGTGTACGCCGACCACGGTGGCGAGCTCACGCGCGTCAGCGTCGAGACGGCTGCGCCGGTCGGCGCCTTCACCGGCTGGACGCCCGCGCGAGTGGTCACACAGTGGGCGCTTGTCGGGCCATTCGCCTGAGACGGTCGACCTACGGCTCTTCGCCCAGAATGGGCGCCATCGCAACGGGTGAAGCTCCTCGATCGGCCCCCGACAGCGTGTCTCTCACCAGTAGATCGCAATGATCTCCACTTCGAGGAATGATTGCGCGACGCCCACTGGGCGGCTCACGTATTAGACGCTGGGCGGTACCTCCCCTCGAGCATTCAAGGCGCTCTGCCGGCGTGCCGCGCTTCTAAGCTCAAGAGCTTCCAATCCGCGTGGACGGTCATATCCGAGGCGGACGGCGAGGCCGTCGATGCTGTCGAAACTGCCATTGACATGTGTCGCGCTCGGAACGTGCTCGACTGCGTCCGCTGCCACGAGTCGGATCTGCTCCCGGACCGCTTCCTCGCGCACCGGCAATCCCAGTTCCGTTGCGTAGTGGGTAAGCGCCGTCTCTAGCGCGGGTAACTCGGCGGGAGGATGGCTCGCGGCCATCGGGGTGTCTTCGAACACCGCCTGAAGCTCAGTAAACTTGTCCTGCAGGTCCGGCAGGATCCCTCGCACCATGTCGAAAAGTTTGATCGGCGACCAGTTTTCCGTAGGACCGTCTTCTACTACGCGAGCAAGAACGGTGTAAGACTGTTCGCCGAACAGCACTCTTCGCGTGTCAGTCCAGTACTGGTCAAGCTCGGTTGTTGCCACCAGGTATAGCGGTCCTGCCGTGTCGTCGTGGGCACCATGCAACGGCTCACTAGTTGCAGCCGTCAAGGAGTCGTATCCGAATACTCGCGCCCGTATCGGAATCTGTCCGACCATGAGTCGCTCGAGGAGGCCGCTAAGTTGCGTGACTTCGTCCATCGGGCTGAGACCGTCATCTGACAGACTCCTCATCATCTCAGAGTACTCTGCGATGAACGCACTGATTCTGTACGTAGGGTCAGCGGCTAGTTCGACCCGAACCTGAATCAATTCGCCCCTGCGCAAGTGGAAAGGCTCGGGCCCTGGGGTGGCCCCCGCTGTAGCATCCCAGGTGATCGCATTACTGCTGACTTCGCGATCGAGAAATTCCTTGAACATCGACTGAACGGTTGTCTGTCGCTCGACCTGGCGAGCGCGACTAGTAGTGGACTTGAAGCGGCCTTCTCCTCGCACGCCGCTGACTGCTGGCACGTTCAAGTCTGCTCGCGCTGACCCCCCGTATTCGCGCGCGCGGGTAAGCGACTCAATCACCTTCACGTCCTCGGCGCCGTATCTCGCGGCCATCAAGCTGCGAAGCGCTACCTCATCAAGATAGACAAACTGGCGAAGTTCGCTGGTGGACCCTGTGAATAGTCGAAGGCCGCGGATTGCTCCCAGCCGCGCCCTGAAACGCACCCACGCGACGCTGCGTCGCCACCAGCTTGGACCGTTCAAGACATGCCTCGCTTTTCGCTACGTCGCTGCTTGACGCGCTCGTAGCCCATAACGTAGAAGTCGTCACCAATTCGGGTTCTACGCGCTTTCACCGTCAGCGTTGCTGCGGCCGTCCAGATGTCCTCTAATTCTGCCGCCGACCATCCGTCGGTCACGTCTGCGAGCAACTCGTGCGACAACGGTCCAGTCGTCTTGCGGCTCCGAGAACTAGCCTGAAGTACGGCTAGGCGGTCAGAGCGGTCGGGCCGCCGGAACGTGACCTCAGAGCCGAACCGGCCAGGCCTGCGTAATGCGTGGTCTATGTCCCCGATTCGATTCGTTGTGCCAATCGTTAATATGTTGTTCTTTGCCCTGAATCCGTCCATGTTCACTAGGAAGGTGCTTACAAGCCTGTCGGCATGGCCAGCATTCTCGGCGCCTCTGTGGTGCGTTATGCCATCAAGCTCGTCGATGAAAACGATTGCGATCGGATGGGAAGCGGCTCGGTCGTAGAGCGCTTGCAACCGGCCTTCGCTTTCGCCAACCAACCGGCCGCCCAGTTCGGATGCACTAACTACGAAGAGGGCCGCATCAGCCTTCGCCGCCATAATCCTCGCTAAGTACGTTTTTCCCGTGCCCGGAGGGCCTTCGAAGATGACCCCCCTCAACGGAGTAACGCCAAGGCTGGCGTACGTTTTACGGCGCTTTAGGTGTACCTGTACAATTTCTTTCGCTTGCTCAACGATGTCTGGAAATCCGCCGAAGTCGCTCCACCGCAACCGCTCAGCGCGCGGCGGTTGAAGGAACGAGTCCGGATCGAACTCGTCGTCCGAACGGTCAATATGGATCGGCAATCTCTCCAGTGGCGTCGGTGAAGCTACCTCCACAACATCTGCCCTGGCATCCAAGACCACGGTGTTACCAACAGATAGTGATGCACCGCGCGAGTTCGTTGCTGCGACCTGCGCTGTGCCCGTGTCGACCACTATTGCAGTGGATGTCATCGCTCGGACGACTCCAACCGTACGATTCTCGACCCAATTGTTTGGGTCCACAACGACCCAGTCCTCGCCGCTTACCCTGACCACGTCGCCTGGGCTGAACGGCTCGTCTACGTAATCCGGAACTGGAAATTTCGACCCATCGCGCCCTTCGCAGGTGAGACCACCCGCCCCGTCTGGCCCAATGATGCGCAAGAAGAACGCCTCGATCGGCACCTTGCCTCCTTCGCGAAGCGCTCATCGTGGGCACACATCGGCGGTCCCAGCTATCCTGGCAGTTCACACTAGAGGTCAACGCCACGCGAGGCGTGCCGTGCCACCCGCCAAGTCCGCCGCGATTTCACTCGTACCCACCAGGCGCGTCATTTCGCCGCATGTCGAAAAGCTCCTGGTCCGCCGCCGAGCAGTTGCTGCGTGCCGTCACTGCAGAGTGCTGAGGGACACCATCGTCGCTGTCGGTGGTGCCCTGCACCCTTGGTCTCGTCGGGACTCATTGGGTCATCGCAGGACGACCTTGGGGTCCCAGAGTTCGCAGTCATGTGCTCAGAAGGGACAATCGAATGCTGAAGGTCAACTTGCCAACAGCCGCGGCCTGGGCGCCGTGGGCGGACGGGCGCCGAGATTGGCTCATCGACCGCGTAGAGCTCTCCGCGAAGTGGCTAAGCGACCGAGCCGTATTGGATGGCAGTCACATCGTGCTTCAAGTGCGCTCTCACGCCGCTGACTACCGCCGGGACGACGGCCCCATTGCTCACCTCGCTCGAGAAGGCGCCGTGGCTACGTACAAATCCCGGGTCGGGCACGGCGCCACCTTCGTCGATAGTCCGGACATTCGACTCATGGCGACGGCGATGAGTACCGCCGCCGGGCACGCGCTCGCCGCGACCGAGCTACCTACCTGTCCTCTGATCGGTTGGGCAATGGCGACAGGAGCAGTGAATCTAGCAACTGGTGAAGTGACAGCCGATACACGAACGCCGACACAAATCGACACGCTAGCGATCTTCATTTCCCATCTGTACAACGGCTGGGCGCACAAGCAAGTTGGCCGGCGCGCATCTGCCCATTACCTGCCCAAACTGGCCGACTCAGGCATGACGTACGTCGTCTTCCTGGGTTCTATGTTGGCCAGCGCTCCCCGATATCTGGACAGCCGCAGCGACATAGCCGAGATGAAGCGGGCGCTGCCGCCGGCCTGGCGGGCCGAAGCAGAGCAAGTCGCCGCCTACGACTACTTTGCCCGGCAGTGACGCACCCGTTGGTTGCCCAGACATGGAACGCGCTGCCCGGCCGCCTCGCGCACCAAGGTCTCAGGCAAGCTCCGACTCGCTAGCACTCTTCGGACTGATCTTGTAGGTGCCTCTGATTACCGCGCCACTTCGCTGCTTGTGCCTAACGCAAATCCGAACGGGGAGCCCGTCAGGTCTCGGTCCGGCTGTGGCCATCCGCCCGCATCGTCTCCAGAAGGTCGCTCGTCAGGTGGTTCCGAGAGGGGTGCATGAGCTTCGAGGTTGCATTCGCCTCCAAAGCTGCAGTGAGTCGCTCACACGCTCCGATAAAGTCGAATGATCCGATAACCGATACCTCTGCGCCTTCGTGAGCAACCTTGTTTCGCAAGTTCATTAGCGATCGGGAGACAGCCCAGAACTCAGCGTCCAGACCGGTCTCGGTGAGGTCCTTCACTAGGCGAGTGATTGAGAACGTCTTCGGTTCTTCTACCTTCGTGATCGTCCACGCCGACCGCACCGCTCGCTCCAAGTTCGCGTAGGCCAGCATCACAGCAGCCGTGGGCGCGGTCGCAGCGATGGAATGTGCCGTGTCGTAACGCATCTCGCGCAACTCGACCCATGCACGCGTCAGCATGCGTCGGTCGGCCTCCCGCTGAACGAATTCCCTGTGTCTTTCGTTTTGTTTGCGCGCGTCTGCCGACCCAGGATCCCTAGGCTCCGCCTGCCCGCTTGGTTTCGAAGTCGCTCCTGCGCCTGCTTGTGGATCGGACTGTGGCGGCGTCCCTTCTTGCTGGCGGTCCGCCGCGCGGTCAGCCTTCGCTTCCACTTCCCTTGCCTCACGGTCAAAGAAGCTGGCCTCACCGATGGGGGTCTTCGCATCCTTCAGGTCGCCAATCTTATCGGCGATCTTCTCGCGAAATGCGTAGACAATGAGCCCGACCACCAGCGGCCAAGCCAAGGCTTTGACGTAGTCCAAGATCAGTCGCGCCCAAAGCATAACGTCGTTAGACTCCACGGAACTCCAATCCAGATCCCAGGCCACGACGTATATCCCGAGGCCGAGCGCACCTAAGTACGCGAGCAGAAGACGCTCTCGCCCCGTAGTCCCCCGCATGATCCCCAACCCAAACAGACAGACGGCGAGGAGACTAGTCCCAACACGTCAAGACCCGGTTTCGCGATGGGACCGTCCTTGCCAGCGGGCGCGACCCGCTTGACGAGGAGGCTGCCCCAGCAGAACCAGGCACTCGGCCGCTGTAGCTGACGGCGGCGACCTGACCGGCTTGTGCTTTGCCGCAGGTGAATGCGCCGCCCACTCCCGACGTATTGGGGGCGCCGCCTCCATCGGATCGTCCGTCTATCGACGAGGCGTTCTAGAGATTGCACATCCTGCGCCATGCCAGTCGCTCGCGACGCTGCAGCGGTGGAGGTGGGAGTGGACGCGCTCATCCGCCGCCGATTGCTTATAGGGGGTGCACAAAGACGAGCGAAACGCCGAACTGTCGAGCAGACCTAGTAGGAGAGGTTGCGTGCCGCTGGCTGACATCTCCAGTCCTGTCAGAAATATTAAGGCAGCCTCGTGCCGATCTCTGACCGAACGCACGAGAGACTACCCACATGAGCGACCAGGGCCTGTTCACCGAGTTCATGCGCGAAGAGCGCTCGCTCTCGAACCACCTGCAGGGGCGACCCGAGGCGCGGGGCCTGCTCCAAGAGATTCGAACGACCCGGTCTCTCGACCAGCTTGACGCCGTCGAGGCTGCCCTCGATCAGCGCCTAGCGGAGGTGCGTCCTGAGTACCCGCAGCTCGGACAGTTGCAGTCTGCCAGCGTTGTTGAGCAAGGGGGCGAGCTCAGGCACGTCGGTCAAGGCGTGCGAGCCGCCACGACCCGTTTCTGGGTCAAGTTTCCCGTGTCCGGGGACATCGAGATGCTCGGGTATTGGCCCGACAAGAGCGAGCAGTCTCTTAGGTCGGTACACCACGAACTTATGGAGCGCATTGGCGGCTACGCCAGTCTTGCGAGTGCCTCTGACGATGACGCCAAGGAGTACTGGCGTCTCCAGCCAACGTGGCAACTCCACCTCGTTGATCTCGACCAGCACCAGTGGGCGATTTACACCTTCGTAGATCTCACGCCCGAGGAGGAAGAAGCCCTCGCAAGCTCCGGCGGCCTAGAACCTCTCATCAGGGAACGATGTCAGGAAATGAGGGCGATCTTCGACGAGATCGTTTTGCAGGCGCGTGACTACTTTGAGATCGAGCTACCTACGCTCGCGCGCGCGGTGCTTGCAGAGCGCCGTCGGGTGCTGATCAACCGAACGGAGTTGCTGAAGGACCTGACTGTGCCACCGGAGTGGGCAGGCGCTCCGCTCGAACTTGAGGAGGCTGTGGTCGAGGCGCATCCCATCGAGACGCTGGTCGACGACGGACAGGTTGGCGCCTCCGAAGAAGCCGACGCACGCACGGTGGAAGTCACTAACACAGCAAGCGAAGCAAGCGCCGCTTCCACTGACCTTGACCTGCGTGAGATGAGCTACCGACTCAGCCCCAAGTCGTTCGCCGAGGTACTCCGAGCCATTCGAACGTGGGCAGACGCGGTCGAACGTAACCCACGCGGCTTCGGCCACCTAGATGAGGACTCGATCAGCGACCTTTTGGCCGCCACACTGAACGCGACCATGCCTCACGCCGGGCGCGAGGTGTTCTCGCGAAGCGGCAGGGTCGACATTCACGTCTCTGCAAACGTTCTTGCCGAAGGATCCGGGCCGGCTGAGGTCTTCCTGTGCGAGTCCAAGTTCGCAGACGCTCAAGCAGACATTCGCGAAGCTCTCGAAGACCAGATCTTTCGGTACCTCACGGCACGGTCTACGCAGGCCGTCCTGCTATCCCTGTGTCGGCAGCAAGATTTCTCTGTAGGTGAACGAAGCACAAGGGAATGGGCGACCCAGGCTGCCGGCTTCGCAGGCGCATCCGATGGACCTGTAGAGGCTTGGCCGCACCACACCTATCGAGTCGACGGAAGACTCGTGGAGGTGTGCATCGCCACAGTCGCCGTCCCGCGAGTCACAACTCGGTCGGGCAGGTCCAGATAGTCCACGACACCGTGTTTGCCAGTTGACAGCACCACACGTCAGCTGGCGCATCGTTCGGTGCGTCAATCCGCCGCTTCCGCGCACATCTCCCAGTTCCTTTCGGGTCGAGCCGCCTCGGTCGGCCCGTGCCCCGCCTGGCCAGACACGCTGCGGCCCCTGCCGTCCGCGCCCCACAGTCTGGTCACCTCGCCGCTGACGGTCTTGATTTTGTAACCGGTCAGCGTCGTACCGTGGTTGAGTGCCCACGCGGTTTGAGCGACCCACCACCGCGCCTTTGCGGATTCCGCAGCCAAGGCTCGCGAGTTGGAACAGCGCGGAACACCCGGACCAGGTGCGCTTGAAGGCCTACCTCGAACAGGTGGATTCGATCGTGCAAGCCGGGCTTGCCGGCATGGACGGCAACTTGGCCATCGAACTGACCGTCGGTCTTCCGCGAAGGCAACTGATAGTTGACCGCGACTTGGATAACTACCTTCTACCGGTCGCGAATTGTCTCAGACGCCATCGGTTCTGCGCCGTGTTTGGGACCAAGGCCGTTCAGACTGAGTCCGTGTTGCGGTGCGGACCGACGTCCCCCGTCAATCCTGGCCCTGAACCTAGCCTCGAGCTCCGAGTCTCTGGGAATTATGAACACCGTGCTTGGAAGGAGCGCATTCACCGCGCCTGCGCTGATGTACGCCCGGACATGTCGCCCGGCGTTCCAGTAGCCTTGGACGTGGCCTTCGAGTTCGCGCCTGGTCGCAACTGGACTTCGCTCTGGAAGCCCGCGATCGACGCGCTCGGTCCCCTTCTCGGTACCCCACGTCCCGACCGGCCCTTCGGACCAGACGACGGCCGCATCACCGAATTGGGCCTGCACAGAACTTGGAACGCGCACATCGGTCACGACGTCCGGCTCGCCTACTGGTGGCGCATTTCTGAGGTGACTACTGGCCCGGTCAAGAACGCGATGACGAGCCGATGGGTTGGTCCTCTTCGCAGACGCTTCGGTCGCTCGTCGTAGCGAGTAATGATGACCCGACGCCCCAGCGGTCGACGTCCCACGCGCCATAGCGTCGTGGTACTTGCGGCCAGTCTCCTGCTTGTGGGATCGACCGCATGCACACCAGACGAGGGTCAGACCGAACCTCGGAGCGTTAACGTCTCTCGCGACAGCATGGGTAAAGAGTGGCCGCTCGACGTACAGAGGGGCGCGCTCCGATGCGTGGGCGCTAGCGAAGTTGTCTTCACTGCGCCAAACGGGCTCGAGTACGCCGTTAATGGCAGCGCCATGTCGACACGGAAATACGTCAACATTCGCAAGATCTGGTCTGACAGCACGGCTCTGGGCGGAACGAAGAAGGACATCGGCCCGCTGATCGACCTTGGCCTCTCCTTATGTCCCCGGTGAGTCCACCTGAGTGCTGCGGCGGGAGCCGTCGTGCACCAACTCGGGGGTACAACTCGGTTGGCGCACGTGCATGTCTTGGGTGCCTCGCCCCAGACGCGCCCGCAGGTCGCCACGCCCCGCAAGCGACACACTGCGTCTCATCGCACGCCAACCCGTCGCTTGCGGCGTCATCTCGGCCAGAGCACCAACGCCCGTCGAGGCGTTGCGAGCGGTCAGGGGATCGGCCACCACGCCAAGCGTGAAAACTGTTGCGTCGCTGGCTGTCGATGTCTACAGGAACGCGCACATCCCCCCCGTGGGCGCAGCAGATGACTGATCGTGACCCCGCCCGGGAGTTTCTCGATGTCATTGCAAGCATCGAATCCGTGTTGGCCTTCAGTATGCGAGGGCGAAAGTTCACGCCGCTCAAGACGCTGGCCGAATCCTCGCGTATGGCCGGCGCACTGACAGAGGATCAATACACGGCCCTGATTGCTCTTGCAGATCTCCGGAACGCTCTGAGCCATGAGGCCTATCGACAAGGCAGCCCAATAGCGACGCCGCACCAAACGACAATCGATGAGGCCAGACGATTGTTGGACCACCTGCAGCAACCGCCCCGGGCGTTGGATCTTCTAGAGCGGTTTCCCATTCGGTCCGTCTCACCAGCCGACGCCTTGGCGACAGTCCTGGCCCATGTTCAAGCGGACTTCTCTCAGTTTCCGATCTATGACGGCGACACCTATGTCGGGCTGCTAACGACGAACGCGATCGGTCGTTGGCTGGCCCATGAGCTTGCGCACGGAGACGAAGTACGTCTGACTACGCCGGTGAGCCGACTCCATGACTTCGCTGAGCCAAGTGAAGTCGCTGTCTCGCTACGTCTAGACGCGACCGCGGCAGAAGTGATTCGTGTCCTCGGAGAGGATGATGAGCCAGTCCGCGCAGTGATCTTCACTCGAAACGGCGATGTGAACGACAGCCCAGTTGCCGTAGCGGTTCGAGAGGACGTGCATCGGCTCCACGCCTCGATTCGACCTGCCCGCGGCAACCATTGAAGTGCGTCACGCCGCCGCCAGTTGGCTACGGCTGCTCTTTCGGCCGCGGCGAACTCGCCTCCCAACCGACGGTCCACTTCCTCGATTCGGCCGCCATGGCGCGTCGGGCCTGGCGCAGCCGCTCGCGCGGCTCACCGACCTTGTCGAGATTAAGGGGCGGCCGGAGCCGCAGGAGTGCCGCGGTTTCGACCTCATCAAGCAGGACATGTTGCGGCTTGACCCAGGTCGCCAATAGCAGGCGTTCCCCCATCCATCGGCTCAGTCGTTCGTCGCCCGCGGGCTCAAGCGAGTAGTTTGCGCTGCCGTCAGGTCGCACCAAGTTCCGCGGCACCGCCACTAGGTCGAACTGGGTCCTCAATAGCGCGGCAAGACTGCGGCGCACGGTCGAAGAGCCAGTCTTGCCGGTCGCGAAGTGAGTACTGACGTCACGGCCGTTCAGACTGCTCTCGGCCTTGCCGACGTAGAGCGGTTGATCGTCGAACGCGGGAGACAAGTCGAGGTCTGACCACGCCTGGTCGTCGCCGTAGAAGGCGTAGAGACCAGCCGCCTTCGGAACCAGTTCGCCAGCGTCAGCGTGGGTGTGCCTCACTCCAGCGAGGTCGATCAGCGCGTGCGCGAGCGGGGAGTCCGAGGCCATAACTGCACATCCTTGTCCCATCCAGCGAACGACGCTCGCAAGATGAGTCATTCCGCCGCGTCCGGACCAGCAATCGCGTCAGGCATTGTCACGCCGTTGTTGGGGATGTACTGCGACGCCGAGGTCGGTTCGCGAGCACCGTTGCGGTCACGATGACGGGTCCGTCGGCGGCCAGCTCGGCTGGTTGCTTGGAGGCATCTGGCTCGTGAGGGTGGGCCCATCACGGATGGCTATGCGCGCAGTATGGCCAGCGGCGCAGTGCCCGCTCCCAGCGGCGGGCCAAATGCGCGCCGCCGCACGTCCGCGCGTCGCGCCTCGCATCGGCGCGTCGTCACGCCTGGTCCCTGGGCTTTCAGCGATTCAGCCAACCTTGACTGCAGGTCCAAAGGATCGCTTGGGAGATCATCACGTCGAAGTCTTGAGCAAAGCCTCCGACTGTGACGCCGCCTTGGGGCGCAAAGCTCGAGGGGCCGCGCGCACTGCGGCCGCACGCACATTTGTCCACCCGCGAGAGCCCACTGCAACGGGCGGTCGCGGGAGCTGCGCCTTGACCCCCTCGCGGCGGCGGTGTCCGACGTAAGCCGTCGCGCCGTATCCACGAAAACCGGGTTCAACTGCCGCGAGGTATCCGCTGTTGTGCAGGTCGACGCTCTGTATGCGCATTAGGCGTTGCGGGGAAGCAGTTCGGTTGCGCCACACAATGGTCCGCATCCCGTCTCCAGGCCCAACGTGTTGCCCGCCGATGATGAGCCCGGAGTCGTTGATGTCGGTTGCGTCCGCCGCTGCCGTGGTGTCGGTGGGACGGAGCGGTATGAGCTTGGGCCCGCCGCTCCATGTCCATGAATACCCCACGGAGAAGTCACGACTGTGAGCCGTTCCCACGACCAAGTCATCATTGTTGATGTCGCTCGCATACGCCTCGACCTGCGGCGGGACCGGGAGCCGCGACCGCTGACCGTCCCTCCAGACCACGGGAACACTCCCGTGCCTAAGACTTGCGACCCATCCGAGTACGTGACCTTCATCGTTGATCGCCGTAATGGAAGCGACTGGCCGATATGTCGAGGTAGGTAACACGGCGACGCCGTCTTCCTCGCTCCAGACGACGGCGTCTTGCGCGACGACCGAGCCTCTTGGACTCGACGTCAACCGGTCGATAGCGACCGTCCCGCCCTCGTTCATGTCAATCACCCGAGCGGTAACGGTGCTGCCATTGGGGAGCGTCACGCCACCGACCCCCGTGTCGATAACCCGTTCCGGGTCCGTCCAGACCACCGCAGTGCGCGGTGCCGCGTCCTCCCATGAGGTACCGGCCACCCAGCCGCTGTCACTTACAGCATCAACACTGGCGTCACTGGTCGAAGTCAACCCCTGCAAGACGAGCATGCGCGGTTCACAGCCCGCTTCGCTCGGCCGCGCCGGCGGTGACGCCGACACCACAGGGCCCGGTCCCCCCGCCGCGCAGAACATGACAAGAGCCAGACCGAGCGTCGCGATCGTGCGGGGACGCCGGCGGCGCAGCGACCCGACGCTGGTGCTCGATCGGTGATGTACCGGGTGCGGTGACATGCCTGCTCCTCGCGATGCGGAATTGCCACCGCCCCGCACAACCATCGTCACGGTCCCGAGCGCTCTCTGCAAGGCAGATTGAGGAAGTGGCGGACTCACCACGGAACCAGCCGGGATGAGTGCGTCTTACCGCCGCTTGTACGCGTCAATGTCACCCAGCCGCTTCATGGTGCGGTACATCTGCTCACCGCTGAATCTGCGCGACCGGGGGCTATAACGGGCGCCGTTGCGCCCGGAGTCAGTGCAAGCCGTTTCTCCCTGACGTCATTTCAAGGAACTCAGATCCAACTCCCACGCAACGACGGTGCGCTCTGGCCTGGCCATCGCAGCGCTATAACCAAACGTGCTGCGGTCCAGTCCACCCTGCCTCCAATGAAGCTAGAGCGTGTCATGTATTGCTTGACGCCGAGATGTGGCGCGACCATCAGTGGACGGGACCTTTGGTCCACGGAGCAACGGGGGTCCGCGGTGCTGAGACGAGTCGTCCTAGTCGGCATGATCGTGTTCATGGGCGTGTGGTTCGGGCCGCCCGCGCTCGCCGACGACGCCCCTGTACTCACGAGCGACGAGGACTCCATCTCGATGACCGCCTCGGACGACGGTGCCACCGCGGAGGTCTCACTCCAGAACCAGGGCCCTGATCCTCTCGACGTGACGGCTTCGGCAGGGACGGGCGCGGCGGAGGGATGCGCTGTCAGCGCTGGAGATGGCGCCCAGTTGAATCCCTACCGCGAGGAGGTATTCGAGATCTCGTTCTCTGCCGCCTGCGACATCGAGAGGACCGCGGGAACGCCGTTTGTTGTTGAGGTTGCGACCGCGCCCGATCCGTTCAAGCTGGTCGCCAAACCCCCCTCCGCGCCTAGCCCTAACTGGGACGACGCCATTACCGCATACGCGGTCGGTGCGGGTCTGTCGATGCTTGTTGCGATACTGACCTTCAGTCTGTGGAGGCTCCCGGACAACGCCCAGAAGAAGGGCTGGTGGATGCCACTGCCAGGGCTTGATGCGACGTGGAAGTTCGCCGACGGGTGGGCTACCAACGCGACCGTTCTGACGACGCTCGTAACCGCTGTCTTCGGTGCCGACAAGGTCACCGAGGCACTGCTGGGCGAGGGCGAAACACCCGACGTTCTGGCTGTTTCTCTCGTGGTCAGCGCGCTGTCCTTGGGGCTAGTCGGACTCAGCCCGATGATTGTGCAGGTCCTCCGCAGGCGGTGCCCCGAAGTGCCGGCCACGAAGGTCGGAGGCAAGGCCGTAACTGGCAGTGTCCCCTCAGGCCTCTACGTAACGAGTGCTGGCCTGCTTGTCGGCGCCGTCGTGACGCTCACGGCCACCTTTGGTCAACTCGCGAGCATTCTCCTAGCCGTGCTCAATACGGAGTTTGCGACCGACGGATTTATCCAGGCAATCGGAATCATCAGCGGATTGGTCCTGCTCGGATATGCGGTTGTGTCGACTCGCCAGAACCTGACCACCGGTGCCACGCCTCCACCTCCGGAGAAGACCACTGCCACGCCGGAGACGCGGCGAGCCGCTCACCATGTGCGCCGCGAGCTTGAGGCCTCAAATGGTGAACAGTTGCGGGTGGGTGAGACGTCGATACCGGTGGACCAGATCGACTCCCTGCTCGAAGAGGCTCTGGCCCCCCTTCCGCCGGTGAGCGCAAACCCCGCGAGCCGCGGTTCCGCCATCCTGTAAGGGCACCTCACGGATCCTCAGGGCATCGCTATTCTCCCGCTTCGAGTCGTTGAGTCTCCGCGTCTCAGTGACGGTGCGCCGTCCACCCCTCCGTCGCTTCAGCACCGCATGGGATCCAGAGTCGCCGACCTGCGTCCTTTCGCCGCCTGCCGACGCCTGCGGAGCGACGCTCGTGCCGATGAGCATGTGCCTGAAGTTCCCGGCCTGATCGGGACGGTAGCCCTGGGCGGAAGCGCGATGGGCGGCGCACACTCGACGCATGGGCACCCACAGACTGAGCACTGCTCACAGCTTGACGGTGGTGTCGCTGCTGCTGGGCAGCGCAGTTGCGTGTGCGGCAGAAGATTCGTCTGGCTCCCAAGGCGAGCTATCGGAAGAAGCAGCGGCTACCACCGAGACAGCAACCGAGGTCGGCACAATGCGAGAAACTGCCGACCAGGGGCCGGCGCCTTGCCCGTCGGAGCCGAAGCGCCTGCGGCGCTTGGGCGAAACCGTGACTCACCGTCTACCCGTGTACGGGACGCTCGACGATGTGTTCGTGAGTCGCACCGGCACGGCGACGGTCGCGTGGACCGTCTCGTTGGACGCCGGCGAGGTTCGAACCATGGACGTCCCGGCCGGGCCCGGTGACCCTCAGTCACCCGCGGGGCCTCCGGACCCAGAGCACCGCCAGGTGTTCCACGGGTCTGGCTTTCACAACGTCCTGGCTGCGGACGCAGCAGGTGTGCAGACGCTGGTGTGGTTCTCAGACGGGCTCGGCTACACCGGCGGACCGTCGCAGTTCAACGAGATCTTCGAGGTCACGGTCGCTGACCGGGGCCCGGCTGGCGGCGCGTGGTCGAGCTCGCCAGCGGTGCTGGGAGCCGGCTTCGTCTCGAGTCATGCGCTTGCGGTGAACCCGTCCGGCGCCGCTCTCATGTCCTGGGACCAGTTCGAGGGGCGACGCCAGCGCCTGTACACCTCCTACCGTCCGGCCGCCGGCGCAGGATGGGCGCCGGCGGAGCTGGTAGCGAAGGACGCGTCGCTGCAGGGAGCCGGTATCGACGATGCGGGGCGGGTCGTGTTGCTGTTTAGCCGCGGGATCAACGCCCGTGAACGCCTGTACGCCGTCCGCCGTACTGTCGAGGGTGGGTGGGGTTCCCCGGAACGTCTCCCCGGCGGCGGGTTCTTGGGGCACGACTTGACCGTCAGCCCCAACGGTTCCGCCGTGGTGCTGCGTGATCGCACTGGTTACGAAGGGGACCCAATGCCTGGGTCGCAGTTCACTGTACGGATGACCCCTTCAGGCCGCTGGCAGTCTCCGGTCCGGCACCCGGCCCCGAGTGATGGGTTCTTCTGGAATCCCGTAGGCACGGATGCGAATGGGCGAGCGCTGATGGGGTGGTGGGACGGTGGCCATCTGTTGGTCAGGTGGAGTCGCCCGGATGGCGAGTGGCGCCGCCCGTGCATCCTCGCCGTCGGCGTCACGCGCCCCCGTTCGGTGAATCCCGACGCGCAGCTCGCGGTGAACCGGCGCGGGGACGCTTTGGTGGTGTGGGCGGCCAAAGGCGAGAAGGCGCAGTTGCGGGCCAGGTACAAGCAAGCCGGACGAGGATGGACTGCGCCGTTGAACGTGACGCGCGAAGGCAGTCCTCCAGCGGATTACACCATCGCCCTTGGAGACAGCGGCCATGCGGCGGTCGGATGGATGCCGCGTAGTGGGCGTCAGTTCCATGTTCTGCGTGCCGAGCTCGCGGACACTGACTCGGGAGGCCGGCGCTGAAGGCCAACGTCCGCGCCGGCGCCAGGCTATGCACCTTGCCAGGACCTTGCGATGAATGACCCATTCCGCCGCGATCCGGTCCGACGATGAAGGCCAGCCACCGTAGTCGCATCCTTAGTGCGTTAGCCGCTCACTTGTGCCGCTGGCTCGAGGAGGCGCCGCTGCCGTCTGCGATCGAAGGAGCTGAAGCGGCGAGTGAGGCAACGTCACGCGCCCTTGGATGAACGACGAATAGACGTACAGGTAGCGAAGAGTGACCGCTACCCCACCCCCAAACAGAACAGCAACCGCCAACGCTGGCCACCAGGCACCCCAACCGTCCGGCCTGAGGAGAAGAAGGACAACCGGCGGGACAATCACCAGAGTTGAGACTAGTCCGAGGACCCGCAATCCGAGTCGAAAGCCTTCACCAGACTCAAGGACATCCAGTTGCTTCGAAGCATCTGCGACGTTCGAGCGGACACGCGAGAGTTCGTCGGACAGGACGGACGCCCGTTCGGTCGCACGCTCGATCTCTTGCTCGAGTGCGCGGTGTCGCCGACTGTCGCGACGCCGCACCTCAATCTCCAAATTCGCGAACTTGCATCGATGTTCGTCACTCCGCTCGGCCTCAGAACGCGCGAGTTCTTTCACCACGTGCGAGAACACGCTTTCTTTAAAGGTGTTGCCCGCAGGCGCTCCGTCTTGGCGCAGAGTGCCGACGCTAAGCGCACGGTCCCCCCAGGCGTTCACGAGTTCCTTGCACCGGGGCAGGTAGTCATCGACACGTTCCACGAACTCGCTGAAGAAGCCATGCAGCCTGACATCCATAGATTCGATCCTGCCGGCGGGCAGAGCGGGATCCTGACCCAACGCGTAGTCATCTAAGAACTGCGCTCCACTAGCTCGACGCTCCGCCCTACGTAGTCCATTCCGCCGCGAGAGCGGAAGTCCGCTCCGGCCCACTTGCAAGGCCGGCCTAGTCCTCACCGTGTGCGGACTGTGACGACGTCGGAGACCGACCGTGCGTGCCCGTCCGCGGCCGGGACCAGGAGGCGGACCTGAAACGTGCCGCGCACGTTCCATCGGTAGTCGATGTGGTCAGTGCCGTTCGTGGCGGTGAACAGCTCGGGTCCGAACTTCACCCAACGACCTCCGGCACGGATCTGAAGCTGTGCCCACACAGACTCCTGCGCATACCAGGCCGTGAAGTCCCCGTGGTAGTACTGAACTCGCCCGTTGAACCGAACGACCTGATTGAACCGCGGGGCGACGGTCGACACGGACAGCTTGGTGCGAGTCTTCGCCGGCTTGAGCTTGATCGACAGATCTGCCGAGATGGTCCCGCCGCCGGCCCCGTCTTCGTACGACCCCGTCAACGCTAGGCCGACCTTCAAGTCCTTCTTACTGAACACACACAGGTCGACGGACGTGAACCCGCTGCCGCTCAGTGCCTCGTAGTAGGCGATGTCAGTGGTCGTCTGGCCACCATTGCCGCCCGACTTGGCCTTAAGTTCGGCAAACCAACTCGTGGCGCCGGGCGGCAGATTCATGTCGTAGTTGACGCGGTAGTCGTAGCACTCTCCGGGCACCGCGACCGGGGTCGCGACGTCGAGGGTCGCGACCGCGTCGGCGTGCGCAACAGGGGAGGCGGTCACGGTCAACATGGACGCCAGGAGGCTTACGAAAGCGCCAGCCAGAAGATTGCGCATGCGCGATAGTAGGGCCGGTCAGGGGCCGCTGGGACTGTCGCACGAATCGGTGACACCTGGACCTAGCCCATTTCGCCGCCTGAGGACCCGGCATCACTCCTAGGTCAGTACTCGGTATTGGTCTCGAGCTTGTCGCCGTCCAGTGAGTCGGCCCACCGGTTCGGTCGCGCTCCTCGGGCACCTCCTTGGCAGCCGCCAGTCTCTGTAGTCGTCGAACTCCCGGCGCTGGGTAGGTCACCCACCATGTGCGTCCACCGCCGTCCCAAGGTTCAGCGCACGCCGGGGTCGGCGGCACAGCTACGCCAGGACGGCTTACAGGCCCTCATGGCGTGCGTGAGCGACGCACTTCGCGGGCTTGCCGGAGGTTGTGATGGACGCCTCGACGACGATCTCCCCGTTTGCGGGCCACAGGTTGGGGTAGTCAGAGCCGCCGCCGATGATGTCGCCGCCCGCGCTGTAGCAGACCACGCCAATGCGGGCGCTCTCGACCGCCTCGTCCGTGGGGTTGGTGAGGCGGAACTTCGCGTTGTAGCCGTCCGAGATGATCTCTGTGGTCTCGAAGGTGCCCAGGTCGGGGTAATCCTCCTCGGCAGAGCCGTAGTCGCTGATGGACGCGGTGGCCTCCACGGAGGCGATTTTGACCTTCGGGTCATCGAGGCTAAGCCAGACCGGAAGTACCAGCTCGTCGCCGTCACGGGCGACGCTCTCGACCTGCTCCTCGGTAGCCACGACCTGGCCCGACGCGTCGAGGAAGTTCATGGACACGGTGACGAACTCCCCCACCGGTCCAGCAGTGACCACTGCGATGCCCTGCACGTACTCGTCGCGCTGACCGAACCCGGTCTCCACGACCTCCACGCTTCCGGCGGAGGACCCAGAGGGCTCTTCTCCAAGGGTCGCGCTCCCGGCGGCGCTGTCAGTGCGGCTATCACTGGAGTCGCTTTCGCCACACGCGGTAAGCAGCATCAGGGTCGCAGTAGCGAGAGTGGTAAGGCCAAGGCGAGTCGTCTTCACGTGCATGACCGTAGTTCGAGGCGACGACCCCGGTTTCTTAACTTGTCACAGTCGGATAACAGAGCGCAGAGACACGTCTGAAGTCCTGTCGGTATAGCTGCGGTGTCAACGGCGGACCAGATGCCCGTCTCCAAAGGGACGACGCATCACCGCGCCGCCTGTCAGCCGCTGCTCTAAGCAGCCGACCTGCTGGAGAGGAGGCGTTGAAACAACTTCTTACCGAGCTCTGTCCTCACCAGCATATCTCTGGCGAGTCAGCAAGTTTGCGCAAACCCCGGACGACCTAACCCCAGATGTGTTCGCCTATGCTGCGTGATCAGCAATTCGTCCCTACCTAGTCCGGTCTCGAATCACCAGAACAGCGCTCGGCACCTCGCGCGGCCTCAGCAGCCGCGCAGTCGCCGCAAGGCAGGCCACGTTGCTATTGTCGCAGCGCTCGCTGCTGTAGCGCTGACGAGCTGCGCGGCCGCCGATGCCTCCAAGTCGTTCCCTGCAGACCAGGCCGAGTTCGTCGACGCCGTCAACACCGCCAAGGACGGCGCTGCCGACGCCAACGAGATGAAGGTCGTCCAACTCCGCGAAACCCGCAACGACGCCATCTGCGGAATTCTCCCCAAGAACCTGGCTGTCAAAGGCTGGTACGGCATCGTAAAGGGCCTAGATACCACTATGGGCGGCGACTCCGGCACGCTCGAGATCGAGCTTGACGACCGCATCGCAGTCGGCACCTGGAACAACGGATTCTCCGACGCGCTCGACGGGGCATCGTCACTCATCACACGCGACTCACCTGTCTACGGCAAGGTCGCAGACTTGAACGAAGGCGACCTGGTCGAGTTCAGCGGGAAGTTCATTAAAGATAAGAAGAACTGCGTCGGCGAGAAGTCCATCACCGATGTCGGCGGCGTCGAGTCACCCACCTTCGTGTTCGCCTTCACCGATGTCGCCGCCGCCGAATCACAGAAGTAGTAGCTGGAGCAAACCACGCCGATATTGACAGAGGTGGCTGTAGCAAACGTGCGTCACACCGCCGCTATCAACGCGGCAGCGGCGGATCGAACCAGAGAGACGAACAACGGTCTCTGACAGGTCGGACGGGGGCGTGGCAGCCCCTTGGACATCAGGATCCGGTTTACTGGGAGTGCAGGTCGGGTGGGGTCGGCCACTCAACTGGCCCGCAAGGCGTAGCAACGGGTGCGGTCGAGTGGGAGTTCTGAGGTCGGGTCGCCGTGCAAGCGGCTGCGAGATAGCAGAATGTGAGTGTTGGAAGGACTGTCTTACGAGGTTATGCATTGACGGCGTTGAGACGCTCAAGGAATTGCTCATTTGCCGCCTCGGTGGTGCTGGCGAAGGATGCGCGAGCTTGGCCTTCAACACGAGCCACCTCGCGCCGAACGATTTCGAGAAACCCGGGTGCTTCATGTGCAGACGAGCGAAGGTCACTTAACACGCAGGACCGAATAGGTAGAGCGGCGTCCGGTGCCGCGTTGAAGCATGCCCAGAGGCGATGACGACCGTTAGATACCTGCTCATCCCCAGGATCGAAATCCGCGCTCATCGTAGTTTGCTTCCCAAACGAGGCGATGATTGTGCGTGCGCGCTCGTCGGTCGGGAGCTGAGCCGGGACCAGCACTGTGCCCCAACCGTCTTGTTCGACCCTCGCAGTGGGTAGTCGCAGGGACGCCTGGGTTAGAAACCGAGCGATCTGGCCCCAATCGATCTCGTCTCGATCCGCATGTCGTACCCGTCCATCGTCAAGGTGCGGATCGATCAACGAGGGGACGTCTCGACGGCGTGCGACCCAGAGGTCACTCGGCTGCCAGACGATCCACGGGACAGGGAGTGTCATGGCCCCATTCTCGGCGATTGAGCTTCTTGCGACCGTCAGGGACACCCGCCTAAGTTGCCCGCGTCATAGTGCCGCGTCCGTCCGGGGTGCGGCATTGCGCCGCTAATGAGCAGGCCAGCGCCGCCGGACCCCGACGGCCCGGCGGCGTACTGCAGCAGACCTCAGCCCCGCTTCGCCGGCGAGAAGATCAGCACCGTGAACACCACCGTCACCACGACTCCGGCAGCGACGAGGACCTTGAGTGCGGCCGGAACGTCGACGAAGAACGCGGGCAGTGAGGTCAGGGTGACGACGATCAGGCTGGCGGCGGTCAGGCGGGCGGCGGGGCGGCTGCCGGTGCGCCAGGCCATGATGCCGGCGACGAGGGCGACGGCGGCGAGGACCGTGCAGACCCAGAGGATCGCCACCGGCGGACCGTCCTCCCCGTTGGGAGTCGGCATGAAGGCGCTGGGCAGGTTCGTCAGCGCGTAGAAGATCGCGATGCCGAGGCCGACCTTGTTCTTGGTGCTCCAGGTGGTGGGCGTGGAGGTGACGGCGGGTGCGGTGGTGGTCATCAGAAGCTCCTTGGTCGGGTGGTGGTGCTTCCAGAGTCGTGGCGCGCCCGCCGGCGGGCATCGGCGCACGTTCCCCATCATCGAGGACGACTCCCGGGTCGGGTAGGTGCAGGATCCCGGGCCAAAGGCGCCTCGAGGCAGGACGATGAGCACATGAGCCCGATCCGCGTCGTCCTGGTCGACGACCACCCGGTCGTCCTCGGCGGGTTGCGAGCGCTGCTGGAGTCGCTGCCGGACTTCGAGGTGGTCGGGACGGCGACGGACGGCGAGGCGGGCGTGCGCGAGGTCGTGCTGACCAAGCCGGACGTCGTGCTGATGGACATCCGGATGCCGGGGATCGACGGGCTGGATGCCACCCGCCGGATCCGGGAGCGCGCGAGCGGCGTACCGGTCCTCGTGCTCACCATGTTCGACGACGACGACACGGTGTTCGGGGCGATGCGCGCGGGCGCCCAGGGCTACCTGCTCAAGGGGGCTGACCAGGCGGAGATCGATCGGGCGATCCGGGCCGTCGTCGCAGGGGAGGCGATCTTCAGCCCGGGCGTCGCCCAGCGGGTGCTCGGCTACTTCGCCGTACCACCGCCGGTGGCCGAGCCGTTCCCCGAGCTCACCGCTCGCGAGCGCGAGGTCCTCGACCTGATGGCCGCGGGCGAGCGCAACCAGGCCATCGCGGACCGGCTCTTCCTCTCACCGAAGACCGTCGCCAACCACATCTCCTCGATCTTCGTGAAGCTCGCCGTCGCCGACCGGTCCGCCGCCATCGTGCGTGCGCGGCGCGAGGGGCTCGGCGGGTCATGACGCCCGTCCTCGCGGCCACGGCCTTCCTCGGCGTGGTGACGACGGCGTCGGGCTGGTTCATCCGGCAGAGTGGCCGGTCTCGGTGGTCTGCCGCCTGCCTGGTGCTCGGTGGCGTCACGCTGCTCCTCGGGTGCGCGGCCGTCGTGCTCGACCTGGACGGCGTCCCCTCGCCGGTCCTCCGGCTGGCCGGCTGCCTGCTGCTGCCGCTCGCCGTGCTGGCGTACCCCCGCCTCTCCTGGCGCGAGCCCGTCGCCTTCGTCCTGCTCGTGGTCGTCGTCGGCGCCGGCGCGCTGAGCGTGGCGTGGGAGGACTCGTTCGAGCTGATGGGGTTCGTCCTCGTCGGTGCACTGCTGGTCCACGTGTGGTGGGCGCTCGAGCAGGGTGACGTCGAGTACCGCCGCGCACTGACCTGGAGCTCGTTGGCGTGGATCAGTGCCGGGATCGCTGCGCCGTTCGCAGGCTTCCTCAGCGAGTCGGCGGGAGTCATGACCTTTCCCGACCTCGGCGCGGCCTTCGTCGCCGTCATGGCCCTCGGCCCGGTGGCGATGGTCGTCGGTGTGGTGCGCCCCGAGGTGGTCGACGTACGCGGTCTCGTGACGCGCGCCGTCGTGGCGGCGACCGTCGTGGTGGCGTACGTCGCCGTCGCGGTCGGGCTCACCTCTGCGGTCGAGGCGGCCCGGGGTCGCCCGCTGGAGGCCACGCCCACGATCGTGCTCTGCGCGGTGCTCGCCTTCGGGGTGCGCCCGCTGCAGGTGCTGCTGCGCGGCGTCGTCGACCAGCTGCTGTTCGGCGACCGACCCGACCCGCTGGCGGCCGCGACGTCGCTGGCGGACCGCATCGGTGACGACCCGGCGCTCGCGCTGGACGCCGTGCGCGAGGCGCTCGTGCTGCCCTACGCGAGCATCCGTGCCGGCGGGGAGGTGCTGGCGTCGTCGGGGACAGCGGTCACGCACACGCGGGTGCTGCCGTTGCGGCTCGGCGACGACGAGGTGGGCGAGGTCGTCGTCGGCCTGCGGGCCGGCGACTTCGGGCTGTCGGCCGCGGACGAGGACGTGCTGCGGATCGTCGCGCCCCTGCTGGCGCAGACCCTGCGTGCGCGGCAGATGAGCCGGGACCTGCAGAAGTCGCGCGAGGCCGTCGTGGCCGCCGTCGAGGAGGAACGCCGCCGGCTGCGGCGCGACCTGCACGACGGCCTCGGGCCGACGCTCAGCGGCGTGGCCTTCGCGACCGATGCCGCGCGCAACCAGGTGCGGTCCGACCCCGACAAGGCCGACGCGCTGCTCGTGCATCTCCGCGCCGACACCGCCGAGGCGATCACCGAGATCCGGCGACTGGTCGAGGGCCTGCGACCGCCGGCGCTCGACGAGCTTGGCCTCGAAGGGGCGATCCGGCAGCACGCGGCGACCCTGCACTCGGCCGCCGGCACGCCGCTGCCAGTGACGGTCCGGGTGCCCGAGCCGTTGCCCGCACTGAGCGCGGCCACCGAGGTGGCGGCGTACCGCATCGTCGTCGAGGCGCTGACGAACGTCGTACGCCACTCGGCCGCCTCGCACGCCGACGTGTCGCTCCACGTCGAGGACCATTCGCTCGTCCTGGCGGTGCGCGACGACGGCGGGTCTGCGAACGGCTGGACCCCGGGCGTCGGGATCACGTCAATGCGTGAGCGGTCGCTGCAGGTCGGCGGGACGCTGACGGCGTACGCCACGCGCGACGGCGGTCTGGTCGAGGCGTCGATCCCGCTGGGGCCGTCGGAGTGAGGCTCAGTAGTCCTCCATCACGCCCCACGGCAGCGGCACGACGTACCACTCCTCGACGTCCTGGACGGCTGCCGTCGCGCGGACGCCGGTGACTTTCTCGCTCATCGCCTGGGCGACTGCGGACCAGTCGGCCGTCTCGACCATGGGGCCTTCGAGGTCGTCCCACGCGAGGGCAGCGAGGTGGCGCACCTCGGCCGGGATCTCGTCGAGGCTGTCGACGAAGGCGTACTCGAAGGCGTCGAAGACGATCTCGCCGTCGCGGGCGTAGCCGAAGCGGGTCATCGCCTCGATGTTGTCCGTCGCGACGGCGCTGACCGCGCCGCCCTGCGACAGCGCCGCGAGGAGGCGCTTGGGCGGGTCCGCGAAGCCGGTGTCCTCCCAGGCCACCACGCCGTCGCCCACCTGGAGGAAGGAGTACGCCGACGCGTTGCCGTTCATCATGGCGCCCTCGTCGGCGGCGGTCGCTGGTCGTGCGTCGGGACCGAGCAGGCGAAGCCGGGCCTCCTCCACGGTCATCGGCGCCGCGACGATCCACGTGCCCTCGCCGAGACGGTCGTCGCCCCGGGCGTGCAGGTAGTGGTCGACGAGCTCGCGGTCGTCGGGCGACAGCGCGGCGAGGTTGGCGTCCAGCTGGGTGCGGTCGAGCTCCGGAGGCTCGTACGTCGGCGACGCGGTGGGAGCCCGTTCGATGTGCGTCGGGGTCGGCTCCGGCGGGCTCTCGTCGTTGCCGCCATTGAGCCCGTCGACTCTCGACGTGCCCTCGGACGAGTCCTGGTCTCCGCAGCCGCCCAGTGCAAGCACGCCGAGGACCAGCAGTGCGGCGGCGGTGCGCCGTCCCCGGGAACGCATGTCAGTCAGTGTCGCCCACCGAGGGCACCCGCGCGGGACGTTGGCTGTGCCCGGACCTCGGTTTGGCCCTCGGGACGATGCGACCGGGCCCGATGGGCAGTCCCTGTCCGTCAGCCCTGCGGACCAAGCCGCGCCTGGCGACCAGGTGCTCGAGCAGGACGGTGCCACCGTCTACGTCGAGGAGACGGCATCCGTGATGCTGGCCGACAAGGTGCTCGACGGCGGCGTGGACGACGAGGGCAACGTCGAGTTCGCGCTGGGCCAGCAAGTCTGATCTGCTGCTGCGAGGAGGCCCGGACCCCCACCGGTCGGTGGCTCCTGACGTTTGTCCCCCCAGAACCAGGTCGCCTGGCGTGCCGACCCCAAGACCCGCGCCCGGTGTCGTCGGCTGTCTCGCGCTGCTTACTACGATGCGCCGGTGACAGCGAACAGCGCACCAGACGGATCCATCTCTGACAAGGCGGGGTTAGGCGCGTTCCTGGCGGGACTGTTGCTGGTCACGTTGGCAGGCATCCTCGTAGCTCCAGGATTCTCTGCGAGCTTCTGTGGCCTCTTTGTCGATGCGAACGATCCGGTTCGATCGATCACCACCATGGCTCGGGACTCCACCATGGCAACTGGAGACAACTCAGACTGGGCCCTGAATCAAGTTGGTATGTGCGTCGACTCCAACGCGCTGACCGGTGAGCGACCTTCCTTCCCGTCGACTTTCGCGCTGGCGTTCATGTCGATGATGCTCGGCCTCCTCGGCGGATTGACTGCCTTGGCCGGTCGGCTCTGGCCGTCGGCGCGGCGCATGGTTCCGCAAGCGTTGAACGAGGTTGTCGCCGGCGGGTCACTTGGATTGGCCGGGCTGGCGCTCGGCAGCATGCTCAGCTGGGGATATGCCTTCGTAGTGCTTTTTGGTCTAGTCGCTTCCTGTCTAGTGATCATGTGGATTCTGCGCCGGGCTTCTAGATGGCTTGCGGTGGTGCTGTTGTCCATCTTGGTGCTTGCCCTTGGCGCGTTCATCGCGGCCGAAACCTCGTCATCGAGGAACGCTTGGGACCATGCCCTGGTCGTGTTTGTGGTCCTGACGCTTCTTGCCGCTGCGGCGATAGTGACTGCCAGGGTCTGCAGCGAATTCCGGCTGTGGCGGGCGGAGTCACAGGAAGCAGCCCGGGCCGTCGCTGAGTAGGCGGCCTAAGGCGGGATCGCCGGATCTGAGACTGGCTCCCCGGCTCCGACGGGCCCGCTGGTGTTCCTCAGCCAGCGGTTGGCTCGCGAGGGCGGTCAGGTTGGTAAAGCCAGGACTCCGCGCCGTCGCGGGCGAGCGCCCAGCCGACGAGGACCACCGCTGCGTGCTTGAGCCCCGCCTCCTCGACCTGGTCGGCGATGTCGGCGAGCGTGGCGCGGAGGACCAGCTCGTCCGGCTGTGAAGCGCGGTGGACGACGACGGCGGGGCAGTCGGCGCCGTACTCGTCGACCAGCGACGCCGCGAGCTCGCGGGTGCGGGTGATGGCGAGGTGGAGGACGAGCGTCGCGCGGGTCGCGGCGAAGGCGGCCAGTGACTCGGTCGAAGGCATCGCGGTCGACCGGGCTTGCGTACGGGTCAGGACCACCGACTGCGCGACCAGCGGGACCGTGAGCTCGCGGCCGACGGCGGCGGCAGCGGCGGCGTATGCCGGGACTCCTGGGCACACGTCCCATGCGACGCCCGCCGCGTCGAGGCGCGCGGTCTGCTCGGAGAGGGCGGAGTAGAGGGACGGGTCGCCGGAGGTGAGGCGGACGACCTCGAGCCCCTCGGCGTTCGCGGACACCATGACGGCGGTGATCTGGTCGAGGTCGAGGCGCTGGGTGTCGACCTGGCGGGCGTCGGGGCAGTGGGAAAGGACCTCGGTGTCGAGGTAGGTCCCCGGGTAGAGCACGACGTCGGCTGCAGCGAGCAGGGACGCCGCGCGCAGTGTGATGAGGTCGGCCGCACCCGGTCCGGCTCCGACGAAGTGGACGGTCACTCCACGAACCTCGGCGTCCAGACCTGGCCGGCGGCGGTCACGGTGGTCGATGAGGCGCCGACGATGAGCAGGCACTTCATGTCGACCGTGTCGGCGTCGAGCTCGGCGAGGGTGGTCACGGTCAGCGACTCCTCGTCGCGGCCGACGTCGCGGCCGACCACCACGACCGTGTCGGGGCTGCGGTGCTCGAGGAACAGCTTCTGCAGGTCGGCGACCTGGGTGGTGCGGCTGCGCGAGGCGGGGTTGTAGACCGCGAGCACCAGGTCGGCCTCGGCGATCGCGCGCAGGCGCCTCTCGATCACCGGCCACGGCTTGAGCCGGTCGCTCAGCGACACGACCGCGAAGTCCGCGCCGATCGGGGCCCCGGCCTTGGCCGCGACGGCCTGGACGGCGCTGACGCCGGGGAGGACCTCGACGGGTACGTCGGGGTAGTCGGCCGCTGCCTCGAACACGGCACTCGCCATCCCGAAGACTCCGGCGTCGCCGCCCGAGACAACGGCCACGCGCTCGCCGCGCTGGGCGAGGTCGAGGGCGAGGCGGGCGCGGTCGACCTCGACGGTGTTGCCGGAGGCGTGGCGGGTGAGGCCCTCGCGCTGCGGGACGCGGTGGACGTAGGGGGCATAGCCGACCACGTGGTCGACGTTGCTGAGCGCCTCGGCGGCCTCGGGGGTGACCCACGTGTCCGGGCCGGGGCCGAGGCCGATGACGCGGAGGGTGGTGGGTCTCGATACGCCCGCTCGTTCCTCGCGGGCTACTCGACCAGCGAGGCAGGGGTCGGGTCTCGATACGCCCGCTCGTTCCTCGCGGCCTACTCGACCAGCGAGGGGGTCCTCGCGGGCTGCTCGACCAGCGAGGGAGGAGCCCGACGAGGCCCTTCGGCCGTGGGGGTCCTCCGCCACGCTGTCGCCCGGGACGACGATCAGCGAGAAGTACGGCACCGACGCGGGGTCGACGTCGACCACGGGCATCCAGCGCTCGGCGGGCATCGAGGCGCGCTCGACGTACAGCGCGTGCTGGAGGCGGCCGGCCTGGCGCAGCGCGTCGACGACGCCGGGGAAGGTGCGGCCGAGCTTCATGATGATCGCGCCGTCGGTGTCGGCGAGGCGGCGGGCCAGCTCGGGGACCGGGAGGGTGCCGGGCAGCACGGTGAGGACGTCGGTCTGGCGCACCAGCGGCGAGGCGAGGACGGCGGTCGCGGCGGCGAAGGCAGGTACGCCGGGGACGACCTCGGTCTCGAAGCGCGGGGAGAGGCGGTCGTGGAGGTACATGAAGGAGCCGTAGAACAGGGGGTCGCCCTCGGCCAGCACGACGACGGTCCGCCCGGCCTCGAGGTGGGCGCCCAGCCGCGCGGCGCACTGCTCGTAGAACTCAGCCATGGCGCCGGCGTACCCGCCCGGGTGCGCGGTCGGGCCGGTCGTGACGGGGTAGCGGAGCTCCTCCTCGACCGCGGTGTCCGGGATGAGGTCGGCGGCGATCGTGCGCGCGTTGGAGGTCTTGCCGACGCCGGCGTGGAAGGCGATCACGTCGGCGGACCCGATGAGGCGCGCTGCCTTGAGGGTGATCAGCTCGGGGTCACCGGGGCCGAGGCCGACGCCGTAGAGCCGGCCGTGCAGCCGCCCGGTCACTCCCGCTCCTGGGCCAGCGCGTTGAGGGCGGAGGCGGCCATCGCCGAGCCGCCGCGGCGGCCGCGGACGGTGAGGAAGGGGACGTCGATCGGGGCCTCCTCGAGCGCCTGCTTGGACTCGGCCGCGCCGATGAAGCCGACGGGTACGCCGACGATGGCGGCCGGTCGCGGCGCCCCGTCGAGCAGCATCTCGAGGAGGTGGAAGAGCGCGGTGGGGGCGTTGCCGATCGCGACGACCGCGCCGTCGAGGCGGTCCGCGAGGAGGGACAGCGCGGCGGCGGAGCGGGTGGTGCTCATCGTCCGCGCCAGCGCCGGGACCTCCGGGTCGCGCAGCGCGCAGAGGACGTCGTTGTCGCGGGGAAGGCGGGCGCGGGTGACGCCGCTCGCGACCATGTGGGCGTCGGTGATGATCGGCGCGCCGGCCTCGAGCGCCGTACGCGCTGCCGCAACGAGCCGCGGGTGGACGACGAGGTCGCGGGTGAGGTCGGTCTGGCCGGTGCCGTGGACCATGCGGACGGCGACGCGCTCGGCGTCGGCGGGCAGGTGGTCGAACGACGCCTCCCGGCGGATCGTCGCGAACGACTCGTCGTAGATCGCGGCGCCGTCGTCGACGTAGTCGTAGCGGCGCGGCGGGCGCGCGGGAAGGCTCATCACTGCTCCTCGGGGTTCTCGCCCCTGGTCGGCGGGTACGTCGCGCGGGCAGTGTCTGGCTGGTCCCTCCGATGTGTTGGAGGGAGTGACAGTGGCGGAACCGCCCCGGACTCGCACCGGGTTCCTGCGTCGCGTGACGGGGGCAGCCTAGGGCAGTCCCTGTCCGGTGTCGCCGCTGGTGACTAGGGTCCGGACATGGACATGGACATGATCAGGAGCGCGCAGATCGCCGAGGCCGGGCTGACCGACTGGCGCAAGCTGGCCCAGGGCCTGCACGCCCGCTACGTCGTGGACGACTTCGCCGGGGCCGTGCGTCTCGTCGCCGCCGTCGGCAAGGCGGGCGACGCGGTCGGCCACCACCCGCGCGTCGTGATCGGTCGCGGGCACGTCGACCTCGAGCTGGTCACGCCCGACGCGATCTACCGCGACGACGACGGCACGGAGTACGTCGTCGAGTGGCCGACGCAGCAGGACGTCGACCTCGCGCGCCGGATTTCCGAGGTCGCCGCCGACCAGGGTCTCGCCGCCGACCCGGCCGCCGTGAGCGAGATCGAGCTCGGGCTCGACACCGCGCAGTCCGCGACCATCGCGCCGGTCTGGGCGGCGCTGCTGACCGGCGACGGTGACTCCGTGGGTCGCGGGTCGCCCGGCGACGAGGTCCGCGACGCGACGGTGCGGGTGCCGAACCTGTGGTTCGACGACGGCGCGTCCGACTCGTCCGAGGGTCAGCGGTTCCACCTCGAGGTCTACGTCGCGGCCGAGGCGCGCGAGCAGCGGATCGCTGCCGCGGTCGCCGCGGGCGGGACCGTCGTGGACGACAGCGACGCGCCCGGGATGACGGTCATCGCCGACCAGGACGGGAACCGGGGTGTCATCTGCGTGGACGTGGCGGCGGTCGGCTGATCGGGTCTCGATACGCCCGCTCGTCCCTCGCGGGCTACTCGACCAGCGAGGGGGTCTCGATACGCCCGCTCGTTCCTCGCGGGCTACTCGACCACCGACACGAGGGACTTCCACGGGGTGACGACCAGCTGCTCCCCGAGCGTGCAGGCAACGTTGCTCCCAACGACACCACCCTCGATCGGCACGTGCACGACTCCTGACACCACCTCGCCGTAGGCCGGGGGGCCCGACGACACGAGCGCCCGCGGGTCCGGCTGCTCCGATGGCCCGAAGCCCGGCACCTCGTCGACGTGCCACGCCGCTCCGCGGACCTCCTGGAAGTCCCGCGCCAGCTCGGTCAGGCGGGCGGCCGCCTCGGTCAGCGGGACCACCGGTCCCCAGCGGTCGCTGCCGACCCGCAGCTGAGCGGTGTCCGCGGACAGGGCGACCAGGCCCAGGTCGGTCGAGCGGGAGGTGAGGTCGCCGCGGCCGTCGTCGAGGACGAGGAGGAACCGCCCCGACAGGTCGGCGAGCGACGGCATCGCGCACATCCGCTCGTCCAGCTCGCGGGTGACCGGCCGCAGGTCGGCGCGACCGCCCACCAGCCCGGTCAGCGGCGAGACGAGCACGTTGCGGACCAGCTCGTGCGCGGGGTACGGGAGCAGGCCGGTCGCGCGGATCGCCTCGACCACCGCGTCCGGCAGGGCGCCGTCGATCGACGGCAGCGCGCGCAGCTGGAGGTTGGCCCGCTTGGTCAGGTGCACCCGCCCGTCGCCGTACGACTCGGCGAGGTCGAGCAGCGCCAGGAGGGTCGTACGGGTGAGGTGGCCGCCGGGGACCCGGAGGCGGACGAGCGCGCCGTCGTCGGCCGGCCAGGGGCGGAAGACGCCCGGGCAGAGGTCGCCGCGGGTCCGGTCGGTCATGGGGCGAGATCTTGGCACGGCCTTGGTTTCGGCACGCTCGTTCCTCGCTGCTCAACCATCGTTGGAGGGTCAGGCGAGAGACCGGCTAGGCTCGCGGCACCACTCCGCGTGGGACCCAGGAACCCGGTGCAAGCCCGGGGCGGTTCCGCCACTGTGAGGCCTGCCGAGCGCAGGCCGTAGCCAGACACTGGCCCACGCGGATCCCATCACGAGGGGCGAGAACCCCGAGGAGGATCCGTGCGGATCGCGCTGTTGCCGAAGACCGTCCTGTCCGTCACCGCTGTGCTCGTCCTGAGCGGTTGCGCCGGGGCTCCGGAGGCGGACAGCGCGTCCGATCCGGGCCCGGCCGACACGAGCGGCAGCGCGTCGATCTTCCCCGTCGAGGTCACGAGCTGCGGGCGCACCACGACGCTGGCGGCGCGGCCGCGCCGGGCCGTCACCCTCAACCAGGGTGCGACCGAGGTCGCCCTCGCCCTGGGCGTCGAGGACCAGCTCGCCGGCACCGCCTACCTCGACGACGCCGTCCCAGCCAAGTGGCAGGCGGCCTACGAGTCGGTCGACGTGCTCGCTGAGGAGTACCCCTCCCGCGAGGACCTCCTCGCGGCCCAGCCGGACTTCGTCTACGCGTCCTACGGCAGCGCCTTCGACGCCAAGGTGGCGGGCACGCGCGACGAGCTCGACGCGGCGGGCACGCCGTCGTACCTCTCGCCCTTCGGGTGCGAGGAGGCCGCCGACCGGCCCGAGCCGTCCTTCGACGCGGTCTGGGACGAGGTCGAGTCGGTCGCGACCGCCTTCGGCGTCCCCGAGCGGGCCGAGCAGCTCGTCGCCGAGCAGCAGGCGCTGCTCGACGGGATCGAGGAGACCGCGGCGGGCACGGGGCTCGACGTCCTCTGGTTCGACTCCGGCGACCGCACGCCGTACGTCGGCGCGGGCGGCGGCGGGCCGCAGCTCGTGCTCGACGCGGTCGGCGCGACCAACGTCTTCGGCGGCCTCGACGACGGCTGGGCCGACGGCACGTGGGAGAAGGTCGTCGCCGCGAACCCCGACGTGATCGTGCTCGCCGACGCCTCCTGGTCGAGTGCCGAGGACAAGATCGACTACCTGGAGGCCGACCCGGTCCTCCGGCAGCTCGACGCCGTCGCCGCCGAGGCGTACGTCGTCGTCCCCTTCTCGGAGACCACACCGGGGGTGCGTCTCGCCGACGGCGCCGCCTCGGTCTCCGACCAGCTCCTCGAGCTCGCCGCCGCACGGTGACCCGGACCCTGGGTGGCCTCGGCACCCTCGCCCTCGGGCTGGTGGTGCTCGGGGTCGCCATGGCGGTGTCGCTCGGGGTGGGGGCGGTCCCCGTACCCGTTCCGCAGGTGCTGGAGGTCGTCGGCCGGCGGATGCACCTGGGCGACTTCGACGTCGCGCTCTTCCACGACCAGATCGTGTGGCAGCTGCGGATGCCGCGCGTGCTGGGCGCGGCCGCCGTCGGCGCCGCGCTGGCGCTGTGCGGAGCGGTGCTCCAGTCGCTGACCCGCAACGACCTCGCCGACCCCTACCTCCTCGGCATCTCGGGCGGCGCGGCCGTCGGTGCGGTGACGGTCATCGTGCTCGGCGTGCCGTTCGCCGGCCTCGTCGGCTCGGCCGCGGTCGCGGGGGCCGGCTTCGCGGGAGCGCTGGCGGCGCTGCTCGCCGTGCTGCTGCTCGCCGCCGGCCGGTCGGGCAGCCTGCCCCCGACCCGCACGATCCTCGCCGGCGTCGCCGTCGGCCAGGTCTGCGCGGCCTACACCGCCTTCCTCGTCATCGTCAGCGGCGACAGCCAGGCCGCGCGCCGGGTGCTGTCGTGGACCCTCGGCTCCGTCGCGGGGCTGCGGTGGGAGTCGTCGGTGTTCCTCGCCGTCGTCGCGCTCGTCGCCACGGTCGGCATCGTCGCCCTGGCCGACCAGCTCGACGCCTTCGCGTTCGGCGAGGTGTCCGCCCGCTCGCTCGGCGTCGACGTGACCCGGCTGCGCTGGTTGCTGCTCGTCGGCACGGCCCTGGTCACCGCCTGCCTGGTGGCGTACGCCGGCCTGATCGGCTTCGTCGGCCTGGTCGTGCCGCACATGGTGCGGCTCGTCACCGGTCCCGGCCACCGACTGCTGCTGCCGATGTGCGCTGTCGTCGGCGCGATCACGCTCGTGCTCGCCGACACTGTCGCCCGGTCGGTCGTCGAGGGGCAGGAGGTGCCGCTCGGGGTCGTCACCGGCGTCGTCGGGGCGCCGTTCTTCGCCTGGCTCCTGCGCCGCGGGGGGCACCATGCCTGACGCGCACGGCGTACGCCTCGAGGTGCGCGGCGCGGCCTGGCGGGCCGGCGGCCGCGAGATCGTCCGCGACATCGACCTCGTCTGCGAGCCCGGCACGGTGACGGGCCTGCTCGGGCCCAACGGGTCGGGCAAGACCACGCTGATCAACCTCGTCGCGGGCCAGACCCGACCGGCCGCGGGCGACGTGCTGCTCGACGGCCGCAACCTCCACGCCCTGCCGCCGCGCGAGCGGGCCCGGCTGGTGGGGCTGGTCGAGCAGCAGGCGGCGACGACGCTCGACCTCACCGTGCGGCAGGTCGTCGAGCTCGGCCGGATCCCGCACCGCACCGGGCGTCTCGCTGTCTTCGACACCCCGCCGGGCGAGCGCGAGGCGGTCGACGAGGCGCTGCGCTTCGCCGACGTCGCCGAGCTGGCCGACCGCAGCTGGCAGACGCTGTCGGGCGGTGAGCGCCAACGCACCCAGCTGGCCCGCGCGGTGGCCCAGCGCCCCGCCGTGCTGCTCCTCGACGAGCCCACCAACCACCTCGACCTCGGCCACCAGCTCGACTTCCTCGACCGCGTCCGCGGGCTCGGCCTCACCACCGTCGCCGCGCTGCACGACCTCGAGCTGGCCGCCGCCTACTGCGACCGGCTCGCGGTCCTCGACGCCGGTCGGCTGGTCGCCGCCGGCCCGGTGCACGAGGTGCTCACCTCGGCGTTGATCGCGGACGTCTACGGCGTCGACGCCACCGTCGAGCCGCACCCGGTCCACGACCGGCCGCACGTGCGCTGGAACGGACCCCGGCGGGAGGTGCGCGTGTGAGCGCCCACGACCTGCTCGTCGGGATGTCGGTCCTCGAGGTCGCCGAGCACGCACGCCTGGCCGCCGCGGCGAGCCGCCTCGGCGGCAGCGTCGGCTACCTCCAGCTCGGCGACCCGTCCCTCTCCGCCGAGCTCACCCGGCTGGCCGACGCCGGCGCGACGACGATCTCGCTGGCCGGCGTCAGCCTCGGCCCGCACGCCCCGGCGCAGTCCTGGCTGCGTCGGGTGGCCGGTCACTGGTGGCGCGAGCGCGACGGCGTACGCCCCGACGTGCGGGTCGCCACCGCGGTGCTGCGCAACGACCTCGACGGCCACGACGCGGCCACGCTGCGCGGCATCCTCGACCTCGCCCGTCCGATCACCGGGAGCGAGGCGGCGCTGGCGTCGTCCGCGTGGGACGCCGTCCCCGGCCACCGGCACCAGGTGCTGGTGTGCCGCGGGCCTCGCTGCACCGCCGCCGGCTCCGACCGGACGGCGACGGCGCTCGGCCGGCTCCTCGCAGAGCACGGCCTCGGCGACGACGACGTGCTCATCACCCAGACCGGCTGCCAGTTCCCCTGCAACCACGCACCCGTCGTCAGCATCCAGCCCGACGACGTCTGGTACGGCGGCGTGGACGCCGCCGTCGCCGAGGACCTCGTCGCCCAGCACCTCGTCCGCGGGACCCCCGTCGACGGCCACCGGCTCGCCCGCACCCGCGCAGCGGCCACCACGCCCGACCACCACCCCGACCACCACCCCGACCACCGCACCGCCCGTCACCCCGGAGGACCCGTCATGACCCGGATCGCGCTCCTGTCCACGTCCGACACCGACCTGCTCAGCGCGCGGGCGTCGGGTGCCGACTACGTCCTCGCCAACCCGGCGCGGCCCGGCCACCAGTCGATGGCCGAGGTGATCGAGGGCTGCGACCTCGTCGTCGGCCGGCTGCTCGGCTCGCCGCAGGACCTCTGCTCCGGCTTCACCCGCGTCGCCGCGACCGGCATGCCCGCCGTCGTCCTCGGAGGCGAGCAGACCCCGAGCGCCGAGCTGATGGAGCTGTCGTCGGTGCCGATCGGCGTCGCCGCCGAGGCCCACCGCTACCTCGCCGAGGGCGGCCCGGACAACCTCGCCCAGCTGCACGCCTTCCTCTCCGACACCGTGCTGCTGACCGGCGAGGGGTTCGCGCCGCCGGCGGTGCTGCCGCAGTGGGGGTTCGCGGAGCGGCCGGCGGTCGACGAGGACCTGCCGCGGATCGGGGTCCTCTACTACCGGGCGCACGAGGCGAGCGGCAACACCGCCTTCGCGCACGCCCTCGCCGACGCGGTGGACGCGACCGGCCACGCGGTCGGCGTACCCATCTTCGTCGGCTCGCTCCGCTCCGCGCCCGACGAGCTCTACGAGGCGTTCGGCACGCTGGACGCGCTGATCGTGACCGTCCTCGCGGCCGGCGGCAGCGTACCGTCGAGCGCCAGCGCCGGCGGGGACGACGAGTCGTGGGACGTGGCGCGGATGTCGGCGCTCGACATCCCGATCATCCAGGGCCTGTGCCTCACCTCGAGCCGCGCCGAGTGGGAGGCCTCCGACGACGGCGTCAGCCCGCTCGACTCGGCGACGCAGATCGCCATCCCGGAGTTCGACGGCCGCATCATCACCGCGCCGTTCTCCTTCAAGGAGGTCGACGCCGACGGGCTGCCGCACTACGTCGCCGACCCCGAGCGCTGCGCCCGCGTCGCCGGCATCGCGGTGCGGCACGCGCGCCTGCGGACGACCCCGAACGCCGAGAAGAGGCTCGCCCTCGTGCTCTCGGCCTACCCCACCAAGCACGCCCGCATCGGCAACGCCGTCGGCCTCGACACCCCGGTCTCGACCATCCGGCTGCTCCAGCGGCTGCGGGCGGAGGGGTACGACCTGGGGTCGGGGAACGTGGTGACGGACATCCTGGGCCGGGACGCGAGCGACACCGAGAAGGGGGACGCGCTGATCCACGCGCTCATCGCCGCCGGCGGCCAGGACGAGGAGTGGCTGACCCACGCGCAGCTGACGGACGCGCACGTGCGGATCACGCCGGAGCAGTACGCCGCCTGGACCCGCGACCTCCCGCAGGACCTCCGCGACGCGATGGTGGAGGCGTGGGGGCCGGGCGTCGGGTCGCTCTTCGTCAACGACGCGGGCGAGCTCGTCCTCGCCACGGTGCGGGCCGGCAACGTCGTCCTGCTCATCCAGCCGCCGCGCGGCTTCGGCGAGAACCCGATCGCGATCTACCACGACCCGGACCTCGCGCCGACGCACCACTACCTCGCCGCCTACCGCTGGCTGGGCAGTGCTGTCGAGGAGGGGGGCTTCCAGGCCGACGCCGTGGTCCACCTCGGCAAGCACGGCTCGCTGGAGTGGCTGCCCGGCAAGAACGCCGCGCTGTCGGCGAGCTGCGGCACCGACGCGGCGCTCGGCGACCTGCCGCTGGTCTACCCGTTCCTCGTCAACGACCCGGGCGAGGGCGCGCAGGCCAAGCGCCGCGCGCACGCCACGATCGTCGACCACCTCGTGCCGCCGATGGCCCGCGCGGAGTCGTACGGCGACATCGCCCGCCTCGAGCAGCTCCTCGACGAGCACGCCAACATCGCCGCGATGGACCCGGCCAAGCTGCCGGCGATCCGCGGCGAGATCTGGCAGCTCATGCACGCCGCGGAGATGCACCGCGACCTGGGGCTGGAGGAGCAGCCGGACGCCGAGGAGTTCGACGACTTCATCATGCACGTGGACGGGTGGCTCTGCGAGATCAAGGACGCGCAGATCCGCGACGGGCTGCACGTGCTCGGCGAGGCGCCCGCCGGCGAGGCGCGGGTCAACCTCGTGCTCGCGATCATGCGGGCGGCGCAGGTGTTCGGCGGGCAGGCCCAGGCGGTGCCGGGGCTGCGGGCGGCGCTCGGCCTGGGTCTCGATATGCCGTCGCTCGTTCCTCGCGACGGCTACTCGACCACCGAGGGAACGGCCGAGGTGGACCGGGTCGAGGCGATCGCGCGTGACCTCGTCGAGCAGATGGACAAGGCCGACTGGGACCCCGCCCGCGCGGCCGAGCTCCACGACGACCCCGAGGTCCAGCGGGTGCTGGAGTTCGCGGCGACCCAGGTCGTGCCGCGGCTGGCGCGCACGACCGACGAGCTCGACGCCGTGGTGCACGCGCTCGACGGCGGGTTCGTCGCGGCCGGCCCGTCCGGCTCGCCGCTGCGCGGGCTGGTCAACGTGCTGCCGACGGGCCGCAACTTCTACACCGTCGACCCGCGCGCGGTCCCCTCCCGCCTCGCGTGGCAGACCGGCCACGCGATGGCCGAGTCGCTCGTGGCGAAGTACCTCGACGAGACCGGCACCTACCCGCAGTCCGTCGGCCTGTCGGTGTGGGGCACGAGCGCGATGCGCACCAGCGGTGACGACATCGCCGAGGTGCTCGCCCTGCTCGGCGTGCGGCCGGTGTGGGACGAGGCCTCGCGCCGGGTCAACGACCTGCAGGTCGTCCCGCTCGACGAGCTCGGCCGGCCGCGCATCGACGTCACGGTCCGGATCTCCGGCTTCTTCCGCGACGCCTTCCCGCACGTGGTCGCGATGCTCGACGACGCCGTACGCCTCGTGGCCGGCCTCGAGGAGCCCGACGAGCACAACTACGTCCGCGCCCACGCGCGCGCCGACCTGGCCGAGCACGGCGACGAGCGGCGCTCGACCACCCGGATCTTCGGGTCCAAGCCCGGGTCGTACGGCGCCGGGATCCTGCAGGTCGTCGAGTCCGGCAACTGGCGCAGCGACCAGGACCTCGCCGAGGTCTACACGACCTGGGGCGGCTTCGCCTACGGCCGCGACCTCGACGGGGCGCCGGCCGCCGACGACATGCGCGCCAACTACCGGCGGATCAAGGTGGCGGCGAAGAACATCGACACCCGCGAGCACGACATCGCCGACAGCGACGACTACTTCCAGTACCACGGCGGCATGGTCGCCACGGTCCGCGCGCTGACCGGCAGTGACCCCAAGGCCTACGTCGGCGACTCGACGACGCCGGACGCGGTGCGCACCCGCACGCTGCAGGAGGAGACCAACCGCGTCTTCCGGGCGCGCGTGGTCAACCCGCGCTGGATCGCCGCGATGCAGCGCCACGGCTACAAGGGAGCCTTCGAGCTCGCCGCGACCGTCGACTACCTGTTCGGGTTCGACGCCACGACGGGGGTCGTGCACGACTGGATGTACGAGACGCTGGCCAAGGAGTACGTCCTCGACGAGACCAACCAGCAGTTCCTGCGCACCTCCAACCCGTGGGCGCTGCGTGGCATCGTCGAGCGGCTCCACGAGGCCGCCGAGCGCGGGCTGTGGGAGTCGCCCGACGCCGACGTGATGGCGGCGCTGCAGCAGGTCTACCTCGACGTCGAGGGCGAGCTGGAGGACCGGTGATCGAGGCGGGACCGGCCGTGCGGGTCAGGATCGTCGGCATCGGCTGCCACCCCGGGCAGTTGACGGCCGAGGCCCGCGAAGCCATCGCGGGGTGCGACTACGTCATCGCCGCCGACAAGGGCCCGGGTGATCCCCTGCTCGCGCTGCGCCGCGCGGTCTGCGAGGACGTCGGCGTCGAGCTGGTCGCCGTCCCCGACCCGCCGCGCGACCGCGACGCGGGCCTCGACGGCGCCGGCTACGACGGCGCGGTCCTCGACTGGCACGACGCCCGCGCGGCGGCGTACGGATCGGTGATCGCGCAGCGGCCCGGCACGGTCGGCCTCCTGGTGTGGGGCGACCCGGCGTTCTACGACTCGACGATCCGCGTGGTCGACCGCGTGGTCGACCGCCTGGTCGACCGCCTGGGCGTGGCGTACGACGTCGTGCCCGGCATCTCCGCGCTCTCGCTCCTCGCCGCCCGGCACCGGGTCGTGCTCCACGAGGTCGGCCGGCCGGTGCTGGTGACGACCGGGCGCCGGCTCGCCGACGAGGTCGCCGCCGGCCACGACAACCTCGTCGTGATGCTGGACGGCCGGCTGCAGGCAACGTTGCTTCCAGCGGAGGAGGGCGAGTGGGACATCTGGTGGGGCGCCAACCTCGGCAGCCCCCACGAGGAGCTCGTCGCCGGCCGGCTCGGCGAGGTCGTCGAGGAGGTCCGGGCGGCTCGCGCGCGGGCGAAGGACGCCGACGGCTGGGTGATGGACACCTACCTCCTCCGGCGCGCTGACACCATGCGACGTCCCCAGAGTTGAGGGGAATCGACTCAACTTCTGGCGCGTTGGACGAGGTGGGACCACAGTGGTCCCCACCACGCACACAGAGGAGATGAGTTGAGCCAGTTCGGTGCCGAGAAGTTCACCACCCGCAGCCGCGAGGTCATCGAGGCTGCCCAGCTCGCCGCCACCACCGGCGGCAACACCAACACCGAGCCGATCCACCTGCTCGTCGCCCTGCTCCAGCAGGAGGACGGCGCGACCCGCAGCCTCGTCCAGAAGGCAGGCGTCGACGCCGCCGACCTGCTGGCGAAGGCCGTCCGGGTGCAGCGCGCCCTGCCCAGCGCCACCGGCTCGACCGTCCAGCAACCGAGCGCCTCGGCGGCGCTGACCCGCGTCCTCGCCTCGTCGCTCGACCTGGCCGGCTCGATGCGCGACGACTACGTCGCCACCGACCACCTGCTCGTGGCCCTCGCCACCGTCGAGTCCTCGGCCCAGAAGGTCCTGACCGACGCCGGTCTCGACGCGGCCGGCCTGCGCGAGGCGATCACGGCCGTCCGCGGCAACCGCCGGGTGACCAGCGAGAGCGCCGAGGCGTCGTACGAGTCGCTGGAGAAGTACAGCGTCGACCTCACCCGGGCAGCGGAGGACGGGCGCCTCGACCCCGTGATCGGCCGCGACGCCGAGATCCGACGGGTGGTCCAGGTCCTCTCGCGGCGCACCAAGAACAACCCCGTGCTCATCGGCGAGCCGGGCGTCGGCAAGACCGCCGTCGTCGAGGGCCTCGCCCAGCGCGTCGTCGCCGGTGACGTCCCCGACTCCCTCAAGGGTCGTCGCGTGCTGTCGCTCGACCTGGCCGCGATGGTGGCCGGCGCGAAGTACCGCGGCGAGTTCGAGGAGCGGCTCAAGGCCGTGCTCGAGGAGATCAAGGACGCCGGCGGGCAGGTCATCACGTTCATCGACGAGCTGCACACGGTCGTCGGCGCGGGCGCCGGCGGCGACTCCGCGATGGACGCCGGCAACATGCTCAAGCCGATGCTCGCGCGCGGCGAGCTGCACATGATCGGCGCGACCACGCTCGACGAGTACCGCGAGCGGATCGAGAAGGACCCCGCCCTCGAGCGCCGCTTCCAGCAGGTCTTCGTCGGCGAGCCCACCGTCGAGGACACCATCCAGATCCTGCGCGGCATCCAGGAGAAGTACGAGGCGCACCACGGCGTGCGCATCACCGACGCCGCGCTCGTCGCCGCCGCGACGCTGTCCGACCGCTACATCACCGGCCGCCAGCTGCCCGACAAGGCGATCGACCTCATCGACGAGGCCGCCTCGCGGCTGCGGATGGAGCACGAGTCCTCCCCGGAGGAGATCGACGTGCTGCGCCGCCAGGTCGACCGGCTCAAGATGGAGCAGTTCGCGCTCGAGAAGGAGACCGACCCCGCGTCGGTCGAGCGGCTCGAGGTGCTGCAGAAGGACCTCGCCGACCGCGAGGAGGAGCTGCGCGGCCTCGAGGCCCGCTGGGAGCGCGAGAAGGACCAGCTCCAGGGCGAGGGCGAGCTGCGCCGCCAGCTCGACCAGCTCAAGATCGAGGCCGAGAAGAAGCTGCGCGAGGGCGACCTCGCCGGCGCCAGCGAGATCCAGTACGGCCGCATCCCCGAGCTCGAGAAGCAGATCGCCGAGGTGGAGAAGGCCGAGCAGCTCGACCTCGAGCCGCTGGTCGGCGAGGAGGTCGGTGCCGAGCAGATCGCCGACGTCGTCGAGGCCTGGACCGGCATCCCGACCGGCAGGATGCTGCAGGGCGAGACCGCCAAGCTGCTCGAGATGGAGCAGGTGATCGGTGAGCGCCTCATCGGCCAGCGCGAGGCCGTGACCGCGGTCAGCGACGCCGTACGCCGCTCGCGGGCCGGGATCTCCGACCCCAACCGGCCGACCGGGTCGTTCCTCTTCCTCGGCCCGACCGGCACCGGCAAGACCGAGCTGGCCAAGTCGCTCGCCGACTTCCTCTTCGACGACGAGCGGGCGATCGTCCGCATCGACATGAGCGAGTACAGCGAGAAGCACTCGGTCTCGCGGCTCGTCGGTGCGCCGCCCGGCTACGTCGGCTACGACGAGGGCGGCCAGCTCACCGAGGCCGTGCGGCGCCGGCCCTACAGCGTGGTGCTGCTCGACGAGGTCGAGAAAGCACACCCGGAGGTCTTCGACATCCTGCTGCAGGTGCTCGACGACGGCCGGCTCACCGACGGCCAGGGCCGCACGGTCGACTTCCGCAACACCCTGCTGATCCTGACCTCCAACCTCGGCTCGAACTTCTTGGTCGACCCGCTCATGGAGCCGGAGGTCAAGAAGGAGTCGGTGATGGGCGTGGTCCGGGCGCACTTCAAGCCCGAGTTCCTCAACCGGCTCGACGAGGTCGTCCTGTTCGACGCGCTCACCAAGGACGACCTGGCCCACATCGTCGACCTCCAGCTCACGCTGCTCGAGAAGCGGCTCGCCGTGCGGCGGATCAACATCTCGGTGACCGACGCGGCACGCGCCTGGCTGGCCGAGATCGGCTACGACCCGGCGTACGGCGCCCGGCCGCTGCGCCGGCTGATCCAGTCGGCGATCGGCGACCCGCTCGCTCGGAAGCTGATCGGCGGCGAGGTCACCGACGGCGGCTCGGTCACCGTCGACGCCGGACCCGACGGGCTAGTCCTCGCCTAGGCGGGGGTGACGACGACCTTGCCGCGCAGCCGGCCGGCGGCCGCCCGGGCGTGCACCGCGGGAAGGTCCTCGAGGGCCACCCTCTGGTCGACGTCGACCAGCAGCTCGCCGCGGTCCACCCGGGCCACCAGGCCGGCGAGCTGCTCGGCGTCGCTGCGGACGTAGAGGTCGATGCCGCGCACGCCACGAGACTCGTCGCTCGGCGCGGGCATCCAGACGGTCGTGTTGACCACGACCCCGCCGTCGGCGACGAGGGTGGCGAGGTCGGCGAGCTGCTCCGGCGTGACCGGCGCGAGGTTGAGCAGGACGTCGACGGGCTCGGTCACCGCGGAGCGTACGTCCGTGCTGGTGTGGTCGACGACCTGATCCGCGCCGAGGGCGAGGAGGTGGTCGCGGACGTCGCTGCCCCCGGTGGCGACGACGTGGGCCGACGCGGCCGCGGCGAGCTGGACGGCATAGCGCCCGACCGCACCGCCGGCGCCGTTGACCAGGATGCGCTGCCCGGACTGGAGGGCGGCGTGCTCGTGCACGGCCTGCCACGCGGTCAGGCCGACCACGGGCAGCGCGGCGGCGTCGGCGAGCGGGATCGTGGTCGGCGCCGCGGTCAGGCTCTCGGCGTCGACCACGACGTGCTCGGCCGAGGCGCCGTCGACGACGAAGGGCAGGAAGCCGATCACGCGGTCGCCGACCCGGAGGTCGGTGACGCCGTCGCCGAGCTGGTCGACGGTGCCCGCGACGTCGAGGCCGGGGGTGTGCGGGAGGGTCAGCGGCATCGGGCCCTGCATGTTGCCCGCGCGGATGTTGGCGTCGACGCCGTTGAACGACGTGCCCGCGACGCGGACCCGCACCTGGTCGGGGCCGGGCTCCGGGAGCTCGACCTCCTCGAGGCGCAGGACGTCGGCGTCGCCGTACTGGTGGAAGCGGATGGCCTTCATGGTCGTGTCCTTCTCTGGAGGGGATGTGCTTCGAGTTCGAAGCACATGGTCAACGGTAGCAATGCTTTGAACTCAAAGCAAGTGCTTCGAAGGTGAAGCATCGCTAGGATAGGTGCATGCCCGACTCCTCCTCGTCCCTCGACTCCGAGCAGCTCAGCGCCTACTTCGCCCTGATGGACGTGGCCGGGTTGCTCAAGCACGCCGTCGAGCAGCAGCTGCGCGAGGAGGGCGACCTGAGCTACGTGCAGTTCCAGCTGCTGGCCCGGCTGGCGCTGAACTCGCCCACCGGCAGCGAGCGGATGACCGACCTCGCCGACGGCGTGGTCTACAGCCGCAGCGGCCTGACCTACCAGGCCGGACTCCTCGAGAAGGCGGGCCTCGTCAGCCGTGCGCCCTCGGCCGACGACGAGCGGAGCGTGACCGTCACGGTGACCGACGCCGGCCGCGAGGTGATCGCGCGCGTCATCCCCGGCCACGTCGAGGTGCTGCGCCAGCAGCTCTTCTCGCCGCTGTCGGGCGCCGACACGCGGCGCCTGCGCGACCTGCTGGTGCCGGTGCGCGACCACATGCGGGCGGCGCCGCCCCGCTCCGCGGGCCCGCGTCGCCGGCGCTGACCGTCGTAGACGCTCGGACCCCCGTCCCTCAGCCGTCACTCAGCCGGCTGGGGGATGCTGTCCCCCGTGAGCACGTCGACCGTCGACAAGCGCCCGTGGTGGCGGCTGCCCGACACCCCCGTGCCCGGCGGGGTGCCCGACCTCGCCCGCGCGCTGCTGTGGACCGAGCTCGCGATCGTGCTGCTCGTCTCGCTGGGGCGCTCGGCGGTCTACTCGATCGTCAGCATCGTCTCCGCGCTCACCGCGCCCGGCCCGCTGTCCTCGCAGGCGGCCAACCTCAACAACTCGCTGGCCCCCGACCGGCCGTGGCTCGACCTGACCTACCAGCTGCTGCGGATCGGCTTCGCGCTCGTGCCCGTCGCGCTGGCGGCCTACCTGCTGGTGCGCTCGGGCACACGGCTGCGCGAGGTGTGGGCACGCGACGGGGGCTGGGCCACGTGGCGCGACCTCGGTCGCGGCGCCTGGCTCGCGCTGGGCGTGGGCTCGGTCGGCGTCGTGTTCTACCTCGCGACCTTCGCGCTCGGCACCAACCTCACCGTGGTGGCGCAGTCGCTGCCGGGGGAGTGGTGGCAGGTCCCGGTGCTCGTCCTCGCGGCCGCCGAGAACGCGGTGCTCGAGGAGTTCCTCGTCCTCGGCTTCGTGCAGGTCCGGCTGCGCCAGCTCGGCCTCGGCGACTCCGCGGCCATCGGCCTCGCGGCGCTGCTGCGCGGCAGCTACCACCTCTACCAGGGCCTCGGCGGCTTCGTCGGCAACCTCGCGATGGGGCTGCTCTTCGGCTGGCTGTTCCGCCGGTGGGGCCGGGTGCTGCCGTTCGTGGTGGCGCACACCCTGCTCGACGTGGGTGCGTTCGTGGGGTACGCCGCCCTCGCCGGGCGGGTCGACTGGCTGCCGACCCTGTGACCCGCCCGGCGGGGTGCGCGACCAGCACGCCTAGCGGCGGATCTTGACCTTCTTCGACGACCGCTTGGCCTTGTCGTAGCCCTTCGCCTTGACCGTGACCTTGACGGAGATCTTCTTGCCGCGGTCCTTGGCGCGGACGCGGTAGGTCGACTTCTTGGCGCCCTTGATCTTCTTGCCGTTCTTGAGCCACTGGTAGCGGACCTTGACGCTCTTCTTCGACGGCTTGGGCTTCCAGCCCTTCACCGACGCCGAGAGCACACGCCCGGCCCGCGGCAGGCCGCGCAGCTTGGGACGCTTGGTCTTGAAGAGCGCCTTGCCGACCACCACCGGACCGGTGTCCGCGATCGCGGCCGGGTAGTAGGGGGCCGACCCGGTGACCCGCAGGGTCAGCGTGCTGCCGATGTCCCTGCGCTTGAGCCTGAACGTGCCCTCCGTGGCGCCCGCGACGGGCGAGCCGTCGAGGAACCACTGGTAGCCGAGGGTGACGGCCGGGGCCCACGGGGTGGTGCTGGCGGCCGCCTTGCCCTTCCAGCGGGCCTGGCCCGCGATCGACACCGCGCCGGGGTAGATCTGCGACTGCCGGTAGTTGGCGACGGCGCTGATCTGCTCGGCGATGGCCTGGGCGTTGTTGGCGGCGGGCGTGCCCGTGGGGCGGGCGTTGTAGAGCACGGCGGGGTTGGAGAAGTAGCCGATGCGCGTGCAGGTGGGGCAGCTGTTGGCGTAGGCCATCACCGTCGTGAACGCCCCGGCCGCGTCGACGTAGCCGCGGGCGTAGGGCTTGCTGCCGTTGGGCGGTGCGGACGCCGCGGCGTCGTGGTCGGCACTGAGGTTGTGGCCGAGCTCGTGCGCGAAGGTGAGGTTGCCCGTCGCGCACCTGTCGGCCCACACCACCGTCCATGCCGCGCGGTCCGGGTCGTACTGCGGGTTGGTGCCGCCGAGCGAGCCGAGGCCGCAGGTGGTGCCCGAGGGATAGGTGCCGCCGAGCCACAGGCTCACGAGGTCGGCGTGCGTCTCCTCGCGCAGCGCCTGCGCCTCGTCGAAGACGCCGTCGCCGGCGGTGCCGAGGGCGTAGTAGTTCGCGGTGAGCGTGGAGAGCTGCGCCGCGGCGACCTGGCGCGTCCCCACCAGTCGCACCGTGGTGCTGACTCCCGACGCGGCCAGCGCCTGGTTGGTCTGCGTGATGCCGAGGGCGAACTGCGCCTGCATGGCGGGGGCGCCCACCGTGGCGGGCAGGGAGGCGGGATAGACGATGGCGACGTCGATGACCGAGGGGTCGTCGGCGGCCGCGGCCGGATGCACCCTGCCGCGCCGCTCGGACCCTGCGTGCTCGTGCTCGTGCCCGTGCTGGTCCTCGGGACGCACCGCGTCGTCGCCGGCTGCGGTGGTGGCGGCGATCTCGACGGCCTCGTAGCCGCCGTCGCGCGTGCTGCTCACCTCGAACGAGCCGTCCTCGGCGGACGCGAGGCTGACGTGGAAGACGCCTCCGGCCTCGACGGCGCTGAACGTGCCGGTCGTGCCGACGAGCGTCCCGGTCCACGACGTGATGCCGTCGACGGTGGTCCGCTCCCCGATCTCCGCGGTGACGCTGGTGTCGTCGAAGAGGTCGAGGGTCAGGCGGTCGTCGGCGCGGGTGCCGGCGAGCGCGGCGGGGTCGAGCTCGACGGCGCGTGAGCGCTCACCGGAGCCTCCGGCCTTCGTGGTCGCCGACGCCGCCTCGAGCAGCTCGACGGGACGGTCGCGCTCGGCGGGCGAGGCGACGGCCGTGGGCAGCGGTGCGGCGGTGGCCGCCAGCGCGATGGTGCAGAGGCCGGCTATTCCGACCATGGTGTGGGTCCTGGGCATGGGTGAGGTCCCCCTTCTCTCGACCCCTACCTGCCCTCAGCGGCGCCGCGCAAACCTCTGGAGCAGTCCGCCCGCCCACAAGGCCCACAGCACGAGCAACGGCTGGAAGAACAGCCGCACGAGCCGAGCGCGGTCGGTGTCGAGCCCGAACGCGTCGGTGCCCTCGACGTACTGCGCGACGTTGCCGGGGAAGATCGCCACGAAGAACGCCGCCAGCAGCGCGCCCACGGTGCGGCGCTGTCGCGGCGGGGCGACGAAGGCGCTGCCGAGCGCGATCTCGACGACCCCCGACGCGAGGACGGTGAGGTCCTCGTCGACCGGGAACCAGCCCGGCACCTGGGCGCGGAACTCCTCGCGCTGGGTGGTCAGGTGGAGCACCCCCGCGCCGACCATCGCCCAGCCGAGCAGGACACGTCCGATGGTCTGCGCCTTCATGCCCACCAGCCTAGGGCGGCGGGAGCAGGGCGCCCGGGTTCATCAGGCCGTCGGGGTCCAGCGCCCGCTTGACCGCCCGCATCAGGTCGACCTCGACCTCGGACTTGTACGACGCCGCGGCCGCCGCCTTCGCCCGACCGAGGCCGTGCTCGGCGCTGATGGAGCCGTTGGCGGCCGCCACGGAGTCGTAGATCGCCGTGGACAGGTCAGCGGCCGCGGCCCGGAGGTCCGCGTCGCCGCCCCGACCGTCGGTGGATGCGGGGGAGGAGGCGGGGGCGCTCAGGTTGTAGTGCAGGTTGCCGTCGCCGACGTGGCCGTAGGTCACCGGCCGGACGCCGGGGAGCACGCCCGCCACCCGCGGGCCGATCTCGTCGACCCAGTCCGCGAGCCGCGCGATCGGCAGGGTGACGTCCTGCTTGAGGGTGGCGCCCTCCACCTTCTGCGCCTCGGAGATGCCCTCGCGCAGCGCCCAGAGCGCCGAGCGCCGGACGGGGCTGCTCGCCACGGCCGCGTCCGTGGCGAGGTCCGCCTCGACCGCGTCGCCGAGGATCGCCTCGAGGGAGTCGTCGAGCCCGTCGTCGGTCGCCGTCCCGGCGAGCTCGACGAGGACGTACCAGTCGCTCGGCTCGGCCAGCGGGTCCGAGGCGCCCGGCAGGTGGGCGAGCACCAGGTCGAGGGCCTGGCGGTTGGCGATCTCGAAGGTGGAGAGGTGCGCCCCGGCGCGCTCCTGCGCGAGGCCGAGCAGCGCCACCGCGGCGGCCACTCCGGGGACCGCGACCCAGGCGGTCGCGTGGCGCGGCGTGGCCGGGAAGAGCCGCAGCACCGCGCCGGCGATGACGCCGAGGGTGCCCTCGGAGCCGATGAACAGCTGGGTGAGGTCGTAGCCGGTGTTGTCCTTGCGCAGCCCGCGCAGGCCGTCCCACACGCGGCCGTCGGGCAGCACGACCTCGAGCCCGAGCACCAGCTCGCGCGTCATGCCGTAGCGCAGCACCGCGGTGCCGCCGGCGTTGGTGGCGAGGTTGCCGCCGATGGTGCAGCTGCCCTCGGAGCCCAGCGACATGGGGAAGAGGCGGCCGGCCCGCTCGGCGGCGGCCTGCACGTCGGCGAGGACGACGCCGGCGTCGACGGTGATGGTGCCGGCGACCGGGTCGACGTCGCGCACCGTGCGCATCCGGCCGAGCGAGAGGACCACCTGGCTGCCCGACGCGTCGGGCACGCCGCCCGCGACGAGCCCGGTGTTGCCGCCCTGCGGCACGACCGGCGCACCCGCCTCGTGGCAGGCGGCCACCACGGCCGCCACCTCGTCGGTCGAGCCGGGCCGCACCACCGCGAGGGCGGCGCCGGCGTGCACGCCCGTCCAGTCCACGACGTACGCCGCCACGTCGTCGGCCGCAGTGAGGACGTGGTCGTCGCCGACGACGTCTCGGAGGCGGTCGAGCAGGTCGGTCACGGGTTCTCCTCGTGGGTCGGGCGGCGGGTGTCGGGTGTCGTCGTGGTGGGGCGCCGGCTCAGCCGAGCACGACGGCGACGAGCAGCGCCACCGGGAGCGAGGCCAGGGTGGTGACCAGGATGGTCTCCCGCGCCACATCCTCGCCCACGCGGTAGCGGGTGGCGTGCAGGAAGATGTTCTGCGCGGTGGGCAGGGCGGCGGTGATGACGACGCCGAGCAGCACCCGCCCGTCGAGGCCGAGCGCGACGCCGACGGCCCACGCGACGACGGGCATGACGGCGAGCTTGAGCGCGCTCGCCAGCAGCACCTCGCCGTTGTGGCCGGCGCGGCCGAGCGGCGGGCTCAGCCTCAGCGCGGCGCCGTACGACATCAGCATGAGCGGGATGGCGGCGCCGGCCATCAGCTCCAGCGGGTCCTCGACGGCCTGCGGGAGCGACCAGCCGGTGAGGGCGAGGACCACGCCGACGACGGCGGAGATGGTGAGCGGGTTGGTGACCAGCCGGCGCAGCGCTGCGCCGACACCCTCGCCGCGGCCGGTGATGCGGTCGAGCACGATGAGGGCGACCGGCTGGACGACCATCATCTGCACGAGCAGCGCCGGCACGACGACGGTGATGTCGCCGACGACGTAGGCCGCCATCGCGATGCCGAGGTTGCCGGCGTTGACGTAGGACGAGGTGAGCGCGCCGATCAGCAGCGGTCCGGTCGACAGCCCCCAGCGCAGCCGTGCGAGGACGACGTACGCCGCGAAGCACGCGGCCAGCGACACCGACGAGGCGACGAGGTTGGCGGCCGCCGCTTCGAGGCGGACCTGGCTGATGGTGACGACCATCAGCGCCGGCGAGGCCACGAAGAACGCGATCTCGCCGAGGGTGCGCTGTGAGCGGCGGTCAAGCACCCCCGCGTGGGCGAGGCCGGCGCCGGCGGCGATCACGACGAGGATCGTGGTGAAGCCGATCAGCAGGTCCATCGGGTGTCCGTCTCCTGCGGGTCGGTCGTCCACGTCGTCTCGCCGGGCATCGGGCGATAGCGAGGTCGTCTTGGACGGGCCGACCCCCGTCCGACAAGGATGGCGGGGTGACGTCCCACAGCGAGCACCAGGTCCGTGTCGTCCAGCTCGGGGGGCTGATGCCCTTCCTGCGCGAGTGGCTCGACGAGCGGTACGCCGCCCCGGAGCTCGCCGACCTCGGCGACCCCGCGGGCGTCGTGGTCGCCGTCGCCGGCGGCGGCGCCCCGGTCGGCGCCGCCGAGATGGACGCCCTGCCCGACCTGCGGGCGGTCGCCAACTTCGGCGTGGGCTACGACAACGTCGACGTCGACGAGGCGCGTCGTCGCGGGATCGCGGTGTCCAACACGCCGGACGTGCTGACCGACGCGGTGGCCGACCTCGCGGCGTTCCTGGTCGTCGACGTGCTGCGCGGCCTCACGGCCGCGGACCGGTTCGTGCGCAGCGGGGCGTGGGCCCGCGGGGAGCGGCTGCCGCTCACCCGGGACGTGCGGGGCGCCGTGGTCGGGGTGCTCGGCCTCGGGCGCATCGGCACCGCCGCGGCCGAGCGGCTGGAGGGGTTCGGCGCCCAGGTCCACTACCACTCGCGCAGCCCCAAGGACGTGGCGTGGACCTACCACCCGAGCCCGGTCGAGCTGGCGGCGGCGAGCGACGTGCTGGTCGTGCTGACGCCCGGCGGTGCCGGCACCGAGGGGCTGGTGGACGCCGCGGTCCTCGACGCGCTCGGCCCGGACGGCTACCTGGTCAACGTCGCCCGCGGGTCGGTGGTGGACGAGGACGCGCTGGTCGCCGCGCTCGCGGCGGGCCGGATCGCCGGCGCCGGCCTCGACGTCTTCGCCGACGAGCCGCACGTGCCGGAGGCGCTGCTGGGCCGCGACGACGTGGTGCTGCTGCCCCACGTCGGCAGCGCGACGGTCCAGACCCGCGAGGCGATGGGCCGGCTCGTGCTCGACAACGTCGACGCCTTCCTCGGCCGGGGCGAGCTCGTCACGCCGGTCCCCGACTGACACGGCGACCTCCTGGGACGGGTTGACGAAGTTGTAGGACGAGTTGCACACTCATCATACAAGTTCGTGACGACCCGAGGAAGCCCCATGTCGCAGACCGCCACCACGCCCGCCGCCGCCGCTCCCACCGCCGCCCCGACCGCCCCGGCGAGCACCGGCGACCGCATCCGCAGCATCACGCTGTCGCACGTCGTGCTGCCGCTGCCCAATCCCGTCAGCGACGCCAAGGTGCTCACCGGCCGGCAGAAGCCGCTCACCGAGACGGTCATGCTGTTCGTCGAGCTCGCCACCGAGCAGGGGCTCGAGGGCATGGGGTTCAGCTACTCCAAGCGCGCCGGCGGCAAGGCGCAGTACGCCCACCTCAAGGAGGTCATGGACGTCGCGATCGGCCAGGACCCGAGCGACATAGCCAAGATCTACGAGTCGCTGATGTGGGCCGGCGCCTCGGTCGGTCGCTCGGGTGTCGCCACCCAGGCGGTCGCCGCCCTCGACGTCGCTCTCTACGACCTCAAGGCCCGCCGCGCCGGCCTGCCGCTGGCCAAGCTGCTCGGCGCGCACCGCGACTCGTGCCGGGTCTACAACACCTCCGGCGGCTTCCTCCAGGCCTCGGTCGAGGAAATCAAGGAGAAGGCGACGGCGTCGCTCGAGGCGGGCATCGGGGGCATCAAGGTCAAGGTCGGCCAGCCCGACTGGCGCGAGGACCTGCGCCGCGTCACCGCCCTGCGCGAGCACCTCGGCGACGGGGCGTTCATGGTGGACGCCAACCAGCAGTGGGACCGCGCCCGTGCCCGCCGGATGTGCCGCGAGCTGGAGCGGTTCGACCTGGTGTGGATCGAGGAGCCGCTCGACGCGTGGGACCACGTCGGCCACGCCGACCTGTCGCGGACCTTCGACACCCCCATCGCCACCGGCGAGATGCTGACGTCGGTCGACGAGCACATGGGCCTGGTCGACGCCGGCTACCGCGGCATCGTGCAGCCCGACGCCCCGCGCATCGGCGGCATCACGCCGTTCCTCCGCTTCGCCACCCTCGCCGCGCACCACCGCCTCGACCTCGCCCCGCACTACGCGATGGAGATCCACCTGCACCTCGCGGCGACGTACCCGACCGAGCCGTGGGTCGAGCACTTCGAGTGGCTGGACCCGCTGTTCGAGGAGCGCATCGAGATCCGCGACGGCCGCATCTTCGTGCCGGACCGGCCGGGCCTCGGCTTCACGCTGACCGATACGATGCGCTCCCTCACCGTGGACACCGCTACCTTCGGCGCGTGAACACGACCCTCGCGCAGCGCGTGGTGGCCGGGCTCAAGGACAAGATCCTGGCCGGCGACCTGGCCCCCGGCGCGAAGCTGCCGTCGGAGGCCGAGCTCATCGAGGAGTACGCCGTCTCGCGCACCGTGGTGCGCGAGGCGGTGACCCGGCTGCGGGCGGAGGGCCTCGTCGAGACCCAGCAGGGTCGGGGGTCGTTCGTGCTCGCCGTGCCGGAGCCGTCGACGTTCAGCGTCGAGTCGTCCGCGATCCGCACGCACGCCGACGTGATGGCGATGCTCGACTTCCGCATCGGGGTGGAGAGCGAGGCCGCGGCGCTGGCCGCGCGCCACCGCACCGCGGCGGATGCCGAGGCCATCTCGGCGGCCATGGACGGCTTCGTACGGGCGGGCCACGAGGGGGCGGTGGAGGCCGACTTCGCCTTCCACCTCGCGGTCGCGGGGGCGACCCACAACCGGTTCTACGTCGACCTGCTCGGCTCGCTCGGGCCGATGATGATCATGCTGCCCCGCACGCGCCTGCGGGAGGCGTACTCCATGACCGACGCCTCCCACGTCGAGCGCGTCCAGCGCGAGCACGACAACGTCGCCGCCGCGGTGCTGGCCGGCGACGTGGAGACCGCCCGCGCCGCGATGCGGCTGCACCTGGGCAACACTCGCCGCCGCGTCACCTGACCGGGCACTTCGTGCCCGTCCTGCACGCTGACCGGGCACTTCGTGCCCGTCCTGGACGCTGACCGGGCACTTCGTGCCCGTCAGCGGCGGGACTTCTTGCCTCGGGCGACCTCGGTCCCGAGGGCGTCGAGCCTGGTGTCCCAGAAGACCCGGAACTGCTCGACCCAGGCGTCGACCTCCTGCATCCCCGTGGGGTCGACCGAGTAGAGCCGGCGGGCGCCCTCGGCTCGTACGCTCGCGAACCCGTGCTCGCGCAGCACCTTGAGGTGCTGGCTCACCGCCGGCTGGCTGATGCCGAACTCGTCGCGCACCTGAGCGGCCACGTCCCCGGCGCTCGCCTCGCCGGCCGCGAGCAGCTCGAGGATGCGGCGGCGTACGGGATCGCCGAGGACGTCGAAGGCGTGCACGGCTCAGGCCGGCGCCTCGGCGCCGGTGTAGAACGCCGCGGTGCGCGCGGCCGCCGCGCGGGAGGCGTCCGGGTCGTCGGAGACGGCGGCGTCGGCCTCGCCCCACTGCGTCGCCGCGCCGGTCATGAAGGCTTGGCCGTCGGGGGACGCGCCCCAGACCTCGACCTCCTCGTGCGGGATCGAGCTGCCGGTCGCGAGGTGCTCGGCGAGACCCATCAGGCCGAGCTCCCAACCGACACCGACCGCGCCCGGGCCGTACGTCGGCCAGTGCTCGTTGCCGGACACGTCGGCCGCGTGGCGCAGCGTCAGCGTGGCGCCGTCCGGGCTCTCCTCGAGGTGCACGTCGACCCACGTCGTGTCACCGCCGAACTCCCAGGTGATGGCGAGGTGCCGCGGCTGGTCGCAGGCGATCACTTCGCCGCCGGCGTTGCCCTCGACCTGGAAGCGGCCACCGAGTCGCAGGTCGCCCGAGACGGGGGCGAACCAGCGGGGGATCCGTTCGGGGTCAGTCACGGCCTGCCAGAGGTCGTCGACGTCGGTGGGGTAGGTGCGGGAGGCGACCACGACCTTGACGGGCGTGCCCTCGTGGGTGCTGTCCTCGACGGCGCGGGTGGTGGCGCCCAGGTGCTTGGCTACATCGAACATGCGCCCACTGTTTCATGTCGGCCTTATATAAGGCAAGAGCGAAGTTGTGATCCGATTGTCCGGACGGGCACGAACCGCCCGGTCGGCGTGCAGGACCGGCATGAACCGCCCGGTCGGCGGCCAGGACGGGCACGAAGTGCCCGGTCACGTGTAGTGGGGCCGGACTACCAGCGCGAGGTGTTGGGGGTGAAGCCCGGCTCGATCGAGCGCATGTAGACGGTGTCCTCGCGCCGGCGGACGCCGCAGGAGAGGTAGAGCTCGTGCAGCTCGCCGAGGGCGTCGCGGTCGAGCTCGACGCCGAGTCCGGGCCCCGTCGGCACGGCGACCGAGCCGTCCGAGAACGACAGCACCCCGTCCGCCACCACGTCCTGGGTCTTCCACGGGTAGTGGGTGTCGCAGGCGTAGGTGAGGTTCGGCGTCGCCGCCGCGAGGTGGACCATCGCGGCGAGCGAGACGCCGAGGTGGGAGTTGCTGTGCATCGACAGCCCGAGGCCCCACACGTCGGTGATCCCGCCGAGCAGCGCGGACTTCCGCAGCCCGCCCCACAGGTGGTGGTCGGACAGGACCACCTGGACGGCGTGCTGCGCGATCGCGGGCGGCAGGTGCTCCATCGCGATGACGCACATGTTGGTGGCCAGCGGCACGTCGGTGCCGGCAGCGACCGCGGCCATCCCCTCGATGCCCGGCGTCGGGTCCTCGAGGTACTCCACGACACCGGCGAGGCGCGAGGCCACCTCCAACGACGTCTCGACGGTCCACGCGCCGTTGGGGTCGAGCCGCAGCGGCATCTCCGGGAAGGCGTCGCGCAGCGCCTCGATCGCGGCGCACTCCTCCTCCGGGGCGAACACGCCGCCCTTGAGCTTGAGCGAGCCGAAGCCCCAGCCGTCGACCATCCGATGGGCCTGCGCGACGACCTGCTCGGGCGTCAGCGCCTCGCCCCACGCGTCGTGGGCGTGGCCGGGGTGCCCGGCCCACTTGTAGAACAGGTAGCCGCTGAACGGCACCCGCTCGCGCACGGCGCCGCCGAGCAGGTCGCTCACCGGCACGCCGGCCTCGCGGCCCTGCAGGTCGAGGCTCGCGACCTCGAAGGGGGAGTAGACCGTGTCGATGGCGGAGTCGACGTCGAGCATCCCGCCGAACGACGCACCGCCGCCGCCCACCTCGCGGCCGAGCACGTCGGTGACCCGCCGGCGCAGGCCGTGCAGGTCGTACGGGTCGTGGCCGGGCAGCGCGGTCGCGACGGCGTCCAGCCGGGCGAGGTGCGCATCGTCGGCGTAGGTCTCCCCGAGGCCGAGCAGGCCGGAGTCGGTGTGCAGCTCGACGATCGCGCGCAGGGCGTAGGGCTGGTGCACGCCGACGACGTTGAGCAGGGGCGGGTCGCCGAACGCGACGGGGGTGACGACGACCCGGGAGATGCGGCTGCGGCTCACCGGCGCGCTCAGCTCGCGGGCTTCACGGCCAGGATCGGCACGTCGAGGTCGAGCAGGAGGCGCTGCGCGTCGCTGCCGGTGACGAGCTTGCCGACCGGGGAGCGGCGGCGCAGACCGATGACCACGAGCCGGGCGGACGTGGCGGCGACCAGGGCGCGGAACGTCTCGACCAGGTCGTCGCCGTGGTCGGCGTGGTCGACGCGCGCCGTCACGCCGGCCTGCTCGGCACGCGCGACGAGCTCGTCCGCGGCCGTCTCGTCGATGAGCTCGACGTCGACGGTGCTGCGCCGGCGCGGGCTGTTGAGGATGACGACGTCCTCGCCGTGGGCCGCCGCCTCGGCCAGGCCGGCCTCGAGGGCCGCCTCCCCGACGGCGCTGGGAACGTAGCCGATCACGATGGTCATCGCAGGGCGTCCTCTCGGTGGGTGGTCTCGTCCGGGACGGTGGCGGCACGCCGGTGGCGCACGGCCTGGACGACGGGGAACACGGCGGCGACCAGGAACAGCGCGAGGATCGTGCCGGAGATCGGGCGGGTGACGAAGCCGGTCGGGTCGCCCTCGAAGATGAGCAGCGCGCGGCGGACGTTGTTCTCCAGCAGTGCGCCGAGCACGAACGCCAGCACCATCGGGCCGGGCTCGAAGCCGACCTTCTTCATCAGGTAGCCGAGGATCCCGAACGCGATCATCACGAAGATGTCGAAGACCGAGTTGTTGATCGTGTAGACGCCCAGGACCGTGATGAGGGCGGTGATCGGCGCCAGGATCGCGGGTCGCACCCGCAGGATCCGCACGAAGACGCCCACCAGCGGCAGGCTCAGCAGGAGCAGCAGCAGGTTGCCGATGTACATCGAGTTCACCACGCCCCAGAACAGGTCGGGGCGCTCCTCGAGCAGCTGCGGTCCGGGGGTGATGCCGAGGACGAGCAGGGCGGCGAACAGCATGCCCATCGAGGCGTTGGCCGGGATGCCGAGCGTCAGCAGCGGGATGAACGACGACGTCGCGGCGGCGTTGTTGGCGGTCTCCGGCGCGGCGACGCCCTCGATGGCGCCGCGGCCGAACCGCTCGGGCGTCTTCGAGACGCGCTTCTCGGTGGCGTACGCCGCGAGCGAGGCCATCACGGCGCCACCGCCGGGCAGTACGCCGAGGAAGAAGCCGATCACCGAGCCGCGGCCGATGGCGGGGGCCGCCACCCGGAGCTCCTTGCGCGACGGCCAGATGTTGGCGACCGCCGCCGGGACGTGGACCTTCCCGTGCCGCTCCTCGAGGTTGTAGAGGATCTCGCCGACGCCGAAGAGGCCCATCGCGACGACGACGAAGTCGAGGCCGTCGGCGAGCTGGAGGCTGTCGAAGGTGAAGCGCTGCGAGTTGTTGAAGCTGTCGCGCCCGACCGTGGCGAGGAGCAGGCCGATCGAGGCGGCGATCAGCGCCTTGACCGGGTGGCCGCTGCCGATGGTGGCGATCAGCAGCACGCCGAGCAGCGCGAGGGCGGCGTACTCGGCGGGGCCGAAGTCGAGCGCCCAGCCGGCCACGACGGGCGCGGCCAGGCTCAGGGCCACGATGGAGACGGTGGCGCCGACGAAGGAGCCGATCGCGGCGATGCCGAGCGCGGTGCCCGCCTTGCCCTGCTTGGCGAGGGCGAACCCGTCGAAGACCGTGACCACCGACGACGCCTCGCCCGGCAGCCGGAGGAGCACCGAGGTGATCGTCCCGCCGTACTGGGCGCCGTAGTAGATCCCGGCGAGCATGATCACCGCGGCGACCGGGTCGACCGTGACGACGATCGGCAGCAGGATCGCCATCGTGGCGGCCGGGCCGAGGCCGGGGAGCACGCCGATGAGCATGCCGATGAGCACGCCGATCAGGCAGTAGAGCAGGTTGCCGGGCTGGGTGACGACGGCGAAGCCGTCGAGGAACGCGTCCATGTCGGTCCGCCTCTCAGAACAGGTGCGGCAGCGGGATCCGCAGGCCGTAGAGGAACAGGGCGTAGAAGGCGGCGACGGTGCCGAGGGAGACGGCGAGCGTGGAGCGCCACGACTCCCCGCCCAGGAACCGCAGCCACACCACGCACAGCAGGAAGGCCGGGATCTCGAAGCCGAGGGTGGGGATGAGGAAGGCGAGCGCGATGAACGTCGCGACCCCCACCAGCGGCAGCACGCTCGCGCGGCTGAACCGCTCGCTGTCCCTCAGCCCGCGGCCGACGAGCAGCAGCGTGAGCGACAGCACCACGATGACCACCGACACCACCATCGGCCACAGGCCCGGTCCGGGCCGCTCCAGCGACCCGAGCCCGTAGCCCTGGGCGAGCACCGCGCCGAGGAGGCCGATGGCGAGGGTGACCAGCGCGGCGACGACCTGGTACGCCGGTCCTCCCGCGGCCGGTCGGTGCTCCTCGAGCTCGTGGGCGACCTCGGCCTCGAGCTCGGCGAGGATGTCGCCCTCGCCGGCCCGGGGTGTCGTGCGCTCGTCGCTCATCGTCGGTCCTTCTGCGCTGGTGTCGTGATGGTGCGGGTGCGAGCCGGGCGGCCGTGGGCGCCCGGGGGGTGGTCAGCTGGCGTGGTCAGCTGGCGTCGCCCAGGTCGATGTCGTACTCCTCGACCAGGTCGGCGTAGCGCTGCCTGTCGGTCTCGAGGGCCTCGGCCACCTCGTCGCCGGGGACCTCCATCGGCGTGAGGCTGTTCTGCTCGTTGAAGGCCTGGTAGTCCTCGGACTCGAACGTCGTCTGCATCGCCTCCCAGATGGTGTCCTTGACGTCCTGGGGCGTGCCCTTCGGGGTCGTCATGAAGCGGTACTGGTAGACCTCGACGTCGAGGCCCTGCTCGGTGGCGGTGGGCACGTCGGGGAGGAACTCGATGCGCTCGGGGGCGAAGACCGACAGGGCGGTGAGCTTGCCGTTCTCGATGTTCTCGATCGCCTCGCCGGTCTGCAGGCAGGCGGTGTCGACCTGGTTGCCGAGCAGCGCGGTGAGGGCGGGGGCGCCGCCGTCGAACGGCACGGCCTCGGAGTCGATGTCGCCGCTCTCGTAGGTCAGCGCGCAGGCGAGCTGGGCGCCCGTGCCGACGCCGGTGGTGCCGTAGGTGACCTTCTTGCCGGCGCCCTTGAGGTCGTCGATCGTTGTCCAGGGGTTCTCCGAGTTGGTCACGAGCACGTAGTCGTCGCGCGAGACGCCCCCGACGACGTCGAAGTCGTCGATGCTGGTGACCTCGTCCTCGGCCACCGCGAGGGGCGTGATGGCGAAGAGCGAGGCGTTCTGCACGGAGATGATGTTGCCGTCGGGCTCGGCCTGCTGCACCTCGGCGGCGGCCAGCGCGCCGTTGGAGCCGGAGCGGTTGAGCACCGAGAACGTCTCGCCGAGCTCGTCGGAGAGCCCGGTGGCGATCTGGCGCGAGATCAGGTCGGACGAGCCGCCCGGGTCGGCGCCGACGTACATCTCGACGGAGCCCGAGGGGTACTCGCCGCCGTCGTCGCCACCGGTGGTGGTGGAGACGCCGCCGCAGGCCGAGAGGGCGAGGGCCGTGCCGGTGGCGACGGCCGCCAGGCTGAGGGTCTGCTTGCGCATGGTGGTGCTCCTTGTCAGGGGTGTGACCACCGACACTAGGTTTGCACGACGATGCCGGTCCAAGCCCGATTCGGCATGGACTGATCCAACTCGTGCATCGTAGCCTCGGCTGGTGATCACCCTCGACCAGGTCCGCTCCTTCGTCGCGGTGGCCGAGGAGCTGCACTTCGGGCGGGCCGCCGAGCGCCTCCGGATGACGCAGCCGCCGCTGTCGCGACAGATCCAAAAGCTGGAGAAGTCGGTGGGTGCGCGGCTGCTCGAGCGCGACAACCGTCGCGTCGAGCTGACGGGCGCGGGCGTCGCCTTCCTCGACGAGGCCTACCGGCTGCTCAACCTCGTCGAGGGCGCCGGCGACCTGGCCCGGCGCGTCGACGCCGGGGCGGCGGGCGTCGTACGCCTCGGCTTCACCGCCGTCTCCGCGATCTCGATCCTCGGGCCGCTGCTGCGCCGCCTCACCGCCGAGCTGCCGGACGTCGAGGTGGTGCTGTCGGAGCGCGTGACCAACGCCCAGGTCGACGGCATCCGTCGCGGCGAGCTCGACGTCGGGCTGGCCCGGCCGCCCTTCGACACCTCGTTGCTGCGCTCGCGGGTGGTCCTGCGCGAGCCGTTGATGGCGGTCGTGCCGGCCTCGCACCCGCTCGCCTCGGTCGCGCGGCCGCTGGCCGCCGGCGACTTCGACGGCGAGGCGGTGATCGGCTACAACCCCGACCAGTCGCGCTACTTCCACGAGCTGTCGGTGCGGTTCTTCGCCAACGCCCACCCCCGCGTCGACCAGCGGGTGCACCAGGTGCTGACCGCGATGCTCCTCGTCTCCGCGGAGCGGGGGGTGACCCTGGCCCCCGCCTCGGCGGCGTCGCTGCACGTCGACGGGGTGGTCTTCAAGGAGCTGGCCCACCATGGCGGCGACACCCGCGTGGACGCCGACCCCGACCGGCCGGTCGAGCTGCACGCGATCTGGTCGCGGGAGGCGATCACCCCCGTCGTACGACGGGTGCTGGACGTCGTGACGGCGCGCGTCGGACCCTAGGCGCGCGCGGCGCGGTGTCAAGGCTTCCTTGCGCGTCCTGCGGCGAACCACCCCTGCGGTGACCGCCGACGTGGTGGAATCGACCCCGGAGAGGGGTGCGATGCACGACGAACCAGACGCCGGCCGCACCGGCGAGCCCAGCGCGGACGGTCCCGCGGCGCTCGCCCCGTGGGCCGACGACCAGACCCGGCAGCACCTGCAGGTGCTCGTCGAGGGCGTGGCGACGCTGGCCGGCTTCGAGCAGTCGGCGGTCCTCCTGCGCCGCGACGGGGTCTTCCAGGTGGTCGCCGCGGCCAGCGTCGCCGACGGCTTCATCGGCTCCACGACGCCGACCTGGGCCATCGAGCGTGAGCTCGCCCGCTCCGACGACTGGGGCGCCTGGCGCTTCGTGCCGCACGACCGCGTCGGCGACGAGGTGCTCGACTACAGCCACATCCCCGACATCACCCCGCTCGAGGGTGAGGACGCGTGGCACCCGCTGGACTGGCTCTTCGCCCCCCTCCACGACGACCAGGGCGAGCTGCGCGGCGTGCTTGGCGTGGACAGCCCGCGCGACGGCCGCCTGCCGGGGCCGGAGAAGCTCGAGGTCCTCACCCGCTACGCCGGCGTCGCCCGCACGCTGATCCTGCTCGCCCTCGAGCGCGAGGACCTGCACGAGCGGGTGCGCATGGCCACCGAGGCCCGCGCGATCGTCCGGCAGGCGCTGATCGAGCCGACGCTCGACCTCGTCCTCGAGGCCTGCCGCGCGACGCTGGTGTCGTGCTTCGACGCCATCGGCATGTGGCTGACGGCCTTCGACGAGCACGGCAGCGGCACCTCGACGACGTTCTACTCCCGCGACAGCGACATCGCGCCGCCCTTCTCCGAGATCGACGACGTCGTGGTGGGGCTGGCGCACCGCTACTGGGCCGACCAGTACGTCGCGCCGTTCTCGTCCGCCAACCGCGACCAGCCGGGACTGCCGCCCGAGGACGCCGAGCGGCTCGTGCAGTTCCTCGACCGGATCGGCCTCGGCTCGGTCCTCTTCGTCCCCCTCGGCGTCGGTCCCGCGTGCCTCGGATTCCTCGTGCTCACCCGCGCCCCGGACGCCCGGCCGTGGACGGACCTCGAGCGCGACGCCGCGCTCGACATCGGCCGCGACCTCGGGCTCGCCGTCGCCAACGCCCGGCAGCTCGAGCTCGAGCGCGCGGTCATCGACCGGCTGCGCCGCCTCGACAGCTATCGCGTCGAGGTGGTCAACACCCTCGGTCACGAGCTGCGCAACCCCCTCTTCTCGATGAGCGCCAACCTCGAGCTGCTCGACATGGCGAGCCTGGACCCCGACGCCCGGCGGTCGGTGGAGGCCGCCACCCGCGGTGCGGTGCGGATGCGCGCCGTCATCGAGGACATGCTCACCATGGCCCAGGTCTCCGACCCACGGCGCGAGTTCGACCCGGTGGCGGTCGACCTGCGCCGGGTGGTGCACGACGTGATCGACGAGTGCCGCGCCGGCGCCGACGCGGGGTCGGTCACGGTCGAGGCCGACCTGCCCGAGGCGCCGGCCATGGTGGCCGGCCAGCCCGACGAGCTGCACCGGCTGCTGACCAACCTGATGACCAACGCCATCAAGTACACCGACCCCGGCGGCCGGGTCGTCGTCCGCATCGCGAGCCACGGCGCGGACGTCGTCACCACCGTCACCGACACCGGCATCGGGATCTCCGCCTCCGACCAGGAGCAGCTCTTCCGCGAGTTCTTCCGCTCCACCAACCCGGCCGCCCTGACCCGGCCCGGCACCGGGCTCGGCCTGGCGATCGTGGCCCGGATCGTCAACCGGCACGGCGGCACCGTCGGGCTCGACTCCGAGCGAGGCCGTGGGACGACGGCCACGGTCACGCTGCCGGCGTACACCGGCGTCCTCGCCGAGGACGTCGTCAGCGCGGACTGAGCGCGAGCGTCAGCGCGCAGTGAGCGCGAGCGTCATGAAGGTGCTCATCGGGTCCTCGACGTAGGACCCGAACGGCGGGCAGGGCTCGAAGCCCGCCCGCGCGTAGAAGGTCCGCGCCGCCTCGAAGAACGCCATGCTGCCCGTCTCGAGCGAGACCCGCTCGACCCCGCGCGACCTAGCGTCGTCCAGGACGTGGGCGAGCAGCGCCGAGGCGATCCCGCGGCCGCGGAGGCGGGGGTCCGTCCGCATGCTCTTGAGCTCCTCGTGCCGCTCGTCGAGCCCCGCCAGTGCCGCCGTGCCGGCGACGCCCTCGACGTCGGGGACGGCGGCCACCCAGAGGCGTACGTGCTCCGCCTGCAGCGCGCGCAGGTCGAGCGCGTGCCGGCTCTCCGGCGGTGCCGTGGGCTCCATGTCGTCGAGGTGGGCCTGGAGGAAGGCGCCGAGCCGGGGGTCAGCGAAGTCGGCGCGGGTGATGGTCACGTCCACGGGGGAAGTGTGGCCGGTCGGTGGTGCGGGTCGTGCCTCAGGGGCGCGGGTTGGTCCGGGTCCACGGCCTGCTGTCGCGCTTCTCGCCCATCCCGGCCGCGCAGCGGCGGCACACCTCGCGCACCTCGTCGGCGTCGCGCCCGGTGGCGGGCTGGGCGTCCACCCACTGCACGTGCGGGAACCGGTGCAGCCGGGCCTTGCTGAGCGGCACCCCGCACAGCGTCTGGTTGGTGCCGCGCAGCCAGGCGTGGACCAGGCCGGCGGGCGCGCGGAAGCCGTCGGGGTCGGTCCAGCGGTCGGTCGCGGCGACGGCTGCGTCCTTGGGTGCCATGCCCTCCGGTGCCCTCGCATCGACCGTCGTATGCCGGGTACGGAGGCGTCTCCAGACCGGCCCGACGATGCGACGAACCACGAGGAAGGACCTGCCATGAGCGACCAGGGACAGTCCGAGCAGACCCGACAGGACCCGACCCAGGTGCACGAGCAGCCCGACACCGAGGGCGAGCAGCTGCCGGAGCCGGGTGACGAGGCCTCGGTCACGAGTGAGATGGACGAGAAGCCCGACCACGGCGAGGAGACCTACCGCGGCCACGACCGCCTGCTCGACCAGGTCGCGGTCATCACCGGAGGGGACTCCGGCATCGGCCGCGCCGTCGCCCTGGCCTTCGCCCGCGAGGGCGCCGACGTGGTCATCGCCTACCTCGACGGCGAGGACGAGGACGCCGAGGAGACAGCGCGCCTCGTCGAGGACGCCGGGCGTCGGGTCGTGCTGGTCCCGACCGACCTCGTGGAGGAGGAGGCCTGCCGGGCGCTCGTGGACCGCGCGGTCGAGGAGTTCGGCCGCATCGACGTCCTGGTCAACAACGCGGCCTACCAGATGGCGCAGCCCGGCGGCATCGCCGACATCACGACCGAGCAGCTCGACCGGGTGATGCGCACCAACATCTACGCCATGTTCTGGCTGTGCAAGATGGCGCTGCCGCACATGAAGGCCGGGGCCAGCATCATCAACACCTCCTCGGTGCAGTCGAGCTCGCCGTCGCCGGAGCTGCTCGACTACGCCACCACGAAGGCCGGGATCGTGAACTTCACCCGCGGCCTGGCGCAGATGGTCGCGGAGCAGGGCATCCGGGTCAACGCGGTGGCGCCGGGCCCGATCTGGACGCCGCTCATCCCGGCGACCATGCCGCCGGAGAAGGTCGAGACGTTCGGCCAGCAGACCCCGATGGGCCGGGCCGGCCAGCCCGCCGAGGTGGCGACGGCGTTCGTCTACCTCGCCTCGCCCGAGTCCAGCTACATCACCGGCGAGGTCATCGCGGTCACTGGGGGACAGCCCGTCACCATGTGACGCGTCGAGTGCCGACCGGGCGCGGCGGGCTTGGACCCGGCGCCCCGCCGGTGCGACGGTGACCCCATGGAGACCTTGCTCGACGTCGACTACCTCGTCGTGGGGGCCGGTGCCATGGGCATGGCCTTCACCGACGCGCTGGTCGACCACGCCGACGTCCGCGTGGCCGTCGTGGACCGGCGCCACGGTGCGGGCGGCCACTGGCTCGAGGCCTACCCCTTCGTCCGGCTGCACCAGGCGTCGGCCTTCTACGGCGTGGCCTCGACGGTCCTCGGCGGCGGCCGGCTGCAGCAGCACGGCCCCGAGGCGGGCCTGCAGGAGCGCGCGTCGCAGCCCGAGATCGTGGCCTACTACGACCGGGTGGTCGAGCGGCTGCGGCAGACCGGACGGGTGGAGCTGCTCACGGGCGCGGACCACGTCGGTGACCGGACCGTCGTCTCGCGGGTGTCCGGGCAGCGGTTCGTGGTGCCGGAGCGGTGCCGCGTCGTCAACGCCCACCACCTGGCGCCCGGCATCCCTGCCGAGGTGCCGCCGCCCTTCGCCGTCTCCGCGGACGCGCACGTGGTGCCGGCCAACGACGTCGTACGCCTCGAGGCCGCGCCGAGCCAGTACGTCGTCGTGGGTTCCGGCAAGACCGCCACCGACACCTGCGTCTGGCTGCTGCAGCACGGCGTCGACCCCAATGCGATCTGCTGGGTGCGACCGCGCGACCCGTGGATGCTCGACCGGGCCCTCATCCAGCCCGACCCGGAGATCTTCCTGGGCGTGCCGGCGGCGATCCTCGAGTCGGCGGCGGCCTCGTCGAGCCTGGACGAGGTGTTCCTCCGGCTCGAGGGGGCCGGCGTGATGATGCGGATCGACCGCTCGGTCACGCCGACCATGGCCAAGGCGCCGACGCTGGGCACGTGGGAGCTAGAGCTGCTGCGCAGCATCGAGGACGTCGTACGACGCGGGCACCTGCGCGCGGTCGACCGCGGCCGTCTGACCTTCACCGACGGCTCGACCGTGCGGGTCGCCGACGACGCGGTCGTCGTGCACTGTGCGGCGGACGGGCTGAAGAACCCGCCGCTGGTGCCGGTGTGGCGACCCGGGGACATCACGCTGCAGCCGGTCCGTGCGGGCTTCCCGTGCTTCGGCGCGGCCGTGACCGGCTACGTCGAGGCGACCCGCACCGACGACGACGAGAAGAACCGGCTCTGCCCGCCGTCGCACTACGGCAACACGCTGGCCCAGTGGGCGGCGATGAACGTCCTCGGTACGCGCGCCTCGACGTCGTTCTCCGCGGAGCCGGACATCGCCGCGTGGGCCAGCCGGGTCACGCTCAACCCGGCCCGGGTGCCGCCGGACCACCCGTCGACGCCGGCCCTCGACCACGTCCGGGAGCGGATCGCGGCCAGCACCGGGCCGGGCCTGGCGAGGCTCGCGGAGCTGTCCGGCCTGTCCGGGCTGTCCGGGCTGTCCGGGCCCGCCGGCTAGGCCCCGACCGCGGCGTACCCCTCGCGGTAGGTCGGCAGTGCCGGCGCCCAGCCCGTTGCGCGGAGCCGGGCGTTGGACAGCCGCTTGCCGTGACCGCGGGCCGGGTCGGCAGGCGGGGGAGCCGGCGCGCCGAGCCGCTGCGCGAGGAAGGCCGCGACGTCGCCCAGCTGCGCCGGCTCGTCGTCGGTGCCGAGGTAGAGCCGGTCCGGCTGCCCCGCCATCGTCAGGAGGTGGACGACCGCGGCCGCCGCGTCGCCGCGGTGGATGCGGTTGGTCCAGCGGTGCGGGTCCTCGACGCGACCCTCGCGCACCTGGTCGACGAGCCGGGTGCTGCTGCCGCCGTAGAGGCCGGAGAGCCGCAGGACCGTCCCGCCCGGGACCCGCTCGTGGAACGCCACCTCGGCCGCCACCAGCATCCGGCCGGGCCCGTCCGCCGGCGTGGTCGGCGCGGTCTCGTCTTCCAGCGGCGGCTGGTCGCGGCTGCCGTGGACGGCGGTCGAGGACACCAGCACCGCCCGCTCGGGGACGACCGGCAGCGCGTCGAGCGCGCGCGCCATCCCGTCGACGTACGTCGCGCGGTAGGACTCCTCGGTGCGCGGCCGCGCGGTCAGCGCCACGACCACGAAGCGGGGGCGTACGTCGGACAGGTCCGGCGCGCCGGCCGTCAGGTCGACCGACCGGCCGACGAGCGGCGCCGGCACCTTGGCGGCGTCGCGACGCAGTGCGAGCACGTCGTGGCCGAGGTCGGCGAGCCGGAGGCCCACGGCGGCACCGAGGTCGCCGGCGCCGACGAGGAGGACGTCGGAGGTCATGGGGCGCAACCTATCGAGCGGCCCGAGGCATGATGCCGTCGACGCATCACGGGATTCAGAAACGGGCTTGGACAGGCATCGTCGCTCGTTCCTAGGTTGGTGAGCAGCGCCACACCAGTGGCGGGACCACCGGCCTCGGACTGAAGGACGCAGCGTGACGAAGTACAGCCCCACCGAGCTCGTCGAGACCCTGGGGAGCGGCCTGCTGTCGTTCCCGGTGACCCACTTCGACGCCGACCTGCAGTTCGACGAGCCCGCCTACCGCGAGCACCTCGAGTGGCTCAGCGGCTACCCGGTGGCCGGGCTGTTCGCCGCCGGCGGGACCGGCGAGGGCTTCTCGCTCACCCCCGAGGAGACCGACCGGGTCGTCCGCAGCGCCATCGCCGGCGCCGGCGGGAAGGTGCCCGTGCTGGCACCCGCCACCGGCTCGACGGTCAACGCGGTGGCCCAGGTCCGGGCGGCCGAGGAGGCCGGTGCGGACGGGATCCTGCTCATGCCGCCCTACCTCACCGAGGCGGGCCAGCGCGGGCTGGTCGAGCACGTCAGCGCCGTGTGCGCCGCGACCGGCCTCGGGGTCATCTACTACTCGCGCGCCAACGCGGTGCTCGGCACCGACGCACTCGAGCAGGCGTGCCAGCGCAACGGCAACCTCGTCGGCTTCAAGGACGGCGTCGGCTCGATCGAGCAGATGACCCGCACCTACGCCCAGCTCGGCGACCGGCTCGTCTACGTCGGCGGCCTGCCCACCGCGGAGGTCTTCGCGCTGCCGCTGCTGCAGCTCGGGGTGACCACCTACAGCTCGGCGATCTTCAACTTCGTGCCGCAGTTCGCGCTCGACTTCTACTCCGCCGTCCGTCGCCAGGACCAGGCGACGGTCTACGCGATGCTCAACGACTTCGTCATCCCCTACACCAAGATCCGCGACCGCGAGTCCGGCTACGCGGTGTCCATCGTCAAGGCCGGCCTGGCCGCCGTGGGACGTCCGGCCGGTCCGGTGCGCCCGCCGCTGTCGGACCTGCTCGAGGCCGAGCGCGACGAGCTCCAGACGCTCGTCGACAAGGTGGCAGGCTCGAACGCCTGACCCGCCGCACCACGAGCACGAGCAGCACGAGCAGCACGAGCAGCACAGCTACCGAGAGGACCCCATGTCCGACAGCCAGACGATCGCCGCGACCTCCGTCATCGCCGGCGCCGACTCCGAGCAGCCCGACGTCGCCGCCGCGACCGCGGCAGCCGTCGAGGCGTTCGCCGCCTATCGCGCCACCTCGCCCGCCGAGCGCGGTGCCTTCCTCGAGGCGGTGGCCGGCGAGATCGAGGCCGACCAGGACGCGATCATCGTCGAGGCCGTGCGGGAGAGCGGACTGCCCGAGGGCCGCATCACCGGGGAGGTGGGGCGTACGACGGGACAGCTGCGGATGTTCGCCGGCGTCGTCCGGTCCGGTGACCACCTGGGCGTCCGCATCGACCCGGCGCTGCCGGACCGTGCGCCGCTGCCGCGGGCCGACATCCGCCAGCGGATGGTGCCGCTCGGGCCGGTCGCCGTCTTCGGTGCCAGCAACTTCCCGCTCGCGTTCTCCACCGCCGGGGGCGACACCGCCTCGGCGCTGGCGGCCGGCTGCCCGGTCGTCGTCAAGGGCCACCCCGCCCACCCCGTCACCGGCACGCTCGTCGCCCGCGCCATCACTCGCGCGGTGCAGGCGTCCGGGCTGCCCGCCGGGGTCTTCTCCTTCGTCCTCGGCGGCATCGAGACGGGCCAGGAGCTCGTCGTCGACCCGCGGATCACCGCGGTCGGGTTCACCGGCTCCCGCGGCGGCGGCCTCGCCCTCGTCCGGGCCGCCGCCGGCCGCGAGGTGCCGATCCCGGTCTACGCCGAGATGTCCTCGATCAACCCCGTGGTGGTGCTGCCCGGGGCGCTCGACGGCGACGTCGACGCGCTCGCGACGGCCTACGTCGGCAGCCTGACGCTGGGCGCCGGCCAGTTCTGCACCAATCCCGGCCTGCTCTTCCTGCCGAGCGGCGAGCAGGGCGACGCCTTCCTCCGGGCCGCCGGCCGGGCCGTCACGGACGCCGCCGGCCAGCCGATGCTCACGCCCGGCATCGCCGAGGCGTACGCCAGCGGCACCGCCAGCCTCCGCGGCACCGAGGGCATCCGCGTCGTCGGCGAGGGCTCCGCCACCGGCGACCACGCGCCCGCGCCCGTGGTCTACGAGGCGCCCGCCGAGCTGCTCGCACTCGACGACAGCACCGTGACCGACGAGGTGTTCGGTGCCTCCGGCGTCGTCGTGCGCTACGACGACGTGGCCGACCTGCTGCCGCGCCTCGAGCAGCTCGAGGGCCAGCTCACCGCGACCGTCCACGCCGACCCGGCCAGCTCCGCCGACGCCGACGCAGCCGCCGCGCTGCTGCCGGTGCTCGAGCTCAGGGCGGGCCGGATCCTCTTCAACGGCTGGCCGACCGGTGTGGAGGTCGGGCACGCGATGGTCCACGGCGGGCCCTACCCCGCCACCTCCGACAGCCGCACCACGAGCGTCGGCAGCCTCGCCATCGAGCGCTTCCAGCGCCCGGTCGCCTACCAGGACGTCCCGGCCGCGCTCCAGCCCGAGGCCGTGCGCGACGACAACCCGTGGGGGCTGCGCCGCCGCATCGACGGAGACCTCGAGTGAACGCCAGCATCGCGAGCGTCGAGGCGGTGCCGGTCGCCGGCCACGACTCGATGCTGCTCAACCTCAGCGGTGCGCACGGTCCGTTCTTCACCCGCAACATCGCCATCCTCACCGACTCCGAGGGCCGCACGGGGCTCGGCGAGGTGCCGGGCGGCGAGGCGATCAGGACGACGATCGAGGACGCCGCCGACCTCCTCGTCGGCCAGCCGGTGGCGCGGTTCCGCTCGCTGCTGCGCGAGGTCGCCGCCCGCTTCGCGGACCGCGACGCCGGCGGTCGCGGCCTGCAGACCTTCGACCTCCGCACGACGATCCACGCCGTGACCGCGCTGGAGTCGGCGCTGCTCGACCTGTCGGGCCAGGCGCTCGGCGTCCCCGTGGCCGAGCTGCTCGGCGACGGCCAGCAGCGCGACAGCGTGCCGATGCTGGGTTACCTCTTCTACGTCGGCGACCCCGACCGCACCGACCTGCCCTACCTGCGTCCGACCGACGAGCCGGGCGGCCCCGACGACTGGGAGAAGGTGCGGCGCGAGGAGGCGATGACCCCCGCGGCCGTCGTACGCCTCGCCGAGGCCGCGCAGGCCCGCTACGGGTTCAGCGACTTCAAGCTCAAGGGCGGCGTGCTGGCCGGTGATCAGGAGGTCGCGGCCGTCACGGCGCTGCACGAGCGGTTCCCCGACGCCCGCATCACGCTCGACCCCAACGGCGGGTGGCTCCTCGAGGACGCGGTCCGGCTGCTGCAGGGCACGGACGACGTCCTGGCCTACGCCGAGGACCCGTGCGGGGCCGAGGGCGGCTACTCCGGACGCGAGGTGATGGCGCAGTTCAAGCGCCGCACCGGCCTGCGCACGGCCACCAACATGGTCGCCACCGACTGGCGGCAGATGGCCGACGCGGTGCGCACGAACGCCGTCGACATCCCGCTGGCCGACCCGCACTTCTGGACGATGGCGGGGTCCGTGCGGGTCGCGCAGCTCTGCCACGACTTCGGCCTCACCTGGGGCTCGCACTCCAACAACCACTTCGACGTCTCGCTCGCGATGTTCACCCAGGTCGGTGCCGCCGCGCCGGGGCAGATCACCGCGCTCGACACGCACTGGATCTGGCAGGACGGCCAGGGCCTGACGACCGAGCCGCTCGAGATCCGCGACGGTGCCGTCGCGGTCCCGACGACCCCCGGCCTCGGCGTCACGCTCGACCGCGACCGGCTGGCCGCGGCGCACGAGCTCTACCTCGAGCACGGGCTGGGGGCGCGCGACGACGCCGTCGCGATGCAGTACCTCGTGCCGGACTGGAGCTTCGACCCCAAGCGTCCCTGCCTCGTGCGCTGACCGGGGTCGGTCGGCCGCCGGGGCGATCGGTCGCCGGGTCGGTGGGCCGCCGTGTCGATCAGGTGCGCGCGAGGAAGTCGTCGACCTCCGCCGCGGTGGGCGCGGACTCCGGCCCGCGCCGCGTCACCTTGATCGCCGCCGCGGCGTTGGCCCGTCGGCAGCCCTCGACCCACGGCGTACCGGCGGCGACCTCGGCCAGCAGGGCGCCGGTGTGGGTGTCGCCCGCGCCGTTGGTGTCGACCGGCGTCTGCGGGAAGCCGGCGACGTACGTCGTGGTGCCGCCGACGCGCACGGCGCAGCCGGCCGGGCCGTCGCGGACGATCGCGACGGCGTCGCCGCGGAGGAGGGGAGCGACGGCGGTGGTGAGGTCCGCGAGGTCCGTCGGCGGCTCCTCGCCGACGGCCCGCAGGACGTCCTCGGCCTCCTCGGAGTTGCTCGACCAGACGTCGGTGACCTCGAGCATCGCCGCTCGTACGTCCTCCGGCAGGCCGGCGAACGCGGCGCCCGGGTCGAGCACGACGACGACGTCGGGGTGCAGCGTGGGCAGCCAGGCCAGCAGCGGGTCGCGGGTGCTGGCCAGGGCGAGCGAGAAGCCGGTGACGCACACCAGGTCGCCGGGCCGGGGCTCGGAGGTGGCGAGCGAGTCGACCGAGATCCGGCGCTCGGCGCCGAGGGTGGTGACGAACGTCCGCTCGGCGCTGGGCTCGACCATCACGACGCAGATGCCGGTGTCGAGGTCGGCGACCGGCGGCGCCGACGCCGCGATGCCCTCGGCGGCGAGGGCGGCCCGGACCAGGTCACCGTGCGGGCCGATGCCGTGCGCCCCGGCGTGCACGCAGTCCGCGCCGAAGCGGGCCGCGGCCACGAGCACCGTCACGGAGCCGCCGGCGTAGTCGGTGGCCGAGGACGCCATCACGTTCTGCCCGCGGACCGGGAGGTCGGGCACCTCGACGACGACGTCGACCAGGGCCTGGCCGGTGTGGATGACCCGGCTCACCTCGACCTGCCCGCGAGGACCTCGTCGGTGGTGGCGAGCGTGATCTGCGGCGGGTAGAGCGCCATCACCTCCATCGCCGAGCGGTGGTTGGCGGGTGACGACCCCGCGCAGGCGTCGGTGACGACGGTGATGGTCGCGCCCGCGTCGGCGGCGGCCAGGGCGGTCGACACGACGCAGCAGTCGGTGGAGACGCCGACGAGCACGAGGTGGGGGACCGGACCGGTGACGGCCTCGAGCTCGGGGCCCCACTTGCCGAAGGTCGGCACGGACACGACCTCGGTGGCGAGGTCACCCATGTCGTCGACCAGCTCGAGCAGCGGGTGCCCCTCCGGCACGTCGGCGAACGGCCACGCCTGGAGGTACGAGCGCCAGCTGCCCTGCGGGTCGGTGGCGGGCACCCAGCGCGTGACGACGGTGCGCCGACCGGCCGCGGCGGCGAGTCGGCGTACGGGCTCCACGATGTCGGGGAACATCGGCGAGCCCCACTGGCTCGCCGGGTCGGCGAAGATCCGCTGCGGGTCGATGACGACCAGCCAGGCGTCAGGATGCATGCGCCCAGCCTGTCAGAGGCGGGCGGTGGTCCGCCGCCGGTCTTCGTCCGGCGGGAGCTTTGCACCCGAGTTCCGTGCTTCGAGGTGGAGATCTCTACCTGCAAGGACGGTGGTCCCCGGATATCCGGGGACTCCAGACACCCGCCCCACACATGCAGCCAGCGGCCACCGGTCCCCCGACCGGCAGCCGCTGACCCGCCTGAGGTGCGTTACTTCACCTCGGCCCGCAGGACCGCGCGCAGCCCGAGGGCGAGCGGGATCCAGAGCCACACGAGCGTCGTGACGCCCAGCTGCTGCCAGTTCTCGGCCGTCATGGTGTCCTCGAAGAGCCGGGTGGTGGCGAAGTTGATGTCCACCCACGGCTGCAGGTCGCGGAACCACTCCTGGAAGGCGGCGAGCGCCCCGAGGGCGGCCGGCAGGACCAGGGAGTAGATGAAGTAGCCGACGATCGCGGCGGCGGAGCTCCGCATCAGGACACCGAGGGTGAAGCCGATGAGCATGCCGAGGACGTTGGCGAGCACGATCTGGCCGAACTCCCCGACCGAGACGTTCCACACCGGGTCGAGCCCGGTGATGGCGGAGCCGACCAGGTTGCCGACGGCGCCGACGGCCAGCGCGAGGAACATCGAGGCGACGCCGATGGCGAGGGTGACGAGCATCTTGGCGGTGATCACCCGGCCGCGCCAGGGCACGAGCGTGTAGGTCGTCAGTCCGGTGCGCTGGCTGTACTCACTGGTGACGGACAGCAGGCCGATGATCGGCAGGATCACCGACAGCGGGAAGCCGATCGCGCTGGAGAAGGTCTCCTGGTCGATCGCGGAGTCGGGTGCCCACAGGATGACCGCGGCGGTCGCGAGGACCGCGACGATCCCGACGCTGGCCATCAGCCAGAAGCCGGCACGGGTGTCGAACATCTTGCGCAGCTCGACCTTGGCGAGCCGGGTCATCGGGATGGGCCGGATCGTCCGCGCGGGTGCCGTCGACCGGTGCGCGGGTACGGCGTGGGCCGGCGCCGCCGGCTCGGCCGGGGTCTGGACGGGGATCGTGGTGCTCATGCTGCTGCTCCTTCGAGAGCGGTCTCTTCGCGGGCGGTCAGGGCGGTGAGCTCGAGGAACATCTCCTCGAGGCCGGCGCCGTCGGCGGCGCGCAGCTCCCGCAGGACGACGCCGGCACGGTGTGCCGTCTCGCCGACGAGCTCGGGGTCGGCGTCGACCCGGAGGCCGCCGTCGATCGGGGTGGTCACGACGGCCGCCTCGTGCAGGGCGCGGGCCAGCCGGTCGGGGTCGGCGGTGCGGACGAGCGTGCCGGCCGCGGCGAGCAGCTCGGACTTGCTGCCCTGGGCCACGATGCGGCCCTGACCGATGACGACGAGGTCGTCGGCGATGACCTCGATCTCGTGCAGCAGGTGCGAGGACAGCAGCACGGTGCCGCCGTCGTCGGCGAAGCCGCGGAGCAGGTCGCGCATCCAGCGGATGCCGGCGGGGTCCAGGCCGTTGGCGGGCTCGTCGAGGATGAGCACCTCCGGGTCGCCGATGAGGGCAGTGGCCAGGCCGAGGCGCTGGCGCATGCCGAGGGAGTAGTTGCGCACCCGGCGCTGCGCCTCGTCCTCGGTGAGCCCGACCCGGGCGAGGGTCTCGGGCACGGTGGCCTTGGGCAGCCCCATGGTCTGCTGCGCGATCGTGAGGATCTCGCGGCCGGTGCGGCCGGCGTGCTGGGCCGAGGCGTCCAGCAGGACGCCGACCTCGAGGCCCGGGTTGACGAGGTCGCGGTAGTCGCGACCGGTGATCGTGACCCGGCCGGTGCTGGGCCGGGTCAGGCCGACCATGATGCGCATGGTGGTGGACTTGCCGGCTCCGTTGGGACCGAGGAACCCGGTCACGCGACCGGTGGCGGCCGTGAACGACACGTTGTCGACGGCCGTGAACCGGCCGTACTGCTTGCTGAGGGACTCGACGCTGATCATGGGTCAACCCTCGCGGCGCGGAGGGCGCCACCGCATCGGGGACAGTGCCGGGTCGACCCCTGAGAGCGACCCTGAGAAACCCCCCAGCGGCCGCGCCTGCGGCTCCGGTGGCGCCGCGATGCAGCGGCGTTGGGGCGTCCTTGGGACAATGGCTCCGTGAGCCAGCCCACCGAGCAGCGTCCGCCCCAGGTCACCCTGGCCTCGGGCATCGTCATGTTCGCCTCCGTGATGGTGCTGCTCACCGCCTGGGAGCGCGTCTCCTCGCTGGGGTCGCTCGAGACCCAGCAGTCGATCCGCGACCTCCTCGCGGAGCCGCCCTTCTCCTCCTTGGGCCTCGACGTCGAGGGCGCGACCGGTCTCCTGCGTATCAGCGGGATGGTCGCCGCGGCCGCCGCCTGCGGCACCGCGATCCTCGGCTGGTACGTCCGCAAGCCGGACCGCTCAGCCCGCCTCGCCCTCAGCCTGCTGGCCGTGCCGGTCTTCGTCACCGGCCTCACCGCCGGCGGGCTCGCGGGCTCCTTCGTCGCCGCAGGAGCTGCGATGCTCTGGGTGAACCCGGCCCGCGAGTGGTTCGCCACCGGCCGGTGGACGCCGCCCGCCCCCGCCCGCGACGTCGAGAAGCCGGGCCGGTCCGGCAAGGCCGACAAGGGTGCGACCGGCGCCACGCAGGACTACCGCGGGTCCTGGGGTGCCGGTCCGCAGGCGCCGCAGCCGCCGCAGGGCCAGCCGGGTGCGGGTGCGGCCCAGCCGCCGGGCCCGCCGCCGGCGGACCGGCCGTTCGGCCAGCACCAGCCCGTGCCGCACAACGCCTACGGCCAGCCGGTCCCGCCGGGGGCGTACGCCGAGGCCCCGACGCAGGACCCGAGCCGGCCGCCGCAGCCCTGGGCGCAGGACCGGCTCCCGCAGGTGCCGCCGCCGTGGCAGCAGCACCGTCCCCTCGACACGCGTCCCGGGGCGATGGTCGCGGCGTTCGTCATCACGGTGGTCACGGCCGGTGGGCTGCTCGCGCTGTCCCTGCTCTGGTTCGCGATCGCCGGCTTCTCGCCCGACTTCTTGATGAGCGTGCTCGAGGAGCAGCAGCCGCAGATGATGGAGGACGGCCTGACGCGTGGGGAGGTGCGCACGACGGTGTTCGCCCTCGCCAGCGGTGCCTTCGTGTGGGGCTCGGCGGCGCTCGTCCTCGCCGGCTTCGCGATGGCGCGGCGCGACTGGGCCCGGCGTGGCCTGATGGTCAGCGCCGCCTTCAGCGCCGGCGCGTGCTTCGCCCTGGTGCTGACCGCACCCTTCGTGCTGGTGCCGGCGGTGGCCGCCGTCGCGACGGTCGTGTGCCTGCGGCGGGTCGAGGTCCGGCGCTGGTTCTCGCCCGACCCGCGCTGAGCCTGCGGCACTGCCGTGGAGGACCGCGGACATGGTGAGATAGGACCATGAGCGACCCCTACGGCCAGAACAGTCCCTACGGCCAGCAGCCGTCCTACGGCCAGCCCTCCTACGGGCAGCCGGCCTACGGCCAGCCCGTGTCGGACAAGCGTCCCGGCACGGTGACCGCCGCGGCCTGGATCACGATCGTGTTCTCCGCGCTCACCGCGGCCCTGTTCGGCTTCGCGGCCCTGGCGCTGTTCGTCGCGCGCGACGAGGTCATCGACGAGATGGAGCGGGTCCCGGAGTTCCAGGACGCCAACATCGACGCGGACACCGCCATCGGTGCCGTCGTGGCCGTCGTCGGTGGGCTCGTCATCTGGGCGATCATCGCGATCGTGCTGGCCGTGCTGGTGCTGCGGCGGTCCAACGTGGCCCGCATCCTCCTCGTCATCTCCGCCGTCGTGACCGCGCTGTTCTCCCTCCTCTCCGTCTCCAGCGGCATCTCGCTCGTCACTCTGGTCGCGGCGGTCGCGGTGATCGTGCTGCTCTTCGTGGGCGGTGCCGGTGACTGGTTCAAGCGCACCGGCTCCTCCGGCGGCGACTACCCCGGCGGCCAGTACGGCGGCTACGCGGGCGGCTACGGCGGTGGGTCCTACGGCCAGCCCGGCCAGCCCGACCAGTACGGCGGCGGCTACGGCCAGCCCGGGTCCCAGACGGGTGCCCAGCCGGGCATCGAGCCCGGCCCGGACGCCGGCCCGCAGTACCCCTCGTCCGGGGACAACCCCTACGGCCAGCAGCCGCCGGCCGAGGGCGGCTCCGACCACCCGCCGAGGGAGTACCCGGGCCGCTGACGCGCCCGGTCCGCCGGTCCGCTCAGCGGGCCAGCTCGGCCTCGCCCAGCCGGCGTACGCCCTCCCGGATCACGTCGGGCTCCTTGCAGAACGCCCAGCGCACCAGCTGGCGCCCGGCCTCGGTGTCGTCGTAGAACCCCTGCGTGGGGATCGCGACGACACCGGCGCGCTCGGGCAGGGCCAGGCAGAACTCGCGCCCGTCGGCCCACCCGAGGTGGGAGATGTCGGTGGTCGCGAAGTAGGTGCCCTCGGGCACCCGCGGCGTGAGCCCGGCAGCGGCGAGCCCGTCGCACAGCAGGTCGCGCCGGGCCTGGAGGTCGCGGGCGAGCGTCCGCGGCCAGTCGGGCTCGTGGTCGAGGGCGTGCGCGACCGCGGGCTGCAGCGGCGCACCGGAGGTGAAGGTGAGCCACTGCTTGGCCGCGAGCAGCGCCTGCACCAGGGGCGCGGGTCCGGTGGCCCAGCCGACCTTCCAGCCGGTGAACGAGTACGACTTGCCCGCGCTGGACAGCGTCAGCGTGCGGTGCCACATCCCCGGCAGCGTGGCGATCGGGACGTGTCCCTCCGGGGAGCGGGCGTCGTCGAAGACGAGGTGCTCGTAGACCTCGTCGGTCAGCACGAGGACGTCGTGCTCGATCGCGAGGTCGGCCACGACCTGCAGCTCCTCGCGGGTGAGGACGGTGCCGGTGGGGTTGTGCGGGGTGTTGAGGAGGATCGCCTTCGTCCGGTCGCCCACCACCGCCCGCAGCTCGTCGAGGTCCGGTCGGAAGTCCGGGGCGCGCAGCGTGACCGGGCGGCGGACGGCGCCGCACACGTCGAGCATGGCGACGTACGAGTCGTAGTAGGGCTCGAGCACGACCACCTCGTCGCCGGGGTCGACGAGGCCGAGCAGCGCCGCCGCGACGGCCTCGGTGCACCCCGTCGTCACGACCACCTCGCGGTCGGGGTCGACGTCGAGACCGTAGTGGCGCTGCTGGTGGCGCGCGATGGCGCCGCGCAGGGACGGGATGCCGATGCCCGGTGCGTACTGGTTGGCGCCCGCCTCCAGCGCCGCCTCGGCGGCGGCGACCACGGACGCCGGACCGTCCACGTCGGGGAAGCCCTGGCCGAGGTTGAGGGCGCCGGTGCGCACCGCGAGCGCGGACATCTCGCTGAAGACGGTCGGCGGGACGTGGGCGAGGCGGCGGGCGACGACGGACATGCACCCGAGGCTAGCCCGGCGCCGTGCCGTCCCCGTGGGGCAGACTCGGGGCATGTCCGCAGCCTCCGCCCGAGCCCGCTGGACGGGGGTGCTGGGTGCGGTGCTGGTCGTGGCCGGGCTGGTGCTCGGGGGCTGGGTGGCGTGGCAGGTGTGGGGGACCAACGTCGTCGCGCAGCGCACCCACCGCGACCTGGTCGAGGGTGCCCGGCGTGAGTGGGACCGGGCCGCCGAGGTCGACGGGACCGCACCGGCGCAGGAGGTCACCTTCACCGAGCACGGCGCGATGACGGCGATCGTGCGGATCCCGCGCTTCGGCGAGGACTACGCCGTGCCGCTGCTCGAGGGGACGGACGACGAGGTGCTCGCGGCGGGCTTCGGCCGCTTCACGGACGCGGCGGCCGCCGGGGGCCTCGGCAACTTCGCGATCGCCGCCCATCGGGTCACGCACGGCGAGCCGCTGCGCGACATGCCCGAGCTCGAGCCCGGCGACGAGGTGCTGGTCGAGACCCCGCGGTGGACCTACCGCTACGTCCTCGACACGGGCGGCGACGACCTGACGGTGCCGTTCACCGCGGGCTGGGTGCTCGACGACCTCCCTGCGAACCCCGAGGGCGGTGTGCAGCCCGAGCAGCGTCCGGGCCAGCGGCTCATCACCGTCACCACCTGCTCGGAGCTGTTCCACACCGACGACCGGCTGGTGGCGTTCGGCCACCTGGCGTCGCGGGAGCCGACCGGACGGTGACGCCGGCGACGGGCCGCGTCGCTAGGCTGCGGGCGTGGTTGACGAGACGCTCGCACGCGACATCGACGCGGCCTGCCGCCTGACCGGGGAGTTCACCCTCAGGTCGGGACAGGTCGCCGACACCTACTTCGACAAGTACCTCTTCGAGGCCCAGCCGGCGCTGCTCGACCGCGTCGCCACACGGATGCTCGACCTGCTGCCGCCGGACACCGAGCTGCTCGGCGGACTCGAGCTGGGCGGCATCCCGATCGCCACCATGGTGTCGGCCAAGTCCGGGCTGCCGGCGCTCTTCGTGCGCAAGCAGGCCAAGGAGTACGGCACCTGCAAGCTCGCCGAGGGCCCGGACGTGGCGGGCCGCCGCATCACCGTCATCGAGGACGTCATCACCACGGGCGGTGCCGTGCGCGACGCGACCCGCGCGCTGCGCGACGCCGGCGCGACGGTCGAGGTGGTCGTCTGCGCCATCGACCGCTCACCGGCCGGCGAGGACCCCCTGGCCGACGTCGGCCTGGAGGTCCGCTCCGTGCTCACCCGCGCGGACCTGGACTCCGTCCACCGCTGACGGTGGCCCGCACGCGGGCAGGGCCGGCCGGTCAGTCCAGGTCGCGGCCCGTGATGTCGCGGTCCGGCCCGCCGTCGTGGGGGCCGACCTCGGCGCCCGGTGCGTGGGTGCGCCGGTGGCGTACCCACTCGATGGCGATCGGCACGACGGAGAACGCCAGGATCGCGATGATCAGCTTGTCGATGCTCTCGCCGAGGGCGGGGAACGCGTCGCCGAGGAAGAACCCGAGCAGGCAGATGGACGCCACCCACAGCACCGCGCCGACCAGGCTCCACAGGAAGAAGCGGCGCCGGTCCATCCGGGTCACCCCGGCCACGACGGTGATGTAGGTGCGCACGAACGGGACGAAGCGGCCGATGACCAGCGCCTTGTTGCCGTGGCGGTCGAAGAACGCCGTCGTCTGGTCGAAGTACTTGCGCTTGATGATCCTGCCGTCGCGCTCGTAGAGCGGTGGTCCGAGCTTGCGGCCGATCTCGTAGCCGACGACGTTGCCGAGGAAGCCGGCCGCGACGAGCGCGGCCATCACGACCAGGAGCTCGGCGAAGGCCGGTCCCGGGACGAGGTCGAGCTGCTCGGTCGCGATGAAGAGGCCGAGCGCGAACAGGAGCGTGTCGCCGGGCAGGACCGGGAAGAACAGCCCGCACTCGATGAAGACGATGGCCAGGCTGATCCAGAAGAGCTCGGCGCCGAAGCGGTCCAGGAGCCAGTTGGGGTCCATCCAGTCGATGCCGAGGAGCATCGGCAGTACGACGGCAGGCAGGTCCCCCAGTGCGCTCACGGGCGCCACCCTAGCCAGCGGCGCCCCGTCCGGGCCTGCCTAGGGTGCTCCCATGCAGCCAGGATCCGGCGACGAGGAGCGGGCGCCGTACGACCCGATGCCGCACGGCCCGCCCGAGGTCGGGGTGGGGCCCTGGGAGGGCCCGTGGCCTCAGGGCGCGCACTGGGACCCCGAGCTGCTGCGCGACGGGGACCGGCGCAACGTCATCGACCGCTACCGCTACTGGACGCTCGAGGCGATCGTCAGCGACCTCGACACCCGGCGGCACGACTTCCACGTCGCGATCGAGAACTGGCAGCACGACTTCAACATAGGCACGATCGTCCGCACCGCCAACGCCTTCCTCGCCGCCGAGGTCCACATCGTCGGCAACCGGCGGTGGAACCGGCGCGGGGCGATGGTCACCGACCGCTACCAGCACGTCCGCCACCACGCCGACGCCGCCGGCCTGGCGGCGTACCTCCACGACCTGCCGACGCCCGACGGCGAGCCCGTGCGGCTGCTCGGCATCGACAACCTGCCCGGGTCGCTGCACCTCGAGACGATGGAGCTGCCGCGGCGGGTGTGCTTCCTGTTCGGGCAGGAGGGGCCGGGGCTCTCCGCCACCGCGCGGGAGGTCTGCGACGCCACCTTCTCGATCGCGCAGTTCGGCTCCACCCGCTCGATCAACGCCAGCGCGGCCGCGGCCATCGCGATGCACGGCTGGGTGCGCGCCCACGCCGACCTCGGTGGCGAGGACGCCTGGCGGGGGTAGGCCGCGACCGGCCGGTCGTCACGTGGTGAGACGCCGTCGGGCGAGGATCGCGACTGGCCGGTAGCCACTAGGGTTGGCAACGCCTGCCGGACCGTACGAGCCGCTCACGAGGAGATCTCCGATGCCCATCGCCACCCCCGAGGTGTACGCGCAGATGCTGGACGCCGCGAAGTCGAAGTCCTTCGCCTACCCGGCCATCAACGTGTCGTCCTCCCAGACCCTCAACGCCGCGCTGAAGGGCTTCGCCGACGCCGGCTCCGACGGGATCATCCAGGTCTCCACCGGTGGTGCGGAGTACCTCTCCGGGCCGTCGATCAAGGACATGGTCAGCGGCTCGGTCGCCTTCGCCGCCTACGCCGCCGAGGTCGCCAAGAACTACCCCGTCAACATCGCGCTGCACACCGACCACTGCCCGCAGGGCAAGCTCGACGGCTTCGTGCGCCCGCTGCTCGACATCTCCGCCGAGCGGGTCGCCCGCGGCGAGGCGCCGCTCTTCCAGTCGCACATGTGGGACGGCTCCGCGGTGCCGCTGGAGGAGAACCTCCAGATCGCCGAGGAGCTGCTGGCCAAGTGCGCGGCCGCGCGGATCATCCTCGAGATCGAGGTCGGCGTGGTCGGTGGCGAGGAGGACGGCGTCGCCAACGAGATCAACGACCAGCTCTACACCACCCCCGAGGACGCGGTCGCCACGATCAAGGCGCTCGGCGCCGGCGAGAACGGCCGCTACCTGACCGCGCTCACCTTCGGCAACGTGCACGGGGTCTACAAGCCGGGCAACGTCAAGCTGCGCCCCGAGATCCTCAAGATCGCCCAGGAGGCCGCCGCCTCCGAGCTCGGCCGCGGCGCCGACGACCGGCCCTTCGACCTGGTCTTCCACGGCGGGTCCGGCTCGACCGCCCAGGAGATCAGCGACGCCGTCGACTTCGGCGTGGTGAAGATGAACGTCGACACCGACACGCAGTACGCCTTCACCCGCCCCGTCGCGGCCCACATGTTCGCCAACTACGACGGCGTGCTGAAGGTCGACGGGGAGGTCGGCAACAAGAAGGCCTACGACCCGCGCGCCTGGGGCAAGGCCGCCGAGGCCGGCATGGCCGAGCGCATCGTCGAGGCGTGCCAGCACCTGCGCTCCGCCGGGACCTCGCTCGCGGGCTGAGTCCCGCCCGGACCCCGGACCGAGCGGTGGCCGGGCCACGTTCCACTCACGCGGAACGTGGCTGGGCCACCGCTCGACCGCGTTCAGGCCGCGGAGGTCTCCTCGGTGCCCGGACGCGCGGCGAAGTGGCGGGGCCGCTCGAAGAAGACCACCGCCAGCAGGCCCAGCAGCAGCACCGCCGGCAGGAGCAGCAGTGACTGCGCCATCGCCTCGGTGAACGGCTCGGCGACCTGCGCCGGCAGCGTGCCGCCACCGGCCGAGCCCTCGGAGGGCGAGAACGTCAGCCCGTTGGCCGCGAGGCGGGCGTCGATGAGCACCGCGATCGCGGCGGAGCCGAGGACGGCCCCGACCTGGCGCGTCGCGTTGTAGACCCCCGAGCCGGCGCCGGCACGCTGCGGCGGCAGGTTGCGGTTGGCCGTGGTGGCCAGCGGGCCCCAGAGGAACGAGCTGCCCACGCCCATCAGCGCGAACGCCGCGACCAGCTGCCACAGCGGGGTGTCGGGCGTGAGGACGGCCTGCAGGACCAGCAGCGCCACCCCGAGGCCGGCGAACCCGCCCAGCGTCAACACCCGCGGGTGCACCCGGTCGGTGAGCCGCCCGGCCACGGGTGCGGCCAGGATGGAGGTGATCGCCATCGGCGCGAGCAGCAGGCCCGCCTGGGTGGGGGAGTAGCCGCGCACCAGCTGGGCCCACAGCATCAGCGGGAACCCCATCGCCGTGAAGGCGAACGACACGGTCGTGATGGCGAGGTTGGACACCGAGAAGTTGCGGTCGGCGAACAGGCTCAGCGGCACCAGCGGCTCGTCGCGGTTGCGCGCCTGCCACAGCACGAAGAGCGCCAGCACCACCAGGCCCGCGACGATCAGCGACCACACCGTGATGGGCCCGACGATCGTCGACCAGTCGTACTGCTCGCCCTCCTGGATGCCGAAGACCAGCAGGAACATTCCGGCGCCGCTCAGCGCGACCCCGAGCCAGTCGAAGCGGTGGTCGTTGGTCTCCAGCCGCGGGACCAGCCGCCAGGCGAGCGCGAACGCGACCACGCCGACCGGCACGTTGACGAAGAAGATCCACTCCCAGCCCAGCGTGTCGACCAGGACGCCGCCCGCGATCGGGCCGACCAGGGTCGCGACACCGGCGGTGGCGCCCCACAGCGCCATGGCGGAGCCGCGGCGCTCGATCGGGAAGATGCGGGTGATCACCGACATCGTCTGCGGAGTCATCATCGACGCGCCGAGCCCCTGCGCGACGCGCGCGACGATCAGGCCCTCGATGGTCGAGGTGAGCCCGCACGCCAGCGAGGCGACGGTGAAGACGACGAGGCCGACGAGGTAGAGGTTCTTGGGGCCGTAGCGGTCGCCCAGCCGGCCGGTGATCAGCACGGGCACGGCGTAGGCGAGGAGGTAGGCGCTGGTCACCCACACGACCTCGTTGACCCCGGCCTGGAGGTCCTCGATGATCGCTGGCGTCGCGACCGTCACGATCGTGGTGTCGACCAGGATCATGAAGAACCCGATGCACAGCGCCACCAGGGCGGGCCACGGGCTGGTCTGGTCGGTCCGGTCGGTCGTCCCTCGGGCGTCGGTCGCAGTCACGGTCCCAGTGAACACCGGGCCGCGGACATCGATTCCGCCGGCGTCCGACGGGCAGCGGTGGGTGAGGCAGGTTCCCCGCGTCGAGAACCTGCCTCACCCACCGCCCGGTAGAGTCGTACGGCGTCAGCGGGCCGGTGTGCTGCCCGGTACGTCGTCGCCGTCGGCCTCGTGGTGCGGCGCCCGGGCGTCGGTGGCGACGTCCGCGTCGTGCTCGACCAGGTCCTTCTGCACGCGCGGGTCGTCCGCGTCGGCGAAGTAGTCGAACGGGATGGTCTCGTCGTGGCCGTTGGAGACCTTCATCGCGCGCATGACTGCGGTCACCACGACGGCGACGACCACGTTGAGCACGAACGCCGTCACGGCGATGTAGCCGAGCTCGCCGATGCCCGGGATGAGGGCCGTCGAGCCGCCGAAGTGCTTGCCGGTGACCGGGTTGACGACCTGGTAGGCCTCGACGGTCCCGTAGACGAGGCCGACCGCCCAGCCGAGCAGCAGGCCGTAGCGGTGGAACCACCGGGTGAAGAGGCTGAACACGATGGCCGGGAACGTCTGCATGATCCAGATGCCGCCGAGGAGCTGGAAGTTGATCGCGTTCTGCTTGTCGAGCGTCAGGACGAAGACCAGCGCGAAGGCCTTGACCAGCAGCGACATCAGCTTGGAGACCTTCGCCTCCTGGGCCGGGGTGGCGCCCTTGTTGATCCACTCCTTGTAGATGTTGCGGCTGAACGTGTTGGCCGCGGCGATCGACATGATCGCGGCCGGCACGAGCGCGCCGATCGCGATGGCGGCGAAGGCCACGCCCGCGAACCACGACGGGAACATGTCCTCGAACAGCTGCGGGATCACCAGCTGCGCGTTGGGCTCGCCGTCGAGCCCGATCGGCTGCGTGCCGGCCGCGATGGCGACCCAGCCGAGCAGGGCCAGCAACCCGAGCACGAAGGAGTACGCCGGCAGGATCGAGGCGTTGCGGCGGATCGTGTTCCGCGAGTTCGACGACAGCGACGCGGTCACCGAGTGCGGGTACATGAACAGCGCCATGGCCGAGCCGAGCGCCAGGGTCGCGTACGCCCAGAAGGCACCGGAGCCGGGCACGAACGAGGAGGTCGGGTTGAGCCCGGCCTCGACCGCCGCCGCGTTGTTGGCGTCCATCTTGTCCTCGGCCGCCCCGAAGATCGCCTCCCAGCCGCCGACCTGCCCGGGCAGGTAGATGACCGCGACGATGATGACGAGGTAGATGAGGATGTCCTTGACGAACGCGATCACCGCCGGCGCGCGCAGGCCGCTGGAGTAGGTGTAGGCCGCCAGCACCGCGAAGGCGATGAAGAGCGGGGCGTCCTTGGCGATGATGTTGTCGCCGCCACCGAGCCCGACGACCTCGAGCACCGCCTGGATGCCGACGAGCTGCAGCGCGATGTAGGGCATGGTCGCCACGAAGCCGGTGACCGCGACGGCGAGCGACAGCCCGCGGTCGTCGTACCTGCCGCGGACGAAGTCGGCCGGCGTGACGTAGCCGTGGCGGTGGCTCACCGACCACAGCCGCGCCATGAAGATGAAGATGATCGGGTAGAGGATGATCGTGTAGGGGACCGCGAAGAAGCCGGCCACCGCCCCGGTCGCGAACATCGCCGCCGGCACCGCGACGAAGGTGTAGGCCGTGTAGAGGTCGCCGCCGAGCAGGAACCACGTGATCCACGTGCCGAACGACCGCCCGCCCAGGCCCCACTCGTCGAGGGACTCCATGGAGTCGGCGCGCTTGAACCGGCTGGCCATGAACCCGGCCACGGTGACGATCAGGAACAGCACGACCAGCACGGCCAGGGCGACGCCGTTGACGCCGTCGGTGTCGGCGGCCAGCACGGTCAGCTCGGGGGTCATCGGTCCTCACCGGCCTTGTGCGAGGTCTTGCCGCGGGCCGAGAGCGTCAGGCGGAAGGCCGCGTAGGTCATCGCGGAGCACAGGAAGACCCAGAGGAACTGGTACCAGAAGAAGAAGGGGAAGCCGAAGAGCGTCGGCTCCACCTTCGCGTAGTGCGGCACCCACAGGAGCACGACGATCGGGATGGCGAGCAGGACGCCGGCCAGCGCCATCTTGCGCATGTCGGTGGGCGGCACCTCGGGATCCGGGCGCGACTGAGGGGAGTTGTTGCCGAGACTCATGCGCGCGACCCTACGCCCGCGGTGACGGTCGTCACTCCGCCCGCAGGTGCCGTGTCGCGGCCAGCGGTCCGTCTGACGCGACGAACGGTCAGGTCAGCCGAGCAGCTCGTCCGCCGCCGTGGCGCTGGAGTCGCGCAGGAAGGTGGAGCAGCGCTCCCACTCCTCGGTCTCGCCGATGGCACGGGCGGCCAGGGCGAGGAGCGCGAGCGAGCGCAGGAAGCCGCGGTTGGCCTCGTGCTCCCACGGCACCGGCCCGTGGCCCTTCCACCCGTTGCGCCGCAGCATGTCGAGGGAGCGGTGGTAGCCGACGCGCGCGTAGGCGTAGACGGTCACGTCGTCGGCGCCGGCGTCCTTGGCCTGCAGCGCCAGCGCGGCCCAGGCGGCCGGCGACGCCGGGTGACGGCGTACGACCGCGGCCGGGGCGTCGCCTCCGGCGAGCTCGGCGTCGGCGGGGTCGGCGGGCAGGTGGGTGGGCGGGGGACCGGCCATCAGGTCGCCGCCGAAGGGTCCGGAGGTCATGCCCGCCAGCCTAGGCCCGGACCCGGTCGGACAGACTTCCGCCATGGGCGAGACGTTCACGACCGAGATCCAGGCGCGCTACCGCGACATCAACCTCGCCGGCCACGTCGACAACGTCGAGGCGGTGCGGGTGCTCGACGAGGCGCGTTACGAGTTCCTGCGGTTCGCCCGCCTGCCCGGCCTCCCGCCGGAGGCGACCGGTCTGCTGCACGCCGCCGGCCCGGGGGTGTCCGAGCTGGTGGCGTCCCAGTCGATCGAGTACCACGGCGAGATGCGCTTCGTGCCCTACCAGCCGTTCCTGGCCTCGCTCTGGGTGACGCGGGTCGGCCGGTCCTCCTTCACCGTCGCGGCCGAGCTGCGCGTCGAGTCGGGCGGCGCGCCGGCCGCGGTCTGGGAGTGCGTGAACGTCCTCTGGGACCACGCGGCACAGGCCGCGTGGCCCATCAGCGACGCCGTGCGCGCCGACCTCGAGCGCTACCTCGGCGAGCCGCCGACCTTCCGGCGCTGACCCGCGCTGACCCGCGCGGGGCGAGCGGGCCGGGCCGTCAGGCGCCGAGCAGCCGACGCACCTTCGCCGGCCCGAGCGCCACGACGAGCGTGGGCAGCCGCGGGCCGCGGTCGGCGGAGACGAGCAGGTTGTAGAGCAGCCGGAAGAAGTCCTTCTGGTCGGCCTTCACCTGGTCGGTGGGGGCGTCCTTGAAGCCGAGGCCGCGGGCGACCTTCGGCACGCCGTAGACGACGCTCGTGACTGCGTCGAGATCGGCCTCGTCCGGCAGGCGGTCGAGGAAGATCCGCAGCCACAGCTCCTCGTCCTCGCCGAGCGAGGCGAGGCGCTCCGTGTCCGGGCTCTCGCGGACCGTGGTGCGCTGGTCCTCCGGCAGCGACGCGGTCCACGACATCGCACGCCCCAGGCGCGGCTGGAGGTCCTCGACGCTGTCGTGCTCGAACCCGAGGTCGTCGATGACCCGGCTGATCAGCTCGCTCGAGCCGGCGGTCACGTCGGCGACCGACGACAGCGTGCGGAACGGCACGGCGACCTTCGAGGTCGGCAGCGGTCCTGACGCCACGCGCGCGGCCCGCTCCCAGGCGAGCACGGCGCCGTCGCGCTTCTCGGGGTCGGCGGCCTTGCGGGCCAGTGCGTCCCACTCGTCGTAGAGCCGGACCACCTCGGGACCGAAGTCGACGGTGAAGGTCTGCTTGGGCGCGCGCCGGACGTAGAGCCAGCGCAGGATCGGCGCCTCCAGCACCTCCAGCGCGTCGATCGCGGTCGGGACACCGCCCGCCGACGACGACATCTTCTGCACGCCGGCGAAGCCGACGAAGCCGTAGCCGAACCACGCGGGCCGCGGCATGTCGAAGAAGCGCTCGACGAGCTCGTGCCCGACCGTGAACGAGGAGCCGGGGGTCGCGTGGTCGGCGCCGGCGGCCTCGAAGTCGACGTGGTAGTGCGCCCAGCGCATCGGCCAGTCGACCTTCCACACGAGCTTGCCCTCGTCCTGCGTCGCGAGGTTGGTGACGAAGGAGCCGCCGCACTCGCACGTGTAGGCGAGGTCGGTCGTCTCGTCGTCGTAGGAGGTGATGGTGACGGTGTCGCGGCCGCAGTCGCGGCAGTAGGGCTTGAAGGGGAAGCGGGCCAGCTCGGTCGTGCCGGTCTCCTCGTCGGCGGCCACCGAGTCCGCCAGGGCCGCGGCCTCCTGCGACTCCAGCTCGCTGCCCGGCTCGGCGTCGGTGGCCGCGGCGGGCTTCTTGGTGCGGTAGCGGGCGAGCACGGCGTCGATCTCGTGGCGTGCGCGCACGGCGCGGAGGACGTCGTCGCGGTAGGTGCCGTTGCCGTAGAGCTCGGTCTGGGAGATCTCCTCCATCTCCACCCCGAGGTCGGACAGCGCCTGCTGCAGCGGTGCCTTGAAGTGCGTGGCCCACGAGTCGTGGCAGTCCCACGGGTCCGGCACGGCGGTCAGCGGTCGTCCGATGTGCTCGGACCACTCGGCCGGCACGCCGGCGGGCACCTTGCGGAACCGGTCGTAGTCGTCCCACACGTGGAGGTGGCGGACCTCGATGCCCCTGCGGCGCAGCTCGTCGGCGACGAAGTGGGTGGTGAGGAACTCGCGCAGGTTGCCCAGGTGCACCGGTCCGGACGGCGAGGCGCCGGACGAGACGGTCACGGGCTTGCCCTCGCCGGCGTGGCGTACGGCGTCGTCCGCCGCCCGCGTCACCCAGTCGACCGGATCGCCCTGCTGCCTGCCTCGCGCCATGGCCGCAAGGCTATCGGTGAGACGCCGACAGGGGAGCGCCGGAGTCGTCCCCCGTGGCGACTCCGACGCTGTGCTCCGTCGGAGCAGGCCTTGCCGCACACCCCCGTACGCGACTCGGCGGCCCCAGTATGGAGTGGCCGGTCCCTGCCACCTAGGTCGCGAGTGCCGATGGCACTAAACTGCCAGCATGGCTCGCGACCCGTCCTCGGTGCTGGCGGCCCTCGGCCTCGACCGGCGGGCCGAGCAGCTCTACTTCCGCCTGGTCCCCGTGTCGGGCCACACCGTCGCCGGCGCCGCCCGCCTGGTGCAGCAGCCGCCCGCCCAGCTGCTGCGCGCCCTGGCACCGCTGCAGCAGCTCGGGCTGGTCACCTTCACCGGCGACCGCATCGTGGTGCCGCCCCTCGCCGAGGCCCTCTCCGCGCTGGTGCAGCAGGAGTCGCGGCAGGCCGCGCTGTCGGCCGCCCGTCTCGGCGAGCTCGCCGCGGCGATGCCGCACCTGGTCGCAGCGGCCACCCGCCCCGACGAGGGCGACCTCACCGACGTGCACCCGCTCGACGGCGAGCTCAGCTCGGGCGGCAACCCGCTCGAGCTGCTGCAGCTGATGATCCGGACGAGCCGCGGCGACATGCTGTGGCTGCGCCCCGACGCGTGGGCCATGCCCCGGGAGTCGCGGGTGAGCGAGGTGCTGGCCGAGGCGATGGCGACCGGGCGGCGGTCCCGGGCGATCTACCCGGTCCGCGCCCTCGACGAGGCGCCCGAGGCGCTGCGCACGCGCGCCCGCCTCGGCGAGCAGGTGCGGGTGATGTCGGAGGTCTCGACGCGCATGTTCATCTTCGGCGACGCCCACGCGGTGCTGCCCGAGCCGCTGGGCTTCTCCGACGAGCCGCGCGTGCACGTGCGCCAGCGCTCGATCGTCGCCGCGCTCACCCTGTGGTTCGAGCTGCTCTGGTCGCGGGCCGCCCCCGTGCCGGAGCTCGAGGCGGGCCGGGGCCGTCCCGACGAGCGGCAGTTCCTCCTCGAGCAGCTCATGGCCGGTGCCACCGACGAGGTCATCGCGCGCAAGCTCGGCATCGGGCTGCGCACGGTCCGTCGCCGGGTGGCCGGGCTGATGACCGAGCTCGGCGTCGAGACCCGCTTCCAGGCCGGTGTGGAGGCCGTGCGCCGCGGCTGGCTCTGACGGCTCGCGGAGCGCGTCAGGGCAGGATCATGGAGTACGCCGCCGACTCCAGGCGCCAGCTCCGGCTGCGCTCGGGTCCGGAGATCTCGCCGTCCGCGGACAGCCAGAACTCGTCGCCGCTGACCTTGACCGACCTCCCGCGCAGCGTGACGACGTCGTCGCGCTCGTCGTGCTCGCCCTTGCGCAGCCGGGCGACGTAGCCGAGCTTGGCGAGCGGCTCGACGGAGCGGCTGATCATCACGTCGAGCAGGCCGTCCTCGGTGTCGGCGTCCGGGTTGAGCTCCGTGCCGCCGCCGACATTGCTCCCGTTGCCGATCGCGACCATCAGCACCGGGCGGTCGACGTCGTTGACGACCGTGCCGTCGAGCTCCACGCGCAGCCGCCAGCTCGGCGGGTGGAAGGCCGACAGGAGCGTGCCGATGGGGTAGCCGAGCTTGCCGAGGTTGACCTTGCCGACGCCGACCGCGCCGAGACGGCCCTTCCACTTGGCGCCCTTGCGGCTGGCCTGCGCCCCGACGCCCACGTGGACGTTGTTGACCACCACGCTGCCGGTCTCGTCAATGATGAGGTCGACCGGTCGCGGGCGACCGGACAGCACCAGCCGGGCGGCCTGCTCGATGTCGAGCGGGATGTCGTTGCCGCGGGCGAAGTCGTTGCCGGTGCCCATCGGCAGCAGCGCGAGCGTCGCCTCGGCGAGCTCGTGGCGCCGGTGCAGGGCGGTCACGACGGCGTGCATGCTGCCGTCGCCGCCCGCCACCACGACCGTACGTCCGCCGGCCCGGTGCAGCACGCCGTCGAGCTCACCCGGGTTGGTCGTCCTCGCGACCTCCACCGACGCCTTCTCGCGAAGCACGTCGAGGGCCGAGGCCAGGCGCTCCTCGTCGGAGGTACCGGCCTCGGCATTGGTGATCACGAGAAGCGAACGCACGGCCGGACACTAGCCCACCGTCGGCGGGCCGCAGTCCACCCGCACGGCGCGGTCCCCGAGGTGCGGTAGCGTGGCGCCGCAAGAGCCCCGGCGCCTTGTGCCCGGGGCACTTGCCATTTCACACACCCGCACCATGCTGACCGACTGCTCACCAATCTGCTGACGTGACTTGAGGAGGGCTGAGATGCCCGCGATCGTCGTGCTCGGCGCCCAGTGGGGCGACGAGGGCAAGGGGAAGGCCACCGACCTGCTGGCCACCACGGACCCGATCGACTACGTGGTCCGCACCAGCGGCGGACACAACGCCGGCCACACCATCGTCATCAACGGCGAGAAGTACGCCACCCACCTGCTGCCCAGCGGCATCCTGACGCCGGGTGCCACCTCGGTCATCGCCGGTGGCGTGGTGGTCTCGCCGGAGGCGCTCTTCCGCGAGCTCGACGGGCTCATCGCCCGCGGCGTCGAGGTGGCCGACCTCAAGGTCAGCGCCAACGCGCACGTGATCGCGAGCTACCACGCCACGATCGACAAGGTCACCGAGCGCTTCCTCGGCAAGAACCAGATCGGCACCACGGGCCGCGGCATCGGCCCGGCCTACGCCGACAAGATCAACCGCGTCGGCGTACGCATCGCCGACCTCTTCGACGAGAAGATCCTGACCCAGAAGGTCGAGGCGGCGCTCGACGTCCGCAACCACCTGCTGACCAAGGTCTACAACCGTCGCGCCATCGAGGTCGACGCGGTGGTCGAGGAGCTGCTGTCCTACGCCGACCGGCTGCGCCCGATGGTGTGCGACACCTCGCTGCTGCTCAACAAGGCCCTCGACGCCGACCAGACCGTCCTCTTCGAGGGCGCCCAGGCGACGATGCTCGACGTCGACCACGGCACCTATCCGTTCGTCACGTCCTCCAACCCGGTCGCCGGCGGCGTGTGCGTGGGCGCCGGCATCGGCCCGACCCGCATCGACCGGGTCGTCGGCGTCATCAAGGCCTACACCACCCGCGTCGGGTCGGGACCGTTCCCGACCGAGCTCTTCGACGACGACGGCGTCCAGCTCCAGCAGCTCGGCGGCGAGATCGGCGTCTCCACCGGCCGCACCCGCCGCTGCGGCTGGTACGACGCCGTCGTGGCGCGCTACGCCAGCCGGGTCAACGGCCTCACCGAGCTGTTCCTCACCAAGCTCGACATCCTCGGCGCGTGGGAGCAGATCCCGGTCTGCGTGGCCTACGAGATCGACGGCCAGCGCGTCGAGGAGATGCCGATGACGCAGACCGAGTTCCACCACGCCACCCCCGTCTACGAGTACTTCGAGGGCTGGCAGAGCGACATCTCCGGGTGCCGCTCGTTCGACGAGCTGCCCAAGAACGCCCAGGCCTACGTCCAGGCGCTCGAGGAGATGTCGGGCGCCCCGATCTGGGGCGTCGGCGTGGGCCCCGGCCGCGAGCAGACCGTGGTGGTGCACGGGTGAGGACGCTCGTCGTCGGCACCGGCGGACGCGAGCACGCCCTCGCCCTCGCGCTGTCGCGCGACCCGGCGGTGACCGAGGTGCACGCCGCCCCCGGCAACCCGGGGATCGGCGAGGTCGCCACCCTCCACGCGGTGGACCCGATGGACGGGCCGGCCGTCGCGGCGCTGGCCACCTCGATCGGCGCGGACCTCGTGGTCATAGGTCCCGAGGCTCCGCTCGTCGCCGGCGTCGCGGACGCCGTACGCGCCGCCGGGATCGCGGTCTTCGGCCCGTCGGGCGACGCCGCCCGCCTCGAGGGCTCGAAGGACTTCTCCAAGCGGGTGATGGCCGCCGCGGGCGTGCCCACGGCCGGCTCACGCACCTGCACGTCGCCGGAGGAGGTGGCCGCGGCGCTCGACGCCTTCGGCGCCCCGTACGTCGTCAAGGACGACGCCCTCGCCGCCGGCAAGGGCGTGGTCGTGACGAGCGACCGCGACGAGGCGCTGGCCCACGCCGCGGGCTGCGCGCGAGTCGTCGTCGAGGAGTTCCTCGACGGGCCCGAGTTCTCGCTGTTCGTGGTCTGCGACGGCACGCAGGGGCGCCCGCTGCTCCCGGCCCAGGACTTCAAGCGCGTCTTCGACGGTGGCCGGGGCCCCAACACGGGCGGGATGGGCTCCTACTCGCCGCTCCCGTGGCTTCCCGCGGGCACCGTCGAGACGGTCATGGCCGACGTGGTCGCACCGACCCTCGCCGAGATGCGCCGCCTCGGCTCCCCCTTCGTGGGCTGCCTCTACGTCGGGCTCGCGCTGACCGCGAGCGGCCCCCAGGTCATCGAGTTCAACTGCCGCTTCGGCGACCCCGACGTGCAGCCGGTCCTGGCGCTGCTCACCTCGCCGCTGGGCGCGCTGCTCAGGGCGGCCGCCGACGGAGACCTGTCGACCGCCCCCCAGCCGACCTTCGCGGCCGGTGCCGCCGTCTCCGTGGTGATGGCCAGCGCCGGCTATCCCGAGGGCTCCAGCACCGGCGACGTCGTCGTCGGCACCGAGACCCTCACGGTCGAGACCGACGTCGACGTCATCCACGCCGGCACCGCGCGCACCGACGCCGGGCTGGTGACCGCGGGCGGGCGGGTGCTCGCCGTCCGCGCGACCGGGGCGGACGTCGCCGACGCCCGCGCCAAGGCGTACGAGGGCATCAGGACCATCAGCTTCCCCGGCGCCCAGTGGCGGCGCGACATCGCCGCCGAGCCGCTCGGCGTCGTCGAGGGCGCCCTGTCCCGTGGCTGAGCAGCCACGGTTCGACCCGGGCGCCGACGTGCGCGTGCGCGAGGTGCTGCACGGCGCGGAGTGGGCGTCGTGGACCGAGACGGCCGTCTCCGACGACCCGGCCGAGGGTGGGGTGCTGGCCACCCTGCAGCGCGACGGCACGGCCCTGACGTTCCCCGAGCACCCGTTCCCGCACCCGTGGGGCCACCTCGACGCCTGGCAGGGCACCACGGTGCTCAAGCTGCGCCGCGTCGGTGACTGGTACTCCGTGTGGCGGTTCTTCGACGACACCGGCTTCCGGTCGGCCTACGTCAACTTCGAGACGCCCTACGTCCGGGGCGCCGACGGGATCGACGTCAACGACCTCCAGCTCGACATCGTCATCCCGCGCGAGGGCGCGTGGCGGTGGAAGGACGTGCAGGACCTCGCGCCCACGCTCGCCAACGGCCGGATCACCCACGACGAGCTGCTCGGGGTGCTGACCGCGGCGGGCGAGGTCGCCGACCTGCTCGACCGCGACGACCGCTGGTGGGCGCCGTGGGACGACTGGTCCCCCGCGGATGGGAGGATCGCGCCGTGAGCGTCCCCACCGTCCCCAACGTGCTGGCCACCCGCTACGCCGGCGCCGACCTCGCCCGGATCTGGTCGCCCGAGCACAAGATCGTCCTCGAGCGGCAGCTCTGGGTCGCGGTGCTCAAGGCGCAGCGCGACCTCGGCATCGACGTGCCCGACGGGGTCGTCGAGGCCTACGAGGCGGTCCTTGAGCAGGTCGACCTCGACTCCATCGCCGCGCGCGAGCGGGTCACCCGCCACGACGTGAAGGCGCGGATCGAGGAGTTCTCCGCGCTCGCCGGCCACGAGCACGTCCACAAGGGCATGACCTCGCGCGACCTCACCGAGAACGTCGAGCAGCTGCAGGTACGCCGCTCGCTCGAGGTGGTCCGCGACCGCGCGGTCGCCGCGCTGGTCCGCCTCGGCCGGCTCGCCGCCGAGCACGAGACCACCGTGATGGCCGGTCGCTCGCACAACGTCGCCGCCCAGGCGACCACCCTCGGCAAGCGCTTCGCCACGGTCGCCGACGAGATGCTCATCGCGGTGCAGCGGGTCGAGGAGCTGCTCGCCCGCTACCCGCTGCGCGGCATCAAGGGGCCGATGGGCACCGCCCAGGACATGCTCGACCTGCTCGACGGCGACGCCGACAAGCTCGACGACCTCGAGCAGCGCGTGGCCGCCCACCTCGGCTTCGACGAGGTCCTCACCAGCGTCGGCCAGGTCTACCCCCGCTCCCTCGACCTCGACGTCGTGTCCGCGCTGGTCCAGCTGGTCAGCGCCCCCTCGAACCTCGCCACCACCGTCCGGCTGATGGCCGGCAACGAGCTGGTGACGGAGGGGTTCAAGGAGGGCCAGGTCGGCTCCTCGGCGATGCCGCACAAGATGAACAGCCGCTCGTGCGAGCGGGTCAACGGGCTCACGGTCGTCCTGCGCGGCCACCTCTCCATGGTCAGCGAGCTCGCCGGCGACCAGTGGAACGAGGGCGACGTCTCCGACTCCGTCGTGCGCCGGGTCGCCCTGCCCGACGCGTTCTTCGCCACCGACGGGCTCTTCCAGACCTTCCTCACCGTGCTCGACGAGTTCGGCGCCTTCCCGGCCGTCATCCAGCGCGAGCTGGACCGCTACCTGCCCTTCCTCACCACCACCAAGGTGCTGATGGCCGCGGTCCGCAACGGGGTCGGCCGCGAGGCCGCCCACGAGGCGATCAAGGAGGCGGCCGTCGGCACCGCACTCGCGATGCGCGGCGGCCAGGCCGACAACGACGTCTTCGCCAAGCTCGCCGCCGACGAGCGGCTGGGGCTGACCCGCGACCAGATCGAGGCACTCGTCGCCGACCCGATCGAGTTCACCGGCGCCGCGGTGGCCCAGACCCGTGCGGTCGTCGCCCGGGTCGAGGCCCTCGCGGCCCGCCACCCCGACGCGGCGGCGTACGTCCCGGGCGCGATCCTCTGACCCAGGCTCTCCGGCCCGGCTGCGGTCAGTCCCCGAGCCGCCAGGACCGTACGGCGGCAGCGAGGGCGACCGCGAGCACGGCGAGCGCGGCGAGCAGGGCCGAGCGCGCGGCGACCGGCGCCGACGCGACCGAGCTGACGGCCTGGTAGACGGTCATCAGCAGGGCCGCCCCCAGCGCGGACCCGATGCGCTGGCCGGTCTGCAGCGCCCCGCCCGCGGCGCCGCCCATCCGGGGCGGCACCTCGGCGAGGGTGAGCGTGAAGTTGGGCGAGATCACCCCGCCACCGCCCACGCCGGCGAGGAACATCGCGGGGGCGAGGGTCCACCACAGCGAGTCGGACGGTGACGTGACCAGCCAGGCCGCGAGGGCCGTGCCGGTCATCATCACCGACAGCGCCAGCAGCGTGATCCGGCGCCCGATGCGCCCGACGAGCCGGCCCGCGAGCGGCGAGGTGGTCGCCGCGCCGACCGCGAACGGCGTCATCAGCAGCGCGGCCTGCAGCGGCGAGAAGCCCTCGCCGTCCTGGAGGTGCACCGAGAGCACGAGGAAGATGCCGGTGAACCCGGTGAAGTAGAGCGTCCCGACCAGCAGGCCGTTGGCGTAGCCGGGCAGGCCGCGCAGCAGCGACACGTCCAGCAGCGGCGGCCGTTCGAGGCGCACGGTGCGCACCTCCCAGCGCACGAAGGCCCAGGCCAGGGGCGGGAAGGCGAGCAGGAGCAGCAGCGGCAGGCCGGCCCCGGCCTCCAGGCTGATCAGCGGGTAGAGCACCGACAGGACGGTGAGGCCGAGCAGCAGGGCGCCCGGCAGGTCGACACGGGTGTCGCGCTCGGTCGCGTCGGTGCCCGCGGTCCCGGCGTCGTTGTCCGGCACGAGTCGCCGGATCAGCACCAGCGCCACCAGACCGATCGGGACGTTGATGAGGAAGAGCGACCGCCAGCCGTTCTCCTCGCCGAGCAGGCCGATCAGCGCTCCGCCGATCAACGGCCCCGTCGCCGAGGCCACCGCGACGGTGAAGCCGAACATCCCAAAGGCGCGGCCGCGCTCCTCGCCGCGGAACAGCTGCTGGATGAGGCCCGAGTTCTGCGGCGTCAGGAGGCCGGCGCTGGCGCCCTGCGCCAGCCGGGCCATGACGATGGCCGCCGCGTTGGGGGCCAGCCCGACGGCGGCGCTCGAGACGATGAAGCCGATCAGGCCGATCGTCATCATCCGGCGTCGCCCGTGCGCGTCACCGAGCCGCCCGCCCGCGACGAGGGTCATGCCGAACGCCAGGGCGTAGCCGGAGACGACCCACTGGATGGTGGCCGCGGACGTCTCGAGGCTCTCGCGGATGGAGGGGACCGCGACGTTGACGATGGTGACGTCGAGCAGCGACATGAAGCCCACCACGAGGGACACCGCGAGCACCCGCCAGCGGCGTGGGTCCGGCTCGTACGCCGGCTCGTCGGTGGCGGCGCCGTCCGCCTGCTCGCGCTGGGTCATCGTCGCCAGCCTGCCACCGGGCCCCACGGCGCTCGGACCGTGGTCCGGGAAACGTTCGTCGAAGGTCGCATGATGGGGGCATGAAGGCGATCCAGGCGCGGGTGACCGGACTGGTCCAGGGCGTCTCGTTCCGGTGGTACACGCAGGAGCAGGCCCGCTCGCTCGGCGTCGCCGGGTGGGTCCGCAACGAGCCCGACGGCTCGGTGCTGCTGCACGCGGAGGGCGAGGACGATGCCGTGGACGCGCTGGTGGCCTGGTGCGCCTCCGGCCCCTCGACGGCGAAGGTCGGCGACGTCGCCGTGCGCGCGGCGACGCCCACGGGCGCGGCCTCGTTCGACGTGACCGGCTGAGCCCGGCGCGGTCGCCAAACTCGACTGGGTTTGTCGACTATCGTGTCCGCATGACCACGGCCACCGCGACCCTGCCCTCCTACGACGACGTCGAGGTCGTGGTGCCCGCGCCGGGCCCCGGCGCCGGCAACTGGGCCGGCGCGGCGAGCGCCGTCCTGGTCGACGGAGTCTTCTGGCTCACCTGGCGCGTGCGACGTCCGCTCACCGACGGCCGCGGCGTCGCCGTCGTGGTGGCCCGCTCGACCGACGGCGTCGCCTTCGAGCCCGTCGCCGAGGTGGCGCGGGAGGCGTTCGGTGCCGAGTCGTTCGAGCGCCCCGTGCTCGTGCCGCTCCGCGAGGGCGGGTGGCGGCTCTACCTCTCGTGCGCGACGCCGGGCTCCAAGCACTGGTGGGTCGACAGCCTCACGGCCGACACCGTGGAGGCGCTCGCCGACGGCGTACGCCGACGGGTGCACGCGGGTGACGCGCACACCGGCGTGAAGGACCCGGTCATCACCGTGGGCGACGACGGCTACGAGATGTGGCTGTGCTGCCACCCGCTCGACGAGCCCGGCCACGAGGACCGCATGACGACCCGGCGGCTCACCAGCCCCGACGGTCTCACGTGGGAGGACCACGGCGAGGTGCTGGCCGGCCGCGACGGTGAGTGGGACGCGCGCGGGGCACGGGTCAGCGCGGTCCTGCCCGACGGGACGGTGCTCTACGACGGTCGCCCGGACGCGGAGTCCAACTGGTTCGAGACCACCGGGGTGGCGACCTGGGACGGGACCGCCGTGACCCGCCTCGACCACCCGCCGATCGCCTCGCCGCACTCCGACGGGGCCTTCCGCTACGCCACCGCCGTGCCGCTGCCGGACGGCCGGGTCCGCTACTACGTCGAGGCCGCGCGCGACGACGGCGCGCACGACCTCGTCACCTGCGTGCGCTGATCGACGTCACCGTCGCGCTGCCGGCCCGCTCCGCGTAGGAGCCGCGGCTCTCGGGTGAGAGCCAGTCCTCGAAGTCCTGACCGGTGAGCTCGCTCAGCAGGCCGATGTCGTCGGCGTACGTGTCCACCAGCCGCTGGCGGTGCACGGCGTCGAGCCTCGGCCGGGCGGCCTCGGCGTGGTCGCTCAGCAGGCCGATCGACAGCGGGTGGAGGCGTCGCCACACCTGGGGCGGCGCGAACTGGCCGAGGCGGGCGCCGCTCCGCACGACCGGCCCGAAGACCTTGGGGCGCCACCCCGGCGGGACGAACCCGCGCGAGTTGTCGCGCGGGATCGACTCCACGAGCCCCTCGCGGATGCCGAGGAACCGGCTCACCCGGTCGACCGTCGCTCGCGGCTCGTCGACGAGGTCGCGGTAGCGGACCACCAGGATCCGCTGCGGGTCGACGTAGCGGTGGAGGTGCTGGAGCTGCTCGCCGTAGCGGCCGAGCTCGCGGTAGCGCCAGAACGGCGCCCAGCCCGCGCGGACCCGCTCGTCCTCGCGCTCGAGCGCGGTGGCGAAGTCCGAGACGGGCTCGAGGCCGTCGGACCAGAGGTGCATCCAGTTGCTGTAGGCGCGGTCGATGGGATCGCGGACCACGGCGACGAGCCTCACCTCGGGGAGGTCCTCGGCGATGCGCCGGTGGGCGCCGCGGCTCCAGAGGTAGAAGGGCGTGCTCTCGCCGCGCACCTGCTGGTCGGCGGCGGGCTCGAACAGCCGGAAGTAGCGGTCGGCGCGCCAGATCCACTCCTGCTGCGAGTGCTTGTCGCCGGGCCCGCACCACGCCGGCGGAGGGGCGCCGTCGCAGAGCCAGTACTTCGGCTCCTTGGGGTCGGTGACGAAGACGTCCGGGTGCTGGGCGAGCGCCGCGTGCAGCGCGGTGGTGCCGGCCTTGGGGGCGCCGATGACGAGGAAGTCGGGGCGCGGGGCTCGGGTCATGGTGGCTCCGGGGGTGGCAAGGGTGTGTTTGTAGACTAGGTCACTGCACAATTGCGCGCCACGGGCCACGTGGCCGGGATCTCGTCGTCGTCGGCTTCGCCGCGCGCCGTCGATCGCCCGACACTGGGCGCATGACCGCCCCCGTCACCGTGTCCGTGACCCGCCACGTCGACCCGTCGCGCTCCAGCGAGATGCTGGCGTGGGTGCAGGCCGGGACGTCGCTGGCGGAGCGGTTCGACGGCTTCCTCGGCTCGGGGTGGGTGCGGCCGAGCGAGGACTCGGCCGACTGGCACATGCTCTACCGCTTCGCCGACACCGACTCGCTCGCCGCGTGGGAGGCCTCCCCGCAGCGGGCGTGGTGGCTCGAGGCCGCGCAGGGGAGCGTGGAGGAGAGGCGCCGCGAGCGGCGGACGGGCATCGAGGGCTGGTTCGACGAGCCGGCGTCGGTCGAGTCGCTCAGCGCCGCCCCCGTGCCGCCGCCCCGCTGGAAGCAGATGGTCGTCATCTTCATGGTCTTCCTGCCGCTGAGCCTGCTCGCCAACTTCGTCGCCTCGCGCACCATCTCGGGCTGGCCGCTCGTGCCGCGCGTGGTGCTGGTGACCTCGGTGATGACCCCGCTCATGACGTACGTCTTCCTCCCGTGGATGACGCGCCGGATGAGCTGGTGGCTGCACCGCGCGTGAGGGCTAGGCTCCTCGCGTGGCCGACCTCAACATCCCCGCCGCCCCGGTGATCGAGGGCGCCACCCACGTCCACTCGGGCAAGGTGCGCGACCTCTACCGCATCGACGCAGGCGAGCACGAGGGTCGCCTGCTCATGGTCGCGAGCGACCGGATCTCGGCCTACGACTTCGTCCTCGACACGACGATCCCCGACAAGGGCGAGATCCTCACCCGCATGTCGCTGTGGTGGTTCGCGCAGCTCGACGGGCTGGTCGGCAACCACGTCGTCTCGACCGACGTGCCCGCCGCCGTGGCCGGACGGGCCGTGGTCTGCGAGCGGCTGGAGATGTTCCCGGTCGAGTGCGTGGCGCGCGGCTACCTGACCGGGTCGGGGCTGCTCGACTACCAGCGATCCGGCGAGGTGTGCGGCATCCCGCTGCCGGCCGGCCTCCAGGACGGCAGCCGCCTGCCCGAGCCGATCTTCACCCCCGCCACGAAGGCCGACCTGGGCGACCACGACGAGAACGTCGACTACGAGGCCGTCGTGGAGGCGGTCGGCGACGACGCCGCAGCCGAGCTGCGGATGCTGACCATGGAGGTCTACGACCGGGCCCACGACATCGCGAGGGACCGCGGGATCCTCCTCGCCGACACCAAGCTGGAGTTCGGCAGGCGGGCCGACGGCACGACGATCCTCGCCGACGAGGTGCTCACGCCCGACTCGAGCCGCTTCTGGCCGGCGGACGCGTGGCAGCCGGGCCGCGCCCAGGCGTCGTACGACAAGCAGGTGGTGCGCGACTGGCTGACCGGCGAGTCCGGGTGGGACCGGTCCTCCGGCGAGGCGCCGCCGCCGCTCCCCGACGCCGTCGTCGAGCGCACGCGCTCGCGCTACGTCGAGGCCTACGAGCTGCTGACCGGGGAGACCTGGTGAGCGCACGCACGATCTCGGCCACGGTCGAGATGTCGGTCCCCGCCGCGGAGGCGTTCCGCTACCTCTGCGACCCGCGCAACCGCCCGGAGTGGCAGTCCTCCCTGCTGTCCGTCGAGGTGCCGGCCGACGAGGAGCCGCACCTCGGCCAGACGTGGCGCGAGCGCACGGCCGTCGGCGTACGACCCCACATGGAGACCACCGTGCTGACGCCCTTCCGCGTGTGGGCCGAGCGCGGCCACTGGCGCGGGGTCAGCGCGACCCTCGAGCTGCACTTCACCGAGCGGCCCGGCGGCTGCCGGGTGCGCGCCACCGGCGAGGTCGCCGGCCGCGGCCTGTGGTCGCTGCCGGCCGGCGCTGCGGGACTGATGGCCTCGGCCGCGATCGCCGCCGACCTCCGCAAGGCGGGGCGGATCCTCGAGGCGCGCGGCGGTGCGTGACGGGCGTCACGCGGCCTGAGTAGGTTGGCGCCATGGCCAACCTCTCCTCGCTCCTCGAAGGCTCCGCGCAGGCGCACCCCGACCGTACGGCGGTGGTGCTGGGCGACACCCGGCTCACCTACGCGCAGGTGGACGCCGCAGCCAACCAGGTGGCCAACCTGCTGGTCTCGCGCGGCATCGAGGCGGGCGACAAGGTGGCGCTGAGCTGCCCGAACCTGCCCTACTTCCCGATCGTCTACTACGGCATCCTCAAGGCCGGGGCGACCGTCGTGCCGCTCAACGTCCTGCTCAAGGGCCGCGAGGTGGCCTACCACCTCGACGACTCCGACGCGAAGGCCTACTTCTGCTTCCAGGGCACCCCCGAGCTCCCCATCGGGGCCGAGGGTCACGCCGGCTTCGAGCAGACCGACGGGTGCGAGCACTTCTTCGTGATCACCGCCGACCCGGCCGCCGAGTCGCCCATCGAGGGGGCGCAGACGCTGGGCCAGGCCCTGAAGGGCCAGTCGCCGGTCTTCGAGACGCGCGAGGTCGGCGCCGACGACACGGCCGTCATCCTCTACACGTCCGGCACCACCGGCCAGCCCAAGGGCGCCGAGCTCATGCACCGCAACATGATCTCCAACGCCCTCGTCAGCGACGCGCTGTTCGGCGCCGACGCAGATGATCCCGACACGCTGCTCTGCGTGCTGCCGCTGTTCCACTCCTTCGGCCAGACCGTGATCATGAACGCCGGCTTCGCGTTCGGCGGCACGGTCGTGCTGCTGCCGCGGTTCGAGGCGGGTCCGGCGCTGGCGCTCATGGACAAGGAGGACGTCACCTTCTTCGCCGGGGTGCCGACGATGTACTGGGGCCTGCTGGGCGCCCTCGACGACTCCGGCGTCGACGTGAAGAAGCTCGCCGACACGCTGCGGGTCGCGGCGGCCGGCGGCTCCGCGCTGCCCGTGGAGGTGCACAAGGAGTTCGAGCGCCGCTTCGGCGTGACCATCCTCGAGGGCTACGGCCTGTCCGAGACCTCGCCCGTCTCGAGCTTCTCGGTCTGGGGCGAGCCCGCGCGCGTCGGCTCGATCGGCAAGCCGATCCCGGGCGTGGAGATGAAGCTGATCAGCCCCGAGCCCGGGGTGCGCGAGGACCTGCGGGACGCGGAGGACGGCGAGGACCCCGAGAAGGTCGTCGGCGAGATCGCGATCAAGGGCCCCAACATCATGAAGGGCTACCACGGCCGCCCCGACGCCACCGCCGAGGCGATCGTCGACGGCTGGTTCCGCTCGGGCGACCTCGCCCGCAAGGACGCCGACGGCTGGTACTACATCGTCGACCGGTCCAAGGACATGATCATCCGCGGTGGCTACAACGTCTACCCGCGCGAGATCGAGGAGGTCCTGCTGACCCACCCGGACGTCTCGCTCGCGGCCGTCATCGGCGTGCCCCACGAGAGCCACGGCGAGGAGATCAAGGCCGTCGTCATCCGCAACGACGGCGCCACGGTGACCGAGGACGAGCTGGTGGAGTGGGGCAAGGAGCAGATGGCGGGCTACAAGTACCCCCGCGTCGTCCAGTTCGTCGACGCCCTCCCGATGACCGCGACCGGCAAGATCCTCAAGCGCGAGCTGAGCTGATGCGCGCGCTGCTCGTCGCGCTCGGCGTCGCGATGGTGCTGGTCGGTGCCGTCTGGACGTTCCAGGGCCTCGGCTACCTCGAGGGCAGCCCGATGACCGACCAGAGCATCTGGGCGGTCCTCGGCCCGCTGCTGGCCGGGCTCGGTGTCGGCCTGGTCATCGTCGCGGCGCGTCGCCGCGGGTGAGGCTCAGCCGGACGGGGTGATCCCCAGCCGCTCCTGCAGCGCGATGGCGTCGAAGGGCGCATGGACCTTGGCGTCGTTGTCGAAGTAGACGTAGACGTCGAGCCCGTCGGCCTCCCACGCCCGCACCTTGGCGGCCCACTGGTCGAGCGCGGCCTCGGAGTAGCCGCTGGCGTAGAGCTCGGTGTCGCCGTGCAGCCGGACGTACGCCACCGTGCTGGTGACCTCGTCGAACATCGGCCACGTGCCCGCGGAGTCGGCGACCACCATGCCGATGTCGTGGGCGCGCAGCAGCTCGCAGAACTCCGGCGTGCGGAACGACCGGTGCCGCACCTCAAGGACGTGCCGCAGCGGCCGGTCGACCGGGGTGGTCGTGGCGGCCGGCTCCTTGAGCTTGGAGGCGTCGTGGTGCGCGGCGGCGTACGCGGCGGCCTCGCCGGTGGTGCGGGGGAGGAGGTCGAAGAAGCCCGCGAGCCGGTCCGGGTGGAAGCCGAGGTTGGGCGGCAGCTGCCACAGCATCGGACCGAGGCGCTGTCCGAGGGAGAGGACGCCGGAGGCGAGGAACGTCCCCAGCGGCGCCTCGACGTCGACCAGCTTCTTCATGTGCGTGACGAAGCGGGGGCCCTTCACGGACAGCACGAAGTCGTCGGGCACCTGCTCGGCCCAGGAGGCCCAGCTCGACGGTCGCTGCAGGGAGTAGAACGACCCGTTCACCTCGACGGTGGACATGCGCTGGCCGACGTAGGAGAGCTCGGCGCGCTGCGGCAGTCCGGGCGGGTAGAAGCGGCCGCGCCAGCCGGCGTAGCGCCACCCCGAGATGCCGACCCGCGCCATGCCGACTCCCGTCGCCCGTCCTGCGTCCCCTGCTCGCCGTACCGGGTACCCGGCTCGTCCGCGGTCATGCCCGATGCCCGAGATGGCGCCCGGGCTCACTAGAATCGGCGCCGCCCACCTCCGCCCGTCCCCAGGAGCACTCCGTGGCCCGAGTCGTCGTCGACGTCATGCCCAAGCCCGAGATCCTCGACCCGCAGGGCAAGGCGGTGCTCGGTGCACTGCCCCGCCTCGGGTTCGACCTCGTCACCGACGTCCGGCAGGGCAAGCGGTTCGAGCTCCAGGTCGACGGCGAGATCACCGCCGAGGTGCTCGCCGACATCGACCGCGTGGCCGAGACGCTGCTGTCCAACCCGGTGATCGAGGACTACGAGGTCCACGTCGAGGACCACTCCGTCTCCGAGGTCGCCCACGAGGCGGGACGCGCATGAAGGTCGGCGTCGTCACCTTCCCCGGCTCGCTCGACGACGTCGACGCGCGCCGCGCGGTGCGCATCGGCGGCAACGAGGCCGTTGCGCTCTGGCACGGCGACGAGGACCTGCGCGGCGTCGACGCGGTCGTGCTGCCGGGCGGCTTCTCCTACGGCGACTACCTCCGCGCGGGCGCGATCTCGAGCTTCTCGCCGGTCATGGCCGCGGTCGTCGACGCGGCCGGCAGGGGCATGCCCGTCCTGGGCATCTGCAACGGCTTCCAGATCCTCTGCGAGGCGCACCTCCTGCCGGGTGCCCTCATCCGCAACGACCACCGCAAGTTCAACTGCGTCGACCAGCGGCTGCGCATGGAGCGTGTCGACACGCCCTGGACGTCGGCGTACGCCGAGGGTGCCGAGGTCACGATCGTGCTGAAGAACGGCGAGGGTGGCTTCGTCGCCGACGAGGCGACCCTCGACCGGCTCGAGGGGGAGGGCCTCGTGGTGGCCCGCTACCTCGGCGGCAACCCCAACGGCTCGCTGCGCGACATCGCCGGCATCTCCAACGAGCAGGGCAACGTCGTCGGACTCATGCCGCACCCCGAGCACGCGGTCGAGGACCTCACCGGTCCCGGCACCGACGGGCTGGGCTTCTTCACCTCGCTCGCGGAGCGGGCCTTCGCGTGAGCGCGCTGGGCACCCCGCGACGCCTCTACCGGGTCGTCGCCGTCGCCGAGGCGGTCACGTGGGCGCTGCTGCTGACCGGGATGTTCCTCAAGTACGTCACCGAGACCACCGAGCTCGGCGTCCAGGTCTTCGGGATGGTGCACGGCGTCGTCTTCATCGCCTACTGCCTGACCACCGTGCTGCTGTGGGTCGACCAGAAGTGGCCGCTCAGCCGGCTGGTGCTCGGCCTGGCCGCGGCGATCCCGCCCTTCGCGACCGTGCCGTTCGAGCGGTACGCCGAGCGTGCGGGGCTGCTCGGTGACACCTGGCGGCTGCGCTCCGAGGCACCCCGCGGTGCGGTCGAGCGGCTGACGTCGTGGCTGCTGCGGCGACCCGCACAGGGTGCGCTCGTCGGCGTGCTGGCGGTCGCGGGCCTGACCGGCATCGCGCTGGTCGTGGGCCCGCCGGCCTGACCGCCCGCCCGAGCTACCTGCCCTGCTGCAGCTTGGTCCACGTCTGCGGCGTGGCCACGCCCGACACCGGGATCCGCAGGCGCGACTGGTAGTCCCGCAGCGCCGCCTCGGTCTTCGCGTCGACGACGCCCGTCGCCCGGAACCGGCCGGCCCCCGCGGCGTTGAGGGCCCGCTGCAGGCGGTGGACCGCCTCGCCGGTCGAGCCCCGCTTGACCGTCGTACGTGCTCCGGCGGCGAGCAGGGCGGTCCAGTGCCGCTTCTCGAAGGTGTCCGTCGCGGTGAACTTGCGCGACGCCTGCCAGGCGCGAGCGGCGGCGACGGTGGCGGCGTCGTACGACCCGTCGAGCGGGCCCGAGTAGGTGCCCTGCTCGGTGAGCAGGCACTGGAGGACCTTGACCCGCGTCGGCTTCGCGGAGCCCGGCGAGAGCGACGGGTACTTCCAGTAGCCGAGCCTGGTGCCGGGGCAGCGGCCCTCGGGCACGGCGACGGAGCCGGTGCCGAGGTCGATGAAGTTGCTGTCGATGTTGATGGTGACGCCGCCCCACGTCTCGTTGTGGCCGCCGCGGTACTGCTTCATGCGACCACCCGGGCGCCACCCGTCCTCGGTGATGTAGGTCGTCGAGGTGTTGGCGGCGCCGTCCCAGCGGGCGATCCAGATGCGGTCCGGCAGCGCGAACTGGCCCGGGCGCAGCCGCCGCGCGTCGTCGAGCATCTTGATGCCGGAGCTGGCGCTGGAGTAGAAGCCGGCGACGTAGCCGAGCGCCTTGATCCGCGTGACCCAGGCGCTGGTGAACACCAGCGCGGACTCGCGGCAGTGGGTGTCGCCGAGGTCGAACCCCTCGAGGTCGTACCAGATCGTGCTGCCCGGACCGATGCCGTACGCCGTCGCGTCCGCCGCGTTCTTCTCGGCCTCCGCCGCGCCCTGGCCGGCCGCGGCGGAGTAGCCGCCGGTCGGCCGGGGGCTGATGGTGACGTCGTCGGAGTAGCGCGGGAACCGCGGCTGGCAGGAGGCCTGGGGACCGAGGGCGATCGGCAGCAGCCGCCAGCCGCGCGCGACCTGCGTCGCGACCCACGTCGGGCTGAGGTTGGGCTGCGAGCGGCAGGCTCGCGAGTCGCCGGAGATGTAGATGCCCACCGCCGAGAAGGGCGACTTTCGCCACCAGGTGTCCATCGCCGACTGGGTCGGGGCCAGGCACTGGTCGAAGCCGTGGCCGGTGAAGTCGCCGGGCGTCGCCTGGGCGATCTGCCGCTGGCTGGCGAGCCGCGGGCTCGGGACCGACGAGTCACCGGCCGTCGCCGGCGCCGGCCCGACCAGGGGTGCTGCGAGGAGCAGGGCGAGGGCGGCGAGGAGGGCGCGAGGACGACTGCGGACGGGGCGGGGCATGGTGACTCCAGCTGCGGGGAAGTGGCGAGCGAACGCCAGCGAACCACAGCAGTCACACCCGTAACAGTGGTTCGCAAGAACTACTGGGCTGTAGTTCGGACGCGTCGCCTCAGGTGTCGCTGGTCGGCACCTCGTCGAAGATGAAGTTGCCCTTGGCCTCCTCCTCCTCGATGAGCTCCTCGAACGCCAGCGCGATGTCCTCCTTGTGCTCCTCGAACATCCGGGTCAGGTGACCCTGCAGGAGGGCGCCGTGCGGGGACTCGCCGGAGAAGACCCGCTCCCAGGTGTCCTCGCCGCCGCGGATCTTCTCGACGAGCGTCTTCATGTCCTCGCCGAGCTCGCCGGCCTCCGCCTGCTCCTCGAGGGCCTTCTTCTCCTCGTCGGTGAGCAGCGGCCGGGCGTTGAGCTGGTCGACCGTGGCCCGGAGGTCGGCCAGGCCGGCGGTCAGGTCCTCGCGGGCCGCGCTGATGGCCGCCAGGATCTCGGCCTGGCTGCGGGGGTCGTTCATGAGGCGGATCGTACGGGGGCGACCGGGGCTGCCGGGGCGACCGGAGCGGGCCGCTGGCCGATGGTCGGCGTGGTCACCGAGCCCGGGTCGCGCGTCACGCTGCGGGGTGCGCCGCTCGCGGTCGGCGCGGTGGGCGTGGACACCGGTGCCTTGTCGCCGTCGAAGAAGTTCTTCACCGTCTCGATGAAGGACGCGACCTGCTTGAGGATGCTGATGAGCTTCATGATCGCCTTGTAGGCCTTCATCACGGCCTGGAAGGCCTGGTAGACGGCCTGGACGACGCGGGCCCAGCCGACGCCGGGGATGCTCATCGTCGCGAGCGCGGACGACACGGTCTGCACGGCCGCCTTCACGCACTGCACGACGGCGAGCGCGGTCTGCCACGCGTCGCGGCAGATCTGCACGATGTTCTGCCCCATCTGCACGAGCTGGCCGGCCTGGGTGTCGAGGGAGCCCACCCACGTGCCGATCTGCTTGATGGCGGCGTCGGACGCGCCGCCCTGCCAGGTCTGCGAGATCGTCCGGCCGCCGCTCTCGAGGTTGGCGGCGACGCCCTTCATCGACGTGCCGAGGCTGCCGAAGCACGAGCCCTGCGTCGAGGCGGTCACGACGTCGCCGCCGATCTTCTCGGCGAGCTCGGCGCGGATGTCGAAGCCGGTGAGCATGCGGACGAGGTCGCACACGGTGTCGTAGGGGAACCCGAAGCTGATCTGCGGGAGGCTGGACTCGGTGGGGGCGGCGCGGCGGATGGTGGTGTCGGCGACGTCCCAGAAGCTGCTCGACCCGTCGCGGCCGTCGACGCCCCGGGCGTTGTGGTGCCGCACGACTCCGTCCTCGGTCAGCGTGAAGTCGCGGGCGGTCGCCCTCAGCGCCTCGGCGTGGTCGCGCATCCCGATGCCGTTGTCCTCCAGCGACTGGGTCACCGACGGGAGCAGGGCGTGGTAGGCGCCCATCATCGTCTCGAGGATCGGGCCGAAGTCGGTCTGGACGAGGCCGTGGCCGCCGTTGCGGGCGATGCCGCTGAGGTCGTCGCTGGCGCGCTGCACCTGGGCGGACCAGGCGTCGAGCTCGGAGAGGTCGACGGTCATCACGGCGTTCATCGCAGCTCCTGGAGCGTCCGGGGGGAGTCGGGCTGGTGTGGTGACTTCCCCGCGGGGCGCCACTCGAAACCAGCGCGCGCCCGAATTTCCTCGCCCACAGGTTTCGCGACGCCGTGTTTGGGTCCTCGATCCGCGGGTATCCCGCAGAGGTGAGCGGAACCGCGAAGCGATCGCTGTTGCAGGTCGAGCCGACCCGGCTGGTCGAGCTCGCCGCAGAGTCCGAGGGCACCCTGGCCGCGATGGTCGAGGACTGGAACGCCGCGCTCGGCGACCTGTCCGCGGCCTGCACCGCCCTGGGCGACGCCCAGGGGACGCTCAACGTCACGTCGTCCTACGCCGACTCGCTCACCGATGCCGGCGAGGTCGTCAAGGCCCTCGCCCAGACGCTCGGCATGGGCGTCGCCGGGCTGCTCGACGCGGCGCACGACGCCGTGCGCGCCGACGACACGGTGGCCGCCGAGCTCGACCGGACCACCCACCTGGTGGAGATCGAGCCCGGTTCGACGGCCCAGCCGGGTGGTCGCTGACATGCCCGCCAACCCCTGGGAGCTGCGGGCGGACGTCCGCCCGCTCGAGGTGGCCGCGACGCGGTGGGACGAGCTCAGCACGCTGATGACCCGGCGCGGCGACGAGATCGTCGACGCTGCGCGTCGCGCCACCGAGGGGTGGGACGCCTCGGCCGCCGAGAGCTACGAGCTGCACCGGCGCCAGGTGCTGGCCAACCTCGACCGGTTCACCGCGCTGGCCGACCAGGTGTCCGGTGCCCTCCGGGCGGTCAGCACCATCCTGACCTCCTTTCAGAAGGAGCTCGACCAGGCCTGGGTGAAGGTCGCGATGGTGCCGCACGAGGTGGTCGGGGAGTCCCGGCACCTCGTCTTCCACCCGTCGGCGGACGACGAGCGCGGCACGGTCACCCTGGGCCAGCAGGAGACCGAGGAGATCCGCGGACGGATGGCGCTGGCCCTCGACCAGGAGAGCGCCCGGCTGCGCGCCGCCCGTGCCGAGCTCGTCGACGTACGCATCGTGCTCGAGACGCTGGGCGGGAGCGCGTTCCCCGGGATGCCGGGCCCCGGCCAGGAGGAGTCCGGCGTCGGGATGGTGGCGCCGCCGTCCACGTCGGTGGTCGGCACAGCCCAGGGTGGCGTCGCGGGCGGGGCCGGCGTGGCCGGCCTTCCCCCGGTCGCTCCCATCTCGGTGTCCGTGCCCGACCTCACCGGCCTCTCCGCGGCCGCCCTCGGCACCGTCGCGGCGACGGCAGCCGGAGCGGTCGCGGGGCGGCGCGGGGCGAGCCGCGCGCCGAGCGGCACGCCACCCGTCGGTGCCATGGGCGCGGGAGCGATGGCCGCGCGGGCCGGCACGATGTCGCGCGGGATGGCCAGCGGTCGCTCGGGTCCGCACCGGCTCGCGACGCCCCAGCTGGAGCGCACGCCGGCCGAGGACGCCGCCGCGCGCGCCGCCCGCGAGAAGGAGGCCGTCCGGGAGGCCAAGCGCGCTGCGCTCGAGGAGAAGCGCGCGGAGCGGGCCGCCCGGCGGGCCGAGCGGCGGGCCGAGCGGGAGTCCGAGCGCGAGCGGCGCGACGGCGAGCAGGAGCCGGTCGACGAGCACGAGGACGAGCGCGAGGACCAGCACGAGGACGGGCGGGACGACGCGGTCGACGAGGGCGCGCAGGCTCCGGCCAGCGCCGAGGGGGGTGGACCGGCCGACCTCCGGGTGGTGGAGGTGTCGGTCGAGGATCTCGCGGCCGACACCGACGCGGCCGACACGGAGGGCCGCCGGTAGATTGGCGCCGTGCCCGACACGAGCGCCGCCCCGCAGTCCCCTGCCCTCACGGGCTCCCGCCTGACGACGTCCGGTGCGACCGGCACCCTCGACACCGTCGACGTGGCCTCCACCGACGCCGAGCGCGACCAGCCGTGGGCCGAGCTCGGCCTCAAGGTCGACGAGTACGCCCGGATCCGCGAGATCCTCGGCCGACGACCGACCAGCTCGGAGCTGGCGATGTACTCGGTCATGTGGAGCGAGCACTGCTCCTACAAGTCGACCAAGGTGCACCTCAAGCAGTTCGGCGAGATCCCGCAGACGACGCCCGTCGGCGAGATGCTCGCCGGCATCGGTGAGAACGCCGGCGTCCTCGACATCGGCCAGGGCTACGCGGTCACCTTCAAGGTCGAGAGCCACAACCACCCGTCGTTCGTCGAGCCCCACCAGGGCGCCGCCACCGGCGTCGGGGGCATCGTCCGCGACATCCTCGCCATGGGTGCCCGCCCGGTCGCCGTGATGGACCCGCTGCGCTTCGGCCCGCTCGACGCCCCGGACACCGCGCGCGTGCTGCCGGGGATCGTGGCCGGCGTCGGCGGCTACGGCAACTGCCTCGGGCTCCCCAACATCGGCGGCGAGGCCGTCTTCGACGAGACCTACGCCGGCAACCCCCTCGTCAACGCGCTCTGCGTCGGCGTCCTGCGCCACGAGGACCTCCACCTCGCCAAGGCGTCGGGCGTGGGCAACCAGGTGGTGCTCTACGGCGCCCGCACAGGCGGCGACGGCATCGGTGGCGTGTCCGTCCTGGCCTCGGAGACCTTCGACGAGGGCGGCCCGGCCAAGCGGCCGAGCGTCCAGGTCGGCGACCCGTTCATGGAGAAGCTGCTCATCGAGTGCACGCTCGAGCTCTTCGCCGCGGGCGTCATCGCCGGCATCCAGGACCTCGGCGGCGCGGGCCTGTCGTGCGCCACCTCCGAGCTGGCCTCGGCCGGTGACGGCGGGATGCACGTCGAGCTCGACCGGGTCCCGCTGCGCGACTCCACGCTCGCGCCGGAGGAGATCCTCATGAGCGAGTCGCAGGAGCGGATGATGGCGGTCGTCGAGCCCGCCGACGTCGAGGCGTTCATGACGATCTGCGAGAAGTGGGACGTCGAGGCCGTCGTCATCGGCGAGGTGACCGACACCGGCCGCCTGCACATCGACTGGCACGGCGAGCGCGTGGTCGACGTACCTCCCCGGTCGGTGGCGCACGACGGCCCGACCTACCAGCGGCCCTACGCCCGCCCGGACTGGCAGGACGCCCTCCAGGCCGACCGCGCCGAGGCGCTGGCGCGGCCCTCGAGCGGCGCCGAGCTGCGCGAGACGCTGCTGCGCCTGGTCGCCAGCCCGAACCTGTGCGACAAGTCGTGGATCACCGACCAGTACGACCGCTACGTCCAGGGCAACACCGTGCTCTCCCAGCCCGCCGACTCCGGCATGGTGCGGGTCGACGCGGAGACCAACCTCGGCGTCTCGGTCTCGACCGACTGCAACGGCCGCTTCGCGCTGCTCGACCCCTACACCGGGGCGCAGCTCGCGCTGGCCGAGTCGTTCCGCAATGTCGCCACCGGCGGCGCCCGCCCGCTCGCCGTCTCCGACTGCCTCAACTTCGGCTCGCCGGAGGACCCGGCCGTGATGTGGCAGTTCGCCGAGGCCTGCCGCGGCCTCAAGGACGCCTGCCTCGAGCTCGGCATCCCGGTCACCGGCGGCAACGTCAGCCTCTACAACCAGACCGGCGAGACCGCGATCCTGCCCACCCCGGTCGTCGCCGTGCTCGGCGTCATCGACGACGTCACCCGGCGTACGCCGACCGGCTTCGGCGCCGCCGGCGAGCGGGTCTTCCTGCTCGGCGAGACCCGCGAGGAGCTGTCCGGCTCCGAGTGGGCCCACGTCGTGCACGGCCACGTCGGCGGCCTCCCGCCGCGCCTGGACCTCGCGGCCGAGCAGGCGCTCGCCGCCCTGCTCCAGGACGCCGCTGGCGACGGCGTCGTCACCAGCGCCCACGACCTGTCCGACGGCGGGCTCGCCCAGGCGCTGGTCGAGTCGACCTTCCGCGCCGACGTCGGCGTCTCCGTCTCGCTTGCCTCGGTGGCCGGCGGCGACACCTTCCTCGCCCTCTTCGCCGAGTCGACCGCCCGCGCGATCGTCACGGTGACCGACGAGCAGGCCGACGCGCTCGTCGCGCTCGCCGAGCGGCACGGCGTACCCCTCACCCCGATCGGGCGCACCGGCGGCGACACCCTCTCGGTCGAGGGCGTCCTCGACCTCCCCGTCGCCGAGGCCAAGGCGGCCTGGCGGGCGACCCTGCCCGCCGCTCTGGGGTCCTGACGCCGGTCCGCCGGTGGGTGGCGGCACCTTGCAGCTGAGGGGGCCTCGGGGGTGCGGTCTGCCGCCACCTCGGGCCGGCGACGGTGGTGGGTGGCGGCACCTTGCAGCTGAGGGGGCCTCGGGGGTGCGGTCTGCCGCCACCTCGGGCCGGCGACGGTGGTGGGTGGCGGCACCTTGCGGCTGAGGGGGCCTCGGGGGTGCGGTCTGCCGCCACCCTGGGGCCGGCGACGGTGGTGGGTGGCGGCACCTTGCGGCTGAGGGGGTTGCGGGGGTGCGGTCTGCCGCCACCTTGGGCCGGCGGCGGTGGTGGGTGGCGGCACCTTGCGGCTGAGGGGGTCTCGGGGGTGCGGTCTGCCGCCACCTTGGGCCGGCGGCGGTGGTGGGTGGCGGCACCTTGCAGCTGACGGGGCCTCGGGGGTGCGGTCTGCCGCCACCTTGGGCCGGCGCCGTACTTAGCACCCGAGTTGCGTGCTTCGAGGTAGAGATCTCTACCTGTAGGTACGGGAGTCCCCGGATATCCGGGGACTCCCGCCACGTCAGACGGCAGCAACGAGTGAGGGCCGACCCCTCAGCTCGACCGCCGCATCGCCCGTACGCCGACCCACAGCCCCAGCGCCGCCACGACGGCGGCGCCGGCGACACCCTGCGCGACCACGTCGGCGGGGTACGTCCCGGCGAAGAGCGCGCGCGTCGCGTCGACGACGTACGTCATCGGGTTGAGCATCGAGACCACCTCGAGCCAGCGGGGGGCGCCCTCCATCGGCAGCAGCACCCCGGCCGTCAGCAGCGCCGGGAAGAGGAGGGTCTGCTGGACCGTCCAGAACATCCAGTCCTGCCCCTTGGAGGCCAGCGCGAGCGCGAACGACAGCGCGCCCACGCCGATGCTGAACAGCGACAGGATGAGGGCGGCGACCAGGACGCCGCCGAGGTGCAGGTCGAAGCTGAACGGCGTGACGACCGCGACGATGATCGCGACCTGCATCAGCATCGGGACGACCTCCTTGAGCGCGCGGCCGACGAGCAGCGCCGGGCGGCCCAGCGGCGAGACGAGCTGGCGCTCGTGCGAGCCCGACTGCATCTCCTCCATCAGGTTGGAGCCGGTGAAGGACGCGCCCATCAGGGCGGTCATCGCGACGATGCCGGGCACGAACCACTGCAGCGCCGAGCCCTCCGCCACCTGCGGCAGCAGCGGTGCGAAGAGGCCGAGGAAGACCAGCGGCTGGATCATCGCGAACACCACGGCCATCGGCTCGCGCCAGACGGGCTTGAGCTCGCGGTTCATCACGTTGACGGTGTCGGACACGAACGTGCTCATGCGGCAACCTCGCTGTCGATCTCGGTGGAGTGGGTGGGATCGTCGGACGGATCGGTGGTCTGCTGCGTCTCGCGCAGGCTGCGGCCGGTGAGGTCGAGGAAGACGTCGTCCAGCGTCGGGCGCGCGACCTCCACCCGGGCGGGGGGTACGCCGTCCGCGGCCAGGTCGGCGAGCAGCTCGCCGACCATCGCCGAGCCGTCCTTGACCCTCAGGTCGACGGCGTCGTCGGTCACCTCGACGCGGGAGTCGGGGATCCGCTCGAGGCGGTCCGCGGCACGGGCCGCCTGCGCCGGGTCGGCGTACCCGAGCCGGACAAGGTCGCCCAGCCCGCTCTTGAGGCTGACGGCCGAGTCGTCGGCGATCACCCGCCCGTGGTCGACCACGATGACGCGACCGGCCAGCGCGTCGGCCTCCTCGAGGTAGTGGGTGGTGAGCACCACCGTGCTGCCGCTCTCGGCGTGCAGGCGGCGGATGAGCTCCTGGAGGTTCGCGCGGTTCTGGGGGTCGAGCCCCGTCGAGGGCTCGTCGAGGAACAGCACGCGCGGGAGGTGCACCAGCCCCATCGCGATGTCGAGGCGGCGGCGCTGGCCCCCCGACAACGAGGAGACCTTGCGGTCGGCGACCGCGCCGAGGTCGAGGTCCTCGACGAGCTCGGCCGCCCGGCGACGGGCGTCGACGCGCGAGAGGCCATGGGCACGGCCCTGGCTGATCAGCTCGTCGCGGCCGAGCTGGCGGTGCCCGGCGCCGTTGCCCTGGCCGACGAAGCCGATCTCCTGGCGCACGGCGCGCTGGCCGGTCACCACGTCGTGCCCGGCGACGCTCGCTGAGCCGGAGGTGGGCGGGATGAGGGTGGTGAGCATGCGGAGGGTGGTCGACTTCCCGGCCCCGTTGGGGCCGAGGAAGGCGACGAGCTCGCCCTGCTCGATCTCGAGGTCGAGGCCCTGGACGGCCTCGACGGTCTGCTTGCGCGAGGTGAAGTGGCGGGTCAGGCCACGCGTCACGATCGCCGGTCCTGTGTGGTGGTGGTGGTGGGTCATGACCACCACGCTAGGAACGCATGCGGTCACATTATGACCGCATTGCGAATATTCTGGGAGGCATGAGCACGAGCGAGCGGATGCTGCGGTTGCTGTCCCTGCTCCAGACCCACCGCTACTGGCCGGGCCCGGAGCTCTCCGACCGGCTGGAGGTGAGCCCCCGGACGCTGCGGCGCGACGTCGAGCGGCTGCGCGACCTGGGCTACACCGTCGACGCGGTGCGGGGCGCGGCCGGCGGCTACCAGCTGCGGGCCGGTGGCTCCCTGCCGCCGCTGCTCCTGGAGGACGAGGAGGCCGTCGCGGTCGCCGTCGGGCTGCGTACGGCGGCGGCCGGCGCGGTGGCCGGGATGGACGACTGGTCGGTGCAGGCGCTCTCCAAGGTCCTGTCCCTGATGCCCCCGCGGCTGCGCCGCCAGATGGACGCGGTCGCCTCGCAGACGGAGTCGCCCGGGCCGTGGGAGGGCGCCCCCGTCTTCGACGCGGCGGTCCTCACCACGCTCGCGCAGGCGTGCCGCGACAGCGAGCTGCTGCGCTTCGACTACGCCGCGCGCGGGTCCGAGGTGACCCACCGCCGGGTCGAGCCGCTGCGGCTGGTGTCGCTGGGCCGCCGGTGGTACCTCGTGGCCTGGGACCGCGACCGGATGGACTGGCGCAGCTTCCGGCTCGACCGGATCTCCGGCCCCGAGCCGACCGGGCAGCGCTTCCGCGCGCGCGAGCTGCCGGCCGAGGACGCGCTCGCCTTCGTCCAGCAGGGCATCCGCCGGATGCCCCAGCGCTGGGCCGTACGCGTGCGGGTGTCGATGGCGGCCGAGGACCTGGCCGCCCAGGTCGGCCGCTGGGGGACGGTGACGCCGGACGGGACCGGCGCGGGCTGCGTGCTGGAGATGAACGTCGACGACCTCGACTGGCCGGTGATGGTGCTGGCGGGATCCGGCGCCGCCTTCGTCGTGGAGTCGCCTCCCGAGCTGGCCGCCAAGGTCGCCGAGGTGGGTGCGCGCTTCTCGCGCGCGGGGTGAGCCTCAGACCGCCGCCGTCGGCGCCGGCTCCGGCTCCGCGTCCACCACCCACTCCGAGGGCCGCGGGACGGACCGGATCGACCGGCTCGAGGTGAGCAGCACGGCCAGCAGGGCCGAGGCGGCGACGAGCACCCCGATGGTGGTCGCGCCACCCTCCCGCTCGAGGAGGAAGCCGCCGAGCAGGGGCGCGAGCGGCATCACCGACATCGACACGAACTGGCTCGTCGAGCCGACCCGGCCCTGGAGCCGGGCGGGCGTGACGGCCATCCGGTAGGAGCCGATGCCGGCGTTGCCGACCGGGTTGAGCAGCAGCAGGAGGAACACGCTGAGGCAGGCGGTCCACACGCTGGCCGACATCGTCAGCGGCACCAGCGGCAGGCAGCACATCCAGCCGATGAGGACGGTCAGCCGACCGGTCGGCATGCGGTGGATGATGCTCGGCGCGATGACGGCCCCGATGATGCCGCCCACGCCGGCGGCGGTCGAGACCAGTCCGATCTGCGCGGCCGGGACCCCGTCCTGCACCATCCGGAGCACGACCACGAAGAAGATCGCGTTGGTCACCAGGTTGGTGAGCGACGACCAGGCCAGCAGCACCCGGAAGAACGGCCGCGACCACATGAACGTGAACCCCTCCGACAGCTGGCGGCGCAGCGGCTCCTGACGGCGGTACGGCGCGGACAGGTCGGTCCGCACCCGGCTGACGGTCACGCACGCGACGGCGAACGTGACCGCGTCCACCGCGAACGGCAGCCACCTCGTGACCGCGTACAACGCACCGCCGAGCGGGCCGCCGAGCAGGGAGGCGACGTGCTGGCGGGCCTGGTTCTGGCTCAGGGCGGTCGGCAGGTCCTCGGTGGTGACGACCGATCGGATCGCGGAGGTCTGCGCGGGGTTGAACGCGCCCGCCGCGACACCGGCGACCAGCGCGACCCCGACGAGGTGGGGGAGGGTGAGGCGGCCGGCAGCGCCGGCGACCGCGAGCGAGGTGTACGCCACGCAGCCGGTCGCGCTGGACACGAGCATGATCCGCCTGCGGTCGACGCGGTCGGCCAGCACCCCCGCGGGCAGCAGGGTCGCGCACAGGCCGCCGAGGTAGGCCGCCTCCACGAGCGCGGCGGTCAGCGCCGAGCCGCTCAGCGCGTAGGCGATGAGCGGGAAGACGAACGTCGACAGCGCGGTGCCGAGCTCGCTGACGGTGTCGCCGATCCAGAGGACGGTGAAGTCCCGGTTGCGGGCGAGCTGGCGGTATCCGGGCATATCCGCACCATATGATGCGCACGTGTTGTTGCGCAACAGTGCGTGCGCAACTCGGCTACCATTCCCGCATGCCAGAGCCGCAGCCCCTCAGCGACCCTCGCGTCCTGCGCGCCATCGCCCATCCGGTGCGCACCCGGATCCTCGAGGAGCTCTCGGCCACCGGGCCGGTGCGGGCCGCGGACGTCGCCCGGGAGCTCGGCATCCCGGCCAACCAGGCGAGCTTCCACCTGCGCCAGCTGGCCAAGTACGGCCTGGTCGAGGAGGCGCCCGAGGAGGCCCGCGACAAGCGCGACCGGGTGTGGCGGGCGACCTCGGCCGAGGGCTTCACCGTCAACCTCAAGCAGCTCACCGACGCGCCCGGCGGCGCGGCCGCGGTGGACGTCTTCCGGGCCAGCAAGCTGGCCCAGCTCCACGAGCTGGTCGAGCGGACCTTCGTCCTCGACCGCCCCGAGGGCAGCGGGGTGTTCTCCACCTCCGACCACGCGATCAAGCTCACCGACGAGGAGGCCCACCAGCTGCGCCAGGACCTCGACGACGTCGTGCAGTCGTGGGTCGACCGCACGCGCGGCCGCGCCCCCGGGCGACGGACCTACCACCTGGTCCACATCGTCCAGCCCTACCCCGACGGCGGCGCACCGGAGTGAGCCTGTCGCGACGATCGGCCCTCGTGCTGACCGGCGTCGTCGGCGTGGCGCCGGCCCTCGCCGCCTGCACGGGCGAGCCGTCCGGCAGGGTGGGGGACGTGGAGAACGGACCAGGCGCCGGCACCGAGCGGATCACCTACGGGGACGACCCCAGCCAGTGGGTCGACCTGCACCGCCCCGAGGGCCCCAGTCTCGGCCTCGTGGTGGTGATCCACGGCGGGTTCTGGAAGGCGCAGTACGGCGCCGACTACGGCGCCCCGCTGGCCGAGGACCTCGCAGCTCGCGGGTGGACCGCGGCCAACGTGGAGTACCGCCGGGTCGGCAACGGCGGCGGCTTCCCGGCCACCCTCGACGATGTCCACGCCGCCATCGGCGCAGCGGCCGGTGCGGCCGGCGCCGCCGCTGCCACCGGGCCGCTCGTCACCCTCGGCCACTCGGCCGGCGGCCACCTCGCCACGTGGGCCGGCGCGCGTGGACGCTCCGACCGCTGGGCCGGCGGTCCGGCGGTCACCCACGTCGTGAGCCAGGCCGGCGTCCTCGACCTGCGGGCGGCCGTCGAGCTGGGCCTCGGCGAGGACGCGGCGCTCGCCTTCCTCGGTGACGCCGACGCGACGACGTACGAGCAGGCCGACCCGCTGTCGCAGGTGCCGCTCGAGGCCCCGGTGTGGGCGGTGCACGCCCGCGACGACGACGTCGTGCCCTTCGAGCAGGCGACCACCTACGTCGACGCCGCCACCGCGGCCGGCGCCGACGCGGTCCTCGTCGAGGTGACCGGCGGCCACTTCGACGTCATCGACCCGACGAGCGACGCCTGGGCGGCCTGCGTGGCGGTCCTCGACTCCGTCGCGTCCGACCGGCGGGCCCGCGGCTAGGCTCGGACGGTGCCCGCCCGACTCAGGAAGCTCGACCCCGCAGCCCTCGCGACGGCGGACACCCGGGCGCTGGTCAAGCACTACCTCGCGGTGCTCGAGGAGCGCGCCCCCGGCCGCTCGGTCGAGGTGCGGGTGCCGCCCTACGCGGCGGTCCAGGTGGTGCCCGGCGTGCGCCACACGCGCGGCACGCCGCCGGCCGTCGTGGAGACCGACGCGGACACGTGGCTCGCCGTCGCGACCGGGCGTACGACGTGGGCCGAGGCGCTCGCGTCCGGTGCCGTGCTGGCCAGCGGCGAGCGCACGGACCTCTCGCCCTACCTGCCGCTGGACGGCGAGGCCACGGGCGGCGCCGCCAGCGGCTAGCCTCCGCCCATGCACGTGAGCTCCCTCGGCTTCCGCACCGACCTGGCCCTGCTGACCGCCTCCGGCAGCATCGTCGAGGACCGCGGCACGCACCTCGTCGTCCGCACGCCGGCCAACCCGTCGTTCTTCTGGGGCAACTTCCTCCTGCTCGCGCGGCCGCCGTTCCCGGGCGGCGAGCGCGAGGTCGTCGCCGCCTTCCGCACCGAGTTCCCGCAGGCCGACCACGTCAGCATCGGCATCGACACGGCCGACCTGGCACCCGAGTGCCGCGCGGCCTTCGAGGCGGCCGGCATGACCGTGGACGTCGCGTCGGTGCTCACCGCCGAGCACCTCACCCCTCCCCGCGAGGTCGAGGCGGAGGTCCGGCCGCTGGTCTCCGACGAGGACTGGGAGGGGCGCGCCCGGCTCAGCCACGCGCTCTACGGCGGGATGGACGACGACACGTTCATGGAGTTCGCCCGCGGTCGCAACGTGCAGGAGAAGGCCCTCGTGGCCGCCGCCCGCGGGACCAGGTTCGGCGCCTTCGTCGACGGCGAGGTCGTCGCCACCGCCGCCGTGTTCCGCACGGAGGAGGGCGTCGCCCGGTTCCAGAGCGTCGAGACCCACCCCGACCACCGGCGCCGCGGGCTGGCCGCCGCCACGGTGCACGCCGCCGGCGCCCACGCCCGCGAGCAGCTCGGCGCACGCACGCTGGTGATCGTCGCGGACGCCGACGGGGACGCCATCCGGGTCTACCGCTCGCTGGGGTTCGCCGAGACCGAGCAGCAGCTCATGATGGAGAAGCGCAGCGGGGCCTGGGCCCACATGGAGGGCCGCTGAGGCTGGTCCTAGTGTTGCGGCCATGACTGTCGACATCGCCGCCCGCCTCGCCGAGGTCATGCCCGGCATCCGCCGTGACCTCGAGGACCTGGTCCGCATCCAGTCCGTCTCCGCCGACCCGGCGCGCGCCGGTGAGGTCGAGCGCAGCGCCGAGGCCACCCGCGACCTGTTCGCCGCCGAGGGCTTCGAGACCGAGATCGTCCGCGCGCACGACGGCGCCCCGCCGGCCGTGATCGCGCGCAAGGCCGGACCCGAGGGCGCACCGACCGTCCTGCTCTACGCCCACCACGACGTCCAGCCGGAGAATGACCACGCCGACTGGGACTCCCCGCCGTGGGAGCCCACCGAGCGCGGCGACCGGCTCTACGGCCGCGGTGCCGCCGACGACAAGGCCGGCATCGCCGCGCACCTCGGCGCCGTACGGATCTTCGGCGACGACCTGCCGGTCAACCTGGTGATGTTCATCGAGGGCGAGGAGGAGGTCGGGTCCGACACGCTCGTCGAGCTGCTCGAGGCCCACAAGGACCGCCTCGAGGCCGACGTCATCGTCATCGCCGACTCCGGCAACTGGGACATCGGCGAGCCCGCGCTCACCACGAGCCTGCGTGGCCTGGTGCGGATGGACGTGGAGGTCCGCACCCTCACCCACGCCGTCCACAGCGGCATGTGGGGCGGCCTGGTGCCCGACTCGATCATGACCCTCAGCCGGCTGATCGCCAGCCTCAACGACGACGCTGGCGACGTGGTCGTCGAGGGCCTGCACGCCGGCCCGGCCGCCGACGTGGAGTACCCCGAGGCACGGCTCCGCGCCGAGTCCGGTGCGGCCGAGGGCATCGAGTGGATCGGGAGCGGCTCGGTCGTCGAGCGGCTGTGGACCAAGCCGTCGATCAGCATCACCGGCTTCGACGCCCCCAAGGTGGAGGGCGCCTCCAACACCCTGATCCCGGCCGCCCGCTGCCGGATCAGCATGCGCATCGCCCCGGGCGACACCACCGCCAACGCCGTCCAGTGCCTCCAGGCACACCTCGAGAAGCACACGCCGTGGGGAGCCACGCTCACCGCCACGGTGGTCGACACCGGCGAGGCGACGCAGATCGACGCCACCGGTCCGGCGTACGACGCCGCCCGCGCCGCCTTCGCGGAGGCCTGGGACGGCACCGAGCCGGTCGACATGGGCGTCGGTGGGTCGATCCCCTTCATCGCCGAGTTCCTCGAGGCGTTCCCGCGCGCCAGCGTGCTCGTCACCGGGGTCGAGGACCCCGACACCCGCGCGCACGGCGCCAACGAGGGCCTGCACCTCGCGGAGTTCGAGCGGGTCGTCAAGGCCGAGGCGCTGCTCCTGCGCAACCTCGGTGCTCTCACGGAGGGGTGAGCCCGCGCTGTGGGGCCGTCGGTAGCGTGACGGCATGGCGACCTTCCGTGCCCGCAACCGCTCCTCGGCCGTGCTGCGCTCCTCGCGCGGCGAGGTCTGGGCCGCGCTGACCGACGCCGACCTGGTCGCCCGCATCACGCCCTTCGTCACGGCCATCGACGTCGCCGGTGACCGCTGGACGTGGCGGATGGGCACCATCCCGGTGCTGGGGATCTCGGTGGCGCCGACCTTCACCGAGGTGATGGAGCTGCACCCCCGGGACCGGATCGTGTTCACCCACGATCCCGAGCGGCCCGAGGAGATGACCGCGGTGATGGGGACCTACGACCTGGCCGACCACCCCGGCGGCGGCACCGAGGTCAGCATCGACCTGCAGATCTCGTGCGCCCTCCCGCTGCCGGGGCTTGCCCGTCCCGCGGTCGAGCGGGTGATGGCCGGGGTCGTCAAGCACATGGGCACGGTGTTCTCCCGCAACCTCCTCGAGCACCTCGGCGAAGCCGAGGCCGCCTGATGCGCGTCCTCGTCCTCGGCGCCACCGGCTACGTCGGCTCCCGGCTGGTACCGCACCTGGTCGAGCGCGGCCACGAGGTGGTCGCCGCCTCGTCCTCCGTGCCGAACCCGGGCCGCTTCGGCTGGGACGACCGGGTCCGCGCGATCCGGTGCGACGTCACCGACGCGGACGCGGTCGCGCGGGCCGTCACGGACGTCGACGCCGTGGTCTACCTCGTCCACTCCCTCGACCGCGCCGACTTCACCGAGCGGGACCGGCTGGCGGCCGAGATCGTGGCGGCTGCCGTCGCCGACAGCGACGTACGCCGGCTCGTCTACCTCTCCGGCCTGGTGCCGCAGGTGCCCGAGGCCGACCTGTCCGCCCACATCGCCTCCCGGCTCGAGGTCGAGCGGATCCTGCTGGGCGCCATCGACGGCTCGGTCGCCCTGCGCGCCGGCGTGGTCATCGGTGCCGGGTCGACGTCGTTCGAGATCATCAGGCAGATCGCCACGCTGTTCCTCGTGCAGCCGGTCCCGACGTGGATGCACAGCTCGGTGCAGCCGGTCGCGGTGTCCGACGTGCTGCGCGCCTTCGACGCCGCCCTCGGCGACGACGGCCCGCGGGGCGCCGTCGACCTCGGCGGCCCCGACGTCCTGTCCTACCCCGACCTGATGCGCGCCTGCGGGCGCGGCGCCGGGCTGTCGAGGGTCCGGGTGCCGGCGCCCGTCGCGCCGTCGGCGCTGGTCGGGCTGGCGACGGCCCTCGTGACGACCGCGCCGTTCCGGACGGTGACGTCGCTGATCGAGTCGCTGCGCCACGACATGGTCTGCCGGCCCGGCCGGACGTGGACGCCGGACGGCGGCGGTCCGCTCCTCGGCGTGGAGGAGGCAGTGGACCGGGCGCTCACGCCGATGTACGCCGGCCCGGAGGGTGCGCTGTCCTCCGACCCGGGCTGGACGCGCCCGCTGCCGGCGCTCGACCTCGTACCCCTGCCGGCCTCGGGCCGGGCCGCGGCCCGCCTGGCGCTGCACACCCTGCGCTCGGTCCTGCCCGGCACCTGAGACGGCCACGCGTCGCCGGTGCGGCGCTGGGGCGCCGCGCCCGTAGACTGGGGCCGTGCCCGATGCGACGAGCAAGCGGAAGGGCGGCGACGGCCGTCTCACCACGGCGATCGACCCCCACGACCAGGGCCCGCAGGACGCCTGCGGCGTCTTCGGTGTCTGGGCCCCCGGCGAGGACGTCGCCAAGCTGACCTACTTCGGCCTCTACGCCCTGCAGCACCGCGGGCAGGAGTCCGCGGGCATCGCGGTCAGCAACGGACGCCAGATCCTCGTCTACAAGGACATGGGCCTGGTCTCGCAGGTCTTCGACGAGTCGACGCTCGACTCGCTCAAGGGCCACCTCGCGATCGGCCACTCGCGCTACTCCACCACCGGCGCCTCCACGTGGCACAACGCCCAGCCGACCTTCCGGCCCACCGCCGACGGCTCGATCGCGCTCGGCCACAACGGCAACCTGATCAACACCCACGAGCTGCGCGAGATGGTCCAGGCGCTGCCCGGCCCGGCGGGTGAGCTGGAGATCAGGGGCGTCGAGGGCGCGACCAACGACACCAGCCTCGTCACCGCCCTGCTCGCCCACCACCCCGACACCTCGCTCGAGCAGCGGGCCCTCGAGGTGCTGCCCCAGCTGCGCGGCGCCTACTGCTTCGTGTGGATGAACGAGCACACCCTCTACGCCGCCCGCGACCCGCAGGGCATCCGCCCGCTCGTCCTCGGCCGCCTCGACCGCGGCTGGGTCGTCGCCAGCGAGGACGCCGCCCTCGCCACGATCGGCGCCAGCGTGGTCCGCGAGGTCGAGCCCGGCGAGATGATCGTCATCGACGAGAACGGGCTCCGCTCGCACAAGTTCGCCGAGCCCGCGCGCAAGGGTTGCGTCTTCGAGTACGTCTACCTCGCCCGCCCCGACGCCACGATCAGCGGCCGCAACGTCCACGAGGCCCGCGTCGAGATGGGTCGCCGGCTCGCCCGGGAGTTCCCCGTCGACGCCGACCTGGTCATGCCCGTGCCGGAGTCCGGCACCCCCGCCGCGTCCGGCTACGCCGCCGAGTCCGGGATCCCGTTCGGCCAGGGCTTCGTCAAGAACGCCTACGTCGGCCGCACCTTCATCCAGCCCAGCCAGACCCTGCGCCAGCTCGGGATCCGGCTCAAGCTCAACGCCCTCGAGCACATGATCCGCGGCAAGCGCATCGTCGTCGTCGACGACTCGATCGTGCGCGGCAACACCCAGCGCGCCCAGGTCCGGATGCTGCGCGAGGCCGGTGCGCTCGAGGTCCACGTGCGGATCTCCAGCCCGCCGGTGAAGTGGCCGTGCTTCTACGGCATCGACTTCGCCACCCGCGCCGAGCTGATCGCCAACGGCCTCACGCCGGAGGAGATCGCGGCCAGCGTCGGCGCCGACACCCTCGGCTACATCTCCCTCGAGGGCATGATCGAGGCGACCGACCAGCCGGCCGATTCGCTGTGCCAGGCCTGCTTCACGGGTCAGTACCCGATCGAGCTGCCCGACGAGAGCCTGCTCGGCAAGCACCTGCTCGAGGCGACGCTCCAGTCGCCGACGATGGGCCGCGCGCTGCCGGTCCTCAACAACCCCTGACCCGCGCCCCCGCCGGCCGCCACCCGAGGAGCCTCGTGACCCAGCAGCCCGACAACGCCTACGCCGCGGCCGGAGTCTCCATCGAGGCCGCCGACCGCGCGATCGACCTGATGAAGGGCTGGGTCGACAAGGCGCGCCGGCCGGAGATGATCGGCGGCCTGGGTGGCTTCGCGGGGCTCTTCGACGCCTCCGCGCTCACCCGCTACGAGCGTCCGCTGCTGGCCACCTCGACCGACGGCGTCGGCACCAAGGTCGCCATCGCCCAGCTCATGGACGTCCACGACACCATCGGCTTCGACCTGGTGGGCATGGTCGTCGACGACCTGGTGGTCTGCGGCGCGGAGCCGCTGTTCATGACCGACTACATCGCCTGCGGCCGCGTCGTCCCCGAGCGGATCGCCGCCATCGTCAAGGGCATCGCCGAGGCCTGCGTGGTCGCCGGCTGCGCGCTCATCGGTGGCGAGACCGCCGAGCACCCCGGCCTGCTCGACCCGGACGACTACGACGTCGCCGGCGCCACCACCGGTGTGGTGGAGGCCAGCAGGCTCCTCGGCCCCGGCCGGGTCCGCCCCGGCGACGTGGTGATCGCCATGGAGGCCAGCGGCCTGCACTCCAACGGCTACTCCCTCGTCCGCCACGTCCTGCTGGAGAGGGCCGGCTGGACGGTGGACCGCCAGGTCGACGACTTCGGCCGCACCCTCGGCGAGGAGCTCCTCGAGCCGACCCGGATCTACGCCAAGGCCTGCCTCGACCTCGCCGACCGCACCGAGACCCACGCCATGTCGCACGTGACCGGCGGGGGGCTCGCCGCCAACCTCGAGCGGGTGCTCCCCGAGGAGCTGTCGGTGCGCATCGACCGCTCGACGTGGACTCCGCAGCCGGTCTTCGACGTCGTACGCCGGATGGGCGAGGTGTCGCAGCGCGACCTCGAGGCGACCCTCAACTGCGGGGTGGGCATGGTGTCCCTCACCGCGCCCGAGTCGGTCGACACCGCGATCTCCGTGCTGGCCGGCCACGGCGTGCGCGCGTGGGTCGCGGGCGAGGCGCGGGCGAACGCCGACAACGGTGGCCGCGTGCTGCTCGAGGGCCAGCACCCCGGCTGGTGAGGAGATTCGTCACTTCGAGGACGAATCTCCCGGACAGGGTGTGCGGGAACAGCCACCGCTCAGGTAGCGTTGTGCCCACGATATGTAACCGATCAGACCGGGCGCGTCGGGGGATTCCCCCGGCAGCCCCGGCCAAGTGTGCGAGGGGGTCGACCCTATGGGGCGCGGCCGAGCGAAGGCGAAGCAGACCAAGGTTGCCCGCGACCTGAAGTACCGGACTCACGAGACGGACTTCGGCGCGCTGGCGAAGGAGCTGCACGGCGAGGACCATCACTCCACGACGAGTGAGGTCCCACCTGACGAGGACGAGTGGTCGGACTATGCCGATCCCCGTCGTCGCGCAGACTGACTGACTGATCACCTCCACCGTCACCGCCCTCGGGCCGGTGACCGGGCGTACGACTGCGCCCCCACGGAGGTCACCGGGCACGTCGTGCCGGTCTGACGCACCGACCGGGCACGTCGTGCCGGTGTGACGCACCGACCGGGCACGTCGTTGCGCAACGAAGTGCCCGGTCAGTGTCCAGGACGGGCAGGAAGTGCCCGGTCGGCGTGCGGGACGGGCAGGAAGTGCCCGGTCAGCGGAGGTAGACGCCGCGCAGGCGGCCGACCTCGCGCATCCGGCGCTCGGCGAGGCGGTCGGCGGCCTCGGCCGAGGTGACCCCGTCGGCCTTGGCGAGCTCGAAGACCTTGCGGGTGGTGTCGAGGATCCCGGCGGCACGCTGCTGCGCGCGCTCGAACGAGAAGCCCTCGAGCTCGTCGGCGACCTGGATGACGCCGCCGGAGTTGACGCAGTAGTCGGGGGCGTAGAGGATGCCGCGCTCCTCGATCTGCTTCTCGATGCCCGGGTGCGCGAGCTGGTTGTTGGCCGCGCCGCAGATGATCCTGGCGCGCAGGACCTCGAGCACCTCGTCGCTGATCGCGCCGCCCATGGCGCACGGGGCGTAGACGTCGAGCTCGCTCGCGACCAGCTCGTCGGTGGTCGCGACGGCCTGGACCTGCGGGAACTGCTCGCGGATCGCCTCGACCGACGGGGCGTGCACGTCAGTGACGACCACGGTGGCGCCGTCCTCGATCAGGTGGCGCACGAGGTGGCGCCCGACCTTGCCGACGCCGGCGACGCCGACGGTGCGGCCGGCGAGGGTGGGCTCGCCCCAGGCCTGCTCGGCGGCGGCGCGCATCCCCTGGAAGGTGCCGAAGGCGGTGAGCACCGAGCTGTCGCCGGCGCCGCCGTGGGCCACCGTGCGGCCGGTGACGAAGTCGCACTCGCGGGCGATGTGGTCCATGTCCTCGCTGAAGGTGCCCACGTCGCAGGCGGTGAAGTAGCGCCCGTCGAGCGACTGCACGAACCGTCCGTAGGCGCGGAGCAGCGCTTCGGTCTTCAGCTCGGCCGGGTCACCGATGATGACGGCCTTGCCGCCGCCGAGGTCGAGGCCGGCGAGCGCGTTCTTGTAGGACATCCCGCGGGCGAGGTTGAGGACGTCGACGATCGCGTCGTCGGTGCTGGCGTAGGGGTAGAACCGCGTCCCGCCGAGGGCCGGGCCGAGTGCCGTGGAGTGGATCGCGACGATGGCCCGCAGGCCCGTCGCGCGGTCGTTGCAGAAGACGACCTGCTCGTGCTCGCTGCCGAGCTCGAAGACGTCGACGCCGGAACTGGGTACTCCAGACATGCTCTTGGGTCCTTTTCTGGTGGGTGCGGCCGCGGGGTGTGCGGACCTGGTCAGCGCGGTCGAGGGGTGGTGACCGCCGTCACCTCAGCGTAGACCCGGCCGATCCCTTGGCACGCATCAGCACCAGGTCGCCGTGGGTGCCGTAGCCGAGGATCCGACCGCCCCTCGGCGTGCCGTCGAAGGTCGCCATCAGCCACCCGTCGTCCACCTGCGCGATGGACGGCCAGGGCAGGTTCGTGGGGTACGGCGCGTCGAGCAGGTCGACGTCGGCCATCGCCAGATCGAGGACGGGGAACCGGCCCCGGTGGGCCCGGCGCGAGTCACGCCCGTCGCTCGCGAGGACCACCGTCCGGCCGTCGACCTCGACGAGGGTCGTGCCCTCGGTCGAGCGGCGGTCCGTGGCCGCACCCCGCAGCCGGAGGTCGTCGAGGGACGGCCCCGACGCGAGGGCCGGGTGGAAGTCGAAGAACCGGCGCGCACTGACGAACCCCACCAGCCACTCGCCGTCGCGCCGGACCAGGTGGGGGTCCCACGTCGCGATGGAGCGCAGGCCGTCGGTGGGAAGGGGCAGCTCGCGCGTGTCGAGCACGTGCGCGCCGTGCAGCAGGTCGGCGTCCGACTCCGCGAGGGTCACCCGCAACCCCGCCGGCGTACGACGCCCCGCGCGCGAGGCCGGCTTCTCGAAGTCGCCCCACGTGCTGGTCGCCACCAGCCAGCTCCCGCCACTGCGGACGAGGTGGGTCGCGTGGTCGCCGAACACCCCGGGCCGGTCGGGGCGGCGGAAGAACAGGTCGGCGGTGTGCGTCGCCTCGAGGCCCTCGAGCCGCCACACGCTGGTGTGCGCCGTGTCGAAGAACCCGGGCCCGGCGGACGTGGCCGTGAGCCACAGCGCTCTGCCGTCCCGCAGCGGGCGGCCGTCCTCCGTCGTGACGAAGCGGACGTCGCGCAGCCCGAGCTGGCCGAAGCGGCCGGCGACCCCGCCGCCCTCGGGCAGCTCGACCCGGAGGTCGGCCAGCGCCGCCTCGTCGCGGGTGTCGAGGACCTCGCGCAGGTCGTGGCGCGCGCGGGCCACCCAGCTCGATCCCTCGCGGACCCACGCCGTCACGTGCGTCCCGGTGAGGGTCAGCCCCGTCGCGGACGAGCCGACCGTGCGGTGGCAGCGTCGGCTCCGCAGCTCGCGCGACGTCCGTCCGTCCGCGACGTCGAGGACCACCGAGCCGTCCCGCACGGACGCCGCGAAGCGGTGCCCGGCCAGGTGGAGCGCAGGCCCGGCCGGTGAGGACGTCGTGGCGCCGACGTACGGCGCCACGACCGGCATCGGCACCGTGCCCGCAGTCGCCACCTCGACCTGCACGGCGCCCGGAGCCACGAGGTCCACCGGACGCAACCGGCGGACGACCTCGAAGCGGGGGAGCACCGGGTCATCCTCCCCGACCGCCGGAATCCGCCGTCGCACCGACCATCGGAACGACCACCGGACCAGACCACCGGCCCCCAATCACCCACAGTGACCACCCCTCCTGGCCCGACCGGGCCAGGCGGTCGGGCGTGTTCCGTCAGTGGGACGCAACCGTTGTCCGGGCGTTCACCTGGGACGGCGGCGCCGTTCGACCGCGCTCCCCAACACTTGCTCTCGCTCACCAGCCGGCAGGGCAACCTCCGTCGGCGCGTGGCAACCGTCAGCAAGTTCTCTCGGGCCCGTGTCGAAAGTGCAACGTGACAACTCTCCCTGCCCAGGACCGCATCGTGCCCACCGGGCCGCCGGTCCCGCGCCGGCTGGCTCGCAAGGCCACCGGTGCCGATCGCGTCTTCGAGGTCGGCGCCCGCACCGTCGGTGCGACGGTGCTCGTCGTCACCGGCGGGATCGGCGTCTTCCTCGCCTGGCAGTCCGTGCCGACGCTGCAGCGCTACGGCTGGAGCTTCTTCACCGAGAGCGCCTGGCAGCCCGAGTCCGACGTGCTCGGCATCGCCGCCGTCCTGGTCGGGACGGTGTCGATCGCTGGCGTGGCGATGGTCCTCGCCTTCCCGCTGGCACTGCTGACGGCCCTCTACATCAGCGAGTATGCCCCCGCCGGCGTCAAGCCGACCCTCGTCTCGCTCGTCGACCTGATGGCCGCCGTCCCCTCGATCATCTACGGGATGTGGGGCTACTTCCTCGTCATGCCCCACGCGGCGGCGTTCAGCCTCTGGCTGCACCAGCACCTCGGCTGGATCCCGGTCTTCGCCGTGGGAGCGGACCCCGACGCGGCCGTCTGGGACCAGTCGCGCTACATCGGCAGCGCGTTCTGCGCCGGCATCGCCGTGGCCATGATGGTGCTGCCGATGTCCTGCGCCGTGATGCGCCAGGTGTTCTCGCAGACGCCGCCCGGCGAGAAGGAGGCGGCCCTCGCGCTCGGCGCGACCCGCTGGGGCATGGTCCGCACCGTCGTGCTGCCCTTCGGTCGCGGCGGCATCATCGGCGGGACGATGCTCGGCCTCGGCCGGGCCCTCGGCGAGACCATCGCCGTGCTCCTCATCATCTCGCCGGACTTCGTCATCAAGCCGCGTGTCCTCGAGGTGGGCACCAGCTCGGTCAGCGCGCTGATCGCCGGCCGCTTCGGCGACGCGAGCGCCGCCCAGCTCTCCGCGCTCCTGACCGCCGGCTTCGTGCTGTTCCTCATCACGCTCGTCGTCAACACGCTGGCCGCGATGATCGTCGCCCGCAGCCGCTCCGGGGCGGGGACCGACGCATGAGCGCCCCGTCCACGACTGCGACGACGACGCTGAGCGGTGCGCCGACGGCGACCACCCACCTCCCGCAGCGCGACCTGGACGCACCGCCTCCGGTCGCCCGCCCCGGCCTGGGCAGGCCGACGGCCGAGGAGCGGTTCACCGTCGTCGGCGCCTGGGTCAGCGCGCTGGCCCTGGCCTGGTTGATCACCCAGCGACTCCTGCCGCTCGGCGGCGCCGCGTGGCTGCTGGTCACCTGGTTCGCCCTCGGTCTGGTCGTCAGCGCGGTGACCACCTCGATGACGGGCCGGCGCGTCGACGTCGTGGACCGGGTCGTGAGCGGTGTCGTGACCTCGGGCGCGCTGCTCGTCGGCGCTGCGCTGGTCAGTGCCGTGGTGTTCGTGGTCTACCGCGGCTGGGAGCCCCTGCTGCACCTCAACTTCTTCACCGACGACATGGCCGGTGTCGGCCCTCGGGACCCGTTCGACGAGGGCGGCATCGGGCACGCCATCGTCGGCTCCGCGATCCAGCTCGGCATCGCCGTCGCAGTGACCCTGCCGCTGGGCATCGGCACCGCGGTCTTCATGACCGAGGTCGGCGGCCGCTTCGCGGCGGTCGTGCGCACGATCGTCGAGGCGATGACCGCGCTGCCCTCGATCGTGGCCGGGCTCTTCGTCTACACGGTGCTCATCGTCGCGCTGGGCTTCCCGCGGTCCGGCTTCGCCGCGGCGATGGCCCTGTCGGTGATGATGCTGCCGATCATCGCCCGCGCCGCCGACGTCGTGCTGCGGGTCGTGCCCGGAGGCCTGCGCGAGGCGAGCCTGGCGCTGGGCGCCAGTCGGTGGCGCACGGTGTGGCACGTCGTGCTCCCCACGGCTCGGCCAGGACTCGCGACCGCGCTGATCCTCGGGGTCGCCCGAGGTGTCGGCGAGACGTCGCCGGTCCTCCTGACGTCGGGCGTCGCGTCGTTCCTCGTCACCGACCCGACCGACGGCGTCATGAACTCGCTCCCGCTCTTCATCTTCAAGGGAGCCCGCAGCCCCGAGCCGATGGACATCGAGCGGGCCTTCGCCGCCGCGACCGCGCTGCTGGTGCTGGTGCTGGTCCTGTTCGTCATCGCCCGGCTCCTCGCCCGCCCCGCGCGCGCGAGCGCCCGTCCCCGCCCCCGTCGTACGACCCGCGCGCAGCGCGTCGCTCCCGAGGAGTCCTCATGACCACCCGATCCCTCCGCCTCGTGGCCGCGCTCGCGGCCGTCGCGCTACTCTCCGCGCCGGGGCTCCCCGCGGCCGGCCAGGCCGACGTGCCCGGCGAGCCCGACGACGGTCGCCTCGGCAACACCTCGGCGCGCGCGGCGTACGCCCAGATCGAGGGCTCCGGCTCCACCTGGTCCGAGGTGATCGTCCAGCAGTGGATCTCCGACGTCGACGCGCTCGGCATGAAGGTCACCTACAACGGCGGCGGCTCGTCGCAGGGGCGCAAGAACTTCGCGCAGAACGTGACCGACTTCGGCATCTCGGAGATCCCCTACCCGGGCGTCGACGAGTTCGGCAACGCCGACAACAGCAACGGCCGCGAGTTCGCCTACCTGCCCATCGTGGCCGGCGGCACGGCCTTCACCTACCAGCTCAAGATCGGTGACGAGCTGGTCCGCAACCTGCGGCTCTCCGGCGAGACGCTGACGAAGATCTTCACCGGCGAGATCACCGACTGGTCGGATCCGGCGATCACCGACGACAACAACGGACGGGCGTTCCCCAAGCTCGCCATCACCCCGGTGGTGCGTTCCGACGGCTCCGGCACCACGGCCCAGCTGACCACCTGGATGGACGCGGAGCACCCCGACATCTGGCGGCCCTACTTCGGCAAGAGCGGCTACACGTCCTACTACCCGCGCAAGGGCCGGATGCTGGCCCAGTCGGGCTCGGACCAGGTGATGAACACGATCTCCGGGTTCGCCGGCAACGGCACGATCGGCTACGTCGAGTACGCCTACCCGCTCAACAAGGACTACCCGGTCGTCAAGGTCCTCAACGAGGGCGGCTACTACGTCGAGCCGACGCAGTACAACGTCGCCGTCGCGCTGACGAAGGCGCGGATCAACGAGGACACGAGCTCGCCGCTCTACCTCACCCAGATCCTCGACGGTGTCTACAACGCCACGGACCCCCGCGCCTACCCGCTGTCGTCCTACAGCTACATGATCATCCCGACCGGTGCGCAGGACCAGCGCATGTCGACGGCGAAGCGCCAGACGCTCGGCGACTTCATGTACTACTCGCTGTGCGAGGGCCAGGCCAAGGCCGGTCCCTACGGCTACTCGCCGCTGCCGCTCAACCTCGTGCAGGCCGGCTTCACCCAGCTCGCGAAGCTCAAGACCGCCGACCCGGCGGTGGACATCGAGAACCGCGACGCCACGCGCTGCAACAACCCGACGTTCGTGGCCGGCAACCTCGAGCAGAACAAGCTCGCCCAGATCGCGCCGCAGCCCGCTGCCTGTGACGAGCAGGGCGAGGGCCCGTGCGGCACCTCCACGGGCACCGGTGAGCCGTCGACCGACGAGGAGCAGCCGGAGGAGCCCGCCGAGGGTGGGGAGGAGGCCGGGACGCCCACGACGGACAAGCAGGGCGGCGCGGGCGGTCCGGGTGGCGACGACGCGAACCAGGGGCCGGGCGGCGGCGCAGGCGGGGGAGGGGGCGAGGAGCCTCCCGCCACCGAGGTCGACCCGATCACCGGCGAGGCCGTGGCGGCCGACGGCACCGCCGCAGCCGCGGCGGGCACGGCCACCACGACCGACCCGATCTACGCGACGCCGACCGAGCTCTCCGCCAGCCGGCCCGACGACGGCCGGGCCTTCGGTGCCCTGGCCGCCCTCGAGCTGTTGGCCCTCATCCTCGTCCCCGGCCTGCTGCTCGCCCGCGGCGTACGACGTCGGGGAGCGGGCCGATGAGCCGCCGCCTGCGCCTGGTGGCCACGGCGCTGCTCGCGGTCGCCGTCGTGCTCCCGGCGGCGGTCGCCGGGACCGGGGAGGCGGCGCAGGCCGCGCCCGACGCGACCGAGCCGGCGTTCACCCAGACGAAGCACCTCGACCGCACGATCACGGTGCAGGGCCAGGAGCTCGAGATCGACTCCCGGGACGTGACCGTCACCGTCGACCGCACGACCGAGCTGCGTGGTCGGGAGCGGGTGAACATCTCCTGGACCGGGGCGCACCCCACCGGAGGCCGCTCGTCCAGCCCGTTCGGCGAGCAGGGTCAGCTCCAGGAGTACCCCGTCGTGATCCTGCAGTGCCGGGGCCTCGACGACCCGTCGCTGCCGCCGGAGCAGCAGCTCTCCCCGGAGACCTGCTGGACGTCCTCGCGGACCCAGCGCACGCAGGTCGCGGACGAGTCCGAGGCGGCCTGGCGCCACGACAAGCACGCCACCGAGGAGCAGCGCGGGCAGAAGTTCGGCCTCGCGCCGATCCCGCCCGAGTGCAACGACGTCTCCACCTTCTCCACCCACGTGACCCCGTTCCGGGCCGCCAACGGCACTGTCCACGCCAGCTGCACCTCGGAGACGATGCCCCCCGAAGCCGCGATCGGCGCCGCGTTCCCACCCGCCGAGCAGGCGGCGTTCACCGACCTCGAGGGCAACGGCCACGCCAAGTTCGAGGTGCGCTCGGCCGTGGAGAACGAGTCGCTCGGCTGCTCCGACACCGTCGCCTGCTCGATCGTGGTGATCCCGATCCAGGGCATCAGCTGCCTCGACGACCACGCCGCCTGCAACCGCGGCGGACAGTTCGAGGCCGGCGCCAGCAACTACTCCAACCAGGGTGTCGACCTGACGGCGTCGCCGATGCTGTGGTGGTCGGCGTCCAACTGGCGCAACCGCTTCTCGGTGCCGATCACCTTCGGGCTGCCCCCGGACGCCTGCACGGTCCTCGACTCGCGGGCGCCCACGGGCTTCTACGGCTCCGAGCTGATGGCGCAGGCATCCCTGCAGTGGTCGCCCAGCTTCTGCCTGGACAAGGAGCGCTTCAAGTTCCAGCACAACCGGATGGCGGACGCCGCAGGCTTCGCCCTGGCCGAGAACGGCGGCGGCGCGGCGGCGTTCGTGTCCGGCAAGCACGAGGCCAAGGGGTCCGACCCGATCGCGTACGCGCCGACCGCCGTCACCGGCTTCTCGATCGGCTACGTCATCGACCTGCCCGGCAACGCCGGCGAGTACACCGGTCTCAAGCTCAACCCGCGGCTCATCGCCAAGCTGATGACGCAGTCCTACCTGGGCAGCGAGCTCGGCCGCGGCCACCCGGGCATGGCCCAGAACCCGGTGGGCATCAACCTCGACCCGGAGTTCCAGGCACTCAACCCCGGGCTCGACACCGTCACCCGGGAGGCGGCCGCGACCCTGCTGTCGCTGTCGGAGTCCAGCGACGTGATCGAGGCGCTGACCTCCTACGTCGCCCAGGACGAGGCGGCGATGAGGTGGGTCGACGGGAAGCCGGACGAGTGGGGCATGCGGGTCAACCCGAGCTACGAGAAGATCGAGCTGCCGACGGCCGAGTGGCCGCTGCTCGACGACTTCGTGCCGGTGACCAACGACGAGTGCCGCCAGCAGAACCCCACCCCGTACTTCACCCAGCTCGCCGCGCCGGTCCCGTCGATGCGCAAGATCGCCGAGGCCATCCTCGACGCCTGGCCCAACGTGCAGACCAAGTGCGAGCGCGCCACGGTCACCGACCCGTGGAAGATCGGCCGGGTCGACCGCCAGGGCGTCGGCTCCCGGTTCATGCTCGGCGTGGTGAGCATGGGTGACGCCCAGCGGCTCGGCCTCGACGAGGCGCTCCTCGCCACCCGCGACGACTTCGTCGCCCCCACCGCCACGGGGATCGGCCGTGCCCTCCGGCTGGCCGAGCCCAGCACGAGCGGGCAGGAGCCGTTCCGCATGGACATGGCCGACCTCGTCAAGGCGGACGCCTACCCCGGGACGATGATCGTCTACACCGCGGCCCGGACGGCCAACCTGCCGCAGGAGGACGCGGACAAGGTCGCGCAGTTCATCCAGGTCGCCACGACGGAGGGCCAGCAGGAGGGCTTCGGCAACGGCGAGCTGCCGCCGGGCTACGTCCCGCTGCGCAGGACCGGTGTCACCGGTCCGCTCTGGAAGCAGGCCCAGGCGGTCGCCACCGCGATCGGCGAGCAGGCGGGTGCGACGGAGACCGACGAGGACGGCACGGACGAGGCGGACGGGGACGGCACGGACGGCGAGGACGGCGGCGGTGTCGGCGCCGGAGGCGGCGGCGTCACCCCGGGCCCGGGCAGCGTCACCACGGTCGAGGAGACGACCGACGACGACGGCGGGGCCGGCAACGGAGGGGGCCGCGACAAGGAGCGGGGCACCAAGGGGGATCGCAGGGACGCGGACGCGGACAAGGACGACGAGGAGGAGCTCCTCGTCATGCCGCCGACCACCGCGGTCTCCTCCCCGGTGGCCGCACGCACCCTGCCGCTGCTCCTGCTCGTCACGCTGGTGAGCGCCCTCGGCGCCAACCTGCTGCGGCTGCGACACCTCCGCAGGAGGCGGTCGTGACGATGACGAGCAGCAGGCCCCGAGCCGGCGCCGAGCCGGCGGACGGTCCCCCCGCACCTCGTACGACGCCCGTGCGCCCGACGGCGCCGGCCGGCGACGACGTCTGGTCGGTCATCACGACGACCTCGGTGATGTGCTGCCTGGTCGCCGGCTGGATGGTCGCGCAGATGGTCTACCTCGGCGGGCTGTCGCAGGACCGCGCCCAGGACACGCTGTACTCGCAGTTCCGCGCGGAGCTCGCCGCCGGCACGGCCCCCATCGGTCCCGTCACGGAGGTGGGGCAGCCCGTCGCCACCCTTTCCATCCCGCACATCGGCGTGGAGCAGGTGGTCGTCGAGGGGACGGCCTCCGGCGACCTGCTGGTCGGGCCGGGACACCTCCGCAACACGGTGCTGCCCGGCCAGCGCGGCACGTCGGCCGTCCTCGGCCGGGCGAGCACCTACGGGGCGCCCTTCGCGCGCATCGGCGAGCTCGTGCCCGGCGACCAGGTCAACGTCACGACTGCCCAGGGCGCCACCCGCTTCCGCGTCATCGGCGTACGTCGTGCGGGCGACCCGCTGCCGCAGCCGCGCCCGGACGACGCCGCCCGGCTGGTCCTCGTCAGCGGCGAGGCCAGCGGCTCCCGGCTCCCGTCGCTGTCGCCGGGCGAGGTCGTCTACGTCGACGCCGAGGCCGACGAGGCCTTCGACACCCCCGCGGGCCTGCCCCGCGTGGTCCCTGATCCGGAGCAGGCGATGGGCACCGAGTCGGGCGCGGTCATGCCGCTGCTGACCCTGTGCCTGGCCCTGCTCCTGGCGCTGGCCTTCGGGGTCATCGCCGCCCGGCAGCGGTTCGGAGCCGCCCTGGTGTGGGTGGTCGCGACCCCGGTCGTGCTCGCCGTCGCCTGGCTCACGACCGACGTGGTCATGCGCCTGCTGCCCAACCTGATGTGACACCCGCATGTGATCGACGTCAGCTCCACCCAGTGCACGACCACCAGAGAAGGAAGACCCACACATGTCTGTTCGCAGGCTCCTCGCGGGCGTGGCCACCACGTCCGTCCTGGCGGCGGCCCTCGCCGTCGCCGCTCCGGCCCAGGCCGACCCGGCGTTCGTCCCGGACGCCGACGACATCGTCGGCGTCGGCTCCGACACCACGATGTACGCCCTGGGCTACCTGGCCGACGGCCACAGCGGCGTGGCCGGCTACAACGCCGGCGCGCCCGCGCAGCGACTGGTGTCCTTCGACGCCCGTACGTTCGACTCCGCCGGCGCCCAGACCAACTCGGCCAGCGTCACCCTGCGCGCCGGCGCCGCCCCGATCGTCCGTCCCAACGGCTCGGGCGGCGGCAAGGGCCTGCTCTACGGGGCGGGCAACAACCCGGACGTGAGCTTCGCGCGGTCCTCCTCGGGCAACAACGCCAACGAGACCGCCGCCAACCTCCAGGCGTTCCCGTTCGCCAAGGACACCCTCGCGGTCGCCACCGCGCAGTCGTCCAACGCGCCGGCCGCGCTGACGCCGGCCCAGATCGTGCAGATCTTCGAGGGCACCGTCACCAACTGGAGCCAGGTCGGCGGCGCCGCGGGCGTCATCAAGCCGCTCGCCCCGCAGACGAGCTCCGGCACGGGCGACTTCTTCAAGAAGGAGCTCGACAAGATCAAGGGCTCGACCGTCACCTACGGGCCCGGCGTCACCTTCGTGCAGGAGCACGACGACGCCCCGATCAAGTCCGACCCCAACGCGATCGCGCCGTTCTCCGTGGGCCGTGCGGGCCTGCTCGGCACCCTGCGCATCGAGCAGGGCTGGCAGGTGGGTCGCGCGCTCTACAACGTGGTCCGGCAGGCCGACGCCGGCAGCGCCTGGGCGCAGGGCCTGTTCGGCCCCAACGGCTACGTGTGCTCGCCGGCCGCCGCCTCGCTGATCCTCGACGCGGGCTTCGAGCAGCTGCTCTCCTCCGCCCAGGGCGGCAAGTGCGGCGTGGCCACCACGACGGCCACCGCGGCCAGTGACCTGCTGACCGCCAAGGTCACCACCACCACGACCGTCGCCGGCACCTCCAACGCCGCTGGTGCGGCGACCCTCACCGCCACCGTCGGCGGCGGCGGGCAGCTCAAGCCCCAGGGCGTCGTGGCGTTCTCCGTCGACGGCGCCGTCAAGGGCCAGGGCGTCGTGACCGGCGGCCGCGCGACCTACACCGCCACCGGGCTCACCCCCGGCGTGCACCAGGTCACCGCCACCTTCACGCCCACCGGCGCGGCCTTCAACGGCTCCACCTCCGCCCCGGTCGACGTCACGGTGAGGGCTGCCGCCCCGGTCCCGGTCACCACCCCCACCACCAAGGCCGCGACCAAGCTGGCGGTGTCGTTCAAGAAGAGCTACGCCAAGGGCGCCGCCGTGAAGGGCAAGGTCAAGGTCAAGGAGTCCGCCGCCGGCAAGGCCGCCGGCAAGGTCGTCATCAAGCTCGGCAAGAAGACCGTCGGCAGGGGCAAGGTCGCCGGTGGCGTCGCCACGGTCACCCTGAAGGCGCTCGCGAAGGGCAAGAACAAGCTCGTCGCGGAGTACGCCGGCAACGCGTCGTTCGCCGCGTCGAAGGTCAGGTTCGTCATCACCATCAAGTGACGCCCGACCCTCCCGAGTCGGAGGCGGGCGGTCCGCTGACAACCGCCCGCCTCCATCCCGGACCGGTCACGGAGTGACCCCGCCCGGGCCCCGCCCCAGCTCCTCGACGCGAAGAAGATCCCGCCATGCCCCAGTCCACGCTGCCCGCCTCCGCCGTCCCCGCCGCCCCTGAGGCGCCGAGCGGCGGAGCTCCACCGGCCGGCCCCGCGACCCTCGAGGCCCGCGACATCACCGCGTGGTTCGGCAGCCACCAGGTCCTCGACCGGGTGTCGCTCACCATGCCCGCCTCGGGCATCACCGCCCTCATCGGCCCGTCGGGCTGCGGGAAGTCCACCTTCCTCCGCATCCTCAACCGGATGCACGAGCTGGTCCCGTCTGCGGCGCTGGCCGGTGAGGTGCTGCTCGACGGCGATGACATCTACGACCCCCAGCGCAAGCTGACCGACGCGCGCCGTGCCATCGGCATGGTCTTCCAGAAGCCGAACCCGTTCCCGGCGATGTCCATCCGGGAGAACGTGGTGGCCGGGCTGCGGCTGACCGGGACGAGGCTGGGGAGGTCGGCCAAGGAGGAGCTCGTCGAGGAGTGCCTGGTCCGCGGAGGTCTGTGGAACGAGGTGAAGGACCGTCTCGACAGCCCCGGCGGCGGCCTCTCCGGCGGCCAGCAGCAACGCCTCTGCATCGCGCGCTCGCTGGCCATCAAGCCCCGCGTGCTGCTCATGGACGAGCCGTGCTCGGCCCTCGACCCGACGTCCACGCGGGTCATCGAGGAGACGATGAAGGACCTGGCGCGACAGGTCACGATCGTCATCGTCACGCACAACATGCAGCAGGCGGCCCGCGTCTCGGACACCTGCGCCTTCTTCCTGGCCTCGCAGGGCACGCCGGGGGTCATCGTCGAGCACGGCGACACCGAGGCGATGTTCTCCAGCCCGCGCGACCAGCGCACCTCCGACTACGTCAACGGACGGTTCGGCTGACGACACGCACCGCCGAGACGCAGAAAGGCCCCGACCGGGACGTGGTCGGGGCCCTTCTGTGCTTGTGGGCAGGGGCGGGGTCGAACCGCCGACCTATCACTTTTCAGGCGATCGCTCGTACCAACTGAGCTACCTGCCCAAGCGGGACGAGAATACAACAGCGACGGGGGCGGTGCGGAATCGGCTCGGCGCGGCTCAGGACCTGCGCACCGGCAGCTCGACCCAGAACGACGAGCCGGTGTCCGCGGTCGACTCCCCGCGCACCGCTCCGCCGTCACGCTCGGCGATCGTGCGGGACATCGAGAGCCCGAGCCCGCTCCCCGTCGTGCCGGGCGCGGCGAAGCGCACGAACGGCTCGAAGGCGTGCTGGAGCTGCTCCGGGGTGAGCCCCGGGCCGTCGTCGCGGACGATGATGCGCACCATCGGCCGGCCGCTCTCGCCGAGCAGGGAAGACGTGGACAGGTGGACCGACCCGCCCGTCGGGCGGTGGTGGGCGATCGCGTTGCCGAGCAGGTTGCTGAGCACCTGGCGCACGCCGGACGGGTGGGCCCAGGCCGTCGCCGCCGGGTCGATGTCGGCGTCGACCGAGACGCCGGCGGCCTGGGCCGGGTTGCGGTGCCAGTGGACGACGTCGGCCACCGCGTCGGCGACCGAGACGTCCTGGCGCTGGTCGTCGCTGCCGAGCGCGCGGCCGGCTCCGAGCAGTCCGTCGACGATGGTGAGCAGCTGCTCGCAGGCGCGGAGCATCACCGGCCCGTCGCGACGCATGCCCGCCGCCACCGACTCCGCGAGCCCGTGCTCGGCGTCGTCGAGGAGCACCTCGGTGTAGCCCATGACCGACGCGAGGGGCGTACGCAGCTCGTGGCCGACCGAGCCGAAGAAGTGCTGGTAGCCGAGCTGGGCCTCGGCGCCCGCGTCGATGGCCTCGGCCAGCGCCCGCCGGGACTGCTCCAGCATGATCCGCGAGGTCAGGGCGGCGTTGAGCAGGCGCAGGTCGTCGATGAGGGTCTGCGGCCACGAGCCGGTGTCGCCGCTGACGACCGACATGCTGCCGAACATCTCGCCTCGCGAGAGGAAGGTCGTCGCCACCAGGCTGCGCACCCGCATCCGCTCGAGCTCGACGCGGTCGCGCTCCTCCGGGATGGCGGACCTGTCCACGACGGCGGCCAGCCCGTGGGCGCGCGCGTGCCGCGAGACCCACGGCATGCTCAGCGCCGCGTCCGGACCGGCGCCGCTGGGCGGGAGGACCGAGCGGTCGTCCTCCGCTCGCAGCCACTCGCGCACCCACGCCCGCCCGCCGAGCTTCACCCAGCCCGTGGCGTCCTCCGGCGCGAAGATGGTCAGCGCGGCCACCACCGCCTCGACCCGTGGCTCGGTGAGGAAGTGGGTGGCGATCCGGCCGATGCCGTCGTCCACGCTGATCGCACCCGAGAGGATGGTGCCGGCGAGGGCGGCGGCCTCCGGGGAGACCGGCCCGCAGACAGTCGTGTCCTGCAGGGCGGGATGCTCGGTCACGGTGACGGCCCCCTCCTCGGGGCAAGGGTGAAGCGGCACGGCGAGGGAAGGATGCCCCGACTCTGGTCGACCGAGACGTCCTCCACCAGGGCGATTTCCTGGGCGCTGGCCCACTGTGCCACGTGGACCAGCTGCGCCAGACCGAGGGTACGGCCCGGGCACGCGTGTGGTCCCGCGCCGAACGGGAGCCACGCGCCCGGGCGCCGGTCCGGGTCGGTCCAGCGGGCGGGGTCGAAGTCCGCCAGGCGCTCGCCGTCGCCGGGCACCAGCTCCTCCGAGCGGCCCAGGAGGAGGGGGCTGACCAGGACGACGCGGCCCTGCGGGACGAGCTGTCCGTCGAGGTCGACGTCCGCGGTCGTGATGCGTGCGGTGACCCAGGTGGGCGGCGTCAGCCGCAGGGTCTCCCACACCGCGTGGACGGGGTCGACGGTCTCTCCCGGCGCCTCCGACGGGTGCTGGGCCAGCCAGGCGATGAGCCACGCGCCGGCCGCGACCGGGACCTGCGTCCCGGCCGCCAGCATGGTCGCGAGCTGGGTGGCGGACCGGTCGCGGTCGGCGACCGGGTCGAGCGCGTCCTCGAGGGCGACGCGCGTGACGCGCTCGGCCCGCCGGGCGCGGCTCCACCGGTGCGGCGGTCGCCGCGCCGCGATGACGGGACCGAGGGCGTCAACCCAGGCGAGGACGAGGTCCGCCACGAGGTCACGCTCCGGCGTGGCGAGGCCCGGGAGCACGGCGGCGGCGGTCGACCGGGCCACGGGGCGACGCAGCAGCGCCATGGCGTCGTACGGCGTCGCGGGCTCGGAGCGGTCGTGCGCGAGGAGGGCTGCGCGCCACTCGTCGCCGAAGACCGCCCGGCCGCGCGCGACGTCCTCGGCGGCCAGGGGCGCGAAGACCGTGTGCCCGGACCGCGTGTCGCCGGTGCTCCCGGACAGGTCGCCGCTGCGGCTGACGTCGCCGGGGAAGTCGAAGGAGGCGGGGTCGGTCAGGACCCGCTTGGCCAGGCCGGGGGTCGTGGCCAGCCAGGGGCCGTGGGGACCGAGCGCGACGGCCCCGGTCCGCGGAGCGGAGAGGACAGCGCCGAGTCGGCCACCGGCCGACTCGGCGCTGCCCACGTGCACCACTAGGGGTGCCTCACGGGTGGTGAGTCCCCCGAGCGTCAGCCACGCGGCGGCGCGGGGCGCCACGCGTAGGCGGCCTGCAGCTGGGTGGCGGCACGCTTGGAGTCGAGGTGGGTGCGGATGCGCTTCATCATGGGGTTCTCCAGGGTTGTGTTGGGGTTGGTGCGAACCGGACGGCTCGCGGGGTGACACTCCAGAGATCGGGACCCGGTGGTGCGTTCAGGGATGGGTCACGGACTCTGGACCACTCGGGGACCAGCACCCGGAAAAGGGGACAGGGCCGGGTTCAGGCCTCCGAGTCGCGCAGGGTTTGCTCGATCAGGTCGCTCAGCTGCTGGATGCGCAGCGGTTTCTGCATCACGGTGACGATTCCCAGCTCCTGGAGGACGGCTCGGTGCTCGCCGGCCCAGGCGCTGATCACCACGATCTTCATCGTCGGAGCGACCTCCGGACGAGCCCGGAGCCACCGCACCACGTCGACGCCGTTCATGCGCGGCATGGTGAGGTCGAGGAGCATCACGTCGAAGGACTCGACCTCCAGCTTCTCGACCGCGTCCAGGCCGTCGACGGCGGTGGACGCGACGTGCCCGGCACGCTCGATGAGCCGGCAGAAGACGTCACGGATGTCCTCGTTGTCATCGACGACGAGGAAGCGCAGCTCCCGTGACTCCTGGCTCACGCGGCAAGTTTAGTAAAGTCGAGTGGCAAATCGCTGGCAGTCTTGCGAAGTCGTGTCCCGAATCACCCGGTCGGACCCGTTGGTTGGGAGGCCCGAGCGCGGTGGCCCTATGCTGGTCGACGCTCGATCGGGCTCGCCCGGTGAGCTGGCCCCCATCGTCTAGCGGCCCAGGACCCCGCCCTTTCACGGCGGTAGCGCCGGTTCGAATCCGGTTGGGGGTGCGACCTGGGGCGAGGGTGCCGCCGATTGTGTGGCGCCGGAGACCATGGGTTAGAGTTCCACCCGCTTCACCAGTTCCACCGAAGTTCCACCTGGCCCCGTAGCGCAGTTGGTTAGCGCGCCGCCCTGTCACGGCGGAGGCCGCGGGTTCGAGTCCCGTCGGGGTCGCCAACGCATGACCGAGCAGGGTGAGCCACAGGCTCACCCTGTTCGGCATTTCGGGCCGCTGAGCCCGTGTTGCGGGGCTTATCTACGCTGAGGCCATGCCGATCGACCTGGATCCCGCCGCGTTCGACGCCATGGTGGGGCGGGCTCTCGACGGCCTCCCCGACGACCTCGCCCGCCTCGTCGACAACGTCGTGGTGCTGGTCGAGCCGGAGGCGCCGGCCGACGACCCGGACCTCCTGGGGCTCTACGACGGGCTGGCGCTGACGGAGCGGCCGGCCAACCACGCCGGCATGCTCCCGGACCGGATCCTGCTCTTCCGAGGACCGCTCCTGGACATGGCCGACACGGTCGACGACCTCGAGGAGGAGGTGCGGATCACCGTCGTGCACGAGGTCGCCCACCACTTCGGTCTCGACGACGCGCGGCTCCACGAGCTCGGCTGGGGCTAGCCCTCGCACCTTGACGATCGTCAAGATTTAACCAAGTGGCCTAGCCCAGAAGGGTGACCCCGGTCCATCCGACCGCGCATGCGGCGATGGACAGCACGGTGGTGGCGACGACATATGTCCCTCCGACGGCCGACGGACGCTCGACCGCCTGTACGGCGAAGGACGAGAACGACGTGAAGGCGCCGCAGAATCCCGTGCCGAGCAGCGCCCAGGCGGCGTCGCCCAGGGTCAGCGCGGCGAAGACGCCGAACAGCCCGGACCCCACCGTGTTGACCAGCAGCATCCCGGTGGGGAAGGTGCCGTCGAGCCTCGACAGCGCGAAGCGCAGCGGGGCGCCGACAGCGGCGCCCAGCGCGACCAGGAGCGCCGTCACCGCAGGACCTCCTCGGGCTCGCGCGGCCGGGCGAGCCGCCGTCCCAGCGCGGCAGCGAGCAGACCGGCTGCGAGCGTGCCGACGAGGTAGGCGCCGGCCGTGGCGACGTGCCCCGAGGCGGCGAGCTCGCGGACCTCTCCGGCCCACGCCGACACCGTGGTGAAGCCGCCCAGGAATCCCGGCCCCAGCGTCACCGCGACGCGGGGCGAGCGGCGTACGACGGCCAGCGCGGGCAGCACGCCGAGCACGAACGCTCCCACCACGTTGATCGCCAGCGTCGGCCACGGGACGAGCGTGTCGGGTGCCACCGTGTCGACCGCGAGGCGCAGCAGCGCGCCCGCACCACCACCCGCCGCGACGAGGGCCAGGTCGGACGAGCGGCGGGTGGTCACCCGACCTGGCTGGCCATGGGCGGGCCGGTGTCGGTGTCGGGATGGCCGGGCCACGGCTGCGCGCCGGCGCCGTCGAGCTGGTGGACGAGCTCGCCGAGGAGCCAGTTGTGCAGGGACCGCTGTGCCGAGGTGCGGGCCATCGAGAGCAGCCGCTCGGCCTTGCAGAAGGCGTCGGCGACGTCGAACATCTCCGTCATCGTGACGAAGATCGGCCCGGCCTCACGCATCATCGGGAAGCTGACGTCGACCTGGTGCAGCCCCTGCGACTCGGCGGCGCGGAGCTGGTCGCGGTAGGAGTCGGGGAACTGCCGCTCGAAGTTGGTGAACATCGCGGTCAGGTCGCCGGCGAGGGGGTAGTCGGACTGGTGCGAGAGCGAGAGCAGGCGCAGCTCGCGCCGCAGCTCGTGGTACTGCCGGCGCAGGCTCGCGTGCAGCGGCACGTCCACGCCGACGAGGCGCACCTCGACCGTGGCCTCGCTGGTCGGCTCCGGCGGCATCTGGTCGTGCTGGTCGATCACCCACTCGGCGGCCGCGTCCTCGCTGACCTCGGGCGCGGGCTCGAACCACACGATCTTGCCGTCGGACTCGATCGTGGCGCCCCATGCCACGGCGCACTGCGCGACCATCGACAGGCCGCGGCCGAAGGTGAGCAGCAGGTCGAGGTCGTCGACCTCGACAGGGGCCGGCGGCACGGGCGGGACCGGGGACCCGTCGACGACCTCGATGCGCGGGTGCGTGGCCGTGCCCCGCACGCGGACCTTGTAGGGGGCGGTGGCGTGGAGCAGGGCGTTGGCGACGAGCTCGGAGACGCCCAGCTCGGCGCACTCGACGAGGTCGGGACGCTCGAGCCGGTGGCAGACCTGACCGACCCAGCGACGCGCGTCGGCCGCAGCGCGCGGCGACGACGCCAGCGTCAACTCGGAGCTCAGCGGCACTGGGACTCTTTTCAGGGGGGTGTCGACAGTCCAGTGGGGCTGTCTCTACCCGGTGTCGGGTGCTTCAAACCTCGACCACACCATAGTTTCTCGGGGCGCTGGGTAGTGGGGTGTGAGCAAGAAGACGCGCCCGGCGTTTCGCGGTCGGTGCTGCGCGGAGGAGAATGGGTACAGCGGAACCAGTGAGCGCACCTACGACACCAGGAGCATCCATGACCTCGACGCAGGACTCCCACCGCCACAAGGTGGTGGTGATCGGATCCGGCTTCGGCGGGCTCTTCGGCACCAAGGCGCTGCGACGGGCCGACGTGGACGTGACGGTCATCGCGAAGACCACCCACCACCTCTTCCAGCCGCTGCTCTACCAGGTGGCGACGGGCATCCTCTCCGAGGGCGAGATCGCACCGCCCACCCGCGAGGTCCTCAGCGGCCAGGACAACGCGCGGGTCATCCTCGGCGAGGTCACCGGCATCGACCTGACGGCCCGCACCGTCACCTCGCAGGTGCTCGGCCGCGACACCGTGACGTCGTACGACTCGCTGCTGGTCGCCGCCGGCGCCGGCCAGTCCTACTTCGGCAACGACCACTTCGCCGAGTTCGCCCCCGGCATGAAGAGCATCGACGACGCCCTGGAGCTGCGCGGGCGCATCTTCGGCGCCTTCGAGATGGCCGAGCTCGGCGCCACGCGCGGCGACGACGTCGACCACCTCCTGACCTTCGTCGTGGTGGGTGCCGGACCGACCGGTGTGGAGATGGCCGGCCAGATCGCCGAGCTCGCGCACCGCACCCTCAACAAGGACTTCCGGGCGATCAACACCCGCCACGCCCGCGTCGTGCTCATCGACGCGGCCGGCCAGGTGCTGCCGCCCTTCGGCGCCAAGCTCGGCGCCAAGGCCCAGCGCGAGCTCGAGAAGCTCGGTGTCGAGGTCATGCTCGGCGCGATGGTCACCGACGTCGACGAGCGCGGCCTCGAGGTCAAGTTCAAGGACGGCCGGGTCGAGCGGATCAACTCGGTCGCCAAGATCTGGGCCGCCGGCGTGCAGGCCAACGCGCTGGGCAGGACGCTGTCGGAGCAGAGCGGCGCGCCGCTGGACCGCGCGGGCCGGATCTCGGTCAACCCCGACCTCACCCTCCCCGGGCACCCCGAGGTGTTCGTCGTCGGCGACATGATCGCCCTCGACAACCTCCCCGGCGTCGCACAGGTCGCGATCCAGGGCGCGAAGTACGCCGCGAAGGAGATCCGCAACCGCGTCGAGGGCAAGCAGCCGCAGCCGCCGTTCAAGTACTTCGACAAGGGCTCGATGGCCATCATCAGCCGGTTCCGCGCGGTCGCGATGGTCGGCAAGCTCCGGCTCACCGGCATCGTCGCCTGGCTGATGTGGCTCGGGGTCCACCTCGTCTACCTCACCGGCTTCAAGAACCAGGTCTCCGCGCTGATGCGGTGGGCGATCACGTTCATCAGCAACAACCGGTCCGAGCGCACCACCACCGAGCAGCAGATCTTCGCGCGTGCCGCGCTGGCCCGGCTGCGTCGCGGTGCCGCCGACCTGGTGAGCGACCCCGGCATCTACGACGCCACGCGGGCGATGATGGTGGAGACCCGGCGCCAGGAGCTCGAGCAGGCCGCCGAGCGCGAGTCGCAGCTCACCGACTCCGGCGCCCGCGGCGTGCCGGCCGACCGCGTCGGCGGCGCCTGACCGGCAGCCGCTCGACCCGGAGCCGCCGGGCTGAGGCCCGGCGGTCCGGGCCTGCCCGCGTCGAGCGAGTGCTGCGCGGTAGGCCTCCAGGGGCTCGAACCCTGAACCAACGGATTAAAAGTCCGCTGCTCTACCCATTGAGCTAGAGGCCCGGGGGAGGGGTGCGTCCGCGCGACGAGCGCCCGGCGCGACCTCACACCTTGAGGCGCATCCTCTCAGAGGAGGCTGGCCGGCCCGGTCAGAGGGACAGCTTGAAGCCCTCGTGCGAGGGCACGAAGCCGAGCTCCTCGTAGAACCCGTGCGCCCGCGTGCGCTGCTTGTCGCTCGTCAGCTGCACCAGTGCGCACCCGCGTGTGCGCGCCTCGTCGACCGCCCAGGTCAGCATGGCCCGTCCGAGGCCGCTGCCGCGCAGGTCGGCGTGCACGCGTACGCCCTCCACCTGCGCCCGCAGCGCACCGCGGCGGGACAGGCCGGGGATGAACGACAGCTGCATCGTGGCGACCACCCGGCCCTCGGCCTCCGCGACGACGAGGAGCTGGGCGGGATCGGCGTCGATCGCCTCGAACGCGGTGACGTACGGCGTCAGCCCGCCGTCGACGGTGGGTCCGTCCCGGGTCGCGCCGAGCGGGTCGTCGCTCAGCAGCGCGACGACGGCCGACAGGTCGCCGGAAGTCGCCCGGCGCAGGGTGACCGACCGGTCGGAGAGCTCGAGGGTCGCCGGCAGGCTCACCTCCACGTGGTGCCGCACGGGACCCGGGCTCCCGGTCAGGCCTTGACCGCGAGCACCGGTCGCGGGGCGTCCAGCAGGATCTGCTGCTCGGTGCTGCCCATGATCAGCTTCCCGACCTGCGTGCGGTGGCGGATCCCGAGCACGAGCAGCTCCACGCCCGCCGTCTCGGCGGCGGCGAGGAACGCGTCGACGGGAGAGCCGTCGGCAGGCTCGGGGACGGTCCGGAGCGGCACCCCGGCACCGGTGGCGGCGCCCGAGGCCAGGGCCACGACCTTCTCCTCCTCGGCCGCGTCCAGGGGCACGTTGTGCACGACGAGGTCCGTGCGGTGGAAGGCCGCCTGGGTCGCGCCGGCCCGGATGGCCTCGGCGCCCTCGGGGGTGGGCTTGTAGAAGACGAGGACGCTCACGGGCTCTCCTGCTCGGGACGGGGTCGGGGTCGGGCACGAACGTAGTGGACCGAGCACCCGGGCATAGCGTGGGTCCATGACCGCCGCACGCCTTGCCGCACCCCTGGCCGAGACCCTGGTGGAGATCTGCCTCGAGGACGTCGGGGGAGCGCGGCTCGCCGCCGAGGCGGGTGCCGACGCGCTGGAGGTATGCGCCGGCCTCGTCGACGGCGGCACGACGCCCACGCTCGGGTTCGTCCACCACTGCGCCGCGCACGCACCCGGACTCGAGATCCGCGTGCTCGTGCGGGTCCGCGCCGGGGACTTCGTGCACTCCGAGCAGGAGGTCGACGTGATGGTGGCCGACATCGAGGCGGTCCGCGCGTCCGCGGACGGCTCGGTGCGGCTCGGCTTCGTGGTCGGCACGCTGACCCCCGACGGCACCGTCGACGCCGACGCCGTACGACGCCTCGTCGCCGCCAGCGCGGACGCACCGGTCACCTTCCACAAGGCCTTCGACTCCGTGCCGGACAAGCCCTCGGCGCTGCGCCTGCTCGGCGACCTCGGCGTGACGAGGGTGCTGACGTCCGGCGGCGCCGGTCCCGCGGTGGACCACCTGCCGCTCCTCGCCGACCTCGTGCGGCGAGGTGGCGACGACGTGAGGATCGCGGTCGGTGGCGGCGTGCGCCCGGGCAACGTCGCGCAGGTCGTCACGGAGACCGGGGCGCGCGAGGTGCACCTGCGGGCGCCGGGGACGGTGGTGTCCACCGGGGTGTCGGCGGGCTACGACGAGGGGAGTCGCAGCGTGACGAGCGCGGCGGTGCTGGCCGACGTGATGGCGGCGCTCGGCCGCTGATCCTCAGCCCCCGGTGTCACCGGGGAACAGCACGGCGTCCGCCACCGGGTCGACCGACGACACGTCGTCGAGGGGGAACATCGGTCGTCGGACGCGGCGGTGGCCGAGCCGGGACAGGTGCTGGTCGACACCGCCCGGGGTCAGCGCCAGCATCCAGTCCGCCGCCAGGTCGAACAGCTCCGGCTCGAGGTAGCCGATCTTCACCACGACGATGTCGGCGGTGCGCGGGTCCAGCCCGAGCCGCGTGAAGTCCGACTCGAGGTGGTAGGGCCGCCGGCGCCGGGTCACGACCACGTCCACCGCGGGCGTGCGCACGACGACCTCGACGTTGTCCTCCGAGGGCACGACCGCCACGACCCGGCCCGACACCTGGACGGGTGGGGCCGGCCGCGGGTCGATCCGGGCGCCCAGCGTGAGGCGTACGTCCGCCCCGACGCCCACCTCGGCGGCCGCGAGCGCCGCCGGCGCGTCGGGGATGGAGGCGTAGATCGCGCGCTTGCCGCTGGCTGCCAGCTCCTCGCTGGCGAGCAGCGCCGCGAGGGTCCAGGTGACGTCACCCGCGCCGCCGGCGGTCGGGTTGTCGCCGGAGTCGGAGATGACGAAGGGCCCCGTCGGGGCGGCGACGGCCCGCGCGAGCACCTCCGCCAGCGTGCCGGTGGGCGCGACGAAGCCGAACTCCTCGCGCCGGGCCCAGAGCTCGCGGGCCAGCGCGGCGGCCTCCCTCGTCGCGCGGCCGGCGTCGTCGCCGATCACCATGACGACCGCGCAGTTGCGCGGCTCGTCCGCCCACGGGTAGCCGATCCAGATCCCGGCGTCGAGGATCCCGTCCAGCGCCTCGATCTCGGGGACCCGGGCGTAGAGGCTCGTCGCCGGCTCCTGGCGGGTGCTGGTCATCTCGCCCGGCAGCAGGATCGGCACCGGCACCCAGGCCTTGGCCGGACGCCGCCGACCGGGCGGCAGGGCGAGCCGGTCGAGCAGGTTGCGGGCCGCGCGCTCCTTGGTCTCCTGCCAGTCCACGTGGGGGGCGGTGCGGTACGTCGTCAGCAGGTCCACCGTCCCGGCCAGGGTGCGGGACACGTTGCCGTGCAGGTCCATCCCGCTGCTGATCAGGCAGTCCGGACCGACGACCGCCCGCACCGCCACGGCGAGGTCACCCTCCATGTCGTCGAGGCCGACCACGCTCGCCGCGCCGTGGATGTCGAGGACCACGCCGTCGAGCGGTGCCTCGGCGATCGCGGCGACGAGGCCGGCGAGGATCTCGGCCTTCAGGAGGGCGTGGTCGTCGGCCGGGATCGCGCCGCCCGCGATGTTCCGTGCCTGCAGGATGCCGATCCACTCGGCGCGGTCGGCCAGCGAGCCGCCGGGGCGCCAGAAGTCCCACGCGTCCAGCACCTCGCGTCCGCGACGGGGCGCGAGCATCGCCGCCGTGGTGAGGGCCGGCGAGAACGTGGAGGCCTCGAGGCTGATCCCGCAGACCGCGACCCGCGGGAGGGCCGGCGGACGGGTCGGCGTGGTCACCGGCCGATCGTGACAGGTGGGCGCTGGCCCCGGCGCGGCGGCCCCGTTGGCCCAACGTTCACGAACAGGTGGTTCTCAGACGGTGACGTGCGGCGATTTGTTGGTAGTGTTCGTGGCGCAACAGGTGCAAGTTCCAGCAGGTTGACGCCCGCGGAGTTTGTGATCCAACGGCGTTTCCATCTTCGGGCCCTCCAGCTTGTGAGTCGGAGCGACGTGTCACCGCACTTGGTGCGGAGTCGTCGAAGTGACGGCTTCTCGTTCCGATAACAGGAGTACCGAGCACATGGCTCAAGGCACCGTGAAGTGGTTCAACGCCGAGAAGGGTTTCGGCTTCATTGCGCAGGAGGACGGCGGCGACGACGTCTTCGTGCACTACTCGGCCATCCAGACCAACGGCTACAAGTCGCTGGACGAGAACCAGAAGGTCGAGTTCGACGTCACCCAGGGCCCGAAGGGCCCGCAGGCGGAGAACGTCCGCCCGCTCTGATCGGCAGAAGGCTGGACCTGTTCCAGACCTGATCGCGAGTTCGGCCCCATCCCCTCTTTAGGGGTGGGGCCGGATTCCATTTCGGGGCAGACTACGCACACGAGTAGCACGTTCGGGTCATTCCGCCGGTCGTGGCTCTCCGCCAGACTTGGCTGGGACGCCTAGACTTGGGTGATCGGAGCACCGAACGCGACAAAGGGGAGGGTGACGTGCACGACCAGTTCGACGTGACCCTCGAGGACGGCGACCTCCTCGGCGAGGTCGAGCTCACCACGACGCTCATCATCGCCGCGAGCGAGTCCGACGAGCACCTCTCGCAGGAGCAGATCGACCAGCTGCTCGGGGTCATCCCCAAGCCCCGCCAGGACTCCTCCGGCTCCTGATCCGCCTGCGCGCGCCCTGCCTCGGGACGGGGTCTCCTCAGGCCGGCGGCGAGGTGTGAGACTACGTCCATGGAGCCCCGCGACGTGCGCGCTGCCGGTGCCGTGGTGACGCGCAGGGGCGGTGACGTGCTGCTGGTGCACCGTCCCAAGTACGACGACTGGTCCTTCCCCAAGGGCAAGCTCGACCCCGGCGAGCACGCCGTGACCGCGGCCGTGCGCGAGGTGGCCGAGGAGACCGGGCTGCACGTCCGGCTGGGCCCGGCCCTGTCGCCGCAGCGCTACCGGCTCACCAACGGCCGGTGGAAGTCCGTCGCCTACTGGACCGCCCGCGCGGTCGGTAGCGACGACGTCAGCCGCTACTGCCCCAACGACGAGATCGACCGGGTCGAGTGGGTCGACTGGTCGGAGGCGGTCGTGCGGCTCACCTATCCCCACGACCGCGAGACGCTCGCCGAGGCCCGGCCGCTGCGGCGTCGTACGCGCGCCCTCGTCGTGCTGCGGCACGGCAAGGCCAGGTCCCGCGCCGCGTGGCGCGGGGACGACCGGCTGCGGCCGCTGCTCCGCGTCGGCGAGGTCCAGGCCCAGCGGCTGGTGCCGCTGCTCGCCGCCTTCGACGTGACGGCCGTGCACTCCTCCTCGAGCACCCGCTGCACGCAGACGGTGGCGCCGTACGTCGACACCACCGGCTGGCCGGTGAAGCTCTACGACGAGCTCAGCGAGGAGGACTCCTCGGTCGACGGCGTCGTCGGGCTGGTCGACGACCTGCTCGACGGCGACGAGGCCGCGGTGCTCTGCACCCACCGCCCGGTGCTGCCGACCGTGCTGGACGCCCTGCAGGTGCCCGACGTCAGCCTGGAGCCGGGCTCGATGCTGGTGGTCCACCACCGCAAGGGCAAGGTCGTGGCCACCGAGGTCGTCGATCCCTGACGCTTGGCTGCTCGGGCGGCACCTCTAGACCCGCTCGTCCGTGTTCGTCAAGCCCGGCCGGGCGAGTTCATGTGATCGTCGTCTCACGCCCGAATGGGTGACGCCAACCGGTCCAGCCGAGTTCACCGCGCGTTCACCGACGGCGCCGCGGTCGTTCTCCTGCCCTGCTTAGCGTCCTCGCTGTCAACACACCGAGATCTTCAGGAGTAACGAAGTGAAGCGCACTTCTCACCGCTGGGCCACCGCGTCCGGTGCGGCCGTCCTGGCCATCACCCTGGCCGCCTGCGGCGGCGGCGACGCCGGCGCATCCGACGGTGGCGAGTCGGGTGGCTCGTCCAGCGGCGTCAGCGGCAGCGTCGCCGTCGACGGCTCGTCGACCGTCTACCCGATGAGCGTGGCGGCGCAGGAGCTGCTCAACGAGGAGAACCCCGAGATCCAGGTCACCGTCGGCGAGGCCGGCACCGGTGGCGGGTTCGAGGTCTTCTGCACGGGCGACACCGACATCTCCGACGCCTCGCGTCCCATCGAGGAGGACGAGGTCGCGGTGTGCGAGGAGAACGGGATCGAGTACACCGAGCTCCAGGTCGCCACCGACGCCCTGACGGTTGCGGTCCACCCCGACCTCGAGGTCGACTGCCTCACCACGGACCAGCTCATCGACCTCGTCGGCCCGCAGTCGAAGGCCACCAACTGGAACGAGATCGACCCGAGCTTCCCCGACCAGGAGATCTCCTTCTTCTTCCCGGGCACCGACTCCGGCACCTACGACTACATGGCCGCCGACGTCGTCGGTGACGAGTCGGAGACGCTGCGCGACGACGTCGAGTCCTCCGAGGACGACAACGTGCTGGTCCAGGGCGTCGGGGGCACCGAGGGTGCGGTCGGCTTCTTCGGCTACACCTACTACGAGGAGAACCAGGACACGCTGAAGGCGCTGTCGATCGACGACGGCAACGGCTGCGTCGAGCCCTCCGCCGAGACCGCTCAGGCCGGCGAGTACACGCCTCTGGCCCGCCCGCTCTTCATCTACGTCAACAACGCGAAGTACACCGACAACGAGGCGACGAAGGCCTATGTCGACTTCTACATCGAGAACCTCGCGGACATCGCCGAGATCGGTCAGTTCATCCCGCTGAGCGACGAGCTCTACTCGGAGACGCAGTCCGCTCTCGAGTCCCTCGGTTCCTGAAGCCAGGCCTGATCCCTGACATGAGCAACAACGCCACCACTGGCGCCGCAGGCCCGTCCTCCGGGACGGGCCTGCCGGCCGGTGTCGACCTCCGGGCGAAGTCGCGCCCGGGCGAGCGTGTGATCACGGTCGTCCTGCGGCTCTCCGCCTACGCGTCGATCGCCATCACGTTCGGCATCGTCGCGGCACTCATCCAACCGGTGATCGAGTTCTTCGGCGACGTCCCGGTCGGTGACTTCTTCGCGATGGAGGGCAAGTTCGCCGTCCTGCCGCTGGTCACGGCGACCCTCATGGTCACCGTGATCGCGCTGCTGGTCGCCGTGCCGCTGGGCCTCGGTGCCGCGCTCTACCTCTCCGAGTACGCCTCGAAGCGGGCCCGCAAGATCCTCAAGCCGACCGTCGAGCTGCTCGCGGGCGTCCCGTCGGTGGTCTACGGATTCTTCGCGCTCACCTTCGTGACCCCCACGCTGCTGCAGGAGATCCTCGACATCGGCGTCGGCTTCACCAACGCGTTGGCAGCCGGGCTGGTGCTGGGGGTGATGATCATCCCGACGATCGCCTCCCTGGCCGAGGACGCGTTCTCGGCAGTGCCGCACTCGATGCGGCAGGGCTCGTACGCCATGGGCGCCAACCGGATGCAGACGAGCCTGCGGGTGGTCTTCCCGGCTGCGCTCTCCGGTGTTGCTGCCGCGGTCGTCCTGGGGATGTCCCGGGCAGTCGGCGAGACGATGATCGTGGCGCTCGCGGCCGGGGCGCTCAAGAACTTCAGCCTCGACCCGCGCGAGGGGATGCAGACGATGACGGGCTTCATGGCCCAGACAGCAGGCGGCGAGAACCCGGTCGGCTCGATCGAGTACAACAACCTCTTCGCCGTGGGCATGCTGCTCTTCGTCATCACCCTGGTGCTGAACCTCTTCAGCATCAGCTTCGTACGACGCTTCAGGCAGGTCTACTGATGAGCAGCATCGCCTCGACCACTGCTCGCGAGGTCACGCGGAGCCTGGCGACGGGCCGCAACAAGGACCGCACTCCCGTGTCGCTGATCTTCCTCATCGGCCTGTGGTTCTCGCTCTTCTTCGGCGTTCTCGTGCTGGTGGCACTGATCGTCGACACCGCCATCGCGGGTGCCCCGCGGTTCGACATGGAGCTCCTCACCAACTACACCTCCATCGTCCGGCCCGAGACGGCCGGGTTCCGGGCAGGCATCCTCGGCAGCCTGTGGCTGATGGTCTTCACCGCACTGATGGCCGTGCCGCTCGGCATCGCGGCCGCCCTCTACCTGGAGGAGTTCGCCGACTCGACCACGAGGTGGAACCGCTTCGTCGAGGTCAACCTCCAGAACCTCGCGGCCGTCCCGGCCATCGTCTACGGGCTCCTGGCCGTCGCGATCATGGCGCTCATGGGCTTCAGCAACGCCGGCACCGTGCTCGGTGGCGCGCTGGCACTCGCGCTGCTCATCCTGCCGGTCATCATCATCACGACCCGCGAAGCGGTGCGGGCGGTCCCGCGGGACATCCGCCAGGGTTCCCTGGCCCTGGGCGCCACCGTGTGGCAGACGACGTGGCGGCAGACGCTGCCCTCCGCGATCCCCGGGATCGCGACCGGGACCATCCTGGGTCTCTCCCGTGCCATCGGAGAAGCGGCCCCCCTGGTGATCGTCGGGCTGGCCGGCTCCGTGCTCTTCGACCCCACCGGGGTCATGAGCCCGATCACCGCCCTCCCGATGCAGATCTACTCGCTGACCTCCCAGTCCCGCGAGGAGCTGAGGCAGGCCGCCTCGGCCGCGATCATCGTCCTGCTTGCGATGGTCCTCGGGCTGAACGCCCTGGCCATCTTCATCCGCAACAAGTTCCAGCGATCCTGGTGAGAGAGACACTCGACATGGCTTCAGCCACTTCCTCCGACACGTTCCCCCAGATGGGCACGCTCGGCGACGTCCACGTCAACGCCGAGCGGCGGCTCCCCGAGTCCCCGGTCAACCCGGTGATGGAGACGCGCGACCTCAACGTGTTCTACGGCGACTTCCACGCCGTGCACGACGTGAACCTCTCCTACGGCCGGCACGAGATCACCGCGATGATCGGGCCATCAGGCTGTGGCAAGTCCACGGTCCTGCGGTGCCTGAACAGGATGAACGACCTCGTCACCGGCGCGCGCGTCGAGGGAGAGGTGCTCTACCACGGCCAGGACATCTACGAGAAGAACGTGGACCCCATCGCCGTCCGCACCCAGATCGGGATGGTCTTCCAGAAGCCCAACCCGTTCCCCAAGTCGATCTACGACAACATCGCCTACGGCCCGCGGGTCACCGGCATGAAGGTCGACGACATGGACGACCTGGTCGAGGGGGCGCTGCGCGGCGCCGCGCTCTGGGACGAGGTCAAGGACAAGCTCAAGCAGTCGGCCTACGGCCTCTCCGGCGGTCAGCAGCAGCGGCTGTGCATCGCCCGCACCATCGCCACGAAGCCCGACGTGATCCTCATGGACGAGCCGTGCTCCGCGCTCGACCCGATCGCCACCGCCCGCGTCGAGGACCTCATGCTCGAGCTGCGCAACGAGTACACGATCATCGTCGTGACCCACAACATGCAGCAGGCGGCACGCGTCTCGGACCGGACGGCGTTCTTCACCGCCCGCCCCGACGAGACCACGGGCAACCGGACCGGCCTGCTCGTCGAGTACGACCTCACCTCGACGATCTTCTCCAACCCCAACGACAAGCGCACCGAGGACTACATCTCCGGTCGCTTCGGCTGATCGCCTCTGCGGCGGGTCGGCGCCCACCGTGCCCCGGCACGCGCGCGCCGGCACCGCCGGTCCGGGGTGGTGGGGCGCGTCCTGGTGGCTCGATCGGGGGGTCAACCCACCAGGACGTCCCCCGCCACCCCGGGTCCGCTCGTCCCTCCCTGCGTCATACGGATCCGACCCGATGGGTGCGGATCCGGATGACGCAGTCCTGCGTCCGGCTGGGGGTGGTGGGCCACCCGCCGTCCACAGGTCGGCTCCCGCCCTGGTGATCCACAGGCGGGAGCGATCTCGCGCACCCAGCTCTACGCCGCGGGCCTCACCCGCGCCGAGGTCCGGGCCGACGTGCGAACCGGCACGCATGGGTGCAGCTCCGTATGACGCAGCGGGGGAGGAGGGCGGGCGGGTCAGGGGAGGAAGATGTGGGCGATCCAGTAGCAGACCGCCGCGACGAAGGCGGCGGCCGGGAAGGTGAGGACCCAGGCGGTCAGGATCGACTTCGCCACGCCCCAGCGCACGGCCGAGAGCCGCTTGGTGGCGCCCACGCCCATGACCGCGGACGTGATGGTGTGGGTGGTCGAGATCGGCGCCTCGAAGACGTAGGCCGTCGAGTAGAGGACCGAGGCCGCCACCGACTCCGCCGCGAACCCGCGGGCCGGGTCGAGGTGGATGATGCGGCGGCCCAGGGTGCGCATGATGCGCCAGCCGCCCGACCAGGTGCCGAGCGAGATCGCGGTCGCGGCGGCGACGATGACCCACAGGGGGAGGGGGTCGTCGGCGGCGACGTAGCCGCCGGTGAGCAGCGCCAGGAAGATCACGCCCATCGTCTTCTGGGCGTCCTGGAGGCCGTGGCCGAGTGCCATCGCCGCGGCGGACACCGTCTGGGCGACCTTGAAGCCTCGGTTGGCGCGGCCGGGGTTGGCGTTGCGGAAGGCCCACATGATCCCGAGCATCACCGCGAAGCCGAGGCTGAAGGCCACCAGCGGCGAGATGAACATGGGCAGCACCACCTTCTCCAGCACCACGGACCAGTTGGCGGTGGCGCCGGCGGCCACGGCTGCGCCGACCAGGCCGCCGATGAGGGCGTGCGAGGACGAGGACGGCAGACCGTAGTACCAGGTGATGAGGTTCCAGGTGATCGCGCCCAGCAGGCCGCACATCACGATGACGAGGCCGTGGACACCGTCTCCGGGGTCGATCGTCTCCGACACGGTCTGGGCGACCTTCTGCCCGAGGAAGGCGCCCACGAAGTTCATGACCGCCGCCATGGCCAGGGCCACCCGGGGCTTGAGCGCGCCGGTGGACACGGACGTCGCGATCGCGTTGGCCGCGTCGTGGAACCCGTTGGTGTAGTCGAACACCAGGGCGACGACGACGACGGCGATGATGATGCCGATCTCCATCAGTCTTACGACTCCTTGACGGCGATCTGCTCCACGATGTTGGCGACCTTCTCGAAGGCGTCGATCGCCCCCTCGAGCGACTCGACGATGTCCTTGAGCTTCATCACCTCGAGCGCCTCGTACTCGCCGCTGAAGAGGTTGGCGAGGATCCGGCGGTAGGACTTGTCACCGGTGTTCTCGAGGCGGTTGATCTCGATCCAGTACTCGTCGAGCGAGCCCATCGACTCCAGCATCGGCATGGCGGCGGCGGTGAGCTCGGCACAGCGCTGGAGCACCTCGACCTGCTGGGTCGTCTCGGGCGGCAGCGAGGTGACCTCGTAGAGGAGGACCAGGTCGACGGCCTCGTCCATCATGTCCATCACGTCGTCGAGCGCCGAGGCGAGGGAGTAGATGTCCTCGCGGTCGAACGGGGTCACGAACGTGCTGTTGACCCGGCGGATGATCGAGTGGGTGGTCTCGTCCGCGGCGTGCTCGGCCTCGCGCATGCGCTGGGCGATCTCGGCCTTGGAGTTGCCCGCGGACAGCATCTCGCTGAGGAGCTGGGACCCGACGACCAGGTGGCCTGCGGCTTCGCTGAACAGGTCGTAGAACGAGCTGTCGACAGGGCGGAACTTCAAACGCACGGTGAACTCCGAACGGGGGGCGGATGAACCGGCCTCATGCTAGGGGGTCATGCGCCTCGGGACGCAACCGTGAGCCCCGGTGCGGCCGCGGCTGTGACCCGTGCCGCACACGCGGGGGCGCCGCCGTCCGGGCGCTGCCTCAGCGACGCCTGCTGCGCTGCCGGGCGATGAGCTCGTCCTGCAGGTGCCGCTCACCGGTGTGCAGCGTCCACTCGCCGTCGGGGCCCAGGTCCCACGCCGTCGTGGCGGGGTCGAGGGACAGGTCCAGCAGCTCGCGGACCTGCTCGACGACGTGCGTGTCACGCAGGCGTACGAGCACCTCGACACGACGATCGAGGTTGCGGTGCATCATGTCGGCCGAGCCGATCCATGCGGCCGGGTCGCCGTCGTTCTCGAACCAGAAGACCCGGCTGTGCTCGAGGAACCGGCCGAGGACCGACCGCACCCGGATGCTCTCGGACAGTCCGGGCACGCCCGGGCGCAGCGCGCAGATGCCGCGCACGACCAGCTCGACCGACACGCCGGCCTGCGAGGCGAGGTAGAGCGCGTCGATGACGGCCTCGTCGACGATCGAGTTGGCCTTGATGCGTACGCCGGACCGGCGCCCGGCCTCGTGGTGGGCGATCTCCTGGTGGATCTGGGCGACGAGGCCCTCGCGCACGCTGTGGGGCGCGACCATGAGGTGGTCGTAGGTGCGGTTGCGGCTGATGCCGGACAGGTTGTTGAAGAGCAGCGCGACGTCCTCGCCGATCTCGGGGTCCGCGGTGAGCAGGCCGAGGTCCTCGTAGACGCGGGCCGTCTTGGGGTTGTAGTTGCCGGTCCCGAGGTGGACGTAACGCTTGATGCCGTCGGGCTCGTCGCGGACGACCATGGACAGCTTGCAGTGGGTCTTGAGCCCGACGAGCCCGTAGACCACGTGGCAGCCGGCGTGCTCGAGCTTGCGCGCCCAGCGGATGTTGGCCTGCTCGTCGAAGCGGGCCTTGATCTCCACGATCACCAGGACCTGCTTGCCGGCCTGCGCCGCGTCGATGAGCGCCTCGATGATCGGGCTGTCGCCGGAGGTGCGGTAGAGGGTCTGCTTGATCGCCAGCACGTGCGGGTCGGCGGCCGCCTGCTCGAGGAAGCGCTGCACCGACGTGGCGAAGGAGTCGTAGGGGTGGTGCAGCAGCACGTCGTGACGGGCCACCGAGTCGAACACATCGACGGGCGACGACGACTCGACCTCGGCCAGCTGCAGGTGCGTCGTGGGCAGGAACGCGGCGTACTTGAGGTCGTCACGGGGCAGGTCGGCGATGGAGTGCAGACCGGTCAGGTCGAGCGGACCCGGCAGGGAGACCACCTCGCCCCGGCCGACACCGAGCTCGGACACCAGCAGGTCGAGCACCTTGGGGTCGATCGACTCCTCGACCTCCAGCCGCACGGGCGCGCCGAAGCGCCGGCGCAGCAGCTCCTTCTCGAGGGCCTTGAGCAGGTTCTCGGCGTCGTCCTCCTCGACCTCGAGGTCCTCGTTGCGGGTGACCCGGAACGTGTGGGCGCCGAGCACCTCCATGCCGGGGAAGAGCTTCTTGAGGTGCTCGCCGATCACGTCCTCGATCGGCACGAAGCGCTGGTTGCCCAGCCCGACGAACCGGCCGAAGGTGGGCGGCACCTTGACCCGCGCGAAGTGCTCCGTGCCGGTCTTGGGGTGGCGGACCACGACGGCGAGGTTGAGCGAGAGCCCGGAGATGTAGGGGAAGGGGTGCGCCGGGTCGACGGCCAGCGGCGTGAGGACGGGGAAGATCCGGTCCTTGAAGAGCTTCTTGCAGACCTTCTGCTCCTCGCGGTCGAGCTCGGACCAGCGCACGATCTCGATCCCCTGCGCGCCGAGCTCGGGGAGCAGGTCGGCAAGGGCGCGGGCGTGCCGCTCCATCAGCGAGCGGCTGCCGGTCCAGAGCTGCTCGAGCTGCTCGCGCGGCATGAGGCCGCTCGCCGCGCGGACCGCGACGCCCGCGTCGATGCGCCGCTTGAGACCGGCCACGCGCACCATGAAGAACTCGTCGAGGTTGCTGGCGAAGATCGCCAGGAAGCGGGCCCGCTCCAGCAGCGGGAGTCGCGGGTCCTCGGCCAGCTCCAGCACGCGCTGGTTGAACCGGACCCACGAGGTCTCGCGGTCGATGAAGCGGTCCTCGAACTTCTCCACCGCCTCGATGGCGGCGGCGTCGGGCAGGTAGGGCGGCTCGACGTCGAAGGTGTCGGTGGGGTGGCCGAACGGCTCGGCCACCGGCCCTTCCTCGACCGACGGGGAGGCTGCGCTGGTCAGGGTGGCCGGGTCGGACATGCCGCCCAGTGTGGCACCGGAAGGTGAACGCGCGGTGACGTCGCGAGCAGCCGGATCAGTAGACGAGCGCCTGCACGCCGTCGCCCAGCACCTGCTCGGCGAACACCGCCGCGCCGGCGATGCGGACGCCCTCGCGCAGGTCGGCCTCGACGATGCCGCGGCGGGCGGCGCACTGCGAGCAGACGGTGATCGACCCGCTCGTCAGGACCGCCGCCACGAGCTGGTCGAGCGGCGTGGCGAGGTCGAGCCGGAACTCCTCGGCGCGTCCGGGGACCCCGAACCAGGCGGCCTGCCCCGTGAGCCAGAGCGAGACCTCGGCGCCCGCAGCGGCGGCGGCCGCCGCCACCGTGAAACCCTGGTTGCACCGCTCGGCGTCCTCGGCTCCGCAGGTGACCTTGACGACGAGTGAGCGAGCCATGGAGCCACACTAGAGTGAGGCCATGCCCTTCGAGCTGCCGGACAACCTGCACCCCAACTGCGGCCCCGTCGCGTGGCTGCTCGGCACGTGGCGCGGCAACGGCCACGGGGCGTACCCGACGATCGAGTCCTTCCAGTTCGGCCAGGAGCTCATCTTCACCCACGACGGCCGGCCGTTCTTCCACTACATGTCGCGTGCCTGGATCGTCGACGAGGCCGGCGAGTTCGTCCGCGACGGCGCGATGGAGACCGGCTTCCTGCGCTGCCCCGAGCCGGGCAAGGTCGAGCTGCTCCTCGCGCACAACACCGGCATCTCCGAGATCTGGTACGGCGAGGCCGAGGGCGGCAAGCTGGAGATCCACACGGCCGGCGTCTCCTTCACCGAGACCGCCAAGGAGGTCGCGGCGGGGTCGCGCATGTACGGCAACGTCGAGGGCGACCTGCTCTACGCCAACGACCTCGCCGCGGTCGGCCAGGAGCTCCAGCCGCACACGTGGGCGCGCCTGCAACGGGCCTGAGCACATGAGCCAGCGATGAGCCACCGATGAGCGAGGACGCGGCGACAGGGTCCGAGGAGAGCCTGGCCACCCGGCTCCGCGAGCAGGGCCTGCGGCTCACCCCGCAGCGCCGGCTGATCCTGCGGGCGGTCGAGGAGCTGCGGCACGCCACCCCGGACGAGGTGCTCGCCCACGTCCGCGGCCAGGTCACCTCCGTGAACGCCTCCACTGTCTACCGCACCCTGGAGGTGCTCGAGGAGCTCGGGCTGGTGCGCCACGCCCACCTGACCGACCGGGCGCCGACCTACCACTCGACCCTCGAGCACGAGCACGTCCACGTCGTGTGCCGGCGCTGCGACTCGGTGCGCTCCTACGACACCGAGCTCGTGGGCCCGCTCGTGGCCGCGCTGGCGGAGGACGGCTTCACCGTCGACGTGGGCCACCTGGCCATCTTCGGCGAGTGCGCGTCCTGCGCCGCTCAGGCCGAGGATCCCTGACAAGACCTATTGCAAGACGTCTTTCGAAAGGGTACTTTCCATGCATGATGGAGTACCGACGCCTGCGTGACCCGCGCGCCCTCACCGCCGTGGCGCACCCGGTCCGGATGGGGATCCTCGAGCTGCTCACGATCGAGGGACCGCTGACCGCGACCCAGCTCGCCGACCGACTCGGTGAGACGCCGGCGAACTGCTCGTGGCACCTGCGCAAGCTCGCCGAGCACGACTTCATCGAGGAGGCCGACGGCGGCACCGGCCGGCAGCGTCCGTGGCGGATGAGCCGGATCGGGCTCAGCTGGGGCGACGAGGACGACGCCGGCCCGGAGGAGCGCCGGGCCGGGGAGGCACTGGCGCGGGCGATGCTCGAGCGCTGGGTGGACCGCTACCTCGACGCGTCCTCCAGGCTCGCGGAGTCCGATCCACCGTGGCGCGCCGCGGGGGAGCTCACGCAGACGATGGGGTGGCTGACGCTGGAGGAGCTGCGCGAGGTCAACGAGCAGGTGGCCGGCATCATCCGGTCCTACGAGGACCGCCTCGCCGACCCGGACAAGCGGCCCGAGGGGTCGCGGCTTGTGGAGATGGTCGCCTGGGGCGCAGCGATCGCGGTCTCCCGGTGAGGGCCGCCTTCGCCCAACCGGGCTTCACGCGACTGTTCGCCGGGCTGTCGACCTCGATGCTCGGCGACTCCATCATGCTGCTGGTCCTCAGCATCTGGGTGAAGACGCTCACCGGCTCGAGCGCGATGGCCGGGTTCACGTTCTTCTTCATGTGCATCCCCGCGATCTTCGCCCCGCTCGTCGGCGTGTGGATCGACCGCATCAGGCGCAAGCCGATGCTGGTGTGGGGCAACCTCCTCTCGGCCGTCGCGGTGCTGCCGCTCCTGCTCGTGCGCGACGCCGGCGACGTGTGGATCATCTGGACGGTCGCCGGGCTCTACGGCGTCAGCTTCGTGGTCCTGCCCGCCGGCCTCAACGGACTGCTCAAGGAGCTGATGCCCGAGCAGATGCTCGTCGACGCCAACTCCAGCATCCAGACCGTCAAGGAGTCCTACCGGCTGTTCGGGCCGCTCCTCGGCGCCGCGCTCTTCGCCTGGCTCGGCGGCTGGGCGGTCGCGCTGGTGGACGCGGCGTCGTTCCTCGTCGCCGCGGCCGTGATCGCCACGATCAGGGTCGAGGAGGAGGCGCCCGAGCCGGAGGAGGGCGCCTACTGGGACCAGCTCACCGACGGCCTGCGGCACCTCGTCCGTGACCGGGTGCTCGGCCACCTGCTCATCGGCTTCGGGCTCTCCATGCTGGTGCTCGGCTTCACCGAGTCGGCCATCTTCGCCCTCACCGACCACTTCGGCGAGCCGGCGACCTACGTCAGCGTCATAGTCTCGGTCCAGGGCATCGGGGCGATCGCCGGAGGCGTCGCCTCCGCCCGGCTCGTACGCCGCTTCGGCGAGGTCGCGACGAGCACGCTCGGGCTGGTGCTCCTCGGGCTCAGCGCCCTGGGCATCGCCGCCTCGCCGGCCATGGCGGGCGTGCTGGTGAGCATCGTGCTGTTCGGGGCGTCCCTGCCGCTGCTGGTGGTGGCCTACATGACCATCCTCCAGCGGCGCACGCCGCAGCGGCTCATGGGCCGGGTCTCGACGGCCGCCGAGGTGGTCATGACGGTGCCGAGCGCCGTGTCGCTCGCCGGCGGCGCCGCTCTGGTGACGCTGGTGGACTGGCGGTGGATCTTCCTGGTCATCGGGGTCGCGACGCTGGCCGGCGCGGGTCACGTCGCCTTCTGGCTGCGCGACGAGCTGCGCGGGCGTACGACGGAGCCGGACCCCCGGGCCGAGGAGGAACCGCCCGTCGACGCCCCGGCGCCGCTCGACCCGTCATCGCCGCTGGGGCCGGGTGTGGGGGCGGCCTAGACTCGGGGCATGGTCAGCCCCCTCCTCGCCCTCCCCGGGGCCGTCGCCGGCGACGGCATCGACGCCCCGGTGGCCGCGCACTACGGTTCCTTCAACACCGAGCAGCGCAGCCTCGCCTCCGGCGACGGGTTCGTGGACCTCTCGCACCGCGACGTCCTGCGGATCAGCGGACCCGAGCGGCTGTCCTGGCTCCACAACCTCACGACGCAGTACTTCGACGGACTGGCCCCCGGGGTGTGGACGCAGGCGTTGGTGCTCAGCCCGCAGGGGCACGTCGAGCACGCCTTCGCCGGCGTCGACGACGGTGAGGCGTTCACCGCGCACACCGAGCCCGGCGCCGGTGTCGCGCTCGTGGAGTGGCTCGAGCGGATGAAGTTCATGACGCGCGTCGAGGTATCGCTGGTCGACGACCTCGCGGTCATGTGGCGCCCGGGCGACGACGCCGGGCGCTACGACCTCGTGCCGCGCGACCGGATGGAGGCCTACGCCGACGCCGCCGGCCCCGCGGCGGGGCTGTGGGCGTTCGAGGCGCTGCGGATCGAGCGCGGCGAGCCACGCTTCGGCATCGACACCGACCACCGCACCATCCCCAACGAGGTGGGCTGGATCGGCCCCGCCGTGCACCTCGACAAGGGCTGCTACCGCGGCCAGGAGACGGTCGCGCGCGTGCACACGCTGGGCCGTCCGCCGCGCCGCCTGGTGCTGCTGCACCTCGACGGCTCCGAGAACCGGCTGCCTCCCGCGGGGTCACCGGTCTCCCTCGACGGGCGCGACGTCGGGTTCGTCGGCTCCAGCGCCCGCCACCACGAGCTGGGGCCGATCGCGCTGGCCCTGGTCAAGCGCAACGTCGCGGTGGACGCCACCGTGGAGGTCGACTCGATGCCGGCGACCCAGGAGGTCCTCGTCGACCCCGAGGTCGGCCTGCACGTCCGACCCCTGCGCTAGGGCGTCAGCCGCGCCGGTACTGCACGTGCGTGTCGGCGGCGGCGTGCTCGAAGCCGAGGCGTGAGTAGACCGCGACCGCGGGAGCGTTGTCGGACTCGACGTAGAGCAGGACCTCCTCGACACCGAGGCGCGAGAGGTGGTGCAGCCCGGCCAGGGTGAGCAGCCGGCCGAGCCCGCGCCCCTGCGCGGTCGGTGCCACACCCACGACGTAGACCTCGCCGAGCCGGGCGTCGTGCTGCTTGGTCCAGTGGAAGCCGAGCATCCCGGAGTCGTCCTCCGCGACGAGCAGGCCGGCCGGGTCGAACCACGGCTCCGCCATCCGCCGGGCGAGGTTGTCGAGGTCCATGGCGCCCTGCTCCGGGTGGTGCGCGAAGGCGGCGGCGTTGACGGCGACCACGTCGGCGGCGTCGCTGTCGCGGTAGCCCCGGATCGTGACGCCGTCGGAGGGCTCGACCGGCGGCAGCGGGAGCGCCTTGGCGCGCCGCATCACCCACAGGTCGCGCACCCGGCTCCACCCGTGCCGCGCCGCGAGCCGGGCGGCGGCGGGGTGGTTGCCGTGCGACCAGGCGGTCAGCTCGCCGTCGTACGCCGTGGTGCCGCGCAGCAGGTCGGCGCCGAGGCCCCGGCCGCGGTCGTCCGGGTGCACCGCGAGGCTGAGGTCGCCGTCGTGCAGCAGCGCGAAGCCACCGGGTCGCACGGTGACGGCGGCCGCCCCGTCGGCGAGGGCGATGCGGGCCGCCTCGTCGAGGGGCGAGGCGCCGTCGACCTCCTCGGCGGCTGCTGCGATCCGGATGACCTCGACGTGCTCGTCCACGTGCCGACCCTAGCGACGGGCGGTCCGGCCGGCGGACCGGTCGGGTGCCGGACGACCGGCGATTCCGCCGACTTGCCTGCGGGGACCGGGGTGATCGGGCAGCATGAGGCCTGCTCGGGACCCGGGAACGCCCGGCGAGCCACGGGACGCACGGGGAACAACGGGGAACACAGGGGAGGCTCGGATGCTGGCGCGACTGCGCACGGCGGTCGCCATCGCGATGCTGGTCGGGATCTTCGTGCTCGCAGCCGGCGTGCTCGGTGGCCTGGTCGTCGCCCTCGTGTGGGTCCTCCGCAACGCGCCGGCCGGCGCGGCGGGACTCGGCTTCCTCCTGTCGTCGGTCGGCTTCGTGCTCGTGGTGGCGCTGCTGCGGGTCTTCCGAGAGGCGACGCCGGACGCGCCCGACGGCGTGGCGCTTCCCCCGGAGCGGGAACCCGCCCTGTGGTCGCTGGTGCGTCAGGCCGCCGAGGCCGTGGCGACCCGCCCGCCGGACGAGATCCGCCTGGTGGCGGACGCCAACGCCGCCGTGTCCGAGGACTCCCGCTGGCTGGGACTGGTCCCCGGCACCCGCATCCTCTACGTCGGCGTCCCGCTCCTCCAGACCCTGACGCGCTCGCAGCTGGTGTTCGTCCTCGGACACGAGATGGGCCACTACAGCGAGCGCCACACGGCGCTCTCCGGGGTGACGCGGCGTGGTCTCGTCGCGCTGGTGGAGGTCGTCGACGGCTTCGGCCCGCGGCGCCCGCTCGGCCGCCTGTTCGGCGCCTACCTCGCGCTCTACGCCCGGGTCGTGCGCGCGGTCGCTCGCGGCCAGGAGCTCGACGCCGACCGCTGGGCGGCCGCCCTGGCCGGTCCCGAGGCGAGCGTCTCCGCGTTGCGTGCCATCGTCGGCACGGCGGCGTCGTGGGACCGGTTCGTGCAGGACCACGCGTCCGTGGGCAACAGCGTCGGCATGGTGCCCCGCGGCGTCTTCGCCGGCTACGCGCAGTTCCTCTCGGTGCCCGCGCACCGTGACGTCGACGTGGACCGGATGATCGCCGAGGAGCGTCGGTCCCCGCTCGACACGCACCCGCCCACCGCGCGCCGCGTGCAGCGCATCGAGAAGCAGGCGCACGAGCTGCAGACCGCAGCCGTGGTGCCGGACGGCGACGAGCCGGCCCTGCGCGTGCTGACCGACCCGGTCGGGGCGATCGCCGAGGTGGAGGCGCACATCGCCCGCGAGAGCTCGCTCACCCCCGTGGCGTGGGAGGGCGCCGCCGAGGTCGGCGGGCGGCGGCGCAACGAGGAGCGCGCCGTCCGGGTGATGTCGCTGGTCGACTCCCTCACGCCGGAGGTCGCCGACCTGAGCCTCGTCGTCCACCTCGCCACCCACGGCCGGCGGCGCGAGCTCGCCGAGCGGCTGGCCGGTCACGGGCTGGACGATCCCCAGGCCCTCGACCTGCTGCGGTCGGTGCTGGAGCTGCTCGTGCGCTGCGCCCTCGTCGGCGCCGGGCACGCGACGTACGTCCACCGCTGGGACCGCCCCGACGTGGTCGTCGACGAGGCGGGCACCGAGGTCGACGTCGCCGGCCTGGTCGAGGCGGTGCCGGGCAACCCGGCTGGCGGCGAGTGGCTCCTCGAGGTGCTGCGCGCCGAGGGGATCTCCCGCACCTGGAACCCCGCCGTCAGCAGCCGGGTGCAGGGCCCGGCCGGCCCGGAGGTGCTGGCCGTGGTCGTGACGAAGCAGAACTGGCGCTACGCCCACCCGGTCCTCTACGTGACGGACGCCGGCCTCGCGATCAGGACGCTGGGCCACCGCGAGTACCACTCGATCCCGCCGATCAGCCCGCAGAAGACGCCGGAGCAGCTGCTCGAGCACTCGACCCGCGTCGACGGCCTGCGGCTGCTGGTGGATCCGACCACGGAGCTCGTGCCCTGGGACGAGGTCGAGCACGTGACGTACGTCGACGGGGCACGCCCGCGCCTCACCGTGCGCAGGAGCGGCCGCACCACGTCCTACAGCGCCGTCGGTGTCGCCGGCGACGTCGTCCAGGCGTTCGGGACGTTCGTCTACGGACGCATCTCGCTCGGCTGACCCGACGAGCCGACGGCAGCGTCCTCGTCCTTGTCGCGCGACGGCACCACGAAGCGGTAGCCGACGTTGCGGACGGTGCCGATGTGGTGCTCGTGCTCGGTGCCGAGCTTGGCCCGCAGGCGTCGTACGTGCACGTCGACCGTGCGGGTGCCGCCGAAGTAGTCGTAGCCCCACACCTCCTGGAGCAGCTGCTCGCGGCTGAAGACGCGACCGGGGTGCTGGGCGAGGTACTTGAGGAGCTCGAACTCCTTGTAGGTGAGGTCCAGCGCCCGCCCGCCGATGCGCGCGGTGTAGGTGGCGTCGTCGACGACGACCTCGCCCCGGCGGATGACGTGGGCCGAGGGGTCCTCGGGGGTGGCGGCCCCCGCGCGGCCGATGGCGAGCCGGATCCGGGCGTCGAGCTCGGCCGGGCCGCACGTGTGCAGCACGACGTCGTCCATGCCCCAGTCGTGGGCGACCACGGCGAGACCGCCCTCGGTGACGACCAGCAGGACCGGGGCGTCGGCGCCGGTGGTGCGGATCAGGCGGCACAGGTCACGGGCGGCCGCGAGGTCCTGGCGCCCGTCGACGAGGACGAGGTCCGACTCCGGCGCGTCGAGCAGGGCGCTGCCCTGGGCCGGGACGATCTTGACCGTGTGGGCCAGCAGCGCGAGCCCCGGCAGCACCTCGGCGGAGGGCTGCAGGGCGCTGGTGATCAGCAGCAGTGCGCTCATGACCGGGCCCTCCTCTCGTGCTGGGCTACCCACCGGGGATGAGGAAGGATATCCCGCATGGACGCCGCAGCCGGGCCCGATCAGGGGAGTGAGACGGTCACCGTGCGCTACTGGGCCGGTGCCCGCGCGGCCGCCGGGACGGCCGAGGACGTCTTCCCGGTCACCGGCGAGACGACCCTCGACGTGCTGGTCCGGCGTGTGCTGGAGCGGCACCCGGACGAGCGGATGGAGCGCACGGTGGCGGTCTGCTCCGTGCTCGTCGGTGACCGGCCGGTCCGCTCGCAGGACCCCGCGACGGTCGTCCTGGCCCCCGGCGCGGTCGTCGAGCTGCTGCCGCCGTTCGCGGGCGGCTGACAACTCCTGAGGCGTCGGGGGTTTGATGTCGCCCCGGTGGGGGATTCCTCACCTGCGACCCACGAAGGGTCGCGCACTAGGTCCAAGGGGGACACAGGATGAATTCAGTTCCAGGGGGAGCGCTCGCGCGCCTCGTGGCAGGGGGCGTCGCCGGAGCGGTCGCCCTCGCCGGGATGACGGTCGGCCTCGCCGCGCCCGCCCACGCGGCGCCGGTGGCCGTGACCACCACGCTCACCGATGCCGCCGGCAACGCGATCGACGGCTACGTGAGGTACGACCAGCTGCAGGCGGACGGCAGCTACACCAACGGCGGCTTCAAGTACGTCGCCGACGGCGTCGTGTCGCTGGCCCTCGAGCCGGGCACCTACAAGCTGCAGTTCGGTGACGACGACGGGCTCTTCGTCCCGGAGTACTACAACGACAAGGCCACGTTCGACACGGCCGACGCGGTCGTCGTCAGCGGCGCCACCGTCCTGGCGCCCGTGTCACTGGTCGCCGCGCCCACCCTGTCGGGCCAGGTGGTCGCCCCCGACGGCAAGCCGATCGAGGACGCCTCGGTCTCGCTCTACCGCGAGGGTGACACGTTCCCCTTCCGCTCCTTCTCCACGAACTCGCAGGGCGGGTTCGCGTTCGGTGTCCCCGCGGGCAGCTACAAGCTGTCCTTCGCCGCCTCCGGCTACGCACCGGAGTTCTTCAACAACAAGCCCGACCTCGCCAGCGCCGACCTCGTCGCCGTGGGCGCCGGTGGCGCCGGTGTGGGTCAGGTCGTCCTGACCGAGGGCAGCGTCGTGGCGGGTCGGGTGACCGGCCCCGGTGGGGTGCCGCTCGAGCGCGCCCGCGTGGACGTCCTCCCCGAGGGCAACGGCAACAGCTACAGCGACCTGACCGACGCCAACGGCGTCTACCGGGTCGACGGTGTGCGCGCCGGCAGCTACAAGGTCCAGTTCAGCGACCCTGTCGGCGAGTACCTCGGCGAGTGGTACGCGGACAAGGCCGACCGGGCCACCGCCGACCCCGTCGCGGTCGGCATCGAGCAGGCCGTCTCCCTCGACGCCGAGCTCGCTCTGGACCCGAACCGCCGGGTCGTGGACCCCGCCACGGTCGACGTCTACGGCCAGGTGGTCGACTCGGCCGGCGCGCCCGTGATCGGCGCCCAGGTGGTCGCCTACGACACGCCCGCCGACGCGGACCGTCCCGAGGCGTGGAGCTTCGTCCGCACCAACCGTGCCGGCCAGTACTTCTTCGACGAGCTCGACGACTCCACCGAGGACGCGTGGAAGCTGCAGGCCTCCGACGTGCTGGAGCGGGAGGAGGGTCAGTACGACCGCCTCGACCGCTGGTTCGGTGGCGCCCAGTCCTACGACGTCGCCAAGGTCCTCGCCACCTCGACGCCCGGTGCCAACATCACGTTGCCCCTGACCGGCGGGATCAGCGGCACGGTCACCTCCGAGTCCGCTCTCCCCGTTGACGGCGTGGTCGTCAGCTTCTTCGACGAGAAGGGCAACCCGGTCAACGCCTCCTCGGGCGTCGGCACCGAGAAGAACGGCACCTACACCACCACCGACCTCGTCCCGGGCACCTACAAGGTCCAGTTCGTCGACTACGGCAACTACTTCGGCTCGGGCGTCGTCGTACGGCACGCGCCCGAGTGGTACGACGACGCGACGTTCGCCAAGGCCAAGACGGTCACCGTCACCAGCGGGCAGACCGCCACCGGGATCAACGCGGCGCTGGGCAAGGACCTCAAGGCGCTGCGCGCACCGGAGATCCGGGGCAAGCAGTACCTCGGCGGCAAGCTGACGGCGTACGCCGGCGTGTGGGCGATCGAGAGCGGCACCACCTACAGCCACGAGTGGCTCCGTGACGGCGCCGTCGTGGGCACCGGTCCGACCTACCAGGTCACCAGCGCCGACAAGAACGAGCGCCTGGTGCTGCGCACGGTCGCCGAGAACGACGGGCTGTCCGGCATCGCGCTGACCAGCTCCCAGGTGATCAAGAAGAAGCCGAAGATCAAGGTCTCGGTCACGGGCAAGACGGCCTCGATCGTGGTCAAGGCCAAGAAGAAGCAGGCCAAGAAGATCAAGGGCACCGTCGTCGTCAAGAAGCTCGTCCGCGAGGACGAGTACGGCGCCCCGGTCTACACGTCGATCGGCAAGGGCAAGCTCCGCAAGGGCAAGGCCTCCGTGAAGCTCAAGAAGCTGGCCAAGGGCAAGAACAAGCTCGTCTTCGTGGTCACCTTCACGAAGGGCAAGCTCGGCGACGCCGAGATCGCCAAGACCGTCAAGGTGAAGAAGGGCTGACCCTTCGCTGCGCCACCGACAGGGCCCCGGGATCCTTCCCGGGGCCCTGTCGCCCGTCCGGCCGGAACAAAACCACCCGCCCGACCCGTTGGCCTGGGGTGAGCACCGGAGCCTGGATCGCCGTCGCGGCCGTCGTCGTGGCGCTGGCCGTCGGCGGGTGGCGGCTCGCGACCGACGGTCGCTTCCGCGGCACGCACGTCGTACGCCGCGGGGCAGGCGCCCCGGACTCCGCCTCCCGTGAGGCGCCACGCGAGGCCTCGACCGGGGAGTCCGACGTGGTCCCGCCCGGCGCGGCCCTCGTCACGGCCGTCGGGGGCTCGCTCGGTGAGCGGGCCACCCTGCTGCAGTTCTCCAGCGCCTTCTGCGCCCCCTGCCGGGCCACCCGTCGCGTCCTCGACGACGTGAGCGGGCTCGTGGACGGCGTCGTGCACGTGGAGGTGGACGCCGAGCAGCACCTCGACGCGACGCGGGCCCTCGGCATCCTGCGCACGCCCACCACGATCGTCCTCGACCGCACGGGCGTCGAGGTGACCCGCGCGACCGGCGCACCGACCAAGGACCAGGTCCTCACCGCCCTGGCTGCCGCCGTGTCTCACCATCCGGATGGTACGACCACATGATGAGACCAGCGACGGAGCGCGCGTCCGGACGGCCTACTGTCGTCGTCATGTCCTCGACCATGCTCACCAAGCGCCGCGCAGTGGACCACTGCCGCGTGCGCTCGGCGCTGTGTCGAATGTCGTAGTGGCCCCACCGCACGACTGAGCACCGCTGTCCGGCACCTGCTGGACCCTGCTCACGGTGGGACCCGGCGCCGGGCCATGCCCCGGCGCGCCCGGCCAGGTGCCGCGACGACCACCCAGGAGAGACATGTCCACCACTGCCACGCCGCGCCCCGCGGCGACCGCGGGGCCGCCGCACGGCGCCATCGACCCGCGGGGCCCGCAGCTCGCCGCCGGCCTGACCGCCGTGGTGCTCGTCGCCGTCCTGCTGCTGCCGGCCCCGTACTCCGTGGCGCTGCTCGTCGTCCAGGCGGCGCTGTTCGCGCTCGGCGCCGTCCGCGGCGTCCAGGCGACGCCCCACGCCTGGGTGTTCCGCACCCTGGTGCGTCCCCGCCTGGGCCCGCCGCGCGAGTGGGAGGCGCCCGAGCCGCCGCGCTTCGCGCAGGCCGTGGGCCTCGGTTTCGCGCTCGTAGGGCTCGTCGCCCTGCTGGCCGGCGCGACGGTCGTGGGCCAGGTCGCCGTGGGCGCAGCGCTCGTCGCGGCCCTGCTCAACGCCGTCTTCGCCCTCTGCCTGGGGTGCGAGGTCTACCTCCTGCTGCGCCGCGCCACCGCCCGACGCATCGCCGCCTGACCGAGCCGCCCGACCGGGCGGCGCACCCATCCACGACTGTTCACCACCAGCAAGGAGCACACCACCATGAGCCGCGAGAACTCTCTCGTCACCGCCCAGTGGGTCGAGGACAACCTCGACACCGACGGCGTCGTCCTCATCGAGGTCGACGAGGACACCACCGCCTACGACAAGGGCCACATCCGGGGAGCTATCAAGCTCGACTGGACCACGGACCTCCAGGACCAGGTCCGCCGCGACTTCGTCAGCAAGGAGCAGTTCGAGGCCCTGCTGTCCGAGCGTGGGGTGTCCAACGACGACACCGTCGTCCTCTACGGCGGCAACAACAACTGGTTCGCCGCCTACGCCTACTGGTACTTCAAGCTCTACGGCCACCAGGACGTCAAGCTGCTCGACGGCGGCCGCAAGAAGTGGGAGCTCGACTCCCGTGAGCTGACCGACGAGCCGGTCCAGCGCGCCGCGACCTCCTACACCGCGAGCGAGCAGGACTCCTCGATCCGCGCCTTCCGCGACGAGACGGTCGCCGCGATCGGCGTGAAGAACCTCGTCGACGTGCGCAGCCCCGACGAGTACGCCGGACGCCTCCTCGCCCCCGCCCACCTCCCGCAGGAGCAGGCCCAGCGCGCCGGCCACGTCCCGACGTCCATCAACGTCCCGTGGTCCAAGGCCGCCAACGACGACGGCACCTTCAAGTCCGACGACGAGCTGCGCGAGCTGTACGCCTCCGCGGGCCTCGACGACAGCCGGGACACCATCGCGCTGTGCCGGATCGGCGAGCGCTCCTCGCACACGTGGTTCGTGCTGCACGAGCTGCTCGGCCACCAGAACGTGAAGAACTACGACGGCTCGTGGACCGAGTACGGCTCCCTCGTCGGCGTCCCGGTGGCCCTCGGCGACGAGCCCGGGGAGGCCTGACATGTGCGGAGCCAAGGAGGGTGGCCTCTCGCTCGACGGCGTGAACGTCGCCAAGGAGGCCGTGATCCAGGGCCAGGTGCTGCGCGGTGGTGCGGCGGACGGCGAGCCCGTCTCCAACGCCTACGTCCGGCTGCTCGACCGCTCGGGCGAGTTCACCGCGGAGGTCCCGACCTCGGCCACCGGCCACTTCCGGTTCTTCGCGGGCGACGGTGAGTGGACGCTGCGCACCCTCGCGCCGAAGGCCCAGCCGGTGGACACCCGCGTCGTCGCGGCGACCGGTTCCGTCGCCGAGGTGCAGGTGCTCGTCAGCGCCTGACGCGTCGACTGGTCCAGTCCGAGGATCGCCCTGCGCCGCGTGCGCAGGGCGATTCCCTCATTTTCCCCTCCGTTTCCCGCAAGGTCGCACCGCCCGCGGCACCGGCCTCGTACCGTGGATCACCGGTCGCGTGTGCAGGGAGGTGTCGTCGTGGTCGCTTCGCGCGTCGACGTGCCCTCGACCGACGACCTGTGGCGCCTGACCATGGAGCACTCCCCGGTCGGCATGGCCATCGTGTCGCCCGCCGGCGACATCCTCACGACCAACGCCGCGCTGTGCGACATGCTCGGCTACGAGCCGGACGCGCTGGCCACGATGAGCTTCCAGGACCTCACCCACCCCGACGACCTCGCCGCCGACCTCCGCCTGGTCGACCAGGCCCTCGCCGGCGACATCAGCAGCTACCGGGTCACCAAGCGCTACCTGTGCGCCGACGGTGGCGTGGTGATCGGCGACCTGTCGGTGGCGCTGCTGCGCACGCCGGGCGGTGAGCCGGTCCACTTCATCTCGCAGGTCGCCGACATCACCGAGCGGCAGGCGTTCGTCGAGCGCCTCGACGCGGCGGAGGCGGCGGCCGACGCCGAGCGCCGCACGGCCCACGCGGTGTTCGAGAGCCTCACGGTCGGCATCCTCCAGCTCGGCGCCGACGGCAGCTTCCTCGCCCACAACGCCCGGCTGCGCGACTTCATCGGGCTCGCGTTCCCCGAGGGCCACCCCGGTGGCACCGGACTCGTCGGCTTCACCTACGACGCCGACCAGCAACGGCTCCTGACGGTCGAGGAGCTGCCGTCGGTGCGGGCCGTGACCGGCGAGTCCTTCGACGACGTCCTCCTCTGGATCGGCGAGGACGCCGGCTCCCGCCGCGCGCTCTCGGTGTCCTCGCGACCGCTCCACGACCGCGTCGGGGCACTGACCGGCGCCGTCCTGGCCTACCACGACGTCACGGACTCGGTGCGCGCCACCAAGGCCAAGGACGACTTCGTCTCCACGGTGTCGCACGAGCTGCGTACGCCGCTGACGACCGCGCTCGCCTACCTCGAGCTGCTCGACGAGTCCGACGACGTGAGCGTCGAGGGCCACCAGCAGGTGGCCGCCGCCCGCCGCAGCATGCTGCGCCTGTCGCACCTCGTCGCCGACCTGCTCTTCGTCACCCGCGCGGCGTCCGGCTCCCAGCTCGTCGACCCCTACCGGGTCGACGTCGCCACGATCCTCGCCGAGGCCGTCGAGGCGGCCTCGCTGGACGCCGAGCGCGCCGGGGTCGGGCTGGTCCTCCACTGCCCGCGGAGCGTCGTCGCCGTCGCGGACGGCATGCGGCTGCGCCAGGTCGTGGACAACCTGCTGGCCAACGCCGTCTCCTTCAGCCCGCCCGGCGGCTGCGTCACGACGACCCTCGTCGAGGGCGCCGACACCGACGACGCCCAGCTCGTGCTCACCGTCGCCGACGAGGGCGAGGGCATCGATGCCGCGGACCTCGAGCACGTCTTCGACCGCTTCCACCGCGGCGACAACGCCCGGCGCCTGGGAGTGCCCGGCAGCGGCCTGGGGCTCGACATCGTGCGGACCATCGTCGAGGCGCACGGCGGCCGGGTCACCATCGAGAGCAGCCCCGTCGCGGGCACCTCGGTGTCCGTCGTGCTGCCGCGCTGACCGCTCGACGCTCCCGTCACGCGCGAGGACCCCCCGCATCGAGTGCGAGGGGTCCGGGTCGCGACCGGGTGGGGACCGGTGCGTGTCCCGCGATGGGGGATCGCGGGGGCGTCGCCATGGCCGATACGAGGTATTTGCCAACGGGACTTGCCCAAGTTTGCCAAACCGGAACAGACTCGGCACTGCTTTTGACAATATTTCTCGTGCAGGCCGCTCGGGACGGTTGACGCACCCATTCAGCACCTAGCCCCTGGAGACACCATGAACCGCAAGGCCACCCGCATCCTCGTCGCCGCCGTCGCCCTCGTCAGCCTGGCCGGATTCGCCGCGCCCGCCGAGGCGCAGGTCCGTCAGACCGCGCGGACGGGCTGGTGCTGCTGAGCGAACACGGCCCTCACGGGCTGGATCCGGCGGCGATCGGTCAGCTGCGGGCGAGCGTGGGCGAAGCCACGCGCGCCCGCAGCCCGGTCGAGGCCGCCGCACGCCGGTAGGCGTCCGACGCGGCCTCGGTCAGACCCACGCCCTGGAGGAGGTCGGCCAGCTCGAACCAGAGCTGCGCGGCGACCCGGTCGGCACCGATCGCCGACAGGGTGAGGACCGCTCGCTGGAAGCACGAGCTCGCCTCGGCCGAGTCGCCCTCCGATGCGTACGTGCTGCCGAGCAGCGCCCATGCCTCGGCCTCGGCGAGCGGCAGGTGTCCGTTGGCGACGACGTGCACCTGGGCGACGAGGTCGCGACTCGCCGACACGTCGCCGGACAGGAAGGCGGCTCGGGCCAGTCCGAGCAGCACCTGGGCCCGGTCGGAGGACGTGGACGGGCTCCACTCCATCTCGGCGGCAGCCTGCTCGAGGTTGTGCCGCGCGTCGTCGAGGGCCGGGGGGTCGAGCTCGAGCTGGAGCCGGCCCACCTCGCCACGCAGCAGGGCGAGGTTGCGGGCGTCCTGTCCCTCGCCCAGCAGCGCGAGGGCGCGCTCGGCGAGCGGGACGGCGGTGGCGACGTCACCGCGCCGTGCCTGCATGGCACTGGCGTTCCAGTAGGCCGAGGCGCGCGCCTTCGACGTACCCAGCGACTCCGCGCGGGCGATGGCCTTGCTGCACATGCGGACGGCGTGACCGGTGTCGCCGCGCTCGAAGTGGGCGGCGGCCAGGGTGACCGCGAGCTGGACGGCCTCGTCGCAGGCGTCGAGGCCCGCGTCCTCGACGTAGGTGAGGATCCGCTCGCCGCACTCGATCGCGCGACCGAGGTCGCCGGACTCGCGGTAGATCCGGCTGAGCGCGATGCCGGCCTTGATCCTGGTCAGGCCGTCGGTGTCGTCGTCGACCAGTGCCTCGAGCTCGAGGATGGCGTCGTCCTCGCGGTCGGTGGCCTCGAGCGCGCGGGCGCGGAGCAGCCTCGCCCGGTCGCGCATCCCCGCGACGGCAGAGCCCTGCAGCTGCTCGATCGCCCGGGCGAGGTGCGTCTCGGCGTCGCGGGGCTGGCCCGACTCCAGCGACAGCTCCGCGTAGTCGAGCGCCAGGCGGATCTCGTCGACCACCTGGCGGTCCGGCTCGCCGAGGAGTGACTCGACGGTGACGTCGAGGCGCTCGGCCAGCGCGACGAGGAGCGGGAACGTCGGCCCGCGGTGCCCTGCCTCGATGCGCGACAGGTAGGCGACCGACATGAGGTCGCCGGCCACCTCACCCTGGGTGAGTCCACGGGCCTGGCGCTCGGACCGCAGGCGACGGCCCAGTGCCTCACGGTCGGTCTGCGCGAGCAGCTCGGCTTGACGCGAGTCCATCGGGCCATTGTGGTGCACGTTTGCCAACGAGGAGTTGATTTCAGTCAACTTTGTCCTGACGGCATGTCCGGAGCCGCCTCGAGCGGCCCCGGACACGTGCGCTCAGCTGCCGCTGTTGATCATCCCGGCGCCGACGGTCACGCCGGTGGCCTCGTCGATCAGGATGAAGGAGCCGGTGGTCCGGTTCTTCGAGTACGGGTCGCACAGCAGCGGCACGGTGGTGCGCAGCTGGACGCGGCCGATCTCGTTGAGACCGAGCTCCTTGGTGTCCTGGTCGCGGTGGAGCGTGTTGACGTCGAGGCGGTACTGGATGTCCTTGACCATCGCCCGACCGGTGCGGGTGGTGTGCTTGATCGCCAGCTTCTGGCGGGGCCGGAGCGGCTCGTTGGTCATCCAGCAGATCATGGCGTCGATGTCCTGGCTGGGCTTCGGCGCGTTCTTGGGACGGGCGATCATGTCGCCGCGCGAGACGTCGACGTCGTCCTCGAGGTGGACGGTCACCGACATGGGCGGGAACGCCTCGGCGACCTCGGTGTCGAAGAGCTCGACCTTCGCGATCTTCGAGGGCATCCCGCTGGGGAGCACGACGACGTCGTCGCCCTTCTTCAGCACGCCGCCGGCCACCTGGCCGGCGTAGCCGCGGAAGTCGTGGTACTGGTCGGACTTGGGGCGGATGACGTACTGCACCGGGAAGCGGGTGTCGACGAGGTCGCGGTCGGAGGCCACGTGCACGTGCTCGAGGTGGTGCATCAGCGTCGGGCCGGAGTACCACGGGGTGTTCTCGGAGCGGTTCACCACGTTGTCACCCTGCAGCGCCGAGATCGGGATGACCTCGAGGTCGGGGATGTTGAGCTTCGTCGCGAACTGCGTGAACTCCTTGTGGATCTTCTCGTAGACCTCCTCCGACCAGTCGACGAGGTCCATCTTGTTGATCGCCAGCACGAGGTGCGGCACCCGCAGCAGCGAGAGCAGCACGGCGTGACGGCGGGACTGCTCGGTGAGGCCCTGGCGAGCGTCGACCAGGACGAGCCCGAGGTCGGCGGTCGAGGCGCCGGTCACCATGTTGCGGGTGTACTGGATGTGGCCCGGGGTGTCGGCGATGATGAACTTGCGGGTGGGCGTCGCGAAGTAGCGGTAGGCCACGTCGATGGTGATGCCCTGCTCGCGCTCGGAGCGCAGCCCGTCGGTCAGCAGCGCGAGGTCGGTGTAGTCGTAGCCCTTGGACTGGCTCGTCGACTCGACCGCCTCGAGCTGGTCCTCGAAGATGGATTTGGAGTCCAGGAGCAGACGCCCGATGAGGGTCGACTTGCCGTCGTCCACGGAGCCGGCGGTCGCGAAGCGGAGCAGGTCCATCTCGCCCTGGGCGGTCGTGTGGGAGTCAGTGGTCTGCGGGGTGCTGGCCATCAGAAGTAGCCTTCCTTCTTGCGGTCTTCCATGGCTGCCTCGGAGAACCGGTCGTCGCCACGGGTGGCGCCGCGCTCGGTCACTCGGGCGATGGCGATCTCGTCGATGATGGCGGCCGTGTCGGTGGCCACGGACTCCACGCACCCGGTCTGGGTGCGGTCACCCACCGTGCGGAACCGCACCATCTTGGTCTCGGCCGTCTCGCCGCCCTTGGGCTGGATCTCGGGACCGATCGAGAGCAGCATGCCGTCGCGCTCGACGACCTCGCGCTCGTGGGCGAAGTAGATCGACGGGATCTCGATCTGCTCGCGGTGGATGTAGTGCCAGATGTCGAGCTCGGTCCAGTTGGAGAGCGGGAAGATCCGCATGTGCTCGCCGGCGTGGATGCGGCCGTTGTAGAGGCTCCACAGCTCGGGGCGCTGCATCTTGGGGTCCCACTGGCCGAAGTCGTCGCGGTGGGAGTAGACGCGCTCCTTGGCGCGGGCCTTCTCCTCGTCGCGACGGCCACCGCCGAAGGCGGCGGTGAAGCCGTTCTCCTCGATGGCGTTGAGCAGGGCGCCGATCTGCTGGCGGTTGCGGCTGGTCTTGCCGTCGTCGACGACGTGGCCGGCCGCGATCGCGTCCTCGACGGAGGCCACGATGATACGCGCGCCGAGCCGCTCGACCCACGAGTCGCGGGTCTCGAGCACCTCGGCGAAGTCGAGTCCGGTGTCGACCTGCAGCAGGGGGAAGGGCAGCTTGGCCGGGAAGAAGGCCTTCTCCGCGAGGCGGAGCATGACGATGGAGTCCTTGCCCCCGGAGAACATGAGGACCGGCTTCTCGAACTCGGCGGCGACCTCACGGAAGATGTGGATCGACTCGGCCTCGAGCTGGTCGAGCTGACTCAGCCGGTAGTCGACGTGGGTGTTGGTCATGGCGTGGCAAGGACCTCTCTAGGGACAGCAGCGCTCATCGTAGCGACGTCGCAAGCCCCGGTGAATTCGCGTCGCCGGACGTGGTCGGCCAGACTCGGCCGAATGAGCCGAACCTCCCGACTCGTGCCCCGCACCCCGCTGCGTCAGCGCCTGCTCTGCGGGATGCTCGCGGTGGCCTTCGTCACGGCCGGCTGCTCCGCGTCGTCCTCCGGGGACGCCGAGCCGCCGACGTACGAGACCGGTGACGGCGTGAAGGCCCGTGTCCTCCCGCAGCTGGCCGCGACCGGCGAGGACGTCGAGGCGGCCGACGACGCGGCGTGGGTCGTGGACGCCACGGTCGCGGGCGCGGAGGAGGGCACAACCGTCCGCCTCGTCGCGAAGGAGGAGGACGGCTGGAGCGACGTCGACGAGCAGGAGACCGACGCCGAGGGACACGTCTCGCTGACGAGCCGGGTGTCGGGCGACCTCCACGTCGTGGTCGGTGACGGTGACGACGCCGTGGGGGCCGAGGTCTCCACCGACGAGGCGCCCGAGCCGACGTTCACCGACGACTTCGACGAGGACACCGTGGACGGTGTCGGCGCCAGCTGGCACACCCGCGACCAGGGCTACATCGACATCCGGACGTGCTCGCGTGCCGACGGCAGCGCCGCGGAGGTGACCGACGGCGTCCTGCGGCTGAGCGTGCTCGAGGACCCCGAGCGCACCGACGACGAGTGCCAGCTGCCCGGCCGGCGCAAGAAGTACGCCTACCGCCTCAACGGCCACGTGGGCACCGAGGGCGTCATGTCGTTCACCTACGGCTACGCCGCCGCCCGCATCAGGACCCAGTCCGCCCGCGGACAGCACGCCGCCTTCTGGATGCAGACGGTCGGCGGGCAGAAGTCCGGCGGGGCGAAGAAGGGCGGCGCCGAGATCGACGTCATCGAGTACTTCGGCGACGACCACCCCGAGGGCGGCCTGACCAGCTTCACCTACTTCCTCGACAAGAGCGGCAAGAAGCAGACGGTGGGCGGCTGGCTCCCCGACGTCGAGCAGTACGGCGACGACTGGGCGGAGGAGTACCACGTGTTCTCCGTCGAGTGGACGCCCGACGAGTACGTCTTCCGCATCGACGGCCAGGTCACGCAGCGGCTCGAGGGGGAGACGTCCGGCCAGCCCGAGTTCCTCATCCTCAGCCTGCTGTCCTCGGACTACGAGCTGCCCCGCTTCGACGGTGAGCTGCCCCAGCACATGGACGTCGACTGGGCGCGGGTGTGGGAGACCGGACCGAGGTGACTCAGCCCGAGCAGCCCCGCCTCAGGGGCTGTCGAGCACGAGGGTGATCGGCCCGTCGTTCACGCTCTCCACCCGCATGTCGGCGCCGAAGCGGCCCCGCTCCACCCGGGCGCCGAGGCGCTCCAGCTCCGCGCACACCGCGTCGTAGGCGGGCTCGCTCACCGGGCCGGGCGCTGCCGCCTGCCAGGTCGGGCGGCGACCCTTGCGCGCGTCGCCGTAGAGCGTGAACTGGCTGACCACCAGCACGGGCGCCGCGACGTCGCTCGCGCTCCGCTCCTCGCGCAGCAGCCGGAGGTCCCAGATCTTGCGGGCGGTCCACGTCACCTCGGTCGGCCCGTCGTCGTGGGTGACGCCGAGGTAGACGAGGAGACCCGGGGCGTCGAGCTCCCCGACCACCTCACCCTCGACCCGGACGCTGGCGGAGAGCACTCGCTGGATGACCGCACGCATGGTGCAAGGATGCCGCCATGTCCGACGCTCTGCTGATCACCGTGGCCCCGACCGGCGCCGAGACGGCGAAGGCCGACTGCCCACAGCTGCCCACCACTCCCGAGGAGATCGCCCGCACCGCGGCCGAGTGCGAGGGGGCCGGCGCGGCGATGATCCACCTCCACGTCCGCGACGGCGACCACCAGCCGACGCTGGACCGGTCCCTCCTGCGCGAGTGGGTGGCCGCCGTGCGCGAGTCGTCGTCGCTGGTGGTGCAGCTCTCCACGGGCGGCTCGGTGCACGACCCGCTCGACGAGCGGCTCGAGGTGCTGGACGCCATGCCCGACTCCTGCTCGCTGACGATGGGCACCACCAACTTCGGCGACGACGTCTTCCTCAACCCGTGGCCCTTCGTGAAGGACCTCTACCAGCTCGCCCTCGAGCGCGGGGTGGCCCCGGAGTTCGAGCTGTTCGACCTCGGCCAGGTGCACGCCCTCGGGCGCCTCATCCGGGAGCACGGCACCCCTGTCGGCGGTCGGGTGCACGTGGACTTCGTGATGGGCGTGCCGGGCGGCATGCCCGGCACCGCCCCCGCCCTCGTCGCCGGGGTCGCCGCCCTGCCCCCCGAGGTGACGTCGTGGTCGGCCACCGGCATCGGCCGCTCGACGCTCGCCGTCGCGATGGCCTCGCTGTCCATGGGCGGCCACCTCCGCGTCGGCATGGAGGACGTGCTCACGATCAGCCGCGGGGTGCCGGTGGAGTCCAACGCCCAGCTCGTCTCCCGCGCCGTCGACCTCGGCCGGATCGCGCAACGCACGCCCATGAGCCCCGCCCAGTGCCGGGAGCTGCTCGGGCTGTCCTGAGGGCCGCACCAGGGCCTGTGGAGGAACGTTTCCCGCGGGCGTCAGTCGCTGGTGGAGTGGTGCCATGCACTAGTGACGCGCGCAGCGACGAGCAGAGCCTGGTGCCGAGGCTGGTCGCAGCGCGCCGTCAGACCTACCCGCCCGGTTCCGTCTCGGATGGGTGGGCCCGAGGGCCCGTGGCGCCTCTGCACGAGAACTCGCTGTGGATCAGGAGTCGTCGACGCGCTTCATGCCGACCAGTCCGGGTCGGTAGGCGGGATCCTCGAGCTGGGCGATGGTGGGGGAGCCGAACATCGGGAGGCCCTGCTGCTTGCGCAGGAAGCCCCAGACGACGGGCAGGACCACGAGCACCGCCACCCCGACCCCGGCGATGAGGATCGGGTGGGTCTCCTCCTTGCCGAGCGGCGCCCAGCCGGCCTTGTCGAGCAGGGCGACGCCGCTCATGGTCAGGACGACGACGATGCCGCGGCGGATGAAGGACTGCGGCACGCGCGGGGCGATGGCGGAGCCGATGAGCGTTCCGGGCACGGATCCCAGGACGAGCGGGATGAGGATGCCCCAGTCGAGGCCGTGCAGCGCGATGTTGGAGATCGCCGCGGCCAGCACCAGCGGGACGGCCTGGACCAGGTCGGTGCCGACCAGCCTCACCGCCGACAGGCCGGGGTAGAGCATCAGGAGCGCGATCATGATGACCGATCCCGAGCCGACGCTGGTGATGCCGACGAGCAGGCCGCCGAGGGCTCCCACCAGGAGTGTCGGCACCGGCCGGATGGCCGGGCTGTCGTCGGGGTGCTCGCCGCCGCGGACCCGCCGGAGGTTGAGGTAGAGCCGCATGGCGTACGTCGCCGCGGCGAGCAGGAGCGCGAAGCCGATGCAGAGCTTGAGGGCGTCGTCGATGTCCTCGGGGGAGACCACCCACGAGACGAGGTGCGGGCCGAGCAGCGCCATCGGGATGGAGCCGATCATCAGCCACTTGGCCAGCTGCATGTTGGGCGAGCCCTCGCGCTTGTGCACGATCGCGCCGCCGGTCTTGTAGACCGCGGCCGCGGTGAGGTCCGCCGTCACGACCGTGGCCGCCTCGCCGACGCCGAGGAAGATCAGCGCCGGTGTCATCAGCGCACCGCCGCCCATGCCGGTCAGCCCGACCACGATGCCGACGACGAAGCCGGCCGCGAGGATCGAGAAGAAGGTCACGGTGAGGAACTCGAGCATCAGCGGTCTCCGACGAGTCTGGGAACGACGACGCTCAGCATGTCAGTGATTGTGCCGGTCGCCCTCTCGGCGGCTGCCTTCCCGCGCCGGTAGGGGTCGGCGACGTCGTGCTCCGGCAGGGCGGGCGTGCTCCGCTGTCCCGCGGCGGCCACGAGCTCGCGTCCGCTGAGCCCCGGGAGGTCGGCGACGGCCGCCCGGAACTGCCCCAGGGTGAACACCCGGCGGTGCAGCTGCGGGTGGTCGTCGAGGATGTGCCGGCGGTGGACGGCCTCCGCCGTGAGGACCAGGTCGGCCTCGTCGAGCACCGCAGTGGAGAGGTGCCGGCTGCGGAACGCGTCGACGGAGCCGGACGTGCCCGTGGGCAGGCTGGCGGTCATCTCGGGGTTCATCGGGTGGCCGTCGCGGGCGTGGGTGCCGGAGCTGCTGAAGACGACGTCCGCGTCGCCCGCGAGGTCGCGCGCGATGACCTCCATGGCGGGCGAGCGGCAGATGTTGGCGGTGCACACGAAGAGCACCCTGAGCGGTTCGCTCATGCGCCCGCCGAGACCGCTCCGGCGAGGTGGAGGTAGCCCGCCTCGTCCAGTGCGACCAGCACGTCCTCGAGCGCGTCCTCGATCGTGCGGCCCGTGGTGTCCACGCGCACGGCCGGGTCCTCGGGCTCCTCGTAGGGCGAGGAGATGCCGGTGAACTCCGGGATCTCGCCGGCTCGCGCCTTGGCGTACAGACCCTTGCGGTCGCGGCGCTCGCACTCCTCGAGGGGGGTCGCGACGTGGACCAGGAAGAACGCGCCGCCGGCCGCCTCGACCATCTGCCGCACCTGCTCGCGGGTCTCGGCGAACGGGGCGATGGGCGAGCAGACCGCGACCCCGCAGTGCCGGGCCACCTCGGCGGCCACCCAGCCGATCCGGCGGATGTTGGTCTCGCGGTCGGCCTTGGAGAAGGTCAGCCCGGCCGACAGGTGCCGGCGCACGACGTCGCCGTCGAGGCTGGTCACGGAGCGGCCGCCGCGTTCGAGCAGCCGGTCGATGAGGGCCTGCGCGAGCGTCGACTTCCCGCTGCCGGACAGGCCGGTGAAGAAGAGGACGAGTCCCTGCTCGTCCGGCGCGGGGCGGTCCTCGTCGACGATCGCTGCGACGGCGGCGGGGTAGGGGCCGGAGGAGTCGCCCAGGGCGTGCACCGGATCGGGGCCCGCGTAGGTGCCGACCACCTGGGCGCCGAGGGCGTGGTCGGCCTCGGCGTCGCCGTGGGAGGGCAGGGGTACGGCGACCACGCCGGCGTCGTCGAGGAGCTCGGCGGCGGCCAGCGTGGCGCGGACGAGCGCGACCGGGGACAGCGACGGCGTGCCGGTGCCCATGAGCGCCACCAGGACGACACGGCCGAGGCCGCGCAGCTCCTCGAGGTCGCCCTCGGTCAGCGCGTCGGCGACCGGGACGAACGTCGCGCCGGCGTACGCCTCCCGGACCTGCGCGGGCGTGAGGTGCAGCCGGCGGAAGGGGCCGTGCTGCGCGTGGGTCAGCTGCTCCAGCGTGCCGTCGCTCGAGACGCGGGCGAGCGGCAGGCCCTCGGGGTCCACCAGCTCGGCCTCCGTGTGGCCCTCCGGCAGGGCGAGGGTGACCGGGCTGCCGGGCTCGTTGAACCTCGTCAGGGGGGCGTAGGCGCCGGAGACCAGGAGCTCCAGGTCGTCGAGCTCGGTCGGCGTCGGGCAGTGCTGGATCACCCGCGCATCCTCTCAGACCGGCGGTCGGTAGCCTTCGCGCATGCCTGCCGCTGGTCTGCCCGTCGTGGCCGAGATCGTCCGCTCCGGATTCGTCGAGGGGCACCACTACGGCTCCGTCGTGGCGCTGGCCGCCGACGGCTCGGTCGACTGGTCCGTGGGCGAGGTGGCCGCACCGGTGCTGCCCCGCTCGAGCAACAAGCCGGTCCAGGCGCTCGCGATGGTGGAGCTCGGGCTCGACCTCCCGCCGGACCTGCTCGCCCTCGCCTGCGCCTCCCACTCCGGTGAGCCCTTCCACGTCGAGGGCGTACGCCGCGTCCTCGCCTCGGCGGGCCTGGACGAGTCGGCCCTGCAGACCCCGCCCGACCACCCGCTCGACGACGCCGCGCGCGACGCCGTGATCCGGGCGGGCGGCGAGAAGACGTCGATCCTCATGAACTGCTCGGGCAAGCACGCCGCGATGCTGGCGACCTGCGTCCTGCGCGGCTGGGACACCGCCACCTACCTCGATCCCGCGCACCCCCTGCAGGTCGCCATCCGCGAGACCTTCGAGCGCCTGACGGGCGAGCCGGTCGCGACGGTCGCGGTCGACGGGTGCGGTGCCCCGCTGCTGTCGACCTCGCTGATCGGGCTCGCCCGCGCCTTCGCCACCCTGGCCACCGCGTCCGAGGGCCCGGCCCACCGGGTGGCCGAGGCGATCCGCCGGCACCCGGAGAACGTCAGCGGCACCACGCGAGACGAGCTCGCGCTGCACCGGGCCGTCCCCGGCCTGATCGGCAAGGCCGGCGCGGAGTCCTGCTACGCCGTCGCTCTTCCCGACGGTCGGGCGTGGGCGCTCAAGACCGACGACGGCGCCGCACGCGTACGCCCCGTGCTGATGGCCGAGGCGCTGCGTCGTTCGGGCGTGCTGGACGAGGACGGGGTCGACGCGGACGCCGTCGCGCGGACCGGCCGGCTCGAGCTGCTCGGTGGCGGCGTCCCCGTCGGCGAGATCCGTGCTGCCTTCTAGCTAGCGCCCGGAACCGCGGGGGATCCGGCTTTGTGACGGTCCTCACCGCCGCTTGGTTTGCATTTCGCTAACAGGTGTTAGCACACTGTAGGCATGGCCAAGGACAAGAGCGCGAAGACGAGCGCCAAGACGAGCGCGAAGACGAGCGCCGTCGTCGACTCCATCGGGTCGCTCGGCGACTACCTCCGTGAGCAGCGGCTCGCCGCCCAGCTCTCGCTGCGGCAGCTCGCCGACCAGGTCGGCGTGAGCAACCCCTACCTCAGCCAGATCGAGCGCGGCCTGCGCAAGCCGTCGGCGGAGGTCCTGCAGCAGCTGGCCCGGGCGCTCCGCGTCTCCGCCGAGCAGCTCTACGTCCGCGCCGGCATCGTCCACCCCGATCCCGGCCAGGCCGGCTCGGTGGAGCTGGCGATCCTCGCCGACACCGGACTCACCGAGCGCCAGAAGCACTCGCTGCTCGACGTCTACGCCTCGTTCCTGGCCCTCAACGACCGCCCGCCGGCCTCTGACCAGCCACCAGCTGAGTAGCACCCACCCAGCAGCACCCACCCAGCAGCACCCACCCAGGAGAAGGAGAAGGACATGGCGACCGCCAAGTTCGACATCAAGACCGAAGCCCTCAAGCCCGTGCTCGCGGGCGTCGGTGTCACCGACCTCGCCGTCGAGGCCGTCCGTGACGCTGTCGCCGACGTCCAGAAGGTCCTCACCGCCGTGCAGAAGGACGTCACCGAGCTCGTCGCCGAGGTGCAGAAGCGTGACGTCACGTCCGTCCGCGCCGCCGTCGAGGCGCGCGTCGCCGAGCTGCAGGCCGAGGCCAAGGCCTACCCCGCCAAGGTGTCGACCCTCGTCGACGACAACGTGGCCGTGGCCAACGCGACGTACGCCGAGCTGGTCAAGCGCGGCGAGTCCCTCGTGGGCCGCATCCGCCGCCAGGAGTCGACCACCACGACCGTAAGGTCGGCCCGGACCACCGTCTCGAAGGCGAAGACCACCGCGACCCAGGCCCGCAAGGCCGCCGACGCCACCGTCACCGCCGCCGACAAGGTCGCCGCCACCAAGGCTGCCCCCAAGCCCCCCGCGAAGCCCGCCGCGAAGAAGACCGCCCAGAAGTCGGCCGCCCAGAAGTCGGCCGCCACGAAGGCCTCGGCCACGACCGCGCGCAAGAGCGCCGCGAGGAAGACGACCGCGGCCCAGAGCAGCGCCAAGGCCACCGGCACCGCAGCCACGAAGACCGCCGCCAGCGCCGTCAAGGCCGTCGCGGACGCCGCCGAGAAGGTCGGCGACTGAAGAGACGTCGAGGCTGACCACGGTCAGCTCGCGCTGTTCTAGGAGAAGGGCCCCGTCCACGTCGGACGGGGCCCTTCGTCTCGTCGCCTACGCTGTGTCCTGTGAACATCTACGAGCTCCAGGGCACGCTGTTCCTCGTCGTGCTCGTGGTGCTGCTCGCGATCAAGGGCTTCGCGTTCATCAACTCGCTGACCTACTCCGCCGAGGCCTACGACGCGGCCGGCAAGCTGACCAAGACCGCGTGGTGCGCGATCACGGGCCTCGGCTTCGCCGCGCAGCTGATCCTGCTGGGCTCGCCGCTCAACATCATCAGCCTGGCGTTCACCATCGCCGCGCTGGTCTACCTCGCCGACGTCCGTCCCGCCCTGCGAGAGGTGACGTCCCACCGCAGGTGAGTGGCGGTCACCCCAGGTAGCGGTCCAGCGCTGCCAGTGCGTCCTCGGGCTCGAAGCCGGTCGCGCGGATCTTCTCCAGCGAGAGCGCCGAGTTGAGGGGCCGGGGGGCGAACGGGTTGCCCTGGGCGAGCACGCCCTCGGCGTACGCCTCCGTGGTCGTCCCCGACACGTCCTCGGCGCTGCGACCCGAGCGCTCGAAGACCGCCTGCGCGATCTCGCGCCACGACATGGGCGCCCCGCCGTTGGAGAGGTTGTAGGTCCCGAACGGCGCACCGGTCTCGAGGAGGTGGCGGGTGCCCCGCACCAGCTCCTCGGTGAACGTCAGCCGCCCGACCTGGTCGTCGACCACGCTGGGGGAGACGCCCTTCTCGGCCAGCGCCCGCATCGTGCGGACGAAGTTCTTGCCCTCCCCGATCACCCACGAGGTGCGCAGGAGGTAGTGGCGCGGGGCCAGGCCGACCGCGAGGTCGCCGGCCGCCTTGGACTGGGCGTAGACCCCGAGCGGCGAGAGCGGCTCGTCCTCCGTGTGGCCCGGGTCGAGCGGTGCGGTGCCGTCGAAGACGTAGTCGGAGGAGTAGTGCACGAGCGTGAAGCCGTGCTCGCGGGCCAGGCCGGCCAGCGTCGCGGGACCGGTGGCGTTGGCCGACCAGGACGCGACCCGGCCCTCGGGGGTCTCGGCGGCGTCGACGGCGGTGTACGCCGCGGCGTTGAGCACGACGGCGTACTCGTGCCACGGCCACGCCGAGACGGCCGCTGCGTCGGCGAGGTCGAGCTGTGAGACGCCCTCGCCGGGGAACAGGTCGACCCGGTCGGCGTCGGGGTGCGCGGCGTGCAGCGCGCGACCGAGCTGGCCGAGGGCCCCGACGATCAGCACCTTCTTGGGCGCGATGGCCGTGGCCGGGTCGAGGCGGGGGTTGTTCTGGTCCTTCTCGCTGATGATCGCCTCGGCCAGCGGGATCGGCCAGTCGATGGCCACCGTCGGGTCGTCCAGGGCGAGCGCGGGGTAGGCGATGCCGGGGCGCCAGTGCTCGTTGACGAGGTAGGTGTAGGCCGTGGCGTCCTCGAGCGTCTGGTAGCTGTTGCCGACGCCGCGCGGAACGAACACGGCGACGGAGGTGTCCATCTCCAGCGTGAAGGTCGCGCCGAAGGTCTCGCCCTGCCGCATGTCGACCCACGCGCCGAAGATGCGTCCGGTCGCCAGCGAGATGAACTTGTCCCACGGCTCGGTGTGGATGCCCCGGGTGACGCCACGGTCGCTGTTGAACGACACGTTGTTCTGCACCGGACCGAAGTCGGGCAGCCCGACGGCGAGCATCTTCTCGCGCTGCCAGTTCTCCTTGAAGAACCCGCGGTCGTCGTCGCGCCGGTCGAGCCGGACGACGACGAGGCCCGGGATCGCCGTCTTCTCCAGACGGGGCAGTGTCTCGGGGGAGGGGAGGCTCACTGGCCCTTCTCCGCGTACTTGGCCTCGGTCGCGTCCTTGTGGGGGCGCCACCAGTCCTCGTGCTCCTGGTACCACGCGATGGTGTCGGCGAGGCCGGACTCGAAGTCCTGGAACTTCGGTGCCCAGCCGAGCTCCTGGCGGAGCTTGCCCGACTCGATGGCGTAGCGCAGGTCGTGGCCGGCGCGGTCGTTGACGTGGTCGAAGTCGTCCTCGGGACGGCCCATCAGCTTGAGGATCAGGCGCACCACCTCGAGGTTGTTCTTCTCGCCGTCGGCGCCGATGAGGTAGGTCTCGCCGACGCGGCCCTGCTCGAGGATCCGCAGCACCGCGGAGGAGTGGTCGTCGGCGTGGATCCAGTCGCGGACGTTCTCGCCCGAGCCGTAGAGCTTGGGGCGGACGCCGTCGATGACGTTGGTGATCTGGCGCGGGATGAACTTCTCGATGTGCTGCCAGGGACCGTAGTTGTTGGAGCAGTTCGAGACCGTCGCCCGGACGCCGAAGCTGCGGACCCAGGCGCGGACGAGGTGGTCCGAGCCGGCCTTCGAGGCGGAGTAGGGGGAGGACGGGTTGTAGGGGGTGTCCTCGGTGAAGCGCTTGGGGTCGTCGAGCTCGAGGTCGCCGTAGACCTCGTCCGTCGACACGTGGTGCAGGCGCCGGTCGTGCCGGCGGACCGCCTCGAGGATCGTGTAGGTCCCGAGGATGTTGGTCCGGATGAACGGGCTCGGGTCGTTGAGGGAGTTGTCGTTGTGCGACTCCGCCGCGAAGTGCACGACCGCGTCGTGCTCGGCGACGAGGGGGTCGACGACCTCGGCCTCGGCGATGTCACCGACGACGAGCTCGACCCGGTCCTCCGGCAGCCCGGCGAGCGCCTCGCGGCTGGCGGCGTAGGTGAGCTTGTCCAGCACGGTCACGCGCAGGTCGGTGTGGGCGATGACGTGGTGCACGAAGTTCGAGCCGATGAACCCCGCGCCGCCGGTCACAAGAAGGCGATCCATGCGCGGGAGTCTAGGGGGAGCCGACCGGTTCAGGAGGAGGCGGCCGAGCCGGTGATGCTGAAGCGCGGCTGCTCCACCAGCGCCGGCACCTCGTACGACGCCCGGCCCCGCCCGGCGCGTGTCCAGCCCTCGGGCAGGTCGTCCACGTCGTAGCCCTCGGGCCACTGCACCGAGACCGCGAGCGACTGTGGGACGACCATGCCCTGCGGGGTCGCGTCGAGCCGGTAGGTCAGCGTGCCGTCACCGGGGGCGTCCGCGGCGGCAGGGACGTCGTACTCCAGGACCGCCTCGCGCGTCTCGCCCGGCGGCAGGACCAGGCGCAGCAGCTTGTAGGGGCGCCCGAAGTAGTCGAAGACGTCGGTGCCCTGGGGCTTGCCGGCGGCCGTGGCGCTGGTGACCTCGGCGCCCTGGGGCAGGAAGACGCCGAGCGTCATCCCGTTCCAGCGCGTGGCGTAGGTGCCGCGGCGCGGGTCGGCGAACGCCTGCGCATAGGGCGGGGAGTCGTTGTGGACCGAGATGGTGAGCCGGACCCTGGCCGAGCCGTCCTCGCGCAGGACGACCCGGCTGCTCACGCTGCGACGCTGCCAGTAGTCGGCCTTGCTGGCGTTGGTGTTCTGGTTGAAGACGGCGAGGTAGTCATGGCTGGTGTCGGAGAGGTCGCCGGACAGCCCGACCTCGGCCACGGCGGCCTGGAGGTCGGGGTCGCGCATCCACATCGCGAAGTGCCGTCCGCGAGCCGAGTCGCGTAGGGACTCGATCTTCTCGATGCCGTTGCCGGGCTCGAAGAGCCGCTCGGCGAACACCGGCACGATGGCCCGGTTGAGGTCGTGGCGCGCCTCGTTGTCGGGGAAGGCGTCGTAGTCGCCGACCATCTTCTGGGTGAAGTTGGAGGCGTCGAGCCGGCCGTAGGTCGGCGCCTCGACCGGTCCGGTGATCCGCAGCATGTCGGCCAGCGCGACGACGTCGACCGCGACGAGCCCGTCGACCTCCTGGCCGGTGCGCCGCTCCCAGCCGCGCAGGAGCGTCTCGCCCGAGACCGACCAGTCGGGGGCGAAGGTCGAGGTGGACAGGCGCAGCTTGCCGTCGTGGAACGGGTTGCCCTCGACCTTCTCCCACCGGCCGACGCGGTAGAGGTCGGGGTCGGAGGTGTCGCGGGCCTTGCCCATCTCGAGCCGGCCGTCGGAGACGTTCATCGGCGCGAGCGTCAGCGCGGCACCGCCGGAGAAGCGCTGCTCGCTCGGGTTGAGCAGGGCGAGCAGGAAGGTCTGGTCGCCCTCGGCGCCGAAGAGCCGGGGCAGCACGTCGGCCAAGGGCTTGGCGCGCCTCGCGCCGGACGCGAGGGGGGCGACGGTCGTGGCCGCCTCGTCGCGGGCCTCGGCCAGCCGGGTGCCCACGCCGAGGGCGGAGTCCCCGACCTCGCCGAGCTCGAGCTGGGCGGCGTCGAGGTGGACGCTCGCCTCGTCGACCGCGCCCACCACCTTCTCCAGGGTCGGCACGTCGACGGAGCGTTCGCCGAAGAGGGTGGCGTCCTTGCCGTTGACCGCCGGCCACGTCGCGACGGCGACCTCGGCCGCCGTGGTCAGGTGGTCGAGGGCGTTGCCGAGGTGGCGTACGTCGCCCACCGGCCGGCCCACGACGGGGACGAGGCTCCAGATGTCGCCGCCCACACCCTGCATCGCGTCCTGGACCTGGTCGGCGTGGCGCCGCGCGCTCTGCACGCTGGCCTCAGCCGCCGCCACGTCGCCCGCCGCGAGGGACGTGCGCGCCGCCTCGAGGTCTGTGCGGGCGCCCTCGGCGTGGCCCGGTGCCTTGAGGAAGGGGATGGCGAGCAGGGCCAGCCCGACGAGGAGGAGCAGGAGGCCACCGATGACCGTCGAGGGCCGGACCCGCCGGCGCGTCGACGTACGGCGGCTGGACGGCATGCGCCCATGGTGCCAAACCGCGGCGAACCCCGTGGCGCAACGGGAGGTCCGCGGACCCCTAGGGTGGTTGCATGCGCGGAATCATCCTGGCCGGTGGCACCGGCTCCCGACTGCACCCGATCACGCAGGGCATCAGCAAGCAGCTGGTGCCGGTCTACGACAAGCCGATGATCTACTACCCGCTCTCCACGCTGATGCTCGCGGGCATCCGGGACATCCTCATCATCACCACGCCCCACGAGGCCGAGGGCTTCCACCGGCTGCTCGGCGACGGCTCGCAGTTCGGGATCGACCTCACGTTCGCCGTCCAGCCGAGCCCCGACGGGCTCGCGCAGGCCTTCGTCATCGGGGCCGACCACATCGGCGGCGAGCGGTCCGCGCTCGTGCTCGGCGACAACATCTTCTACGGCTCGGGACTCGGCTCCCAGCTGCTGCGCTTCAAGGACCTCGACGGCGCGGCCGTCTTCGGCTACCACGTCGCCGACCCCCGCGCCTACGGCGTCGTCGAGTTCGACGACCAGGGCCGTGCCCTGTCGCTGGAGGAGAAGCCGGTGCACCCGAAGAGCGACTACGCCGTCCCGGGGCTCTACTTCTACGACAACGACGTCGTGGAGTACGCCGCCGAGCTGCAGCCGTCGGCGCGCGGCGAGCTGGAGATCACCGACCTCAACCGCCGCTACCTCGAGGAGGGGCGCCTGCACGTGGAGGTGCTGCCCCGCGGCACCGCCTGGCTCGACACCGGCACCTTCGACTCGCTCAACGACGCCTCCAACTTCGTGCGGACCATCGAGGGCCGGCAGGGCTTCAAGGTCGGCGCGCCGGAGGAGGTCGCCTGGCGGATGGGGTTCCTGTCCGACGACGAGCTGCTCGAGCGCGCCGAGCCGCTGCGCAAGAGCGGCTACGGGGAGTACCTCCGGGGGTTGCTGCAGCACGGGTGAGGGCTGGCCCGCTCTGGCTCTGGGCCGCGCTGGCTCTCCGCTGGCTCTGGAGTCCCCGGATATCCGGTGACCGCCGGGGTTGCAGGTAGAGATCTCGACCGACAAGTACGGAACTCGGGTGCACAGCTCAGCCGAGGTCGGCGGCCACCATCCGGGCCACCAGCTCCTCGAAGGCCACCGTGGGCTCCCACCCGAGCTCGTCGCGCAGCTTCGAGGCGTCGCCCACGAGCTCGGTCGGGTCGGCGGGCCGGAAGAAGGCCGCGTCCTGGCGGACGAGGCGCTCCCAGTCGCTGATCCCCGCGGCCGCGAAGGCGGCGGCGACGAAGTCGCGCACCGAGTGCGCGCGGCCGGTGGCCACGACGTAGTCGGCCGGCTCGTCGGCGCGGGCGGCCCGCACCATCGCGTCGACGTAGTCCGGCGCCCACCCCCAGTCGCGGCGGGCGTCGAGGTTGCCGAGCACCAGCTCGTCGGCCTCGCCGCGCGCGATCGCGGCGACCGTCGAGGTGATCTTGCGGGTCACGAACCGCTCGGCGCGACGCGGCGACTCGTGGTTGTAGAGGATCGCGCTCGAGACGTGGAGGTCGCGCTGGCGGAAGACGTGTGCGGACAGGTGCGCGAACGCCTTCGCGGCGCCGTACGGGTTCACCGGCCGGATCGCGGTCGTCTCGGTCTGCGGGCTGGTGGCCGGCTCGCCGAAGATCTCGGCGCTCGAGGCCTGCACGAGTCGTACGCCGTCGAGGTGGCGGACCGACTCCATGAGGGCGACGGCGGCCTGCCCGTTGACGTGGGCGGTGCGGTCGGGCTCGTCCCACGACTGCGCCACGGAGCTGATCGCGGCGAGGTTGTAGACCTCCTGCGGCGCCACGTCGAGGACGAGCCGGCGGGTCGCGGCGAGGTCGCCGAGGTCGCCGGTGTGCAGCACCACCTCGTCGGGGCAGTGCGGGGGGTGCCCGTCGGCGGAGTAGACGAGGGCGTGGACCTCCGTGCCCTCGCCCACCAGGCGCTCAGCGAGGTAGGTGCCGTCCTGGCCGCCGATCCCCGTGATGAACGCGCGAGCGGTCACCAGCCCGCCTTGACCGCCGCGATGTCGCTGTCGACCATCATCGCCACGAGCTCGGGGAAGGACACGGTCGGCGTCCAGCCGAGCTGCTCCTTGGCCTTCGAGGCGTCGCCGATGAGGAGCTCGACCTCGGCCGGGCGCATGAAGCGCGGGTCCTGGGTGACGTGCTCGGACCAGTCGTCGACGCCGACGTGCGCGAAGGCCAGGTCGAGGAAGTCGCGGATGGAGTGGGTCTCGCCGGTGGCGATGACGTAGTCGTCGGCCTCGTCCTGCTGCAGCATCCGCCACATCGCCTCGACGTAGTCGCCGGCGTAGCCCCAGTCGCGCTGCGCGTCGAGGTTGCCGAGCGCCATCGTCTTCTGCTGGCCGAGGTGGATGCGGGCCACCGCCTGGCTGATCTTGCGGGTCACGAACTCCGGGCCGCGGCGCGGCGACTCGTGGTTGAACAGGATCCCCGAGGAGGCGTGCATGCCGTAGGACTCGCGGTAGTTGATGGTCATGTAGTGGCCGTAGACCTTGCTCACGCCGTAGGGCGAGCGCGGCCACAGCAGGGTGGTCTCCTTCTGCGGGACCTCCTGCACCTTGCCGAACATCTCCGAGCTCGACGCCTGGTAGAACCGGATGCTGCCGGGCTCGTCGCCGGCGTGGAGCCGGACGGCCTCGAGCATGTTGAGCACGCCCATGCCGGTCACGTCGCTGGTGACGAACGCGTTCTCCCAGGAGTAGGCGACGAACGAGATCGCGCCGAGGTTGTAGACCTCGTCGGGCTGCGAGTCGCGCATCGCCCGCATCAGGCTGGACAGGTCGGTCAGGTCGCCGTTGTGCAGCTCGACGTCGGGCACCACCTTGGACACCAGCTCGCGCCGCGGGTTGTTCTGGCCGCGGATCAGCCCGTGGACGTCGTACCCCTTCTCGAGCAGCAGCTCGGCGAGGTAGAGGCCGTCCTGGCCGGTGATTCCGGTGATGAGAGCATTGGGCATGACGGGCATTCTGTCAGCCGCGTCGGTCGTTAGGGTGGGGTCATGAAGATCCTCGTCAGCGGCGGTGCCGGCTACATCGGCTCGCACACCGTCATCCAGCTCATCGCTGCCGGCCACGACGTCGTGATCGTCGACAACTTCAGCAACGCGAACCCGACCGTGCTCGGCCGCCTCGAGGCGCTGACCGGGACCAGCATCGCGGCGCACTCCTTCGACCTCACCGACCTCGACAAGACCGAGCACCTCTTCGCCACCGAGGACTTCGACGGCGTCATCCACTTCGCCGGGCACAAGGCCGTCGGCGAGAGCGTGGAGAAGCCGCTCGACTACTACGAGAACAACCTCGGCTCGACCTTCTCCCTCGTCCGCGCGATGCAGCGCTACGACGTCGACAAGATGGTGTTCTCGAGCAGCGCCACCGTCTACGGCGAGGAGCAGGCGGGCGCGACCGAGGACCGGCGCACCTACGCCACCAACCCCTACGGCTGGACCAAGGTGATGCAGGAGCAGATCCTGCGCGACGTGGCGGTGGCGGCGCCGCAGATGCGCTTCGCGCTGCTGCGCTACTTCAACCCGGTCGGCGCCCACCCCTCCGGCACCATCGGCGAGGACCCCTCGGGCATCCCCAACAACCTCGTGCCGTTCATCGCGCAGGTCGCCGTCGGCAAGCGCGACCGGCTGCTCGTCTTCGGCGACGACTACGACACCGTCGACGGCACCGGCGTGCGCGACTACATCCACGTCGAGGACCTCGCCGCCGGGCACATCGCGGCGCTGGAGGCGCTCGAGCGCTCCGACGTCGCGGTGCACACCTGGAACCTCGGCTCCGGCCGGGGCACCAGCGTGCTGGAGATGCTGCGCGCCTTCGAGAAGGCCGTCGGCCGGCCGATCCCCTACGAGATCGTGCCGCGCCGGGCCGGCGACATCGCCACGTCCTACGCCGACCCCTCCAAGGCCAACGCCGAGCTGGGGTGGAGCACGAAGAAGACGATCGAGGACATGTGCGAGGACGTCTGGCGCTGGCAGTCGCAGAACCCGCAGGGCTTCGCCGGGTGACCCGCTCGGCCCGTCAGCGGACCTCGAGCTCCGCGAGGGCCTTGAGGACCACGCGCAGGTGGGCCACCTCGTGGGTGCGCAGCAGGTGGGTGCCGCCGATGCCGGCGAACGTGCCGTAGAACCCCTCGGCCTTGCGGAACTCGTCGCCGAAGATGTCGTAGGTGTGTGGCACCGCGTTGCACACCGGTACGCCGAGCGGGCGCAGGCGGAAGGTCTGCGCGAGCACCCGCGCCTGGTGGCGCGCGCGCGTCATGGGGTCGACGAGGTTGCCGTAGTAGAAGCCCATGCCGGGGTCGACGACGACCTTGTCGACGCCCGCGGCCCGGGCGCGCTCGACCCGCGGCGCGAAGTGGTCGAGCAGCACGGGCATCGGGTCGGCGTCGGGAGGGACGTCGGCGATCTCGCGCACGTTGGCCGTCTCGCCGAAGCACATCACGACAGCGGCGTCGTACTCCGCGGCCAGGGCGAGCATCGCCTCCTCGTGCTGACGGCCGGTCATGTTGAGCACCCGGGCCCCCGCGTCGAGGCAGGCCCGGACCACGTCGGGCTCGTAGGTCTCCACCGAGACGACGACCTCCTGCGCGAGCTCCTTCACCGCAGGCACGAGGGTGGCGACCTGGTTGGCCGCGGACACGCGAGCGGCGCGCGCGTTGCTCGACTCGGCCCCGAGGTCGATCACCTCGGCGCCCTGGGCGGCCTGGACGCGGCCCATCCGCACGGCGTCGGCGGGGCTCGTGGCGACGCTCTCGCGGTAGGTCGAGTCGCGGGACAGGTTGACGCAGCCCATCAGGGTCACCGCCCCGTCGCCGATCGTGACGGGGCCGCGAGGGCCGTCGAGGACGACCGGTGCCACCGCGGCGTCCCACGCGCCGCCGTGCGCGTGGTGCAGGGCGGCGAGGTCGGCCAGTGTGATCACGGTGCAACAGTAGGCACGTGACCGAACACCTCGAGCTCCAGCGCCTCTCCGACCTGTCCGACGACCAGCTGGCGGAGGCGTACGCCCCGCCGGGCATTCCGTGGCTGCGGGTGAACTTCGTCAGCACGGTCGACGGCGCCGCCCAGGGGTCGGACGGGGTCAGCAAGAGCATCAACGACGACGCCGACAAGCGGGTCTTCGACGCCCTCCGCAGTCGAGCCGACTGCCTGGTCGTGGGCGCCGGCACGCTGCGCACCGAGGGGTACGACGTCCCGCGGATCCCGCTGGTCGTCGTGAGCCGGTCCGCGGACGTGCCGCCGACGCTCGCCGACGCACCGCCCGGCCGGGTGCTGATGGCAACCGTGGCGAGCTCCGACGGCCTGGCGGCGGCGCGCGAGGCGCTGGGGGAAGACAACGTCATGGTGCTCGGCGAGGACGAGATCGACCTCGCCGCGCTCAAGGCCGGACTGGCGGCGCGGGGCTGGTCCGAGCAGCTGTGCGAGGGCGGGCCGTCGCTGTTCGCCGACCTGCTGGCCGCCGACGTCGTCGACGAGCTGTGCTGGACCGTCGTGCCGCGGCTCACCGGCGGCGACGCCGTACGGATGGCCACGGGTGCCGAGGTGGACACAGCGCTGCGTCCCGTCCTGCTGCTCGAGCAGGACGGGACGCTGCTGGGACGCTGGCTGGTGGAGCGGGACGCCTAGGCGGATCCTCAGCCCAGGGCGTCGAGGAGGGTCTTGGAGAACGCGGGGATGTCGTCGGGGTTGCGGCTGGTGATGAGGTTGCCGTCGACGACGACCTCCTCGTCGACCCACTCGCCGCCGCTGTTGCGGATGTCGGTCTGCAGGCTCGGCCAACTCGCGAGCCGCTTGCCCTGCACGCGGTCGGCCTCGATGAGGGTCCACGGTGCGTGGCAGATGGCGGCGACGGTCTTGCCGGAGTCGACGAAGTCGCGGATGAAGGCGACGGCCTCCTCGTCCATCCGCAGGGCGTCGGGGTTGGCGACGCCACCGGGCAGGACGAGGGCGTCGTAGTCGGCCACCGCGACGTCGCTGACGCGGCGGTCGACGCGCTGCGTGCTGGACTTGTCGAGGTGCTGGAAGAGCTGCACCTCGCCCTCGTCGAGCGAGAGCAGCTCGGCGGTGTGACCGGCGTCGACGACGGCCTGCCACGGCTTGATGAGCTCGACCTCCTCGACACCCTCGGGAGCGGTCAGGAATGCGATGCGCTTGGACATGTCCTCCACCGTCGCTCGCCCACAGGGTCGGGGCAACACACAGAAGGGTGAGCCGGGTGCCGTCCGCCCGACGGGCGGCTGCGGGACGCCGTGCGGCGTTCGCTAGCGTCCGGGGGATGAGCGACCACGACGTCACCTCGCTGACCATCGCCGTGCTCGGCGGCACGGGACCGCAGGGTCGCGGGCTCGCGCGGCGCTTCGCCGCGGCCGGCCTCGAGGTCGTGCTCGGCTCGCGGGACGCGTCGCGGGCCGCCGACGCCGCCGCGGCGCTGGCCGAGGTGGGTCGCGTCCGCGGGGCCAGCAACGCCGAGGCCGCCGCGGCCGGGGACGTGGTGCTGGTCGTGGTGCCCTGGGACGGTCACGAGGACCTGCTGCGGTCACTCACCGAGGAGCTCGCGGGCAAGATCGTCGTCGACTGCGTCAACCCGCTCGGCTTCGACAAGCAGGGCGCGTACGCGCTCCCGGTCGAGGAGGGCTCGGCCACCCAGCAGGCCGCGGCGATCCTCACCGGCTCGACCGTCGTGGGTGCCTTCCACAACGTCAGCGCCGTGCTGCTCGAGGACCCGACGGTCGAGCGGGTCGACACCGACGTGCTCGTGCTCGGCGACGACCGCGAGGCCACCGACCTGGTGCAGGCGCTGGCGGACGTCGTACCCGGCATGCGGGGGATGTACGGCGGCCGGTTGCGCAACGCGCACCAGGTCGAGGCGCTGACCGCCAACCTGATCTCGATCAACCGGCGCTACAAGGCGCACGCCGGGGTGCGGGTCACCGACGTCTGAGGCCGGACTGTGCACCCGAGTTGCGTACTTGTCGGTCGAGATCTCCACCTGTAAGCCCGGTGGTCACCGGATATCCGGGGACTCCAGACCCGGCGACGCCGCCAGGACCCACCAGCCGCCCGAGCCTCAGCCGATCCCGCCCGCGTTGTCCTTCGCGAGCGAGCGGGAGATCACCATCCGCTGGATCTGGTTGGTGCCCTCGAAGATCTGCATCACCTTGGCCTCGCGCATGTAGCGCTCGACCGGGAAGTCGCGGGTGTAGCCGTAGCCGCCGAGGACCTGGACGGCGTCCGTGGTGACCTTCATGGCGTTGTCGGTGGCGACCAGCTTGGCGATCGACGCCTCGCGGGAGAACGGCAGGCCGGCGTCCTTGAGGCGGGCGGCGTGCAGCATCGTCGCGCGGGCCGACACGACGGCCGCCTCCATGTCGGCGAGGACGAAGGCGAGGCCCTGGTGGTCGATGATCCGGGTGCCGAAGGTCTCGCGCTCGCGGGCGTAGGCCACGGCCGCGTCGAGGGCGCCCTGGGCGAGGCCGGTGGCGACGGCGGCGATGCCGAGCCGGCCTGAGTCGAGGCCCGCGAGGGCGATGCGCAGCCCCTCGCCCTCCGCGCCGAGCCGGCGGGAGGCGTCGACCCGGACGTCGTCGAACCGCATCGTCGCCGTGGCGGAGCCGGTCAGTCCCATCTTGCGCTCCGGCGGGTCGGCGGTGAGGCCCTCGGCCGAGGCCGGCACCAGGAAGCAGGAGATGCCTGCCCCCCGAGAAGCACCAGCGTCGTCGGAGGTGCGTGCCATCACCTTGTAGAAGTCGGCGTGCCCGCCGTGGGTGGTCCACGCCTTCGCGCCGTTGATGACGTAGGTGTCGCCGTCGCGGCGCGCGGTCGTACGCATCGCGGCGGGGTCGGAGCCCGCGTGCGGCTCGGAGAGGCAGTACGCCCCCAGCAGCTCGCCGCCGAGCATGTCGGGGAGCCACTCGGCGCGCTGCTCGTCGGTGCCGAAGGACTCCAGGCCGAAGCAGGACAGCGCGTGGACCGACACGCCGACGCCGACGGACGCCCAGACCGCGCTGATCTCCTCCAGCACCTGCAGGTAGACCTCGTAGGGCTGGTCACCGCCGCCGTGCTCCTCGGGGTAGGGCAGCGAGAGCAGCCCGGCCCGGCCGAGCATCCGGAAGACGTCGCGGGGGAAGGTCTCGGTCGCCTCGGCCTCCGTCGAGCGCGGCGCCAGCTCCTTGGTCGCGATCTCGCGGGTCAGGGCGAGCAGGTCGCGGGCCTCGTCGGTGGGCAGCTGGCGGCGAGCGGTCATGGCTCGCACGTTACTGCGATCACCCAGGCGGCCGGAGCAGGCCCTCGCCCGCCAGCACCTCGAGCGCGCCGGCAACCAGCCCGGCGGCCTCGGGGTGGGCGCCCCACAGCGCCTCCGCCTCCTGCACGAGCTCGTCGAGCGTGCGCGGCGTCTCGAGCGAGAGCCACGCCACGACGCCGAGGCCGGCCAGCACGTGGACCCGGTCCTCGACCATCAGCACCAGCTCGTCGTCGTACTCCACGGCGTCACGCCACGGGACCCGCGACCAGGCGCCGTCGGCGGGACCTGCGTCCGGGGTCCCCGGGTGGTGCAGGCGCGGCGGCGGCGGCTGGCCCTCGGCGTCGAGGAGGTCGACGAGGTCGTCGAGCCAGTCGGCGAGCTCGCGGTAGTGCAGCCCCCACACCCCGCCGCACGCGTCGATGGTGTCGGCGAGCCGCAGGACGGGGTGGTCGAGGAGGGTCAGCGAGGAGGTCTGCGCCACGATCTCGGCGATCGCGTGGGCGGGCGAGAGCGGCACGAGCCCGGCGTCGTCGTCGCCGCGGTGCAGCAGCACGATGCGGTGGAGGTACGACGCGACGGGTGGGCGCAGCAGGTCGAGGTCGTCGGGCGAGAGGGAGTGCTTGGCCAGCGGCACGTCGCGGTCGGTGATGACGGACAGCGGCTTGGGGTGGGGGTGGACGGTGAGCGTCTCGTCGACGGAGGTGGTCTCGTCGGAGAGGTAGCCCAGGCGCTGGGCGAGCAGCCGGACGGCGGTGGTCTTCCCGGCTCCGGACGGCCCGATCACGGCGAGCGTGCGGCCCTCCCCGTCGGCCACTGCTCCCGCGTGCAGGTTGATCCGGCGCCCCGCGGTGGCGTCGAGCGCGGCCAGCGTGACGCGCGAGGTGACCGCGTAGTCGTGGGCGACGTCGTCGTCGATGTCGAGGTCCTCGAGGCCGACGACCGTCGCAGGCTCACGGGCGCTGAGGGCGCGGCTCCACTGGTGGCGCAGCCGGTCCACCGCCGCCCCGGTGACGGGGATGCCGACGGGCACGCCCATCGCCTCGACGACCACGTCGGGCACACGCGGCTCGGAGGTCACCGGTCCACTCTAGGGTGGGCACGTGGGTGGGTGGCGCGACCGGCGCGTGCTGGTGGCACTCGGGTCGGCCTACCTCCTCGCCCTGGTCGTGCTCGTGGGCGGCCCGTGGGGGTGGCAGCTCAACCGGCTGACCGTCCGGCTCTACGCCTTCTTCCGCTACGAGTGGCCGGTCGCGCCGGACTGGGCGCAACCACACCACTACGGCGTGCTGCTCAACGTCGTCCTGTTCGTGCCGCTCGGTGTGGTCGCCGTGCTCGTGGCCCGCTGGCCGTGGTGGTGGGTGACGCTGGGGGCGGCGCTCGGGTCGGTGGCGATCGAGGTCGTGCAGTGGCTTTTCCTCGCCCGCGTCGGCGAGGTCGTCGACGTCGTCGCCAACACGGCCGGCGCCTTCGTGGGCGCGGTGGCGGTCACTCTTCTCGGACGACACCGATCACGACGAGCTGGTCGACGAGGTCCGCCACGTCGGCGCTGATGTCCTCCGCCCCTGTGCCCGACATCGCCGCCGCCGCGGCGGTCACCTCCTCCAGCGTGCCGCCCTCGGCGAGGGCCAGCCACACGACGCAGCCCGAGCCCTCCAGCAGGATCGGCATGCCCTTGGGCACGCGGGCGAGGTAGGCCGTGGGGGCGTCGCCGCCGTCGAGGTCCTCCTGGCTGACCCACGCGACGTCGTCGGCGATCCGGTAGCGGTGGGTCACGCGCGCCTCACCCGCCTCGACACCTCGTCGACGGCCTTGCGGACGCGCACGCGCTGCCGGGCCCGGACCTCCTCGCGGGTCGGCGGCCGGCCGAGCTCCATGCGCAGGTGGTCGCGGTTGACCCGCATCGCGGCGGTCACGAGCGCCGCCTTGGCGCGGACGGTGGGAGCGGCGGCGAGCCGGGCGCGCCACTCGTCGAGCCTGCTGCCGCCGTGGAGGAAGTGGTGCCAGAGCGCGTACGTCGGGGCGCCGCGGTGCAGCTCGAGCTCGCCGATCCCGGCCGCGAGGGCGACCTCCGCGCCCAGTCGCGCGGCCAGGCGCCGTACGTCGTCCTGCTCACCGGGCGTCGCGGCCCCCCATGCGTGGTCGACGTCGCTGGTCCCACCCGATCGCGCGGAGTGCAGCACCAGCACCAGCCGCTGGGCCGTCGGGTCGGGGACCGCACAGGGCCAGTGGGCGATCGCGTGCGGCTGCGAGTCGCGGGCCAGCACGTCGAAGGCCTCCTCCGCGTCGAGCGTCACCCCCGGCCAGCTGACGTGCACGTCGACCCAGCCCCAGTCGTCGTGCCACCAGTTGGCCGCGTGGGCGAACACCGAGCCGGTGGAGAAGTCGGTGCGCTGCTCGAACCCGACGGACTCCAGCGCGGTCACCAGCCGGTCCAGGTGGCTGGGCCGGACCAGCACGTCCACGTCGCTGGACTTGCGGCCCTCGGCGCGCAGGCCGGGGAGGACGGCCGGGCCCTTGAGGTGGAGCAGGTCGACCCGGTGGTCGTCAGCGAGCTTCTGGACGACGGCGTGGGCGAGGTGGACGCGGGCCGCGATGGGCGCGTGGCGGCCCTCTGCGTCCTCGCTCATGGACCCCATGGTGCCAGCCGACCCCGGCGCCGTCTCGGCGAATCGGGTCGGCCCGGGCGGCACACGGCCTAGACTCGCGGCCATGACGTTCGGGGACTTCGTACGGCTGAGCCGCGCCTACGTGTGGGTGCTGATCGGCTGCACGATCCTCGGAGCGCTCCTGATGATCGCCAAGACGACCCGCGAGCCGGTGCTCTACTCGGCCACCTCGTCGGGCCTGGTCCGCGTCGGCGAGGCGACCACCGCCGGCGAGGAGCAGGGCAACTCGCAGCTCGCCGAGGACAAGGCCACCCTCTACGCGTTCCTCGTCTCCACGATGCCCGTGGCGGAGCAGGTCGTCGAGGACCTGGGCCTCGACGTGCCCCCGGAGGCGATCGCGGGTCGCTTCTCCGCCTCGGTCGACGCCACCGTGAACGCCCTGACGGTGAGCGCCATCGGCAGCACGCCGGAGGAGGCGCGCGACCTGGCCAACGCGGTCGTCGACGCCGTGGTCGTCGTCGCGCAGGAGATCGAGACCGGGGAGGCCAACCCGAAGGAGGCGCCCCTCACGCGGATCGTGCCGCTCCAGCCCGCGCAGCTGCCCGGCGCGCCGTTCACCCCCGACTACCGCAACGCGGCGATGAAGGGCGCGATCGGCGGCCTCGGGCTGGCCTACGCGGTGCTCATCGGGCGGCGCCTGATCGACCGTCGGATCCGCTCGGCCAAGCACGTGGAGGAGGCCACCGGCGCCGCCGTGCTCGGGATCATCCCCCAGGAGGAGTCGCTCGGTCGCGCCCACCGCGGCGTCCGTGGCGACCTGGGGCGTGCGGCCGAGTCGTTCCGCCAGCTGCGCACCAACCTGCGCTTCGTCGACGTCGACAACGAGCCGCGCCGCATCGTGGTGACCTCCGCGCTCGCCGGTGAGGGCAAGTCCACCGTCGCGGCCAACGTGGCCCGGCTCGTGGCGCAGGCGGGCACTCCCGTCCTGCTCGTCGACGCCGACCTGCGCCGGCCCACGCTGGCGACGACGTTCGAGATCGACGGGGCCGTGGGCCTCACCCAGGCGCTGGCCGGCGACGTCGACGTGCGGGACGTGATCGTCGACTCGGGCATGGCCAACCTCAGCCTGCTCGCCGCCGGCCGGATCCCGCCCAACCCCAGCGAGCTGCTCGGCTCGCTGCGGATGAAGCAGTTCATCGACGACCTGTCCCACGACTACCTCGTCATCCTCGACGCGCCGCCGCTCCTGCCCGTCACGGACGCCGGCCTGCTGTCGGCGTTCTGCGACGGTGCCCTGCTCGTGCAGGCGGCCGGCAAGACCCAGATCGAGCAGAGCCAGCAGTGCCGCCGCATCCTCGACCAGGTCGGCAGCCGCCTCCTCGGCGTGGTGCTCAACAAGGCGCCGGTCAAGGGTGCGGCCGCGATCGCCTACGGCGGCGGCTACGGCAGCTACGGGGGCTACGGCGGCTACAAGGCCGAGCAGGCCTCGCGCGAGGCGTACTCGACCGCGGGCAAGGGCCGGCGCCGCAAGCCGCTCAAGGTCGGCAGGTCCTGAGCGCTCGCGGTCGTCGGTGTCGGCTCAGTACGCGCCGCGGCTGGCCAGCACAGCGGTGACCGTGCGGGCGAGGATCAGCAGGTCCTGCACCATCGACCAGTTGTCGACGTAGTAGAGGTCCAGCCGCACCGTGTCCTCCCACGAGAGGTCGGAACGGCCGGAGACCTGCCAGAGCCCGGTCATCCCCGGGAGCACGTTGAGCCGGCGCAGCATGTCGTCCTCGTACTGCTCGACCTCGGACGGCAGCGGCGGTCGTGGGCCGACGAGGCTCATCTCGCCGCGGACGACGTTCCACAGCTGGGGGAGCTCGTCGAGCGAGAACCGGCGGATGAACCGGCCCGGCCGGGTCACGCGCGGGTCCTCGGCACTCTTGAACAGGACGTGGTCGCGGGCCTCGAGCTCGGCGAGGCGCTCCTCGGCGTCGACGGACATCGAGCGCAGCTTGAGGCAGGTGAACTCCGCCCCGTCGCGGCCGACGCGGGTCTGGCGGAAGAGGGCCGGGCCGCCGTCGTGCCGCTTCACCCAGATCATGAGGAACGCCAGGACCGGCCAGGTCAGGGCGAGGATCGAGAGTGCGCCCACCACGTCGAAGGCCCGCTTGGCGTCGTTGGTGGCCAGCTGCGAGCGCGAGCGGCCCAGGTGCATGAGCGGCAGGCCGGCGACCGGTCGGATGCGGACCCGCTCGCTGGAGACGTCGGTGACGTTGGGCGCGACGATGATCTGCACGTGGGCGTGGTCCTCGAGGTCCCACGCCAGCCGCCGCAGCTGGGTCGAGGAGCTCACCGCCCCCGCGGTGAAGAAGACGATGTCGGGGGAGACCTCGTCGACGACCGCGCGGACCTCCTCGCTCAGCCCGAGCACGGGGATGCCGGCGGAGGTCATCTGCAGCCCGGCGTAGTCGCTCGGGACGAGGCAGCCCATCACCTGGTAGCCCAACCAGGACTCGCGCTCGAGCACGGTCGAGATCTCGCCGATGTAGCCGGGGGTGCCCACCAGCAGCACCCGCTCGTTGAAGTGGCCGGCCCGGCGCAGGCGCTGGATGGTGCGCCGGGAGAACAGCCGTCCGACGAGCAGGAGGAGCACGCCGATCGGGAAGTAGAGGACGAAGAAGCCGCGGGACAGCGGGTACTGCATGAGGAACGCCATCGTGGCGACGAGGGCCGCGGTGAAGAAGGACGCGTTGACGACGAGCTTGAACTCCTCGGTGCCGGCGCCGAAGACGTGCCGCTCGTAGGTGCCGAAGAAGGCGAGCATCACCAGCCACGTGGCGATGAAGAAGACGCTGGCGAGCGCCGTGTTCTGCAGGACGTCTCCCGCGGTGTCGAAGACGGACAGAGTCAGCCGGAAGCGGATGGCGAGGATCGTCGCCGCGGTGATCATCAGCAGGTCCACCGCGCCGATCAGCCAGGGGAGCAGGCGGATGCCGTCGGGACGCACGTCAGGTCGTTCCTTCCCCGAGAGCGATCGATCGGATCCTGTCGATGAACCGGGCCTCGCCGAACTCCTCGGCCCGCGCCCGCAGTCTGTCAGCGTCCCAGCCGTGCGCGTCGGACGTCGTGAGGGCAGCGGCGATCTCCTCGGGCTCGGGCCGGTCGAAGAACAGCCCGGTCTCACCCTCGAGGACGGTCTCGAGGAACCCGCCGCCGCGCAGCGCGACCGCCGGCACCCCGAAGGCGGCGGCCTCGAGCGGGGCGAGGCCGAAGTCCTCGTGGCTCGCCGCGACCAGCACGCCGGCGCCGCCGTACACCGCGCGCAGCTGCGCATCGCTGAGCCCGCCGAACAGCCGCACGTTGTCGGGCATGGTCGCCCGCAGCCGGGCCTCCTCGGGTCCGCGGCCGACGACGACGAGGCGTCGTCCGGTGCCGCGCACCGCCTCGATCACCGCGTCGACGTTCTTGTAGGGCAGGAGCCGCGAGACCACCAGCGCGTAGCCGGGGTCCCAGTCGGCGAGGTCGGGCACCGGTTCACGGGGGGCGGAGGCGTCCATGCCGTGCGGGGGCGGCAGCAGCTCGGCCTCGCGGCCGTACGTCGTCCGGATGCGCCGTTGCACGACGCGGCTGTTGGCGAGGTAGACGTCGACCTGGCCGGCCTGGTGCCGGTCCCACCGCTTGAGGATGGGGCGCATCGCCAGCAGCGGCGGTCCGAGCGGCGAGCGCCACGCGGCCCCGCCGAGGTACTCGTCGGTCTGGTAGAGCCAGCGCGCCGGGTTGTGGCAGTAGACGACCGTGCGTGTCCTGCCTCCTGTGTCGAAGCCGTGCGCCCAGCCGCTGCTCGAGGCGACCACCACGTCGGCGTCGATGCGCATCCGGGACGCCGCCGGCGCCAGCAGGGGCAGCGCGAGCCGGTGGTCGCGGCGCAGCGCCCCGATGCGGTTGAGCGCCGAGGTGCGCACCTCGGCCTGGCGGAACTCCGGGTAGGTCCCCTCGGGGTCGTAGAGCGTGGTGTGCACGGCGGCCTCGGGGAAGGCCTTCATCAACGTGAGGACGACGCGCTCGGCGCCGCCGCGCTGGGTGAGGTAGTCGTGGGCGATCGCCACTCTCGGCCGACTCATCCCACCCCCAGCTCCGCCAACAGTCGCGCCACCCGCAGGCGGCCCGCCTCCGGTGAGTAGTGCACTTCCCAACGTCGGCGCGCCGCATGCGTCACGGCGTCGACCTCCTCCGGGCCGGCGGCGAGCGCGAGGCCGACCACCCGCGACAGGTCCGCTTCGTCGCCCGCGCGGGCCACCCACGGGTGGTCCGGACCCGCGACCTCGGGGAGCGCGCCTGCGTCGGAGATCACGAAGGGGACCCCGGCCGCCATCGCCTCGGCGACGACGAGGCCGAAGGACTCCGCGACGCGGCTCGGGAAGACAGCCACGTCGACCTCGGCGAAGAACGTCCCCGGTGCGACGCGGCCCAGTCGGCGTACGCGCTCGTGGCCCAGCGCGGTCAGCGCAGCGGCCACCGGGGTCCGCTGCTCCGCCGGCACCCAGCGGTCGTCGCCGGCCACGACCAGCTCGGTGCCGGCGAGGGCCGGTGCGGCGAGTGCCCGGGCGACCAGGTCGGCGCCCTTGTCGGTCGCGAGCCGTCCCATGAAGCCCACCCGGCGCCGTGCGGACGGACGCTCCAGGAGGTCGACGTCGTCCGTCCAGTTGGCGCACACCTCGGCGCCACGGACGGCCGCGGCGAGGAACGCCGACGGGACGAGGAGCCGCTCACTGCCGCGCCTCGCCACGGACAGCGCCGCCCACTGGGGGCGCGAGCGCGGCAGCTGGTGGAGGTGGACGACGCGACGACCATGGCCCGCGGTGGCGAGGGCGGGCACGAGCCCGTGGCACCACAGCAGCCCGTCCCGCTCGTCGCGGTCCCAGGCACGCAGTCGCCGGAGGTGGTCGCGGCGCCCGTCCGCCCGGATGGCCACCACGTCGGCACCCACCCGGGAGGCGGCGTCGAGGACGTCCGTGGGTGCGTCCGGAGCCACCACGGTGACGGCTCGGCCCAGGTCGACGAGGGCGGCGGCGGTCCGGACGAGCACCTGCTCCCCGCCGCCGAGGTCGGGATTGTTGGCGGCGAGGTGGATCCGCTCAACCATCGGCGGAGACCTCGGGCGCGGCCCGGAGCGCCTGGCCCAGGGCAAAGCCGACGGCGATGGCCATCGGGGTGTCGAGCAGGACCTCGCCGAGCGTCACGGCCATGACGGCGACGGCGATGATCGCCGCCTGCGCGCCGGCGGCTGCGAGGTCCCCGGCGCGGGCCTGCCGGGAGAGTCGGAGGAAGGCGAGCACCATGAGGGCGAGCACGAGCACCAGCGCGCCCCAGCCGCCCTCCTGGCGGGTGGCGAGGTAGCTGTTGTGGAAGAAGAACTCGAGGTCGCGGATGTTGACCGTCGCGGTGCCCGGGCCGTTGCCGTACCACGGGGCCGCGGCGAGCTCGACGCGCTCCTGGGCGACGATCCGGTCGCGGAGGGCGTCGCTGCCCGACCGGTCGGAGAACGGGCCGAAGGTCGTCAGGCCCTGGGGGATGTTGTCGACGAGCCACACCAGCCCGAAGGCCATCGCGGCACCGCCGGCGGCGCCCAACCGCCGCCCGAGCAGCACCCAGACGATGGCGAAGGCGCCGGCCAGGAGCCCGGTGCGCGAGTAGCTCAGCACCAGCCCGGCGACGACGGGCACCGCCACGGCGAGACGCACCTTCCAGCGGTCGTCGCAGAAGAAGACGGCGAGGACGCCGAGCACGGCGATGAAGTAGGCCCCGGCGTTGGGGTCGCCGAGGTAGCCCGTGAGGCGCCCTGGGTAGTAGTCGCCGCCGATCCCGACGACCGCCAGGGCCATGACCGCCACCAGGCCGGTCGCCAGCCCGGCCCCCGCCGAGCGCAGCGACACCCGGCCGGTGCTGAAGGCCCAGACCAGCCCGGCGAGGATCGCGACGTGGCCCATCCGCCGCGTCCAGTCGACCTGGTTGACCACGCCGGAGTAGAGCAGCAGCCCGAACAGCGCTGCGAGGACGAGCACGACCGCCGCCGGGATCCGCGCCCCGCCGCGCGCCGGACGCAGCAGGCACAGGCCGATCAGGGCGGCCATGGTGAGCTCGTTGAGCGGGAAGCCGGCGACCTCGACGGTGCGCAGCGGCAGGGACGCCATCAGCGCGAAGTCGGTGATCCGGATCTCCCGGTCCGCCTCGTCGGCGCGCTCGACCGTCTTGTCCGGAAGGTTCCACGGCGAGTCGATGCGGGCCATCAGCGGGCTCCCGTCGAGGCGTACGCCTCCGCGATCCGCTCGCACATGTCGGCCACCGTGGGCCAGCCGGTCAGCCGCGGACGTGCGTCGAGGTCCTGGCCCTGCACGGCCAGCGACGTGGCGACCGCACGGGCGTCATCGGCCTCGACCAGCGAGGTGCGCGGCAGGATCTCCGGGTTGCCGCCGACGTCGCTCGCGACGACGCCCATGCCGCGGACCGCGGCGTCGAGCAGGGCGTAGGAGCAGTTCTCCCAGACCGACAGCATCGCCAGCACGTCGTGGTCGGCCATCGCCGCGTCGGGGTCGACGAAGCCCGGCATGTCGACCGCGTCCGCGAGGCCGAGCGCCTCGACGCGGGCCCGGAGCGCGGGCTCCTCCGGCCCCGTCCCGGCCAGCGTCAACGTGGCCTCCTGGTGCGAGGCGCGCAGCTCGGCGAACCCGTCGAGCAGGGCCGCCAGTCGCTTCTCCGGCGCCAGCCGCGCCAGCGAGAGGACGCGGAGCCCGGGCCTCGGTGCCGCCAGCGCAGCGTCCACCCGGTCGACGCCGTTGGGCACCACGGTCACGGGCACCCGGGGCCGCCACTTCTCGCGCATGGCGTCGGCGGTCGCCGCGCTCACGGCGATCGCAGCGTCGAAGCGGCGGAGGCGGGCGGCGTGCGCCGTCGCCATCACGCGGGCCTTGGCGGTGGAGTGGTGGTAGACGACGTCGTCGCGCGCGATGCCGTGCTCGGTGGTCACCAGCCGTGGACGCCGGCCCGCGGCCAGCGCCACGACGATGTCGGCGTAGGAGAGGTGGCTGTGCACCACGGCCGGACGCTCACGGCGTACGACGTCACGCAGCGCGGCGACGGACGACCGCAGTCCGTGATCGGGTCCGAAGGGCGCCTCGACGACGGACGCGCCGACCTCGCGCAGCCTCGCCGGGAGGGCGCCCGGCGGTGCCACGACGGTGAGCCGCCACCCGGGGATGCCGATCCGGGCGACGTCCAGCACGTGACGCGCCACCCCGGCCAGGTCGCTCACCGGAACCACCCACAGGGCGGTGGGTGGGGTCAGAACCATTGCTCCAGCCGCTCGAGGGCGATCCAGAAGCCCTCACCGTCGTTGACGTGCCCCTGCCAGATCTCGGGGATGAAGCTCACCCCGGGTGACAGCGCGTCGAGCTGCTGCGCGAGCACGGCCCAGTCGATCTCGCCGTCGCCGACCTGCACGCCCTCGCCGTCGACGCCGGTGGCGTCGACGAGGTGGAGGTGCTCGGTGTGCGGCGCGAGGAGGTCGGTCGCCTCGGCGAAGGACAAGCCGAGGTAGTTGGCCGACAGCTTGGAGTGGGAGACGTCGAAGCAGAGCCGGCGGTCGTGGCGGGCGGCGAAGTCGGCGGTGTCGCGGGGGTCGACGAAGAGGTTGCAGTAGAGCTGGCCGCCCATGTACCAGGGGTAGGGCGGCAGCGTCTGGGCGCAGAGGCGCACGCCGGAGTCGTCGACCCGCGCCAGGCCGGCCGCGACCCGGTCGTACATCGCCTCGCGCTGCTCGGGACGCACGAAGGCGTCGGTGGTGAAGCCGCCGAGGCTGGCCACGACGACCGGACCCTCCGTCCCGGCCTTCGCGTCGGCGCCCCGGGTGAAGAACGCCTGCATCTCGCGGGTGGTGTCGACGACCCGCTGGAGCTCGCGGATGGAGCGCTCCCAGTGTGCGTCGTCCTCGGAGGCGAGGTTGAGCAGGAAGTCGCCGGCGAACAGGTCGGGGGAGTGCGTGGTGAAGCCCATCGGCAGGCCGCCGTCGTAGCGCGCGAAGACGTCCGCGACGGGCAGGTCGAGGTCCTTGTAGGAGAAGTGGAACTCGAGGAAGTCGGGAGTGGTGTCCTTCGTCATCGCGTCGATGTCGTGGTAGCGGACGGCGAGGCCCCACGGCCGGCGGAACTCGTAGGCCCGCCCGCGCGGCGCCGCGTCACCGAGGTCGGTGGCGTAGAAGAAGTCGCCGGGCTCCAGCGCACGGGTCGTCGTGCGTCCGACGAGCCGGTCGTAGGCGTTGGGCTGGAGCCCGCGACCGGGGCTCTTGATGTCGATGTCGTCGTCACCGAGCACGGCGCCGACCTCGATCCGGCGGGCGGCGACGAGCGACTTGGCGAGGTTGACGCGGTTCATCATCTCGCCGGTGGAGACGGCGCGCGGCGCCGCGGTGCCGAGCGCCTCCTCCACCTCGCGCACGCGCTGCACCATCTCGGCGAACTCGCCCGGGAGCAGACTGACCTTGTGGTCGTTGCCCTCGAGGTCGCGGTCGACGGTGAAGTGCTTCTCGACGATCCGCGCGCCGAGGGCGACGGCGGCGAGGGCGACGTGGAAGCCGCGCTCGTGCCCGGAGTAGCCGACGGGCGCCTGGGTGAGCTCGGCGAGCCGGGTCAGGTAGGCCAGGTTGACGTCCTTGAACGGTGCCGGGTAGGTCGACTGGCAGTGCAGGAAGGCGTGCGCGATGCCGGTGCTGCGGACGAGGTCGACGGTCTCGCGGATCTCGCCCTCGGTCGACATGCCGGTCGAGATGACCATCGGCGTGCCGCTGGCCGCCATGTGCCGCAGCAGCGCGTGGTTGGTCATGTCGGCCGAGGCGACCTTGAGGGAGGTGATGCCGTAGTCGACGAGCCGGTCGACGCTGACCGGGTCCCACGCGGTGCACATGACGTCGATGCCGACGTCGCGGCAGTGGTCGAAGACCTCGAAGAGGCCGTCGGCGCCGAGGTCGTACTTCGCGAGCAGGTCGAGGGTGTACTGCGGGCCGAGGTCCTCACCGCCGGAGCCGGCCGTCCCCTGCCGGTAGAGCGACTCCATGTCGCGCATCTGGAACTTCACGACGTCGGCGCCCGCCTCGACCGAGAGGTCGACGAGCTTCCTGGCTAGCGACACGTCGCCCTGGTGGTTGATGCCGATCTCGCTGATCATCAGCGCCGGCGCGTCCGGGGCGACGACGTGACGGCCGATGCGCAGCTCGTCGGCGCGGTTGATCGCGATGGCGACGAGGTGGCCGCGGTCGTCGACGAGCGCGACGTGGTCGATGCCCGAGCCGAAGGCGTGGCTGATCTCGGCCGGGCTGCTGCCGATCGGCAGGCTGCGCGGCGAGGTGTTGGCGGCCTCCAGGGCGGGGACGTCGACGGTGAGGCTGCTGGCGGTGCTCACCCAGCGCCGGAAGTCGCCGTCGGACAGCACGCCGTCGAGGTGGCCGTGCGAGTCGACGAGGAAGATGACCCGGGCCTTGTTGGCGGTGATCTTCTCCAGGGCGCGCAGGACCGGGTCGCCCGAGTAGACGACGTACGGCGTGAGGTCACGCTCGATGATCAACGCAGGGGCCTTCCGTCCGAGTACGTGTGCGACCACCGTAGCCAGAGGATCGGTGTCGCGCGGGCACTCCGCTCAACGAGGGGCGAGCAGGCGGGTCACGAGCGCCACGTCGAGCTCGGTGTCGATGTCGACGCCCTCGTCCTCGGCCATCACGAACAGGCCGATGCGTCCGCCGAGGCGGTTGTCGTGCTGCTCGTAGACCTCGGTGCGGGTGAGGTAGAGCGACCCGGTCTCGCGGTAGCGGCGCATGTCGTCGGTGAGGTCCTGGCGTCGCGGTCGCGCCGCGACGTCGTACGCCGCGGTGGGGGGGTCGCCGGCCCGCCAGATGAACGGCGGCTGCTCGACGACGCCGACCATCGAGTCGACACCGGTGTCGGCGAACTCGGCCAGCGCCCGGGCGAGCGTGCCCTCGTGCCGCACCGGTGAGGTGGCCTGCAGCAGCATCACCGCGTCGGGCCGGCCGCGCTCGGCCGTCACCTGGTCGATGGCGTGGCGGACCACCGGCTCCGTGGGCGTGGTGTCCCGGGCGAGCTCGTCGGGGCGCAGCCACGGCACGCGCGCCCCGGCCGCGCGGGCGACGTCGGCGATCTCCTCGTCGTCGGTGGAGACCAGGACGTCGAGGCCGGGGACGGCGAGCGCCTGCTCGATCGTCCACACGATCAGCGGCTTGCCGCCCACGTCGAGCAGGTTCTTGCGCGGCACGCCCTTGGAGCCACCGCGGGCCGGGACCACGCACAACGTCACGACGCGGCCTCCGTCACCAGGTCGGCGATCCGGCGGGCGGGCTCCTGCGCGGGACGGTCGGGTGCGGGGGTGGGAGCGGTGCCGAGACGGTGCATGGCATAACGCTCCCAGAACTCGCCGAGCCACGCGGGCGGTCGGGGGAAGTCGACCCAGGCGTCGCGCCCGCGGGCGGCCGCCTCCAGGACGCCGGTGGAGAAGACGCTGACGATGGGCGCCTCGAGGTCGACGAGCGGGACACCACTGGTGTCCACGCGGATCCCGGCGCGGGCGTAGGCGGCGAGCACCGCGCGGGAGGTGACGTCCTTCTCGGACGGGTGCGGACGGTAGACCGCGTGGTGCTCGCGGCACGTGGCCAGCGCCGCGTGGGCGAGGCGGACGCGGGAGACCTCCGCGGCGTGCCCCTGCCCGAGGTAGGTGAGGCTCCCGCCGCCAGCAGGGCCTCCCTGCGCACCGCCGCTGCCCGCGTCCCAGAGCAGCTGGCTGCCGGTCGCGGTCACCGTGACGTCCTGGCGACCCGACGTCCAGAAGGCGCCGTCGCGGTCGGTCCACGCCAGCAGGTGCGCGGAGCGGGGAAGGGGAGGGGCGAACGGCGTCAGGGCACCGTGCTGGGCGACGAGGAACGACGCGTCGCGCTCCTCAGCGACGGCGAAGGCGGCGGCGCCGATCCCCGTGTAGTGGCCCGCCGCCAGCACGGCGCGGGGCGCCACCAGGCCGGACAGCTCGGGGAGCGTCGCGGTGCGGCGCCGGTGCGCGGCGTACGCCGGCGGCGGCCGCCAGCCGACCGGGACGACGACCGCCGTCCGCTCCGGCGCGAGGTGGGCCAGCGGGGCCACCACGGCCCGGTCGACGCTGGTGTGCGTCGCCTCGACGGCGACGAGGACGTCGGCACCGGGTCCCGGCGTGAGGAGGTCCACCAGGTCCTCAGGCGCCGGACGGACGCGTGCGCGTGCGCTGCGGACCGCGCGGCGCACGGGGTGCCGCGACTCGTGCCAGCGCCGCCAGGCGACGAGGTCGCCGGGGTGCCTCAGACCGTGTCCCACGAGGCCTCCAGGACCGCGACGCGGTGGTCGAAGGTGTGCTCGGCGAGCGTGCGGGCGCGTGCGGCGGCGCGCAGGGGGTCGCTCCAGGACGGGTCGCCGACCACCCGGTCGCAGAGCTCGACCAGCTCCTCGGCGGTGGTGAAGGCGAGGACCTCGGCGCCGGGCTCGTAGAGCGTCGCGACGTCGGTGCGGTCGACCAGCTCCACCGCACCCACCCCTGCCGCCTCGAAGGTGCGCATCGTGAACCCGTCCTGGTCGCCGTGGAGGTTGAGCGTGGCGCTCGACGAGGCCATCACGTCGTAGGCCTCGGCGCGGGTCAGGTCGCGCCCGGCCGGGACGGCCGGAGTGCCGACCCGCCACGTGCGCAACCGGTCGACCGGGTGCGAGGACCAGTCCCGTCCGTAGGCGCGGACCGGGACACCGTGGTCGTGCAGCAGCGTGAGGACGTCCTCCCGCGTGGGGTAGCGGGCGCCGACGAAGCTGACCTGCTGCCGACGCACGGGCGTCGGCGAGGCCACGAGCCGGTGGTCGAAGGCCAGCGGCAGGTGCCGCGAGTCCAGTCCGGCGGCCTCGAGGTCGACGTCGTCGAGCGCGGAGTACGTCGCCAGGGGACCGACGCCGGCCAGCCGGTCGGCGGTCCAGCGGGTGCGCCGCACCTCGTCGTAGAGCCACGTGATCCGGGGCAGCCCGCCGACGGCGTCCCAGAACTGCCGGCCGAGGGTGTCGCCCTTGACCACGACGACCGCCTGCGGCCGGGCGCGCGCCACGGCTGCGGCTGCCCGGCCGGTCTCCTCGCGCGCGAGCCGGCGCAACGAGCCGGCGCCGATCCGGCGCGGGAGCTGGTGCCGCACCTGGTGCCACGTGCGGCCGACCACGCCGCCGTGGTCGTCGTAGACGTGGGTCGCGACCTCGTGGCCGCGCGCGGCCAGCGCCGCGGCGATGGAGGAGTGGTAGCCGTGAAAGCCCGGGCTGACCAGCAGCACCCGCACTCAGCCACCACCGACCGGGCGTGCCGGGATGCCGACCACGGTCTGGCCGGGCGCGACGTCGCGGGTGACGACCGCATGGGCACCGACGGTGGCGCCGTCGCCGATCGTCACGCCGCCGAGGACGACGCAGCGCTGCCCGAGGAACACGTCGTCGCCGATGTGGATCGGGCCGGTGCTGTGGACCGCGTGCCGGTCCTCGCCGTCGTGGTCGGAGGACGCCACGAGGACCCCGTCGGCGACGACGCAGCGGGAGCCGATCGTCACCGGGTCGAGCGCGTGGAGGTGGACGTCGTGACCCAGGTAGGTGTGGTCGCCGATCCGCAGCTCGCCACCGCCCGGCTCGCTCGCCAGCCAGGCGCCCTCGAAGACCGAGCAGCCGGCACCGAGGTGGATGCGCTCGACACCCTGGAGCTTGTGCGGCCGCACCACGACCGTTCCCTCTCCGATGCTGCCGAACGACCGGGAGTAGAGCAGTCGCGTGAGCGCCTGTCCGGACCGCCAGCGGAGGCTGGGCCGGGCCTCGGTCAGTCGCCGCGCGAGGGTCACACCGGTCACTGTAGTGAGCCGGAACCGGTCAGGGAGCAGGACAGCCCAACCGCCGAGCCTCGGTGAGCTTCCCCGCCTCGAACGCCATCAAGGTCAGCCACATCCGGCGAGCGTCGCCGCTCCCGCGCCACGGGAACCGCCTGAGCAGCAGCAGCTCGTGGTGCGCCCGCCGCAGGGCGGACTTCGGCACGACCTCGGGTGGGCGGAACTTGGCGTAGAGGGTCGCCGTCCCCCGACCCGAGTTGTACTGCTGGCGCAGCACGCCGCGCAGGTCGGTGCGGATCCGGTAGTGCAGGAGCGCGTCGGGCACGTACGCGAACCGGTAGCCGAGGTCCCACGCTCGCCAGGCGAAGTCGATCTCCTCCGCGCCGGCGGGGAAGCTCTCGTCGTAGCCGCCGACGCGCTCCCACACCTCGCGGCGCATCGCCGTGTTGCCGCCCAGTCCGTACGTCCGGCCGCCCCAGGTCTCGTAGAGCCCGGTGCTCAGCTGGTCGATCGGGACCCACCCTGCCGACGGGCCGGAGAGGGAGACCGTCTCGGCGGGGCCGCTGGCGAGGTGGTGGACGTCCAGGGCGTCGGCGAACGCTCGCACCCAGGTGGGGGCCACGACGTCGTCGGCGTCACAGATGAGGATGCGGTCGGTCTGCGCGCGCTCGATGCCGACGTTGCGTGCCACGGACACGCCCCGGCCGCGGGAGGCGTCGACGACCCGCACGTCGAGGCGGTCGGTCCACTGGTCGACGGCACCCGCCAGGTCGTCCGTCGACCCGTTGTCTGCGACCACCACCTCGAACGCAGGTGTGTCGACCTGGTCCGCCAGTGCCCCCAGCTGGTGCCCGATGACGTGGGCGGCGTTGAAGGTCGGGATGACCACGGAGCAGGTGGCGGGCACGGCTACCGCTTGGTCAGCGTGGCCAGCCCGGCCCGGGCCCGCTTCGCGAGCGGGACGGCCGCCGGCGGGAGGTACTTGATCCAGCGGTACGACTCGTGGTGCACCGGTGACAGCACCAGGAGGTCCCCGCCAGCGACGGACTGCGTCTCGGACGTCCACCACGGGGTCTCCCGAGCGATCCCGCTCAGGTAGGGCGTGGGATCTCCCCACGTCGCGTAGAGCTTGTTGGGGCTCAGGACGATCGGGCGGAGCCCCTGGTTGGCAACCGCTTCCCATACGGCCGCGGCGACGCCGGGGGTGTGGCCGGCTCGGTAGTCGTCGAACGTCACGACTCCGGCGGTCCCCAAGAGCTGCTCGGCAGCCACGACGTCAAGGCGCACGTGCTCGAACAGGTGCGACGCGTCGACGTGGACGAACCGGCAGCTCCCCGGGGCGACGTGGTCGACGATCCGTTCGCTGAAGTCCTGCAGGACGCGGGGAAGGTCCGGGTGCACGCGCGTGTAGTTCGCCTCGAACGCCTCTCGGCTCAAGCCCGGGTAGGACTCGGCGTTCTCCCGCACGTTGGCCGTGTCGCCGGCTTCCGACTCGAACAGGTCGACGACCGTGAGCTCCTCACCGTTCTCGAGGAAGCCTCCGAGGAGCACGGCCGACTGACCCATGTAGACGCCGAGCTCGGCCAGGTTGCCCGGCCCGGAGATGGCCCTGCCCGGCCCGAGGAACCATCGGAACAGCTCGCGGTCGATGGCATCGAACCACCCCGGGATGGCGTCCAGGTCCTCGTCGGTCACTCGCACGCCGGGCAGTGTGGCACACGAGGAGCCGCCCGGGGCGGTTAACCTGTGGCGGTGTCCACGGCGCTGGTGCGAGTCGCGCAGCAGGCCAAGCACCGGTCGATGCTGCTGCTGAAGGACGCCCGCGCCACCCGCGACGCGGCCAGCCGACTCTGGAGCCCGGCCGGTCGCGACGTGCGTCGGAGGGTGGCCCGCGGCGTGGTGCTGCCGACCGCCCCACCACGCCGCAAGGTGCCCGGTTCGGTGTGGGCCGTCGCCATGGTCAAGAACGAGGCCGACGTCATCCTCGGAACGCTCGACCACCTCCGCCGGCAAGGGGTGGACGGCGTCCTGGTCGTCGACAACGGGTCGACCGACGGCACGCGCGAGCTGCTCCGTGCTCAGGAGGACGGCGCGTTCCTCTTCGTGGGCGACGACCGCGAGCCGGCCTACTTCCAGGCCCCGAAGATGCAGCTGCTCGCTCGCTGGGCCGCCCGGCGTGGGGCGGACTGGATCGTGCCGTTCGACGCCGACGAGTGGTGGTTCGGCGCCGACGCAACGCTCGCAGACACCCTCAGGACCTCGCGCGCCCCGATCGCGTCCGCTGTGATCCACAACGTCTTCCCGTCCCCCGACGCGCCTCCTGCGTCCGCGCGCGAGTCGACCCGCTGGCGCGTGGACACAGCGCCCGCACGCCTCGAGAAGGTGGCCTACCGGACGCGCGCTCTCGCCGCGCTGCACCACGGCAACCACGGCGTCTCCCGGTCCGGCCGTGTCGTCCAGTCGCTCCGCATCCTGCACATGCCGTGGCGGAGCGAGGAGCAGTTCCGGCGCAAGATCGCCAACGGGGCCGCAGCCCTGCAGCTGGTGGGACCGCGCGGCGGCGGAGCCGGGGGCGACCACTGGCGAGACCTGGGCGCGTCGTCGTCGGACCGGCTCGGCGCGATCTGGAGGGACATGCTCGAGGGGCACGGCCACCCCGAGCTGGAGTGGTCCCCGGCCGGCGAGCTGCGCCCGGTCGCGCTGGACGCGTGGAGCCGCGAGTGGGACCCCGACGCGATCCTGGAGCCCGGGTGGGACTGACAGCACTGGCTCGTGAGGCCAAGCACGGCGCATTCGTCGTCCGGAAGAGAGGGGTGCGACGCGCCAAGCAGCTCAAGTTCGACGCGTCCACCGTCGCCTTCAAGCACGTGGAGCGGGTAAGGCCGTACGCGTACCGACCGGCCCGCTACTCCGGGACGTTCTTGTCGCGAGACGTCACGCCGGAGGCACCGAGCCAGTTTCCCGCGCGTGCCTTCGTCGTGTGGACGGGGGACAACGACATGTCGCCCAACAGGCAGGCCAACGTCGATCGGATACGGACCCGCATCGGCCTGCCAGTCGAGCTGGTCACGCCTGCGACGCTGCCGCGGTGGATCGTCAGCGGGCACCCGCTCCCGGAGGCCTACGAGCACCTGTCGCTCATCCATCGCTCCGACTACCTCCGCGGCTACCTCATGCACCACCACGGCGGCGCGTACGTCGACGTCAAGGAGCCCCTGGGGTCGTGGAGGCCGAGCTGGGAACGGATGAGCGCCGACCCCGAGGCATGGGTGACGAGCTACCGAGCCAGCCACGCCAACTGGATCGGGAAGCTGCGCGGCCGCCTGGGCCTCGACATCCTCGTTCACTACCGGCTGATGTTCGGCAAGGGCGGCTTCATGATGCGATCGCACACGCCGCTGACCGCGGCCTGGCTGGCGCAGATGGATGCCGTGCTCACGAGCAAGCAGGAGGCGCTCGCCCGCCACCCGGGTGGTGTCTTCGGCGACGACGCCGACTACCCGGTCTCGTGGACCGACCTGCTGGGCCGGATCCTCGACCCGTTGACGCTGAAGCACCTCGAGCACGTCCGTCACGACGACCGGATGCTGCTCAGGTTCGAGGACTACCGCTGACCGGTTCGGCGGGAGCATCCACGCCGGGGACGTCGAGGGACCCCAGCTGCACGAGCCGTGCGAACGTCGCGTTCGTGGCGCGCACCTGCTCGAAGGTCCCCGAGGTGGCCACGCGTCCGCTCTCCATGAACACGAGGCGGTCACAGTGGCGGACGGTCGACAGGCGGTGCGCGACGACCACGACCGTGACCGACCCGTGCAGCCCCTCGATCGTCTCGGTGATGCGGCGCTCCGTCTCGTTGTCGAGCGCCGACGTCGCCTCGTCGAGCACGAGCAAGGACGGGTTGCGGTAGAGCGCCCGCGCGATGCCGATCCGCTGCCGCTGCCCTCCTGAGAGCCGCATGCCCCGCTCGCCGGCGGTGGTGTCGAGGCCATCGGGCAGGTCGGCGATCAGGTCGTCGAGCTGGGCTCGCTTGATCGCCTCCTGCAGACGGCCTGCGTCCAGCTCCTCGTCGAAGGCGATGTTCTCGCTGATGCTCGTGTCGAGCAGGGTGACCTCCTGCGGCACCACGGCGAGCTGCCGCTGCCACGCGGGCAGGTTGTCGAACACCGAGACGCCCCCGGCCGTGATGTCGCCTGCTGTGGGGAGGTGCAGTCCGAGCAACAGGTCGACGAGGGTGCTCTTCCCCGCTCCGCTCATCCCGATCACCGCCAGCGAGGTGCCGTGCGGGATGTCGAGGTCGACGCCGGCGAGGACCTCGACGTCGGGGCGGTCCGGGTAGGCGTACCTGAGGTCGGTCATGGAGACGTCGCCCGACGGGACCTCTCGCGTGACGACCCGTGCCGTCTCCTCCGTGGTGTGGGTGCGCATGGCGCGGCTGACGCGGACCAGGTGCTCGAGCGGGGCGTGCGCGTAGCGCACACCGGCGAGCGCGCTGATGAGACGGACGGAGCTCGGCAGCACCCGCGTCCCCGCGGCGACGAAGAGACCCAGCAGGACAAGGCCTTCCTCCGCGGACCCGCCCGTCGTGGCGACTGCGGCGAGGACGCCGATGCCGAGGACGAAGACGATCTCGAGGAAGTAGGACGGGATCGAGGTGAGGATCGACGCCCGTACGTCTGCGTCGGCGCCCTCCGCGCTCTTCTCCCGGAACTCGTCGACGAAGGCTTGGTGGGCGCGACGCAGGCGGATCTCCTTGACGGCGCTCAGCGACTGCAGGCTCGACTTCGACACGGCCTGCGATGCCGCCCGGGTGCGTTCACCCGCCGCCTGGATCCGGGGCCGGATGACGCGCTGCACGATGAAGGCGGCCACGCCGAAGTACCCCGCTGCCGCCAGCGCGATGACGGGCGAGATCAGGAGCAGGGAGCCGAAGACGAAGACGATGGTCATGAGCTCGGTGAGGACCGAAAGGGCAGAGGTCAGCCCGCCCGAGTAGCCCATCGACACAGCGCCTTGGATGGTCCACAGCTTGTCGCCGGTGTTCTGGCGCAGGTGCCACGAGTACGGAGCCGTGAGGTAGCCCTCGAGCAAGGCGGTCGAGATCTTGACGTTCTGCGTGGCCATGAACCGCAGCTGCCACCGGCGGACGACCAGGGCGGCGATGTCCTTGACCACGAACGTCCCGAAGATGATGAGGGCGATCGAGAGGACGAGGGTCCGTGGCGACGGGTCCCCGAGCAGGTCGCTGACGCGGCCGAGGGCTCCGGAGTCGAGGGGCTGGCCGGTGACGTACTGCATCATCGGCAGCATCGCGACCACCCCGAGCATGTCGAGGAGGGCGAGCACGACCGAGAGCACGACCGAGAGCACGAGCCGGCGTCGGGTCGGCTGGTCGATCAGCTCGCCCGTCCCGGGCGGGAACCCGAGAAGGCCGGCCAACCTCTGAAGCGGTCTTCCCGTCAGGCTGAGCACGAGGACAGTTTGCACGGTGGGTCCGCGCCCCGTGGGTTCCTGCTTGAATCGTCGCGTGATCCGCTTCATGGCGCCCGACCTGCCGACTCCCAGCGGCGGCATCAAGGTGATCTACCGCTACGTCGAGCACCTGAGGGCGGTGGGCCACGACGCGCGGGTGTGGCACGGAACCCCCGGGTTCGCCTACGAGTCGTGGGGGTCGACGGCTCCCGTCGACACCGGGACCGAGCTCGACTTCGCAGCCGGTGACGTCCTGGTCATGCCGGAGACCGGCGGGTCGAAGTGGGGCTTCCTGTCCGAGAGGCAGCCCGTCGTCATGCTCTGCCAGGGGATGGACTTCGTGTTCGCCAGCTCGGACTTCCTCACCGACGAGCCCGGCGCCTACCCCGGCTGGCCGCAGGCCACCGCGGCGATCGCGGTGTCGGACGCCATCCAGACGTTCCTCGAACGGGCGTGCCACCCCGGCTTCCCGATCCACAACGTCCCGGTGCAGATCGAGGACTGGTTCACGCCGTCACCGAAGGAGAAGCGCATCGCCCTGATGCCACGACGGCGCCGGGAGGACCTCCTGGGAGCGGTGCAGCTCGTCCGGCGTTCGGGCCGGCTCGCCGACTGGGAGATCGTGCTCATCGACGGCATGACGCAGCAGCAGGTGGCCGAGGAGCTCGGTCGAGCCGCGATCTTCCTGTTCGGGGCCGAGCGCGAGGGCGTCGGCCTGCCGGGCGCAGAGGCCATGGCGTCGGGGTGCTACGTCGTCGGCTTCACCGGCGACGGTGCGAAGGAGTACATGCGTCCCGAGCACGCGTCGGTGATCGCGGACTCCGACGTCGTCGACATGTGTGACCGCACGCTCGAGGCGATGGAGTGGTTCGAGCACGACCGGTCGCTCTTCGACGAACGCGCCGCCCGCGGGCGCGACTGGGTCAGGTCGCGGCACAGCGCAGGGCTGGTGAGGGAACGCCTGGGCGTCGCGTTCGAGGCCATCACCGCGCCCGGCTCCACCTCGCTGCTGCCCGATCCAGTGACGCTCCGGCACTACCAGGCGCACGCGCCCGCCACCGACGTGCTCAACCGTGCGCGGGTGATGGCCCGCCGCACGGGCCGACGGGTGCTGGACCGGCTCGAGGCTCGGCGCCGATGAACCCCGCCGGGACCGTCAAGGCGCTCGCGCGCCGTACGGCCGAGCCGGCGCTGGACGTCGCGAGACGCCGCCTCGGCAGACGGATCGTCAACTGGACGCCTGAGTTCATGGGGTTCGGCAACCAGCTCTACCTCTGGGCGTGGGCGCACGCGCACCGCGACGAGCAGCCCTCGCCGCGCGTGCTCGTGATCGACAAGATGCGCTACTGGGTCCCGCACTTCCCGGCGGTCCGCCCGTGGCTGGTGGAGCCGACTGACGTCGGTGTGCTCGACCAGCGAGCGCACCTCTGGGCGGACCCTGTGGCGCACGCGGGGGACCGCCGCGGCTACACCGACGCGAGCCGTGCCGCGTTCATCGCGGACTGGCTGCTGTCGGCGCCCGCCCTGTCGTCCGTACGCGACTCCGAGCTCGCGACGGGCGACGTGCTCACCGTGAACGTCCGCCGCGGCGACTACTACAGCAACCCGCACCACCGTCCCGAGTTCGCCATCGACCTCGCCGCCTACCTGCGACTCGCCGTCGAGGGAGCACTGGAGTCCGACGGCGCTGTGCGCCGGATCCACGTCGTCTCCGATGACGTCGCGTGGTGTCGCCGACGGCTGCCGTGGCTGCGCGACATGGCGCCCGACGTCACCTTCCCGGCAGCGGAGGACGGCCCGATCGACAACTTCCGCGACGTCTGCTCGTCCCGACGCCTCGTCATCTCCAACTCGACGTTCTCGATCTGGGGAGCGGCCGTGGCCGCCACTGCGCTGGGGAGCACGAGCGTGTGGGCGCCGGCGTTCTTCCAGCAGCGCTACGGGCCGGGGCGGTGCTACGAGTACGACCAGCAGTGGAGCTTCGTCGACGACCTCCCCGGCGGCTGGCAGCCGGACTGGGTCCTCGCCGGCGAGGACCATCCCGCGGCGGACGTGGGCTGACCCGCATGCACTGGCGCGCACGCAAGGCCTTCGACCGCTTCCAGGACCGGTGGGTCCGCCGCGGTCCCCGCACGGTGCTGTGGACCCAGCCGACCGCCCACCTCGGCAACTTCCTCTACGACTGGATGCACGCCTGGGACATGCGCCGACGCGGCGCGGACGTCGTCTGCCTGCGGACGCCGGCCATGGACAGGTGGCTGCCCGTCTTCGGAGCGGCCGCGGCCGAGCTGGTCGTGGACGCGCGCGACTTGCGCCTGACGGACCGGCGTGAGAAGGGGCTGCACAACGAGTTCGGTCCCCACTTCGACGAGCAGGACCTGGCCCGGTTCATCGAGGGGTTCCTCGAGCCCAGCGGCATGCTCGACCTCGAGCGGGTCCCGACGGCGCTCCGTGCCGGTGAGCAGGACGTCGTGTTCAACGTCCGTCGCGGCGACTACGTGAGCAACGAGGCCAACTGGCGCAACTACGGCTTCGACGTGGACGACTACCTCCGCGTCGCCCTCGCCCGCAGCGTCGAGGTGGGCGGTCCCGTCGGGCGCATCATCGTCGTGTCTGACGGCATCGAGTGGTGCCGGCAGCACCTGTCGTGGCTCGCCGGGCACTGCGAGTCGCTCCAGTTCGAGGACACCGGGCAGCCGCCCGAGGTGCACCTCGCCGTCCTGGCCCACGCGTCCCGGTTGGTGCTGGCGAACTCGACCTTCTCCTACTGGGGCGGGTACCTGAGCGCGTGGCGGTCCCGTCGACCGGAGCAGGTGGTCGCGCCGTGGTTCCACATCCGTACGGACCTCGGCGGAGCCGCGTGGCAGCTGGACCCGCGGTGGAGCATCGTGCGGGACATCCCGACGGGTTGGGCGCTCCCCGACTGAGGATCAGTGCGGCGCGGCAGCCTTCGCCACGATCTCCATGGGGTCGTCGACGTCCATGAGGACTGTCACGATCGAGTCGCCGGTGGTCTTGTGGTGGTCGGAGAACTCCAGGCCGATGCCGAGCTCGCGGAACTTCGCCTGCGCCTCGTCGCCGAGGTAGTCGCGCGCCCCGGTGCCGGACAGGTACGACGTCGCGCCGACCATCTGCAGCTGCTCGAGCACCCGGTCGGCGGCCTTCTCCTGCGGCGGGTCGGTGACCACCACCTCGGTGGTGATGCCGAGGTGGTCGCGCATGGCAAGGATCAGCTGATGGTTGATGTCGGCGAGGTTATGCGAGTCGACGGCGTGGATCATCGCGAGCACGTCGTCACTGCGGTCCTTCCAGTGCCGCGCCCCGCGGTAGCGGCCGGTGATCGAGCTCTCGAGGTGGTCCTGCCAGCCGGGCTTGACGATCGTCTCGTTGATGGGGATGAGGTGCGGCTTGGTCTCCAGCGGCAGCGTCACCCACGACCCGCGCATCATCACCCGGCGCTGCACCCAGTGCTTCTGCAGCTGGTCGTGCACGGCGAGGACGAAGCGGTCGCTGTTGAGCATCTTGAACCAGAAGCCCGGCCACGGCAGCAGGTCCGGCTGGTGGATCGCGACCTTCACCGGCGCACCGTCCGCACCAGCGCGTACTGCTCGGCGTAGGGGACGAGCCGCACCTGGCCGAGCGCGCCGGCGATCTGGCGCACGCTGTTGATGGGGTGGACGTCGGTGGGGATCTCCGACTGGTAGGCCTGGCACGCGGCCTCCTTGGCGGTGATCTGCTCCTCCGTGAGGGCCTCGAAGACGTTCCAGCGCAGGTCGGTCGGGTAGAGGTTCACGTCGTAGACCGCGATGTCGTAGACGTAGACGCTCGGCGGGAACCAGTGGTCGAGCGACATCGAGACCCGGCACGAGCGCATGCCGGCCTCGTAGACCGCGATGTGGTCCTGGTGCAGCGAGGGGTAGGGCAGGTAGAGCTCCTCCGGCTTGAGCTCGGCCATGATCTCGTCGATGGCACCGACCATCTCCGTCATGTGCTGCGGCGTCTGGCCGTCGGGGAAGTCCAGCTGGCGCGACTCGGCGACGCCGAGGATCTTCATCGCCTCGACGTGCTCGCGGGCGCGGACCTCGCCGCTGTCGGTCATCACCACCACGACGCACTCGTCGGGGTGCTTGGCCATCAGGCCGCCGCACCCCATGGCCTCGTCGTCCATGTGGGGGGCCAGGATCAGCCGCAGCATCAGTGCTCCTTCGTCGGGACGGACGGAAGTCTAGGTGGCGGAGGGTCTGGGAAGATGCGGTTCGTGACTCGTCCCCGCGTGGTGCTCATCAGCATGTACGTCGGTCACGAGGGCGTCCCGCACGCAGGTGGTCGCTACCTGCTCGAGCTGCAGCGCCTGCTCGACGACGAGACCGAGCTGACGATGCTGACCGTCGGCAACCGGCTCAACCACGAGGCAGCGACGAGGCCCGGCGTGCCGCGCACCCTGCTGCTCCTCGGCCACGAGAGTGGCCGCGGCCTGCTGGGCAAGGTCCTCAACCGGGCGGTGCTGACCGCCGACACGAGGTGGCGTCGGCGCGACCCCGGGGCGCCGTCCCTGCCGTTCGTGCTGGGCCTGATGAGGTCGCGGCAGGCCCGGCGGGCGATCAGGGACGCCGACGTGATCGACCTGCAGTACTCGGAGTCGATCCGGCTCGTACGCCTGCTGCGCCGCCTGAACCCCCGGACTCGCATCACCGGCACGTTCCACGACGTGATGAGCCAGTCGTTCTCCCGGGAGCCGCAGCACACCCCGGAGGACCGGCGCTACTGGGGCGGGGTCGCCGCCCGGTCACGCGCCCACGAGCGGGACATGATCCGGCGCCTCGACGAGGTGCTCGTCTTCAGCCGCAAGGACGCCGAGCTCCTTGGCGATCCGCCTCACACCGTCGTCCACCCGCCGCTGTCGGTTGGGGACGAGCCGCCGCACCAGCCGGCCGCAGAGCCGGTCGTCGTCGTGGTGTCCTACCTCGCGCGCGACGAGAACAACAAGGCCGCGCTGTGGACGATCGACACGGTCTGGCCGCACGTGCGGTCGGCGCGGCCGGACGCCGTGCTCCGGTTCGTCGGGGGTGGGGCGACCGACGAGCTCCGCAGCCGGGTGGCGGGCCTGCCTCCTGGCAGCGGTGTCGAGCTGGCGGGCTTCGTCGACGACCTCAGCGCGGAGTACGCCGGCGCCGCCGTCGCGCTCGTGCCCGTGCTGCAGGGCGCCGGGGTGAAGTTCAAGACGGTCGAGGCGCTGTGCCACGGCGTACCGGTGGTGACGACGACCGTGGGCGCGGAAGGGATCGAGGGCGACGACCTCTACGCCGGGACGAGTGACGACCCGGCCGTGTTGGCGGAGCACGTGGCGCGGGTGCTCGACGACGGGCGGCCCGCGCAGTCACGGTCCAACACGGCGCAGAAGTGGGCCCAGCAGACCTACGGCCGCGACCGGTTCGCCGAGACGATCCGGCGGACCTGGGTCAGACGAGGCCGCGCTCCCGCATGACGTCCGCGAGCTCGGTCCACATGTGTCGCGCGTTGAACGTCGTGGCGACGCTGGCCCGGGCCGCTGCCCCCAGCCGCCGGCGCTGCTCCGCGTCGCTCCTCAGCTCGGTCAGCACCTCGCGCCATCCGTCGGCGTCACCCTCGTCCACCAGCCGCGAGTCGACACCGTCGGTGAAGAAGTCGCGCATGGCCCGGGTGCCGGTGACGGCGACACAGGCACCCGACGACGCCGACTCCAGGGCGACGCTCGAGCCGGTCGGATAGGCCAGGTCGCGAGTCGGTACGACGACGACCTGGGCACGCTGCAGGAGGGCGCGGTAGGCCGTGAGCGGCACGACGCCGTGCACTCGCACGTTGTCAGGCACGGCGAGGTCGGCCAGGTTCTCCGGCTTGCAGACCACGTCGAGCACCAGGTCCGTGCCACGCACGGCGTCGAAGAGAGTCCCGTAGTCCCGACCACGATCCTGCCCGACGGCCAGCAGCTCGACGTCACGCGGGCCGTCGCCGGGAACGTAGAACTCATGGCTGACGCCGTAGGTCACCGGGAAGAGCCGGTCCTCGTTGATTCCGAGGTCCGTGAAGATCTCGGTCTCGTGCCGTGACAGGTGGGTGATGAGGTCCGCCCCGTCGAAGCGTCGCTTCAGCCGCTGCCGCTGCGCGGGGTCAGCCGAGCGGATGTCATCGGCGAGCCAGCAGGACCACACCACCAGCGGCGTCGACCCGTAGGGCGGCACCTTCGCGCGGCGCAGCCCCGCTGCTGCTGCGCCCTGCTGCTCGAGCAGCGCGAGCACCACGTCGCTGCGGCGGGCCTCGCCGATGCCGCGGACGGCTCGCTCGACCGGGAAGCCGGCGCGGTGCTCAACGGCGTCGCGCCACCGCTTCCAACGGGGTGCGGCGGATCGACGGGAACCGGTGAGCGTCCACCCGAGGTCGGCGAGTGCGTCGACGCCGTAGGGCAGTGGTGCCGGCACCTCACCTGCCCGGAACCGCTCCTCCCAGGCGTCGAGGTCGTGCTCGGACAGGATCAGTGCCTTCGTCATCGACGGCCCCGGATCATCGACAGCTCGGTCCGGGCGACCTCGAGCGGCCGCAGGTCCCGCCCGGTCGCCCGCCGGGCGGCGTTGACGAGGAGGTTGGCGCCGGTCGCCGCGGTGAGGGCGGCCTGCAGGGCGCGGCGCGAGCCCCACGTGTCGGCGTACGTCAGCATGCCCTCGACGAGCCACCTGCGCCGAGACTCCGACGGGGACGAGCCGCCGCCGGCGTGCACGACCGTCGGGGAGCGCAGCGCGACGACGGCGACGCCGCGCTCGCGCAGGCGTCGTTGCAGGTCGATCTCCTCGGAGTTCATGAAGTAGCGCTCGTCGAAGCCGCCGACCGCCCGGAAGTCCTGCATCGGGATCCACATGGCGGCGCCCACGACCCAGTCCACCTCGGCCTCAGCACGACGGGCCCGCACGTCGTGGCCGACCGCGCGGTGCCACGCGTCGGTGTCGCGGAAGCGGGCGAGCGGTGTCAGCCAGGCGGCGACGTGGTGCCGGATGCGCGGGAAGTCGCGGCCCACCCACGCCTCCTCGCCGTGCTCGTCGACCATCCGCGGCGCCAGCACGGCCCTCGGGTGCTGCCGGGCAGCGGTGACCATGTCCGCGACGAACGTCGGCTCGAGTGTGAGGTCGCTGTTGAGGACCAGCAGCGCTTCGCCCGTCGCCGCAGCGGCGCCGGAGTTGACGTTGGCGCCGAAGCCGCCGTTGGCGGCGCGGCGGACGACCTGGACGCCGGCTGTCTCGGGGAACGGGGTGGGGGAGGCGTCGTCGGCGACGATCACCTGGACCGGGTGCGTCTGGGCGGCCAGCTGGTCGACGAGCGCGAGCGTCGGAGCCGGGTCGCCGTGGTGCGGGACGACGACGCTGACCGTGCCGACCGTCGTCGCCGGGGCGTCGCGCACCCAGGCCGCGTCGCCGACGCGTCGCCCGGCCACGGCGGCGGCCTCCACCGCCCACGCCACGGCCTTGGGGCGGGCACGGTCGGGGAGGCGGGGCAGGAGCCGGTCGACCTTCCGGCCGAGCGCAGCTGCATCCTCGCGCGAGCCGATCCGAGCCGCTGCGGCGTGGACCGCGCGGCTCCACGGATCCCCGCCGGGTGCCGGGGCAGTGGTGTGCGTGCCGGGGTGCCGCTCCTCGAACGCGACGGTCGAGGCGCCCGACGTGAACGCCCGCGCCGCCCGGCTGGCCGTGTCGGGAGCGGGGCCGCGGTGCTCGACCTCGAGGTCCGGGTCGATGACGATCTCCACGCCTGACTCCGCCAGCCGGAGGCCGAGCTCGGAGTCCTCCCGGTAGCCCATCGCCACGTCGAAGCCGCCGACCGCCTCGTAGGCGGCCCTCGGCACGGAGTTGCACGCGGCCCAGTGCCGCCACCGCTCCGAGGCCGGTCGCGCGTAGGCCTCCGCGAGCAGGCGCTCGTTGGCGGGACGGCCGTACGCGGAGGCGTACGGGGTGTCGGCGAAAACGTCGCGCGTCATCGACACCAGTCCCAGCGGAGGCCCCCCAGCGGGTCGGGACCGGTGGTGGGTTAGGTGGCCCGCCAGGAACCGGGGCGAGGGCGTCAGGTCGTCGTCGCAGCGGACGACGATCTCGCCGCGCGCCTCGGCGTAGCCGGCGGCCAGCGCGGCCGCGACCCCGCCGCCGTCCCCCTCGACGATCCGGAGCGGCACCCGGTCGGCGTACGCCTCAAGGACGGCACGGCTGCCGTCGACGTCACCATCGAGGACGACGACCACCTCCCACGGCTCGGCGATGTCCTGGGTCGCCAGCGCGTCGAGCAGCACCGGGAGCCGGTGGGCCCCACCGCGGGTGGGCACGACGACGGAGAGCGTGGGGTCGGGCACGCGACGATCCTAGGAGCCGGGGCCGGTCACTCGGCCGGACTCGGCTGCTCGGCGACCGCGTCGAGCACCTCGGCGACGAAGGCGGTGACGGACTTCTCGCCGGCCACCGGCCCACCCGCGAGGAAGCCGTCAGCACCGAGGAGGACGGCCGACGGGGTGCCGACCGAGAAGACGCGGCGGATGTTGAGCTCGGGCTCCCAGGCTCCTAGCTGGGGAGAGTGCAGCGACTGGGCACGTGCGGAGGACTCGTCAGGGTGGACGGCCACGACGCCCACGGCCGGGTGCAGCGCGGCCGCCCACTCGTCCAGCCGCTCCGCGACCCGCACGCAGGGGCCGCAGCCGGGGTTGAGCACGACGAGCAGCCGGGCCTGCGTCGCCGTGAGCTCGGCGAGGCTCGCCGTCGTGCCGTCGTGGAGCGTGAGGGCGCCGTAGGGCGTGGCGTGGCGCTCGTAGTCGAGGAGGTCCTCGTCGGCCACCGGCGTGGAGGCTCCTCCGCCGGTCACCAGCACGGCCACGGTCGCCGCAGCCGCGGTGGCGAGCAGTGCCCACCAGCCGCCGGGGTCGAGCTCACGGAGGGCGGACGGCGCGGACCCGCCGTCCAGCGCGAGCCACAGGGCGGTCGCGGCCAGCACGCACAGGAGCACGTTGCGGACGAGCGTGAGGCGGTCGACGGCATGGCGGCCGAGGCTGCCGAAGCACGAGCAGGTGACCGGCTCGTCGAATCCGAGGGCGCGAGCGACGACCCAGGTGTAGGCCAGCATGAGTGCCACCGTGGCGGCAGCGACAGGCACGAGCCAGCCGCCCGGCGCGACGAGGAGCAGGACGCCGAGCGCGATCTCGCACCACGGCAGCGCCGGGGCCAGAGCATCAGCGGGCACGACTGGCGGCACCCGGAGCGCGTCGAACGCATCGCGGGTCGCCCGGCGGTCGCGGACCTTGGCGACCCCGCTCGTGACGAGCACGGCGGCCAGCGTCAGCAGGACGACGAGCGCTGCCACGGGAGCCGACGACATGGCCCGCATCGTACGGTCCGTGCTCCATAGTGGTGCCCCGTGGAATCCGTGGCCCCGACGAGCGCCCGCGACCAGTCCGTCGACGTGGCCCGCGGTGTCGCCATCGTCGCGATCGTGCTCGGCCACGTCGAGAGGGGCCTGGCCTCGGCCTCGCTGCTGCCGCTCGAGACCGCGCTCGGGATCGACCGACTGCTCTACCTGTTCCACCTCGCCACGTTCGCCTACCTCTCCGGCCTGTTCGTGAAGCGTGCGGTCGAGCGGGACGGAACGCGGCAGATGCTCACCCGGCGGGTGACGCTGTTCGTCTGGCTGTACCTCCTGTGGACCGTCATCCAGGGGACGGTCCGGGTCGCCGCGTCATCCGTCGCCAACACGCCGGTCACCGTGGGCGACGTCGCGCGTGCGTGGATACCGGAGGGACAGCTCTGGTTCCTGCCCTGGCTCATCGGCGTCACCGTCGTCGCGGCGACCACGCAGCCCTGGCGGAGCCGGGCGAGGGCCGCCGTCGTGCTGGGCCTCGCCGGGCTGCTGGCGGTGGCCGTGTGGGGCTTCGACCCGTTGTACGCCTTCACCCGCGGTTGGGCGCTGCTGTTCCCGTTCCTCATCGGCTGCGTCGTCACGCAGTCCGGGCACGCCGCGCTCGCGCGTCGGCGCGGCGTCGTCGTGGCTGGGGCGGTGGTCGGCACCACCGTCTGGCTGTGGGTCGGACTCGCGTCCGTTCCCACCACTCCGACGACCGGCGGCGGCTCGCGCACGGTCGACTCGATCCTGCTCGGCGTGCTGGGGTGCGGCGCCGGGACGGTCGCGACCCTGGCCGTCGCGGCCCTGCTCGCCCGCACGCCGGTCGCCGGACCCGTCGCACTCGTTGGGCGCAGGTCGCTGGAGATCTTCCTCGCGCACATCGTCGTCGCGTCGGGCACCCGCATCGTGCTGGTGCAGCTCGGGGTCGCCGACCCGTGGGTGCACCTCGTGGCCGGGACGACGCTGGGTGTGGTCGTGCCGGTCGTCCTCGCCGTCGGCGCTGAACGCCTCGGGTGGACGTGGCTCTTCGGCCTGCCCCGGCGCCTCCATCGCGCCGTGGCGTGAGCGTCAGCGCTGCGGGTGTGCCCACCGGTAGAGGGCGATGAGCCCGGGCAGGAAGAGCGCCATCAGCACGATGCCGAAGATGCGGTCGCCCCCGTCGGAGCCGAACAGCAGGAACATCGAGCCGACGAACACGAAGGGTGACGTGAGGATCCCGACCACCCAGAACATCAGGCGGGGGAGGATGCCGCGCTCGGGCCGGGTCGCCCACGGCATCGCCGCGCCCGGTCCGGCCAGGCCGACCAGCACGTCGTCGAGGTCACCGTGTGTGCGCGCCGCCAACGCACGGGACGTCCGGTCGTCCAGCTCGGCCGCGGTGAGCCGGCCCTCGCCGAAGGCCCCGTTGAGCACCTCGCACACCAGCTCGCGCTCGGCGTCCGACGCGAGTCGCGCATCGCGCACGGCCTCGACCCGAGCCGCGTCCGTGCTCTGGAGGTCCTCGTCACCGGGACCGGGGGCCGGTGCGGCGCCGTGGGACGTCGTCATGGCGCAAGGCTAGGTCGTCGTCACGGTCGCCCGCAGGCGCTTGGAGAGGGCCCGGGAAGTTTCTCGCTCGGGACCAATCCGTTCCGCGTCCTGCACCGAAGTGAGGGGCGGAACACAGGGCGACCCGCAGTTTCGTCACCATCGCCGCCCACGATCGTTACCGTCGCGTTCATGACGACCGCTTAACGTTCCTTACGAACGACCTTCGACGAACCTTGGAATTGAGGACGACTCCCGTGGCCGATACCGGAACCACGCCCACCCTGAGCACGTCGCGGCGCGCCCTCGTCCGCGGCGCTGCATGGAGCGTGCCCGTGGTCACGATGGCGGCGACCGCTCCCGCCTTCGCCGCGTCGCCCTGCTCCGACCGGTACACGTACCAGCTCAACTGGGGTACGACGCCGTACTCGCGCACGAGCTTCCGTGCCTCGTCCGCGACTGTGTCGTCGCTGGACTCCTCGGCTGTGACGGTCTCGTTCGCCAGCGTCAGCTACAGCAACGACGTCGTCAACAACACGACCACGAGCAACAACCGCCCCGACCAGACGCGCAACCTCACGGTGCCGGCGAACACTGGCACGGGGACCACTCAGGACCCGGTGGTCACCAGCCTCGGCGGCCGTCAGGGCGAGCGCGGCGTGATGCTCTACCACGCGGCGAGCACGCCCGGTCGTGGGAATCGGCAAGAGGTCACCATCACGTTCTCCCGACCGGTGCGGGGCCTCAGCTTCTACGTCACCGACATCGACACGATCACCAACCCGGCCTACTCGGATCGGGTCGAGGTGCTTGCTCGCACGGGCACCGGAGCGATCGTCGGCTTCGCCAACGTCAAGGACGGGGTCACGGGCAACGGTGTCAATGGCGATCCGTGGCTGCGGGCCGGAGACAGCAACGTGGGTGAGAACGCCGGAGGAGCGCAGGTGCAGGTCAACTTCCCGACGACGACGACTGGCGCAGCAGACGTGAAGACCGTCACGATCACCTACTGGAACAATTCTGGCGGGACGCAGTACCACCGCGTCTTCCTCGGGGACCTGAACTTCACGGCGATCGGCTGCTGATCAGGCGCACGTGCCGACGCGGCACGGTGGAATCCGTGGTCCAGCCGGGTCGGTGACGGGTATTTCTCGTTACTGTCCCGTAACTGGCCGCGACCTACCGTCGTGACATCGAGCGACCGTGGGGGTCGCAGAAGTCACCGGGGGATCGCGTCACATGTCGAACGACAACAGCTTGCTCGAAGGGGTTCGCCCCTCTCGCCGCACCATCGTGCGCAGTGCGGCCTGGACGGTTCCCGTGGTCGCTGTTGCGACGACCGCGCCCGCCTTCGCCGCGTCGCCGTGCGACCCTCGGACGAACCAGGTCCTGGACTGGGACAGCGCCAACACGACGTGGACACGGGCGACGGACCGTCGCAGCGGGTCCGCGACCTTCGACCCTGACCTCACTGGCCCGGTGCCCACTCTGACGCTCAGCCTGTCGACGTCGTACGCCGGCAACATGAAGCCCGGCAACGAGACCGCCTTCGGCAACGCGCTGCAGGTTGTCTCCGCAGCTGGTGGGCTGGGTACCTCGGCCCTGACGTTGGTCCAGTCGACGACGTCCGCGAGCCCCCAGGGCCGCAACGACCGTGGTTCCTACACGTTCTCGTTCTCTCGGGCTGTCAGCAACCTGACCTTCACGGTCACGGACGTCGACTCCAACTCGGGCGACTTCGACGACGTCCTGGAGCTGACGCCCGGCTACGTCGAGCAGTCGCGTGGGTCGGCCATCACGTCCGACAACAACGGTCCGAACGGTACGCAGCGCTACTACAACACGTCGCCCAACAACGCGCTCAACGACGTCTCGAGCACTGCCGGCAACATCCGCGTCCGCTACGCCGGCCCGATCTCGACCTTCACGATCACCTACTGGAACTGGGCCAACCAGTTCTCCAGCGGCGTCGACACGAACCAGGGCATCTTCCTCAGTGACCTGACGTTCGACTACAAGCCCTGCTGATCCCCGCCTGAGGGCCCCCCGGGAACAACCGGACCCCACCGGCGGTTGTCGCTCCTTGATGACCTCCGCCACCGAGACCGACCCTGCGACCGACCAGGCTGACGACTCCCGCCGCGTCTCGATGCTGCTGGGGCTGCTGTTCGGGCTCGCCGGCATGGGCTCCTCGAGCGCCGCGGTCGCCCTCGCCCTGATCGGCGAGGACCTCGGCGTCAGCGCCGGCCTGGCCGCCTGGGCGATCAGCCTCTACGTGCTGATGCTCGCGGTGACGACGGCGCTCTACGGCCGGATCTCCGACCTCGTCGGCGTCCGCGGCCCCCTCCTCGCCGGCCTCGTGCTGATGTCGGTCGGCGCGCTCGTCGCCTCGCTCGCGCCCACCTTCGAGGTGCTGCTGGGCGCGCGGATGCTGCAGGGGGCCGGCGCCGCCGCCGTACCGACGCTCGGCGTGACGATCCTCTCCGCGCGCTACAGCGGTGAGGTGCGTGGCCTCGCCTTCGGCCGGCTCGCCGGCGTGGCGGCCGCCGTGAGCTGCCTCGGTCCGCTCATCGGCGGTGTCGTCGAGGCGGCCTTCGGCTGGCGCGCCGTGATGGCGCTGCCCATCCTCGGCGCCCTCGTGGTGCCGCTGCTGTGGCGCGCGCTGCCGACCGGAGGCAGCGGTGCCCGCCTCGACGTGGTGGGCGCCGTGCTCGTCGCGCTGACCTCCGCCGGCATGGTCCTGCTCGTGCAGTCCCCGTCAGGCGGGCTGGTCGTCGCGGCCCTCGGCGCCGTCCTGCTGGTGCTCGGCGTGCCCGCGGTGCGCGCGAGCGTACGACGACGCCCCGACGGCTTCCTGCCGGTCGAGGTGATCCGCAACGCGACCGTCGTGCGAAGCGCGATCGCGGCCTCCGCCGTGCCCGCCTCGTGGTTCGCCATGCTGATCGCGCTGCCCGCCGTGCTGCTCGCCGAGGGCTGGGAGGCGTGGCAGGTCGGTCTGGCCATGGTGCCGAGCGCCGCCGTCGCGCTGCTGGTGCCGCAGGTGACGGGGCCGATGCTCGCCAGGATCGGGCCGAGCCGCTCGCTCGCGATCGCCGGCCTCGTCGCCTCGGGCGCGCTGCTGGTGGCGACCGCTGGCGCGTTCTGGGCCAGCGCGACCGTCCTCGTCGTCGGCATCGTGCTGGTCACCTTCGCCTTCGGCCTCGGCCAGCCCGCGCTGAGCGCCGTCGTGGGGGACGCCGTGCACGAGGACGTACGGGGCGTCGCGCTCGGCGTCTCGACGCTGCTCTTCCTCATCGGTGGCAGCATCGGCTCCGCCGTGGTCGCCGGGCTGAGCGGTCCGCTCGGCATGCCCGGCGCGCTCCTCGTGCTCGCGGTCCTCCCGCTCCTGGGCCTGGTCGTGCTCGCACCGACCCTGCGCCGCACGGCTGCCTCACCGGCTGCCTGACGGGGCCCACCCGATGGGACGTGGACGTCTTCCCAATCCGGGCGAGCGGATCTAGGTTGACGCTTCCATCCCACTGTCACCAGCGGTCACAGGGGCTGGAGCCACCCTTCGACCCTCTCGGGAGCAGTCCTTGTCCTACCCTCGCGCCCTCCGGCGGGCGCAGCGCAGAGCCGCCGCCATCGCCGCCACCTCTCTCGCCGTCGTCCTGACGGCCACCGGCCTCCAGGCGTTCACCGCCCCGGCCACCTCGTCGCCAGCCGCGCAGTCGGCAGCCGGGGACGACTACTGGACCTCCACCAACGAGCAGCAGCGCGGCGCGAAGGGCGGCAACGACGCCCGCGTCCAGCCGCGTGCCTACGAGGCCTACACCCTCGACCGCCCCGCGATCGCGCAGCGGCTCGAGCAGGCGCCCGCCGAGGACGCCTCCGCCGACCCGGTCGTGGTGCGTGTCCCGGCGCCGACCGGCGAGCTCGTGGAGTTCGCCGTCACCGAGTCGCCCGTCATGCAGGATGGCCTCGCCGCCGCGCACCCCGAGCTCCGGACGTACGCCGGTCGCGGGGTCGAGGACCCCACCGCGTCCATCCGCCTCGACCTGACCCGCACGGGCTTCCACGCCTCGGTGCGCGGAGCCGGTGAGAAGGCCGCCTGGTACGTCGACCCGGCCTACAACGGCGACCAGAGCCTCTACGTCTCCTACCGCGGCAGCGACGTCCCGGCGCCGCAGCGCGGCCTCGTCGAGCCCGAGCTCGATCACGACCTCCACCAGGACCTCACCCAGCAGCAGGCCGCCGGCGAGGCGCCCGGCACCGCGGTGAGCCTCCGGACCTACCGCCTCGCCCTCCTCAACGACCCGTCGTACGCGACGTACTTCGGCACCGCCAACGTGCTGAGCGAGAAGGTGACCCTGATGAACCGGGTCAACCACATCTACAACGACGACCTGGCGATCCGGATGCTGCTGATCGACGAGTCCGACGCCCTCAACCTGGACACGGCCGCCGAGGCGACCGAGCCCAACGGGCCGTGCGGCGCGGCCGCGTGCTTCACCCCCGCCCAGCTCACCAGCTGCGGCAGCTCCACCCTGAGCCGCAACCGCATCGTGCTCGGCCAGCTCGTCGGGGCGTCCAGCTTCGACGTCGGCCACGTCGCCCTCGGCGTCAACGGCGGCGGCATCGCCGGCCTGGCCGTCGTCGGTGGCGACCGCAAGGCGGCCGGCTGCACCGGGTTGCCGACGCCCGAGGGCGACTTCTTCGCCATCGACTACGTCGCACACGAGCTCGGGCACCAGTTCGGTGGTCCGCACACCTTCAACGGGACCGAGTACAACTGCGGCGGCAACCGCAACGGCTCGCCGTGGGAGCCCGGCTCGGGCACCTCGGTGATGGCCTACGCCGGCATCTGCCAGCAGGACAACCTCCAGCCGCACACCGACCCGTACTTCTCGCAGCGCAGCGTCACCGACCTCACCACCTACGTCCTCACTCCGCGCCCCGCCATCAACGAGGTGCAGACCGTGTCGCTGCGCGGCTTCGACACGGACGGCGAGTCGATCATTCTCACCTTCAACGGCCAGACCACCGCGCCCATCGTCCGGGGCACGACCTGGACCACGGCCGCCATCGACGCGGCCATCGAGGCCGTCACCGGTGCCGGCACCGTCACGGTGGCCGCGTTCGGCGGGTCCGGCGACCTCACCGACGCCGGCTTCCAGGTGACCTTCAACGGCCCCGGCCTCGCCGGCGTCAACCAGCCGCAGCTCTCGGTGGCCGTCGCCAGCGGCGACGCCTCGGGCTTCGTCGGCGAGACCGCCAAGGGCGGCCCCATCGACAACGCCGGCTGGCAGGTCACGACCACGGCCAACCGGGCACCCGTCGCCACGGCGCCGGCGGACAGGACCATCCCGATCCGGACGCCGTTCACGCTGACCGGCTCGGCCACCGACCCCGACGGCGACGCCCTGGTCCACATCTGGGAGCAGAACGACAGGGGCGGCGCGACCGGCGTACGCCTCGGCAGCCAGGCCAAGGCGGACGGCCCGCTGTTCCGCATCTTCGGTGCGTACGCCCCGGTGACGCCGGCCGGCACGCTCGAGATCGAGTCGCCCGGGGAGAACATCGCGGACGGCAACCCCAGCCGCACCTTCCCGGACATGGCGCAGATCGCGGCCAACAACACGAACGTCAGCGGTGAGTGCCCGCCGATGCCGGCGCCGCCGGCGACCGGCGGTGCGAGCAACGTGCCGGTGCCCGTGGTGGAGTGCTTCGCCGAGTGGCTGCCCACGGCGGCGTACGTCGGGTCGGCAGCGGCCGGCAACACCGAGCCGTCGCTCAACTTCCGCTTCACCGCTCGCGACCTCGACCCCGAGGCGGGCGGATACGCCTACGACGACGTCAAGCTCACCCTCGACAAGGCCGCCGGCCCGTTCCTGGTGAACTCCAAGAACACGCCCGGAGCCGCGGTCGCCGGTCGCACCGAGACCGTGACCTGGACGGTGGCGGGCACGAACGCGCCGACGATGGCACCCGACGTCCGGATCAGCCTGTCGACCGACGGCGGGCTGACCTTCCCGACGGTGCTGGTGGAGAGCACGCCCAACGACGGCAGCGCGCCGGTCACCTGGCCCAACAACGGGACGACGCAGGCCCGGATCAAGATCGAGGCGGTCGGCAACTACTTCTTCGACATCAACAACGCCGACTTCTCGATCCGGCCCTCGCTGTCGGTCGACGGCCCCGGCGCCACCACCACGACCGCGGCCTACGGCCAGGGCGTGAGCCCGGCCGTGGAGCTGTCGGCCACCACGGGCGCCGTGGACGCCGACAGCATCAGCGCCACCGCGTCGGGACTGCCGACCGGGCTGACCCTGGACCGGGTCGAGGCCACCGCCGACGGGGTCCGTCCCGCCACGGCACGCTGGGCGGTGCGGGGCAAGGTCACCGCTGCTGCCGGGACCTATCCCGTCACGGTGACGATCTCCGACGGGTCGAACGACCCGGTGGAGCGCACGTTCACGGTGGTCGTGACCGGTGGCCCGGGCGACACCACGGCGCCGAGCACGTCGATCGGCTCAGGTCCGGCCGACGGGTCGGTGCTGCTGAAGCGCACGGCGCGGTTCGGCCTGGTCTCCTCCGAGTCGCCGGCCACCTTCCGGTGCACGCTGGACGGTGCGCCGATCGCCTGCGGTGACACGCTCAAGGTCAAGAAGCCGTCCGCGGGCACGCACGTCGTGTCCGTCGCCGCCGTCGACGCCGCGGGCAACGTGGACGCCACCCCGGTCACGCGCACCTTCACCGTCCCGCTCGACGACGGTGCCCTGAAGAGCCGGGGGGCCTGGAAGCGCGTGGCTTCGGCGAAGGCCTTCGGCGGCGACTACGCGCGCTCCCGGCAGCAGGGCGCGACCCTGTCGCACCGGCTGCGCCGGGCCACGAGCGTGAGCCTCGTCGTGAGCACCGGCAGGACGTCCGGCCCGGTCGAGGTCTTCGTCGGCCGTGACCTGGTCAAGACGTTCGCGCTGCGCGGCAAGGGCAGGACCAAGCAGCTGCGCACGGTCGACCTCGACGGAGCGACCTCCGGGAACCTCCGGATCGTGGTGGCCGAGGACAAGCAGGTCCGCATCGAGGGCGTGGCGATCACCACCACCCGCTGACCGCGTACGACGACCGTCCACGACCGCCCTGCCCCGACCCTGTCGGGGCAGGGCGGTCCGCGTCGGGAGGTATGGCGCCCTGTCGGTGAGCGGCCCTAGGCTGCGTCCACCGCCACTGAGGAGCACGCATGTCGCACCGGATCCGCAGCATCGCCGCCAGTCTCGTCGTCGTCCTGGGAGCGGGGGTGCTCGTCGCGACCGTCCCGGTCGCCACGGCGGCGCCCGACGACCGCACCTTCGCCCCGCTGCGAGGCTTCGACCTCAGCGGGTCCAAGATCCGTGTCGAGCCCAGGGCCTACGCCGCCACGCGGGTCGACCTCGCGGGGCTGCGCGACGAGCTCCCGGCCGGCGAGGGTTTCGCCGTGGTGCGGATCCCTGCCCCGGACGGCTCCCTGCAGGCCTTCCGCGTCGAGCAGACCCAGCGCATGGAGTCGGGGCTCGCGGGCGCGCACCCCGAGATCCGCACCTGGTCGGGACGCGGCATGGACGACCCGCGCGCCACCGTCGCGCTCGACATCACGCCGATGGGCTTCCACGCCTTCGTCCGCACGCCCGGTGGCCGCAGCGACTGGTACGTCGACCCGGCCTTCAACCGCCGCGGCTCCACCGCGCACCTGAGCTACTTCTCCGCCGACCTGCCGGCTCCGCAGCGCGAGCGCACGGAGGGCGAGATCACCGCGCTGCGCGACACCGTCCGGGCAGCGCAGGCCAAGGACGCGGACGCCGGCAAGCGCGTCGACCGCCACTTCTACCGTCTCGCCCTCACCAGCGACCCGTCCTACGCGGCCTACTTCGGCACCGACAACGTGCTGGCCGAGAAGGTCACGCTGATCAATCGCGTCAACCAGATCTACAACGACGACCTGGCCACCGAGCTGCGCCTCGTCAACGAGACCGACAAGCTCAACTTCGACACCGAGGCCGAGGCCACCGGCCCCGACGGGCCGTGCGGCTCCGCGCCGTGCTTCGACGTCGCCGACCCGGGCGACCCCACCACCGAGGACGACGACCTCCCCGGTGACCTCGACGGCTGCACGATCCTCACGCTCGGCCAGAACCGCACGGTCCTGGGCCAGCTCATCGGCGCCTCCAGCTACGACGTCGGCCACATCGCGCTCGGCAAGGACGGCGGCGGCGTCGCCTACCTCGGCGTCGTCGGCGGCGACTACAAGGGCGGCGGCTGCACCGGGCTGGCGGAGCCCAAGGGCGACTTCTTCGCGATCGACTACGTCGCGCACGAGATCGGGCACCAGTTCGGCGGCAACCACACCTTCAACGGAGCGGCCGGCAACTGCGCCGACAACATCTCCGAGGCCTCGGTCGAGCCGGGGTCGGGCTCGTCGGTCATGGCCTACGCCGGCATCTGCGGACGCGACGACCTGCAGCCGCACACCGACCCCTACTTCTCCTTCCTCACCGTCGACGAGGTCGAGGCCGTCCAGTCGACGCCCTACAACGTCATCGAGGTGCAGACGGTGTCGCTGCGCGGCTTCGACGCCGACGGCGAGACGATCAGCCTCGACTTCCCGGGGGCCACCGGTCCGATCACCCTCACCCGCGGCACCGACTACACCAACGCGGGCGTCGAGGCGGCCGTCGAGACCCTCACCGGCCAGGACGTGTCGATCGCCCAGTGGGGCTACGACGAGGTGTTCAACTCCGACGAGGACGGCGACCCCCTGGTCGAGCCGATCGACGACCGCGGCTTCCAGGTGATCTTCAACGAGGAGCCGCGGATGTTCTTCGAGGGCGGGCCCTCCGACCTCGACCAGGCGCCGCTGACGGTGGCCAGCGGCAGCGCCGGCGTCAGCGGGTTCGTCGGTGAGACCGAGAAGGGCGGGCCGGCCGACAACAACGGCATCGACCTGCCGCAGACCGACGAGCTCGCCGACAACACGGCGCCGGTGGTGACGGCGCCCGCTGCGAGGACGATCCCGATCCGCACGCCGTTCGCGTTGACCGGGTCCGGCACCGATGTCGACGGCGACCCGCTCGTCTACCTCTGGGAGCAGGCCGACTTCGGCTCGGGCACCAGCCTGCCGGACAACCGCAAGGTCTACGGTCCGCTGTTCCGCGTCTTCGGCGACGACGCGGTGGTCAGCGACGAGGACAGCCTGAAGTCCCCGTCGCCGGGCATCAATCTCGCCGACGGCAGCCCGACGCGGGTGTTCCCCGACATGGCGCAGATCCTCGCCGGCAACACCAACGCCGCCACGGGCAGCTGCCCGCCGGCCACGGGCCTGCCCAACCGGCAGCTGCCCGACACGCTCCTCGACTGCTACTCCGAGTTCCTCCCCGGGGCCGAGTACCTCGGCAGCCTCGGCAACACGACACCGGCGATCAGGTTCCGGCTGACGGCGCGCGACCTGTTCCCCAACGGCGGGGGGCTGGCGCACGACGACGTCACGCTCGGGATCGACCCCGGCGCGGGTCCGTTCCTCGTCACCTCCCAGGCCGGGGCCGGGACCACGGTCCCGGGCGGCGCCACGGTGCCGGTGACCTGGGCGGTCAACAACACCCAACGGCTCGCGGCCAACGTGAAGGTCTCGCTGTCGACCGACGGCGGGACGACGTTCGGCACCGTGCTCGCGGCCAGCACGCCCAACGACGGGTCCGAGCGGCTGACGATGCCCAACGTCACCAGCGGCGACGTACGCATCAAGATCGAGGCGGTCGACAACTACTTCTTCGACGTCAACGACGCCTCGTTCAAGCTCGCCGCCGTCCCGAGCCCGGAGACGACCGTCGAGAGGGGCCCGAAGGACGGAGCCATCGTGCTGGAGCGCAAGCAGCGCTTCCGCTTCGGCAGCTCCACCGCACCGGCCACCTTCGAGTGCACGCTCGACGGCAAGGAGGTCGACTGCGCGGACGGGTCCCTGACGGTGAGGGCCAAGCCCGGCACCCACGAGCTCGTCGTCGCCGCGGTCAACGCGGCCGGTGTCGCCGACGCGACCCCGGAGCGCCGGACGTTCACGCGTCCCCACGACGACGGCGCCTTCCGGCAGTCCGGTCGCTGGACGCGGGTGAAGGACCGCAAAGCCTATGGCAACGACTACGTCGCCTCGCAGGACCGCGGAGCGGAGCTGTCGAAGAAGGTGCGGCGCGCGACGCGGGTCGTGCTCGTGGTGACGACGACGAAGCAGCCGGCGCTGCTCAACGTCTACGTCGGCCAGAAGCGGATCAAGACGGTCAACCTGCGGGGCAAGAACCGCTCCCAGGTGCTGCGCAAGGTCGACCTCCGCAAGGCCCGCACCGGCGAGCTGCGACTCGTCGTGGTCCGCGGCCCGGTCCGGGTCGAGGGCGTCGCGGTCGTCACCGACTGACCGCGTGGGGCGACGCGCCTGCGGCCACCTCCGTCACCGGAGGGGGCCGCAGGTCATCGCGTCGTGCGAGCCCGCTCGGCCAGCGCGACGGCGGCGCGCTGCACCACCGACAGCTCCTCGGGGTCGCGGGCCACCTCGTGCGGCACGTCACCGCCGAGCAGCGCCGCCGGAGTGGTGAGCCAGGCCCACACCCGCCACGGGTCGATGCCCGCGGCCAGCAGCGGCTCGAGGACGGGCAGCAGCTCGCTGCGGACCTCCCCGGTGTCGTCGAGCTGGAACCTCGGCACCAGGGTCTCGCCCTGGTGCTGCACCAGCAGGACCGTACGGCGCCCCGCGGCCTTGTGCAGCGCGAACCTGGCCGCGTTCTCCGAGACGCCTCGCATCCGGCCCACCTCGGCGTAGGACGACCAGCCGCCGTCGAGCAGCGCCGCCCGGACGCGGCCCTCGCGCCGCAGCCGCACCAGCTCCACCGGCACCCCGTGCGTCGGGTCGTCACCCACCGAGCGCAGCTGCCGGTCGAGGTCCTCGAGGCGCTCGGCGTCGAGGGGCTCGCCGGTCGCCGGCTCGTGCCAGCGCACGACCCCCGCCTCGTCGCGCTCGTAGGTCGGCAGCCCGGCAGCGCCGAGCTGCTCGGCGAGGCCGAGACCCTCCAGCCACGCAGCCAGCCGCCCGGCGAGCGCGTCGTCGTGCGGACGGGCCGGCTGGTCGGGGCTGGAGGTCACGACGCCTCGGCTACTTGTTGGCCTTGCGGGCGCGGCTCGCGGTCTTGGCCCGCGCGTTCGCGTCGAGCACGACCTTGCGGATGCGCACCTGCTCGGGGGTGACCTCGACGCACTCGTCCTCGCGGCAGAACTCCAGGCACTGCTCGAGGGAGAGCCGCTTCGGCGGGATCAGCTTCTCGAAGTTGTCCGAGGTGGCGGACCGGATGTTGGTCTGCTGCTTCTCCTTGGTGATGTTGACGTCCATGTCGTCGGCGCGGGAGTTCTCGCCGACGATCATGCCCTCGTAGACCTCGGTGGTCGGCTCGACGAACAGCACGCCGCGCTCCTGCAGCGACGTCATGGCGTACGCCGTCGCCGCACCGGCGCGGTCGGCCACCAGCGAGCCGTTGTTGCGCGAGCGGATCTCGCCGGCCCACGGGTGGTAGCCCTCGGAGATGTGGTGCGCGATGCCGGTGCCGCGGGTCTCGGTGAGGAAGTCGGTGCGGAACCCGATGAGGCCACGCGACGGGACGACGAAGTCCATGCGGACCCAGCCGGTGCCGTGGTTGGTCATGCCCTCCATGCGGCCCTTGCGGGCGGCGAGGAGCTCGGTGATCGTGCCGAGGTACTCCTCCGGCGCGTCGATGGTGAGGCGCTCGTAGGGCTCGTGGACCTTGCCGTCGACCTCGCGGGTGACGACCTGCGGCTTGCCGACGGTGAGCTCGAAGCCCTCGCGGCGCATCTGCTCGACGAGGATCGCCAGCGCCAGCTCGCCGCGGCCCTGGACCTCCCAGGCGTCGGGACGCTCGGTCGGCAGGACGCGCAGCGAGACGTTGCCGACGAGCTCGGCGTCGAGGCGGTCCTTGACCAGGCGGGCGGTGACCTTGGCGCCCTTCACCTTGCCGACCAGCGGCGAGGTGTTGGTGCCGATGGTCATCGAGATCGCGGGCTCGTCGACGTGGATGAGCGGCAGCGCGATCGGGTTCTCGGCGTCGGCCAGGGTCTCGCCGATGGTGATGTCGGGGATGCCCGCGATGGCGACGATGTCGCCGGGACCGGCGGACTCGCCGGGCTTGCGCTCGAGGCCCTCGGTGACGAGGAGCTCGGTGATCCGGACGTTCTTGACCTCGCCGTCACGACGCATCCAGGCCACGGTCTGGCCCTTCTTGAGCGTCCCCTGGTGGACGCGGAGCAGCGCGAGCCGGCCGAGGAACGGCGAGGAGTCGAGGTTGGTGACGTGCGCCTGCAGCGGAGCCTCGTCGTCGTACTGCGGGGCCGGGATGGTCTCCAGGATCGTCTTGAACAGCGGCTCGAGGTCGGAGCCCTCCGGCATCGAGCCGTTCTCGGGCTGCTCGAGGGAGGCGATGCCGGCCTTGCCCGAGGCGTAGACGACGGGGAAGTCCAGCGCGTCCTGGCTGTGCGAGTCGTCGAGCAGGTCCATGAAGAGCTCGTAGGACTCGTCGACGACCTCGGTGATGCGGGCGTCGCTGCGGTCGGTCTTGTTGACGACGAGGATCACCGGCATGTCGGCGTTGAGCGCCTTGCGCAGCACGAACCGGGTCTGGGGGAGCGGGCCCTCGGAGGCGTCGACGAGCAGCACGATGCCGTCGACCATGGACAGCCCGCGCTCGACCTCGCCGCCGAAGTCGGCGTGGCCGGGGGTGTCGATGATGTTGATGACCATCGGCTGGCCGCCGCCGGCCGGACCGGCGTAGTGGACCGCGGTGTTCTTGGCGAGGATGGTGATGCCCTTCTCGCGCTCGAGGTCGCCGGAGTCCATGACGCGGTCCGCGACGCTCTCGGCCTGGTGCGCGGTGAAGGCGCCGGCCTGGCGCAGCATCGCGTCGACCAGCGTGGTCTTGCCGTGGTCGACGTGCGCGACGATCGCGACGTTGCGCAGGTCGGAGCGGGACTGGGTGGGCATGCAGGGGCCTTCCGGGGCGGAGACGAGGCGGCCACAGGGGCCGGGCGCGGCCAGCAGGGCCGCAGCGCCAAGAAGTCTAGTGGCCGCAGCGTCAGATCGAGACTTCGTGAGCGAGGGGCCGACGCCGGAGGACGGCCTGTCCGGCGGGTGGCGGGCCTACCGGGTGTCGGAGCGAGGCGGTAGACCTGTCCCATGACTCCTCGGGACACCTCCGCCGACCTGGTTGCCGCAGCACCTCGGTGCACCTTCATCCCGCCCTGGCTCGTCGAGCGCGTCGACGGACCCGAGGCTGCGGCGCACGACGAGGCCCTCCGTGCGCGGCGGGCCCTCGAGGCGCGTTCGACACCGACGGCCGGCCCGCAGGTGGCGACGGGACCGGACTGGATCGTCCACGACGCGGGATCGACGACGACCCTGCCCGGCACGCCGGCGCGAGAGGCGGACCAGCCGGCGACCGGCGACACGGCGGTCGACGAGGCCGCCACGGGGATCGAGCAGACGCTCCGGATGTTCGCCGAGGCCCTCCAGCGCGACTCCCACGACGACGCGGGCGCCACGGTGAGCATCACCGTGCACTACGGCGAGGCCTACAACAATGCCTTCTGGGACGGCACGCAGCTGGTCTTCGGCGACGGGGACGGCCGGGTCTTCGAGCGCTTCACCAAGCCGGTCGACGTGCTGGCCCACGAGTTCTCCCACGCCGTCATCGAGCACACCACCGGCCTGGCCTACCAGGACCAGTCGGGCGCGCTCAACGAGTCCGTCGCCGACGCCTTCGCCTCCTGCCTCAAGCAGTGGCTGCTCGAGCAGACGGCCGACGCGGGGGACTGGCTCATCGGCGAGGGCCTGTTCCTGCCGTCGGTGCAGGCCCGGGCGCTGCGCGACATGGCCGCTCCCGGCACGGCCTACGACGACCCCGACCTCGGCACCGACCCGCAGGTCGGCCACATGGACGACTACGTCGAGACCTCCAACGACAACGGCGGCGTCCACCTCAACTCCGGGATCCCCAACAAGGCCTTCCAGCTCGCCGCGGTGGCGATCGGGGGCCGCACGATCGAGGGCGCCGGCCGCATCTGGTACGACGCCCTCGTCAGCGGCGACGTCCCGACGGACTCCGACTTCGCCACCTTCGCCGCGGCGACCGTCGCGGTCGCCGGGCAGCACGCCGACGCGGTGCGGCAGGCGTGGGCGCAGGTCGGCGTGGAGCCGGCGGCGCCGACGGGTGCGTCGACCCCGGCGGAGCAGCCGGTGCCCGCGGGGGCGCCGGCGGGCCGGCTCCGCGTCGAGCGCAGCGGCGGCTTCGCCGGGCGTACGGAGTCGGTCGAGGTCGACCTCGACGACACCGTCGAGCCGGGCCTGCGCGCGCTGGTCGACGAGGCCGTGGTGACGGCCCCGACGACGGGCACGCCGCCGATGCCCGACATGTTCACCTACACGTTCGTCGTGGAGGGCCGCGACCCGGTCATCGTCCCCGAGCAGCTGTTGTCCGCCAGCCAGGCCGAGCTCGCCCGGCGGGTGCTGCGAGGCGGCCCGGCCGCGCGCTGAGGCAGACCGCGCGCTGGGGGTGGCCGATCCCCACGGGAGGCACACGTCCACTGTGGTCGAACGGTGGACGGGCAGTGGCCGAACGCGCCTCTGGTGTGGCAGACGACAGGGTGTCCTTGACGCCGCACCACCTGGCCGGTGGACCTCGGCGTCGAGGCCCCGCAGTGGTGCGAGCGCAGCGGCACGGTGCCGCTCGCCCTCGAAGGGGTCAACCACTCATGTCATCCCGCACGCGCCGTCTCGCGGCCCTCGTCACCACTGCCACCGCTGCGGCCATCGCCGTCGCCGGAACGACCGTCCCGGCCCACGCCGCCTCGGCCACCATCCGTCCCGGCGACCTCAACACCGCCGACACGCGTGCCACCGGACACGTGGAGTTCCTGCGCGACGGCCTGCACGTCTGGACCGAGGGCTCGACGTCCACCGACAAGGCCGCGGGCTACTTCGCCCTCACCGGCGGCATCCCCTCGTCGGCCTCGATGACCTGGGCCGGCAGCCAGCCCGAGCCCGGCAAGCAGCTGGTCTTCGACGCCGATGGCATCGCCGGCAACGGCAACGACTACAACATCCTCGTGGGCGAGTCCGTCTACGGGAACGTGTGGTGGCTGACGTCGTCGTCGTCCACCACCGCGAAGACAGCCGACCCCTCGGGCGTCGCCGCCGGCGGTCAGGGCTCGGAGTGGTACGGCACGCTGGCCGAGTGGCAGGCCGCACTGCCGCAGGCGCGTGTCGCGTTCGGCGGGTTCTCGCTGGGCTCGGGGGTCAAGGGTGAGGGCGTCATCGAGCGGATGCAGTACGGCTCGACCGTCTACGAGTTCACCAGCCTCGCGCAGGCGCAGGACGGGGTGGACGGCATGGACGGTCAGGACGGTACGGACGGCCAGGACGGCGCCACCGGGCCTGCCGGTCCTGCCGGTCCTGCCGGTCCTGCCGGTCCCGCCGGCGCGGTCGGTCCCGCGGGCCCGGCCGGCGCGACCGGGCCGGCCGGCGCCAACGGCGTCGTCACCGTCGTGGACGCCGAGGGCCGCTTCTCGTTCGCGAAGGTGAACCGCGGCATCAAGGTCACGCTCACCACCGACGACGGCGCGGCCGGTGACGTCGTGGGCAAGAAGGTCCGGTGGGTCGTCAAGCTCGACGGCGAGAAGCTGGCCGAGCTGACCCAGGGCCTCGGTGACGAGGACGTCGTGTCCGCCCGCGCCGCCAAGGCCTCCGGCGCGCACGTCGTGACCATCAAGAAGAACGGCACGGTCGTGCGCACCATCACGATCCGCGCCTGATCCGGTCCGCTCCCGAGCGGAGCGGACCCACCGGCGAGGCAGCGCCCCGGGCGTCCCGGACGGGACACCCGGGGCGCTGCTGCTCCGCGTCGGCGGACCGACGGTGGGCCCCCACCGATGCCCTCCCTCCGGGTGGCACGTCGCCGACCGTGCGCCCAGTAGGTTCGCCGCATGCCTCGACTGCGGCGGACGGCTCCCCACCAGCCCGGTTGGACGCGTCGCCGCTCGGGCAAGGGCTTCACCTACCTCGACCAGCACGGCGACAAGCTGGGACCCGAGGAGGTCGCGCGCTGCAAGGCGCTCGTCATCCCCCCGGCCTGGCGCGACGTATGGATCACGCCCTACCCCCACGGCCACCTGCAGGCCGTCGGCACCGACGACGCCGGCCGGCGCCAGTACCTCTACCACCCGCAGTGGCGCGCCAGCCGCGACGCCGCCAAGTTCGACCGGATCCTCGACTTCGGCAAGGCGCTGTCCAAGGCGCGCGAGCGGGTGCTCACCGACATCGGCGCCGAGGGGATGTCGCTCGAGCGGGCGTGCGCCGTGGCGGTGCGGCTGCTCGACCTCGGCTACTTCCGCATCGGCAACGACGTCTACACCGACACCAACGGCTCCTTCGGCCTGACGACGCTGCTCAAGGAGCACGTGTCGCGGCACGGCGACCGCATGCGGTTCGCCTTCGTCGGCAAGTCGGGCGTGGAGCACAACATCGAGATCGACGACCCGTCGGCGATCGAGGCGCTCGAGGTGATGCGACGCCGGCGCGGCGGGGGTGACGAGCTGCTGGCCTGGAAGGACGGCAAGCGCTGGCGCGACCTGTCGTCGAGCGACGTCAACGACTACATCCGCGGCTGCTTCGGCATCGATGCGACGGCCAAGGACTTCCGCACCTGGCACGCCACCGTGATCGCGGCCGCCGCCCTCGCCGACACCTCCGAGCCGGGGCAGACCAAGGCCTCGCGCAAGCGCGCCGTCTCCAGCGCGATGAAGGAGGTCTCGGAGTTCCTCGGCAACACCCCGACCCTGGCTCGCACGTCCTACGTCGACCCGCGGGTCGTCGAGGCCTACGAGCGCGGTCAGACCATCACGGTCCGTGGCGAGTACGACTCCTCCGACGCCCGGCAGGCGGCGCTCGAGCGGGCGGTGCTCAAGCTCCTCACCGGCTGACGGGCGCCGGACGGGTCTCAGCCGTGGGCGACCACGTGGTCGATCGCCGCGGTGAGCTTCTCGACGTCGGCCGGGTCGATCGCGGGGTACATCGCGATGCGCAGCTGGTTGCGGCCCAGCTTGCGGTAGGGCTCGGTGTCGACGATGCCGTTGGCGCGCAGCGTCGCCGCGATCGCGGCCGCGTCGATGCTGTCGTCGAAGTCGATGGTGCCGATGACGAGCGAGCGGTCGGCCGGCTCGGCGACGTAGGGGGTCGTGTAGTCCGTCCGCTCCGCCCAGCCGTAGAGGGCGTCGGACGAGGCCGTGGTGCGTTCGACCATCCCCTTCAGCCCGCCCTGGGCGTTCATCCAGTCGAGCTGCTCGGCCATCAGGAAGAGCGTGGCCACCGAGGGGGTGTTGTAGGTCTGGTTCTTCGAGGAGTTGTCGATGGCGGTCGGCAGGTCGAAGAACGGCGGGACGTAGCGTCCGCTCGACGCGATCTCCTCCGCGCGGGCCAGGGCACGCGGCGACATGAGGGCGATCCAGAGGCCACCGTCGGACGCGAAGCACTTCTGCGGGGCGAAGTAGTAGGCGTCCACCTCGGTGAGGTCGACCGGCAGGCCGCCGGCGCCGGAGGTGGCGTCCACGAGGACGAGCGCGTCGTCGGCGACGCCGGCAGGGCGGCGTACGGGCGCCATCACCGCGGTGGACGTCTCGTTGTGCGCCCACGCGTAGGTGTCGACGCCGTCCTCGGCGACCGCGTCGGGGCGCGAGCCGGGCTCGCTCGTGATGACCGAGGGGTCGGCCAGCCACGGTGCCTTCTTGGCCGAGGTGGCGAACTTGGACGAGAACTCACCGAAGGACAGGTGCTGGCTCTTCTCCCGGACCAGGCCGAAGCAGGCAATGTCCCAGAACGCGGTGGCGCCGCCGTTGCCGAGCACCACCTCGTAGCCCTCGGGCACGTCGAACAGCGCGGTGAGCCCCTCGCGGACCCGGCCGACAGTCTGCTTCACCGGCGCCTGTCGGTGGGAGGTGCCCATGAGCGTCGCGCCGGTCGCGGCGAGCGCGTCGAGGTGGCTGGTCTGGATCTTGGACGGACCCGCGCCGAAGCGGCCATCGGCCGGGAGGAGCTCGGCGGGGATCTGCAGGGCGTCGGTCATGGAGGGCCTCACGGTGAAGGGAACGGGCGGTCCTGACGACGCTGTCAGAGGCCTCTATTGTGTCACCCGCCCACGCTCGTCTCACGATGGGGGATCCCCGATGAACGCCGGCCTCCGCATCGAGCGGGTCGCCATCACCCACCCCGACGCGCAGGCGCTCATCGAGGCCGTCCAGGAGGAGTACGTCGAGCGCTACGGCGGTCGTGACGAGTCCCCGATCGACCCCGCGGACTTCGAGGACCCGCTCGGACAGTTCTTCGTCGGCTACCTCGACGACGCCCCGGTGGCGACGGGCGCGTGGCGGCGCAGCTCGGTCACGGCGCTCGGCGCCGAGGTCACTGCGGAGGTCAAGCGGATGTACGTCGTCCCGGCGGCGCAGCGCCGCGGGCTCGCGCGCCGGATGCTCGCGCACCTCGAGACCACGGCCGCGTCGACCGGGATCCAGGCGCTCGTCCTGGAGACCGGCCTCAAGCAGCCCGAGGCCATCGCGCTCTACCTCTCCTCGGGCTACGAGCCGATCCCGGGCTACGGCTACTACTGCGGCTCGGAGCTCAGCCGGTGCTTCGGACGGGTGCTCGAGAACTACAGTCCTGTGGTTCACGAGAACCCCTGACGCCCGCTGCGGGCGCCCCCTACGGTCGCTGGGTCAGGTGTGATCTCAGTGAAGGGTGGGACGACTCGTGGGAGCGTCACTGCGCGCTGTCGGGCTGCTCCGGGGAGCGCTCCTGCTGACCCTCGCGCTGGTGCTGGGCGCCGTCCCCGCGGCCTCGGCGGACGACGCCGCCAGCCGGCGCGGGACCGTCACGTCGTCGGCGCCCTACCTCATGCCCGTGGAGCCGTACGCCGGCTACCAGCCGCAGACGGGCTGCAAGCCCACGCCCCGGGCCGGGGTGCTGGCCCTCGCCGCGTGGCTCACCGCGCGCGGCGGCGGCTACGGACCCATTGGGCGGTCCTGCTCCGGGTCGAGCAGGAGCGAGCACAAGGAGGCCCGTGCCTTCGACTGGCTCCTCGACGCCGACGACCCGCTCGACCAGGCCCTCGCCACGGCGCTCCTCGACGAGGTCCTCGCCCCCGACGACACCGGCCAGCCGCACGCCCTGGCCCGCCGGATGGGCATCATGTACGTCATCTGGGACGACACGATGTACGCCTCCTACGACGCGTTCGTCCCCAAGCGCTACCTCAGCTCGGGCTGCCGCAGCCGCCGCACGTGCTCCCCGACGCTGCGCCACCGCGACCACATGCACATCTCGCTGACCCGCAAGGGCGCGAAGGGCCTGACGTCCTGGTACCTTGCCCAGCCGCCGCCCGTGTGACGAGCGGCTGACGACCGGCGACGTACGCTCGAGGCATGGACCGCGGCCTGATGCTCAACGACGCCGACTGCGGGTTCTGCATGCGCACCGCCGCGCTCGTGCCGCGTCTGGGCGTGGACGTCGACGCCGCGACGGTGCAGTCGGCGGACCTCGACGCCCTCGGCGTCGACCCGGAGCGGGCGCAGGTCGAGATGCCCTACGTCCACCCCGACGGCCGGGTCGACTACGGCCACCGCGCCTTCGCCGCGATCCTGCGGACGGGGCCGCTGCCGTGGCGCGTCGTCTCCCGGATCATGACCACCCCGGTCGTGGACCCCGTCGCCCGTCGCGCCTACCGCTGGGTGGCCGACAACCGCGAGAAGCTCCCCGGCGGCACACCCGCCTGCAAGCTCGAGGACCGGCCGGCCGCCGGCTGACCGGTGCCACCCGGCCGAGCGCTGTCGGGTTCGACGCTCAGGCGCCCCAGGCCTCGTGCCAGCCGTCGACCTCGCTGGCCGGTCGGGTGCCCGGCCCGGCGTAGACCGCCGACGGGCGGATCAACCGGCCGGTCGTCTTCTGCTCGAGGATGTGGGCCGACCAGCCGCCCGTGCGGGCACAGGTGAACATCGAGGTGAACATGTGCGGGGGGACCTCGGCGAAGTCGAGGACGATGGCCGCCCAGAACTCGACGTTGGTCTCCAGCACCCGGTCGGGGCGTCGCTCGCGGAGCTCCGCGAGGGCCGCCTTCTCCAGGGCCTCCGCCACCTCGTAGCGCGGTGCGTCGAGCTCCTTGGCGGTGCGCCGCAGCACCCGGGCGCGCGGGTCCTCGGCGCGGTAGACGCGGTGGCCGAAGCCCATCAGGCGCTCGCCGTTGTCGAGCAGCTCCTTGACGTACGACGACGCGTCGCCGTCGCGCTTCTCGACCTCCTCGATCATCCCGAGGACGCGTGAGGGCGCCCCGCCGTGCAGCGGGCCCGACATCGCACCGATCGCGCCGGAGAAGGCGGCGGCCACGTCGGCACCGGTGGAGGTGATCACCCGCGCGGTGAAGGTCGAGGCGTTCATGCCGTGCTCGGCCGCCGAGGACCAGTAGGCGTCGATCGCGTGGGCGTGCTGGGGGTCGGCCTCCCCGCGCCAGCGGATGAGGAACCGCTCGGCGAGGGTGCGGCCCTGGTCGACCTCCGACTGGGTGACGACCGGCCGGCCGAGGCCGCGCGCGGACTGGGCGGCGTACGACAGCACCATGACGGCGACGCGGGACAGGTCCAGGCGCGCCTGCTCGTCGGAGATGTCGTAGGTCTGGCCCATCCCCAGCATCGGCGCGAGCATCGCGACCGCTGCCTGCACGTCGGCGCGCACGTCGCCGGTGTGGATGGAGATGTTGTAGGGCTCGGCGGGCGGCAGCCCGGGGTCGTACGAGCCGTCGACGAGCAGGCCCCAGACGTTCTCGAACGGCACCCGGCCGACGAGGTCCTCGATGTCGACGCCGCGGTAGCGGAGGGCCGAGCCCTCCTTGTCGGGCTCGGCGATCTGCGTCTCGAACGCGACGACGCCTTCAAGGCCGTGCTGGATCTCGCTCATGCCACTCCTCCGGGATCAGGGAGTCCCGGAGAACAGCACGGGACGGCTCATTGTGCACGACCGCCCGGGCCGGTCCCCGGCGGCTACCCTCGGCGGCATGGACCTCTCCGGACTGCGCGAGGAGTACGGCCGCGGGGGTCTCGACCTCCCCGACCTGGCCGACGACCCGATCGAGATGTTCGAGCGCTGGCTCGAGCAGGCGGTCGCCGCCGGGGTGCACGAGCCCAACGCGATGGTGGTCGCCACCGCGACGCCCGAGGGGCGTCCGTCGAGCCGGATGGTCCTGCTCAAGGGCGTCGGTCCGGACGGGTTCGTGTTCTTCACCAACCACGCCTCGCGCAAGGGCGAGGAGCTCGCGGCCAACGCGCAGTGCGCGCTGCTCTTCCCGTGGCACCCGCTCGAGCGCCAGGTCCGGGTGGAGGGGACCGCCGGGCTCCTCGACGCCACTCGCGTGGAGAGCTACTTCCACTCCCGCCCCCGCGGCGCCCAGCTCGGCGCCTGGGCCTCGGCCCAGTCCCGGCCGGTCGGGTCGCGCGCGGAGCTCGCGGCGACGTACGCGGCGATGGAGGAGCGCTTCGGCCCCGACGACGACGACGGCGAGGTGCCTGTCCCGCCCGACTGGGGTGGCTACCTGGTGGTGCCCGAGGTCGTGGAGTTCTGGCAGGGCCGACGCAGCCGGATGCACGACCGGCTGGTCTACCGGCGCAGCGGCGCCGGCTGGGACGTCGTACGCCTCGCGCCCTGAGCCGGCTTCGTTCGGCCGAAAACCGTTTGTGAGTGAGTGCTCACTCATCTACCCTTCCCGGGTGACCCCGCGTGCCCGCCCCATGACTCCCGAGGACCGGCGCGAGGCGCTGGTCGACGCGACGATCCCGTTGCTCCACGAGCACGGGCGCAGCGTCACCACCAAGCAGATCGCCGACGCCGCGGGGGTCGCCGAGGGCACCATCTTCCGTGTCTTCGACTCCAAGGACGACCTGGTGACAGCGGCCGTGGAGAAGGCCATGGACATGGAGCCGTTCCTCGCCGACCTCGAGTCGATCGACCTCGACCAGGACCTGCGTGGTCGGCTCACCGAGCTCTGCACGCACCTGCAGGACCGGTTCCGTGGCATGTTCCTGCTGATGAGCGCGATGGGCATGGTCGGACCGCCCAAGGCGCACCGGCACATGGAGGACGGTCGCCGGCGGGCCGAGAAGATCATGGTCGCCGTGGTCGAGACCGACGCCGACCACCTCACCTGCACCCCGGTCCAGCTCGTCCACATGCTCCGGATGCTCACCTTCTCCGGCACCCACCCCCACATCAGCGACGGCCACGTCCTCACGCCCGCCCAGATCGTCGGGACGCTGCTCGACGGCGTGCTGGAGAAGGAGTCCTGATGCTGCTGCGTCTCGTCCGCACCTACCTGCGGCCCTACGCCGCTCCGCTCGCCGCCGTGGTGGGGCTGCAGTTCGTCGGCACGATGGCCGCGCTCTACCTGCCGAGCCTCAACGCCGACATCATCGACCGTGGCGTCGTCACCGGCGACACCGCCTACATCATCAGCCACGGCGGGCTGATGCTGGCCGTCTCGCTGGTGCAGATCGTCTGCTCGATCGCCGCGGTGTGGTTCTCGGCGCGCAACGCGATGGGCTTCGGCCGCGACCTGCGCGCGTCGATCTTCCACCGGGTCGGCACCTTCTCGGCCCGTGAGGTCCAGCAGTTCGGTGCGCCGTCGCTGATCACGCGCGAGACCAACGACGTCCAGCAGGTGCAGATGCTGGTGCTGATGGGCGGCACGCTGATGGTCTCGGCCCCGATCATGATGGTCGGCGGGATCATTATGGCCGCCCGCGAGGACCTCGGCCTGTCCTGGCTGGTGCTCGCCGTCGTGCCGGTCCTCGGCCTCTCGATCGGCTTCATCGTCCGCCAGATGGTGCCGAGCTTCCGGCTGATGCAGGAGCGCATCGACGAGGTCAACCGGCTGCTGCGCGAGCAGATCACGGGCGTACGCGTGGTGCGGGCGTTCGTCCGCGAGGAGCACGAGGCGCGGCGCTTCGGCGACGCCAACGCCCAGCTCACCGACGTGGCGATCCGGGCCGGTCGCTGGCAGGCCGCGGTGTTCCCGACGGTGATGATCGTCGCCAACGTCGCCACGGTCGCGGTCGTCTGGTTCGGTGGCCACCGCGTCGAGGGCGGCCACATGCAGGTCGGCGCGCTGACCGCCTACATCTCCTACCTGATGCAGATCGTCATGTCGGTGATGATGGCGATGTTCATGCTGATGATGGTGCCGCGGGCCGCCGTCTGCGCCGAGCGCATCACCGACGTGCTCGACACCGAGTCGTCGGTCGTCCCGCCGGCCGACCCGGTCGGCGAGCTGCCCGAGCGGCTCTCCCTCGAGCTCGACGGCGTGACGTTCTCCTATCCCGGCGCGGAGGAGCCCGTGCTCCGCGACGTCCGGCTGACCGCCCGGCCCGGCGAGACGGTGGCCGTGGTCGGCTCGACCGGCGCCGGCAAGTCGACGCTCGTCAACCTGGTGCCCCGCCTGTTCGACGCCACCGGCGGAGCCGTCCGCATCGGCGGCGTCGACGTGCGCCGCATCGAGATGGAGACGCTGTGGTCGCGCCTGGGGCTGGTGCCGCAGAAGGCCTTCCTCTTCCGCGGCACCGTGGCCGACAACCTGCGCTACGGCAAGCCCGACGCCACCGAGGAGGAGATGTGGGCGGCCCTCGAGATCGCCCAGGCGCGGGAGTTCGTGGAGGCCATGCCCGACCGCCTCGACGCCGAGATCTCGCAGGGTGGCTCGAGCCTCAGCGGCGGCCAGCGCCAGCGCATGGCGATCGCCCGGGCGGTCATCCGCCGTCCCGACATCTACCTCTTCGACGATTCGTTCTCCGCGCTCGACCTGACGACCGACGCCCGGCTGCGGGCGGCGCTGAGACCGGTCACCCGGGACGCGACGGTGGTGATCGTGGCGCAGCGCGTCGCGACCATCCGCCACGCCGACCGGATCGTGGTGATGGAGGACGGCGCCGTCGTCGGCACCGGCACCCACGAGGAGCTCCTCGAGAGCTGCTCGACCTACCAGGAGATCGTCCGGTCCCAGCTGACCGCGGAGGAAGTGGCATGAGCACCGACGCAGAGGCCAAGCCCGGCACCCAGCCCGGGACCCAGCCCGGCACCCTGAAGGAGACCGAGCGCGTGCAGTCCGGTCCCGGGCCCGGCCGGGGACCGATGGGCGGCGGCATGATCGGGCAGAAGGCCGACACGTTCTGGCCCTCGCTCAAGCGGCTGCTCGCCCGGCTGCACCCCGAGCGCCACAAGTCGTACGCCGTCCTGGTCCTGACCGTGCTCAGCGTCGCCGCCACCGCCGTGGGTCCGTGGATCCTCGGCCGGGCCACCGACCTCGTCTTCGCGGGGCTCATCGGCAAGGACGTCCTCGCCGGCGGCGCCACGCAGGAGCAGGCCGTCGAGGCGCTCCGCGCGCAGGGCGAGGACGACCGTGCGGAGATGCTCGAGTCGATGACGCTGACCGACGGCGTCGACTTCGCCGCCGTCGCCGACGTGCTGCTCGTGGTGCTCGCGGTCTACGTCGCCGCGTCGCTGCTCGCGTGGCTCGGCGGCTACCTGCTCAACGACGTCGTGCAGGGCACCGTCCTGCGGATGCGCTCGGAGGTCGAGGACAAGGTCCACCGGCTTCCGCTGGGCTACTTCGACAAGCAGCCGCGCGGCGAGCTGCTGAGCCGCGTCACCAACGACATCGACAACATCAGCCAGACGCTCCAGCAGACGATGAGCCAGATGCTCAACTCGCTGCTGACCGTCGTGGCGGTGCTCGGGATGATGTTCTGGATCTCGCCGCTCCTCGCGATGGTGGCGCTCGTGTCGGTGCCGATCTCGATGGTCATCACCGCCGCGGTGATGAAACGGTCTCAGGGGATGTTCATCCAGCAGTGGCGCCGCACCGGGACGCTCAACTCCCACATCGAGGAGACCTTCTCCGGGCACGCCATCGTCAAGGTCTACGGCCGGCAGGCGGAGTCCGAGCGGGTGTTCGCCGAGCAGAACGACGAGCTCTACGAGGCGTCGTACAGCGCCCAGTTCGTCAGCGGCCTGATCATGCCGATCATGATGTTCGTCGGGAACCTCAACTACGTCGTCATCGCGGTGCTCGGCGGGCTCCGGGTCGCCAGCGGCACGATGTCGCTGGGTGACGTCCAGGCGTTCATCCAGTACTCCCGCCAGTTCACCCAGCCGCTGACGCAGGTCGCCTCGATGCTCAACCTGCTGCAGTCCGGTGTCGCGTCCGCCGAGCGGGTCTTCGAGCTGCTCGACGCCCCGGAGGAGTCGGCCGACGCCGACGGCCTGCCCGCCACCGGCGCCGCGGCACGGGGTGAGGTGCGCTTCGAGGACGTCTCCTTCTCCTACGACCCGGAGCGCCCGCTCATCGAGGGCCTGTCGCTGGTGGCCCGACCGGGCAGCACCGTCGCGATCGTGGGCCCGACCGGGGCGGGGAAGACCACCATGGTGAACCTCGTCATGCGGTTCTACGACCCCCAGGCCGGCCGGATCCTCATCGACGGCGTCGACATCACCTCCGTCCCGCGCGGCGTGCTGCGCAGCCGGATCGGGATGGTGCTGCAGGACACCTGGCTCTTCGCCGGGACGATCCGGGACAACATCGCCTACGGCCGGCCCGAGGCGACGGAGGAGCAGATCCTCGAGGCGTCGCGCGCCACGTTCGTTGACCGCTTCGTGCACTCGCTGCCCGACGGCTACGACACGGTCATCGACGAGGACGGCTCGAACCTGTCGGCCGGCGAGCGCCAGCTGGTCACCATCGCGCGAGCCTTCCTGTCCGACCCGGCGCTGCTGATCCTCGACGAGGCGACCTCGTCGGTGGACACCCGCACCGAGCTGCTCCTGCAGCGGGCGATGGCGGCCCTGCGCTCGGACCGCACGTCGTTCGTGATCGCGCACCGGCTCTCGACGATCCGCGACGCCGACCTGATCCTGGTCATGGAGGACGGCTCGATCGTCGAGCAGGGCTCGCACGACGAGCTGCTCGAGGCGGGCGGCGCCTACGCCCGGCTGCACCGCTCCCAGTTCGAGGCCCCGGCCGAGGAGGCGGTGGGCTGAGGCCCGCGCGAATATCCCATTGAGTGGCCCCGCTCGGCGACGTACGGTGGTGGCACACGGAAAGGAGGTGGTCCGAAGAATGAGTTCTTTTCGGATGAGTGAGGTGGCTGCCCGCTAGGCAGCCCCGGCATCGCCGACAGCTGCCGGCGAATCCACTGCAGCCACCCGACCCGCAGGCCCCCGGTGTCATCCCCCGGGGCTCCTCACCCGAGGAGCAGCAGGCCTGCGGGTCGCTGCATGTCCGGAGGACGTACACGCTCCCCGCCCGCCCTCCGCCCCGTCGCCCGCCTCCGCGTACGCCGCGACACGCCCGGACGACGCGTTGAGTCTCTGGGCGACTCAACGCCGAGGGAGCGCCGCGACACGCCCGGACTACGCGTTGAGTCTCTGGACGACTCAGGGCCGAGGGAGCGCGGCGACACGCCCGGACTACGCGTTGAGTCTCTGGACGACTCAAGGCGTAGGACGGCCCAACGGTGTGTCCCAGGTCTCGCCGAAGCCGGCTGGCGGTGACGCGTCCATAGGCATATAGTTGTTGAGTACAACCATTGCGGTACGCAACCACTATCGAAGGAACGCAGTGACCCAGGCTCCCACCGTCAGCGCCGAGCAGAACGGCGCGATGACCCACCGCCAGGTGCTCGAGGCCCTGAGCGGCCTCCTCCTCGCGATGTTCGTCGCGATGCTCTCCAGCACGATCGTCAGCAACGCACTGCCGACCATCGTCGACGACCTCGAGGGCAGCCAGACCGGCTACACCTGGGTCGTCGTCGCGACGATGCTCGCGATGACCGCGACCACCCCGATCTGGGGCAAGTTCGCCGACCTCTTCGACAAGAAGCTGCTCGTGCAGTCCGCGCTGGTCATCTTCTCGATCGGCTCGCTCATCGCCGGCTTCGCGCCGTCGATGGAGGTGCTCATCGGCGCCCGCGTGATCCAGGGCCTCGGCGTCGGTGGCCTCACCGCGCTCGTCCAGGTCGTCATCGCCACGATGGTCTCCCCGCGCGAGCGCGGCCGCTACAGCGGCTACATCGGCGCCGTGTTCGCGCTCGCCACGGTGAGCGGCCCGCTCGTCGGCGGCGTGCTGGTGGACACCGTCGGCTGGCGCTGGTGCTTCTTCGCCGGGCTCCCGGTCGCCGCTCTCGCCTTCGTCGTGCTCCAGAAGACGCTGCGCCTGCCGGTGATCAAGCGTGACGTCTCCATCGACTACCTCGGTGCCTTCCTGCTCGTCGGCGGCATCTCGATCCTGCTGGTCTGGGTCTCGCTCGGCGGTCAGAACTTCGACTGGGTCTCGTGGACCAGCGGCCTGCTCGTCGCCGCCTCGATCGTCGTCATCGGCGCTGCCGTGCACGTCGAGGCCAACGTCGCCACCGACCCGGTCATCCCGCTGCGGCTCTTCCGCGACCGCACGCTGACCCTCGCCACCGTCGCGTCCGTGCTGATCGGCCTCGCGATGTTCGGCTCGACGGTCTACCTCAGCCTCTACTTCCAGCGCGCCAAGGACATGACCCCGACCGGGGCCGGCCTCATGTCGATCTGCATGGTCGGCGGCCTGCTCGTCTCGAGCATCCTGAGCGGCCGGATCATCTCCCGCACCGGCGTGTGGAAGCGCTGGCTCGTCGGCGGCATGGTCGCCGTCATCGCCGGCATCGCGCTGCTCTCGACGATCGACGCCAGCACGCCGCTGTGGCGCACCGGGCTGTTCATGGCCGTCCTCGGCCTGGGCCTCGGCGCCACCATGCAGAACCTCGTCCTCGCCGTGCAGAACACGATCGCCCTGTCCGACATGGGCGCCGGCTCCTCCGTGGTCGCGTTCTTCCGCTCGCTCGGCGGCTCGGTCGGCATCGCCGCCCTGGGGGCCGTGCTGGCCCACCAGGTCGCCGACGCGGTCGAGTCCGGCCTGCGCAAGCTGGTCGCCCAGCACCCCGAGCTCGCCTCGCAGGTCGGCCACGACACGGGTGGCATCCCCGACGTCTCGGACATGCCGGCCCCGATCCGCGCCATCTTCGAGAGCGCGTTCGGTGACGCGACCGGTCACATCTTCCTGGTGGCGCTGCCCTTCGCCGTCGGTGCCCTCATCGCCGTGCTCTTCATCAAGGAAGTCCCCCTGCGCACGTCGGTGAAGCGCGAGGATGAGCTCATGGCCGAGGCAGACTCCCAGCGATGAGCACCCGCGCCGACGACCTGCGTCGCATCGAGGCCGAGGTCGGCACCCTCATCCGCCGCGTCAAGCGGGTGATGGGGGAGCGGGCCCGCGAGGTCCACCCCGACCTGCACCCGATGACCTACTTCATCCTCAGCCACCTGGCCGCCAACGGGCCCATGCGCGGCGCCGACCTGTCCGACGCCTTCGACATGGACAAGGGCGGCGTGAGCCGCCAGGTGCAGACGCTGGTGGACCTCGGCCTCGTCGAGCGCAAGCCCGCTCCCGAGGACCGGCGCGCGATCTTGCTCGACGCGTCCGACGAGGGCCGCAAGCGGCTCGCGCACATGATCCAGGTCCGCAGCGAGCGATTCGACGAGCGGCTCGCCGACTGGACCGACGCCGACCTGGCGCTGTTCGCCCGCCAGCTGGCGACCTACAACACCGCGCTCAGCGACGACTGAGGCTCAGCGACGACTGAGGCTCGGCGACGACTGAGGCTCAGCGCAGCCAGGCGGCGGTGTCGGGCGGCAGCTTGTCGTCCACCGGACCGCTGGCCAGCAGCAGGTCGCCCGCGGGGAGCTCGACGGCAGCGTCGCCGCAGTTGAGCACCACTGTGAGCGGACCGCGCCGGAAGGCGAGCACGTCGGCGCCGAGGTCGAGCACCTCGACCTCGTCGCCCGCCGACCAGGCGAACTCGCGCCGTACCCGCAGGGCCTCGCGGTAGAACGCCAGGGTCGACGACGGGTCAGCGGCCTGCGCCTCCACGGTGAGCGCCGCCCAGTCCGCCGGCTGCGGGATCCACGCCTGCGACGTCCCGGGCCCGAAGCCGTACGGCGCCTGCGTGCCGCTCCACGGGATCGGGACCCGGCAGCCGTCGCGCCCCGGCTCGCCGGTGCGCAGGTAGGACGGGTCCTGGCGGTGCTCCGGGGCCACGTCGACCTGCTCGAGGCCGAGCTCCTCGCCCTGGTAGAGGTAGCTCGAGCCGGGCAGGGCGAGCATGGTGAGCGTCGCGGCGCGGCCGCGCGCGAGGCCCTGCTCGCCGCCGCCGTAGCGGGTCACGTGGCGTACGACGTCGTGGTTGCTGAGCACCCACGTCGGCGAGGCGCCGACCGGCTTCACGGCCTCGAGCGTGCTGGTGACGACCTCGGAGAAGGCGGCGGCCGACCAGTCCGCGAGGAGCCAGGCGAAGTTGAAGGCCTGGTCGAGCTCGTCGGGGCGGGTGAAGGCGACGGTCGACTCGGGCGTCTGGGTCCACGCCTCTGCCACGGCCATCCGGTCCGGGCCCACCTCGTCGAGGATGTCGTGCCACGAGCGGTAGACGTCGTGGACCTCGGGCTGGTCCCACATCGGCTCGTCCTTGAGCTCGCGGGCGACCATCGAGTGGTCGGCGTTGACCTGCCCCGAGCTCGCCGTGGCGCCCTCCGCGACGACCTGGTCGCGCAGGCTTGCCTCCTTGAAGAGGCCGTGCGCCACGTCGACGCGGAAGCCGTCGACGCCACGGTCGAGCCAGAAGCGCAGGACGCCCTCGAACATGGCCGGCACCTCGGGGTTGCGCCAGTCGAGGTCGGGCTGGGTGGAGTCGAAGAGGTGGAGGTACCACTGGCCGTCGTCGACCTGGGTCCAGGCCGGGCCGCCGAAGACGGAGCTCCAGTTGTTGGGCGGGCCGTCCTCGCTGTCGCGGAAGAGGTAGCGCGCACGCTCCGGGCTGCCGGGCCCGGCGGCCAGTGCCGCCCGGAACCACGCGTGCTCCTCGGAGGTGTGGTTGGGCACGAGGTCGACGACCACGCGCAGGCCCAGCTCGTGGGCCCGGGCGACGAGGTCGTCGGCGTCGGCGAGCGTGCCGAAGAGCGGGTCGACGTCGGTGTAGTCCGCGACGTCGTAGCCGTGGTCGTGCTGCGGGGAGGTGTAGAACGGCGTGATCCAGAGCGCGTCGACGCCCAGCTCGGCCAGGTGCGGCAGCCGCGAGGTGATGCCGGGCAGGTCGCCGATGCCGTCACCGTCGCTGTCGGCGAAGCTGCGGACGTAGACCTGGTAGACGACGGCGTTGCGCCACCAGTAGGTCCTTGGATCGTTCAAATCGGCCATGCCGTCATCCTCTCAACAGGCACCGGGAGCGGGTCAACTGCCGGAGACGGGCGTCCGCCCACCGAACAGCGCCGGGTCCACGGCGATCCAGGTGTGCTCGGCCGTGGCAACGACCCGGCCGTCCGTGTCGTAGAGGGTCGAGGCGGTGAAGGTCTTGCGGCCGTCCCGGCCGCGGCCCTCGCCGACGACGACGTGCGGCTCCCCGATCACCGGCAGGGTGTCGACCCGCGCGGTCATCCGGCCGAGGACCATCAACCGTTCGGTGAGGTCGCCGGCCCAGCCGCCGACGCAGTCGAGGGACGCCCAGGTCGCGGCCACGGAGGCGCGCGGGTGCTCGTCGACGTACGCATGCCAGTCCTCGTGCAGGCTGCGGTGTGGCGTCCAGGTGGCGGCGACGAGGTCGCCCGCCGGGCCCGCGCCGACGCGGCCGGGGAAGATCCGCAGCCCGTCGCCCTCCTCCCGCGCCGTACCGCAGGCGAAGCAGGTGGGGAAGGGGTGGAAGTCGTGGCCCGGGTACGACGCCTCGGCGGCCGCCGCGGTGGCCGGGTCCACCGGCTCGACCTCGGTCAGCGCACGCTCGACCCGCTGCGCCGTCGCGACCGCAGCACCGGCGACGGCCGCGGTCGTCACGCCCGCGTCCTCACTGACGGCGAAGGGCGCGTCGAGGGGTGGGGGCTGGCGCAGCGACACCTCGATCGCCGGCCACCCGTCGGACCGGTCGGACGGGGGACCGGCGTCCACCAGCGCGGCCAGGGCGCCCGCCGTCCAGCCGCCGTTGCCGGAGTCGGGAGGCCCGCAGAAGCGGCGCGGCACGATCATCTCGGTCACCCGCCTCACTGTGCCACGGCCGGCGGGTGGGCGGGTGGGAGGAGCCGGTTGCCGCATGGGACACAATGACCGGTGTGAGTGACCTGATCGACACCACCGAGATGTACCTGCGCACCATCTTCGAGCTGGTGGAGGAGGGCATCGTCCCGCTGCGGGCGCGCATCGCCGAGCGCCTGCACCAGTCGGGGCCGACGGTCTCGCAGACCGTGGCGCGGATGGAGCGAGACGGGCTGCTCACCGTCGAGGGCGACCGCCACCTCGAGCTGACCGAGGAGGGCCAGCGCCTCGCCGTCCGTGTGATGCGCAAGCACCGGCTGGCCGAGCGGCTGCTCACCGACGTCATCGGCCTCGACTGGGAGCTCGTCCACGCCGAGGCGTGCCGGTGGGAGCACGTGATGTCCGAGACCGTCGAGCGCCGCTTGCTCGACCTGCTCGACCACCCCACCGAGTCGCCCTACGGCAACCCGATCCCGGGCCTCGACGAGCTCGGCGACGTCGCCGGCGAGGACTTCATGGACAACGTCGAGCCGCTCTCGGGCGCCGCGGTGTCCGAGGACCAGCGCGTCCACGTCAAGCGCATCTCCGAGGAGATGCAGAAGGACGAGGAGCTGATGGGGTTGCTGCGCCGCGTCGGCGCCCTGCCCGGCAAGACCGTGACCATCGCGCGCACCGACGAGGGCATCCTCATCGGGTCCGGCGGCGAGACCGCCGAGCTGGTGGTCGAGGCGGCCGAGCACATCTTCGTGCGCCGCTGAGGTCGTCCCTGGCCGTCCCGTCGGTGGTTTCCCCGCCTATGCGGGGAAACCCGAACTTCTCGAGGCGTGCACGCCCCCAGAAGTTCGAACTTCCCCGCCTATGCGGGGAAACCACCGGGACCCGACACCGACGACACCCGCCCAGCAAGCGCGGTCAGGAAGTCGCTGCACCCCACCTCGAGCTTGTACGACGCCAACGGGTCGCCGCGGGTCGCGCCACGGTTCACGACGACGATCGGCGTGCCTCCCTGGGCCGCGCGCTTGACGAACCGCAGCCCGCTCATCACCGTCAGCGACGAGCCGGCCACGAGCAGCGCGCCGCCGGTGCCCAGCGCCTCGACGGCGGCGTAGCAGCGGGCGACCCGGTCGGGTGGCACGTTCTCGCCGAAGAAGACGACGTCGGGCTTGAGCGGGCCGCCGCACGCGCACGTCGGCACGACGAAGTCCGCCGTGTCGTCGAGGTCGACGTCGCCGTCGGGGTTCGACGCGACCGACGCGTGCCGCTCGACCCAGTCGGGGTTGAGCTCGTCGAGCACGCGCTCCAGCTCGGCGCGCGAGGACGTGCTCCGACAGCCCAGGCAGACCACGTCGGCGACCCGGCCGTGCAGCGCGACCAGTCGTCGCGAGCCGGCGGCCTCGTGCAGGCCGTCGACGTTCTGGGTGATGAGCATGAGCGGGTCGACCGCGGCCAGCGCCCGGTGACCGTCGTTGGGGACGGCGTGGCCCATCCGCTGCCAGCCGACGTGGCTGCGCGCCCAGTAGCGCCGCTGCGCCTCGGGCGTCGCCACGAACTCCTGGTAGGTCATCGGTGCCCGCGCCGGTGCGCCCGGCCCGCGGTAGTCCGGGATGCCGGAGTCGGTCGACAGCCCGGCCCCGGTCAGCACGACGACCGGCCGCGTGGCGAGCAGGTCGAGCGCCGCCTCCACCGCGGCCGGGTCGACCTCCGCGGCTACGTCAGGTCGCTCGGCGGGCGCGTCGGCGTACGCCGAACGGCTCAGGGTCACGCGCCGTACCGCACCTGCGCGCGGGCCCGCGCCTTCGCCGCCTCGACCTCGCGGTTCTTCGGCGGAGCGCCGGTCACCAGGTCGTCGAGCAGGTGCTCGGTGATGTGGGCGATCTCCTTGACGGCGGCGTAGAACACCTCCTCGTTGGCCTGCGACGGCTTGGTCGTGCCGGCCACCTTGCGGACGTACTGCAGGGCGGCGGCGGTGACCTCGTCACGTGTCGCGGGCGGCTCGAAGTTGTTGAGCGGTCGGATGTTGCGGCACATGCCACGAGCGTACGCATCTCGCGCTAGACGGTGAAGAAGCTCACGTCGTCGCCGGTCACCAGCGCCACCTTGCCCGACGCGAGCGGGACCAGGCGTACGTCGGCGACGTCGGTGCCGTGCTCGACCTCGACCATCCGGTTGGTCATCGACCCGTCGTCGAGCGACAGCACCGACACCCAGCCGGTGGTGCCGGTCCAGCCCTGCGACACGACGGTGAGGGCGACCCGCTGCTCGGGCAACCAGGTGAACTGGCGGGGGTCGGTGCCCGCGCCGGCGAGGCTGTTGGCGGGGTAGCGGACGACGTCGACCTGCCTGGGCGAGGTCAGGTCGGTGACGTCGAAGAGCGCCGCCTGCGCGCCGCGGGTCACCCCCTGCAGCGAGGCGTCCTGGCCGACCCCGATGAGGCGCTGCTCGCCGAGCGGGTGGAGGTACTCCGAGAACCCCGGGATCTTGAGCTCGCCCAGCAGCGCGGGGGAGTCGGGGTCGGTGAGGTCGACGGCGTAGAGCGGGTCGGTCTGCCGGAACGTCACCACGATCGCGAGGTCGTCGAACCATCGCACCGACGTGATCTCCTCGCCGACGCCGAGGTCGTCGACCCGGCCCGCCTCGACGAGGTCGGCGCCCTCTTCGCGCAGGGTGAGGACGGAGTTGAAGTTGCCCGTCTCGCTGCTCGGGCCTACCGCGACGCGCAACGAGCCGCCGACCGCGTCCATCGACCAGCGGTCGGCGATCGTGCCCTCCACCTCGCCGGAGGCGACGTACGTCGCGTCCATGCCGTCGAGCGCGAACGCGAAGAGCGGCGTGGTGCCGGTCGCCGTGCTGCCGGCCCAGCGGCAGTCGAAGCAGTCGGTCCACGGCCCCCACCCGGGCGCGGCGGCGGCGAGGTAGAAGCGGTCGGTGGAGAAGTACGCCGTGTCGGAGTCCGTGGCGACGGCGGTCGAGGTCCGGGTGGTCGGGGCGGCCGGGTCGACGGCGAGCACGGTGGTGGTGCCGAGGGGGAGGTCCTCGTCCTCGGGGACCGCGACGTCCTCGCAGGCGACGAGCGGCTGGCCGGCGACGGTGGGCAGCCAGTCGGCGAGCGTGGTGTCGCGCACGAGCGAGCGGTTGCGCAGTCGCGAGCGGATCTCGCCGAACGTGCCGTCGGGGTGGGAGAAGTCGAGCTCGGGCAGGCCGTTGTTGAGCACCACCCGGACCACGTCGCCGTGCAGCCGGACCGCCGACGCCCGTCCCCGGACGGTGGTGGCGTCCACCACGCTCGGAGCGGTGGGGTCGGCGAGGTCGACGGTCGTGATCGTCGTCGAGAGCCCGTCGCCCGAGGACCCGATCACGACGGCGCGACCGCCCACGAGGACCAGCTCGCCGCCCGGGTCGCCCACCCAGTCGTTGCCGCGGGCGTCGTCGAGGCGGGTCGTCGACAGGAGCGACGGCTCGTCGCCCGAGACGTCGTAGGCCAGCAGCTGGCCGTCGCGCATCCGCAGCAGCAGGGAGCCGGACACCTTGACGACGTCGGACTCGTCCACGCCGACCTCCTGCACGTTGGTGCCGGACGCGCCGCTGGTCGACCGGGACGTCGCGGCCGCCGAGCGCTCCACCCCGGACGACATGGCGTCCGAGCTCCCGGCGTCGCCGGACTCCATCGCGAAGACCGGCAGGTCGCCGCCCCAGCCATAGGGACCGACCTGGCCGAGCGCCCGGTCGACGTAGGAGTCGAGGAGCTCCTCGCAGCTCGCCGTGGCGACCAGGTCGGCGTTGGCCAACGCGATCGGGGGACCGGTGGGCGGGCGGTCGTCGCCGTCGGACCCGGTCCCCACGACGTAGCCGACGCCTGCGGCAGCGGTCAGGGTGGCGACGGCGGCGATGCCGGTGGTGATCGTGCGCAGGCTCATGGTCGTGGGACGAGGGGCCGGGACGCGCGGTTCCGCGTGGCACGATGGCGCGATGAGCGACGCCCCCGATCTCGCCCGTGACCGGTCCCGTGAGCCCTCCCGGGAGCTGGACCTGGTGCTCTTCGGCGCGACCGGGTTCACCGGCGGCCTCACCGCCGACTACCTCGCCGCCCACGCGCCGGCCGACCTGCGGTGGGCGATCGCCGGGCGCAACGCCGACAAGCTGGACGCCGTACGACGGAGGCTCGGCGCGGACGTCGAGGTGCTGGTCGCCGACTCGACCGACGCCGCCGCGCTCGCCGACATCGCCCGCCGGGCCCGCGTGGTCGCCACCACGATCGGCCCCTACCTCGACCACGGCGGGCCGCTGGTCGCCGCATGCGCCGAGGCCGGCACCGACTACCTCGACCTCACCGGTGAGCCGGAGTTCGTCGACCGGATGTTCCTCGAGCACCACCGCACCGCGCTGCGCACCGGCGCGCGCCTGGTGCACGCGTGCGGCTTCGACTCGGTCCCGCACGACCTCGGCGCCTACTACACCGTGCAGCAGCTCCCGTCCGACGAGCCGATCACCCTGCGCGGCGTGGTCCGCTCCGGCGGCACCTTCTCCGGCGGCACCTTCCACTCCGCGCTCAACCAGTTCGCGCGCGCCAAGGAGATGAGGAAGACGTACGCCGCCCGCCGTCGCGCGGAGGTGCGTCCCGAGGGCCGCTCGTCGCGCTCGGTCGGCGGCAAGCCGCACCGCGACCCGGTGCTCGGCTACTGGTTGCTCCCGCTGCCGACGATCGACCCGATCGTCGTCGCTCGCAGCGGCGCCGCGCTGGAGGCGTACGGCCCCCGGTTCCGCTACTCGCACTGGGCCGGCACGAAGACCCTGCGCTACGCCGCCGCCGGCGCCCTGGGGGTCGGCGCGCTCACCGTCGCGGCACAGGTCGGGCCGTTGCGCGAGCTGCTCAAGGACAAGGTCCCGGTCGGCTCGGGACCCGACGAGTCCAAGCGGGAGAGGTCGTGGTTCACCGTCGACTTCGTCGGCGAGGCCGCCGGCACGACCGTGCACACCCGGGTCTCGGGCGGCGACCCGGGCTACACCGAGACCGCGAAGATGCTGTCCGAGGCCGCGCTGTGCCTGGCCCTCGACGACAACCCCGCGACGGCCGGCCAGGTCACGCCCGCCCAGGCGATGGGCGACGCGCTGCTCGCCCGGCTGCAGGCGGCGGGGATGCGCTTCGAGACCCTCTGACCCGGAGGTCGTGGTGGTGCCCCAGGCAAGAGTCGAACTTGCGACCTTTCGCTTAGGAGGCGGCTGCTCTATCCACTGAGCTACTGGGGCGGTGCCGCCTCGCCCTGAGGTGCTGCGGCGGGAAGCATCCTGCCACGAGCAGCCACGTCGACCCGCACCCGGCGGTGCCGGAGCCCGGATCGGGACGTGTCGCGAGCGCGGGAAAACTTGCGCGGTGAAGTAGGTTCAGTCCCGGTCATTACGTCAGCCCTGTGTCGAAGGTGAGCCCCGTGTCCGATGAGTCACGCCCGGAGGCTCCCGTCAGCGCGCCCAAGCGCAAGGGCAAGGTGGCTCGAAAGCACACCGTCGGGCGGGTCATCCTCGTCAGCGTCTTGGTGCTCGCACTGGTCACCAGCCTCGGCACGGTCTACCTGATCCGCCACCTCAACGGCAACATCGAGGGCGTCTCCCTCGACGCCCTCGGCGACGCCGAGCGGCCCGAGAAGGTCTACAACGGCAACGGCGAGGCGCTCAACGTCCTCGTCATGGGCTCGGACTCGCGCGAGTGCGAGGGGTGCGGCATCGACCAGGAGGGCGGCGGTGGGTCCGACACCACGATCCTCGTCCACCTCTCCGCCGACCGCAGCCGGGCGTACGCCGTCTCGATCCCGCGCGACTCGATCGTCACGCGTCCCGAGTGCAACGACGGCGACTCGCCGGCCGCGACCAACGTGATGTGGAACGCCGCCTACGGCGTCGGCGGCCCGGTCTGCACGATGGCGCAGGTCGAGGAGAACGCCGACGTCTACGTCGACCACTTCGTCTTGGTGGACTTCGCCAGCTTCGGCTCCATGGTCGACGCCGTCGGCGGCGTCCCGGTGTGCGTGCCCGAGGACATCGTCGACCGGCCGCGCCAGATCTTCGTGCCGAAGGGCAACCCGTCCGTCCTCACCGGCGACGAGGCGCTCGACTACGTCCGCGCCCGCTACGTCGGCGACCTGGTCGAGCAGAACGACATCTCGCGGATCCGGCGGCAGCAGGAGTTCATCGGCGCCCTCGTCCGCGAGGTGCTCTCCGCCGGCACGCTGTCCCGGCTCGACAAGGTCGTCCGGTTCCTCGACGCGGCCACCGAGTCGCTGACCACCGACGAGGAGTTCGCCTCCGTCACCCGCCTGGGCAAGGTGGCCATGCAGCTGCGCGGCATCGGGCTCGACGAGATCAAGTTCGTCACCCTGCCGACCGACTACTACCCCAGCGACTCCGAGTTCCGGGGCAAGGTCTTCTGGACGCCCGAGGCCTACGAGATCTGGGAGCTCATCAAGGCCGACAAGGAGATCCCGGCCCGGCTGCTCAAGGGCAACAGCACCAGCGCGGAGCCGCCGGCGAGCGCCGCCGAGACCGAGTCGCCGAGCCCGGAGACGCCGACCGGCAGCGAGTCCCCGTCCGAGACGCCGTCCGAGACCCCCAGCGAGACCCCGAGCGAGACACCCGACGAGACCGCCTCGGAGTCCCCGACGGAGACCCCCGCCGAGACGACGCCGCCCGAGGAGCGCATCTTCGGGGTCTGCGCGTGAGCGCACCCCGCGACCCGCGCATCCCCGCCGAGGAGTGGGAGCGGCGTCGGCGCCTCGCCGCGGTCTTCGGTGACGCCGTGCCGGAGCAGACCAGCGACGACCGCGACTCCCGCGAGGACTCGGCCGGCAAGGGCGACGACTGGTACCGCGACCAGGTCCCGCCCCACCACGGCTGACCCGCGCCCGGATAGTCCGTAACGAAAATGCTGGTCGGGGCTGGCCTCGCACCAGCCGTTGGACGCGGACCACCCCGAGGCTGGACGGAATGCCAGCGAGGGTCCCGGGTCAGACGGAGTCGTTGCGCGCCTTGAGCAGGTCGCGGATCTCCTCGAGGAGCGCGACGTCGGCGGGCGTTCCGGCCTCCTCCGTCGGGAAGTAGCGGTCCTTGGCCTTCGTGTAGGGCATGACCACGAAGAAGTAGACGACGGTCGCGAGGATGAGGAACGCGACGAGAGCGGTCAGGAACGGGCCCACCTCGATCTCGCCGGGGGCGTAGTCGTCGAAGTTGGGCTGCGCGCCGCCGGTGGCCTTGGCGATGGCCGAGAGCAGCATCCCGGTGAACGCGGTGACGACGGCGGCGAAGGCCGTGCCCATGATGACGGCCACGGCGAGCTCGACGAGGTTGCCGCGGAGGATGAAGTTCTTGAAGCCGCTCATGGTCGATTCCCTCTGGTCGGGCCCCGAGAGGCCGCGCGTGCGTGGACGCGGGCCACGCTAGCGGCTCCAGGAGACCGTCAGGAATTGCGACAGCGCGGCGCTGGCCACCTCGACCGCCTCCGTGGCGGACGTGCCGACGACGACCAGCGCGCCGCCGGACGCGCCGGCCGGCCCGTCGGGGACGCCCGTCGGCGTGGCCAGCACCCGGACGTCCTGCGCCACCACCGTCGAGGTGCCGTCGGCGGGGTCGGTCGCCACGAGGTCGACCTCGTCCCCGGCCTGCAGCAGCCCGGCCATCCCGGCGTCAGGCAGCCGGACCGGCAGCACCGTGTCGCCGGGCTGGGCGAGCGCGAGACCCGGGCCGACGACGCGTACGTCGGTCACGACCTCGCCGCGGGTGAGCGGGCCGGCGAGCACCCGCCCGGTCGCGTCGGACGCGGCGCCGGTCGGCGCGAGCTCACGCGGGAACGCCCGGGCAGCGAGGTCGTCGTCGTCCAGCACGGTGCCCGACGGCAGGTCACGGGCGGCGACCAGGACCTCGACGGTGTCGACCGGGGGAGGCGCGAGCGTGCGCAGCGCGCTCAGCGCCGCCGCGGCGGTCAGGGCGGCGGCGATCAGCCGGCGCCGGCGCCGCAGCTGGTGGCGCACGGCGCGCACGCGGCGGCGCATCGGTGGAAGTCCCGTGGCGAGCATGGCCCGACGCTAGGACGATCCGCGCCGGCCCGCTCCGCCTCTCCACAGGCTTCACGTGGCGCGCCGGGCGGGCCGGCCGGGTCTCAGGCCGAGGAGCTGCTCGAGCCGCTCGACGAGGACGAGCCCGAGGAGGACGAGCCCGACGAGGACGAACCGGAGGAGGACGAACCGGAGGAGGACGACCCGGACGACGACCCGGAGGAGCCCGACGAGCCCGACGACTCCGAGGACGACGACGAGCCGGACGAGCCCGACGCCGGCGCCGCGGACTTCGCACCCTCGCGGCTGTCGGTGCGGTAGAAGCCGGAGCCCTTGAACACCACGCCGACGGCGTTGAACAGCTTGCGCAGCCTGCCGTTGCACTCGGGGCAGACGGTCAGGGCGTCGTCGCTGAAGCTCTGGAACTGCTCGAAGGCGTGCCCGCACTCGGTGCAGGCGTACTGGTAGGTGGGCATGTGCGTCCTCGGGGTGCTGGCTCAGGGAGCGATCTGGGGGCGATCGGCCGGGCCGGCGCGACGCGCTGGCACTCGAGCCCTTCGACTGCCAATGGTACGGCACAATGGGCGACGCGATGAGCGAGCCGTCACCAACCCCCGCCCCCGACACCGCCGACCCGTCCCGGGCCCGCTGGTGGCAGACCGTCAAGCGCGCTCCCCGGGCGGTGAGGTGGACGGCGTGGATCGCCCTCGGCCTGGTGCTGCTGCTCGTCGTGCTCGCCGCCGCCGTCGTGGGCGTCGTACGCCGCCCGCTGCCGCAGGCCGACGGCGAGGCGGAGCTGCCGGGCCTCTCGGCCTCGGTCGAGGTGGTCCGCGACGAGCAGGGCATCCCCCAGGTCTACGCCGACACCGACGACGACCTGATGCGGGCCCAGGGCTACGTCCACGCCCAGGAGCGGTTCTTCGAGATGGACTTCCGCCGGCACGTGACCGCCGGCCGGCTCTCGGAGATCTTCGGCGCCGACACCCTCGAGACCGACAAGATGATCCGCACCATGGGCTGGCGCCGGGTCGCCGAGCAGGAGTGGGCGCTGATCGAGCCGGCGACGCGCGACGCGCTGACGTCCTACGCCGAGGGGGTCAACGCCTACATCGCCGACCGCTCGCCGTCCGAGCTGGCCGTCGAGTACAGCGTGCTCGGGCTCACCGGTCTCGACTACGCCCCCGAGGAGTGGGAGCCGATCGACTCCCTCGCGTGGCTCAAGGCGATGGCGTGGGACCTGCGCGGCAACATGGACGCCGAGGTCGACCGGGTGCTGCTCTCGCTCGACCGGACCGAGGAGGAGATCGCCACCCTCTGGCCGGACTACCCCTTCGACGACCACCCGCCGATCGTGTCCGGGGGCGGCGTCGTCGACGGCGTCTTCGAGCAGAACGCGTCGGGCAACGCCACCCGCAACCCGCGCCGCCCGGCGTACCCCCCGGGCGTCGTGGCCGCCCTCGAGCGGGTGCAGGACCAGCTCGCGGCGATGCCGGACCTCGTCGGCAAGGGGCGCGGCATCGGCAGCAACTCGTGGGTCGTCGACGGCGAGCGCAGCGCGACCGGCATGCCGCTGCTGGCCAACGACCCGCACCTCGGCATCAGCCAGCCGGGGATCTGGATGCAGATGGGGCTGCACTGCCGCGAGGCCGGCCCCGACTGCACGCTCGACACGTCGGGCTTCACGTTCTCCGGCGTCCCCGGGGTGATCATCGGCCACAACGCCGACATCGCCTGGGGCTTCACGAACCTCGGGCCCGACGTCACCGACCTGTTCCTCGAGCAGACCGAGGGCGACGACCGCTACGTCCGCGACGGCGCCGCCGAGGCGATGGACGTCCGCACCGAGACGATCGAGGTGCGCGGCGAGGCCGACGTCGAGCTCCGGGTCCGCGAGACCGTCCACGGCCCGCTGATCAGCGACGTGTCGACGGAGTTCGCCACCGTCGGCGCCAACGCCCCGACCGACGAGCCCGGCGTGCGCGGCAGCGGCTACGCCGTCGCGCTGGCGTGGACCGCCCTCGAGCCCGCCCCGACCGCCGACGCGATCCTCCAGCTCAACCGCGCCTCCGACTGGGACGAGTTCCGCGAGGCCGCCTCCCACTTCTCGGTGCCGGCGCAGAACCTGGTCTACGCCGACCGCGAGGGCCACATCGGCTACCAGTCGCCCGGCCGGATCCCCATCCGTCGGGCGGGCAACGACGGGACCATGCCGGTCGAGGGCTGGGTCAGCGCCAACGACTGGACGGGCGAGTTCATCCCCTTCGACGGGCTGCCGAGTGTGCTCGACCCGGAGGAGGGGTTCATCGCGACCGCCAACCAGGCCGTCGTCGACGAGCGCTACCCCTACCTCCTCACCCGGGACTGGGACTACGGCTACCGCTCCACCCGGATCCGCGAGGCCCTCCTCGCCGAGGGCGAGCTGTCCGTGCAGGAGATGGCCGACCTCCAGCTCGACTCGACCAACCCGATGGCCGAGACGCTCGTGCCCTACCTGCTCGACATCCAGGACCTCCCCTCGCCCTACTACCGCAACGCGCAGAACCTGCTCCGCGACTGGGACTTCACCCAGCCCGCCGACAGCGCCGCGGCGGCCTACTTCAACGTCGTGTGGCGCACCCTGCTCGAGATGACGTTCCACGACGAGCTGCGCCAGCGCACGTGGCCCGACGGCGGCGACCGCTGGTTCCTCGTGGTCAGCCGGATGCTCAGCGAGCCGGCCGGCGCGTGGTGGGACGACGTCGAGACCGACGAGGTCGAGCGGCGCGACGACATCCTGCGCGCGGCGATGCTCGAGGCGCGCGACGAGATGACCCGGCGGCAGGCGCGCGACCCGCGGCTGTGGGAGTGGGGGCGGCTGCACCGGATGAACCTCCACAACGCCACCCTGGGCGAGTCGGGCGTCGGGCCGGTCGAGCGGCTGTTCAACCGCGACGGCTGGGAGGTCGGCGGCGGTTCCTCGATCGTCGACGCCACGTCGTGGAACGCCGTCGAGGGCTTCGAGGTCACCGCGGCGCCGTCGATGCGGATGGTCGTCTCGCTGGCCGACTGGGACGACTCGCGCTGGATCAACCTGACCGGCGTCTCCGGGCACCCGGCGTCCTCGCACTACGCCGACCAGACCGAGCTCTACGTCGAGGGCGAGACGCTGCCGTGGGCCTACACCCGCGCCGCCGTCGAGGAGGCGGCCGAGGACCGGCTGGTGCTGGTCCCGGCCGGGTGAGGCCTCAGCCCAGGACCCGCACGCCGCGGTCGGTCAGGGCAAAGCCGACGCGTACGTCGTGCGGGTCGGTCGGCACGGCGAGCCCGACCTCGTCGTCGTGGAGCACGACCGCCACGGGCGTGCCGGGCACGACCCGGGGCAGCGCCCGGTCGTAGCAGCCACCGCCCTGGCCGAGCCGGTCGCCCGCACCCGAGACGGCCAGCCCCGGCACGAGGACGACGTCGGCCCGGCCGATCGCCTCGACCCCGAGCCGCGGTCCGGTCGGCTCGAGCAGCCCGCGGACGGCGGGGGCCAGGTCCTCGCGGCCGGTGTGGACGGCCCAGTCGAGGTCGAGCCCGCGCAGGACGACGGGGAGCAGGACGCGCTTGCCGGCCGCCAGCAGCGCGTCGAGCAGGAGGCCGGTGCCCGGCTCGCTGCCGACGGAGACGTACGCCGCCACGGTGGCCGCCCGGCGTACCTCGTCCCAGGTCAGGGCGACGTCCGCGACACCGGCCGCGAAGGCGGCCGCCTCGCCCAGCGGGCGGCGCTTGCGGGCGGCCCGCACCTGGTCGCGCAGGGCGCCCTTGGCCACCGTGCCGTCGGTCTCCGACCCAGTCCGATCGTCCCCGCCCCATGACGCGTCCACCTGAGCAGCCTACGATCGAAGCATGGCAAGCAAGGGCAACCCCCGCGGCCTCCAGCTCGCACGCGAGAAGATGCGACAGGCCGGCGTCGACGAGGTCGCGATCGACACCTTCGCGCACTACTACCGACTGCTCGAGCACGGTGAGACCGGCATGATCGCCGAGGACACCATCGAGCCGCTCGACATGGAGGCGCTGGCCGACGTCGACGTCCCCGGGGACACCGCGGCGGAGGCGATCCGCAGCACCGCGGTCATCAAGCTCAACGGCGGCCTCGGCACGTCGATGGGGATGGACCGGGCGAAGTCGCTGCTGTGCGTGCGCCGCGGCCTGAGCTTCCTCGACATCATCGCCCGGCAGGTGCTGCACCTCCGCCAGGAGTACGACGCCACCCTGCCGCTGCTGTTCATGAACTCCTTCCGCACCTCGGCCGACACCATGGCGGCGCTGGCCCGCTACGACGACCTGCCCGTCGAGGGCCTGCCGCTGGAGTTCCTCCAGAACAAGGAGCCCAAGCTCCTCGAGGCCGACCTCATGCCGGCCGCCTACCCCAAGGCGCCGGACCTGGAGTGGTGCCCGCCCGGCCACGGCGACATCTACACCGCGCTACGCGGCACCGGCCTGCTGACCCGCCTGATCGAGGCCGGCTACCGCTACGCCTTCGTCTCCAACTCCGACAACCTCGGCGCCGTCCCGGACGCGCGGGTGGCCGGCTGGTTCGCGGGCAGCGGGGCTCCCTTCGCCATCGAGGCCGTGCGGCGCACGCCCTCGGACCGCAAGGGCGGCCACTTCGCGCGCCGCAAGCAGGACGGCCGGATCGTGCTGCGCGAGTCCGCGCAGACGCTCGACAGGGACCGCGAGGCGCTGGCCGACCTGACCCGCCACAAGTTCTGCTCGACCAACAACCTCTGGTTCGACCTGCAGGCGATGGTCGAGGCCCTCGACGCCCGCGGCGGCATCCTCGGCCTGCCGCTGATCCGCAACGTCAAGACGCTCGACCCGGCGGACCCGACGACGCCGAAGGTCATCCAGGTCGAGACCGCGATGGGCGCCGCGATCGAGGTCTTCGAGGGCGCGCGCACGATCGAGGTGAGCCGCGAGCGGTTCGTCCCGGTGAAGACGACCGACGACCTGCTCGTGCTGCGCTCCGACGTCTACCAGCTCGGTCGCGACTTCGTGCTCGACCAGTCGGGTGACGAGGTGCCCTACGTCTCGCTGGACGGCGACTTCTACAAGCTGGTCGGCGACTTCGACAAGCGGTTCCCCGAGGGTGCGCCGTCGCTGCGCGAGGCCGACTCGTTCACCGTCCACGGCGACTGGACCTTCGGGCGCGACGTGAAGGTCGTCGGCGACGTCACCCTGAGCGCCAAGGCGGCCAAGCGGGTCGAGGGCGGCACCGTCCTCGACGAGCAGGAGCAGCATGGCTGACGCGGTGCCCGGCCTGCTCCCCGTCGCCGACCACGTCGAGCGCATCCTCGCCACCGTCTCCCCGCTCCAGGCGTTCCCGCAGCCCCTCATGGAGGCCCTCGGGCTCGCGCTGGCCGAGGACGTCGTCGCGCCCATCTCGCTGCCGAGCTTCGACAACTCCGCGATGGACGGCTACGCCGTGGTCGCCGACGACGTGGCCGGCGCGAGCGAGGACGAGCCCGTGACGCTCCCGGTGGTCGGCGAGATCGGCGCCGGGCGGTCGTCCATCCTCGCGATGTCGCCCGGCACGGCGGTCAAGATCATGACCGGCGCCCCCGTCCCGGCGGGTGCGACCACCGTCGTCCCCTACGAGTGGACCGACCGCGGCGTGGTGAGCGTCCGCATCTCGCGCCCGGCCGTCCCCGGCCAGCACATCCGTCCGACCGGCGACGACATCACCGAGGGCGACATGCTGCTCGAGGAGGGCACGGTCCTCGGGCCGCGGCACCTCGGCATGCTCGCCGCCGTCGGGCGTGCGACCGTCCGGACGCGGCCGCGCCCCCGGGTGGTCGTGATCTCGACCGGCTCGGAGCTCCGCGACCCGGGCACCCCGCTCGGCCACGACTCCATCTACGACGGCAACTCCTACCTCCTCGCGGCCGCGGCGCGAGCCGCCGGCGCCATCGCCTACCGCGTCGGCATCGTCCCGGACGAGGCGCACGCCTTCACCGAGTCGCTGAGCGACCAGCTGGTGCGCGCCGACATCGTCGTGACCAGCGGGGGAGTGAGCGAGGGCGACTTCGACGTCGTCAAGGAGTCGCTGTCGCAGCACGGCACGATGTGGTTCGGCGGGGTCGGCATGCAGCCCGGCAAGCCGCAGGGCTTCGGCACGATCGGCGAGGACGACACCCCCGTCTTCACCCTGCCGGGCAACCCGGTCTCCTCCTACGTCTCCTTCGAGATGTTCGTGCTCCCGGCGATCCGCCGGATGATGGGCAAGCTGCCCTACGTCCGGCCCACCGCCCGGGCCCGCCTCACCCACGGCCTGTCCTCGCCCGCGGGCAAGGTGCAGCTCGTCCGTGGGCTCCACGAGACCGACCGCGGCGGCACCTTCGTCTCACCGGTCGGCGGCCACGGCTCGCACCTGATCGGCGACCTGGCCACGGCCAACTGCCTCATCGAGGTGCCCGCCGACGTCACCGCGATCCAGGCCGGCGAGATGGTCGCCATCCGCCGTCTCGACGAGGAGTTCTGATGGGGCCGTCCACGCCCGAGCGGCTGACGCACGTCGACGAGACCGGCGCGGCGCGCATGGTCGACGTCGGCGACAAGGCCGTCACCGCGCGTACGGCGACCGCGACCGGGCGGGTGCTCGTCAGCCCGGCGGTCGTCGAGCTGCTCCGCGGGGAGGGCGTGCCGAAGGGCGACGCCCTTGCGGTGGCGCGCGTGGCCGGGATCATGGGCGCCAAGCAGACCCCGGCCCTCGTCCCGCTCTGCCACCCGCTGTCCCTCTCGGGCGTCACGGTGGACCTGGCCGTCACCGACGCGTCGGTGGACATCACCGCGACCGTGCGCACCACCGACCGCACCGGCGTGGAGATGGAGGCCCTAACCGCCGTCTCGGTGGCCGCGCTGACCGTCGTCGACATGGTCAAGGCCGTCGACAAGGCCGCCGTGATCACCGACATCCGCGTCGAGGCCAAGAGCGGCGGCCGCTCGGGGGACTGGTCCCGGTGAGCCTGCGCGCCTGCGTCGTCGTCGCGTCCAACCGAGCCGCTGCCGGCGTCTACGCCGACGAGACCGGACCCCTGATCGCCGACTGGCTCCGCGGGCAGGGCTTCCAGTGCGACGATCCGGCCGTGGTCCCCGACGGCGACCCGGTGCGCGACGCGATCTCCGCCGCCGTCGCCGACGGCGCCCGGGTCGTGCTCACCACCGGCGGCACCGGCCTCACCCCCACCGACCGCACCCCCGAGGCCACCGCGCCGCTGCTCGACCGCCAGGTGCCGGGCATCGCGGAGGCCGTCCGGGCCGCCGGGCTCGCGAAGGGCGTCCCCACGGCGATGCTCTCGCGCGGCCTCGCCGGCATCGCGGGCGACTGCCTCGTGGTCAACCTGCCGGGCTCGCGCGGCGGCGTCAAGGACGCGCTGGGCGTGCTGGAGCCCGTGCTGGCCCATGCGGTCGAGCAGGTCGTCGGGAGCGACCACTGAGCGCGGCTCCCGGCTGGCCCGCCCGTCTCCAGTCGCAGGGCGTCGTGGTCCGGTCGCTGCGCAGGGCCGACGCCGACGAGTGGCGCGACGTCCGCGCCCGCAACCACGACTGGCTGCGGCCGTGGGACGCGACGGTCCCGCCCGGCGCGGCCCCGCGCCCGTCGTCGTACAAGATCGTCACCCGCTCGCTGCTCCACCAGGCCCGGCGCGGGCAGTGCCTGCCGTTCGTCATCGAGGTCGACGGCGCGTTCGCCGGCCAGGTGACGGTGAGCAACGTCGCCCGCGGCTCGGCCCAGTGGGGGTCGATCGGCTACTGGGTGTCCGCCGAGGTCGCGGGTCGGGGCGTGGCGCCCCGCGCCGTCGCGATGGTCATCGACCACTGCCTCGGGCCGGTCGGCCTGCACCGCCTCGAGGTCTGCGTCCGCCCGGAGAACACCAGCTCGCTGCGGGTGGTCGAGAAGCTCGGCCTGGAGCAGGTCGGCTACGCACCCCGCTTCCTGCACATCGACGGCGCCTGGCGCGACCACCGGATCTTCGCGGTCACGGCCGAGGAGGCACCGGAGGGTGTGCTGGCCCGGCTCCCGACACACCAGTCACACCAGTAGTTCTGCGACACACCACTTGACATCCGTCCCGGTCGTGCCCCGCGCTCCTACGCTTCGGGCGTGGACCTGAGCGCTCTCATCTTCGTCGCCCTTGCCGTGGCGTGGGCCGTCTACCTGATCCCCAAGGCCCTCAAGCACCACGACGAGGTCGTGCGCAGCCGGTCGGTCGAGAAGTTCTCCCACACCATGCGGGTCCTCGCGCGCCGTGAGCCCGTCGACCGGCGCAACGCCCGCCTCGTGGTCACCCCCACCCGCGCGGGCTCGCGCCCCCAGGTCGAGACCAAGGCCCGGGTGGCGCCCGACACTGTGGTCGCCGCGTCCGTGACCACCTCCGTGACCCGCTCGGTCGACACGACCGTCTCCGTCGCCCGCACGCCCTCGCCCGTCACGCGCGCCTCCGCGCGCCGCGCCGCCAGGCGGCGCCGCACCGTGCTGGGACTGGTCGTCCTGGTCAACCTCGTCGTCATCGCCCTCGCCGCCGCCTCGGTGGTCGCCTGGCCCTGGGTCGCCGCCCCGGTCGCCCTCCTGGTCGCCTGGCTGGTGGCGTGCCGCGTCTCCGTCCGGGCAGAGCGCCACCGGCGCGACACCGAGTCCGCCATCGAGGTCGGCCGGCCGCGCGTCGACGAGGAGCCCGGGGACGACGTCGACGTCACCGGCGAGCTGCCGGCGACCCCGTCGCAGCCGCGTACGCCCGACGCCCCCGCGCGGCCCGCCGAGGCGGGCCCGTCGGAGGTCCCGGCCCCGGCGGCGCAGACCCCGGCAGCCGAGTCCCCGGCGGTGACCACCGGCGAGATCCAGGTGGTCGGCGGCTGGGACATGGTGCCCACCACGCTGCCGACCTACGTCGGCAAGCCGGTCGCCCAGCGGCGTACGGTCTCGACCATCGACCTCGACTCCACCGGCGTGTGGTCCAGCGGCCACAACGACGAGGACTCGGCCCTGGCGCGCTCGGCCGAGCAGTCCGCCCGGGCGGCCCGCGAGGCCGACGGGACCCGCCGCGCGAGCGGTGCCTGAGCCGATTCGGTGAGCCCCCGAGGGCTCGTGTATCTTGGCGTCGCGCCGTGAGGCGCATGGGGCTGTGGCGCAGTTGGTAGCGCGTCTCGTTCGCAATGAGAAGGTCAGGGGTTCGAATCCCCTCAGCTCCACCACGCAAGGCAACGCCCCTCGCCGGGACTCCGGTCGAGGGGCGTGTTGCGTCGCGGCCCCGCCAGCAGCTCGGGGGCGCTCAGGGGCTGCCCGGGCCGGGCGACTCAGTCGTCGTGGTGGATCTCGATGATGACCCGCGCGAGCCGGCCCACCTGGACGCCGGCCCGGGTGGCCGAGTCCTCGAGCTGCTCGCGCGCGACCTCGACCGAGACCCGGCGGTGGGCGGCGAGGATCCCGGTGGCCGTCTCGACCAGCGCCTCCTCGCGCATCAGCGCCGGCGCCTGCTCGGCGACGAGGCGGGTGGAGAAAGCGAGGTCGGCGTTGGTGACCGCGCCCGGTGCCCACGCGCGGAAGACCTCGGCGAGGCGGGCGTGCTTGCCGTCGAAGGTGTGCTCGGAGCTGCCGTAGAGGTTCACGGTCCCGGTCAGGCGGCCTGCGCCTCCCATGATCGGGAACGTGAGCGTGCTGTGCACTCCGGCCGCTGCCGTGGCCTGGGCGAAGGAGCGCCACCGCGGCTCGCTGAAGAGGTCCTCGGAGGTCGTGGCGATCCCCTCGCCCGCGTCGGCGACGTCGACGCACGGCCCGCTGCTGAGGTATTGCACGCCGTCCAGTGCGGCGATCTCGTCGTCGGTCGCGACGAGGGTGAAGGTGAGCCCGTGCTCCCGGGAGGCGACGCTGGCGCCGACGAGACCGGGCGCGAGGCGCTGGGCGGACGCCGTGGCGCGGCAGAGGCCCACGAGGAGGGTGCCGTCGTCGTGGAGGGCGTCCAGCTCGGCGAGGGCCTCGAGCGTCTCGGGGATGGGCTTCATGGCGTGCCGTACCCCTGACCGGGTGCCCCAATGTGGGGGTGACCGCCCCACGGTCAGCGATGACGCACCGATGGGCCAGGTCGTTCGCGGGCACCCTGGGCACCTGCGCTGCAGAGCCTACGGGCTGACGGGCGTCCTGTCCGGCGAACGCGAGGAACCACCTGGAGCGGGGAGACGCCCGGCGGGAGGCGTGGAGGGGGCGGCCCAGGTGCCCGCTTCTTGAGCACCCGGGCCTGGGCCTCCGGGCACCTGTTGCCGAACCCGGTGGCCTGCCGCGCCGTACCCGACGGCAGGTGGTCCGATGCCCGACTTTGGGATGAAGGCGCGGGCTCGTCCGCCGGTCCCGTTCCCGCTCGGCGACCGCCTCGGGTCCGGTGGACCCGGCCGGCGCATGTGGGGGACGGTGCCGGCCGGGCCCCGCGCGGCCGTGGCAGGGGGTGTGCCGGCTCGCGCATCCGAGGTGTAGCGGGGACCTCCATCGTGCCCCCGCCGCGGTCCCCCGTCCATACCTGCCGGGGTGAGCCGGCGACCGGGCCGATGGTCAGGGGCGGGTGCGGGTGCGCTGCCCCCGGTGGGAGGGCGCCTGCCGTGCCTTGTTCTGCGGGTCGATCGCGGTCAGGAGGACCAGCAGGGCCGCCAGCCCGGCCAGCACGCCGAAGACCATGAGCAGGCCGGCGCTGATGTCGTTCGCCATCGGGATCAACTTTCGCGGGAGGAGGATTCCTCCGCAGGTACCCGCGCCATCGGGGCACATGAAGCCCGCCCACCCGCAGGAAGGGACGCCGGCGCTCGTGGGGGTGAGCCCGGGGGGACCCCGCCGGCCGGCTGCTTGACCGGCGGGGTCGAGTGGGGCCCTCCCCCGGCGCGGTCGACGGTGGCCCCGTACCCCGTCGCCGTCGTCGTACGCGTGGGGCCACCGGCGTCGAGGCGCGCGCGTCCCGGCGCTACGGTCGGGTCGTGGCCGACTTCCAGCGCATCGTCGTGGTCAGCACGCGGGCGAGCACTGCTGACGTCGACCGGGTGCGCGCCGGGCTGGGCTCGACGGCCGTGGTGCTGACGGCGCCGACGGCCGAGGCGAAGCGGGTGGTGCAGGGACTCGGCCGCGCTCCGGTGCCCGAGGTCGTGCTGGCGCCGGTGAGCTATCCCGACGCCGACCGCGGGCACCGGCTCGACGCCGTCGTCCGGCGCCATGCGGTGGCGGACCGCTTCCGCGACGTCGTCGTGGTCGCCGACCCCGCGACGGTCGTCCTGCTGCTGCGCGCGCTCGCACCCGACCAGCTCGCCGAGGGCGGACCGGTCACCGAGGTCGGCCTCCCGCGCGGGCCTCGGCCCGTGCCGCTGGGCCCGGCGGCTGCCGGCGGCGTGGCGCTCGCCGTGGTCGCGGGCGTCGTGGGGCTCGTCGTCCCGGTCTGGCTGCTGCCGGCCCTCGTCGTGGCCGCCGGGCTGGTCCTGCTCGTCGTGCCGGGACGGCGCCACCTCGGGTACGCGCTGCTGATCGCGACCGGCGTGGCCGCGATCGTCACCCTGCTGGCCATCGCCGGGTCGGACCGGTTCCCCGGCGCCTGGTGACCCTGGGCCGGGCTGGGCTCAGCCCTTGCGGGGACCGAAGAGCAGGCCGCGCACGACGCTGCGGCGCGGTCGCGGGACGGCCGGTGCGGGCCACCAGTCGAGGCTGGCGTGGCCGGAGCGGTTGAAGCCCTCGCGGTAGACGAAGTGGTCGCCGCACGCGCAGACCCAGCGCTCGCCGACCTCGCGGTCGACGCCGCGGGTCGGTGCTCCCTCGGTCTCCAGACAGATGTGGATGATCGTGGACTCCATCGCGGCCCCCTCCCGGCGTCGCTCCCGAGCTGCTCGGGTTTGTCCATGGTGCGCCCCCGCCGGCCGGAGGGCCATGGGCGTCGGCAAAATTCCGGCCCACCTTGACGAAAACTCGGAAATCGCGCTCGCGGTGCACTAGGTGGTCTGGCCCGGTGGGTCCCCGCCGCCCGGGACGGCCGGTGCTGCCGGCGTCAGATCCAGCGCCGGAACCAGATCCGGGCGTCCCACTCCGGCTTGGTCAGCAGGACGTCGGTCCACACGGGCCAGAACCAGGCGAAGGCGATGAGAGCCAGCACGGTGTAGCTCCCGGCGACCACCACGCCGAAGGTGCGGCGGGGGGTGGGCACGTCCGAGCGGCCGATCAGGTGGCCCATCGCCAGGGCGACCGACAGCACGAGGAACGGCAGGCAGGTGATGGCGTAGAAGAAGAAGATCGGCCGGTCGTCGTAGAGGAACCAGGGCAGCCAGGTGCTCGCCAGGCCCATGACGGCGACGCCGTGGCGCCAGTCGCGGGCGCCGATCCACAGCAGGAGCGAGGCGACCATCGCCAGGCAGCCGCCCCACCAGATCACCGGGTTGCCGAGGAGCAGGACCTGCCGGATGCAGCTGGAGCCACTCGGTGCGTCGCACCCCTGGGACCCGGGCTGGATGTCGGTCTGGGCGTCGACCCCGACCGGTCGCCCCATGACGAGCCACGTCGACGGCCTCGACGCGTAGACGTGGGTGGAGTCGTCGAGGAAGTGGCTGTGGAAGGTGTAGACGTCCTGGTGGTAGGACCACAGCGACCGGAGCGACTGGGTGACCTCGCCGAGGCCCTCGGCGTCCGGCTCGCCGGCCGTCGGCCACGCCTGGCCGCCGCCGTACGACGTGTACTGCGTGTTGCTGAGCGCCTGCTCGTAGGCGTCGGCGTTCATGAGCCAGCCGGTCCAGGAGGCGACGTAGGTCGCCAGTGCCACGCCGACGAGGGCGAGGAAGGCGGGGACCCCGTCGAGGAACACCGAGCGGAGCAGCGGTCGTCGCTCGCCGAACGCGCGACGCGCGCCAGCGCTCCACAGCCACGCCAGGAGGCCGAAGACGGCGAGCGCATAGGCCGCCGACCACTTGGTGCCGCACGCGAGGCCGAAGGCGACCCCGCCGGCGAGCAGCCACGGCCGCCACCACCCACGCGACGTGCCGGCCGCCAGCCGGTCGCGCAGCCACTGGCGGTCGGCGACCACGCAGTGCACGCCGCACAGGATGAAGAAGGCCAGGAAGATGTCGAGCAGGGCCAGGCGGGACAGCACCAGCTGCAGGCCGTCGATCGACAGCAGCAGCCCGGCGACGAGGCCCAGCACGGTGGAGCCCGTCACCCGCCGCACGAAGCGGCACATGAGGAGCACCATCAGGGCGCCCACGACCGCCGACGCCATGCGCCACCCCGACGGGTCCATCCCGAACGCCTTGATGCCCCCGGCGATGAGCCACTTGCCGACCTCGGGGTGGACGACCATCGAGGGCCCGTCCTCCCACAGTCCCATCGGGCTGCCGTTGAGGATCGTCTTGTCGGCGTCCTCGACGTAGGTGCGGACGTAGCCGAAGCGGAGCAGCGACCAGGCGTCCTTGGCGTAGTAGGTCTCGTCGAAGGAGAACTGGTGCGGGACGCCGAGGTGCCAGCGACGCAGGAAGAACGCCAGGGTCGCCAGGCAGATGGCGGCGACCCAGCCGAGCAGCGGGTCCTCGGACCGCCAGCGCGGACGGTTCCGCTCGGCGGCGCTCGGCATCACGACTCGAACTCTAGCCAGAGGCGCCCGGCCCACCGCGTCCGCGCGCGGGCCGAGCTGTCCACGCCGGAGCGTGGCCCCTTGACGTGGCGCTGGTCACCTCGGAGACTCATCCCGGTTCAGGAGTGCGAACCGCGTTCGACATCGCGCACCGTCTCGGGAGGTCCTCATGCCACGCACCGCCAGGTCAGCCGTCCGCCCGGGCCACGCGCTGCGCGCGGTCCTGGCCGCCCTGGCGCTGGTGTCGGCGGGTCTGGCCGGGGTCGTCGTCGCGTCGTCCTCCACCGCCCTCGTCACGGCTGCGGGCACGTCGGCGGACGTCGGGCGTACGTGGGTGGTGGACGCGGTCGACCCGCTTCCCAACGACGGCACCCTCAACCGCTGGGAGTCCGCCGACACCGCTACGTCGGTCGTCACCATCGCGGTCGGCGACACCGTCGAGTGGCAGTTCGACCGCGCCACCCAGGGCCACGACCTCACCTCGCAGCCTCCTGCGAGCACGACCGAGACCTCCTGGAGCCAGCCCCTCGCGGAGTACCGCGACCCCGGCGGGCAGCCGGTGCGTCGCACCTTCACCGACCCCGGGACCTACCGCTACATCTGCTCGATGCACGGCTCGTCGATGTCCGGGCTGGTGATCGTGGTGCCCGCCGGCGACAACGCGTCGCCGACGGCGGCCCCGGTCGTCTCGCCGACCTCGGGGGAGGCACCGCTGGTCGTGCACGCGACCGCGAACGCAGCCGACCCCGACGGCGACGTCCCCACCGTCTCGTGGGACTTCGGCGCGGGTGGTCCGGTGGCCCACACCGACCACGCGATGTTCGAGTACCGCACCCCGGGCCAGTACGTCGCCCGCCTCCGCGTGAGCGACGGGCGAGGTGGCCTGCGGGTCGAGGCGTTCCCGATCACGGTCACCGGCGAGGGCGGCCCGACCGACCCCGAGCCGCCGCCGGGCGACGGTGCGCTGCCGACGATCGACGCCCTCGCCGCCCCGGCCCGGGGAGCCGCGCCGCTCGCGGTGGCCTTCTCGACGCAGGTGACCACCCGCGGCGCCCTGCACGCGTACTCGGTAGGTCTCGAGGCCTACCCCGCGCTGACCGGGGAGACCGTCATGGTGCGGAGCCGGGGGAGGACCCACACGTCGCTGCAGGTCAGCGGCACCAAGCCGGGCGCCCGGCACGCGGCGGTGCACGTGCACGAGCGGGCCTGCGCCGACGAGCTCGGGGGCGCGCACTTCCGCTTCGACACCGACCAGCCGTTCGCCGAGCCCAACGAGATCTGGCCCCTCTTCACCTCCGACGCGGCGGGCGCGAGCGGCCTGGTGGAGGTCACCAAGTCGCTGCGCGCGGGGCCGTCGGCGGTGTCGCTCGTCGTGCACGACCCCGACAACGCGGCGCGGCGCATCGGGTGCGCGGACCTCGCACCCGGCACCGCCGACCTCACCTACAGCTGGAGCTTCGGAGACGGCACCACGGGCACCGGTGCGGACCCCGACCACACCTACGCGGCTCCCGGCACCTACACGGCCACCGTGACGGTGGGCCACGGCTCCGGCGCCCACTCCGGGCACGGGTCGGTGAGCGACAGCGTGCAGGTCGTCGTGGCCGGTGACGTGCCCCCGACGGTGACGCCGCCCGTCCCGCCCGTCGCCACCCCGCCGGTCCCGCCGGTCCCGCCGGCTGGGCCCACCCCACCGGTCGTCGACGCGGCCGGCCCCCGCATCACCCGGCCCACCCCGCGCGGCACGGTCCGCTCCGCGCGGCCGACCGTCCGGGTGCGGGTCCTGGACCGGGAGTCGCAGCTGCGTCGGCGCGACCTCGTGCTGCGGCTCGACGGCCGACCCGTCGCCGGACTGGCGTACGACGCCGCGCGGCACGTGGTGCGGTGGCGGCCGGCGAGGGCGCTGGCCCCCGGGCGCCACGTCCTGCGGCTGGTGGCCCACGACCGGGCCGGCAACCGGTCGACCGCCACGTGGAGGTTCGTCGTCCGCCTGCGATGATCGACCCATGGCTGGCGTCCTGGTCCTCGCGGGCACCCCGATCGGGCAGGTCGGCGACGCGCCGCCCCGGCTGGCCGCCGAGCTGTCCGGCGCCGACGTCGTCGCGGCCGAGGACACCCGCCGCCTCAAGCGCCTGTGCACCGACCTCGACATCACGCTGTCGGGGCGCGTCGTGTCCTACTTCGAGGGCAACGAGCAGGCCCGCACCCCGGCGCTGCTCGACGCGCTGCTCGCCGGCGACCGCGTCGTGCTCGTCACCGACGCCGGCATGCCGAGCGTCTCGGACCCGGGCTACCGGCTGGTGGCCGCCGCGGTCGAGCACGACGTCCGCGTGACCGCGGTCCCCGGCCCGAGCGCGGTCCTCACCGCCCTCGCCGTCAGCGGCCTCCCGGTCGACCGGTTCTGCTTCGAGGGCTTCCTGCCGCGCAAGGCCGGCGAGCGCGGTCGCCGCCTCGCCGCACTGGCTACTGAGGAGCGGACCATGGTGTTCTTCGAGGCGCCGCACCGCACCGAGGCCGCGCTCGCCGCGATGGCGGAGGCGTTCGGCGACGACCGCGCCGCCGCGGTGTGCCGCGAGCTCACCAAGACCCACGAGGAGGTCCGGCGGGGTCCGCTCGGCGACCTCGTCAGCTGGGCCGCCGACGGCGTGCGCGGCGAGGTGACCGTCGTGGTCGGGGGATCGAGCGGAGCGCCGGCCGTGGCGGGCGACCCCGGCTCGCTGCGCGCCGCGGTCGCCGACCTCGAGGCCGCCGGCTCCACCCGCAAGGAGGCCATCGCCGAGGTCGCCAAGCGCGCCGGGCTCCCCAAGCGAGAGGTCTACGACGTTGTCCACCGCTGACCCGGCCGAGCCCGGGGGCCCGACGCGCAGCCGCGCCGCCACCGAGGAGGGATCGGGCGCCCGCCGCGACCGGGAGCGCCCGCCGGCGCCCGAGCCGCTGCCGCACCCGGTCGTCGACAACCACTGCCACCTCGACATCGCCGACGGCGACTGGCTCGGCGTCGAGGACGCCCTCGCCGCCGCGACCGCCGTCGGCGTGCCCCGGATCGTGCAGATCGGCTGCGACCTGCCGGGCGCGCGGTGGGCGGTCGCCGCGGCGGCCGAGCACGACGCGCTCGTCGCCGGCGTCGCGCTGCACCCCAACGAGGCGCCCCGACTGGCCGCGACCGGCGACCTCGACGCGGCGCTCGAGGAGATCGAGCGGCTCGCCACGGCGCACGACAAGGTGCGCGCCATCGGCGAGACGGGCCTCGACCACTTCCGCACCGGCGAGGACGGCCGGGCCGCACAGGAGGAGAGCTTCCGCCGCCACATCGACCTCGCCAAGCGGCTCGGCAAGACGCTGGTGATCCACGACCGCGACGCCCACGACGACGTGCTGCGCCTCCTCGACGAGGAGGGCGCCCCGGAGCGCTGGGTGATGCACTGCTTCTCCGGCGACGACGCGTTCGCGCGCCGGTGCCTGGACCGGGGCGCCCACCTCAGCTTCGCCGGCACCGTCACCTTCAAGAACGCCGCACCGCTGCGCAACGCCCTCGCCGTCACCCCGCGCGACCGGGTGCTCGTGGAGACCGACGCCCCCTTCCTGACGCCGACGCCGTGGCGGGGGCGGCCCAACGCGTCCTACCTCGTGCCGCACACCGTGCGGGCCATGGCCGAGGTGCTGCACGCCGACCTGGAGGAGCTTTGCCGGGCGATCGACACCAACACCGAGGCCGCCTTCGGCGGCTCCTGGTGACGGACGAGCGCCCCTCCTGCGCCCGCCCGGGTGACCCGGATCTCGCCCGATTTTCGCCGTTCGAGTTTGCGTCAGGGGGTCCGGTCGTTATCGTCTTGTGATTGTTGGCCGGGATCGGGACTGATGTCCGGCAGCACGAGGACCGGATCGGGCCGGTCCTGCGAGACCCCCGCTCGCACGTCGTACGGCGCCACCCGGCTGCCGCACACGCCCAGGTGGGGGCGTGCTGCCACCGAGGCCCGGGAAGAACGACGTTCGGAGAATCGTGCGCTCTCGTCTCGCGCAGCTCAGCAGGTCCAGGACCGTCCTGGCGACCCTCGTGGCGGTCGTCGCCGCAGCCGTCGTCGGCACGACGGTCGGCTACTCGGCCCTCAGCAAGGACGTGACCCTCAGCCTCGACGGGCGCACCCTCGAGGTGAGCGCCTTCGGCGACACCGTCGGTGACGTGCTCGCCGCCGAGGGCATCGAGGTCACCGACAAGGACCTGGTCGCCCCGGCGGTCGACGAGGCCGTCCGCGACGGCTCGGCGATCGCCGTGCAGTTCGGGCGCCCGGTCGAGCTCTCCGTGGACGGTGAGTCCCGGACCTACTGGGTCAACAGCACCGACGTGGCCACCGCGCTCGGCGAGATCGGCCGCCGCTTCGAGGGCGCCGACCTCTCCGCCAGCCGCAGCTCGTCCATCGGTCGCAGCGGGCTCTCGCTCGCCGTCGTCACCCCCAAGGTCGTGCGCCTCAAGCTCGGCGGCAAGCAGCTGCGCCAGCGCAAGGTCACCGCGCTGACCGTCGGCGAGGTGCTGGAGTCCATGCGCTACGACCTCGACCGGCACGACAAGGTCACCCCCTCGCTCGGCACCGAGGTCGCCGACGGCGACAAGGTCGTCGTCACCGACATCCGCATCGCCACGAAGAAGGTGGGCCGCGAGGTCCTCGACGCACCGGTCATCGAGCGCGAGGACGCCTCGATGCTCGAGGGCGAGGAGGAGGTCGTCCGCGAGGGCCGCGACGGCGTCCGCTCCGTCACCTACCGGCTGCGCTGGGTCAACGGCGACCTCGTCGCCCGCAAGGTCGTCCGCGCCGACCTCAAGGTCAAGGCCGTCCCGACGATCGTCGCCATCGGCACCAAGGAGGAGCCGGAGGAGCCGAGCTCGAACTTTGCCGGCGGCGACACGGTGTGGGACGCCCTCGCGCGGTGCGAGTCGGGCGGCAACTGGGCCATCAACACCGGCAACGGCTACTACGGCGGCCTCCAGTTCAGCCTCGGCACCTGGCGTGCCTACGGCGGCACGGGCTACCCCCACCAGGCCTCCCGCGAGACCCAGATCGCCGTGGCGACGCGACTGCGCGACGCGACCGGCGGCTACGGATCGTGGCCTGGCTGCTCGGCCAAGCTCGGCCTGCCCCGCTGAGCCGACGGTCCTGCCGGCACGCCCCAGCCCCTAGGGTTCAGCCATGACGACCGACCCGGCTGGCCCGAGGCTCCTCGGGCCGGCCGAGGTGCGCAACCTCGCCGCCGAGCTCGACCTGCGGCCCACCAAGCAGCGCGGGCAGAACTTCGTGATCGACGCCAACACGGTGCGCCGGATCGTCCGTGAGTCGGGCATCACCGGCGACGACGTCGTCGTCGAGGTCGGCCCCGGCCTCGGCTCGCTGACACTGGCGCTGCTCGAGGTGGCCCGGCGCGTGATCGCCATCGAGGTCGACCCGCTGCTCGCCGAGCGGCTGCCGGCCACCATCGCGTCGTACGCCCCGGCGCAGGCCGACCGCTTCGAGGTCGTGCTGGCCGACGCCATGCGGGTCGAGTCGGTGCCCGGCCCGCCGCCCACCGCGCTGGTGGCCAACCTGCCCTACAACGTGTCGGTGCCGGTGCTGATCCACCTGCTCACCCTGCTGCCGTCCCTCGAGCGCGGGCTCGTCATGGTGCAGGCCGAGGTCGCCGACCGGCTCGCCGCCGGTCCCGGGTCGAAGACCTACGGCGTGCCGAGCGTGAAGGCGGCGTGGTTCGCCGACGTACGCCGTGCCGGCGCGATCGGGCGCAACGTGTTCTGGCCGGCGCCCAACGTCGACTCCGGCCTGGTCGCCTGGACCCGCCGGGAGCCGCCGGTGACGACCGCGACGCGCGAACAGGTCTTCGCCGTCGTCGACGCGGCGTTCGCGCAGCGGCGCAAGCAGGTCCGCGCCGCCCTGCGCGGCCTCGCCGGCTCGGCGGAGGCGGCCACCGCTGCGCTCGGGATCGCCGGCGTCGACCCCACGGCGCGGGGCGAGGTGCTCGATGTCGGCGACTTCGCGCGCATCGCCGAGGGGCTCTCCGCCGTGGGCGTCGCGTGAGCATCACGGTCCGGGCGGCCGCGAAGATCAACCTCCACCTCGGGGTCGGCCGCGCCCGGAAGGACGGGTTCCACCCGCTCGACACGGTCTACCAGGCGATCGGCATCCACGACGACCTCACCCTGACCGCGGCGGACGACCTCGGTGTCACGACCCACGTGGCCGCCCACATCGACCCGGCCGCCGTGCCGGACGGCCCCGACAACATCGTGCTCCGGGCGGCCCGGCTGCTCGCCGGGCACGCCGGAGTCCCCGCGACCGGCGCGTTCGAGGTGCGCAAGGACATCCCCGTCGCCGGCGGGATGGCTGGCGGCTCCGCCGACGCCGCGGCTGCGCTCGTGGCGTACGACCGGCTCCGTGACCTGCGCACCTCCGACGACGACCTGCTCGCACTGGCCGCCGAGCTCGGCAGCGACATCCCCTTCTCGCTGGTCGGCGGTACGGCGCGCGGGACGGGACGCGGCGAGCAGGTGACGCCGGTCGAGGACCTGCACTCCTGGTGGTGGGTGGCGGTGCCGACGACCGAGGGGCTGTCCACGCCGGCCGTCTACGCGCACTTCGACCGGCTCCGGCCGGACGCGCCCGTCGTACCGGCCTCGGCCGAGCCGGTGCTCGCCGCGCTCGCGACGGGCGAGCCGCTGCGGCTCGCCCGGGCGCTGCACAACGACCTGCAGGAGCCGGCGATCGACCTGCGCCCCGAGCTCGGCGACCTCATCGCCCTCGGCGAGGCGGAGGGTGCGCTGCGCGGGATGGTCAGTGGCTCGGGGCCCACGGTGGTCTTCCTCTGCGACTCCGCTGACGGGGCCCGCGCCACGGCCGCAGGCCTGTCGGGTGCGGGCCACGAGGTCGTGCTGACGGCCACCGGACCGGTCGCCGGCGCCCACCTCGTCGAGTGATCGGAGCCCGGTTGGCATGAACTCCGGTCAACGGGGAAGCATGCCGCTATGTTGTCCGCGACACTCACGTCGCAGTGACCGGGGGGAGGCAACGTGACCGTGTTCCTGGTGGTCGGCGCGCTCGGCGTCGTGCTGCTGCTCGTCGCGCTCCTCGTCGGTGACGTCCTCGACGGTGCGCTGGAGGGCCTGGGCGCCGGGTTCTTCTCGACCGAGGCGCTCGCCGGCTTCCTCGGCGCCCTCGGCTTCGGCGGCGCCATCGCGCTCGAGGTCACCGGCTCCGCGTCGCTCGCCGTGGTCGTCGGCGTCGTGCTGGGCGTGCTGCTCGCCGTGGCCGCGACGAAGGCGTCGAGGTTCCTGCACGGCAGCGGCGAGACCGACACCGTCCGCACCTCCGACATGGTCGAGAAGATCGGCTCGGTCGTCAGCGCGATCCCCGACGGCGGCTTCGGTGTCGTCTCGATCAGCGTCGGCGGCCACATCACCCGCCTCAACGCCCGCTCGAGCACCGCCGTGCCCGCCGGCACCCAGATCAGCGTCACCCAGGTCATCTCGCCCACGGCCGTGCAGGTCGAACCGCTCTTCCTGCCCTGACCCGCCCCAGCCGCCCCACCCACTGCGCCCCCAAGGAGCACCGCACATGTTCGGACTGTCCCCGATCGTCACCGCCGTGATCGGCCTCGTCGTCCTCCTGGCGCTGCTCGCGCTGCTGGTGACGACGCGCTACAAGGTGGCCGGGCCCAACGAGGCGTTCATCATCACCGGACGCAAGGGCAAGGGCGAGGTGCGCAACCCGGAGACCGGCGAGATCTCCACCGACCTGTCCGGCCAGAAGGTCGTCATGGGCGGCGGCGTGTTCGTCATCCCGTTCGTGCAGCGGCTGGCCACGCTCGACCTGTCCTCGCGGCGGATCTCGGTGCAGATCCGCGGCGCCGTCTCGGGCCAGGGCATCAAGCTCAACCTCGACGGCGTCGCGCTGGTCAAGGTGGGCGGCAACGAGGACTCGATCCGCGCGGCCGGGCAGCGCTTCCTCAGCCAGCAGGCCGACATCGAGACCTTCACGCAGGAGGTCCTCGCCGGTGCGCTGCGCTCCATCGTCGGCTCCATGTCGGTCGAGCAGATCATCCGCGACCGCGCGGCCTTCGCCCAGCGCGTCGCCGAGGAGTCCGAGTCCTCGCTGACCGGCCAGGGCCTCGTGCTCGACACGTTCCAGATCCAGGACATCACCGACGACGGCTCCTACCTCGCCGACCTCGGCCGCCCCGAGGCCGCCAAGCTCAACCAGCTCGCGTCGATCGCCGAGGCCAACGCCCGCCAGGCCGCCGAGCAGGCCCGCATCGCCGCCGAGCAGGAGATCGCCGTCACCCAGCGGGCGCTTGCGCTCAAGAGCGCCGAGATCAAGGCCGAGACCGACGCCGCCAACGCGCAGGCGGCCGCCGCCGGACCGCTCGCCCAGGCCGACCGCGACCAGGCCATCCTCCTCGAGCAGGAGAAGGTCGCCGTGCGCCAGGCCGCCCTCAAGGAGCGCCAGCTCGACACCGAGGTCCGCAAGCCGGCCGACGCCGAGCGCTACCGCGTCGAGACCGAGGCCCAGGGTCGCCGCAGCTCGGCGATCCTCGAGGCCGAGGCCCGCAAGGCCGCGTCCATCGCCAACGCGGAGGCCGAGGCCGAGAAGGCGCGGCTCACCGGTGAGGGCGAGAAGTCCCGCCGGTCCGCCCTCGCCGAGGCGGAGGCCATCGAGGGCGCCAAGCGCGGTGAGGCCGAGAAGGCCCGCCGTGTCGCCGAGGCCGACGCCCTCCGCGCCGAGGGTGAGGCCCAGGGCGCCGCGATCCTGGCCGCCGGGCAGGCCGAGGCGGAGGCCATGGACAAGAAGGCAGCCGCCTTCGCCGGCTACAACGAGGCCGCCGTGCTGCAGATGCTGATCGAGGTCATGCCCAAGGTGGCCGCCGAGCTGGCCCGCCCGATGGGCCAGATCGACAAGCTGACCGTGATCTCCTCCGACGGGGCCGGCGAGCTGCCCAAGCAGGTGACCACCAACCTGGTCCAGACGATGGAGCTGCTCAAGACCACCACCGGGCTCGACGTGGAGTCGCTCATCAAGAAGTACTCCGGCACCAACGGCTCGACGGCGAGCCTGGCCGCGGCGCCGCCCGCCGGTCCGGTGGGTCCCGCCGCCGACTGACGGCGTCGCCGGTGCGGCCCGCCGGGGGTTCGCCTGAGAGGATCGCCCCGACATGGCGAACCTCATCAACCTCGAGCGGGTCTCGAAGTCCTACGGCGTCCGGCCCCTCCTCGACAACGTCTCGCTCGGCATCTCGGTGGGGGAGCGGGTCGGCGTCGTCGGCCGCAACGGTGACGGCAAGACCACGCTCCTCGAGGTGATGACCGGGCTCGAGGAGCCCGACTCGGGTCGGGTCTCGCGTACGCGCGGCGTCGAGATCGGCTACCTCCACCAGGGCGACGAGCTCGTCGACACCCACACCGTCCGCGAGGCGGTGCTGGGCGGTCGCGCCGACCACGAGTGGGCGGCCGACACGACCACCCGGCAGGTGGTCGAGGAGCTGCTCGCCGGCGTCGCCCTCGACCGGGAGGTCGTCGGGCTGTCGGGCGGTGAGCGCCGCCGGTGCGCCCTGGCCGCCCTGCTGCTGTCCCGCCACGACCTGGTCGTGCTCGACGAGCCGACCAACCACCTCGACGTCGAGGCCGTCGCGTGGCTCGCCTCGCACCTCGTCAGCCTGCCCAGCGCGCTGATCGTCGTCACCCACGACCGGTGGTTCCTCGACGAGGTCTGCCAGACCACGTGGGAGGTCCACGACGGCGCGGTCGACTCCTACGAGGGCGGCTACGCGGCGTACGTGCTGGCCAAGGCCGAGCGCCAGCGCCAGGCCGCCGCGTCCGAGACCCGGCGGATGAACCTGGCCCGCAAGGAGCTCGCCTGGCTGCGGCGCGGCCCGCCGGCGCGTACGTCGAAGCCGAAGTTCCGCATCGACGCGGCCAACGCCCTCATCGACGACGTACCTCCTCCGCGCGACCGGATGGAGCTCCAGCGCTTCGCGAGCCAGCGGCTCGGCAAGGACGTCGTCGACATCGAGGACGTCGACCTCGCGCGCGGGGAGAAGGTGCTGCTCGAGCACGCCACGTGGCGCATCGGTCCCGGTGACCGGGTCGGCATCGTCGGCATCAACGGCGCCGGCAAGACCTCGCTCCTCTCGTTGATCTCGGGTGCGCTGCCGCCCGACGTCGGTCGCGTGAAGCACGGCCGCACCATCGCGATGCAGTACCTGACCCAGGCGCTCGACGAGATCGACCCCGAGGCCCGGGTGCTGCCGACCGTGGAGTCGATCCGGCGGGTGACGAAGACGCTCGACGGGCAGGAGCTCACCGCGACGTCGATGCTCGAGCGCTTCGGGTTCACCGGCGACCGGTTGACCGCGCGGCTCGGTGACCTGTCCGGTGGCGAGCGCCGCCGCTTCCAGCTGCTCAAGCTGCTGCTCACCGAGCCCAACGTGCTGCTGCTCGACGAGCCGACCAACGACCTCGACATCGACACGCTCAACGTCCTCGAGGACTTCCTCGACTCGTGGCCCGGCACGCTCGTCGTGGTCTCCCACGACCGCTACTTCCTCGAGCGGGTCACCGACTCGGTGTGGGCCCTGCTCGGCGACGGGCAGGTCTCGATGCTCCCGCGCGGGGTGGACGAGTACCTCGAGCGGCGGTCCGCGATGCAGGCCGCCGCCGACGCGGGTGGTGGCGGCACCTCGTCGTCGCCGAGCGCCTCCACGGGCGATGTGCCGCCACCCCCGGGCAAGGCGCGTCCCGGCAGCGCGGAGGACCGCGCCGCCCGCAAGATCCTGGCGCGGGTGGAGAAGCAGCTCGAGCGGATCGCCGTACGCGAGGCGGAGCTGCAGGCCGAGATGGAGGCCAACCTCACCGACTACGACCTGCTGGCGCGTGTCGGCGGTCAGCTCTCCGAGCTGGCGGCGGAGAAGGAGGAGCTCGAGCTGGAGTGGCTCGAGGCCTCCGAGGTCGTCGAGTAGGGGCCGACGCCGGTCCGTCTCCACCCCCGGGCAGAGACGCAGATCTGTCCGTGGGCCGATGCGTCCGGGCGGCGGGACGCGAAGCATGGGGGCATGACCTCCACCGATCCCGTGGTCGCCGTGCGCGGCCTCACCAAGTCCTACGACGGCCGGGTCGTCGTCGACCACCTCGACCTCGACGTCCGCCCCGGCGAGGTGGTCGGGCTGATCGGCGCCAACGGCGCCGGCAAGACCACGGCCGTCGAGTGCATCCAGGGCCTGCGCCGCCCCGACGGCGGCACCATCCGGGTGCTCGGGCTCGACCCGGTCCGGGACGCCGGCACGCTGCGCCCGCTGATCGGCAGCCAGCTGCAGAGCTCCGGGCTTCCCGACCGCCTGCGCGTCGCCGAGGCCGTCGAGCTGTTCTCCGGCCGTCGCGCACGCGACGGCGACGCCCTCCTCGAGCGGTTCGGCCTCGGCCACCGCCGCCGCTACGCCTTCGGCACCATGAGCGGCGGCGAGCGACAGCGACTCTTCCTCGTGCTGGCCCTGCTCAACCAGCCGCGGCTCCTCATCCTCGACGAGCTGACCCAGGGTCTCGACCCGGCCGCCCGCCGGGAGGTCTGGAGCGCCGTGTCGCAGCTGCGCGACGCGGGCACCACGGTGCTGCTGGTGACCCACGAGCTCGACGAGGCCGAGGAGCTGTGCGAGCGCGTCGTCGCCATGCGTGCGGGCCAGGTCCTCGACGCCGGCACGCCCGCCGAGCTGGTGGCGCGGCACGCGAGCTGGGCCACGGTGCGGTTCGCGCTGCCCGCCGGCACGGCCGCCGACGCGATGGCGACGCTGCGGGCGCTCCCCGGCGTCACGGCCGTTGCGCGCCACGGCGACCAGGTCACCGTGCACGGCGACCGGGCCGTGATCGCCCACACCGGGGCGTGGCTGCTCGGCCGGGGCCGGGTCCCCGACGACCTGCGGGTCGAGGTCCCCGACCTCGAGACCGCCCTGCTCGCCCTCCTCGATGCCCCCGTCGATCCCCCCGTCGATGCCCGCCTCGATGCACCCCACGACCTCACCGGAGCCGCCTGATGTCCACGCCCACCCTTGCCCACGACGCCCCGCCCGCCGCCGCTGCCGCACCGGCCCGCCGGCACCGCTCGGCGACCCGGCGCCTGGTGACCGCGGAGCTCCGGCTCCTGCTGCGCGACCCGATGACCCTCACCTTCGTGCTCGTCTTCCCGGTGGTGACGATGCTGATCATCGGCGGCTCGTTCGGCACCGAGCCCGACGACGCCTTCCCGGTCAACCCGTCGCACTGGTACGTCGCGTCGTACCTCACCGTCGTCATCGGCGCGACCGGGCTCATCATGCTGCCGGTCCACATCGCCTCCTACCGCGAGCGCGGCGTGCTGCGCCGCCTGGCCGCCTCTGGCTTCCCCCGGTGGTCCTTCGCGCTGGCCCAGCTCGTCGTCGGGCTCGTCGCGATCGCCGTCGCCGGCGCGCTGCTGCTGGCCGTCGCGGCACCCGTGTACGGCGTGCCGGACGTCGAGCAGCCGGTGCGGGCGGCGCTCGGGGTGCTGGCCGGGTCGGTGGCCTTCGTCAGCCTCGGCGTGCTGCTCGGGACCCTGCTGCCCTCGGCCCGCGCCGCGCAGGCGATCGGCCTGCTGCTGTTCTTCCCCTCCTTCCTGCTCGGCGTGGGCGGTCCGCCGCCGGCGGTGATGAGCCCGGCGCTGCGCTCGCTGTCGGACTGGCTGCCGCTGGCCCTGGCCAACGAGGCGATCCGCCAGCCGTGGCTCGGCCTCGGCAACGCGACCGGCACGCTCGCCGTCGTGGTGGGGCTCGCCCTGGTCACCACGGCGCTCGCCGCGCGACGTACGGCGCTGTGACCGTAGGGTCGACGCCATGACGCACGTCGGGGCCCGCCCGTGATGGACGAGGCGGCGCGGCGAGCGGCGCCGCTGGTCGTCACGGTGCTCGTCGTCATCGGCGCCATCCTGAGCTCGCAGCGTCCCGCCGTCGCGCTCGCCGGAGCGACCGTGGCCATCCTGGTCACGGTCGCGCTGGCCGTCCGCGCGGCGAGCGGCTGGACGCTCGCCCTGGGCCTCTCGGTGGCGGCCGCCGGCGTGGCCGTCGTGTGCCACGACCATCCCGCCAACCTCGGCTGGTTCACCATCTGCGTCCTGGTGGGCTGGTGCGCGTTCGCCGCCCCGGCCGCGATCGCGCTGACCTTCGGCGGTGTGCTGATGCTCGGCTTCGTCGGCCAGTGGCTCGTCTACAGCGACGAGTCGGGGTGGGGGGCGTGGATCGCAGGCACGGCCTTCACCGCCGTCGCCTGCATCTTCGCGCGTCGGCAGCGGGTGCTGCTCGACCAGCTGCGCGAGGCACAGGCCGGGCTGGCGGACCGTACCCGTGCCGAGGAGCGCAACCGGATCGCGGCCGAGATGCACGACGTCATCGGGCACGCCCTGACCGTCTCGCTGCTGCACGTCAGCAGCGCCCGGCTCGCCATGGACGAGGAGCCGGCGGAGGCCCGGGCGTCCCTGGAGGAGGCCGAGCGGCTGGCCCGCCGGAGCCTCGAGGAGGTACGCGCGTCCGTCGGCCTCATGCGCTCGGGACCCGCCGACGCCGCGCCGCTGCCCGGTGCCGGTGACCTCTCGGAGCTCGTCGAGTCCTACCGCCGAGCCGGCGCGCCGGTGTCGCTGCGGGTGGTCGGCGACCCGGGTGCCCTGCACGCGACCGCCTCGCTGGCGACCTACCGCATCGCGCAGGAGGCACTCACCAACGCGGTGCGCCACGCGCCCGGCGCCCGGACCGAGGTCGAGCTCCGCGTCGAGGGCGACGCCACGCGGCTGACGGTCGACAGCGACGGCCCGCCGGGGCGGCGTACGCCGGACGGGGTGGGGCTGGCGAGCATGCGCGAGCGCGCCGAGGCGGTGGGCGGCCGGCTCGCGGCCGGGCCTGCCGGCACCGGCTGGCGCGTCGAGGCGGTGCTGCCCGGATGAGCGACGTCGTGCGCGTGCTGCTCGTGGACGACCAGGAGCTGATCCGGACGGGGCTGCGCGGCATCCTGCGGTCGCGGTTCGGCTTCGAGATCGTCGGCGAGCTGACCGACGGCGCCGGCGTCGTCGAGGCCGTCGCCACGACCCGCCCCGACGTCGTGCTGATGGACGTGCGGATGCCCGGCGTGGACGGCGTCACCGCCACCCGGCGGCTGCGGGAGGAGCCGGGTGCGCCGCCGGTGCTGGTCCTGACGACGTTCGAGGACGAGGAGGTGCTGGCCGGGGCGCTCCGGGCCGGTGCGGCGGGCTTCCTGCTCAAGGGGGTGCCCGCCGAGGACCTGCAGCGCGCCGTGCGGGAGGTCGCCGGGGGAGGCGCCTGGCTCGACCCGGCCGTGACCGCCCGCGTGCTGCGGGCCTACCGCGACGGCGCTCCCGCGGCCGCGCCCGCTCCCGAGGCGGACGTGCTGACCCCGCGCGAGCGCGAGGTGCTCGCGCTGGTCGGCGCGGGCCTGAGCAACACCGAGATCGCCGAGCGGCTCGTGCTGGGGGAGGGCACCGTGAAGACCCACATCGGCCACGTCTTCGCCAAGCTCGACCTCCGCGACCGGGCCGCGGCCGTGGTGTGGGCGTTCGACCACGGGCTGGTGCGGCCCGGCGGGCGCTGACGACCGGAACCGGATGGCGCGCGGGTCAGCTGAACGGCGCGAGCAGCGAGCGCAGGAGGGCGGCCAGCCTGGTGCGCTCCTTGTCGGGCAGGTCGGCGAGCAGGTCGGCCTCGGCGGCCAGCAGTGCCTCGAAGGCGCCGTCGACCGCGGCCTTGCCCTCCGCGGTGAGCCGGACCAGCACGCCGCGCCGGTCGTGCGGGTCGGGCAGCCGCTCGACGAGCCCACGCCCGGTGAGCCGGTCGACGCGGTTGGTCATGGTGCCGCTGGTCACGAGCGTCTCGCGCAGGAGCCGGCCGGGGGAGAGCTCGTAGGGCTCCCCGGCCCGACGGAGGGCGGCCAGCACGTCGAACTCCCACGACTCGATGCCGTGGGCCGTGAAGGCGTCGCGCCGAGCGAGGTCGAGGTGGCGGGCCAGGCGGCTGATGCGCGAGAACACCTCGACGGGCGCGAGGTCGAGGTCCCCGCGTTCGCGGCCCCAGGCCTCGACCAGGTCGTCCACCTCGTCGCGCATGGCGCCATCCTGCCAGATCGGTCGAGAATCTTGACATCGAGAGAGATGTCCCGGAGGGTGAGGTGTATCTCGACGTCAAGACACTCGTGGGGGTAGTCCAGTGAGAATTGGTGGCTCGGGGGACCGATCCGCAGCCGAAGCCCACTGGACTACCCCCCGGAGCACTGGCACACCCCCTGCAGCGAAGGAGCCGACATGAGCGACAGCTGGGACCCCGACCGCTACCTGGCCTACGCCGACGAGCGCGGCCGGCCGTTCGTCGACCTGCTCGCGCGGGTCCCCGCCGAGACGCCGCACGTGGTGGTCGACCTCGGCTGCGGGCCCGGCAACCTCACCGCCCTGCTGGCCGACCGGTGGTCGGGTGCGTCGGTCGTCGGCATCGACAGCAGTCCCGAGATGATCGCCGCGGCGCGCGAGGTCGAGGGCGTCACCTGGGAGGTCGGCGACCTGCGCGACTGGGCGCGGCCGGACCCCGCGGCGCTGCGGGCGCCCGTCGACGTCCTCGTCTCCAACGCGACGCTGCAGTGGGTGCCCGAGCACTTCGAGCTGCTGCCCGGGCTGGTCGACCGGGTCGCGCCCGGCGGCTGGTTCGCCTTCCAGGTCCCCGGCAACTTCGACGAGCCGAGCCACACGATCCGCACCGACCTCGCCGGCCAGGCGCCGTACGCCGAGCACGTCCGCGGCGCCCGCGTGCCGACCAGCCACAGCTCGCACGACTACGCCCGCCTGCTCCTCGACCTCGGCTGCGAGGTCGACGCGTGGGAGACGACGTACCTCCACGTCCTGACCGGGCCCGACCCGGTGTTCACGTGGGTGTCCGGCACCGGCGCGCGGCCGACCCTCCAGGCGCTGCCCGACGACCTGCGCCCGCTCTTCGAGGAGGAGTTCCGTGCGCTGCTGCGCGAGGCCTACCCCGCCGACGCGTCCGGACGCGTCGTCCTGCCGTTCCGGCGCATCTTCGTGGTGGCGCGCAAGCCCGCGACGACCACGGCGGTCGGGGTCTGATGCGCCTGCACCACGTGCAGGTCGCCTGCCCGGCCGGGGGCGAGGACGACGCCCGCCGCTTCTGGGCCGAGGGCCTCGGGATGACGGAGGTGGACAAGCCGGCCGACCTGGCGGCGCGCGGCGGCTGCTGGTTCAGGGCGTACGACGACGCCGGCGCCGTCACCGCCGAGCTGCACGTGGGTGTCGAGGAGCCCTTCACCCCGGCGCGCAAGGCGCACCCGGCGTTCGTGGTCGCGGACCTCGACGAGGTGGCCGACCGGCTGCGCGGCCTCGGGTTCGGGGTGGACGAGAGCCAGCGCGACTCCTTCCCGGGGCACGTGCGCCTGCACACCTCCGACGCCCACGGCAACCGGGTCGAGGTGCTGGCGGCGACGTCCTGATCGCCGAAGTTACCGACTGGTAATGTGACGCCATGCCTGCCGTCCTCGACCTCTGGAAGAAGACCTCCGCGCTGCCCCTGGGCGACCGGCTCTTCTCGCTCGCCTTCAGCCAGAAGGCCCCCTACTTCGCCTCGATCCGGCCGCGGTTCACCGTGCTCGAGCCGCACCGCGCCGAGCTGGTGATCCGCAAGCGGCGCCGCGTGCACAACCACATCGGCACCCTCCACGCGATCGCCCTGTGCAACGGCCTCGAGGCCGCCATGGGCGCCATGGCCGAGGCGAGCATCCCGCGCGAGCGCCGGTGGATCCCGAAGGGGATGGAGGTGTCCTACACCGCCAAGGCCGACTCCGACGTCACCTGCATCGCCGAGACGGACCCAGAGCAGTGGACCGCCGAGGTCTGCGACGGGTACGACCTCCCCGTCCGCGTGCGCGGCGTGCGCGCCGACGGCACGGTCGTCATCGAGGGCACCATCCGGCTGTGGGTGACCGAGAAGCGCGGAGCGTAGCGACGCGCCGCGGACCTCCTAGGCCGTGTTGTCGCCGCCCTGCAGGTTGCCGACCCGGCTCAGCTCGAGCGGGCTCTTCTCACCCACCAGCCGCTTCTGCACGAGCGTGGCGATCCAGGTGAGGATCAGGTTGACGACGACGTAGAGCGACGTGATCACAATGGCGGCCGGCACCTGGTTGTTGAACTCGAGGTAGATCGGCTTGGCCACCGCCGTGAGGCCCGGCGCGAGGATGTAGTAGCCGAGGCTGGTGTCCTTCAGCGCCACCACCATCTGGCTGATGATCGCCGGCAGCATGATCTTGACCGCCTGCGGGAGGAGCACGGCGTTCATCACCTGCGACTTCCGCATGCCGATGGCGTACGCCGCCTCGGCCTGGCCGCGCGGCACGGCGTTGACGCCGGCGCGGAACACCTCCGCCAGCACGGAGCCGTTGTAGAGGGTCAGGGCGATGACGACGCACCAGAACGACGACAGCGGTCCGTTGCCGATGGCGAGCAGGAAGAACGCGAACACCATCAGCAGCAGGACGGGCACGGCACGGAAGAACTCCACGACGAGCCAGGCCGGCCACCGCACCCAGGCGCGGTCGGACAGCTTGGCCACGCCGAACACCAGGCCGAAGACGACGGCGAAGATGATCGAGAAGAACGCCATCTTGAGCGTCTCGAGGAGGCCGTCGACGAGCAGGTACTCGACGTAGTCGGGCGTGACGAAGGGCTCCCAGAGCTCGTACTCCAGCTGGCCCGCGTCGTAGAGCTTCCACAAGGCGAGGGCGACCAGCGCGAGCAGCGCCACGACGCTGACGACGGAGTAGACGCGGTGCCGGGCGATCGTCCGGGGGCCCGGAGCGTCGAAGAGGACCGATGCGCTCATCGCGCCACCTTGACCTTGCGCTCGACGAGGTAGGACGACAGCGAGATGACCTCGACGACGACGATGTAGCCGATCGCGAACGCGAGGAAGATGCCGATCCGCTGGTCGGCGTTGTCGTTGGTGAAGCCGCGCATCGTGGCCGTGGCCTCGGCGAGGCCGAAGGCCGCCGCCACCGAGGTGTTCTTGGCCAGGGCGATCAGCACGCTGGTCATCGGCGGGATCACGGCCCGCGCCGCCTGGGGCAGGATGACGAGGGACATCGACTGCGCGAAGGTGAACCCGATCGCGCGGCCGGCCTCGGCCTGGCCGAGGGGTACGGCGTTGACGCCCGACCGCATCGCCTCGCAGACGAAGGCCGAGGTGTAGAGGGTCAGCGCCAGGCAGGCGCGGAAGAAGAAGGCGGAGACGTTCCAGCCGGCGATCTCGAAGCCCTCGACGAACTTGAAGTTGTAGCCCAGCACCGGCATCGCGATGAAGACGAAGATGAAGATCATCAGCAGGGGCGTGTTGCGGAACAGGGCGACGTAGACGGCTGCCGCCTTGTTGAGGACCGAGACGGGGCCGACCCGGAGGACGGCGAGGATCGTCCCCCACACCAGTGAGGCGATGCCGGAGACGACGAACAGCCCGATCGTCAGGCCGAACGCCGCGAGGTACTCGTCGAAGCTCGAGAACACCGCATCCATGGGCGGAGGACTCCTCTCTGCGAGAAGCCGGCGGGCCGAAGGGCCCGCCGGCGTCCCGATCAGGTGGGGTGGTGGAGCGAGGTCAGGCGGCCGGGCACTCGTCCATGGCCGGGGGCTCGGGCGTCTCCACGCCCGACTGCCCCAGGGTGGCCGCGAAGGCGTCGTCCCAGGTGCCCTCCTCCTGCGCCTCGGTCAGCGTGTCGACGATCCACTCGCACATCTCCGGCTTGTCGAGGCTGTAGCCGACGCCGTAGCGCTCCTCGGAGAACGGCTCTACGACGACCTTGAGCTCGTCGGGGTTCTCGGCGGCGTAGCCGAGCAGGATCGCGCCGTCGGTCGTCATGGCGTCCACCGTGCCGCTGAGCACCTGGTCGACGCACTCGGAGTAGGTGTCGAACCCGCGGGGCTTCGCGCCCTCGGCCTTGATGTTCTCCAGCGAGGTCGAGCCGGTCACGGAGCAGACCTCGGTGCCGGCGACGTCCTCGAGGGACTCGATGTCACTGTCCGCGGCGACGAGGAGCTGCTGGCCCGTGACGTAGTAGGGGCCGGCCTGGCCGACGACCTGGCGACGCTCGTCGGTGATCGAGTAGGAGGCGATGACGAGGTCGACCTCGCCCTCCTGGAGGAACGGCTCGCGGTTGTCGGAGATCGTCTCCTTCCACGTGATGTCCTCCGGCGCGATGCCGAGGTCGGCCGCGAGGATCTTGCCGATCTCGGGGTCGAAGCCCACCGGCATGTCGTCGGTCGCGCCCTTGAACCCGATGCCGGGCTGGTCGTACTTGACGCCGATGGTGATCTCGCCGGACTCGGCGAACTCCTTCATCGCCGTGCCGTCGTCGAACTCGTCGGCGGCGTTGTCGGCGACCTCGACCTCGGGGGCCTCGCCGCCGTCATCACCGGCGTCGCCGCAGGCCGCCAGCGCGAGCGCCAGTCCGGCCGTCGCGACGACGGCCTTGGTTCGGATGAATCGCATCTGCATCTCCCTTGTCTGTGGTGCGGGAATCGTGTCTCGGACGGCTCTAGTGCTTGAGGATCTTGCCGAGGAAGTCCTTGGCGCGGTCCGAGCGCGGGTTGGTGAAGAACTCCTCGGGGGTGCCCTCCTCGACGATGGCGCCGTCGGCCATGAAGACCACGCGGTCGGCCGCGGTGCGGGCGAAGCCCATCTCGTGGGTCACCACGACCATCGTCATGCCCTGCTGCGCGAGGTCGACCATGACGTCGAGGACCTCCTTGATCATCTCCGGGTCGAGCGCCGAGGTGGGCTCGTCGAAGAGCATCACCTTGGGGTCCATCGCCAGCGCGCGGGCGATCGCGACGCGCTGCTGCTGGCCGCCGGAGAGCTGGGCGGGGTACTTCTCGGCCTGGTGCCCGACGCCGACCCGGTCCAGCAGCTCGCGGGCCTTCCGCTCGGCCTCGTCCTTCTTGATGCCCCGGACCTTGATGGGGCCGAGGGTGACGTTCTCGAGGATCGTCTTGTGGGCGAACAGGTTGAAGCTCTGGAAGACCATGCCGACCTCGGCACGCAGGGCGGCGAGCGCCTTGCCCTCCTGCGGTAGCGGCTTGCCGTCGAGGGTGATGGTGCCCTCGTCGACGGTCTCGAGCCGGTTGATGGTGCGGCACAGCGTCGACTTGCCCGAGCCGGACGGCCCGATGACGACGACGACCTCGCCCCGCTTCACGGTGAGCTCGATGTCCTTGAGTGCGTGGAGCTGTCCGAAGTGCTTCTGCACACCGTCGAGCACGACGAGCGGCTCGCCCCTGCCGGCGCTGACGGGGGCCGTTTCCTGCGCGGTCATAGGCGCAACCTATCCACAGGTGGACCGTTCGGGCCATGCGGCCCGGCCCGGACGGGCCATCACGAAGTGGTGACGATTCCGGCGTCCGGGTCCCACCGGCGCAGCGTCGTGAGGGTGATCACCACGTCGTCGTGGCCCAGCACCTCGAGGGCGCGCGACACGTCGGAGCGGTCCATCCGGCGGGCCAGGGTGACGTGGGGCAGCCATCCCGGGTGCTGCACGTCGGCGACCCGTGCGCGCAGCTCGAGCACGGCTCGCGCGACGGTGTCCGGCACCTCGACCAGCCGCACGAGCGTCACCCGCCTGCCGCCGAGCAGGGCGATCCCCGCCGCCCGTGCCCCCGTCGGGAGCAGCGGGCCGAGGAGGTCGTACGCCTCCTGCTGGTCCTCTGCCCGCAGCACCGGCGCGGCCACCACCGTCACGTGCGGGCTGTTGGTCGCACCGCGGTGGTCGAGCTGCGAGGGCAGCCCGGCGTCGCGCAGCGCCTGCCAGTCGCGGCGTACGACGTCGTGGCCGGCGTCGTCGGGCAGCAGCTCCAGCGCGTGCAGGCGAGGCATGGGCTGGAGCCTAGGCGCCCGGCCGCACCCGGCTCAGTGAGCCGTGCGGCCCACCGACACCTTGGACGCCTCATGCGAGGTGGCGTCGAAGACGCGGACCCAGTCGACCTGGGCGGTGTCGCCCAGCTCGTCGGCGGTGAGCTCGTCGAGCTCGTAGTCGGAGGTGAGGTTGGACAGGACCAGGTACTGCGGGACCTGGGAGACGGCCTTGGCCTCGCGGTAGTACTCGCGGCCGTCGATGCGGAAGACGTACTCGCGATCGGTCCACTCGACCGAGAAGACGTGGAACTCGTCCCACCAGCTGCGGCCCTTGCCGAGCGAGCGACGCGTGCTGGGGAAGTAGTCGCCGAGGCTGACCTTCTCCCAGTTGGCCTCGTAGTAGTGGACGTGCGAGCCGATGGCCTCGGTGCCGCGGCCGTTCTCGCCGAAGAACTCCATCACGTCGATCTCGGTGCCCTGCGCGGGTGCGCCGTCGACGTACGTCGTGCCGCTGGGGAGGAGCCAGAAGCCGGAGTGCATCCCCTTCGCGCGCTGCGGCTTGATGCGGGCGGCGACGATGCCGTGGCGGAACGAGCGGGTGTGCTCGGTGGCGACCTGGCTGTTGAGCAGGTAGCGGCTGGTGCCGGCCACGCCGTTGCTCGTGTACGGGCACGGCATGCCGGCCCGGGCGGGATCATCGGCGACACCGAGGTGGAGCACGCCGCCCTGCACCCGGCGGGCCGCGGCGTCGACGCGGGCGCAGGTGCGCGGGGCGTAGACGCTCTCGTGCTCGCGACGCTGGTCGTTCCACACCGAGGAGTCGAGCGAGGCGCCCGAGAACGTGTCCTCGAACTCGGGGGTCCACCGGTCGGTGGTGACCGTGCCGGTGGTCCACGTGCGGCCCGAGGAGGTGGTGCGGGCGCGGTAGGTGCCGCGGCGGGGGGAGAAGGCCGCGGAGCCCCAGGCGTCCTCGACGGCGGTGGCCTCGACCTTCCAGCCACGGGAGGTCTTCCGCTCGAGCGTGACCCTGCCGCCGGGGTGGGGCGGTGCGAAGGTGGCGATCAGGCTGCCGGTGTCCTGCGGGGCCGCGGCGGAGGCGCCGGGCTGCACGATCGGCGGGAGGGACGCGAGGGTGCCGCGGACGGTGCCCGCCCGCTTGGCCTGGGCCGCGCCCTGGGCGGTGGCCTGAGTGGTGGCCTGGGTGGTGGCCTGAGCGGTGGCCGGCACGAGGCCGAGGAATAGGACGGTAACAATCAGCGCGGACAACCCCCGGCCGAGGGTGCGGACGGACTTGGAACGATCAAGTGCGCTGCCGATCTGCATGACTTCCCCTCCGTGACTGAGCTGGCTCCCGCGATGCCGAGTCGAGCGGAGGAACCCCAGTGTTACCGATTTGTGGATGACGTGGGCGATCTTGGAGCAGTCGCGTGGCAAGAACATCGGCTGCGGCGGTGAACCACTCGATCGGTCCACAGAAATGGCCCGGACGGGCTAGGGGGAGGTTTGTCCGAGGTGGCCCGCGAGGCTGAGCCCGGACCTCCAGCGACGTGGAGGCCGGGCGTGCGATTCGGGCGGCCCCGGCCCGCCGCCGTACCCTTGACCCGTCATGAGCACCGCCACCGAGGCCTCCAAGCGCACCTACCAGGTGAAGACGCACGGCTGCCAGATGAACGTCCACGACTCCGAGCGGCTGAGCGGGCTGCTGGAGGACGCGGGCTACGTCCGCGCGGGCACCGACCAGCAGGCCGACGTGGTCGTCTTCAACACGTGCGCGGTGCGGGAGAACGCCGACAACAAGCTCTACGGCAACCTCGGCCAGCTGGCGTCGGTCAAGGCGGTGACGCCCGGCATGCAGATCGCCGTCGGCGGCTGCCTGGCGCAGAAGGACCGCGAGACGATCACGACGAAGGCCCCGTGGGTCGACGTCGTCTTCGGCACCCACAACATCGGCTCGCTGCCGGTCCTGCTCGAGCGCGCGCGCGTGCAGGAGGAGGCCCAGGTCGAGATCCTGGAGTCGCTGTCGGTGTTCCCCTCGACGCTGCCGACCAAGCGCGAGTCGGCGTACGCCGCCTGGGTGTCGATCTCCGTCGGGTGCAACAACACCTGCACGTTCTGCATCGTCCCCGCGCTGCGCGGCAAGGAGAAGGACCGCCGCCCCGGCGAGATCCTCGCCGAGGTCGAGGCGCTGGTCGCCGAGGGCGTCACCGAGATCACCCTGCTCGGCCAGAACGTCAACGCCTACGGCGTCGAGTTCGGCGACCGCCAGGCGTTCTCCAAGCTGCTGCGCGCCTGCGGGTCGGTCGAGGGCCTGGAGCGGGTGCGCTTCACCTCCCCGCACCCGGCTGAGTTCACCGACGACGTCATCGAGGCGATGGCCGAGACGCCCAACGTGATGCCGTCGCTGCACATGCCGCTGCAGTCGGGCTCGGACAAGGTGCTGCGCGACATGCGCCGGTCCTACCGCCGCTCGAAGTACCTCGGCATCATCGAGCGCGTCCGCGCCGCCATCCCCGACGCCGCGATCACCACCGACATCATCGTGGGGTTCCCCGGCGAGACCGAGGAGGACTTCCAGGCCACCCTCGACGTCGTCCGCGCGGCCCGCTTCTCCGCCGCCTTCACCTTCCAGTACTCCAAGCGCCCCGGCACCCCCGCCGCGGTCCTCGAGGACCGGGTGCCCCCGGACGTCGTCAAGGACCGCTACCTGCGCCTCGTCGAGGTCGTCGACGAGATCGCGTGGGCGGAGAGCAAGCGCCTCGTCGGCCGGACGCTCGAGCTGATGGTCGCCGAGGGCGAGGGCCGCAAGGACGCCGCGACCCACCGCCTCTCGGGCCGTGCCCGCGACAACCGGTTGGTGCACTTCGCCGCCGACTTCTCCGAGGTCGACGCCGACTCCGTGCGTCCCGGTGACATGGTGAGCGTCGACGTCACCTACGCCGCGCCCCACCACCTCGTCGCCGACGGCCCGGTCCGGTCCGTACGCCGCACGCGCGCCGGCGACGCCTGGGAGCGGCGTACGTCCGCCCCGCCCGCCGCCCCGGCCTCTGTGGGGCTCGGGATGCCGGCGATCGGCGTACCCGCGCCCCTGCCTCCCGCTCCTGCCTGCGGGTGAGGGTGGGGGTCGGGCCCTCGCCCACGGGGTGGCGGTGGCTGGAGTCCCCGGATATCCGGTGACCGCCGTGCCTACAGGTAGAGATCTCCACCTCTCAGTACGGAACTCGGGTGCAAAGCACCGCCGCGACGGCTGGCGAGGCCTTGGCGGGCCAGGCCGAGCCCCGGACCGTCTGGAGTCACCGGATATCCGGTGACTCCCGTGACAACGCGGAAGATCCGAGCCACCACGTGATTTCGATCTTCCGCGCTCCTCCGGGGCAGCCGTACGCCGTCGCTCGTACGCCGTCGCCCGTACGCCGCCTGCCGGCCGCCCGCCCCGCCGTCGCCCGCCCGCCCCCCGCCCCCACACCCCGAAGACCCCGAAGACCCCGAAGACCCCGACCACCAGCAGGTGGTCGGGGCCCTCGGTCGTGCGAGCCGGCTCCGCGTCAGCGGAGCAGGCGGCGGTACTGCCGGGCCACCTCGGACGCGGAGGCCGCGTCGTCGAGGAACATCAGGCCGTCCATTCGGCAGTTGCAGGGGTTGCGCTCGGTGCCGTCCTGCGGGAACGAGCCACCGATCTTGATGCCGCGCGGGTTGGTGGGCGAGGTGCCCGTCCCGTCGACGGCCCACGGGTCGTTGGGGTTGGTGTAGAACCCGTCGACCGCGCGCCCGTTGCGGTAGAGCGCCATCCTGCCCCTGGCGTAGTCGAACGTCGCCGCGAGGTGGACCCACTCACCGTCGGGCAGCAGCTGCTGCCACGGCGCCGAGGCCGCGAAGGTCTGCGACGCGCCGGTGTCGAGGCGGCGTCCCAGCGCGACGAGCTTGAGCTCGCCGTTGACCTGGATCAGCTCGAGCAGCGCGCGCACACCGTGCCCGTCGGAGTTGCCGGAGAGGATCCCGGCGAGGCCAATGGCGTTGTAGCCGGGCGTGGGGTTGGTGCCGTCCATCTTGAACCAGCCCATGACGGTGATGCCCTCGGCGCCGGCGAAGCGGGACAGCGAGGCCATGCCGTCGGCGTCGGCCTCGTAGATGCCGGCCTTCCACGGGGCGCCCGTGGGCGACTCCGCGGCGCTGTGCAGCTGCAGCGCGTTGTTGGAGCCCGGGTAGGCCCCGTCGTTGACGCGCATCTGGTCGCGACCGTTCACGAGGCGGATCAGCGTCCGGCTCGGGCCCTGGTCCTGCTCGTAGGAGTCGTCGGCGGCGAAGGGGTGCTCGAAGTCGTACGACGCCACGAGGTCGTCGGCGAGGGCGGGCTCGACGTCCTTCTCGACCGGCGCGCGCCGGGTGTCGACCACCTTCCAGATCTTCCCGTTGGCCTTGGCCAGCAGGTAGAGGCTGCGGTCGGAGTCGGTGCCGAAGCGGAGGTCGACGCGGCCGTCGCCGACGAAGTCCGACATCCGCATGCGGGTGCCCGAGGTGTCGTAGAGCTGGAGCTCGTGGACCGTCGCCTCGCGGTCGGACTCGTCGCGCAGCTCGCTGGCGGTGGCGTAGTAGACCTCGCCCTTGACCAGGTCGCCGAAGACGTACTTGCCCTTGAGGCTGTGCAGGTCGCCGCGGTGGACGTGCCCGCCGGAGATGGCGTGGCCGGAGTCGGCGTTGCAGCTCCAGTTGGCCGGCGTCTCGTGCGCGTAGGACGCGACCGGGAAGTCGTAGCCCTTGGCGGCCTGCTCGGCGGTCATCGGGTCGAGACGGCACTGCGTGTCGTTCTGGTAGTCGAGGCGGGACTCGACGTCGGGCCAGCCGAAGTCGTCGCCGGCGTCGACCTCGTAGACGGCCTCGATGGCGCGCTGGCCGATGTGGCCGACGAACATGTCGTGCTTGCCCTCCGCGTCCCAGCTGAAGCGGTGGGGGTCGCGCATGCCGATCGCCCAGATCTCGCCGAGCGCTCCCGGCTCGCCGACCCAGGGGTTGGTGTCGGGGATGCCGTACGCGCCGTTGGGCGCGTCGGTGCCGGCGGGGTCGATGCGCAGGATCTTGCCGGACGGGTCGCCGAGCTGCTGCGGGATGTCGGTCTCCACGCCGTAGCCGCCGTCGCCGACGGCGAGGTAGAGCAGGCCGTAGTCGTCGTCACCGGGCTCGGCGGTGGGGTTGAAGTCGATCTGCTGGATGGCGTGGATCTGGCCGGCGAACCGGTAGCGGAAGAGCTCGCGGCTGGTGCCGGCGAAGGTGTCCGCCGACGGGTCGGTCGCGGTCCACTCGGTGACGACGCTCTGCACGCCGTTGGAGCGGAGCGGCTGGCCCGGGTAGGTCTGTGCGCCGGGAGCCGTCGGGTTCTCGGTGTGCGTCGTGTAGAACTTCCCGTTCTCGGCGAACTCCGGGTGGAAGGCCACGAAGCCGAAGCCGGAGCCGAGGCCGCGCCAGGCGAGGAACTCGGGGAACCGCGCCTTGACGTCGAGGTAGACCGAGGGCTGGCGGTCCTCGAGGAAGTAGAGGTTGCCGTTGAGGTCGGGGACGTAGAGCCGGCCCGAGCCGTCGGGCAGCTCGCCGATGTGGTTGATCCGGTTGTGCCGGGTGCCGATGCGGACGTCGGTCCACGGGCCGTTGGGGGTCGACGCCGGCAGCTGGGCGTACTCCTCGAGCACGAGGCCGAGCGTCGAGGGGGAGGGGTCGGGCGGGATCGCGGGTGCGCCGCCACCGGTCGCGGTCGACGTGGACGGTGCGGTGAGTGGTGCCAGGGTCGCGGCGGCGACGGCGAGCGTCGACACGACGACCCGCCAGCGGGTGCTTCGCATGGGGTGTCCCTACTGTTGAGGTGGTTGGAGACAACTGCTGCCGCGGCTTCCTTGGCCGGGACCGTGGCAGCCCTCGTCGGTCCCCGGGATCAGACCGGGGACCGACGGGGATCAGGGGGCGGTCACGGCGTGGCGCTGCTCGCTGCCGTGCCGACCGCGCGGAAGTGGCGGGTGCGGCCGAAGTTGTCGAACGAGCCGAAGCCGACGCGACCACCGCTGAAGGTGCGGTCGGTGGCGGTCATGAGCGGCTCGTCGGCGCCGTCGACGAAGACGGCGATCGCGCCGGTCGTCGCGGAGTAGTCGACGCGTACGTCGTGCCAGTCGGCGTCGGTCACCGCGGGCGGTGCGCCCACGGAGCCGGTCCACTGGTCGTCGATGCGGCGGCGGTCGGCGTTGTCCACGACGAAGATCCCGTTGTGGGGATAGATCGTGTTGTCCTGCGAGAAGTGCGCGTAGTAGAAGCGCTTGGGGCCTTGGTAGTTCCAGATCACCACGACGTCGCGGTTGCTGACCGTGACCGACTCGTCGAGGCGCACCTCGGCGGTGATGCTCACGTCGGCGAGCTCGGGACCCTTGGTGACAATGGCGTACTCGAACGGCCGCCGGGCGCCGTCGTTGGGGTTGGTGCCCGCACGGGTGAGGACCAGCTGGTTGCCCCGGTAGTCCCAGAGCTCGTCGGTCAGCGGGTCCCAGTGCTGGGGCGTGGCCGGGGCGGTGACGTGGTGGTACGCCGGCCCGCCGGGGTCGTCGTCGGGCGCGGCCGAGGCCGTGGCCGGCCAGAGGGCGAGCGCGCCCGCGAGCAGGGCGGTGGTGCTTCTTCGCATGTGCATGTGCTCCCTTTCCTGTTCCGAGTGAGTGCAGGGGACGTGCGGGCGGTGCCTACAGGTGCGGCTCCACGAGCTCGACGTAGCGACGCGCGAGCGTCTCGACGACGTCGCGGCCGGGGGCGGCCCACACGTCGGCGTTGAAGATCTCGACCTCGACGTCGCCGCTGTAGCCGGCGGCCGTGACGAGGGAGGTGAGGTGCGCGAAGTCGATGTGTCCGTCGCCCATCATCCCGCGTGACAGGAGGGCGTCCGGCGGCAGCGGGGTGATCCACTCGCAGACCTGGTAGGACGCGATGCGCCCGCCCGCGCGGGCGATCTGGTCCTCCACGCCGGGCTCCCACCACACGTGGAAGGTGTCGACCACGACGCCGACGGCCTCGGCGGGCAGCGGCTCGGCGATGTCGAGCGCCTGTGCCAGCGTCGAGACGACGCCGCGGTCGGCGGCGAAGATCGGGTGCATCGGCTCGATCGCCAGCCGGACGCCGACCTCGAGGGCGTGCGGCACCAGCGCCTCGACCGCGGCCGCCGCGCGGTCGCGCGCGGCACGCAGGTCGCGGTCGCCGGCCGGCAGCCCACCGGGCACCAGCACCAGGCAGGGCGCGCCGAGGGTGGCCGCCTCGTCCAGCGCGCGGCGGTTGTCGTCGTGGCGCTCGGAGCGTGACAGGTCGCCGGCCCCGGTGAAGAAGCCGCCCCGGCACACCGACGACACCCGCAGGCCGGCGTCGCGGATCCAGCGCCCTGCCGTCTCGACGCCGACCTCGGCGACCGGCTCGCGCCAGGTGCCGATCGCCGGGAGCCCGGCGGCGACGCAGCCGTCGACCGCCTCGCGCAGGCTCCAGCCGTCCACCGTCTTCTGGTTCAGGGAGAGCCGGGCCAGGCGCGGGTCGCCCGGGCGGGGCGTGTCCACGCGGGCGGGCGAGCCCGACGGGACGTCGAGCGCCGCGTCGATCCGCTGGCCGACCGCCTCGTCCGTCGTCATCGCGCCAGCCCCGCGCCCTCGAGCCACACGCGCATCCGGTGCGCCGCCAGCTCCGGGTCCGGCAGCAGCCGCGCCTCGTCGGCCAGCGTGAACAGCCGGCCTAGGTGCACCGCGCTGCGTGCCGACTGCAGGCCGCCCACCATGGTGAACCCGGGCTGGTGCCCGCAGAGCCACGACAGGAACGCGATCCCCGTCTTGTAGTAGTAGGTGGGGGCCTCGAAGACGTGCCGTGAGAGCGGCAGCGTCGGCGCCATCTCGGCGTCGTACGTCGCCAGGTCGCCGTCGTCGAGCGCCGTCAGCGCCGCCGACGCGGCGGGGGCGATCGCGGCGAAGGCGCCGAGCAGCGCGTCGGAGTGGTGGGTGCCGTCGCCGCGGATGAGCTCGGGGTAGTTGAAGTCGTCGCCGGTGTAGAGCCGGACGCCCGCGGGTAGCGCGGCGCGCAGGCCCGTCTCGTGGTCCGCCGAGAGCAGCGACACCTTGACGCCGTCGACCTTGTCCGCGTGGGCGCGGACCAGGTCGAGGAACGTCGCGGTGGCCGCCTCGACGTCGGCCGAGCCCCAGTAGCCCCGCAGCTGCGGGTCGAACGCCTCGCCCAGCCAGTGCAGGACCACTGGCTCGCGGACCTGCTCGAGCAGCTCGGCGTAGACCGACAGGTAGTCGTCGGGACCTGCTGCCACGGCGGCCAGCTGGCGCGAGGCCATGAGGATGACCTGGGAGCCGGTCGACTGGACGAACTCGACCTGCTCGGCGTACGCCGCCCGCACCTCGTCGACCGTGGTGACCGCGCCGACGTGGTCGGTGCCGGCGCCCGAGGCGATCCGCGCGTCGTACTCGCGGGCCTGCTCGGCGCTGCGGCGCACGAGCTCCTGCACCGCGCGCCAGTCCAGCCCCATGTTGCGCTGTGCGGTGTCCATCGCCTCGGCGACGCCGAAGCCGTAGCGGAACAGCTCGCGGCGGAAGGCCAGGGTGGAGTCCCAGTCGACGACCGCGGCGGCGCCCGGGACGTTCTCGCCGCGCGGGTCGGCGACGACGTGGGCGGCCGCGAACGCGACGCGCTCGGCGTAGGGGCCCGGGTGGTCCTTCCACTGACGCGGCTCGCTGAGGGTGACGGTGTGCCACCCGCCGTCGGCGAGCGGGACGTCGACGCTCGCAGGGCTCATCGCAGCGCCACCCGCCGGCCCTCGGCCGACGACGTCAGGCCGGCGTCGACGAGCTCGAGCCCGCGCACGCCGGCGGAGAAGTCGTAGGCGTGCGGCCGACCCGCGTGCACGTCGAGCAGGAACTGCTCCCACTGCGCCCGGAACCCGTTGCGGAACACCTGGTTGTCGGGGATCTCGCGCCACTGGCCGCGGAAGTCCTCCGTGGTGGGCAGGTCGGGGTTCCACACCGGCATCGGGGTCGACTCGCGCGGCTGGATGCGGCAGTTGAACAGCCCGGCGACCGCCGAGCCATGGGTGCCGTCGACCTGGAACTCCACGAGCTCCTTGCGCTCGACGCGCACGGCCCACGACGAGTTGACCTGGGCGATGATGCCGCCGGCCAGCTCGAAGATGGCGTACGCCGCGTCGTCGGCCGTGGCGTCGTAGCGCTCGCCGTTCTCGTCCCACCGCTCGGGGATGTGGGTGACCGCCTTGGCGGTGACGGCCTCGACGGCTCCGAAGAGGTTCTCCAGCACGTAGTTCCAGTGGCAGAACATGTCGAGGACCATCCCGCCGCCGTCCTGGGCGCGGTAGTTCCAGCTGGGCCGCTGGGCGGGGAGGTAGTCGCCCTCGAAGACCCAGTAGCCGAACTCGCCGCGGACCGAGAGGATCCGGCCGAAGTAGCCGGAGTCGACCAACCGCTTGAGCTTCATCAGGCCGGGCAGGTAGAGCTTGTCGTGCACGACCCCGTTGATGATGCCGTGGCGCTCGGCGGCGTCGACGAGCTCCTGGCCCTCGGCGACGGTCTCGGCGATCGGCTTCTCGGTGAAGACGTGCTTGCCGGCGGCGGCGGCCTTGAGGATGGCCTTCTTGCGCTCGCTGGTGACCTGCGAGTCGAAGTAGATCGGGGCCGGGTCCTCGGCCAGCGCGGTGTCGAGGTCGGTCGACCAGTCGGTGATCTGGTGCTGGTCGGCGAGCCGGGCCAGCTTGTCGGCGTTGCGGCCGAGCAGGACCGGCTCGACCTGCAGGCGGGTGCCGTCCGGCAGCGCGATGCCGCCGTCGTCGCGGATGGCGAGGATCGAGCGCAGCAGGTGCTGGCGGTAGCCCATGCGGCCGGTGACGCCGTTCATGAGGATGCGGTAGGTCGGGTCGGAGGTGCGGTCAGGCATGGCGGGTCCTCACGTCGTGCGGTCGACTGGTCGGTGGTGCTGGTCAGGTGGTGGGCGCGGCCGCAGGACGGCCACCCAGGTAGAGCGCGGCCAGCTGCGGGTCGCGCAGCAGCTCGTCGGCCGGGCCGGAGATGTGCACCCGGCCCAGGTCGAGCACGCAGCCGAGGTCGGCGGTCTCCAGCGCCCGGCGCGCGTTCTGCTCCACGAGGAGCACCGCGGTGCCGGCGTCGCGCATCCGCACGACCTGCTCGAAGACGGTGCCCGTGGCCTTGGGGTCCAGCCCCATCGACGGCTCGTCGAGCAGCACGACCCGCGGGCTCACCATCAGCGAGCGGGCGAACTCGACCTGCTTCTGCTGGCCGCCGGACAGCGCCCCGGCGAGGGCGTTCCAGCGGTCGGCGACCACCGGGAAGAGCGACTTGACGAAGTCGATGCGGTCGGCGACCTCGCTCTTGTCCTTGACCGAGTAGGCGCCGAGGCGGACGTTCTCCTCGACCGTCATCTCCTTGAAGACGCTGTGCCCCTGCAGGACGTGGGAGAGCCCGGCGGTCAGCATCTGCTGCGGCGAGTTCTTCGTGACGTCCTTGCCGGCGACCTTGATCGTGCCGGAGCGCGGGGTGAGCATGCCGCTCGCGACCTTGAGGACCGTGGACTTGCCGGCGCCGTTGGGTCCGACGAGGCACACGACCGTGGCCGGCGGGACCTTCACGGTGAGGCCGCGCAGGACGAGCGCGGCGCGGCCGTAGCCGGCCTCGATGTCGGTGAGCTCGAGGAGGTACTCCTGCTCCGGGGCGCCGGGGGCGTCGGCAGGTGCTGCTCGGTGGGCCGGTTCAGATGCCAAGGTAGGCCTCCAGGACTCGGGGGTCGCTCTGCACGACCGTCGGGGTGCCCTCGCAGATCGGGCGGCCGCGGTCGAAGACCACGACGTGGTCGGAGAGGCTCATCACCAGCTCCATGTTGTGCTCGACGACGATGAACGTCTTGCCCTCGGCGTTGAGCGAGCGGACCAGGTTGGCGATCCGGTCGATGAGCGCCGGGTTCACGCCGCCGGCGGGCTCGTCGAGCATGATCGTGTCGGGGTCGCCCATCAGCACGCCGGCGAGCTCGAGCAGCTTCTGCTGGCCGTAGGAGATGTCACGGGCCAGGGAGTGCTCGAGGTGCTCGATGCCCACCCGGGCCAGCAGGCCGCGGGCGCGGTCGAGCTCCTCGGGGTCGCGGGACGACGCGAGCTGACGGCGCAGCGACGTCGACCGGACGGCGACGAGCATGTTCTCCATCACCGTCATCCGGGGGAAGACCCGGCACAGCTGGAAGCTGCGCCCGATGCCGGCCCGCGCGATCCGGTGCGGCGCCTTGCCGGTGATGTCGGAGCCGAGGTAGCTCACCGAGCCGGAGTCGGGCTTGATCATCCCGGTGACGCAGTTGAAGAACGTCGTCTTGCCCGAGCCGTTGGGCCCGATGAGCGCGTTGACCTTGCCGTGGTGGAAGGTCACGCTCGCGCCGTCGACCGCGTGCACGCCGCCGAAGGACTTCTTGAGGTCGACGGTCGCCAGGTTGGGCGTCGTCGGGGTGGCGGCGGCCGGGCCGGTGGCCTCGCTGGTGGCGGTCATCGGCGGGCTCCTTCCGTGACGGTGGGGCTGTCGGTGTCGGTGGCTGCTCCGGTGCCGGTCCCCGCGGTCGCGTCGGGCACGTCGGTGCCGTCGTCGGTCCGGGACTGCTGGTCGGCTCGCGCCGCCACCGGGTCCGACGTACGCCGCTGCTCGGCGAGGTCGGCGGCGCTGACCTCGCGGATCGAGGTGCGCTGCGGCCGGAAGCGGTCGACGAGGCTGGTGGCCGCCGGGATGATGCCGTCGGGCATGAAGAGCACGACCAGGCCGAGGAGGATGCCCATGGCGACGAGGTGGAACTGGCTGTCGCCGTACTGGTTCTTGAAGTACTCGACGGCGTATCCCACGATCACCGCGCCGAGGAACGGGCCGAACAGGCTGCGGATGCCGCCGAGCAGGCTCATCAGCACCATGTAGGAGCCGACCAGGATCGAGAACTGGAAGATCGGGTCGAGGAAGCCGAACCACAGGGCGTACATCCCGCCACCGAGCGCGGTGAAGAACGCCGAGACGACGAACGCGATGAGCTTGTAGGTGAAGGTCGGCACGCCGAGGGCCTGCGCCTTGTCCTCGTCCTCGCGGATCGCCTTGAGGCCCATGCCGAAGCGGGAGCGGTCGATGAGCCACCACACCAGCAGCGCCACCGCGAGCAGGGCGGCGTGGAGGTAGAAGAAGCGCTCGTGCTGCTCGGGACGGAGCACCTCGGGGCCGAACGGACGCGGCACGCGCAGGCCGTTGGAGCCGCCGGTGAAGGAGCCCCACGACTGGAAGACGAGCAGCAGGATCAGCACCAGCGCGATCGAGACGATCACGAAGGACGCACCGCGGACGCGGAGGCTGGCGATGCCGATGGGCACGGCCATGGCGGCGACGAGCAGGCCGGCGAGCAGCATGCCGATCCACGGGTTGACGTCGGTGTGGATGATCAGCAGCCCGGTGGCGTAGGCCCCGAGGCCGGAGTACGCCGCGTGGCCGAGCGAGATGTAGCCGGTGAAGCCGCCGACGAAGTTCCACGAGGTGGCGAGCACGGCGTAGCTCATGATCACCACGCCCACCGAGAGGATGAACGGGTTGGCCGCCATCGACGGGAAGGACAGCACGGCGGCGGCGAGCACGACCAGCGCGACGGCCTTGAGGACCATCGACCCGCGGCTGCGGGAGTCCGTCACGGGCTGCGGAGTGGGCTGCTGGTCAGGGGTGGACACCGTCGTGGTGTCAGAAGCGCTGGGCAAGACGACCTCCGAAGAATCCCTGCGGTCGCACCATCAAGGTGGCGAACAACGCGATGTAGAAGAACGTCTGGGCCCACGTCGTCCCGAGCGGGATCTGCAGGAGCGCCTGCCCCATGCCGAGCACCATCGCGGCGATGGCCGCTCCCGGGATGCTGCCCAGCCCGCCGACGACGATGATCGCCATCAGGGGACCGATCCAGTGCCAGTGGAGCGAGGGGTAGAACGTGGAGTCCAGGGCGAGCGCGGTGCCGCCGATGGCGGCGGTCGCGAGGCCGAGCCCGAAGCCGTAGCCGGCGACCCGCTCGGTGTTGATCCCGATCAGCCGGGCGGCCTCGGGGTGCTGGATGGTGGCCCGCAGGGCCTGGCCGAACTGCGTCTTCTTCATCAGCAGGAACAGCGCCGCCAGCGAGACGACCGCGAGGCCGAAGGCGATCAGCTTGACGACCGCGACGTTGGCGCCGGCGATCTCGAAGTTCGCCCCGCCGTAGTCCAGGCGGATGCGGCGCTGGGTGCCGCTGAAGACGAAGCCGAGGGTGCCCTCGATCACCAGAGCGATCGAGAAGGTGAGCAGCACCGACATCATCGTCAGCGTCGCCGGGCGCAGCCGGCTGATCAGCGCCCGCTGCATGAAGACGCCCATCCCGAAGAAGAGGGGGACGGTCACCAGCAGGGACAGGAGCGGGTCGAGACCGGTCTGGTCGGTGAACCACCAGGCGAGGTAGGCCGCGAGGATGAGGAACGCCGAGTGGGCGATCATCACCACGCGCATCACGCCGAAGTAGAGGGTGAGGCCGGCTGCCAGGAGGGCGTAGAGCCCACCCAGCAGGATGCCCAGCACCAGGCTCTGCACGAACAGGGACATCGAGGTCGCCTAACGGTAGGAAACGTGTCGGGGGTCGGTCGTCGAGGGGACGGCAGTCGAGGGGACGGCAGTCGAGGGGACGGGGTCCGTCACCACTCGGGCTTCTCGACGATGAGGTCGGCCTCCTTGGCCTCCTCGGGCAGGACGATGCGGATCTCGCCGTCGACGTACTGCTGGATCAGGTGGGCACCCTGCGGCCGTCCCTCGGCGTCCCACGTGAGCGGGCCGACGACCGTGTCGACCTCGTTCTCTCGCAGCCAGTCGATGAGCTGGGCCTGGCACTCCGGGTCGGGGTCGGCGCAGCCGACGGCCTCGACCGCCGCGGCGACGACCTGGCCCGTGGTCCAGGCGTTGGCCTCGTCCTCGGCCGGCGGGGTGCCGTTCTGCTCGGTGTAGAAGTCGACGAACTCCTTGTTGGTGGGGAAGTCCGCCTCGGGCGTGTAGCCGGTGGGGGACAGGATGCCCTCGGTCTCCTCGCCGATCGCCTCGGGGAACTCGGGGTTCGTCGGCGCCGTGGAGAAGGCGGCCATCGTCGGCTGGTAGCCGAGCTGCTGGAGGGCCACGATCATGTTGACCGCGTCCTGGTACTGCGTGCCGCCGACGACGACGTCGGCGTCGCTGTCGGCGATCTTGGCCGCGATGGACCCGAAGTCGGTGGTGTTGGGCGGGTAGACCTCGTCGACCACGGTCTCGACGCCCATCTCCTCGAGGCGGGTCTTGAGCCCGTAGGCGGTGCCCATGGCGAACGGGTCGTCCATGGCGGCGTAGGCCGCGGTCTTGGGCCGCTGGTCCTCGGGCATGGCCTCGATCGCGTCGGCGAGGTAGTTGTAGTGGTCGTCGGCGATGGCCGGGGCGGCGTAGAAGAGGTTGTCGAAGCCCTGCGTGAAGACCTCCTCGGCGGCGCCGGCCGGCTCGACGAAGAGGAAGCCGTAGTCCTGCGCGACCTGCGCGGCGGGGACGACGAGGCGGGTGGAGAACGGTCCGAAGACGAGGTCGACGCCGTCGGAGTTGATGAGCTTCTCGTAGTCGGCGGCGACGCGGTCGGCGTTGGACTGGTCGTCGAGGATGGTGAGCTCGACGTCGCGGCCCAGCAGGCCGCCGTTCTCGTTGACGTAGTCGGCCCACGCCTCGTAGCCACGCTGCACGCCCTTGCCCGGCTCGGAGAAGTCGCCGGTGAGCGGGAGCGAGATGCCGATCTTGATCGGACCGGTGCCGTCCTCGCCGGAGTCGCTGTCGGCGCCCGAGCTCATGCAGGCGGTCAGCGCGAGGCAGGAGGCGATGGCGAGCCCGGCCGTGCGGTAGGGGGTCTTGACCTTCATGTCACTCCTCGTGTCCAATGCGTAAGCGCTTTCGTAAGCGCTTTCGGCTACTGTATTCACGAGTGGCAGGATGTGGCAAGGGTCACATCCGGGAACGTCCGGAAGTGGACGCGAGGAGGGCTGGATGCCGAAGGGGCCGGTGACGAGTCCGCGGCTGCAGGACGTGGCGGAGGCGGCCGGGGTCTCCATCGCGACCGCCTCGCGCAGCCTGTCCGGGGCCACCGGGGTCAGCGCACCGGTCGCCGAGCGGGTCCGCGAGACCGCCCGGACGATGGGCTACGTCGTCAACCTCCACGCGCGCAGCCTGGCCGGCGGCTCCACCCGCTCGGTGGGCCTGCTGGTGCACGAGATCGGCGACCCCTACTTCTCCGAGATCGCCAGCGGCGTGCTCGGCGTGGGCGCTCGCGAGGGCCTCACCGTGCAGATCTGCCACACCGGTCGCGACCCCGAGCGCGAGCTCGCCCAGCTCCGGATGCTCATCGCCAACCGGGTCGGCGCGATCATCATCGCGGGCTCGGGGATGGTCGACCCCGCCCTGCAGGCACCGGCCAAGGTCGAGCTGCAGGCGTTCCGGCGCTCGGGCGGCCGCGTCGCCGTGATCGGCCGCCACCACCTCGGCGTCGACGCCGTCCTGCCCGACAACACCGAGGGCGCCCGGTCCGTCGCCCAGCACCTGCTCGACCTCGGCCACCGGCGGATCGCCGTGGCGGCCGGGTCCCGCCAGCTCACGACCGTCGCCGACCGGATCTCCGGCGTGGAGGAGGCCTTCGCAGCCGCGGGCCTCGACGTCGGCGACGTCCCGGTCGTGGAGGCCGACTTCACCCGAGCCGGCGGCAAGGTCGCCGCCGACGAGGTGCTCAGCGCCCACCCCGGCGTCACCGCCGTGCTGGCGCTCAACGACGACATGGCCATCGGCGTCCTCTCCGCCCTGCGCGCCCGCGGCGTGTCCGTGCCCGGGCAGGTGTCGGTGACGGGCTTCGACGACGTCGCCGTCGCCGGTGACCTCGCCCCGTCGCTCACCACGGTCCGCCTGCCGATGTCGGAGATGGGCGAGCAGGCCCTCCTGCTCGCGCTGAAGGACCCCGGGGCCCGGCCGCGTCGCCGCCAGGTGGGCGCGGAGCTGGTGGTCCGCGGGTCGTCCGGACGGCCGCCGTTATGAGCGGGGCGGGCGTGACCGGGCCGCGGGTGCTCCTCGCGCCCGACAAGTTCAAGGGCTCCCTGCCCGCCCACGAGGTGGCGCGGGCGCTCGCCGAGGGCGTACGCCGGGTGCGTCCCGACGCGGTGCTCGACTCCCTGCCCGTGGCGGACGGGGGCGACGGCACGCTCGACGCGGCCGTCGCGAGCGGGTTCGAGCGGGTCGAGGTGGTCGTTGACGGACCGACCGGCGAGCGGGTGGCGACGTCGTACGCGCGCCGCGGCTCGACCGCGGTCGTCGAGATGGCCGACGCGTGCGGGCTCGTACGCCTGCCCGGCGGGGTGCTCGCGCCGATGACCGCCTCCAGCCGCGGCCTCGGCCAGGTGGTCGCGGCCGCCCTCGACGCCGGGTGCCGCGACCTCGTGGTCGGCATCGGCGGGAGCGCGAGCACCGACGGCGGCGTCGCGATGCTGACCGCCCTCGGTGCGTCCGTGGACGGGGACCGCCTCGACCTCACCGGGCTGCACCCGGCCCTGGCCGAGGCGCGGGTGGTGGCCGCCTGCGACGTCGACAACCCGCTCACCGGCCCGGACGGCGCTGCCGCGGTCTACGGACCGCAGAAGGGCGCCGACCCCGCGCAGGTCGTCGTCCTCGACGAACGGCTCGCCCGCTGGGCCGAGCTGGTCGCCGCCGCCACCGGGGCCGACCGGCGCGACGAGCCGGGCGCGGGCGCGGCGGGCGGCGTCGGCTTCGGCCTCGTGGCCGTCCTGGGCGCCGAGCTGCGCCCCGGCATCGCGCTGATGCTCGACCTGCTGGGCTTCGCCGACCGGGTGGCCGGCAGCAGGCTCGTAGTGACCGGCGAGGGCTCGCTCGACGAGCAGAGCCTGCGCGGCAAGGCGCCCGTCGGCGTCTCGTCCGCCGCCGCCCGGGCCGGCGCCCCCGTCGTCGCCGTGTGCGGCCGCAACCTGCTCACCGGGCAGCAGCTGGACGCGGCGGGCATCGTCGCGGCGTACGCCCTCACCGACATCGAGCCCGACGTGTCCGTGTGCCTGGCTGAGCCGGCCCGCCTGCTCGCGGACCTCGGGGAGCGGATCGCGCGGGAGCACCTCTGAGGGCGCTGGCTCTGCTGGCTCTGGCTGCCGCTGCCTCTGGAGTCCCCGGATATCCGGGGACTCCCGCAACAACGCGGAGGGTCCGAGCCACCGGCTGACCCGGACCTTCCGCGATCTGCTCCTCCACAGATGACCGCGGAGGGGTCGCGGGCCGTGCCGCCGGCCACCGATCGTGGACGGTGTGGAGCACATCGCGGAGATCCTGCAGAGCCAGCACGGCGTCATCTCCCGCGCGCAGGCGCTGCAGGCGGGCCTGCAGCCGCACGACGTACGCCGGCTGGTGAGGCGCCGCGAGCTCGCCACGCTCCTCCCAGGGGTGTACGTCGACCACACCGGGCCGCCGGCCTGGCTCGAGCGCGCCTGGGGCGCGGTGCTCGCGTGCTCCGGGCCGGCAGACCGGGCCGGCCACGTCGTCGGGGCGGCGCTGGCGGGGGAGTCGGCCATGCGCGCGGCCGACGGGCCGGGCCGGCCGGGCGCTGACCTCGGTCCGATCACCGTCGCCATCGCCGCGGAGCGTCGGGTGGTGGCACCTCCGGGCATCGTCGTCGTCCGCACGTCCCACCTCGACGACCGCGTGCGGTGGAACCTCGGCCCGCCCCGGATGCGCTACGAGGAGGCGGCGCTCGACGTCGCGCTGGCCGCGCGAGGTGAGTTCGGGGCGATCGCCGCGGTCTCGCGAGCCGTGCAGAGCCGGCACACGACGGCGGTGCAGATGCTCGATGCCCTGGCGACCCGCAGCCGGGCGCCGCGGCGCTACTTCCTCGAGGACGTGCTGCGCGACGTCGCCGCCGGCACCTGCTCGGTGCTCGAGCACGGCTTCCTCGTCCTGGTCCAACGACCGCACCGGCTGCCCGAGGGGCAGAGGCAGCACCGGGTGGCGACGGCGACGGGGATCGTCTACCGCGACATCCGCTACGGCGAGCGGCTCTTCGAGCTCGACGGCCGGCTGTGGCACGACACCGCGGACCAGCGCGACCGCGACTTCGAGCGGGACCTCGACGCCGCGGTCGCCGGGCAGGGGACCGTGCGCCTCACGTGGGGGCAGGTCTACGACCGCCCCTGCTCCACGGCGGCCAAGGTCGGGCGGATCCTCGGCGACGCCGGCTGGCCGGGCGCCCGGCCGTGCGGGCCGGGCTGCGCCGTGGCCGCCGTCGCGTGAGGTGAGGATCGCGGAAGATCCGAGTCACTGGATGGCTCGGATCTTCCGCGATCCGCCGGGAGTCCCCGGATATCCGGGGACTCCAGAGATCGAGCAGCCGGCCGACAGCCCCCGCTCAGGCCGGCGGCTCCGGCGACCCGTCCTCGGCCTCCTGCCCGGCGTCGGGGGTGTCCTCGGCCGAGGCCTTGTCGGTGGTGTCCGGCTCCTCGTCGCTGTCCCCGTCGGGCTCCTGGTGCTTGTCGTCCGGCTCGGCGACCTCCTCGGGCAGCACGTCGTCGACGGCCGGGTTGTCGTCGGGGTCGAGGTCGCGGCCCAGCCCGTTGTCGGCCGGGTCGTCCTTGAGCGCGTCCACGCCGCCCGGCACCAGCTGGGGGTCCTCCGTGTACGGCGTCGGCATCGGGCTCAGCTCGTCCTTGCTCATCCATTCCCTCCCTGGGTGTGCTGTCGTTCGATACTGCCCACGGTCGCCATCGGGCGGCCACCCCCGTGGGGCGGGTCGGGCGTCACGCGGGCGTCGCGTCCCACCCGAAGGTGAGGTAGCCGACCCCGGAGAAGAGGTGGGCCAGGGCGTGCGCCTCGTGCGGGACCGTCGGCTCCGGCAGCGCGTCGAGCGGCCACCACCGCACCTCCGCCGCCTTCTCCGGCTCGACGACGCGCGGCTCGCCGCTCCACGACCGGGCGGTGAAGAACCAGTCGACCCGCTCGTCGATCGCGTCCGCGTGCTGGCTGCGCTGCATGGTGAAGGCGAACGCGAGGTCGACGTCGGTGATGCCGAGCTCCTCGACCGCCTCGCGGCGCGCGGCGTCGTACGCCGTCTCGCCCCGCTCGACGTGGCCGGCTGCGGCTGCTGCCCAGTGCCCGTCCATGTAGGGCGTCCCCTGGCGCAGCTGCAGCAGCACCTCCGTGCCGCCCTCGCGCTCGCGCAGGAGGTAGACGTAGGACGCCGGGACGAGGGTGAAGCGTTCGGTCACCGCCCCAACCTAGGGTCCGGTCAGGGGGTGGTGGTCGTCGGCCCGGCCGGCGGGATGTCGTCGTTCCTGCCGTCGAGCGAGTCGAGCGCGTCTCGGGCCTTGCCGGTGGCCTTGTCGATCTTGTCGGCGTGCTTGCCGCCGGTCTTCTCGTTGACCATCGTGCCGGCCTTGTCGATGCCCTGGGCGATCTTGTCGCCGTGCTGGTCGACCGTCTCGGTGAGCTTGGCCTTCGCCTTGTCCAGGAAACCCATGGTTCCTCCTCGGGGAGCGCCGGCCCACCCCGACGGGCGAGCACTCCGGCTCCTCGGAGCGTAGCCGGGCTGGGACAATGGCCCCATGCCTCGTCCGGTCGTCGCCCTCGTCGGGGCCACGGCGTCGGGCAAGACCGGTCTGAGCCTCGACCTCGCCGAGCGGCTCGGGGGAGAGGTCGTCAACACCGACGCCATGCAGGTCTACCGCGGCATGGACATCGGCACCGCCAAGCTGCCCGTGGCCGAGCGCCGCGGCATCCCGCACCACCTCCTCGACGTGCTGGAGGTGATCGAGCCCGCCACTGTCGCGCTCTTCCAGGCGTGGGCGCGCGAGGCGATCACGGACATCCGCGGCCGCGACGCCACCCCGGTCCTGGTCGGCGGCTCGGCGCTCTACACCCGCGCCATCGTCGACAGGTTCGAGTTCCCGGGCACCGACGAGTCGTTGCGCCGCGAGCTCGAGGTCGAGCTCGAGCGCGTCGGGAGCGCGGCGCTGCACGAGCGGCTGGCCGGCGTGGACCCCGAGGCAGCCGCGCAGATCGAGCCCGTCAACGGCCGCCGTGTCGTCCGCGCGCTGGAGGTGGTCGCGCTGACCGGCCGCCCCTACACCGCCAGCCTCCCGCGCCTGGAGTACGACGACCCGTTGACCGTCCAGGTCGGTGTCGACATCGACCGGCCCACGCTCGACGAGCGGATCGCGCGGCGCGTGGACGAGATGTTCGCAGGGGGCTTCGTGGAGGAGGTCGAGGCCCTGCTGGCGCGCGGGCTGGCCGAGGGCCGCACCGCCCCGCGGGCGATCGGCTACCGCGAGGTCGTGGGGTTCCTCGCCGGCGACCGGACGCTGGCCGAGGCAGTGGAGCAGACGAAGGCCGCGACCCGGCGCTTCGCCCGGCGCCAGGACTCGTGGTTCCGCAAGGACCCGCGCATCGTGTGGGTCTCGCACGACGACCCCGACCGGGTGGAGAAGGCGATCGGGGCGGTCGAGGCGGTCGAGGCGCTCGGCTGAACGGGGCTCACCCGGCGGCGGCGAGCTCCGGGCGTGCGGCGGCGGGTCGGGCGGGACGGGCCGCGTCGAGCGCGCCCAGGTCGGCGGCGTCGCGGATCCACGTCGCGAGCTGGTCCTCGGTGCGGTTGCGCACGTCGGCGTAGCGGGTGAGCCTCGTCGGCTTGATCCCGCAGAACTCCATCGTCCGGCCGCGGACCTGCTTGACGGTGGTGTCGCCGACGAGCGGGAGGTACCACCGCGGCGAGTCCGAGGTGACCGCGAGCCGACCGGTGCGCCCGGCGAGGAGGCCCTCGGGCATGCCGTTCTCCCTGTAGCGGAAGGCCCACCCGCGCTCGAGCGTGCGGTCGAAGAACCCCTTGAGCAGCGCGGGCACCGAGCCCCACCACACCGGCGTGAAGACGGCGACGTGGTCGGCCCACTCGAGGAGCTCCTGGGCGCGCGCGAGGTCGGGCTCGAGGTCCTGCGGGGTGCGGTAGCCGGTGCGCAGGGTGAGGTCGAAGTCGAGGTCGCGCAGCACCAGCGTGACGGCGGTGTCGCCGGCCCCGGCGGCGTACGACGCCGCGAGCTGGGCGGTGAGCGAGGACGGGTCGGGGTGGGCGTCGATGACGAGGACGGTGGCCATGGGAGTGCTCCGATCGATTTGGACGATGTCAAGAATGTGGACAACGTCCACATTGGAGTAGGATGTTGCTCATGTCAAGATCTGCGGGCGGCTACCACCACGGCAATCTCCAGGCCGCGCTCGAGGACGCTGCGCTCGACCTGCTCGAGACCACGTCGGCGGCGAAGATCAGCCTCCGCGAGGTGGCGCGCCGCGCCGGCGTGAGCCACAACGCGCCCTACCACCACTTCGGCGACCGGGCCGCGCTGCTCGGGGCGCTCGGCGTCCGCGGGATGGCGGCGCTGCTCGCGGCCCAGGAGGAGGCGGTCGCCGGGGTCGACGGCACCGTCGCCAGGGTGCGGGCGCTCGGACTGGCCTACGTGCGCTACGCCGCCTCGCACCCGCAGGCCTTCTCGCTCGTCTTCGACCCGGACTACTGCGCCGCGGACGAGCCGAGCGCCGAGATGGCGCCGCTCATCCGGCGCAACGAGGAGCTGCTCGGCGGCCTGGTCGGCGAGCTGGTGCGGGAGCCGGGCTACGAGGGCCGCGACCCGTTGGCGCTGTCGGCCGCGCTCTGGTCCACGGTGCACGGGATGGCGCAGCTCATCATGCTCGGGCACCTGCCGCTGGAGGCTGCCGAGCCGGCGCTCCAGGCGCTCGTCCAGTAGCCCTGCGTCGGTCGCCGACGCAGGTCGAGCGCGCTGTCGGTGAGCGGTGCCATGGTGGTGGGATGGCGACGATCTACTACACCGGCTGCACGCTCGACGGCTTCATCGCGACCGACGACCACTCGCTCGACTGGCTGACGTCGCGCGACATCGACATGGACGGCCCCATGGCCTATCCCCGCTTCCGCGAGCAGCTGGGTGCGTGCGTCATGGGGGCCACGACCTGGCAGTGGATCCTCGACCACGACGAGGAGCCGTGGGGGCCGCTGCCCACATGGGTGATGACGCACCGCACCTTCCCGGCGGCGCCCGACAGCGTGCGGTTCGACCGCGACGACGTGCGCCGGGTGCACGCCGAGATGACCGAGGCCGCGCAGGGCAAGGACATCTGGGTCGTCGGCGGCGGCGATCTGGTCGGGCAGCTCCACGACGCCGGGCTGCTCGACGAGGTCTGGCTCCAGTACGCCCCCGTCACCCTCGGCAGCGGCGCGCCGGTGCTGCCGCGCCACGTCGAGCTGCGGCTGGAGGAGATCGCCCGCAACCGTGACTTCATGTGCGGTCGCTACGCCGTCGTGCGCTGATCGCCGGCGCGTGGTGACGAGGGCGTCGGCCGACCCACCCCGGCGGTCGTGGACAACCGCCCCTCGCGGCGCAAGGGTGGGAGGACTCGTCACTCGGGAGGTCCCCATGCACAGCCACGCCCGTCGGCTCACCGCCGTCCTGTCCACCACCAGCGGCCTCGCGCTGGCGGCCGGCCTCCTCGTCGCGCCCAGCGCCTCGACGGCCGTGTCCACCGCCGCGCCCGCCGCCACCCAGCCCGGCAGCGCCCTCGAGCGCCCGACCGTCAAGGACCCCACGGCCGTGGGCAAGGGCGGCGCGATCAGCACCGTCGACCCCGAGGCCAGCGCGGCCGGCCTCAAGGTGCTCAAGGCCGGGGGCAACGCGGTCGACGCGGCCGTCGCCGCGGCCGCGACCCTCGGCGTCACCGAGCCCTACAGCGCCGGCATCGGCGGTGGCGGCTACTTCGTCTACTACAACGCCAAGTCGGGCAAGGTCCGCACGCTCGACGGCCGCGAGACCGCGCCGATGAAGATACCGCAGGACGCCTTCATCGACCCCGCGACCGGCAAGCCCTACACGTTCACCCCCGACCTCGTCACCAGCGGCGCCAGCGTCGGCACCCCCGGCACGCTGGCGACCTGGGACAAGGCGCTGGCCAACTGGGGCACCCTGTCGCTGGCCGACGCGCTCGCCCCGGCCACCAAGGTCGCGCGCCGCGGCTTCAAGGTCGACGAGACGTTCCGCCAGCAGACCCTCGACAACGAGGTCCGCTTCGCCGCCTTCAAGGACAGCCGCAAGCTGTTCCTGCCCCAGGGTGACGCCCCGAAGGTCGGCTCGGTCTTCCGCAACCCCGACCTCGCCGAGACCTACAACCTCATCGCCCAGCGCGGCACCCGGGCCTTCTACCGCGGCGCGCTGGCCCGGCTGATGTCGGAGGTGGTCCGCAAGCCGCGGACGACGAAGAACACCGACCTGCCCGTGCCGCCCGGCTGGCTCACCGCCCGCGACCTGCGCGACTACAAGGTCCGCTCGCAGAAGGCCACCCGCACGACCTACCGCGGCCACGACGTCTACGGCATGGCGCCGTCGTCGTCCGGCGGCACCACCGTCGGCGAGGCGCTCAACATCCTCGAGCGCTACGACCTGTCGGCGATGACGCCCGAGCAGGCGCTGCACCACTACCTCGAGGCCAGCGCCCTGGCGTTCGCCGACCGCGGCAAGTACGTCGGTGACCCGGCCTTCGTCGACGTCCCGGTCAAGCGGCTGCTCGACGACCGGTTCGCCGCCGAGCGCGCGTGCCGCCTCGACCCGACCAAGGCAGCGACCAAGCCGGTCGCAGCCGGCGACGTGACGTCCTACGACGGCGTGTGCACGCCCGCCACCGCCAAGGGCACCGAGGACGCCGACACCGAGAACATCTCGACCACCAACCTCACCGTCGCCGACCAGTTCGGCAACGTCGTCGAGTACACCCTCACCATCGAGCAGACCGGCGGCTCCGGCATGGTCGTGCCGGGCCACGGCTTCCTGCTCAACAACGAGCTCACCGACTTCTCGACCGTCTACGACGCCGCCGACCCCAACCGGATCCAGCCCGGCAAGCGCCCGCGCAGCTCCATGTCGCCGACGATCGTGCTCAAGGACGGCAAGCCGTTCCTGGCCCTCGGCTCGCCCGGCGGCTCGACGATCATCACCACGGTCCTGCAGATGCTCGTCAACCGCATCGACCTCGGGATGAGCATCGAGGAGGCGATCGCGGCCCCGCGCGCCACCCAGCGCAACACCGCCAGCGTCACCGCCGAGCCCGCGTTCATCAGCGCCTACGGCACGGCGCTCACGGCCCTCGGCCACACCCTGGTGCCGGCGGGTGACGCCTTCACCAGCGCGGCCGAGATCGGCGCCGCGACGGCGATCGAGCTCGGGCCGAAGAAGCAGATGACCGCGGTCGCCGAGCCGAGCCGCCGCGGCAAGGGCTCGGCCAAGGTGGTCGACCCCCGCTGACGCGCCGCCGGACGGTCGCGGGGCGGACTCCGGTCCAGCGCCCCGCGGCCGTTCGCTGCGTCTGCGGCCGGGCTGCCACACTGGACGGGTGAGCTATCCCTTCCTCAAGGGCCACGGCACCGAGAACGACTTCGTGGTCCTGCCCGACCCCGACGGCTCCCTGCACGGCTACGTCGACGGGGAGATGCCGGCCGAGCGGGTCCGCGCGCTGTGCGACCGCCGGGCCGGGCTGGGCGGCGACGGCGTGCTGCGCGCGGTGCGTCGCGAGGCGGGCTGGTTCATGGACTACCGCAACGCCGACGGCTCGGTCAGCGAGATGTGCGGCAACGGCATCCGGGTCTTCGCCCGCTACCTCCACGACCACCAGGGCGAGGCCTTCCCGATGAGGATCCAGACCCGCGACGGCGTCAAGGTGCTCGACTGCAGCGCCCACGGCGACGGGCGCGACCTGACCGCCGACATGGGTGCCCCCGAGGTGCGGGGCGACACGAAGGTGTCGGTGGGCGACCGCGCGTGGCCGGCGCAGCACGTCTCGATGGGCAACCCCCACGCGGTGGCCTTCGTCGACGACCTCGCCGACGCCGGGCACCTCCTCGAGCCGCCCGGCCACGACTCCTCGGTCTACCCCGACGGCGTCAACGTCGAGTTCGTCGTGCGCCGCGGCGAGCACCACGTCGCCATGCGCGTCCACGAGCGCGGGTCCGGCGAGACCCGGTCGTGCGGGACCGGCGCCTGCGCGGTGGCGGTCGCCGCCTCGCTCGCGGACGGCGCACCCCGCGGTACGTCGTACCGCGTCGACGTGCCCGGCGGCACGCTGCACGTGGAGTGGACCGAGGACGACCGCGTGCTGCTCACCGGCCCCGCGGTGCTGGTGGCCGAGGGCACCACGGACCTCTGAGGCGAGCTGCGTCGACCGAGGCAGGGCACGCCCGTGCACCGTCGTGGCCGCCGCGGGAGCCCGGACCCGGCTGGCATAGCATCCGGCGACATGGACATCACCGGATCCTCCGCCATCGTCACCGGCGGCGCCAGCGGCATCGGTGCCGCGGTCGCCCGCGCCCTCGCCGCGAGGGGTGCGACCGTCGTCGTCGCCGACCTGAACGCCGAGAAGGGCGAGGCCCTCGCCGACGAGATCAGCGGTGTCTTCGCGGCCGTCGACGTCACCAGGACCGACCAGGTCGCCGCCGCCGTGGAGGCCGCCGGCGAGATCGCGCCGCTGCGCGCCTGCGTGAACTCCGCCGGCATCGGGTGGGCCCAGCGCACCATCGGTCGCGACGGGATGCTGGAGTCGGCCCACGACCTCGACGCGTTCCGCAAGGTCGTCGAGATCAACCTCATCGGCACCTTCGACATGACCCGCCAGGCGGCGACGGTGATGAGCCGCAACGAGCCCGACGCCGACGGCCAGCGCGGTGCGATCGTTAACCTCGCCTCCGTCGCCGCGTTCGACGGCCAGATCGGCCAGGCGTCCTACTCCGCGTCCAAGGGCGGCGTCGTCGGGATGACCCTCCCGGTCGCGCGCGACCTCTCCGCCGCCGGCATCCGCCTCAACACCATCGCGCCCGGTCTCATCGACACCCCGATCTACGACGCGTTCCCCGACCCCGACGCCTTCAAGGCCAACCTCGGCCAGAACGTGCTGTTCCCCAAGCGCCTCGGCCGCGCCGAGGAGCTGGCCAGCATGGTCGTGGAGTGCCTGACCAACTCCTACATGAACGGCGAGACCATCCGCGTCGACGGCGGCATCCGGATGCCACCCAAGTGATGTCCGACTGATCACCTGAGCCCCACGAGCCCCGTGGTCTAGGCCGAACGTCCTCATTTCGGTCAATCGGCCGACGCGCGCCGTGGCGCGGGTGGAGGGTGGCTGGAAGGACAGCACTCATCCAGCCTGTGGGGGGCAACGATGACCAGCATGGTGGAGCCGCGCCGAGCGGTGGAGGACCACGCGACCGCGCCCGGCCCGGAGGGCGAGCTCACCTCGCTCGTGCGCCGCTGGATGGCGGCGGGCAGCAAGCAGGAGCGGGTACGCCGCCCGGCCGAGGAGGCTGCGCCCGCACCCGCGCCGCTCGCGCAGCGCCCGACCGGTGACGAGCCCGAGCAGGCCTCGCGCGTCGCACTGCTCATCGACGCGCGCCGGGTGTCGGCCGACGTCGCGACCGGGCTGCTGGCCCGGCTGGGGGAGCGGGGCTCGGTCAACGTGTGCCGTGCCTACGCCGACTGGGGCCGGGCCGACCTCGGCGACTGGGTCGGTCGGCTGCGGCGCGAGGGACTGCACTCGTTCCACCACTTCTCCCAGGACGAGCAGGCGCTGGTGGCGATGACGATCGACGCGGTCGACATCGCGCGCGACGCCGCCGTCGACGAGGTGGTCATCGCCGGCGACCTCACGTCGGCGCTGCCGCTGGTCCACCGGCTGCACGCCGCGGGCGTCCGCGTCGTGGCGGTCGGGGCCGCGGACACCCCGCACGACGTGCGCGCCGCGTGCCACGAGTTCATCGACCTCGCCGTGGTCGACGGCGTCCGGCGGACCGCCGAGGGCCGGCACCGGGCCTGAGACGGGCGGTCGCCGACCCGGGCCGCGCCTATGTCATTCGCACAGGGGCGCGGCGCGACCTACCCTTGGAGGCATATGACGAACGCACCTGACTTCAACCTGCGCGACGCGCTCGACGCCACCCGCGCCTGGGACGACGAGACCATCGAGCTCGACGACCAGCTGCTCGAGGACGACGACTTCGAGTCCGGCTACGCCGACGACACGACGTACGACGACGAGGGCGACCCCGAGGAGCTGACGATCGGCGCGCAGGAGCTCGCCGAGCGCCACGCCCTGCGCCGGGTCGCCAGCCTGCGCACCGAGCTCGAGGACATCACCGAGGTCGAGTACCGCCAGCTCCGCCTGGAGAAGGTCGTGCTCGTCGGCGTGTGGACCGGCGGCAGCGTCACGGACGCGGAGAACTCGATGGCCGAGCTCGCGCTGCTGGCCGAGACCGCCGGCTCCGAGGTGCTCGAGGCCGTCTTCCAGCGCCGTCAGTCGCCCGACCCGGCGACCTTCATCGGTCGCGGCAAGGTCGAGGCGATCCGCGAGATCGTCCAGGCGACCGGCGCTGACACGGTCATCTGCGACGGCGAGCTCGCGCCCAGCCAGCTGCGCAACCTCGAGGACCGGATCAAGGTCAAGGTCGTCGACCGGACCGCGCTGATCCTCGACATCTTCGCCCAGCACGCGAAGAGCAAGGAGGGCCAGGCGCAGGTCGAGCTGGCCCAGCTGCAGTACATGAAGCAGCGCCTCCGCGGCTGGGGCGGCAACCTGTCGCGCCAGGCCGGTGGTCGCGCCGCGGGCGGTGAGGGCATCGGTGGCCGCGGTCCCGGTGAGACCAAGATCGAGACCGACCGCCGCCGGATCAACACCAAGATCTCCAAGCTCCGTCGCGAGCTCAAGGAGATGCGCGGCACCCGCGAGGTCAAGCGCCAGTCGCGCCGCCGCAACCACATCCCCAGCGTGGCGATCGCCGGCTACACCAACGCCGGCAAGTCCTCGCTGCTCAACCGGCTGACCGACGCCGGCGTGCTGGTGGAGGACGCGCTCTTCGCGACGCTCGACCCGACCACGCGTCGTACGACGACCAGCGACGGCCGCATCTACACGATGTCCGACACCGTCGGCTTCGTCCGCCACCTCCCGCACGGGCTCGTCGAGGCGTTCCGCTCGACACTGGAGGAGGTCGCCGACTCGGACCTGCTGCTCCACGTCGTCGACGGCTCGCACCCCGACCCCGAGGGCCAGATCGCGGCGGTGCGCCAGGTGCTCGCCGAGATCGGCGCCAACAAGGTCCCCGAGATCATCGTGATCAACAAGGTCGATGCCGCCGACCCGCTGGTCATCAGCCGGCTGCGGGCCCGCGAGCCGCACAGCGTCGTGGTCAGCGCCAAGACCGGCGACGGCATCGACGAGGCGCTCCGCACGATCGAGTCCGAGCTGCCGCGCCCGCAGGTCGAGTTCGACGTGCTGCTGCCCTACGACCGCGGCGACCTGGTCAACCGGATCCACCAGGAGGCCGAGATCGGCTCGCTGGAGCACACCGGCGACGGCACCCACGTGGTGGGCCGGGCCAACGCGGACCTCGCCGGCGAGCTGGAGGCGTACGCCCGCTGACGCAGCGGGCGCACGCCACCCACCTCAGCGCTTGGCGCTCCCCGGCCGGCAGATGTCGCCGACCCCGGCGAGCTCGCCGCGGTCCACGACCACCTCGCGGGTGCCGAAGACCCGACCGCGACGGTCGGCGCAGGAGACGATCCACGACTCCTTGACGCCGGTCTCGATCGGCGGGGTCGGGCTCTCGAAGGTCACCTGCCCGGACCAGTCGTTGGCCGCCGAGCCGCCGGCGTAGTTGTCGGCCACGATGGTGTAGGTCCCCGGCTGCGGGTCGGGGATCCGGATCACCTCGGGGTTGGCGAGCGTCGCGCCCGAGCCGACCGGCGTACCGTCGGGGCCGAGCAGGGTGAAGTCCCAGTCGAAGTCCTCGGGGTCGGTCGACGGCCACGAGATCGACACCACGGCGAAGCCGTTGTCGGCCTGCGGCAGCCCCTGCACCTCGAAGGTCGTCGACTCGCTGCTTCCGACCGCGGGCACGCCCGGCGGGTTGACCAGCGTGAGCGGAGCCTGCGGCGGTGCCTGCGGGAGGCGCCCGTAGCGCCCCGCCACCAGCGGGCGCGTCGAGGGGTTCACGTCGATCACGAACCGGCCGCCGCGGTCGGTGGCGTACTCGTTGACGAGCGTGTCCGCGTAGAGGATCGGCTCACCCAGGGTGCCGTCGACCTGGATGACCGGCGACGTCGGCGAGACCACGCTCTTGGAGACCGTGATCGTGCGTCCGGCCGGCGCCTTGCCGCTGATCCGGGAGTGGAGGGCGTCGTCGGCCGCCGCCTCGGCCGCCACCCAGTAGGCCTCCTGGTTGCCGCCGAGCCCGGCACTGTCGGCCGGCGCCTCGCCGAGGTACTCCCCGACGACGGCCTCCTCGTAGGCCGGGTGGAAGCCCTCGTCGCCGATCTCGAAGGTGTAGCCGAGCCCGCCCGTGATCCAGTAGCTCCAGTCCTCGGTCGAGCCGGAGGTGTCGTAGAGCTGGTACGACGCCTGGCTGGTGTAGGCGTTCTGCGCGGCCATCGCGTCGCCGAGCGCCTTGAGCTCCGGCTCGTCGGGGGCCAGGCCGGTGGCGGCGATGGCCGGGGGTCGCAGCACGAGGTTGCTGTAGGTGTGGTTGGAGATCATGACCGTCACCGCGCGCTCGGAGATGAGCTGTCGCACCGAGTCGGTCTCCGGCTCGCTGCCGGGCGCGTCGCCGCGGAACGTGTCGCTGGACCAGACCGGGCTGGCGCCGCCGCCGCCCCAGAAGCCGGGGTAGTTGCGGTTGAGGTCGGTCCCGCGCAGGCGGCCGGCGGGGTTGTCGTCGCAGGTGCCGCCGAGGTACTGCGCGGGCGTGGCCGCGGAGATCGAGCAGTTCTTGCGCTTCATCTCGTAGTCGAACTGGCTGAGGTCGCCGAGCGGCTCCGCGCCGCGGGAGATCTTGAACCCGTCGACGTTGACCACGGGCACGACGATGACCCGTGACTCGGACAGCACCCGCCGGGCGCGGTCGCGGACCGCGCGGTCGCTCGAGTAGTAGGACTGCAGCAGGTCGAAGCCGAACTCCATCGTGTGCTCGGCGCTCGGCCACTCGCGGGCGTGGTGGGCGCCCATGAGGAGGAAGACCGGCTTGCCGTCGCGCACGTCGGTGGCGCCGACGCTGATCTCGAGCCCGCGGATCCGCTCGCCGAGGACCGTCGGGTTCGCGAGGGTGAGCGGCTTGGTGAGGGTGGGGTAGAGCCGCGCGAGGCGGTTCATGTCGCGGAGGTAGTCGTCGTAGGTGCGGTAGGCCGTGCGCCCGCTCGGCAGGGCCGACCGCGTCACGCGGGCGTCGTACGCCCTGTCGGCCTTGCGGTTGGTCTCGGTGAGGGCCTCGAGGTCGTCGACGGTGACGGTCCACGTGAAGCCGGCGTCCCGCAGCGCCTGGGCGTCCTTGTCGTCGTGGAGGACGACCTCGATGCCGCGCTCGGTGGCGTGCTCGGTGACGTCGAGGCCGAGCTCGATGACCTCGTTGCGGTCCTCGACCTCGGGTGCGCGCACCATCACGATCTGGGTGGTGTCGTCGGAGGCGGTGCGGACGATCTCGCGCCGGCCGTCGTCCGGTGCTGCCGTGCCGGCTGCCACTCCGGCGCCGGCGGCCAGGCTGGCGGCCACCAGGCCGCCCACCGCCACCAGCCGGGTGCTGCTCAGTCTCGTGCGTCTGTACATGTGCCCTCCCGAGAGCGCGGCCGGGGGTCGGTCGCAGTGCCGCCCACACAACACCCGCCGCCGCCCGGTGTCGAGAGTCCCGGGAGAGGGATTGCTCAAGGAACGGGGCGGAACCTTCGGGCGCGGCCACCCGTTGACGTACTCGTGCCCGGATTCGGGTGATCAACGCTCGTGGTGGAGGATGACGCGCATGTCACGTGGTGTCTGGGTCCGTTTCATCCTCGTGCTCGGCCTCCTGGCCGGGTGCGCGCTGCTTGCGATCAACGTCAAGCCCAACCTCGGCCTCGACCTCCGGGGCGGCGCGCAGTTCGTCTTCGAGGCAGAGGGCACCGAGCAGACCCCCGCCACCGCAGAGAACGTCGACAAGACCCTGCAGGTGCTCCGCGGCCGCGTCGACGCCCTCGGTGTCGCCGAGTCGACGCTCGTGCGCCAGGGCGAGAACCGCATCCTCGTCGAGCTCCCCGGCGTCACGAACGACGAGGAGGCGCAGGAGGCCGAGGACCGGATCGGCACCACCGCCAAGCTGACGATCCACGAGGTCATCGCCACCGCCGAGCCCGACGCCGAGCCGAGCAAGAACAAGAACCTCGTTCTCCCCTCCGACCAGGGCGACACCCTCGAGGTCGGTCCCACGGTCATCCAGGGCGAGGAGATCACCGGCGCGAGCGCGGTGCAGCGCGAGCAGAGCGTCGACTGGGTCGTCGCGATCGACTTCGACGGCAAGGGTGGCGACACCTGGGCCGACATCACCGGGACGGCCGCCTGCAACCCGTCCGGCGACCCCAAGCGCCGCATCGCGATCGTGCTCGATGGCGAGATCATCTCCTCGCCCGAGGTCAACACCGGCGTCGGCTGCGACGTCGGCATCCGTGGCGGCTCCACCGACATCACCGGCAGCTACACGCCCACCGAGGCCAAGGACCTCGCCGCCCTCATCCAGGGCGGCGCGCTGCCGCTCGAGCTGACCGCCATCTCCGACCGACTCGTCGGCCCCTCGCTCGGTGAGGAGGCGATCGACGCCTCGATCGAGGCCGGCATCATCGGCCTGCTGCTCACCGGCCTCTTCATCGTGGTCGTCTACCGCCTCGTCGGCCTGATGGCGACCATCGCGCTGGGGTCGTACGCCCTGCTCGCCTACGCCATGCTCGTCGGGCTCGGGTCCACGCTGACGCTGCCCGGCCTCGCCGGATTCGTGCTCGCCATCGGCATGGCGATCGACGCCAACGTCCTCGTCTTCGAGCGAGCCCGGGAGGAGTACGCCGCGTACCCCTCCGCGGGCCTGCGTCGGGCACTGGCGGTCGGCTTCAACAAGGCGTGGACCGCGATCATCGACTCCAACGTCACGACGCTCCTCGCGGCCGGCCTCCTGTTCTTCCTCGGCTCCGGCCCGATCAAGGGCTTCGGTGTCACGCTGTCCATCGGTGTCGTCGCGTCCATGGTCTCCGCGCTGATCATCGCCCGGGTCCTCTGCGACCTGGCCGTGGCCAACAAGCCGGTCAACCGCAAGCCGGCCATCAGCGGCCTCGGCGACATCGGCAAGGTGCGCACCTGGCTGGACCGCAAGGACCCCGACATCATGAGCAGCCGCCGGACCTGGCTCGGCGTGTCGGCGGTCGCGCTGGTCATCGCGGTGACCGGCATCGCGACCCAGGGCCTCAACCTCGGCGTGGAGTTCACCGGCGGGCGCCAGCTCGACTACTCCGTCAGCGAGTCGGTCACCATCGAGCAGGCCCGCACGGCCGTGGCCGACGCCGGCTTCCCCGAGGCCGTCGTGCAGACCGCCGACACCGCCGACTTCACCGTCCGCACCGGGGAGATCTCCAACGAGGAGGAGCAGCGGATCGAGGACGAGCTGGCAGCGGTCGGCGGCGAGGTCACCAAGGTCGACGACCAGCAGATCGGCGCCTCGCTCGGTGAGGAGCTGCGCAACAACGCCCTCATCGCGTTCGGGGTGGCGTTCCTGGCCCAGCTGCTCTACCTCGCCATCCGCTTCAAGTGGACCTTCGGCGTCTCCGCCGTGGTCGCCATGGCGCACGACGTCGTGCTGGTGGTCGGCCTCTTCGCCTGGCTGCACAAGCCGATCGACGGCATCTTCCTGGCGGCGGCGATGACCATCGTCGGTCTGTCGGTCAACGACACCGTCGTCGTCTTCGACCGCGTCCGCGAACGCTGGTACGGCTCCAAGCCGGAGGACGACTTCCGCACGCTCGCCAACAAGGCGGCCGTCGAGACCATCCCCCGCACGGTCAACACCGGTCTCGGCTCGATGTTCATCCTCGCCGCGCTCGCCGTCCTCGGCGGCGACTCGCTGCAGGACTTCGCCATCGCGCTGCTCGTCGGGCTCATCGTCGGTACGTACTCCTCGATCTTCATGGCCACCCCGCTCCTCACCTACATGCAGGAGAAGTGGCCGCTCAGCCGGGTGAAGAAGGAGAAGGTCGAGCGGACGCCGGAGGACTCGGGCGCCGTCGTCTGACGCGCTCGTCCTGCGTGTGCCCCCTTCGGTTTCCCCGCATATGCGGGGAAACCCGAACTTCTGCAGGCGTGCACGCCCCCAGAAGTTCGAGACTCGCTGGGGAGGTCCGACCTTGCCGGGGCGGCGTAGGCTCGTCCCATGTTCTGGCTCCTGGTCATCATCGTCCTGGGCGTGATCGCCTACCGCTACCGGGTCAAGATCATGGCCAAGGTCCTCGGCCAGCCCGAGAGCCGCATCCAGCGGCAGATCGGCCGCAAGAAGGACTACTGACGCCCACCCGGCGGCGCGTTGTGGATGACGTACGCCGCCCTGTCGGCGCCGCCGCGTAGGGTTCTCTGGTGCCCGAGACCGCCACTCCCACCGCGCCCGCCGGCACGCCCGTCACGGCGGTCCTGTCGGCCGCGGTCACGGCCCTCGGCGGACAGCAGCGCGACGGCCAGGTCGAGATGGCGAGCGAGGTCGCCGACGCCATGCGCGACGGTCGGCACCTGCTCGTCCAGGCCGGCACCGGCACCGGCAAGTCACTCGGCTACCTCGTGCCGGCGATGCTCCACGACAAGCGCGTCGTGGTCGCCACCGCGACCCTCGCCCTCCAGCACCAGCTCGTCGAGCGCGACCTCCCGCGCCTGGTCGAGGCGGTCAAGGACGTGCCGGGGGTCGACACGTCGTACGCCGTGCTCAAGGGCCGCTCCAACTACGCCTGCCTCCACCGGATCCGCGCCGGGGTGCCCGACGACCAGGGCGCCCTCGTCGACATGCCCGTCGGCTCGATGGCCGAGAAGGTCCTCGAGCTGCGCGCCTGGGCGGAGGAGGAGACCGAGGACGGCGGCACCGGCGAGCGCGACAACGCGCCCCGCCACACCGACCGCGAGTGGCGCCAGGTCTCGGTCAACCACCGCGAGTGCCTCGGCGCCGCGAAGTGCCCCTTCGGCCAGGAGTGCTTCGCCGAGCTCGCCCGTGAGAAGGCGCAGCGCAGCCACCTGATCGTCACCAACCACTCCCTCCTCGCGATCGACGCGATCGAGGACGTGCCGATGATCCCCGACTACGACACGGTCGTCATCGACGAGGCCCACGAGCTCACCGCGCGCGTCACCCAGGCCGCCACCGACGAGCTCAGCGTCTCCGACATCGAGCGGGCCGCCCGCCGCGCGAGCCGCTGGACCGAGTCCGCCGCCGGCGACCCGGCCGGCGACCTCGAGGACGCCGCCGCCCAGCTCGCTGAGGCGTTCGAGGCCACCCCGCCCGGCCGCATCGACCACGTCTCCACCCAGCTCGCCGACGCCCTCGTGCTGGTGCGCGACGCCGCGCGCGGCGTGCTGTCGGCCTTCCCGCGCGAGTCCGGCGGGGAGGGCGAGGGCGATGCCGGCCGGACCCAGGCCAAGGGCATGGTGCAGGAGGTCTTCGTCAACGCCGAGCGGATGGCCGCCGGCTCCCAGGCCGACGTGCTCTGGCTCGGCGAGGCCCGCGACCGGTTCCCGGCCCGCCTCCACGTCGCACCGCTGCAGGTGTGGGGCCCGATGCGCGACAAGCTCCTCACCGACAAGACCGTCGTCTTCACCAGCGCGACGCTCATGCTCGGCGGCGAGTTCGGCGCGGTCGCCACCTCGCTCGGCCTCAAGCCCACCGAGCGCGTCGGCTCGCAGATCGCCACCACCGACGACGAGACGGCGCTGCCGTGGAAGGGCATCGACGTCGGCTCGCCCTTCGACTACGGCCAGCAGTCCATCCTCTACGTCGCCCGCCACCTGCCGCAGCCCGGCCGCGACGGCCTCGGTCCCGCGCAGCTCGACGAGATCTGCGACCTCGTCGACGCCGCCGACGGCCGCACCCTCGGCCTCTTCTCCTCGCGCCGCGCCGCCGAGACCGCGGCCGAGGCGGTGCGTGCCCGGCTGCCCCACCTCACCACGCTCGCGCAGGGCGACGCCCAGCTGCCGGAGCTCGCCAACCAGTTCGTCGAGGACCCGCACACCTGCCTGTTCGGCACCCTGTCGCTGTGGCAGGGCCTCGACGTCCCCGGCGACACCTGCCAGCTCGTGATCATCGACCGGATCCCGTTCCCGCGTCCCGACGACCCGCTGATGTCGGCGCGGCAGAAGGCCGCGGACCAGGCCGGCGGCAACGGCTTCATGCAGGTCGCCGCCACCCACGCCGCGCTCCTGCTTGCCCAAGGCGCTGGGCGGCTGATCCGCACCACGACCGACCGCGGCATCGTCGCCGTCCTCGACCCCCGCCTCGAGACCGCGCGCTACGGCCGGTTCCTCAAGGCGTCGCTCCCGCCGATGTGGTCGACGACCGACCCCGGCCTCGTCCGCCAGGCGCTCAAGCGGCTCGGCCAGTCCTGATCGTCGCGCTCGTGTGATCGGCGGCCGTGCGCGGGCGGCGTACGTCATGGCCCGCGGCGGCCTACGTCATGGCGCGGGGTCGCTCCGGCCGCCGTCGCCCATGACGTACGCCGACAGCGTCATGGCGTGCGGTCACCGGGACGACCAGCGGCCATGACGTCCGGCCGTGACGGCGTACGGATCAAGCCGGCTCGTAGCCGAACACCTGGTAGTCCCGGCGGTACAACCGCGCCACCAGCTCGCGCAGCTCGGCGGACGCCTGCCGGTCCCGCCCGCCGGGCGCCGTCTGGTTCTGCGGCCGGGTCGGTACGGCGGGCGCACCGATGCGCTCGCACACCTCGGCGAAGTCCCGGTCGAACGTCTCGAGGCGGCCGACGAAGTCCACCCGGTTGAGGTCGATCATCCGGCTCTGCAGCGTCAGGTGCTGGTCGGTCCCCGGCACCGCTGACAGGTCCTGCGCGGCGGTCCAGCGGGCGAACTCCTCGACCGTCTGCATCCGCTCGTGCGTCGCGGGGTCGAAGTCGTAGTAGTTGTGGTCGACGACCTTGTCGTGCCACGCGGAGACGAAGCGGTCGAGCGGGTCGCGCACGAACGCGAAGGCGAGGTAGTCGGCGAACGCGGCCAGCGGGTAGTGCACCCGCATCGCGTGGTCGACGTCGAGGGCCACGCCGTGCGCCTCGCAATGGTGCCGGATCGTGCGGGTCGCCACCTTGGCGACGCGGTACCAGACGAACCGGTGGCTGTGGCTGATGGTCAAGTTGTACGCCAGCGGGCTGAGCCAGCCGGACTGCTCGCCCGCGGTGGCGAGCCGGGCGAGCTCCGCCTCGCCGGCCGGGGTCAGCCGGCGCCGGTTGCCCGGGCGCGTCCGGAACAGCCCGGCGTCCGGGATGGCGTCAGGACCGGTGGGCGACATCGGCGCGAGGCTACACGGCCCCGCGCGCGACGTACGGTCAGAGGCTGCGGAGCACCGCGGTGACGACACCGAGGATGGTGGCGTTGTCACCGGGGATCGGGTCGTAGGCGTTGTTGTGGGGGAGGAGCCACACGTGGCCGTCCTTGCGCTGGAACGTCTTCACGGTGGCCTCGCCGTCGATCATCGCGGCGACGATCTGGCCGTTGGTCGCGGTCTGCTCCTGGCGGATGACGACGTAGTCGCCGTTGCAGATCGCGGCGTCGACCATCGAGTCACCGGAGACCTCGAGCAGGAAGAGCGTGCCGTCGCCGACGAGCTGCTTGGGCAGCGGGAAGACGTCGGTGACCTGCTCCTCGGCGAGGATCGGGCCACCGGCGGCGATGCGGCCGACGACCGGGATGTTGACGGCGGTCGGGGCGAGGTCGCCGATGCCGGTCTCGTCGACGCTCGACTCCTCGCCGCTGGAGATCGAGCGACGCGCGGCCATCACCTCGGGCAGGAAGACCTCGAGGGCGCGCGGCCGGTTGGGGTCGCGCTTGAGGAAGCCCTTGCCCTCGAGGACGCGCAGCTGGTGGGCGACGCTCGAGGACGACGTGAGACCCACTGCCTGGCCGATCTCGCGCATGCTCGGCGGGTAGCCCTTGGTCTCGATCGAGTCCTTGATGGTGGCGAGCACGCGCTGCTGACGCGGGGTCAGTCCGGTGGCGTCGGGAGGTCCGTCGGGCATCTCGACGACGTTGTGGTCCTCGTTCTTGGCCATCTCGGTCAGGTCCTCCCGGGCGTGGTGGCCACCTCACGGACGACCGGGATCGGTCGGAGGTGGCGGGTGCTGACACCGTAGACCTCCCGGGCCGGCGGGATCAAACACCTGTTCGAACTCCGCGTGTCGCTCTCACGCAGGGCGGTCGAGGGGGTTGTCCCGAACGATTGTTCGAACAGGTCCTTGAATTGTTCGAACACGTGCTCTAACGTCGTACACATGTTCGATCGAACGTCTGATCGACACCCGGTGGCCCAGGCCGCTGTCGGTGGCTCCGACTAGACATTCCTTCGACACCCACGACCGGCTGATTCTTCCCCAGGAGGCCACCATGAGCACCCTCAGCCTTGCCCCCGTTTTCGCCGCAGCCCCGACCCGCACCCGCTCGACCGTGCGGTTGTCGCGGCGCGGCCGGCTGGTGGTCTTCCTGACCTCGCTGTTCCTCGTCCTCGCCGTCGCCTTCGTGCTCGCCGGCGGTGCCGTCGGCACCGATGAGGCCGGCCAGGCGGCTCCGACCGAGATCGTCCAGGTCACCCCGGGCGACACCCTGTGGGGGATCGCCAGCGACCTCGCGACCGACGGCGACGTCCGGTCGATGATGACCGAGATCGAGCGGCTCAACGCCCTCGACTCCGCCAGCCTCTCGGCTGGCCAGAAGCTCCGCGTCCCGGTCGTCACCGACTGACGCAGAGGCCTCCACCAGCCGCTTCGACCCCGGCTGGTGGACCAAGGGGAAGGCGAGGGGCGGGCCTGGTGGCCCGCCCCTCGGCGCCATTTGCGGGCCTTGCCTTGTGGGTGGCGGCACATGGCTTCTGGCGCTCGTGGGTGGCGGCAGATCGCGCGCGATGCACGTGGGTGGCGGCACATTGCTTGCGCGGCCGTCTGTTCGATGTCGTCCGCCGCCACCCTCAGGCGTCTCTCCACAGGTTTGTCCCCGGGGGTGGTTGACCGGTCGCCCGAATGGGTAGTTTCAGGGCTGCTGACGTTGTTCTCGGGAAGGCACCTCATGCACGTACGCCGCGCGCTCGCCGCCGCTCTCGCCGTTCCCCTGCTCCTCGCTGGGTGCTCGGAGGACAAGCCGGAGCCAAAGATGCCCGACCCGCCGCCCACGTCGACGTCTCCGACCGACGAGCCGACGGAGACGGAAACCGCTGAGGCGGAGAGTGCGGAGGGCTTCATCCGGAGGTGGGTGAAGGCCGGGGACGAGATGCAGGTGACGGGGGAGACGGACGAGTACGACGCAATGACTCCTGACTGCGCGGCTTGCCAGTCATTTGTTGCGTCGGTTGCTGACGTCTACGCCGAGGGCGGGAGCGCTAAATTCGCCGGTTCCAAGATCGTCCAGGTCAAGCGCGTGGGGGATGAGCCGCCTACCTTCGACCTGACCAAGGAACTGCCAGAGACTAGGATCATCCGCGGTGATGGGACGACGGAGACGCTTCCGGGCGGCCGCACAACGATCCGCGTGACTCTGGGCAAGAAGCGCGGCGAGTGGGTTGTGACGCATTTCGGAATCCTGTGATGCGGGCTCTCCTAGCGGTCATGGTTCTGAGTTCGTCTCTTGTTGGGTCCGCTCTTCGCGAGCCGCCAGCTGTCGCCGCTTCTTCTTGCATCTCAGTGGGGTGGGAGCAGGCGAATGCCGAGTGCAATTGGACTTACGCGGAGTACTCGTCCAGTTCCAGCTCCGGCGACGGCCACACCTGGGTCGTCACCATCCAGTGCGGCAACGGCGGCATCTGTTCTGAGCAAGTCGAGTGCAACGAGGACGGGGCTGAGGGCTTTGTCCACGACGTCTACATGGACGGCACGGACGTCGGCGACGTCTGCGTACCGGCCGAGGAGGTCGACGAGGTCAACATCACCCAGCTCATCATTCGCGAGTTCAAGAGCATCAAGTGGCCGGCCTCGAGGCTCGTCGTGCAGCCTCCCGGCGGCAAGACGCTGGTGAACTTCGAGACCAACTTCTACACGCTCGACAACGCGGCGATCACCCAGGTCCGCACCATCGCCCGGCAAGCCGTCTCGATCCGCGCGGTGCCGACGAGCTACACGTTCCAGTTCGGCGACGGGTCGAGCACCACGACGGCTAGCCCGGGCCGGCCGCATCCTGACCTCGACGTCACGCACGTCTACACGCAGAAGGCGACCGTCGCTGTCAGCCTCGACACGACCTACACGGGGGAGTACCGCATCGGGGACGGCGACTGGCTCGCCATCCCAGAGACCTTGACCGTTGCCGGCGCGGCCTCCGACCTCCAGATCGTCGAGGCCCTCCCGCAGCTCGTCATCCGCTGAACAACACGGAAGATCCGAGCCACCACGTGACTCGGATCTTCCACGATCAGCGCGCCGCGCGCTTTCCGCCGACCGGCCGGGGCTCCGACGGCGTGTCCGGCGGCTGGGTGATACCGAGCGCCCGCATCAGGCGCGCGACCAGCAGCAGCCCCACGAACAGGCAGGCGATCGCGCCGAGGCACGCCAGCGCCATGAACAGCCAGGTGGAGCCGTCGCCGCCGTCGCGCGCCGCCGTACCGAAGTCGATGGCGGCGTAGACGAGGTAGCCCCACGCGACCACGCAGACGGTGATCGCGGCGCAGATGAGGAGCGCCGTCCTGTTCAGCGTCCGGGGCGGGCTGGCGCCTCTGCGCGAGCCTGCTCTCTTCCCCGTGGACACGGGGTCCATTGTGGCCGATGTGGCCTGAGTGGGTGGTCGAAACAGGCCACCCGACAGGTCCGACACGCCGCTCCGCGACCGGCCAGCAGAGCACTGACCTGCGGTTTTGTGCGAGGTCGGAAATTGATCCGACGAGGTTCGGCATTCGCTTGCCAAGCGTTGTGGTCGGCGCGTACGGTTACCACTACATCTAGTAGTTACACCGCTGTAGTTATCCACATCTGGTGCACAGGCCGCTGGCGGCTACGCACAGGCACAGCCTAGATGTCCACAGGAAGATCCACAGGCGCCACCCTGTTGTACAGGGTGTACGAGGTGCGCCCTGAGCACGCGAGAGGAGGACCACCATGCACTGTCCCTACTGCAAGAACGAGGACACCAAGGTCCTCGACTCCCGCGTCGCCGACGACGGTGGTTCGATCCGCCGGCGTCGCACCTGTGCGGCGTGCGACCGTCGCTTCACCACGGTCGAGAAGATGCAGCTCACGGTGCTCAAGCGCTCCGGCGCCACCGAGCCGTTCAACCGCGACAAGGCGATCGCCGGCGTCCGCAAGGCCTGCAAGGGCCGCCCGGTCACCGACGCCCAGCTCGCCTGCCTCGGCCAGGAGGTCGAGGACGCCCTGCGACTCAGCGGACAGGCCGAGTTCGACGCCAACGAGGTCGGGCTCGCGATCCTGGCCCCGCTCCGCGCGCTCGACGAGGTGGCCTACCTCCGCTTCGCGAGCGTCTACCGCGCGTTCGAGTCGGCTGACGACTTCGACGCCGAGATCAAGATGCTGCGGCTCGAGCGAGCCGCGGACGATCAGCCCGTCCAGACGGGCTGACCCCAGACGGCCCGGCAGGTAGTGGGGAAGCTGCCTGCCGGGCTCACCACCCTTCCCCGAGCCACGCCCCGCGGACCAGGTCCGCCACCAGCACGACCCACCCACCACCTGCAACAACGAGCGGATCGAGGAACGCATGACCGAGACGGTGAGCACCCGCAAGGGAGCGGCGAAGGGCAAGGGCCTCAAGCTGGAGCGCGTCTTCAGCACCGAGGGCACCCACCCTTACGACGCCATCACCTGGGAGCGTCGCGACGTCGTTCAGCAGAACTGGAAGACCGGCGAGACCGTCTTCGAGCAGCGTGGCGTGGAGTTCCCCGACTTCTGGTCGGTCAACGCCTCGACGATCGTGACCACCAAGTACTTCCGCGGCGCCGTCGGCACCGACGCCCGCGAGTGGAGCCTCAAGCAGCTCATCGACCGGGTCGTGAAGACGTACACCAAGGCCGGCCTCGACAACGGCTACTTCGCCGGCGACGCCGACGCCGAGACGTTCGAGCACGAGCTGACCTGGCTGCTGGTCAACCAGTACTTCTCCTTCAACTCCCCGGTGTGGTTCAACGTCGGCACGCCGTCGCCGCAGCAGGTCAGCGCCTGCTTCATCCTCAGTGTTGACGACTCGATGGACTCGATCCTCAACTGGTACAAGGAGGAGGGCTTCATCTTCAAGGGCGGCTCCGGTGCCGGCCTCAACCTCTCCCGCATCCGCTCGTCCAAGGAGCTGCTCTCCAGCGGCGGTACGGCGTCGGGTCCGGTCTCCTTCATGCGCGGCGCCGACGCGTCCGCGGGCACCATCAAGTCGGGCGGCGCGACGCGTCGTGCGGCCAAGATGGTCGTGCTCGACGTCGACCACCCCGACATCGAGGAGTTCGTGATGACGAAGGCGCGCGAGGAGGACAAGATCCGCGCGCTGCGTGACGCCGGCTTCGACATGGACCTCGGCGGCGCCGACATCACGTCGGTGCAGTACCAGAACGCCAACAACTCGGTCCGCGTCACCGACGAGTTCATGCGTGCGGTCGAGGACGGCACCGAGTTCGGCCTGCGTGCCCGCGGCACCGGCGAGGTGATCGAGACCGTCGACGCCCGCGACCTGTTCCGCAAGATCAGCCAGGCCGCGTGGGAGTGTGCCGACCCGGGCCTGCAGTACGACGATACGATCAACGACTGGCACACCAACCCGGAGACCGGCCGCATCACCGCGTCCAACCCGTGCTCGGAGTACATGTCGCTCGACAACTCGTCGTGCAACCTCGCCAGCCTCAACCTGCTGAAGTTCCTCAAGGACGACGACACCTTCGACGCGGCCCTGTTCGCCAAGGCCGTCGAGTTCATCATCACCGCGATGGACATCTCGATCTGCTTCGCCGACTTCCCGACCGAGGCGATCGGCGACACGACCCGCGACTACCGCCAGCTCGGCATCGGCTACGCCAACCTCGGCGCGCTGCTCATGGCGATGGGCCTCGGCTACGACTCCGAGGGCGGCCGCTCCATGGCTGCCGCGATCACCTCGCTCATGACCGGTACGTCCTACAAGCGCAGCGCCGAGCTCGCCGGGATCGTCGGCCCCTACGCCGGCTACGCCCGCAACGCCGAGGCCCACAAGCGCGTGATGCGCAAGCACCAGGCGGCCAACGACGTCGTCCGTGTTCTGCACACCGAGGACGGCCGCGTGCACAAGCTCGCGACGCAGGCCTGGGCCGACGTGATCAAGACCGGTGAGAGGAACGGCTTCCGCAACGCGCAGGCCTCCGTCCTCGCGCCGACCGGCACCATCGGCTTCATGATGGACTGCGACACCACCGGCATCGAGCCCGACTTCTCGCTGGTGAAGTTCAAGAAGCTCGTCGGCGGCGGCTCCATGCAGATCGTCAACCAGACGATCCCGCGGGCCCTCAAGAAGCTGGGCTACCAGCAGGAGCAGATCGAGGCGATCGTCGCCTACATCGCCGAGCACGGCCACGTAGTCGACGCGCCGGGCCTCAAGTCCGAGCACTACGAGATCTTCGACACCGCGATGGGCGCCCGCTCGCTCAAGCCGATGGGCCACGTGCGGATGATGGCCGCCGCGCAGCCGTTCCTGTCCGGTGCGATCTCCAAGACGGTCAACCTGCCGGAGAACGCCACGGTCGGGGAGATCGAGGACGTCTACCTCCAGTCGTGGAAGCTCGGCCTCAAGGCCACCGCGATCTACCGCGACAACTGCAAGGTCGGCCAGCCCCTGTCCGACGGTGGCGGCAAGGCCAAGAAGGACGCTGCGGACAAGGCCGACGCTGCTGCCGCGGCCGAGACCAAGGTCGTGGAGAAGGTCGTCTACGCCCCGGTTCGCAAGCGCCTGCCGAAGTCGCGCACCGCGCGCACCACGTCGTTCACGGTCGGCGGTGCCGAGGGCTACATGACCTCCGGTGCCCACGACGACGGCACCCTCGGCGAGGTCTTCCTCAAGCTCGGCAAGCAGGGTTCGACCCTGGCCGGAGTGATGGACGCTTTCTCGATCGCGGTGTCGGTCGGTCTGCAGTACGGCGTCCCGCTGGAGACGTACGTCTCGAAGTTCACCAACCTGCGCTTCGAGCCCGCCGGCCTCACCGACGACCCGGACGTGCGGATGTCGCAGTCGATCATGGACTACATCTTCCGCCGCCTCGCCCTGGACTACCTGTCCTTCGAGGACCGCTCCGCCCTCGGCATCTACTCCGCCGAGGAGCGCCAGCGCCACCTCGAGACCGGCTCCTACGAGCCGCTCGTCGAGGAGACGGGCTCCGCCGCCGAGCTCGTCGAGCCCGCGACCTCTTCGCCGGTCGAGCCTGTCGAGACCAGCGCCGAGTTCATCGAGCTCGAGACCAAGGACACTCACGGCAACGAGGCCCGCGAGGTCCCCGCTCAGATGTCCACCGGCACGGCCAAGACCACGGCCGAGCTCTTCGAGCAGCTCACCGGCACCGCCGTCGACTCCCCGCTCTGCATGACCTGCGGGACGAAGATGCGCCCGGCTGGCTCGTGCTACGTGTGCGAGGGCTGCGGGAGCACCAGCGGCTGCAGCTGATCCGAGCCACTCAGTAACAGGAACGGCCCCGACACCACAGGTGTCGGGGCCGTTCCTGTACGTGCTGCGCTACCTGACACGCTCGAGACCGAGAGGCGAGGCGCTCCCTCAGGCTACTGAGCCAACGCGGACGCGTAGTTGAAGAAGTCAGTTGGCATCAAAGTTCGGAGCTTCCACGTGATCGCGATGGGTCGGTCCCCGGTGTGCGACACGTAGCTCGCAGGACCGAGGAAGAGGTAGGGCGACGTGCCGAACTCGTCCTTCTGCTCCTGTCGAACGAAGAGCAGAACCGTTGAAGTCCCGTTCACGTAGCGCTGACCCGTAGGCGAATTGACCGAGGTGGTCGACTGCGACTCCCAGTGGAAAAGGTCACGCGAGATCGGGTAGTCGGCGTACATGGTGGTGGGGGAGTAGTCGGCTTCGGACTTCTTGAGAGTCACGAAGAAGGCGTCCACGTTGCGGTCTGCGAAGTAGAAGACGCCTTCTCTGAAGCTATTCGGCAGGCGTGGAAAGTCGAGCGCGGCGAGGATCTCCTCACGCTGGTAGCGGGCGTGGACCTGGAGAGGCACGTCCGCCAAAGGTCCGTCGAGCGCGTGCGGGACATGTCGAGCTGCATCGAAACTCAGATCAACCACAGTCGAGATCTCGGCGCGCGCTGCCCGCTCGCGACGCATGGCCTCGAACCCCTCGGACACGCTGGCGAAGCCACCACCGTCAGACCAGAATGAGTAAAAGAGCATGCGCGCGATCCGTTGTTCGGCGGGCGACAGATCGTCGTACGCGGGTCCGGCTTCGGCGAGCAGCGACTGGTACGACGTGGCCCGCATCGGGTCGTCCACGTGAGCGAAGGCGCGCACTCGCTTCAGCAGCTTCTCCTCCAGCTCCGAGCCTGGCAGCGTCTCGAGACCCGCGTCCTGCCGCAACTTGGTCCAGGAATGACTCCCGCGTCGGAGGATGTCACTCAGTTCAAGGCCCGAGGACTCGAGGAATGACTGCAACGAGTCGTCCTTGGTGAGTCGCAGTTGGGCCACGATCTGCGCCCAACGACTTGCTATCTGCGACTTGAGATTGTCCAGCACGACGTCCTGAGTTTGCTTGTCCAAACGCACCTGGCACCCAGACGGCAGGAAGGGGAACTCCTCCCGCACTGCCTTCTCCAAACGCTTGCCGTGAATGCCCGTGAGGACCGCGAACCGAGTTGCGAAGTTGAACTCCTTGCGGTGGTATCCGACGAAGTCGAGCACCGTGAGGACGGCCTTCCGCTGCGTTCGGCGCAACCCACGTCCGAGCTGCTGCATGAAGATCGTGGAACTCTCGGTGGGACGCAGGAAAAGCACGGTGTCGACGTCGGGGATGTCGAGGCCTTCGTTGAAGACATCGACGGTGAAGAGGATGTTCACCTCGGCGGCTTTCAGCATCCGCAGAGACTCTGACCGTTCGTTGCTCGGCGTTGCCCCCGTGACGGTGCGAGCCGGTATCCCGGCGTTCTTGAAGACCTGGGTCATGTACTCGGCGTGGGCCACACTGACGCAGAAGCCCAATGCGCGCATCTCGCCAACGTTTGCAATCTTGTCGCGTAGCTGAGTCAGCACGATGCGCGCGCGAGCGTCGTTCCCGGTGTAGACGTCGGCGAGTTGTGCCTCGTCGTAGCGTCCGCGGCTCCACGTGATCTGTCGTAGGTCGGTGCCATCAGCGATGCCGAAATAGTGGAACGGGCAGAGAAGGTCGGCGCCAAGCGCATCCCACAGCCGCAACTCGGCGGCAGTCCGTCCATCGAAGAAGGAACGAACGTCCGTGCCATCGGCGCGTTCCGGAGTTGCTGTTAGCCCGAGAAGTTCGCGCGGCTGCAGGTGGTCAAGGATGCGCCGGTAGGTCTTGGCTTCAGCGTGATGAAACTCGTCGATGACAACAACCTCATAGGCATCGGACGGGATGTTCGCAACGCCGTAGGCCGTCAGCGATTGAACGCTTGCGAACACATGTCTCCAACGCTCGGGTCGTTGGCCCCCCACGTAGGCTCGCCAAAATCGCCGTCAGCGAGAACCTCTCGATAAGTCCTCATGGATTGCTCGAGGATCTCTCGTCGATGCGCGACGAAAAGAAGGCTGGGCTGGCCGCCGTCACTCCTTGCGACGAGATTGCGGTAGTCCAGCGCTGCGATCACGGTCTTTCCGGTGCCCGTCGCGGCGACCACCAGATTGCGATGTCTGTCGTGGAGCACACGCTCGACCTCGATAGCGTCGAGCATCTCCTGCTGGAAGGGATATGGGCGTACTTCGAGGCCAACCAGGCTGATCGTGACTCGGCCTGAACTCTTGATGTTCTTCGCTTCCAACAGCGCGTCATCAAGCCGGTCCCGGTCGCGGTCGGGATGGTACGGCTCGAATTCTGGGCTGTTCCAGTAGGCGTCAAAGGTGGCCCGGAACTTGTCCATCAGGCTGGGTGTCGCCGCCTTGCTCAACCGAACGTTCCACTCGACGCCCTCGAGCATCGCGGAAGTGGTGAGGTTCGACGAACCGACATACGCGGTGTCGAAACCCGAATCACGTCCGAACAGCCAGGCCTTGGCGTGGAGTCGGGTGCGCTTGGCGTCGTACTGAATCTTGACCTCGGCGCCGAAGTCGCGTACGAGCCGGTCCAGCGCCTCGCGTTGGGTACCGCCGATGTAGGTGGTGGTCACGACGCGAATGGGGATGCCCGCTTCGCGGGCAGTTGCGAGCTCACGTTCAATCAGACGCAGACCGTGCCACATGACGAACGCACACAACAGGTCGATGGAGTCGGCGGAGTCAATCTCGGCTCGAAGCTCAGAGGCCAGGCTCGGCTCTCCATGGGCGTTCGTCAGAAGCGCAGCGTCATTGAGTGGAGTCTTTGGCCGGTGGATGAACCGTGTGGCTTGGCCCGGGCCCGGAGAGGGGCGCAACGAATGAAGCTGCTGAAGAGGTGCGATCAATGATTCCGACGGATCCTCAATCGCTTGGAGCAGCTCGTTCGCGGCAACCAGACGGGCGGCCGGGTCCTTAATAGCTGCTAGTCGTCGCAGAAGGGCGTCACCAAGATGGCGCGCAAGTACGTGCGGCTGGTCCGCCTCGTCAATTTTGCTCAGATCGACCAGTCGTGACTCTTCAAGCTGCAGAGTCGCGTTCAGTTGGTCAGTGATGAGCGATTCGTGGAGACCGGTCGCTAAGTGACGGGGATGCTGCACGAGGTGAGAGCTTGCCAGGATTGATGGGGCAAGTCTGGCTTTCCTGCCAACGACGCCCGTGCGGAATTAGGTTCAGTTGCTTGTCTGTGCAGGTCCAAGTCGATGCTGGATAATCTCGATCGCAGGTATGTCCGCGGGAGCCCACTCGAGCGATCGCAACTGACGTGCATCGCTCCACTTCAGGGCCGCGTGCTCCACGAGTTGCGGCGAGCCGTACACGAGTTCGCAGTAGAACGTCGTCAGGTGCACGACGCCGAACTCGTACTTGTAGCTGGTCGTAGTGACCTCGTCACCCACGGCGACCTCGCAAAGGAGCTCCTCGTAAATCTCGCGCTTCAATGCCGCTTGTGGCGTCTCGCCGGCTTCAATCTTGCCTCCGGGGAACTCCCACATCAGGGGCAGCGGTCCGTCCGGTCCGCGTTGGACGCACAACACATTGCATCGCGAGATGATGACCGCGCCAACGACGTGGATCTGCCTAACCATGGCTGTTGCATCCCGCCGGTTCGCGTCAGCCCACGGGCCACTGGCGGATGCCTCCATTGCGCCAACTTAACTGAAGATGGACCCACCGATTGACGCAAGGCGTGTCAGACGGCGCGTGCCGCGCGAGCGCGGGCGACGAACCGGGTCTGGGTCGCGTCGCGCTCAGCCGGTACCGCCACTGATCGATGCGAAGAAGTCCGTCCCCGACGTGTCCGCGGAGCCGACTGCAAGCATCCTGTTATGCAGGAGCGCGAGAAGAAGAACAAGAAAGCGAAGCAGCAGAAGCAACAGAAGTGATCGGCCAGGTTCACCCCACCTCCCGCGCGAGCCGCTCCACAGCATCGGCCACCCGCGGCCCGAACATCACCGCATCGTTGTGGTCCGCACCTCGCAGCACCACCCGCTCGACGAGGGACGGCACGCCGTCGGCGACCCGCGCACTCAGCTCGGTCGGCACCACGCCATCACGGTCGCCGTAGATCACGGTGACAGGAACGTTGCTCGCAGCGAGCGGGCCGAGCACGGGTAACCGGTCGCGGAGCAGCGTGCGCACGGGCAGCCACGGGTAGTGGTGGCGGCCGACGTCGGCGAGCTCGGTGAACGGTGACCTCAGCACGACCCCGGCCGGCCGGTGCCGCTGCTGGAGGCCGGCGACCACGCCGGTGCCCAACGACTCCCCGAAGAAGATGGTGCGGTCGAGGGGGTGGCCGAGCTCGGCCAGTGCGCGCACCGCGGCGTCGGCGTCGGCGGCCAACCCCTTCTCGGTGGGGGTGCTGGGGTTGCCGCCGTAGCCGCGGTAGTCGAGCAGCAGCACGCTGAGCCCGCGGTCGGAGAGCTGGCGCGCGAGGCCGGTCCGCCCGGCGCGGTTGCCGCCGTTGCCGGGCGCCATCAGCACGGCCATCCCGATGTCGTTCGCGCCGTCGGCCGGGAGGTACCACGCACCCAGCTCGAGCCCGTCGGACGTCCGCAGCGTCACGTCGCGGGCGCCGGGGAGCGCCTCGGCCGCGGGCGGGACGTCGGTCGCGTCGGGGAAGTAGATCAGCTGCCGCTGCAGGCCCCACACGGCAGTGAGGGCGAGCCCGGCGACGAGCAGCACGACGGCGAGCGCCACGAGGATCCTCCTGCCGGGACGGCGGGCCATCGGCTCACAGTGCGCTGAGGTCCGGGGGCACGTCCACCGAGTGCGCCCGCAGCACCTCGAGGGGTACGACGTCCAGCGCGCGCTCGGAGGTCGCCGACAGCACGACCGGTGCGGCCACCCCGGCGTCGTACGCCTGCAGCCAACGGACGGCGACCACGCACCACCGGTCGCCCGGCACCAGGCCGGGGAAGTGCCACTCGGGGCGCGGGGTGGCGAGGTCGTTGCCCACCAGGGCCTGGTGGGTCAGGAACTCCTCGGTCATGACCGCGCAGATCGCGTGCAGGCCGACGTCCTGCGGGCCGACCGTGCACGTGCCGTCGCGGTGGAAGCCGGTGAGGGGGTCGGTGCCGCAGGGGTCCAGCTCGCCGCCGAGGACGTTGCGCTCCGTCATGGGGAGATCATCGCGCGCACGTCCCAGCGGACCGGGGCCGGCGGGCGGAGCGGCGACAAATGTGATATCCATTTGCCATCACATTCCAGGAGGGGGAGACATGAGCGAGGACCAGCAGGTGCAGGACACGAGCCACACCGACGAGTCGGAGGGCGGGGCGCCCGCCGGTCGACCGGTCGGGCACGACGGCACCCGCGTCGACGTCACCGAGCGCACGGCCTGGTCCATCGACGGCTTCGCCGGGCTCGTCGTCTCGCTGGCGCTCCTGGTGGTCGGCACGTGGCTGTTCGTGCTCGGCGTCATCGACGCCGACGCGGGCCGCGGCGGCGCCGGCCAGATGGTCGGTGGCGCGCTCCTCGGCCTGCTCGGACTGATCCTCTCCGCGTCGCTGACCATCGTGGCGCCGGGCCAGACCCGGGTCGTGCAGTTCTTCGGCCGCTACGTCGGCACGGTCCGCAAGCCCGGCCTGCGGATGCTCGTCCCGCTCACGACGCGGCGCAACGTCTCGGTGCGGGTGCACAACTTCGAGACCAACGAGCTCAAGGTCAACGACGCCGACGGCAACCCGATCAACATCGCCGCGATCGTCGTCTGGCAGGTCGCCGACACCGCGCGGGCGACGTTCGCGGTCGAGGACTACGAGGACTTCGTGGCCGTGCAGGCCGAGTCGGCGCTGCGCCACGTGGCGATGAGCCACCCCTACGACAACGCGGTCACCGAGGTCACCCTCCGCGGCGACACCGAGGTCATCTCCGCCGAGCTGGCCGCCGAGGTCGCGGCCCGCATCGCTCTGGCCGGCCTGGAGGTGATCGAGGTGCGGATCTCCGCGCTGGCGTACGCCCCCGAGATCGCGCAGGCGATGCTGCAGCGCCAGCAGGCCTCGGCCGTCATCGCGGCCCGCGAGAAGATCGTCGACGGAGCGGTCGGGATGGTCGAGAGCGCGCTGGCCCAGCTCGAGCGCAAGGACATCGTCGAGCTGGACGCCGAGCGCAAGGCGGCCATGGTGTCCAACCTGCTGGTGGTGCTGTGCTCCGAGCGGGGCACGACCCCGGTGGTCAACGCCGGGTCGCTCTACACCTGAGCGGCATCGGGTCATGGGCAGCGATTCGAGCACGGAGTCGGGCGCGGAGCCGGAGGCCAACCCACGGGGTCCGGAGCGCAAGGCGGTGCTGCTGCGCCTCGACCCCGCGGTGCACTCCGCCCTTCAACGGTGGGCGGCCGACGAGCTGCGCAGCGTCAACGCCCAGGTCGAGATGGTGCTGCGCGACGCGCTCCGCAAGGCCGGCCGAGCCCCCCGCGACGCCGGCCCGGTCCCCAAGCGCGGTCGTCCGCCCAAGAACCCGGAGGAGTGAGAGCCGGTCAGGCGCGGATGCCCGGCCGCAGCGCGACGGCCCACGCTGTGGCGCCTGCCGCGGCGACGATCCACCAGAACGTCCACGTCGACGCGGTCAAGCCGCCCATCGGGTAGGCCGACTCCCACCCGAGGAACCCACTCACCACCACCGGCGACATGACGGCCAGCGCCGCGACGGAGGCGAGCAGGGAGCCGGGGTTCTCCACCTGTCGCCGCGAGGCCAGGGCCGCGGCGCCGGAGACCAGGACGAGGGCGGCGGCGCCCACGGACCACCACGCCCACCGGTCGAGCGGCAGGTCGCCCGGTCGCACGAGGACGACGGCGACCCACACGACGAGGGGGACGGCAGCCGCGACGAGTCGCGTCGTACGCCGCCACCCGGCGCCGCGCGGGGTGACGGCGACGACCGCTGCAGCGCGCTCGTCGAAGGCGAACCCGGCTCCCGCGGCGCAGCAGGCGAGAAGTGCCGGCAGCAGGACGACCGCCGTCGACGGCCAGCGGGCCAGCGCCCCGGCGGCCGCCAGGGCGGCGCCGCAGCAGCCCAGCAGCGCGGACCACGCGACGCCGTGCCGGAGGTACCACCACCGTGGCGCCATCACTCCACCCGGAACGGGACCGGCTCGGAGACGCGGTTGGCGGACGGCCCCGTGGTCATCGACAGGACGAGGCAGGCGAGGCCGACCACGACCGTGCCGAGGATCGCGGTGCGCAGCCGCGGGGTGCGCGCAGTCCGGTCGTGCCAGACGGCGACGAGGGCGGCTGCGGCGCACAGGCTGAGGACGTAGCCGAGGTAGGCCGCCGGGTTGCCGGCCATCAGCTCCTGGGTGCCGTCCTCCAGCGTGCCGGAGTGCCACATGGCCCACGGCACCCACAGGCGCAGCTCGGACCCAGAGCCGTACGCGATCGGGACGGAGCCGGCGAAGCTGAGCAGGACCGCAGCCACGGCCACGACCGCGGGCGCACCCGGGAAGCGGAGCCACCGACCGGTCAGGACGCCCAGCAGGGCGCCGCCGAGGCACGCCACGGGTCCGCTGGCGAGGAGGATGCTCCAGACCTGCCAGTCGGGCAGCGTGGCGAACCACCACTCCTGATCCGCCACCCCGACCGACTGGGCGATGACCACCTCGGCCACCACGAACAGCAGCCCGACGGCGAACGGGATCAGGCACACGGAGACGAGCGCCACGGTGCGCTGCGCCTCGGTGCGGGGTGCCGTGCCGACGGCCTCGACCGCTGCCTCGGTGGATCGGGTCTGCCGGGCCATCGCGACCAGGCTGGTCAGACCGACGAAGAAGGCCGGGACCAGCGGGATCGGCAGCAGGTCCGTGTAGGCCGGGTCCTCGTTGGTCGCGACCATGAGAGCGAGGACACCGAAGGCCAATGCGACCCCGACCAGGAAGATCGGGTTGCGGAGCAGGCGTCGAGCCTCGATCCCGGCCATGCTGCCGAGGCTGGCGGTGCGGGTGGTGGGCAGGGCAAGGCTGTCGGCCATGGTGACTCCTGGGGTGGTAACGGCGAGTGGACGGGCTCGAGCAGCGCTCGAGAGAAGGCTCAGGCGGGCACGTGCGCGGCTCGGGCGTCGGCGCCGAGCATGAGGAGGTAGGCGTCCTCGAGCGTGGGCTCGGCCGGGTCGGCGCCCGGGGGTGGCGTGCCGCCGACGACGTGGTGGCGACCGGTGCCGGTGCGCCAGCTGACGAGCGCGTCGGGTCCCGGCTCGTCGCAGGTCCAGACCCGGCCGACGGCGGTGGCGACGAGGTCGGTGACCGTCCCGTCGAAGCGGACGGTGCCACTGGCGAGGACGACGACGCGCTCGCACAGCGCGGCCACGTCCTCGGTCTGGTGCGTGGAGAGCAGGACGGCGCAGCCGCCGGCGATGACGGACAGGGTGCGCCGCAGGTCGGCGCGCTGCGTCGGGTCGAGCCCCGTGGTCGGCTCGTCGAGCACGAGGATCCGCGGGTCACCGAGCAGCGCCTGAGCCAGTGCGACGCGGCGCCGCTGGCCGCCGGACAGCCTGGCGACGCGCTTCGTCGCGAGGTCGCCGAGGCCGACCAGCTCGAGCACGCGGCGTACCTCGGCGTGACGACGGCGCCGGTCGTTCCACTCCTTGAGCACGGCGACGTACTCCACGAACCCGAAGGCCGTCATGTCGGCGGGGTAGCCCAGCTCCTGGGGCAGGTAGCCCAGCTGGCGGCGGATCGCGGTCACCTCGGCCTGCGAGCCGTGCGGATCCCGGTCGAGCAGCCGGACCTCGCCACCGTCGGCGGCGATCGAGGTGGCGACGATGCGCAGCAGCGTGGTCTTGCCGGCGCCGTTGGGGCCGAGCAGCCCGGTGATCCCGCGGTCGAAGGACAGGTCGACCGCGTCGAGGGCGCGGGTGCTGCCGTAGGCCTTGGTGACTCCGGTGAGCTCGACGGTGTTCACAGCACGGCTCCGATCCGCCGGTCCAGGCGGGACCTGACGAGGAGGACGGCGGCCGCGACGACCGCGAGGGACAGGTAGGCGAGCTGCTGGGTCGCCTCGACCGGCCAGGTGGCGGGGAACCCGCGCAGGGAGAAGACGACGAGGGCGCTCCACGCGAGGACGACGACTGCGACACCGGCGCGGGGGCCCACGAAGCTCGACAGGGCCAGCAGGACAGGTACGAGCGCGAGCGCCGGCCCGAGCCACGCCGCGGCCAGCCACGCGGGTCCGGGGAGGAGGAGGCCGAGGGCGGCGGTGACCGGCAGGACCGAGACGAGGACGGCGAGGGTGCGGACGAGGATCAGCCGGGTCCGCCCGTAGGGAGCCGTCACGACCAGCGACTCGAGGGGGTCGTTCTGGGGGCCGTAGGCCGCGGCCACCCCGATCGCCGGCACGAGGGGCGCCACCAGCAGGAACGGGGCCAGCATCGTCTCGCCGCTGACCACCGTCGCGAGGGTGGCGAACGACAGGGCCAGGAACGCCGCGACCAGCCACGCCGTGCGCAGCGAGGTGGTCGCCGCGAGCAGCACGGCGGTGGGCTCGGGGACGCCACAGCGTCGGGCCAGTCGCGCGGGCAGCGGCAGCGGCGGCGACTCGACGGCGGCGCGGACGCCGGCCCACCCGCGGGCCAGCAGCTGGGGGTCGACGAGCGGCGTCGTGGACGCGCGGCAGTCGGCGCACCGAGACAGGTGCTGCTCGACCGAGGCGCCGACGATCGCGTCCAGGCGGCCGTCGACGTACGCCGCGAGCAGGTCGTCGTGGACGTGCCAGGTGGTGGTCATCGCCATTCCTCCTGTGCCAGGGCGAGGGATCCCCGCAGCTGGGCCTTGGCCCGATGCAGGCGCGTCTTCACCGTGTTCTCCCGGACGCCGAGCAGCCGGCCGGCCTCCCTGGTGGTCAGCCCGTCCAGCACGCACGCCTGGACGACGGAGCGGAACTCGGGGGACAGGCCGGCGAGCGCCCCGGCCAGGTCGCCGTACTCCACCCCGAGCAGCACCTGGTCCTCGGCCGCGGGGACCTGCCCCCGGCCGACGGTGTCCCACTCGGGGAGGAGCACGACGTCCTTGCGCGACCGGAGCCGCGACACCATCCGTCGGAAGGCGATGCCCCACAGCCAGCCCGCGACCTCCCCTGTGCCGCGGTAGCGCCGGGCGTCCCTCCACACCGTGACGAAGGTGTCCTGCACGACGTCGAGGACGACGTCGGAGTCGTGGCAGCGGCGCATCAGCCGCGCGACGAGCCAGGCCGCGTGGCGGCCGTAGAGCTCCTCGAGCGCTGCGGTGTCACCGTCGGCCACGAGCGCCACCAGGACGGTGTCGTCCTGGTCCGCGGGTGCCGCGCTGCTGCCCATACCAGCACTGTCGCACCGGACGGGCCACATGGTTCCCGTCCGGGTCGACGAGTTTCCGCTGGTGGTGCGCGCGGTCCGATCGGCCCTGCGCTACGCGGGCCGGGTCGCCCCGACCGGCGCCGTACCCCTGACCGTCGTCCGTGCCGGGCGCCGCGCGGGATCGCGCCACAGCGACCACCCGATGAGCCCCCAGGCCAGCATCATCGGCCACATGCCGGTCGCCTGCGTCGCCACCGACACCAGCGCGACGCTGAGAGGCAGGTTGAGCAGGACCGCCCATGCCGCCAGCCGTGGTCGGAAGCCCGACCGCACCAGGCCCAGGCCCAGCAGCGCGTTGCCGAAGATCCCCACGAGCATCGCCAGCAGCACGACGAGGTACCCCTCGTCGACCACGCCGAGCCAGTAGACGACGAGCTGCCCCGCGCACATGACCGCGAGGCTGGTCAGCGTCAGGCGCCAACCCCAGCGCTCGATCCGGCCCACCCGCCCCGGACGTCGGCTGAGTGCCGCGACCGCACACGCCAGGACCGCGAGCACCGCCAGCAGGTTGAACTTGCCGTAGGTCAGGTAGACGGTCGAGGCGTCCGCGAAGTCGAGCAGCCGCGGACCGACGGCGTCCATCGCGGGCTCGGCCCACCAGGCCGCCATCGGGTTCTCGAGGTCGCTGCGGCCGTCCGGTGTCCTCATGCGGGCCAGCGAGTTCAGGGGGGCCAGGGGGACGCTGGCCACCGCGAGCACGACGGCGGCCAGACCGCAGCGCCGTACGGTCGTCTCGGACAGGTCGGGACGCTTCATCGGGGTGACCTCCTCGTCGGGTGCGGGCTCCGGACGCTAGGCGCGTGAGCACGCCCCGCGCGTCGGCCCCGAGGCGACCGCATCTCCACCCCTGGGTTGACCCCGGGGCGGCCACTGCGGGGCTAACCTCCCAGGATGGACTGGCCCCGCTGGTCGATCAGCCGCGAGGACTGGCTGCTGCCCGCCGCGCTCGCGGTCGTCGGCGCGGTCGAGGTGCTGAGCGTCAGCGGACTGGCAGCGGCGCCGGCGATCGCGTACGTCCTCGTGCCCTGCGTCGTGCTCCTGGGACGCCGGGACCTGCCGCTCCTCTTCGCCACGGGCGCCGCCGCGGTCGTGACGCTGGGGGCGGCGCCGCTCGGGATCGAGGGGGACGCGCTGACGTCGCCGCTGCCCATCCTGTTCGCCGCGTGCTTCGCGCTCGGACGCTACGAGCCGTCGGTGTGGCGAGGTGCCGCAGCGGTCGCCGCCCTGGACGCCGCGCGCCACGTGGCCGGAGGTCTCGCGATCCCGGCGCTGGGGGACGTGCTCTGGGTGGCGGCGCTGACGTTCGTCCCCTGGTTCTTCGGGCGCCTCGTGCTCGCCCACGTCCACCAGCGTGACCTCCTCGCCGACCAAGCCGTCCGGCTGGTCGAGGAGCAGCGGCACGTCGCCGAGCACGCCGTCGCCGCCGAGCGCCGCCGCATTGCCCGCGAGCTCCACGACGTGATCGCCCACTCGATCAGCGTGATGGTGGTGCAGGCGGGGGCGGCCCAGTCACTCCTCGGACGCGACGAGCGGGCGGTCGACGCGTCGCTCGAGGAGATCCAACGGGCGGGCCGGGAAGCGCTGGCCGAGACCGGCCGGCTGCTCGGGCTCCTGCGTGACGAGGACGACTCGGACGTGTCGCCGCAACCCGCTGCTGCCGACCTCCCGCGCCTCGTCGACGCCTACCGCGGCTCGGGGCTCGACGTGGCGCTCGCGATGGAGGGAAGCACGGACGGACTGCCGGCCGGCGTCGACCTCTCGCTCTACCGGATCGTCGAGGAGGGGCTCACGAACGCGCTCAAGCACGCGCCGGGCGCTCGCGTGCAGGTCTGCTACCGGCGCTCGGCAGGCGGCGTCGAGGTGGCGCTCACGAGCACCTCCGGAGGCACTCCGGTGCTGGTCCCGGGCGGCCACGGGCACGGGCTCGTGGGGATGCGCGAACGCGTCGCGGTCTTCGGCGGTTCGCTGTCAGCAGGCCCCGCTCCGGGTGGCGGCTTCTCCGTCCGAGCTGCACTGCCTCTCGAGGAGTCGGTGTGACGAGCGTGGTGGTCGTGGACGACCAGGAGATGGTCCGCGCCGGCCTCCGGGTCATGCTCGAGTCACGCGGCGTCACCGTCGCCGGAGAGGCCGCCGACGGACGAGCCGGCATCGAGGCCGTACGACGACTGGGCCCCGACGTGTGCCTGATGGACATCCGGATGCCGGTCCTCGACGGCATCGAGGCGACGCGGCTCCTCGTGGCCGAGGGCACCCCGACCCGCGTGCTGGTGCTGACGACGTACGACCTCGACGAGCTCGTCCACGCCGCCCTGCGGCACGGTGCGGCGGGCTTCCTGCTCAAGACCACCCCCGCGGCCCGGCTGGTCGAGGGCGTGGACACCGTGGCTCGCGGCGAGGCGCTGCTCGCGCCGGAGCTGACCCGGCGGCTGATCGAGCAGCACGTCGCGCGTCCGGCGCCGGGCAGCGCGGACCGTCTCACGACTGGGCTGACCCGACGCGAGCGCGAGGTCCTCGTGCTGGTTGGCGAGGGTCGTTCGAACGACGAGATCGCGGCGACGCTGTTCGTGTCCCGCGCGACGGTGAAGTCGCACGTCAACCGTGTCTTCGCCAAGCTCGGCATCACGAGCAGGGTGCAGGCCGTGGTCCTGTGCTACGAGCACGGTCTCGTGGTGCCCGGGAAGCGGACGGCGCCGTAGCCCTCGGTCGACCGGCGCGCCCCGGCGGCCGTCAGAAGCGGTCGAGCGGCACGACGACGTCCGCGGCGTCCCGCGTCGCCGCGACCAGCGCGGCGTTCGGCTCGTCGACGGCCTCGACCCACGCCCGAGCGGCGTCGGGCGACTTGCCGAACTGCTCGTGGCGGCGGACCAGCCGCTCGCGTCGTACGTCGGGGTCGACGTCGACGAACCACGCCTCGGCGAGCAGGGGGCGTACGCGCTCCCAGCCGTCGCCGGTGAGCAGGAGGTAGTTGCCCTCAGTCATCACCAGCCGCGCGGACGGCTCGATCGCGATCGCCGCGGCGATGGGCTGCTCGAGGTCGCGCTCGAACCCCGGGACGTAGAGCGTCCCGTCGGGCTCGTCGTGGAGCCGGCGCAGTGCCGCGACGTAGCCGTCCACGTCGAAGGTGTCCGGCGCCCCCTTGCGGTCGCGCCGGCCGAGCCGCTCGAGCTGGACGTCGGCGAGGTGGAAGCCGTCCATCGGCAGATGGCCGACGGCGTCGGGCCCCAAGTGTGATCGCAGCGAGTCGAGCAACAGCGAGGCCAGCGTGGACTTGCCGGCACCGGGCGGCCCGGTGATGCCGAGCACGACCCGACCCGGCCGGTCCACCAGGCCCGCGGCGCGGTCGACCAGGGCGGGCAGGGACGGCACAGGCACGGACGGCGCCGGCACCTAGCGCACCCCGAACGTCCGCCCCACGACCTGGTCGAACACCCGGTCCGGCAGCAGGTCGCGCGAGGTGGTGATCAGCCGGGCGCCCTTGCCGACCGGGTAGCGGGCGGCCGGTCGCCGCGTGGTCGCAGCCTTGACGATCTTGTCCGCCACCTCCTCGGGCGTCGAGGCGCGGCCGGGCCTGTCGAACTCGGTGAGCACCGCGTGCGCCTTGCGGGCGTGGGTGGCGTACGCCCCGGCCCCCGAGCGCTCGAGCAGGGAGTCGCGGGCGATCTCGTTCCACTCGGTGAGGATCGGCCCGGGCTCGATGAGCACGACCTGGATGCCGAAGGGCCGCAGCTCCATGCGCAGGCTGTCGCTGAAGCCCTCCACCGCGAACTTGGTCGCGTGGTACCAGGCGCCGAACGGCTCGTAGAACTTCCCGCCGATCGAGGAGATGTTGACGATCCGGCCCGAGCGTCGCGCGCGCATGTGCGGCGTGACGAGCTGGACCAGGCGGGCGAGGCCGAAGACGTTGACCTCGAACTGCCGCCGCGCCTCCTCGATCGGCACGTCCTCGACGGCGCCGTAGGACCCGTAGCCGGCGTTGTTGACCAGGACGTCGATGCGTCCCTGCTCCTCGATGATGCGGGCGATGCCGGCGACCATCGAGTCGTCGTCGGTGACGTCCATGGCGAAGGTGTGTGCGCCTGCCTCGGCGAGCGGGACCATCCGGTCGACGCGGCGGGCTACGGCGTAGACCGTGAAGCCCCGGTCCAGGAGGGCGAGGGCGGTGCTCTCGCCGATCCCGGACGAGCCTCCGGTCACCAGGGCGACGGGGGCCCCGACACGTGTGTCCATGCCGCGAGCGTAGTGCGGCATCGCGACTAGCCTGCGTGTCGAGGAAGGGAGGTGCCTCGTGCGAGGAGCAGTCCTGGGCGCCGCGCTGGTCGTCGCCCTCGCCGCGTGCGGCGGCGAGCCGGAGCAGAGGGCCGAGCCGGAGCCGACGCCCAGCGCCGGCCCCGCCACCACCGAGGCCGTCGACGAGCCGCTGCCCTGCGTCCCGGGCGCCGAGCCGTTCACCGGCCCGGCCGCCGACGAGTTCGGCGCCGAGCAGGTGATGGCGGCCTACTGCATGCTCGCCGACCTCGCCTTCGCGCAGGAGAGGACCTCGCTGGCGCTGCCGGTGCCCGAGCAGGACGAGCGCGACCTCCGCAGCGTGCGCGCGGTCCTGACGACGTCCGCGCTGGAGCGGTGGCGCGAGCGCGCGGACGTCGACGGCCTCACGCTCCACGACGTACGCCGGGTGCCGCGCGGCTACCAGCGCGCGGACGACGGCCCCTTCGTCTACGGGACCACCGTCGGACCGGCGACCGCGCGGCTCGAGGGTGACGCGCTGAGCCTGTCGTTCGCGCTCGAGACGGGCCTGGTGCTGGAGGAGCGAGGCGACGACACGGGCCGCCACTCGCTGCTCCCGGTGACCCGCGACGCGACGTACGTCCTGGTGCCCGTCGGCGGCGGCTGGAAGGTCGCCGACTGGGAGGCGAAGTTCACGCACGGCCCCGTCCGGCTCGTCTCGGGTTAGTCAAGAAGGTGCCGATCCCACCCGTAAGGGCGCATACTGGGTCAGATGAGCAACCCGAGCGGCTCGCGGCCGAAACACCTGAAGAGCAGCCCCTTCGCTCCCGCCCCCGAGGTCGTCGTGGAGAACTACGACATCGGCGACCGGGTGTCCCATGACCTCTACGGTCTCGGCACGGTGACCAAGGTCGACAGTCACGCCGTGACCGTCGACTTCGGCTCCCAGGCGGTGCGGATCAAGCCGCCCTTCGCCAAGATGCAGCACCTCTGACCCGACTCTCCTGACCCGGCAGGCGACGCGGACGCACTCGGGCGTCCGACCGTCGTCGCTGGACAGTCTTACCTGACCGACGTACTTTTTACTCGTGTCAGTAACTCGCTCCGCCACCTCCGCGGCACGGCGTGCGCAGATCCTCGACGCGACCATCGAGGTCATCGCCGAGGAGGGCTTCGCCCGGGCGAGCTTCGCCCGCATCGCCGAGCGTGCAGGTCTGTCGAGCACCCGGCTGATCTCCTACCACTTCGCCGGCAAGGACGAGCTCGTCGCAGCCCTGGTGGAGCACGTGGTCAGCGGGATCGGCGAGCACGTCGGCGCCCTGGTGGGCGCCGAGACGACGGCGCGCGGTCGGCTGCGGGCGTACGTCGAGGGGGTCGTGGGCCACGCCGACAGCCACCGCGCGCAGATGAGCGCCCTCCTGCAGGTCGTGCTGTCCGGGGCGTGGGGCGCCGGCGGCCCGGTCGGACCGAGCGACGCCAGCCACCTCGAGCGGATCCTGCGGCAGGGGCAGGAGGCAGGCGAGCTGCGGGACTTCGACGTCCGCGTGGTGGCGGCGACCGTCCAGCGGGCCGTCGAGGGGGTGCCGCTGCAGCTGCAGGCCGACCCGGGCCTGGACTGCGCGGCGTACGCCGCCGAGCTGGTCGAGCTGTTCGACCGCGCGACCCGGGCGGACCCGTGACGCTGCTGCGGCCGGTCGTCGGCATCGTCGGGTCGACCGCGCTCTACTACCTGTTGCGCCACCTCGGGGTCAGCGTCTACGCGGCGCTCGTCGTCGGCGCGGTCCTCTCGCTGGTGCCGGCCTGCGTCGCGCTGGTGCGGGGCAGCCGGCCGGGCGGGCTCGAGGCGTTCTTCACCGTCCTGCTGTTCGCGAGCTTCGCGATCTCGCTCGTGCCGGGCGACGAGCGGTTCCTGCTCGCCAAGGACGCGCTGGTCACCGGGGGTGTCGGCGCCTGGTTCCTCGCCAGCCTGCGGTGGGCGGACCGCCCGCTGGCCTACCAGTTCGCCCGGCCGATGGTCGAGGGGCGCCTCGGCTGGCCGGGGGACTGGGAGGGCCTGTGGCAGCGCGAGGCGTGGTGGCGCCGGATGTGGCGGACCTCGAGCATCCTCTGGGCGGTCGGCACCCTGGTCGACGCCGCGGCGCGGGTCGTGATGGCCTACACCCTCCCGCCCGACGCCGTGCCGGGGCTCAACCTCGCGCTCTACGTCGGCACCGCCGTGCTGCTCAACGTCGTCACGACGGTGGTGTACGTCCGCGCGGGGGCGGTCGGCCGCCGACGCGAGCGGACCCCGGCCTGACCGGCGTACGGTCGGACTATGGCTGACCTCGAGGCTGCCCTCCGCCCGCACGTCGACTCCGGCGCGATCCCGGGGCTCGTGGCCCTCGTGGCACGTCATGACGAGGAGGAGGTCGTGGCCCTCGGCCGGCAGGGCACGAGCGGCAGGCCGATGGAGCGCGGCTCGATCTTCCGCGGCGCCTCGATCACCAAGCCCGTCACCGCCGCCCTGGCGATGGTGCTGGTCGACGAGGAGCGGCTCGACCTCGACGCCCCGGTCGCCGACCTGCTGCCCGAGCTCGCCGAGCCGCGGGTGCTGCGGACGCCGGGGAGCGACCTGGACGACACGGTCGCGTGCGAGCGCCCGATCACCGCCCGGCACCTGCTCACCGGGACGGCCGGCCACGGCTTCGCCACCTGGGACTCCACCGTCGTGCCGCTCCTGCTCGAGCGGCTGGGCCAGGCCTCCGACGACATCGGCGAGGTGCCGCCCCCCGACGAGTGGATGCGCCGGCTCGCGGAGATTCCGCTCATGCACCAGCCCGGCGACGGCTGGACCTACAACGCGTCCTACGACGTCCTCGGCGTCCTGCTCGCCCGCGCCGCCGGCCAGGACCTCCCGGACCTCATGGCCGCGCGCCTGCTCGAGCCCCTCGGGATGGTCGACACCGGCTTCTCCGTGCCGCCCGAGAGCCTCGACCGCTTCACCACGCTCTACAGCCACGACGACGCCGGCGTGCTGCAGGTCAGCGACGAGCCCGACGGCGTCTTCACCACGATGCCTCCCTTCCCGTCCGGCAGCGGCGGCCTGGTGACCACTGTCGACGACTGGCTCGCCTTCGGCCGGATGCTGCTCGCCGAGGGCGAGGGCCCGGACGGCCGCGTGCTGTCGGCGGAGTCGGTGCGCCGGATGACGACCGACCAGGTCAGTGCGCAGCACCGCGAGATGGGCGGCTTCTTCCTCGACGGCCAGGGCTGGGGGTTCGGCGGCGGCGTCGACACCGAGCTCATCGACCCGTGGAACGTCGTCGGCCGCTACGGCTGGGTCGGCGGCACGGGCACGTCGGCGTACGTCCACCCGCGCGAGGGCGTCGTCGCGGTCCTGCTCACCCAAGCCGGGCTCGACGGGTCCGTGCTCGAGCTGTTGCAGGCGTTCTGGAGGGCGTCGGCGGGCTGAGCGGGGCCGGGTCCGGGAGGTGGGACACCCCGACGGGCGTGGTGCGTGCCAGTGCCCTCGTTACGGTGGAGCGCATGACCGACGAAGTGCAGCAGGCAGCGATCGAGGCAGCTCAGCGCGTGGTCGAGGAGGTGAGCTCCTGGGAGTACAGCGCCGAGGACGGCACCATCGCCCGGCAGCTCGACGACGGCCTGCAGAAGGCCGGCGTACGCCTCGACGACGACGAGCGCGAGCGCATCCTCGCCGAGATCGACGGCATGAAGGACGAGCAGTCGAGCGCACCGCACGTCCGGTCCGCGACGCCGGTGGAGTGACGCGGCCATGGATGTCCGCGGCGTGCTGACCGAGGGCTTCGGCCGCATCGCCGAGCTCTACGCGAGCGTGGCCGAGGACCTCGACGACGAGACCCTGCACCACCGCCCGGGCGGCACCGGCAACCCGGTCGGCTGGCTGCTGTGGCACCTCGCACGGGTCCAGGACGACCACGTCGCCCACCTGGCCGGTGAGTCGCAGGTGTGGCAGAGGTTCCAGAACCGCTTCGGCCTGCCCAACGGCACCGACGACATCGGCTACGGGCACAGCAGCGAGCAGGTCGACGCCATCCGCATCGAGGACTCCGCACTGCTTGTGGACTACCACCACGAGGTCACCCTGGCGACCGCGCGCTACCTGCAGACCGTCGACGAGGCGGAGCTCGAGCGCGAGGTCGACCAGAGCTGGGACCCGCCCGTGACCGCCGGCCAGCGGTTGATCAGCATCCAGGGCGACTGCCTCCAGCACCTCGGGCAGGCGGCGTACGTCAAGGGCCTGCTCCGGTCCTGACCGGAGGTCCGCCGTGAACCGCAGCCGCCGCGCGTCCGTCGTCGCGACGGGCCCGCTGCTCCTCGCGCTCTCGCTCGGCCTGGCTGCGTGCAGCGACGACGACGAGCCTCCGGCGGACCAGCCCGACGCGCCTGCAGCGGACGACGGAGGTGAGGCCGAGGACCCGCAGGACGAGCCGGGTGACGGCGGGTCGGGCCAGGAGGACGGCGGCATCGGCGCCGGCACTCCGGCGGGTGACACGAAGGCCGGGCTGGCGGCCCGGACCGCGCTCGGCGAGGTCGACGGGACGGTCTTCGCGATCGAGCTCGACGACGGTGCCTGGTCCGTCACGGTCGTGACGCCCGACGGCGTCGAGAACGAGGTGGAGCTCGCCGCCGACGCCACGACCGTCGTCGGCGACCCGGTGGCCGAGTCCGGCGACGACCCGCAGGAGGCCGCCGAGCGCGAGCGCCTCCTCGACGTGCCCGTCGACCACCTGGCGGCGATCGAGGCCGCCCTCGCCGCGGTGCGCGGCTCGGTGTCGACCGTCGAGCTGTCCGAGGACGACGGCGCCGCGGTCTGGGAGGTCGTGCTCGACGAGGACCGGCCCGGCGAGACCACGGTCGAGGTCGACGCCCGCACCGGCGAGGTGCTGCGGACCGAGCGCGACGACTGAGCCCGCTGCCAGACTGAGGACCGTGCCTCCCGAGCTGGTCGTCCGCGCGGTCGGCTTCGCGCCGGTCAAGGGCATGCGCCACCTCGGCCTCGACCACGTCCGGCTCGACGAGCAGGGCCCGGTCGGGGACCGGCAGTGGTGCCTGGTCGACGTCGTCGCGCGGCGCGTGCTGCGCACGGTCCAGCACCCGTCGCTGATCGGGGTCGTGGCACGCACCGAGGGACCGGTGCTGTCGATGACGCTGCCCTCGGGGGACTCGGTCGCCGCGGAGCCGGTGGCCACCGGCGAGACCGTGACCTGCGACTACTGGGGCCGACCGGTCGACCTGGCGCTGACGGACGGCCCGCACGCCGGCCTCGTGTCCGACCATCTCGGGCGCGACGTACGCCTCGCAGCCGCGCCGCGGGGCGGCGTCGTCTTCAACGCGCCCGTGACGCTCGTCGGCACCGCCTCGATCGAGCACCTCGCGCGTACCACCGGTCACCCGGCCCTGGTCCACGAGGCGGGGCGGTTCCGCGCCACGCTCGTGGTGGAGACCGACCAGCCCTTCGTCGAGGACACGTGGCTCGGCACGGAGGTCGCCGTCGGACAGGCACGCCTGCGCATCGGCGGGCCGGTCCCGCGGTGCGCCGTGGTGGACAGCCATCCCGTGACGGGCGAGAAGGACGTCCGGCTGCTCAGGGCGATGGCCGGGTCACGGCCGACCAACGCGGCGGGGGAGCCGATGCTCGGGATGTACGCCGCGTGCGTGGCGCCCGGCGTCGTGCCGGTCGGCAGAGCAGCAGTCGGCTGAGCAGCGGTCGGCTGAGCAGCGGTCGGCTGAGCAGAGAGGCGTAGGTCAGCCTCTCCTTACTGGAATCGTTCAAGAAAAGGGTGTTGAGTAGGCGCCGACCGACAGAGCCGACAGAGAGGAAGCTCCCATGACCCAGACGGCCAACCGGACCTCCGCGACCCACACCTCCCACCCTGCCTTCCAGGCCTCCGAGCGTCTCGCCGGACACCTGCAGCAGCTGCTCGTCGACCTGACCGACCTCCACATCCAGGGCAAGCAGGCCCACTGGAACGTGGTCGGCAAGAACTTCCGCGACCTCCACCTCGTCCTCGACGAGGTCGTCGAGGCCGCACGCGGGTTCTCCGACGACGTCGCCGAGCGCATGCGCGCCGTCTACGTCACCCCCGACGCCCGGGCGAAGTCCGTGGCGGCCCAGACCTCGCTGCCGGAGTTCCCCTCCGACGAGGTCAACACCGGCGACTGCGTCGACCTCATCGTCGCCGCGCTCTACGCCGTCGCGCGCACGGGTCGCCGCATCCACGACGAGGTGGACGCCGAGGACCCGACGTCCGCCGACATGATCCACGCGATCCTCGAGCGCCTCGAGCAGCTCGCGTGGATGATCGACGCGGAGAACCGCGTCGCCAACAGCAGCCTGCCCCGCTCCTGGAGCGAGTGAGCAGCGCAGCAGCGCGTCGGAGGGGGTCGGCTCGGTGAGCCGGCCCCCTCGGCACGTCCGGGTCAGCCGCAGGGCACCGAGCCCAGGCGGGCCAGTCCCTCGCGGTCGCCCGGCCCCAGCTCCACCTGGCCGGTGCTGTCGGCGAACATGAGCTCCAACGGCTCCTCGACGTGGTCGAGCCCGACCACGTGGGCCAGCTCGTGGAGCACGATCGCCTCCATCAGCCGCGGCACCTGGTCGACGGAGGCGTCGGTGAACACGTCGACGTCGAGCACGACGCCACCGGTCACGTAGTAGCGACGGCCGCGACCGCCCTCCTCCGAGGCCGCGCCACCGATGCCGGCGACCGCTCCCTCGAGCTGGGGGAACTCGACGTCGTCGGCCCAGCCGATGACGACCGGCCGGCTCCCGCCGAGCGGGACGAACGATCCGGTGAAGGGCCGGCGGTCGGTGTCGCCGTCGTCCTCGAAGGCCAGGCCGGTGGCCGCCGAGATCCGGCTGACGGCGCGGTCGACGAGCGCCCGCGCGCCCTCGGGCATCCCGGCCGGGTTGACGGCGTACGGCACCGGCGAGCACGGGTCCCAGGCGACCGGCTGGTCCGAGCCGCGCTGCGTGGCCGCGAAGGCGTACGCCCCCCGGGAGGCCTCGATGGGCGGCGCCGGGAGGATGCGCTCGCCGCCGATGCCGACGAGGCGGCGCACGGAGCCCATCTGGGCGGAGGGGTGGAAGACGACGACCGCGGCCAGGAGCGCCGCGGTCACGACGAACGACAGCACGGTCGAGGTCGTCGGTCGGGGCACCCGACGAGTATCGCCCGGGACCCCTGGGGGGCGGGGCGGAACCGGCTCAGCGCAGCAGTGCCGGGAGCAGGCCGTCGACCCGGCCGGTGAGCACCGCGAGCGCGTCCTCGCGGGCATCGGCGGGACCGGCCGCCCAGGCGAGCAGGGTCTGGGCGAAGAGCCCGTCGAGCATGCCGTAGCAGGTCGAGGAGTCGACGGCGGGCTGCTGGTCGGCGAGCGCGGCGTAGCGGGAGACGACCCGCCAGATCATGGCCTCGAGCTGGCCGTCGATCTCGAGGACCACCTCGCGGAGCGCCGGCTCGAACATCGACTGGTTGCGCAGGTCGTACCAGAGCTGGTGCATCGGACCCTCCTCGCGGATGGTCTCGGCGAGCTTGGCGGCGAAGCGCGTCCGGAGCTCGTCGGCCGACGTCGAGGTCTCGACGATCTCGTCGTAGCGGGTCACGCAGCTGCGCTTGTAGTAGCGCACGCAGTAGGTGATGAGCTCCTGCTTGTCGGCGAAGTAGTAGTGCACGACGCCGTGCGAGAAGGGGGAGTGCTGGGCGATCTCGCGCAGCGAGGTCCGGGCGTAGCCCAGCTTGCCGAGCGTCACCAGCGCGGACTCCGCGAGCTGGTCGCGGCGGTTGTCGTGCTTGCTCACGCGCGCGGCCGCCGACGCCACGGGATCGGCGACGGAGGAGGCGGAGCGGGCGGCCATGCGGCTGATCCTACGCACACGGGCCGCGTCTTGACATGTGACCAAAGATTTCCTTGACACTTGTCAAGACACAGGAGCAGTGTGACGGCCATCACCCACCAGCCTCCTGAGGAGACCTCGATGAGCGGAACCGACCTGACCGGACGCGTCGCACTCGTGACGGGAGGCGCGCAGGGGCTGGGCGAGGGCATGGCCCGCGCGCTGGCCGCCGCCGGGGCCCGCGTGATGATCGCCGACGTCAACGAGGCGGGCTCGGAGACGGCCGCGAGCCTGGGCGACGGACACGGGTTCGTGCACCTCGACGTGACCGACGAGGCCGGCTGGGAGGCGGCGGCCAGCGCCTGCGTCGACCGGCTCGGCGGACTCGACGTCCTGGTCAACAACGCAGGCATCGAGATCAGCAGCCTCATCACCGAGGTCGAGGTCGACGACATCCGCAGGATGCTCGAGGTCAACGTGCTCGGCACCACCCTCGGGCTCAAGCACGGCCTCCGCACGATGCGCCCGGACGGGGCCGCCGGCAAGGGCGGCACCATCATCAACATCTCCTCGGTGGCCGCGACCATCGCCTTCCCGGCGATCTCGGTCTACAGCGGCACCAAGTCGGCGGTCGACCGGCTCACCCGCGTCGCCGCGATGGAGTCCGGCAAGCTCGGCTACGGCGTACGCGTCAACTGCGTCTATCCCGGACTCGTGCCGACCGCGATGGGCGCGGGCCTCGCCGACGACATGGCGCGGCTAGGGCTCTACGGCAGCGCCGAGGAGGCGGTGGGCGCCGTCATCGAGCTCACGCCGTCCGGGCGGCTCGGAGAGGTGCAGGACATGGCCGACGCCGTCGTGTTCCTCGCCTCCGACGCGGCCCGCTTCATCAACGGCGCCGGCATCCCCGTCGACGGCGGGATGGGCATGTGACCAGCCCTCGTCCCCTCCGTCCGTCCGCCGTCCCCACCGCCCGAGAGGCACAGTCATGAGCGAGAAGAAGGTCGTCGTCTACGGAGCGTCCGGCTACACCGGTCGCCTGATCTGCGAGTACCTGCGCGAGCACCACGTCCCGTTCGTCGCGGCCGGGCGGAGCCAGGAGAAGCTCGAGTCCTCGCTGGCCCACAACGTCGCCGGCGTCGAGACGGCCGACTACGAGGTGAGGACGGTCGAGCACGACGTCGAGAGCATCGCCGAGCTCCTCGACGGCGCCTCCGTCGTGCTCAACACGGTGGGTCCGTTCAGCACGCTCGGCCCCACCGTCGTCGAGGCGGCGCTGCGGGCGGGGGTGCACTACACCGACACCACCGGCGAGCAGGACTGGCTGATGGCGTGCGACGAGCAGTGGGGCGAGCGGTACGCCGAGGCGGGGCTGCTGCTGTCGCCCGGGATCGCGCAGATGTACACCACCGGCGAGATCGCCGCGCAGCTCTGCCTCGAGAAGCCGGGCCTGGACACCCTCGACATCGCCGTCTTCTGGGGCGGCTCCCCGACGATCGCCTCGACCGAGACGATCCTCGTCAACGCCGCCTCGTCGGCCGCGCACTACCTCGAGCAGAACGCGTACGTCCCCTTCGACCCCGCGCAGGGGCTGGTGCCGCTGGTCGTCCCCGGCCAGCACGAGCTCGCCCAGTCCCTGCCGTGGGGCGGCACCTCGCACCCGGTGTGGTTCCGCCGAGACCCGCGGGTGGCCACCTGCAAGGCGCAGGGAGGCGTCTTCAACGCGGCGCTGATGAACGGCGTGCCGCAGATCGTCGCCGGCGCGGTCGAGGCGACCAAGGACATGAATGCCGACGACCGCGCGGCCGCACTGACCGCCACGGCGCGCCAGGTGATGGACCAGATGCCGCCGCGCGAGAACCCGCGGGTCAACAAGTCGCTCGACTCGGTGCACGCGTCGGGTCCGCTCGGCCGCGCGCACTGCGTCATCCACGGCAACTCCAACTACAAGCAGACCGGCCTCCTGCAGGCCTACGCCGCCTACGCGCTGCTGCAGCAGCCGCCGCGGCGGGTCGGCTTCGCCTCGGGCTGCCAGGCGTTCGGCCACCACGAGCTGCTCGGGGTGCTGCGCTCGTTCGGCCTGGTGTCCGCGCCCGTGCTCACCACGCAGGACTGAGCCGGCCCGATGCGGCTGCACGATTACCTCGACAAGGGCGCCAGCCTCGGCGCGGACCGCCCCTGCCTGACCACCGACGGCACCTCGTCGTCCTACGCCGAGGTGGTGGCGCTGTCGCACCGGGTCGCGGCCGCGCTGGTGGCGCGCGGCCTGGGCGACGGCGGTCGGGTCGCGATCCTCTCGGCCAACGACCCGGTGGCGTTCACCTGCGTCTTCGGGATCAGCCGCGCCGGTGGCGTGTGGTGCCCCATCAACCCGCGCAACGAGGCGGCGGAGAACCGGGAGCTGCTCGCGCTCTTCGACGCCGAGGTCGTCGTCTACGCGTCGGGCTTCGCCCCGCTCGTCGCCGGGATCCGCGACGACCTGCCCGGCGTGCACACGTGGGTCTGCCTCGACGCGCCGGACGCCGGCGCGCTCACGTGGCAGGCCTTCCTCGACCACGGCACGTCCATCGTCGTGGCCGACCACCCCCAGCTCCCCGGTGTCGACGGGCAAGCAATGCTGGTCGGCACCGGGGGCACCACAGGTCGGCCGAAGGGCGTCATGCTGACGCCGACCAACCTGGAGACGATGACCGCGCTCACGCTGATGGGCTACCCGTTCGACGGGCGGCCGGTCTACCTCGCGCTGGCGCCGCTCACCCACGCGGCCGGCGTGCTGTGCTTCCCGGTGCTGGCGCTCGGCGGCGAGGTCGTCATCATGCGCACGCCCGATGTCGAGGGCTTCCTGCGGCTGGTGGAGGCGCACGGCGTCACCCACACGTTCCTGCCGCCGACGCTGATCTACATGGTGCTCGGCAGCCCGTCGCTGGACTCGACGGACCTCAGCAGCCTGCAGTGCTTCTGGTACGGCGCCGCGCCCATGTCGGCGTCGCGGCTCGAGGAGGCGCTGGTGCGGATCGGGCCGGTCATGGCGCAGCTGTTCGGCCAGACCGAGGCGCCGATGATGATCTCGATGATGCCGCCGGCCGACCACTTCCGCGCCGACGGGACGATCGCCGTCGAGCGGCTCACCAGCGCCGGTCGTCCCGCGCCCCTCGTGACCGTCGCGATCCTCGACCCGTCCGACCGGCCGGTCGCGACCGGCGAGCGCGGCGAGATCTGCGCGCGGTCGTCGCTGGTGATGGCGGGCTACTGGAAGGACCCGGTCGAGACCGCGACCACGCTCCGCAACGGCTGGCTGCACACCGGCGACATCGGGTTCCTCGACGAGGAGGGCTTCCTCCACATCGTCGACCGCGCGAAGGACATGATCATCACTGGCGGGTTCAACGTGTACTCGACCGAGGTCGAGCAGGCGGTCCTCGCCCACGCCGCCGTCCAGGACTGCGCCGTCATCGGGCTGCCCGACGACAAGTGGGGCGAGCGCGTGGTGGTCGTCGTCCAGGCCCACCCGGGGGCGTCCGTGGACACCGACGAGCTGACCGCCTTCGTGAAGCAGCGGATCGGGTCGGTGAAGGCGCCCAAGGAGGTCCACGTCTGGTCCGACCTGCCCCGGTCGAAGGTGGGGAAGGTGTTGAAGACGGAGATCAAGCGGGAGCTGGTGGGGTGATCAGACCCGCGATCTCGGCTCGCGAGTGCAGGCCCGGGCCCAGCATGTCGAGCACCGCCGCACCTTCCGGCAGAGCGGGCAGCATTTCGACCATCCCGACGTCGATCAGGTTGCGGGTGTCGAAGTCGCCCTCCTCGAACTCCACCTCCAGCCAGTCGAGCACGTCTCTGACGGCGTCGGCCTCTGTCGCGCTGTGCTGGTGCAGCCATGCGGCGACGTCGCCCATGAACAGGTAGGCGAGGAGCTCGCCCTCCTGGTCCGCGAGGTGCTCATCGAGCAGCGGCTTGAGCGCCGAAGCGTGCTCGACGAGGCGGTGCGTGAAGTCGGCTTCGGCTGTCATCACGCAGTACCGGCTCGTATCTGGTCCCGCACCTCCATGAGCCAGCGCCGGTAGTCGTCATCGCGCTCGCCGGCCCAGTAGTCCGGTCCCCACTCGTCCAGCCGGCGTTGCAGCGCACCCTCCGGAAGATCCTCGGACAGGAGGAGGTCGATCTCGTCAGCGCAGGCGGCCGTCACCTCGGGCCGCTCCTGGAGGAAGACTGCGACCGTGTCCGATGACCGGCCGCCGTCGCTGTCCCAGTCCTGGTGGAAGTAGGTGGACAGCAGGTAGGGCAGGGATTCCATGGTTCCTTCCTCAGTCCTGGTCTCCTCGTGAGCCGGTCGTAGGCCTCGCCCGCGAGGCGCAGGACTTCGTCGGGGTGATCGAGACGGCTGCCGATGAACGCTCCTCCTCGAGGTCGTCGACCGCCGCTGACGATGTGCCCGGCGTCACCGGGTCGCGATCCTCTCGAGCCGATCTCGCACGAGTTCGAGCCAGAGCTGATCGCCCTCCGGCGGGCTGTAGGAGCACCCCAGCTCCCGGAGCTCGAGTCCGAGCTCTGCGTCGGCCAGCTGCAGTGACAGGAGGGTCCGGATGTCGTGGGCGGCGCCGGCGACCCGCCCAGGCGATCGAAGGGCGAAGTCGTCGACGGCTGCCTCCCACGAGGAGTACTCGGCCTCGTCCCAGTCCTCGTAGAAGTAGGCGCTGAACAGGTGTGCTGCGTCGTCCATCGTGTCTCCTAGTCTGGGTAGGCGGTCAGGAGGTGCCAGCCGCCGCGGTTGCTCGGGATGAGGACGACCTTCACCGCAGTGGGAGTGAGTGTCGTGCCATCGGCAAGCAGCACAGTGCCGGTCGACTCTCCCAGATCCAGCCGAAGCACCAGCTTGTCCGATCCGCCCGGATCTACCCACGCGCGGATCCTGTCGGCGTAGTGATCCAGCACCCGGTCGATGCTCCGCTCGGCCGTCGCTTGGTCGACGAACGACGAGGCCTGCCGACGGGTGGTGTCTGCCAGCCGCTCAGCAAGTTCCTCTGCGCTCTTGCCGACATGGCGCTCGATCGTGTGTCCGGGCGGCACCTCGTGCTCCTTCAGCCAGCCCGGTCTGCGGTCCCGCCCCAGCCAGCTGGTCGGGTGCTTCATGCTGCCGCGCTCACCTCGCGCCGGCAAGCGGACGAACCTCTCGACGCGTGACCTGATGACAACGAGGTCGTCGACGGCCCGGTCGAGGCGGGCGGCGGCCGTCGTCACGCCGGCGCGGAGCGCTGTGAGGAGGGCGTGGAAGCGAGGCGCCTGCGCACGGACCCGGGCCGCCGCGGCGCCGAGTGCCGCCCCGCCGGCCAGGCCGCCGGTCAGGCCGGTGACGGTCGCCGACACGGCCGCGCCCTCGACGATCATCTGGGCGATCTCCGCCAGCAGGGCTCGGGTGCGTTCCCGTACGGCCTCGACCGCGTCGGCGTACTCCTCGCACGCAGTCGCCACGGACGACAGCTCCCAGGCGGTGTCGCCCACGAGTGATCCGAGGTCGGTCAGCGCGTCGACCGCGAGCGGCACCTCGGGGGAGCGTTGCAGCTCGACGAGCGCCACGGCGGCCTCGAGGTGGTCGACCAGCCCGGCGGTCGCCGCCGCGGCCCGCCGCCACTCGGCAGCCGCCGACCTCAGTCCGTCCACGTCGGCGGAGGGCCAGACGAAGCCCTCGACCTGGTCGAGGATCCAGGCGTCCACGGTGCCGAGGGAGGGTTCCTGGCCGCCGACGCTCGGGGGCAGCTGTGGCGGCTGCACCCGGACGTAGGAGTCGGCCAGTCCGCCGCCGACGTAGGCAGCGGTGCGCACCCCGGCCGAGGCCGACTCCGCGGCCGCGTGCTCGGCGCCGGTCGCCTCGAGCAGCCGGCCGGCACCGATGAAGGCGTGGGTGAGGTCGGCGAGTGCGGCGAGCGACTCATGGGCACCCGAGTCGTACGCACGGGCGAAGGTGGCGGACGTCGCGTCGTTGCCGGCCATGCCGCCGTGGTGGCCGAGGCGCGCGGCGAGCGCCTGCGTGAGCACTGCCGCGGTCTGGTTGGCGGTCAGGCAGGCGTCCGCAGCCCGGGTGAACCCGCCGCACTCCACACTGATCTGCACCCCTCCACCTTGATGCGGTCGGCGGGCTCCCGCCATCCCTCTGTCGCAATTTGTGGAGAGGAACGGTTGCGACTCTATTCGAACACAGGTACGATGGGAGAAGCACGTCGATCCACCCGGTCCAGAGCGTCCGGCAGTCCCGGCTCCTCGAGGAGAAGGTCGGGCTGAGGGTCGGGACAGTCGTCCAGAGAACTCCGGTTGGTGCTCCGGAGACGCCACCTGGCTCACGGACGACGAGCTGGCAGCCGAGCCGACATGCCTCACCGCCCACCCCGGAGACCGGGTGGAGTCCGTGGAGTGTGTCGAGGAGGTGACCCCGATGGAAGCAGTGAACGCCTACGTCGCGTGTGCCGACGACATCGCCGCGGCCATCAAGGGCGTCGCCCACCTCGAGCCGATGTTCCTCGCCACCGCTGACAAGGAAGCGGCGCTCCTGGCGCTCGCGGAGGCGCGGTCCCGCCTCGACGCCCTCGCGTTGCGGGTGCTGGCCGCATCCGACGATGTCGGGGAGGCGCACGGGCTCAAGGACGCTGCTGCCTGGCTCGCCGTGAAGAGCCGCTCGACCCGACGGGCGACGCGCGCCGACCTGGCGCTGGCGCGCGCACTCGAGCAGCACGGCGAGGTGGCCGACGCCCTGGCCTCGGGTGTCCTGCGCACGGAGCAGGCCCGATCGATCGTCGGCGCCGTCGACGCGCTGCCGCGCTCGGTCACCACGCAGACACGTGAGCTGGCCCGCGACACGATGCTCGGGCTGGCTGCCCACCACGACGCCCACGACCTGCGCCAGATCGGCAAGCGGATCCTCGACGTCGTGGCGCCCGAGGTGGGGGAGTGCCACGAGGCGAGGCTGCTCGCCGAGGAGGAGGCCCGGGCGGCCGCCACCGTCGAGCTGTCGCTCGTCGACGACGGCGAGGGTCGGTGCCGCGGCCGGTTCACGGTGCCCTCCCACGTCGGCGCGATGCTCCGACGGCACCTGCTGGCGCTGGCCAACCCCGCCCGCCACACGCCGGAGGAGCTCACGGACGAGGGCGGCGCGTGGAAGCCCCTGGACCGGCGACTCGGCGAGGCGTTCGTCGAGTACGTCGAGCGCTACCCCGTCGACCACACGCCGCAGACGGCCGGGGTCAACGCCACCGTGGTGGTCACCATGACGCTCGAGCAGCTCATGGGCGAGCACGCGACGGCCCTCCTCGACGACGGCAGCCGGATGAGCGCCGGCGAGGCGCGCCGGCTGGCCTGTGAGGCAGGCATCATCCCGGCCGTCCTCGGCACGGCGTCGCAGCCCCTCGACCTCGGCCGTACGGCCCGCCTCTTCACCAAGGCGCAACGCGTCGCTCTCGGCCTACGCGACCGCGGCTGCACCGCCCGCGGTTGCGACACCACGGCATCCGGCTGCCACGCCCACCACGACGCCCCGTGGTCGCGCCGGGGACTGACGGACCTCACCAACGGACGGTTGCTCTGTCCCCGCCACCACCGGCTCGCGCACGACGCCCGCTACGAGATGGAGGTCCATGCGGACAACTCCGTGACCTACGTCAGACGCAGATAGGCCGACCGTGGCGGGAGGTGAACAACAGGGATCGGGCGCGGGACTCAGGCCGTGACCTGCGCCCACCGGGCGAGGTTGGCGTCGACGGCCCGCGAGTAGTGCTCGTCGGCTGCCGTGGCGATCGCCGTCAGCGCGGCGAGGGCTGCCACCATGTCGGCGCGCCGGCTGCGCCAGGCGTCGTACGACGCTTCCTCCGCCGCGCTCGCCTGCCCGGACCACCCGGCCTGCAGCTGGTCGTGGGCCTGGTCGACGTCGTAGGCGAGGGCGAGGAGGCCGCGGTGGCAGGAGGCCAGCTCGCTCACGGCACGGCGCAGCTCGTCGAGGTCCACGTCGAAGGCGGTCATCCGAGCCGCCCGCCGAGGTCGGTCGCCCGGTCGGCGCCGTGGGACTCGGCCGTCTCGACGTCGCGGCGGGCGAGGTCGATGGCGCCGAGCAGTGCGGACAGCGAGTCGACCACCTCCGCGGCGGCGTCGTCCCACTCCCGCCACCGAGTGGCGAAATGGGTAGCGGCGTCGCCGCGCCAGGAGGCGAGGAGCGCGTCGACGGTGCGCTCGGCGGCGTGGCGCCGCTCGTCGAGCTCGGCCAGGCGCGCGGCGAGGCGGGGTGTGGCCGCGTCGTGCGCGGCGAGGTCGTAGGCGAGGCTTCCCGAGAGGATCACGTACCGACCCTGACCCGGGGCGGCGTGCCGGCGACACCCCCTCCGTGCGATCTGTGGAGAACGTCGTCGTCCCTCTCCACAGGTCTGGGTGGACGGGTTTCCGTCCGCCCGCGACGGGCAGAGGCTGGCCACGTTCGACGACGAGGAGTACCCATGCTCGACGCACTCGGCTTCACCGGCTCCGTCCGGGTCGCACCGCCGCTCAACCCGGCGGAGACCGGCTTCCTCCGCGCGCTCACGGACTCGGGACGCACGCTGCGCAGCACGCCGACGGGGCGGGGCGACGACGCCGTGCCGTTCGCCCGGCTCGCCTGGGTCGCCTGCCTGCGCGGGTGCTGCCTGGAGTGGGACGGGTCCGAGGCGACGCGGTGGATGGCGCCGTCCCTCGAGTTCCTCGTCGAGCACCTGCTGGCCCCGGGCGCCCTCGGCAAGGGCCGCCCGCGGTTCGAGGACTTCACCTTCGACCACGTCCTCGACGGGGCGGTGGTCGGTCGGTCGTACGACGACGCGGAGCCCTGGCTCGTGGAGGTCACGGGCAACCGGACGTCAGGTCGTACGCTGCGCGCGCCGTGCGGCGAGGAAGCCGACGAGGACGACGCGGACGCGTCGCCGTCCGCGATGCCGACGCTCGCCGCCAACGTCATCGCCTTCCGGCCGCGCCGCGCCTGAGGCGGCAGCGAGGGTGTTCAGCTCTGTCGCCGCGACGCCCTAGGGTGAGGCAACCCCACCTCGGAGGTACACGTGGACACCATGACGCCCGTCTACAGCTCGGGCACCCTGCTGCTGATCGCCGCGGCCGCCGTCGCCATCCTGCTCGTCCTCATCATCGTCCTCCGGATGCACGCGTTCATCGCGCTCGTCCTGGTCAGCTTCGGCACCGCGGTCGCGGCCGGCGTGCCGGTCGCCGAGGTGCCGGTGGTCGCCATAGCCGCGTTCAGCACCACGCTCGGGACGGTCGCGTTGCTGGTCGCGCTCGGCGTGATGATCGGCCGGCTGCTCGAGGCGACGGGCGGCGCCCAGGTCCTGGCCGACACGCTGATCAGCCGTTTCGGCGAGAAGCGCGCCCCGATGGCGCTGGGTGTCGCCGCCCTGCTGTTCGGCCTGCCGATCTTCTTCGACGCGGGCCTCGTGGTGTTCCTGCCGATCATCTTCGCCGTCGCCAAGCGCTTCGGCGGCTCCGTGCTGATGTACGCCCTCCCGGCCGCCGGAGCGTTCGCGGCCATGCACGCCATCGTTCCGCCTCACCCGGGACCGGTCACCGCCGCGACCGAGCTTGGCGCCAGCATCGGCCTGACGCTGCTCGTGGGCGTCGTGGTGGCCGTCGTCGCGTGGTTCGTGGGTGTCTACCTCGTGACCATCACGTGGCTGGGCAAGGTCCAGGTCCCGATCGACGACTCGGTGCTGACCGGTGGGCAGCAGGCCGACCACGACAACCCGCCGGCCTTCTGGCACGTGCTCGCGATCCTGCTGCTGCCGCTGGTGCTGATCGGCGCCAACACCATCCTGACCACGCTGCGCACCAACGGCTCGATCGCCGAGGAGGGCACCTTCGTCGACATCCTGGTCTTCGTCGGCCAGACGCCGGTCGCCCTGCTCATCGCGCTCCTCGTGGCGACCTACACGCTCGCCATCCGGCGATACTCCCGCGGCGAGATCGAGACGCTGCTCAACGACTCCCTCGGCCCTATCTGCGCGATCATCCTCATCACCGGCGCCGGCGGGATGTTCGGCGGCGTGCTGCGCTACAGCGGGATCGGCGAGGCGCTGTCGGACTCCCTCGCCGACCTCGGCCTGCCGCTGATCGTGTCGGCCTTCGTGATCGCGACGATCCTCCGCGTCGCCCAGGGCTCCGCGACCGTGGCGCTGACGACCACGGCAGGGCTCATCTCCGCCGGTGTCGCCGACGCCGACCCGTCGTCGCTGCAGCTGGTCGCGCTGGTCCTGGCGATCGCCGCGGGTGCCACTGTCCTCTCGCACGTCAACGACTCGGGCTTCTGGCTGGTCGGCCGGTTCTTCGGGATGGACGTGAAGACCACGCTGCGCACGTGGACGGTCATGGAGACCACGCTCGGTGTCTCGATCTTCGTGCTGGCCCTCGGCATCTGGGCCGTCGGATGACTGAGGACGCGTCGGCCGACGGTGGCGCGGACCGACCGCTGCACCTCGTCTTCATGGGCGTGTCCGGCTCGGGGAAGTCCACCGTCGCCCAGGCGGTCCGCGAGCGGCTGGGCTGGGAGTTCGCCGAGGGCGACGACTTCCACCCCCCGGCGAACGTCGCGAAGATGCGCGAGGGCCGGCCGCTCACCGACTCCGACCGCTGGGGCTGGCTCGAGTCGCTGGCCGACTGGACCGCGGAGCGCGACGGGCGTGGCGAGCCGACGATCATCACGTGCAGCGCCCTGCGCAAGGCCTACCGCGACGTGCTGCGCCGCGGCGGCGAGGCGACGTTCTTCGTGCACTGCACCGGCGACAAGCACATGTTCCTCGAGCGGATGAGCTCCCGCGACCACTTCATGCCGCCGAGCCTGCTCGAGTCGCAGCTCGACACCCTCGAGCCGCTCCAGCGCGACGAGCAGGGGATGGACGTCGATCCCGCTCTCCCGGTCGACCGGCTCGCGGCGCTGGTCCTGGCGCGGCTCGACCTGTCCGGCCGACCGGACTGACCCGGCCGACCGGACTGACCCGCCGACCGGCCTGACCCGCCGACCGACCTGACCCGCCGTCAGTTGAGGACGACGATCCCCGCGGTGAGGGCCGTCGCGAAGCACACCCACGCCAGGTAGGGCACCAGCAGCCACGCCGCCGCGCGCGAGCGGTGCCACGACCACGCGATCAGCAGCACGACGGCGGCCGCCAGCACGACGATCTCGACCAGCGCCACGGTGTAGAGGTCGGCGGCGAAGAACAGCGGCGTCCACGCGAGGTTGAGCAGCAGCTGCGCCACCCACAGCCACATGACCCGGTCCCAGCCGCCGGCGCGCCACAGCAGCCAGCCCGCGACGCCGATGCCGAGGTAGAGCACCGACCACACCGGCCCGAAGAGCCACGACGGCGGGGCGTACGGCGGCAGGTCGAGCGCGCGGTACGTCGCCTGCGAGCCGGCCGCCGCCAGCCCGCCGAGCCCCGCCACCGCGGTCACCGCGGCGAGGAACGGGATCAGCGTCCACCACTGACGGGCCGGCGGCACGAGGGGCATGTCCCGAGAGGTCATGCCTCCATCATGCCGACCGGCACCGACCGGCGCCGCGCGCGGAGCACCGCGTCGGCCAGGGCGATCTCCTCGCCGGTGTGCGGGTGCGCCTGCGTGCGGGGACGCGACTCGCAGACCTCGACCTCCCACTCGTCGTCGAGCGCCGGCAGCAGCTGCTCGGCGGTGAAGAGGTAGGAGTGGTGGCCGTGCCGCAACCCGGTGGCGAGGTCCTCGGGGTGGTGGCCCACCACGAGCAGCGTGCCGCCCGGGGCGACCGCCGAGCCGAGCCGGCGTACGAGGTCGGTGATCGCGCCGTCGGGGAGGTGGACGAAGTGGGAGGTGACCAGGTCCCAGGTCTCGCCGTCGGGCTCGAAGGTGCGTACGTCGACGCGGCGGGTGGTGATCCGCTCGCCGACGCCGGCCTCCCGGGCGTGCTCGGCCGTCCGGGCGAGCGCGGCATCCGCGAAGTCCACGGCCGTCACGTCCCAGCCCTGGGAGGCGAGCCAGATCGCGTCGCCGCCCTCGCCGCACCCGACCTCGAGCGCCCGACCCGGCGGCAGGCCGGTGACCTCGGCCACGAGCTGGGCGTTGGCCCGGCCGCTCCACACCTTGTCGCCGGAGTAGCGCTCCTCCCACGCGGGGCGCTCGAAGTGCTCGGCGCGCCGCTCGGCGACGGCCCGGGTGGCGTCCGCGGACGCGAGCTCGGCGTTGACGAAGGCGCCGACGCGCATGCCGTGGGCGGCCGAGGCCATCAGCGTCATCGAGATGTCGGTGGCGTTGCCGGTCGCGAAGACGCCCGGCACCACCGTGGCGCCGGTCGGCTCGACGGCGAGGACGGTCCCGAAGGGGACACCGTTCATCTCGAAGGGCTGCGGCTCGATGCCGAGCGGCGCGAGCCAGTCGGCCCGCACGTGGGGCTTGGAGGCCACCACGATGGCCTGCCGCTCGAGGACCGACCCGTCGGCCAGCCGCAGCCCGACGAGGGTGTCGCCGTCGGTCACGACCTCCTGCGGGGTGCCGTGCGCGACGCGGACGCCGATGGCGCCCATCTTCTCGAGCTCCTCGTCGGGCAGCTCGACGCCGTCGTGGACGACCAGCACCACGTCGTCGGACAGCTGGCGGAAGAGCAGGCCCTGGTGGCCGGCCATCGGCGAGGTGGCGAGGACCGCGATCGCCTTGTCGCGCACCTCCCAGCCGTGGCAGTAGGGGCAGTGCAGCACGTCGACGCCCCACCGCTCGGCGAGGCCGGGCACGTCGGGCAGCTCGTCCACCACCCCGCCGGTCACCAGCACGCGGCGTCCGCGGAAGCGCCGGCCGCCCTCGGTGGTGACGAGGAAGTCGTCGGCCGCGCCCGAGAGGCCGACGACGCGGTCGCGCACCACCTCGACGCCGTACGCCGCCACCTCGGCGCGGCCCGTCTCGAGCAGCTCCAGGGGAGGGACCCCCTCGCGCCCCAGGTAGTTGTGGGCGTGGTCGGCGGGTGCGTTGCGGGGCTCGCCCGCGTCGACGACCACCACCGACCGCCTGGAGCGGCCCAGGGCCATCGCACCACTCAGGCCGGCTGCGCCACCGCCGACCACCACCACGTCGTACATGTCCGTGCTCCTGCTGTCCGTGTTCTCGCTCATGTCGTCCATGGTGCGCAGGTGATCGCCACTATGACAAACATCCTTGCTGGATCGGCAAAGCGTGTGCACACTGGAGCGCATGGACGACGAAGGAGTGCTGCGCGGGGTCGGTCCCCGGTTGCGTCAGCTGCGGCTCGAGCGCGAGGCCACGCTGACCGACCTGGCTGAGGAGACCGGCATCTCGGTGAGCACCCTCTCCCGGCTCGAGGCGGGCCAGCGCAAGCCCACCCTCGAGCTGCTGCTGCCGCTCGCGCGCGCCCACCGCGTCGCGCTCGACGAGCTGGTGGACGCGCCGGAGACGGGGGACCCGCGGATCCGCTCGAAGCCGGTCGTGCGGCACGGCCGCACCTTCATCTCCCTGACCCGGCGACCGGGCGGGCTGCAGTCCTTCAAGATGGTGCTGCCGGTCGACAACACCCCGCCGCCGACCCTGCAGACCCACGAGGGCTACGAGTGGCTCTACGTCCTCAGCGGCAAGGTGCGTCTGCTCCTCGGCAACCGCGACATCACCCTCGAGCCGGGCGAGGTCGTCGAGTTCGACACGCGCACGCCGCACTGGGTGGGCAACCCCGGGCCGACGCCGGCCGAGGTGCTGGCGATCTTCGGGCCCCAGGGTGAGCGGATGCACGTCCGCTCCTGAGGGGTGGTCCGCGGCTGGGGGCCGCGTGGCACCGTGGGCCCATGGCGATCCGCACCGGCACGACCGTGAAGTGGAAGTGGGGCCGCTCGTGGGCGGAGGGCAAGGTCACCGAGGTGCACCACGGCGACGTGTCCCGCACGACGAAGGGGGCGGAGATCACGCGCCACGGCAGCGACGACGACCCCGCCTACGTCATCGAGCAGGAGGACGGCACGGTCGTCCTCAAGCTGCAGAGCGAGGTCGAGCGGGCCTGACCACTCCACTTCGACGGACCCGACGCACCGGGCGCCGGCCATGACCACGCGATGGCTCTTCGGCGACCAGCTGGGCCCCCACTTCGCCGACGACCACCAGGGCCCGCTGCTGATGGTGGAGTCGATCGGCGTGCTGCGCCGGCGCCGGTTCCACCGCGCCAAGGCCCATCTGGTGCTGAGCGCGATGCGCCACCGGGCCGCCGAGGCGGGCGAGCGGATGACCTACGTGCAGGCGGACACCTACACCGAGGTGGTCGCGCAGCACCAGGATGCCGGTGACGTCGAGGTCCTGCACCCGACGTCGTACGCCGCGCTGGGGCTGGTCGAGCGGCTCGGCGTGACGGTGCTGCCGGCCCGCGGCTACGCGACGGCGCGCGAGGACTTCGAGCGCTGGGCCGAGGGGCGGGGGAGCAGGCGGCTCCTGATGGAGGACTTCTACCGGCGCGCCCGGCTGGCGCACGGCGTGCTGGTCGACGGCGGGGAGCCGGTCGGCGGCAGGTGGAACTTCGACCACGACAACCGGCTGCCACCGCCGAAGGGCGCCGAGACGCTCGGCGTCACCGACCCGTGGTGGCCGACCGAGGACGAGATCGACGCCGAGGTGCGCGAGGACCTCGACCGGTGGGAGCGCGACGGGACCGTCCGGACCATCGGCAGCGACGGCCCGCGCCTCTTCGCCGCCACCCGGGCGGAGGCGCTGGCCGCGCTGGAGCACTTCGTCGAGCACCGGCTGCCCGAGTTCGGTGCCTACGAGGACGCGATCCTCGAGGGCGACCCGTGGATGGCGCACAGCCTCATCAGCGCCTCGATGAACCTCGGCCTCCTCGACCCGCTCGAGGTCGTCGAGCGCGCCGAACAGGCGTACCGCAGCGGCGCGGCGCCCATCGCGAGCGTCGAGGGGTTCGTGCGGCAGGTGATCGGCTGGCGCGACTACGTGTGGCACACCTACTGGAACCAGGGCGACGACTACCGCCACGAGAACGCGCTCGGCGCGCGGCAGCGGCTGCCGCAGTGGTTCGCCGAGCTCGACGCGGACGCCACGGACGCGCGCTGCCTCTCGCACACGCTCGGTCGTCTCTCCGAGCACGGCTGGGTGCACCACATCCCGCGGCTGATGGTGCTGGGGTCGTACGCCCTGCAGCGCGGCTGGTCGCCGCAGCAGCTCACCGACTGGTTCCACCGGGCGTTCGTGGACGGCTACGACTGGGTGATGGTGGCCAACGTCGTCGGCATGTCGCAGCACGCCGACGGCGGGGTGATGATGACCAAGCCCTACACGTCGGGCGGTGCCTACATCAACAAGATGTCGGACCACTGCGGCTCCTGCCGCTTCGACCCCAAGGTCCGCGTCGGGGACGACGCCTGCCCCTTCACCGCCGGCTACTGGTGGTTCCTCGACCGGCACCGCGAGACGTTCGCCGGCAACCACCGGATGGGCCGCGCGCTGCAGGGCCTGGACCGGCTCAAGGACCTCCCGCTCCTCGTGGAGCAGGAGGAGCGGCGCGGCAACCGGGCACCCCGCGTCAGCGACCAGACGGACTAGCCCCGGCGCGCGGCCTTCTTGGCCTCGGCCTCGGCACGGCGCTCGACGAAGCGCGTCGCCTCGCCGTCGAGGGCGGCCACCGCGGCGGCGAGCTCGTCGCGGGCCTTCTCGCCGTCCTCGTCGAGGTGCTCGAGGTCCCACACGCCCCACTGCCGCAGCAGCGGCGTGACGATGTCGTCGTGGTGGATGCGCAGGTCGTAGATCCCGGCCTTGGCCATCTGCACCGCCTTGCGCGCGAAGCCGGGGATCACGCTGCCGGGCATCTGGAAGTCGACGACCTCCTCGGTGATCGCCCGCATCGTCTGGCTGGGCGCCACCTGCAGCGCGGCGGAGACGATGTTGCGGTAGAAGATCATGTGGAGGTTCTCGTCCTTCGCGACCCGGCTGAGCAGCTTCTCGGCGATCGGCTCCTCGGTGTAGCGGCCGGTGTTGCGGTGCGAGATGCGGGTGGCGAGCTCCTGGAACGAGACGTACGCGCACACGTTGAGCAGCGACTTGTCGAGCGCCTCGTAGCCCGTCTCCATCGTCTCCATCCGGGCCCGCTCGAGCTCGACGGGGTCGACGCCGCGGGTGACGAGCAGGTAGTCGCGGATGCAGAAGGCGTGCCGGCCCTCCTCGGCGGTCCACCGGTTGACCCAGGTGCCCCACGCGCTGTCGCGGCCGAAGGCGCGGTCGATCTCGCGGTGGTAGCTCGGCAGGTTGTCCTCGGTGAGCAGGTTGACCTCGAGCGCGGTCCGTGCGATCGGCGAGAGCTGCGACTGCGCGACCTCCCAGGGATCGCCGCCCAGGTCGGCGAAGTCGCGCCCCAGGCTCCACGGCACGTACTCGTGCGGCATCCACTCGTCCGCGAGCCCGAGGTGGCGGTTGAGGTTCTCCTCCACCGTCGGCTCGAGCTCGGCCATCAGCTGGGTGGTGTCGAGAGCGGCCATGGATCCATCTCCTCAGGTCGTGAGGAGCGGTGTCCTCGGGTCCCTGCCTACACCCGTCCGACCGGCCTGACCAGAGGGCCGTCCCATCCGGCAGCAAGCCTGAGGCGGAAGTGGTCCAGACGCCCTTACACCGGCGCCACCCCAGTTCTGCGAAAACGCCACGGAATGTCGCGCGACTCTTTAGGTTGAGTCTCGCTCCGGTCCCCCGACCGGGGCGGTTTCGTCGTCAGAGCCGCTCACCACACGCGAGGCACACATGACTCAGGATGCAGCCCGGCCCCGGAAGGGCGCTGGGAACACGGTCGCCGGTTGGCCACTGGGCCGCAAGATGGCCCTGGCCCTGGCGATCCCGCTGCTGCTCGCGGCGGTCCTCGGTGCGCTGCGCGTGGTCGGCGACTACACCGACTCGCGCCAGGCCGCCAGCAGCGCCAAGCAGGTCACCGTCATCGCCCCCGCGATCGACTACCTGACCGCCGCCGAGTCGGCGATGGTCGCGGCGCAGTCCGACGACGCGGCGAGCCAGGGCGACCTGATCGACGCCATCGACGACATCGCGACCACCTCCGAGGCGCTGGTGCAGTCGCGCGGCGAGGCCGACCTCAACGACCGCCAGTCCGAGCAGATCGACGCACTGCTCGACCTCAGCCAGGCGATGCGCGCCGAGGGTGCCGAGAACCTCGGCCCCGCCACCTGGATCGCCCTGGTCCGCCAGCTCGAGTCGAGCGTCTCCCAGCTCGTCACCAGCGTCAACGCCGCGCAGGAGACGCCCGAGCCCCGCCTCGAGCAGATCTCGCAGGCCATGAGCGGCCGGCTCTCCCTCGCCCTCCAGCAGGGCCTCATCGCCACCACGCTCGCGCAGTCCAGCTCGCAGGACCTCTTCTCGGAGATCGGTGTGGAGGCGGCCGCCATCGACCGTCTCGCCGGCTCCGTCGAGGGCTCGGACGAGCAGACCGCCCTGCTGCGTACGCAGAACACCCGCCACGCCGGGGAGATCCGCGACGACGCGGCCACCGACCTCGGCGGACGCGACGCGTACGCCCCCTACGACGAGATCACGTCCTCGCTGGTCAGCGGCGTGACCGCCACCCTCGACGAGGCGGCCTCCGACGCCCAGCGCAACGCCCTCATCGGCGCGCTCTTCACGCTGCTCGCGCTCACCGCGGCCGTCCTGCTCGCCCTCTTCATCGCCCGCAGCCTCCTCGAGCCCATCGGCAAGGTCCGTGAGGGCGCGCTCGCCGTGGCCCGTCACCGGCTGCCCGACGCGGTCGCCCGGATCCGTGCCGGCCAGGAGCCGGAGCCGATCAAGACGATCGACGTCCACACCAACGAGGAGATCGGCCAGGTCGCGCGAGCGGTCGACGACCTCCACCGCCAGGCCATCCACCTCGCCTCGGGTGAGGCCCAGCTCCGCCAGACCGTGAACGCGATGTTCGTGACGCTGTCGCGCCGCTCCACCTCGCTGGTCAACCAGCAGCTCGCGCAGATCGAGCGCCTCGAGCACGACGAGGAGGACCCGAAGCGCCTGGAGTCGCTCTTCCGCCTCGACCACCTCGCCTCGCGGATGCGTCGTACGGCCGACTCGCTGCTGATCCTCGCCGACGCCCCGAACCGCGCGGCCGGCCAGTTCAGCCTCACCGTGGGCGAGGCCCTCCAGGCCGCGACCTCCGGCGTGCAGGACTACCAGCGCGTGCAGATCCTCTCGCACCTCAACACCCGGGTGGGCGACGAGGCCGCGGCCGACGTGGTCCACCTGCTCACCGAGCTGGTCGACAACGCCCTGACCTACTCCCCGCCCGTCGAGCCGGTCCGCCTCGCCGCCAAGCTCGGCCCCGACGGCGTCACCATCACGATCACCGACTCGGGCCTCGGCGTGCCGCAGGCCGAGCTGGAGCAGCTCAACAGCGACCTCCAGCACGGTGCCGAGGCGACGCCCGACACCGCCCGACGGATGGGCCTGTTCGTGGTCTCCCGCCTCGCCGAGCGCCACGACATCCAGGCCCGCCTGGCGCGCAACCCCGGTGGCGGCATGACGGCCACCGTGCTGCTCCCGCCGTCGGTGCTGCCCGACCTCCCGCAGGTCGCGGCTCCCGCCGCCCCGGCCGCCGCTGCCGCGACGACCCCGGAGGTCCTCGAGACCGCCTCGGTCGCCGCCCCCGCCGCCGCTGCCGAGTCCAAGCGCGAGTCCCGCTCCCGCTCCCGCGCCCAGAAGGCCGAGGCCAAGGCCGCGGAGCGCGCCGCCGCCGCCGAGGCGAAGGCCGCGAAGAGGGAGGCCGAGAAGGAGGCCGAGCTCGAGCCGCAGCCCGCTGCAGCCGCGGCCGCCGCTGCTCCTGCCGTCACCCCGGACCGGCCCTCCCTCGAGAGCCTGCTCCCGCGGCGCGAGCCCGGCGCCAACATGCCGCGCACCGGCGCCGAGGCGTTCCTGCCTCCGGAGACATCCGGGGCCACCGGTCCGCTCTTCGGCAAGCGCAGCGAGCCCGCCGCGCCCGCCGCCTCGACCCCGGCTGCCACGACCGATGCCGCCTCGACGGACGCCGCCGCCGACCTGACGCCCGACGTCGAGCCGGCCGAGCCGACCACGCCCGAGAAGGTCGCGCCGGTCGTCCCGATCACCGCCCTCGCCTCGCGCCAGCGCCAGGCCGTCGAGGAGGCCCGGGCCGCCGAGCCCGTCGCCGAGCCCGAGCCCGAGCAGGTCTCCGAGCCGGTGGTCGAGCCCGAGCCGGTCGCGGAGCAGGTGTCCGAGCCGACCCCGGTCGCCGAGGAGCCCGCCCGCGTCTCGGACCCGCTGTCCGACCCGCTCTCCGACCCCCTGTCGGACCCGCTGCCCGTCGACGCCTTGGGCGACGACCGCCCGGCTGCCGAGGCAGAGACCGAGCCCGAGCCCGAGCCGGTCACCGAGCCCGAGCCCGAGCCCGTCTCCTCCCAGGAGCCGGCCGCCGCGGACGACCTGCACGTCGACGCCAGCGACCCGCTGGGCCTGGGCACTCCCGCCCGCGAGCCCGAGCCGGTCCAGGCCGTCGCTGAGCCGGAGGCCGAGCCGGCCCAGCCGGTCCACGAGCCCGTGGTCGAGCCCGAGCCCGCCCCGGCCGCGTACGAGGCGCCGTTCCCGACGCCGTACGAGGCGCCCGCCGCGTTCGCCGGCGACTCGCTCAACGGTCACCTGAACGGTCACCGCAACGGTGAGCTGAACGGCCACGACGGGCTCGACGGCCACCTCGAGGCCCAGAACGGCAACGGCCTGCTCCACGACGGCGCCGAGCCGGCGCGCGTCAGTGGCGACTCGCCGATCTTCAAGTCGATGCGCTCGGGCTGGCTGACCGGTGAGGCCGGCGAGTTCCACGAGACCGAGGTCGACCGCGGCTGGGAGATCGCCGAGCAGGTCGCCGAGGAGTCCCCGGTCGTGGAGTCGACCGTCACCGGACTCCCGCGCCGCGCCCCCGGGGAGCGTCTCGTCCCCGGTAGCGTTACCCCGCCCACGGCAGCCAAGACGCGTGACCCCGAGGCCATCCGTCGCCGGCTCCAGGCACACACCGCGGGAGTCTCCCGTGGTCGACGAGCAGCCCAAAGTCCCCCTCAGCACACGGAAGCAGGCCCCGCATGACGTACGAATCCGCCGCCCCCGCCGCCAGCTCCGCTGGTGACGACCGCGACCTCGACTGGGTGATGTCGCGCTTCGTCGAGGAGGTCCCCGACGCCGCGCACGCCATCCTCGTCTCGGCCGACGGCCTCCTCATGGCCTCGAGCACCAGCATCCCCGGTGAGCGCGCCGAGCAGGTCGCCGCCGTCTCCTCCGGTCTCGCCAGCCTCGCGGTGGGAGCCGCGCGCCTGTTCGAGGGCGGGTCTGTCATGCAGACCATCGTGGAGATGGAGATGGGCTTCCTGATGCTCATGAGCGTCGGCGACGGCTCCAACCTCACGGTCCTCACGACCGAGGAGGCCGACATCGGCCAGGTGGGCTACGAGATGGCCCTGCTGGTCGACCGCGTGGGACGTACCGTCGAGGCCCAGGCCCGCGTCGGTACGGGCGGCTGAGCCGGCCCCGTGCGATGACGCCGCCTGTCGAGCCGGAGGACGAGGGCTACCGCCCACGCCTCATCCGCTCCTACACCATCACCGCTGGTCGGACGGCCACCAAGGTCGATCTGGCCATGGAGGCGACACTTCGTCTCCAGGCTGGTGCTGAGGCGCCCGTCCTCACCCCCTCTGCCGCGCAGGTTCTCGAGGTCTGCGACCGGCGATCCGTGGCCGAGGTGTCGGCTCTGACCAAGATGCCGATCGGCGTCACCCGGGTGCTGCTGGGTGACCTGATCGAGCAGGGCCTGGTCCGCATCCAGGCCACCATCACCGAGAAGACGTCGACAGATGAGCGACTCGAGCTCATCGAAAGGACCCTCCGTGGACTTCGAAACTACTAAGGCACAGCGAGCGGCTGCGTCGACGAAGATCGTCATTGCTGGCGGCTTCGGCGTCGGCAAGTCGACGCTCGTCGGCGCCGTCTCGGAGATCGATCCGCTGCGCACCGAGGCACTCGTCACCAACGAGTCCGAGGGCGTCGACGATCTCGCTGCCGTGCCCACCAAGGCGACCACCACGGTCGCGATGGACTTCGGCCGACTGACCCTGGCCGAGGACCTGGTCCTGTACCTCTTCGGTACGCCGGGCCAGCGACGGTTCTGGTTCATGTGGGACGACCTGTGCCGCGGCGCCATCGGCGCCATCGTGCTGGTCGACGTGGCGCGGCTCGACGAGTCGTTCTCGCCCCTGGACTACTTCGAGTCCAAGGGCATCCCCTTCATCGTGGCCGTCAACGAGTTCGACGGCGTGCCGCGCTACCCCGCCGAGGAGATCGCCGCCGCGCTGGCCCTGCCCGCCGACGTGCCGATCATCAGCCTCGACGCTCGCGACCGCGAGCAGGCCAAGGGTGCGCTCGTGAAGATCACCGAATACTCCCTCATGCGACTTCGTGAGTCGCTCACCGCGAATGCGAACTAGACCCATGGCCCAGCCGATCCGACGCTCCCGTCCCGCCCGCACCGCGGCAGCCGCCCTCTCCTCCGTGGCCCTCCTGGCCACGCTGGGCGCCTGCGGTGGTGCCGCCAGCGGCGAGTCCGCCGACGCGCTCACCGACGTCCAGCTCGCCTTCAACGGCGCGCTGACGGTGTGCACCGACAGCCCGTACGCCCCGTTCGTCTACGAGGAGAAGGGCAAGCTGGTCGGCTTCGACGTCGACCTCGGCAAGGAGATCGCCGAGGCGCTGAAGGTCGACCTCGACGTCCTCGACGTCGCCTTCGACGACATCACCTCGGGCGACTCGCTCAACAACGACGTGTGCGACGTGGCCATCTCGGCCATGACGATCACCGGCGAGCGGGCGCGCGTGCTCGACTTCTCCAGCCCCTACTTCGACGCCAGGCAGGCGCTCGTCGTGCCGCGTGGCTCGGGCCTGGACGAGATCTCCGAGCTCGGCGGCCAGCGGGTCGGCGTCCAGAAGGACACCACCGGCGAGACCTACGTGAGCGACTACGCCCCTGAGTCCACCAAGGTGACGGCCTACGACGACGCGGCGGCCCTGCAGGCTGCGCTGGGCGCCGGTGAGCTCGACGCGGCGCTGCTGGACAACACCGTGTCCGGCGCGTTCGTCGCCGAGAACCCCAACCTGAAGCTGTCGCGGGAGTTCGAGACCGGTGAGCAGTACGGCATGGCGGTGAAGAAGGACGGCAACATCCCGCTCCTCCGCACGATCAACGGCACCCTCGCGGACCTCCGCGAGGACGGCACCTACGACAAGATCTACGACCAGTACTTCGGCTGATCACGAGCCGCGACGCCGGCCGGGCTGCTGCCCGGTCGGCGTCGTCGGCATCTCGGGGGCGTACGACGTCAGGGCGCGATCGTCAGGAACAGGAACGACGCCAGCAGGACGAGGTGGACGCCGCCCTGGAGCGGCTTGGCCCGGCCGGGCACCACGGTGAGGATCGCGACCGCGGCGGTGAGCAGCAGCAGGACGCTCTGCAGCTGGTTGAGGCCGAGCGCCAGCGGACCGTCGAGCCAGATGCTGGCGACCGCGATGGCCGGGATCGTCAGCCCGATGGACGCCATCGCCGAGCCGAGCGCGAGGTTGAGGCTCACCTGGACACGGTTGCGGGCCGCGGCCCGCACCGCGGCGATCGTCTCGGGAGCGAGCACGAGCAGCGCGATCACGACACCCACGACCGCCTGCGGGAAGCCCAGCGCCGCGACCCCGGACTCGATGGCGGGGGACTCGATCTTCGCCAGCCCGACGACCGCGACCAGCGACACGACCAGCAGACCGAGGCTGACGAAGGAGGCACGGTTGGTCGGCGGGTCGGCGTGGCCGTCGTCGTCGAGGTCGAGCCGCTCGTGCTCGAACGAGTCACCACCGCCCGCGGAGGTGACCACGGGCGAGTGCTGGCCCTGGGTCACCGGCAGGAAGAAGTCGCGGTGCCGGATGGTCTGGGTGAACACGAACATCCCGTAGAGCGCCAGGGACGCGACCGCCGCGAACGCGAGCTGCGCACCGGTGAACTCCGGTCCCGGCTCCGACGTCGTGACGGACGGCACCACGAGGCACAGCACGGCCAGGGCGATCACCGTGCCGAGGGCGGCGCCCGTGCCCTCGGGGTTGAAGACGGCGAGGTGGTGCTTGAGCGCCCCCACGAGCAGCGAGATGCCGACGATGCCGTTGAGGGTGATCATCACCGCCGCGAAGACGGTGTCGCGCGCCAGGCCGGATGCGTCCTTGTCGGCGGTCACCATCAGGGTGACGATCAGGCCGACCTCGATGATCGTGACCGCCACCGCGAGGACGAGCGAGCCGTAGGGCTCACCCACGCGGTGCGCCACCACCTCGGCGTGGTGGACCGCCGCGAGCACGGCCGCGACCAGCAGCACGGCCAGGGCGCCCAGCACGAGGCCCTTCGGGTGTGCGAGCCAGGCCGGCACCAGCGCCACGACGGCCAACACGGGGGCGAGGGTCGTCCAGGATGGCCGCTGCATGCCTTCACCCTAGGGGCGACGCCCCAGCAGGCACTCAGGTCTCAGGAGTGCTGAGCTTCTCCAGCCGCGCACGCAGCAGCGGGACGCGGTGGCTGTTGCCCGCGAGGGTGACGTACTGCTCGCCGAAGATCGCCAGCAGGGCGTCGTCGAGGCGGCGTACGGCGCCGGCGGGGTAGCGGTAGCCCATCCGCCGGATGACCGCGTCGGCGTCCACGGACGTCAGGAGGTCGGCGAGGTCGTCGACGGTGTCGATGCCGAGCTCGGTGAGCAGCCCGGCGATCCAGTCGTAGTGGTCGGTGTGCGACCAGCCCGCGTCGCTGTAGTGGCCGGCGAGGAAGGTGGCGAGGTCCTGACCGACGATGTGGTCGGCCTCGGGCTCGGTCGTGCTGCCGGGCGCCGCCGCCTGGATGCGCTCGCGGATCGTGGCGAACTCGCGGTCGGCGAGCTCGATGAGCCCAGCGGCCAGCGTGAAGCGGCGGTCGAGGTCGGCGGCGGCGTCCTCCGGCACGTTGCCCTTGTAGCGGATGTCGTGCTCGAACTCCGCCCACGCGTGCTGCAGCACGGTCCGCACCTGGACGCTCGCGCGCTCGCCGGCCAGGGCGAGGTCGTCCGCCTCGTCGCCAGCGTCGTCCCCCGCGTCCTCCGCGTCGTGGTCGCCGTCGACCCGGACGAGCAGGTGGCGGCTGGCGTAGCCGAAGCGACCGGACCGCGCCGTCTCCTCGCCGAGGTCGCGGTCGTCGAGGATGGTGAGCTGGTCGGCCAGGAGCTCGGCCACCGCGGCCACGTCGTTGTGGACGTAGGTGATGACCCGCACGCCGATCTGGTCGGTGATCTGCTCGAGCGGCTCGGGGTAGAGCGGCACCCCCGCCTCGGTGCGGTTGGCCTTGGCCGAGAACGACGCGACGCTCTTGGTCCGGCCGGTGACGCTCAGGTAGTCGATCCCCGCGTCGTCGAGCAGGGTGCGGATCAGGGTCACGTAGCCGGCCGTGGCCGCCGTCAGCTGCGGCTGGCGGGCGGCGTACGCGCGCACGGCCTCGCGCACCGGCTCGGTCTGGATACCGCTGGTCATGGCGCCAGCCTGCCAGTGGGACGGCTACGCCGTCGACGTCGCCACCGGCCGGAGCCGCGTCGCGCCTGGCGGGGGAGCGGTCCGGGGTTGGTTATCGTCCAAGCACCATGACCACCCTGACGTCGCCCTCGTCCCACCGCTCGAGCGGCCGGACCGCCGCCCTGCTCGCCGGCCTGGCCCTGGCCGCCGGGCTCACCGCCTGCGGGGCCGAGGGGGACGACACGGCCACCGACCCGGCCGGGTCGTCGAGCTCCCCGACGCCGTCGGAGACACCCACGGAGACTCCCGCACAGACGGAGTCCCCGACCGACGAGCCGACCGAGAGCACCCCGACCGACGCGGGCGGTGGGGCCGCGGCCACGATCCCCGCCACCGGCTCGGCGGGGGTGACCGAGGCCTCGCTCGTGAGCGCCACGGAGGGCGGGGGCGCCACGTCGACGATGGCGTTCGCGCTGGACGGCGACCAGGCGGTGGCGGACTTCGTCACCGGGCTCGGGGCGGGGCTCCCCGACACCGTGGCCGCCACGGTGCGCGACCTCGCGCAGCAGACGCCGGACGCGACGCCCTACGGCGCGGTCGTCGCGGTCGGGTGCGAGGCGCCCACGGGCGTGACGATCGAGGCGGGCGAGGCCGGCTTCGAGGTCGTCCCGCAGCTGCCCAAGGCGACCGTCCAGTGCCTGGCGCCGGTGACGTACGTCGTGGTGTTCGCGGCGCCTGACGCCTGACGCGGGTCAGCCCGGCGGCGGCGGGACCGTCGGGGTGACGGTCGGGGTCGGCGTCGGGGTCGGCGTGGTGGTCGGGGTCGGCAGGATCGGCACGACGGGCGGCAGGGGCGCGTTGTAGAACACGCCGAAGCCGTTGGGCACCCGGCGCTCGCTGCCGTCGGACGGCTCGTTGACGACCGCCATCGCCCCGGTGCCGTTGCGGGTGTACATCGCGGAGGAGCCGCCGCCGTCGAGGTTGATGGCGTTCTCGGCGCCGAGGGCGGTCATGAAGTCTGCGAGCTCGACCATCGTGTAGCCGCGGCTCGCGGCGGAGCGACCGTCGACGACGAGGACGTGCAGGCGACGTCCGTCGGCGTCGATGCCGACCGCGGTGCGCGGGTGGGCGATCGTGTTGTTGATGACGGTGCGCACGCCGTTGACCAGCAGCGGCCGGTCACCGCTGATGGCGGCGGTCGGGCGGCCGCCCTCGATGCGCTGCGCGAGCGTCACGCGCTGGCGGGGCTTGAGCGTCTTGAGCTGCTTGGCGCCCCGGCCGACGCCGATCAGCACGCGGTCCTTCTTGCGGATCTTCTGGCCGAGGGAGAGCGTGGAGCGGTTCGACACCACGCGGTTCTTGCGCAGCACGACCTCGCGGACGTACTTCTTGCCGTCGGTGACGGTGTAGCCCTTGGTGCGGTTGAAGGCGTGGGTGAACACGCCGATCTGGCCCTGCGGCACCCGCGGGTGGTTGAAGCCGCTGACGACCCAGTCGCGCGCCTGGCGGATGGAGTACTGCACGCTCAGCGGGCTCACGTGGGGGCCCGACGCGTCGAACCACAGGCTGGAGTTGACCCCGGGGATCCACCCCTCGCGCGAGCCGGTGAGGACGCCGCCGTCCTCGACCGTCACGCCGAGCGGCGCGTCGGTCTGGCCGATGTCGAAGAAGTCGCCGTTGACCGCCGTCAGCGCGGAGCTCCACCGGCCCAGCTGGCTCACGGTGCGGCGGCTGGTGACGAAGCTGGGGGTGAGCGCGCCGAAGCTGATGTTGGCGGCGTCGAGGTTGACGGTGACGAGGTTCATCCGCACCTGGCCGATCGGCTGGCGACCGTCGATCTGGTCCCACTCACGCAGCGTCACGCCGGGCGCGATCTCGTACGTCGCCTCGTTGGCGATCACCGGCGTGCGGCCACGCCGGCTGACCTCCGGGCCGACGACCAGGCCCGGCCTGCCGTCCGAGGTCTGGTTGCGGCCGCGGTAGCCGCTGGCCGCGCCGGACAGGCCGTCGCGGCCGGAGGCGGAGCCGCTGCGGCCGTCGTCGGCGACCGACGGGGTGCCGAGGCCCACGCCGAGACCGGCGACGAGGACGCCGGCGGTGGCGATCGTCAGGACACGGGTGCGGGCGGGGGCGGAGGGCACGGGGCGGCGCGCGAAGAGTGACACGCGATCCAGAGTAAAGGACGACGTGGGACTGGTGGGAAAATTGGGACGAGCGGTCCGCGGCGGGCGGTCGGGCGGCGTACGCCGGTCGCGGCCGGGTCACCGCTGGCAGCGGTCCCGAACGCCTAGGCTGCGCCTCGTGCCCGACGAGCCCGTGCCTCCCGTGCCGGCGCTCCCGTGGAACGCCTTCCACGCCGGGGACAACCTCGACGTGCTGCCGCGGCTCGAGCCCGGGTCCGTCGACGTCGTCTACACCGATCCGCCCTACAACACCGGCAACGACTTCGCCTACGCCGACCGCTTCCGCGACGGCTCGCACGCCGACCCGTACGCCGGCCGGCACGCCGCGTGGACCGCCATGATGCGCCCGCGCCTCCTCGCCGTCCGCGAGGTCCTCGCCCAGCACGGGGCCGTGTTCGTCAGCATCGACGACAACGAGGTGGCCCACCTCCGGCTGCTGATGGACGAGGTGTTCGGGGAGGCCAACTTCCTGGCGCAGGTCGTGGTCAGCCTCAACCCGAAGGGCCGCCAGCTCGGCCGCGGGTTCGCGACCAGCCACGAGTACGTCCTGGCGTACGCCCGGCACCTGCCGGCCTGCGCGGTGGACGCCAGCACGACCGAGTCGGTGGACGAGGCGGACTTCCCGCTCCGCACGGACGACGGCCGGCGGTTCCGCTACCTGCCGCTGCGCAACACCAACAAGAAATTCAACCCGCTCACCGCGCCCACCCTCCACTTCGCGCTCCACGGCGACCCGGTGAGCGGCCGCGTGGCGACCGCCGAGTTCCCGGGCAGCCAGCCGTTGACCCCGGTCTTCGGCGACGGCCGGCCAGCGGTGTGGCGCTGGTCGCGGCCCCGGGTCGACGAGCGGCCCGACGACCTCGAGTGCCGGGTGATCCGCGGCCGCGCCGGCGAGCGGGTCGACATCTTCCAGCGCGACTGGCTCGAGCGCGAGGGCGGCCGCCGCAAGAAGCTGCGCACCATCTGGCTCTCCGAGGAGATCGGCTCCACCGACACCGCCGTCGCCGAGCTCAAGGCCCTGGTCGGCCACGTCTTCGAGTCGCCCAAGCCGACCGGGCTCGTCCGCCGGATCCTCGCGACCCTGCCGGACGACGTCGTGGTCCTCGACCCCTTCGCGGGGAGCGGCACCACCGGGCACGCGGTGGCGCTGGCCAACCGCGCCGACGGCGGCACCCGCCGCTGCATCAGCATCAACTCCGCCGAGCCGACCCGGCCGGGGTCCAACGCCCAGCTCGCCGGGCTGGCGACCGTCGCCGACATCACCGTCGCTCGGCTGGCGGCGGTCGCGGAGCAGGTGGGCGGGGGGCTCGAGATCGCCCCGGTGATCGGGTAGCGGCGGGTGCTTCCTCCGCACCTACACCCCCGCCGCCCGCTCGAGCGCGACGAGCTCGTCGTCGAGGTACTGCAGCAGCACCTGCAGGTGCGGGACCGTGCGCCGACAGCCGGTGAGCCCGAAGCACATCTTTCCGTCGTAGGACGTGCAGGTGATGTTGAGCGCCATCCCGTTGATCGGGATGGACAGCGGATACATCCCGGTCAGCCGGGCGCCGTTCCAGTAGTGGGTGGTGCGCGGGCCCGGGACGTTGCTGACGATGAGGTTGTAGGGCGGTCGGACGATGCCCTGCATCCGCAGCACCGGGCCGAGGATGGCGGGCGCCTGGCCGAGCGCGCTCATCGCCACGATCTGCGCCGGGGTCATCGCCGACAGCGCCTCCTTGCCGTCCTTCATCGAGCGGTGGATCGCGGCGAGGCGGTCGGCCGGGTCGTCGAGGTGGGTGCCGAGCTGCACCATGACGGAGCCGACGGCGTTGCCGCCGTCGGTGGAGGCGAGCTGGGACTGCTTGGCGTTGAGCCCGACCGGGACCATCGACACCAGCGTGGTGTCCGGCAGCGCGTCGAGCTCGGCGAGGTAGGTCCGCATCGCGCCGCTGACCATCGCCAGCACGACGTCGTTGATCGTGGTGCCGCTCGCCCGGCCGACGGCGCGCAGCCGCTCGACCGGCCAGTCCTGGGCGGCGAACCGGCGCGAGCCGGTGATGCTCTGGTTGAGGATCGTGCGCGGGGCGTAGAGCGACAGCGCGGAGGTCTCGTTGCGCACACCCCGGTTGAGCGTGCGCACCAGCGCGCCGGGCATCCCGGCGGCCTCGGTCGCGAGCGCGAGCGCCGTACGCACGGTGGCGGCCGAGACGTCCGACAGCGAGGCGCTGGCGGTGGCCGGCCGTTCGCGCGGCGGGCGCGGGCGCTGCGCCCAGGGGGCGGGCATGTCGCGCTCGTCGGGGTCGGTCGAGAGCACGCTGGCCAGCAGCCGCATCGCCGAGACGCCGTCGACGAGGGCGTGGTGGGTCTTGGTGTAGAGCGCGACCCGTCCGTCGCGCAGGCCCTCGATCACGGTGGCCTCCCACAGCGGGCGCTCCCAGGCCAGCCGCGAGCTGTGCAGGCGCGAGCACAGCTCCAGCAGCTCGCGGACGCGGCCGGGCTTGGGCAGGGCGCTGTGGCGGACGTGGTGCTCGATGTCGAACTGCTCGTCGGGCTGCCAGACCAGCTGCCCGGCCGTGCGGACGGAGCGGTGCGGGTGCTTGAGGAAGAGGGGCGACACCTGCTCGACGGCGCGCATCTGCTCGTACATCTCGCGGGCGTAGCCGCGCCCGGCGCCCGCCGGCTTCTCGAAGAGCTGGAGGCCGCCGACGTGCATCGGCATGTTGCGGTTCTCGGCGAGCAGGAAGCCGGTCCCCGTCGGGTCGATCGGATCGAGCACTCGGTCCTCCTCTGCCCCTCACCCCGAGGTGGGGCGCCCGCGCATCCTCTCGCCCCGTGACGGGCGCCACAAGGGCGCGCCCCGACCGTACGTCGTTGTGCTGAAGGCGGCCGGGGGAGGCGGCTCAGTCGGTGAGCGAGTGGGCCAGCTCGTCGACCAGGGCGTCGACGACCGCGACCAGGTCGCCGCCGGACTCGTGCGCGACCGCGCGCTGGCGCTGGTAGGACGCCCCGCGGGTCGGGATGTCCGCGACGCTGCGCAGCTCGTCCTCGCAGCCCAGCCGCTTGGCGACCGGGGTCAGCCGCTCGAGCAGGTCGTCGAGGTCCTCGGTGACGAGCCGCTCGCGGTTGCGGTCGTCGACGATGACGATCGCCTCGAGGCCGTAGCGCGCGGCGCGCCACTTGTTCTCCTGGACCTGCCACGGCGGCATCGTCGGCAGCTCCTCGCCGGCGGCGAGCCGGGTGTCGAGGTCGACGACGAGGCAGTGCACGAGCGCGGTCAGGGCGGCCAGCTCGCGCAGGTCCGACATCCCGTCGCAGACGCGGTGCTCGAGGGTGCCCAGGTGCGGGGCCGGCCGCAGGTCCCACCGGACGTCGGACATCGAGTCGATGATGCCGGTGGTGGTCTGGTCGGAGATGCACTTCTCGAACTCGGCCCACGTGTCGAACGCGAACGGCAGTCCCGCCGTCGGCAGCTGCTGGAACATCAGCGCCCGGTTGGAGGCGTAGCCGGTGTCCTGGCCGGCCCAGATCGGCGAGCTCGCCGACAGGGCGAGGAGGTGGGGGTACGTCGTCAGCATCGACGCCAGGACCGGCATCACGCGGTCACGCTCGGGCATGCCGACGTGCACGTGGACTCCCCAGATGAGCATCTGGCGGCCCCACCACTGGGTGCGGTTGATGAGCTCGGCGTAGCGGTGGCCCTCGGTGAGCTGCTGGTGGGACCAGTCGGCGAACGGGTGCGAGCCGGCGCCGAGCAGGTCGACGCCGAGCTCGCCGGCGGCCGGTGCGACCACGGACAGCGTGTCGCGCAGGTCGGTCACGGCCTCCCCGACGGTGTCGCAGATGCCGGTCACCACCTCGATGGTGTTGCGCAGCAGCTCCTTGTGCAGGCGTTCGGGCTCGTCGAGCCGGCCGCCGGCCAGCTCGTGCAGGTCGGAGGCGACGCTCACGAGGTCGCGGCTGACCCGGTCGACGAGCGCGAGCTCCCACTCCACCCCGAGCGTCGGCCGCGCCGACGCGTGGAAGTCGATGCGCATGCCTCCACTCTAGGGAGCCTCGCCGCGGCGAGGCTCACCCCTCCGACGGCCCGACACCCGCCGGTGCCACCATGGCCCGGTGCGTGACGACGACGGGCCCTCCCACGAGGGGGGCAGCCAGCAGGAGGAGGCGCGCGCCGCCGCGGAGCGGGCCCGCGAGATCAACCTGACGATGGACCTGTGCCTGCGGATCGGCGAGATGCTGCTGTCCTCGGGCGCCGGTGCCGCCGACGTGACGGCCACCATGCGGTCCGTGGCCGACCACTTCGGCCTGCGCACGGCCGACATCGACGTCACCTTCATCTCGCTGTCGATGAGCCACCAGCGCTCGCCCGACGACGTACCGACGCTGATGATCCGCCACGTGACGCAGCGCGACATCGACTACGAGGACCTGACCGCGGTCGACCACCTCGTCCGCGACATCCTCACCGACCGCGCCGACCTCTACCTCGCCCGGTCCCGGATGGCGACGATCGTCTCCCTCGGCCACGCGTTCCCGCGCTGGGCGGTGACCATCGCGTGGGCCGTGATGGCGGCGGCGGTCGGCGTGTTCCTCGGCGGCGGCGCGGTGGTCGCCGTCGTCGCCGCGGTGGCCGCCGTCCTCATCGACCGGGTCCAGCTGGTGATGGCCCGTCGGCGGCTGCCGTTCTTCTACCTCCAGGTGGCCGGCGGGGCCATCGCGACCCTCCTCGCCGCCGCCGTCGCCGCCTCCCCGGTGGAGGTCGACCCCTCGGTCGTCGTGACCGCCAACATCATCCTGCTGCTCGCCGGCATCGGGCTGATGGGTGCGGTGCAGGACGCGCTCACCGGCTTCTACCTCACCGCGAGCGCGCGGCTGATCGAGGCGATGATGGCCACCGCGGGGATCATCGCGGGCGTCGCGCTCGGCATCTCCGTCGCCGAGGGCCTCGGCCTCGAGCTCGGCCAGCTGGTGCCCGGCAAGGTCCGGGCCTCCGACCTCCCGGCCGTCCTCGGCGGGGCGGCCGTGTCGGCGGCCGCGTTCAGCGTCGCGTCGTACGCCCCTCGCCGGGCGGTGCTGCCCGTCGGGCTGACGACCGCGGCGGCCGCCCTCGTCTCGCAGGCGGTCACCGCGAGCGGCTTCGGGCGGGCGGCGGCGGCCGGCGCCGCCGCCTTCTTCATCGGACTCGTCGCCTACGCCGTCGCCGGCCGCGTGCGGGTGCCGCCGCTGGTGGTCGCCGTGCCGGCGATCGTGCCGTTCCTGCCGGGGCTCTCGATCTACCGCGGCCTGACGTTCCTGGCCGACGGCGGCTACTTCGTCTCGCAGGGCATCTTCGCGCTGATGACCGCGATCACGGTCGCGATCGCGCTGGCCTCCGGCGTCATCCTGGGCGAGTACGTCGCCCAGCCGCTCAAGCGCGAGGCGCGTCGGCTGGAGAACCGGCTCGCCGGGCCTCGCCTGGTCGGGCCCTACCGCGCCATGACCCGCGCCGAGCGGCGGGCGCTCAGGCGATCGACAGACGAGTGAGCTCGGCCAGCCAGCGCAGGTGCGCGCCGTCGTACGGCGGCAGGCCGGCGCGGACCGCCGCGACGAGCTCGTCGCTGCTGGCCTGCGCCGCGGCGACGACGTCGGAGGGGTAGCCGAGCGACACCTGGTGCTCGGCGAACTCGTCCTCGTCGTCGACGAAGATCTCGCCCGGCGCGCGGCCGGCGTAGCCGGGCTGGCCGACGACCCCGGAGGGGAGCGGGTCGGAGAGCCGGATGACGTCGAGGTCGAGGTCGACGGCCCGGAGCACGTCGCCGTCCCAGACGGGCGGGGTGGTGACGTCGACGTAGAGGTCGCACCAGATGCCCGGCGCCTGGAACGTCGCGAGGTACCAGGCGTCCGACCGCACAAGCGTCACCGCGTCGACCGCGGCGCGGAACTCGTGGCCCGGGCGCTGGTTGTGCGTGCCCCGCGGGAAGCCGATCCACTCGCCGTGCTCGTCCGAGCCGAGGTGGACCCCGTCGAAGCGCCAGTGCGGGCGGTCGCCCCACTTGGTCATCTCGCAGCGGATCGGGGTCCCGGGGGCGTGGCTGCTCACGTCCCGACCCTAGGTGACCGGGCACGAAGTGCCCGGTGAGGGCTCAGCGCAGGGGCATGCGGGAGGTCACCCGGGCCACCACGTCCTGGTAGCGCGAGCCCGCGAGCTTGGCGAAGTGGTGGATGAGGTGGGCGTCGAGGCCGACGAGGACCCGCGCCTTCCCGGCCAGCGCGCCGCCGAGGATGATCTCGGCCGCCCGGTCGGGGGTCATCTTGGCGAGCTTCTTGTCGAAGAGGTCGTCGATGGACGCGCCGTCGAGGCCGGCGGCCTTGCGCCCGTTGCGGCTGATCCCGGTGCGGATGCCACCGGGGTGCACGCAGGTGACGGTGACCGGGTGGCCCGCCACCAGCATCTCCTCGCGCAGCGCCTCGGTGAGCCCGCGGACGGCGTACTTGGTGGCGTTGTAGGCCGACTGGCCGGGCACGGAGACGAGCCCGAAGAGCGAGGAGATGTTGACCAGCGCGCCGTTGCCGCTGGCGATGAGGTGGGGCAGGAACTCCTTGGAGCCGTGGACGACGCCGTGGAAGTTCACACCGAGGATCCAGTCGAGGTCCTCGTAGGCGAGGTCGGTGAAGTCCCCGGTGAGGGTGACGCCGGCGTTGTTGACCACCAGGTTCACCCGACCGAACTCCTCGACCACCCCGGCCGCCCAGGCCTGCACGGCGGCGCGGTCGGAGACGTCGACCACGTCGTGGCGCACCTTGGTGGCGCCGGCCTGCTCGGCCAGCCGCACTGTCTCGGCGAGGCCGTCGACGTTCCAGTCGGACAGCGCGAGCAGTGCGCCGCCGCGAGCGGCCCGCGTGGCCAGCGCGCGGCCGATGCCGGAGCCGGCTCCGGTGATGACGACGACCTTGTCGGTGAGGGTGGTCAGGCTCATGCCGGCAACTGTAACTCGGGGTTACCCGCTCGGGGAGGGGAGCCGGACGGTCAGGGTCGTGCCACCTGGCCGGCTGGACAGCGCGACCGAGCCGCCGTGCGAGGCGACGATCGCCTCGACCAACGACAGCCCGAGCCCGGCCCCGCCGGCGCGGTGGCGTGCGGCGTCGCCCCGGACGAACCGCTCGAAGGCGCGCGGCGCGAGGTCCGGCGGGAACCCCGGGCCGTCGTCGTGGACGGTGAAGCCCGCGGCCGTGCCGGTCACGGTGACCGTGCTGCCGGGAGGGGTGTACTTGCGGGCGTTGGTCAGCAGGTTGCTCACCACCTGGTGCAGCCGCGCCCCGTCACCCACCACCGTGAGCGGCGCGTCGGGCAGGACCAGCCGCCAGGAGCGCTCCGGGTCCACCACGCGCGCGTCGTCGACCGCCTCGAGCAGCAGCCGGGACAGGTCGACCGGCTCGCGGGCCAGGGGCCGGCCGGCGTCGAGCCGGGCGAGGAGGAGCAGGTCCTCGACGAGGGCCGTCATCCGCGCCGACTCGGTCTCGACCTTGGCCAGTGCGGTGCCGGTGGCCTCGGGCCGGCGGCGGGCCAGCTCGGTGTAGCCCGCGATCGTCGCCAGCGGCGTACGCAGCTCGTGCGAGGCGTCGGCGACGAACTGCCGGACCTGCTGCTCGCTGCGGTGGCGCTGGCCCAGCGCCGCCTCGACGTGGTCGAGCATCGTGTTGAGCGCGGCCCCGACCTGGCCGATCTCGGTCCGCTCGTCGGTGAGCCGCTCGGGCACCCGGTCGGCCATGTCGATCTCCCCGGAGGCCAGCGGGAGCTCGGCGACCCGGTGGGCGGTGGCCGAGACCTCGCGCAGCGGCGCGAGCTGGCGGCGTACGACGACCGTGCCGGCGACGGCGGCGGCGGCGACGCCCAGGAGGGTGGCCAGCAGCTCGAACCGGACCAGGTCGGAGATCGTCCGCGAGACGTCCGCCGTGGGCAGCCCGACGACCACCCAGCCGCCCTCGCCCTCGTGGCACACCACGCGGTAGCTGCCCAGCTCGGGGATGCGGACGGTGGCCGGCTCGTACTCGGCGTAGGGCATGTCGTCGTGGAGGGACTCCAGCTGGCGCTCGGACAGCGGCTCGGCGACGCCGTAGCTCTCCCCGTCGCCCTCCGACCGCACGGCGCCGGTGAGCTCGCCCTCCTCGGGCACCACGGCGACCAGGGCGCCCTCGTCCTGGCGCAGGATGTCGCGGAAGGGGTCGAAGCCGTCGCCGTCACCGTCCGGCCCGCCGTCGTCGCCCGGCCCACCGCGCGGTGCATTGACCGTCCGCACGAGCGACTCGGTCGCCTGGGCGTCGAGCTGGGCGTCGAGGTTGCGCTTCATCGCCAGCGTGGTGGCGGTGCCGATGAGGAGCGCCGTCACCGCGACCAGCAGCACCGCCACGGCGACGAGCCGGGCGGTGAGGGTGCGGGGCATCGTGGCGGAGAGCCTCACGGGCCCGCCCGGGCGGCCGGCTTGAGGACGTAGCCCGCGCCTCGCATGGTGTGGATCATCGGCTCGCGGCCGGCGTCGACCTTCTTGCGGAGGTAGGAGATGTAGAGCTCCACGACGTTGGCCTGGCCACCGAAGTCGTACTGCCAGACCCGGTCGAGGATCTGCGCCTTGCTCAGCACCCGGCGGGGGTTGCGCATGAGGAACCGCAGCAGCTCGAACTCGGTCGCCGTCAGGGCGAGCTCGTCGCCGCCGCGGTGCACCTCGTGGCTGTCCTCGTCGAGGGTGAGGTCGCCGACGGCGAGCAGGTTGCCGGCCTCGGCCTGCGCGGCGGTGCCGCCCCGGCGGATGAGGCCGCGCAGCCGGGCGACCACCTCCTCCAGCGAGAACGGCTTGGTGACGTAGTCGTCGCCACCGGCGGTGAGGCCCGCGATGCGGTCCTCGACCGCGTCCTTGGCGGTGAGGAACAGGACGGGCACGTCGCTGCCGTCGGCCCGCATCCGCCGCAGCACCTCGAGGCCGTCGAAGTCGGGCAGCATGATGTCGAGCACCACCGCGTCGGGCCGGAAGTCGCGCGCGGTCGAGACGGCGTCGGTGCCGGTGTGGGCCATCGCGAGGTCCCAGCCCTCGTAGCGCAGCGCCATCGCGAGCAGCTCGGCGATGTTGACCTCGTCGTCGACGACGAGCACCCGCACCGGCGAGCCGTCGGGTCGGGTGAGCTGCTGCACGGACAGCATCCTGCCGCCCGTTCCTGTGCGGTTGCTGTGAGGCGCCTGTCGCCTAGTCCGCGGCGGAGGCCTGGTTGAGCCGCGCGGCCTGCCGGGTGAGGTGCGTGCGCTCGGGGACGTTCGTCGCCAGCCCCGCGGCCTCGGCGTAGAGCCGGGCGGCCGTCGCGAGGTCGCCGGCCCTCTCGTGCAGGTACGCCGACGCGGCGCGGTGCCGCGGCACGTCCGGGTCGACCTCGGCCAGGGCGGCGAGGCCCGCGCGGGGCCCGTCGGCCTCGCCGACGGCCACCGCCCGGTTGAGCCGGACGACCGGGCTCCCGGTCAGCGCGAGCAGCTCGTCGTACCACTGCACGACCTGCACCCAGTCGGTCTCGGCCGTGGTCGGGGCGTCCGCGTGCAGGGCGGCGATGGCCGCCTGCAGCTGGTACTCGCCGCGCCGCTGCCGCGACAGGGCCGACTGCAGCACCGTCACGCCCTCCTCGACCAGGGTGGTGTCCCACAGGCCGCGGTCCTGCTCGGCCAGCGGCACGAGGGTCCCGTCGGCGCGGGTGCGTGCCGGGCGCCGGGCATGGTGCAGCAGCATCAGCGCGAGCAGGCCGTCGGTCTCGGGGTCCTCGCCGTGCGGGCCGGCGAGCTCGACGAGCTGCCGGGTGAGCCGGATCGCCTCGGCGGCGAGGTCCACGTCGCCGGAGTAGCCCTCGTTGAAGACGAGGTAGAGCACGCGCCGCACGGTCGCGAGGTCGCCGGGCCGGTCGAACGACTCGCCCGACACCGTCCGCTTCGCGCGGCTGATGCGCTGCGCCATCGTGGCCTCGGGGACCAGGTAGGCCTCCGCGACCTGCCGCGTCGTCAGCCCCGCGACCGCCCGCAGCGTGAGCGCGACCGCCGAGGCCGGCGTGAGGGCAGGGTGGGCGCAGAGGAAGAACACGTGCAGCGTGTCGTCGGCGTCCTCGGTGGGTCCCGGTCCGGGACGCCCGTCCACGACGACCTCACGCCGCTGGCGAGCGGACTCGGAGCGCACGGCGTCGAGGAACCGCCGCCACGCGACCGTGACCAGCCAGCCCTTGAGGTCCCGCGGCCCGGCCGTGGCACCGGCTCCGTCGTCCCCGCCGTCCCCGCCGGGTCCGTCGTCCCCGCCCCCGAAGGTGCGCCATGCCTCGACCAGGGCCTCCTGGACAGCGTCCTCGGCCGCCGCGAAGTCGGCTCCGCGGCGGACGAGGACACCGATCACCGCGGGCACGAGCGGCCGCAGCGTCGCCTCGTCGAAGGCATCCATGGCGGGAGGGTCCTCGGCGCGGTCAGTCGCCGGTGGCCGTGGGTGAGCCGTAGAAGGGCCGGACCTCGAGCCACTCGTGGATCGGCTTGCCGTCCTTGCCGGGCGCGAGGGACAGCTCGCCGGCGAGCTCGACAGCACGGTCCCAGCCGTCGACGTCGATGACGAACCAGCCGGCGATGAGGTCCTTGGTCTCGGCGAAGGGACCGTCGGTGACCGGCGGCTTGCCGGGGCCCTCGCTCCGGACCCACGCGCCCTCGGGGGCGAGCGCCTGGCCGTCGACGTACTCGCCGTTCTCCTCGAGGTGCTTGGCGAAGTCGTCCATGAACGTCATGTGCGCGTCGACCTCCTCGGGGGCCCACTGGTCCATCGGGACGTCGTTGCCGGCGGCGGGGGCGCCGCGGTAGTGCTTGAGCAGCAGGTATCGGGGCATCTCTGTTCTCCTTGTCCGTCGCGGCCCATTGTGGCCGCGTCCACCCCGGGGACGGAGCCGTCGGCGGGTCCTCGACATGGCCCGCGAGATCTCCGGAGGCTCCTCACGGGCCCGGCACAGGTGCCGCACAGCAACCGGCGGGAGGCTCGGTGCCATGAGCGACGACCGCAACGACGAGACCCAGCCCGTACGCCCCGAGGGAGCGGCACCCCTCCGCACGCCCCCCGACCCGGCCGCGCCCGCACCCACGCCGGCGGCGACCGAGGCGCACGCCACCGACCCCGTGACCCGCCGCGGCTTTCGCGAGCGGCTGGGCCGCCTGCGTCGGACCGAGGGCGGCGACCGGTCCTACGGGTTGGCCGCGCTGATCGCCTCGGCGCTGGCGGGCATCATCGTCGGCGGCCTCGGCTTCGCGGCCGTGCACGCCATCGGCGACGACGGCGGCCGGGACCGTGGCGGCTGGATGCAGCAGCGCGAGGCGGACGACCGGGGTCCCGGCCGCGGTGGCATGCCCGGCGGCCCGCGCGGCGTACCGGGTCAGCTCCCCCCGACCACGCCCCCGGAGGACGAGGGCTCGACCTCCTGAGCAAACCCGGTTGCTGCCGTGGGCGAGAATGGCGCCCGTTGTGAAGATCATCTATCCGCCCGAGCTCCCGGTCTCCGCTCGGCGCGACGACATCGCCGCGGCGATCCGCGACCACCAGGTCGTGATCGTCGCGGGCGAGACCGGCTCGGGGAAGACCACCCAGCTGCCCAAGATCTGCCTGGAGCTGGGCCGCGGCGCCGGCGCGGCGGGCGGCGGCAAGCTGATCGGGCACACCCAGCCCCGCCGGATCGCGGCGCGGTCGGTGGCCGAGCGGATCGCCGACGAGCTCGGCACCGAGCTCGGCGACGTCGTCGGCTACCAGGTGCGGTTCACCGACCGGACCAGCCGCGCCAGCCGGGTCAAGCTGATGACCGACGGCATCCTGCTCGCCGAGCTGCAGCGCGACCGCGACCTCCGCAAGTACGACACGATCATCATCGACGAGGCCCATGAGCGGAGCCTCAACATCGACTTCCTCCTGGGCTACCTCAAGCGGCTGCTGCCGCGCCGCCCGGACCTCAAGGTCGTCATCACCAGCGCCACCATCGACGTCGACCGCTTCGCCGCGCACTTCGACGCCCCCGTCGTCGAGGTGTCGGGTCGTACGTTCCCGGTCGAGGTCCGCTACCGACCGCTCCTCGAGCTGCCCGAGTCCGACGAGGAGGGCGAGGCCGTCCAGCGCGACCAGACCGAGGCGATCCTCGACGCCGTGCGCGAGCTCTCGGCGGAGGGCCCGGGTGACGTCCTGGTCTTCCTGCCCGGCGAGCGCGAGATCCGCGACACCGCCGATGCGTTCGACGCCCTCGGGAGCGACCGGCTCGAGATCGTGCCGCTCTACTCGCGGCTCAGTGCGGCCGACCAGCACAAGGTCTTCTCCAGGCACTCCTCGGTCGTACGTCGCGTCGTGCTGGCCACCAACGTCGCCGAGACGTCGCTGACAGTCCCCGGCATCCGCTACGTCGTCGACACCGGCGTGGCGCGGATCAGCCGCTACTCCGTGCGCACCAAGGTGCAGCGGCTGCCGATCGAGCCGATCAGCCAGGCCTCGGCCAACCAGCGCTCCGGGCGGTGCGGCCGCGTCGCGGAGGGCATCGCCATCCGGCTCTACTCCGAGGAGGACTTCGAGGCCCGCCCGGAGTTCACCGACCCCGAGATCCTGCGCACCAACCTCGCCAGCGTCATCCTCCAGATGGCCTCGCTGCGGCTCGGCGACATCGCCCGGTTCCCGTTCGTGGAGCCCCCCGACCGGCGCAACATCAAGGCCGGCACCGACCTGCTCGAGGAGCTCGGTGCCCTCACGACCGAGGCCGAGCGACAACGTCAGGGGGAGCGGTCGTCCGGGCGACCGCCGGCCACGACGTCCCGGCCGGGCGTACGCCTGACCGCCGTCGGCAAGCGGCTGGCCCGGCTTCCCATCGACCCGCGGCTCGGCCGGATGATCCTCGAGGCCGAGCGGCTCGGCTGCCTGCGCGACGTCCTGGTCATCGCCGCCGCGCTGTCCATCCAGGACCCGCGCGAGCGCCCGGAGGAGCAGCGGGCGCAGGCCGACCAGCTGCACGCGCGCTTCAAGCACGAGTCGAGCGACTTCCTCACCTGGCTCAACCTGTGGCGCCACGTCAAGGAGCAGCAGCGCGAGCTCTCCTCCAGCGCCTTCCGCCGCATGTGCAGGCGCGAGTTCCTCAACTACCTGCGCATCCGCGAGTGGCAGGACTACGAGTCCCAGCTGCGACAGGTGGCGAAGGAGATGGGCCTCGATGCACGCGGCTCGTCCCTCACCGCGCACTCGACCACCGAGAACGGCGCGGCCGGCGGAGCACCGTACGACGAGGACGGCATCCACCAGGCACTGCTCTCCGGGCTCCTCAGCCACGTGGGGGCGCTGGAGGAGCGCGAGAAGGCGCGGCCCGGCGAGCGCCGCCCGATGCGGGAGTACGTCGGCGCGCGCAACGCGCGCTTCGCGATCTTCCCCGGCAGCGTGCTCAAGGGCCGCAACCCCGACTTCGTGATGAGTGCCGAGCTCGTCGAGACCTCGCGGCTCTGGGCCCGGCAGAACGCCGCCATCAAGCCCGAGTGGGCCGAGCGGCTGGCCGCCCACCTGGTCAAGCGGACCTACTCCGAGCCGCACTGGTCCCGGAAGCGGGCGTCGGTGATGGCGCGCGAGCGGGTGACGCTCTACGGCGTGCCGCTGGTCGCGGACCGGCTGGTGTCCTACGGCAAGGTCGACCCACCGCTGGCCCGCGAGCTGTTCATCCGCCACGCGCTGGTGCAGGGGGAGTGGGACTCGAGGCACCGGTTCCTGGCCGAGAACGCGCGACTCCTCGAGGAGGCCGAGGAGCTCGAGCACCGCGCCCGGCGTCGCGACATCGTCGTCGACGAGCACACCCTGTTCGAGTTCTACGACGCCCGCGTCGGCGAGGACGTGGTGAGCGGGCAGCACTTCGACCAGTGGTGGAAGCGGGCGCGCCAGAAGGAGCCCGACCTGCTCACCTTCGACCCGGCGATGCTCACCCACGATACCGCCGGGCAGGTGCGCGCCCACGACTTCCCCACCGAGTGGCACGACAGCGACGAGGCAGGGCTGACCTTCCCGATCAGCTACCACTTCGAGCCGGGCGCCGCCGACGACGGCATCACCATCGACGTGCCCGTCGCCACCCTCAACCGGGTCGAGGCCGACGACTTCTCCTGGCTGGTCCCCGGCCTGCGCGAGGAGCTGGTCACCGAGCTGATCCGCTCGCTGCCCAAGAACCTGCGCGTGGCGATGGTGCCGGCGCCCAACACCGCGCGGGAGTTCCTCGCCGCGACACCGCCGGGTGCGGAGCCGCTGCTCGACGCGCTCGAGCGGTTCGCCCGCAGCACCCGCAGCCTGGTGATCGACCGCGACGCGTGGGACTGGTCCAAGGTGCCCGCGCACCTGCGACCGACCTACCGCGTCGTGACCGAGGAGGGCACCGAGGCCGCGCGCGGCAAGGACCTCGACGCGCTCAAGGAGCCGCTGCGCCCGACGTTCGAGCAGGCGATGGCCGACGTCGCGGCCGACTCCGGCGTCACCACGAGCGGGCGGACGTCGTGGACCTTCGGCACCGTCGAGGAGTCCTTCGTCCAGCGCCGCGCCGGCCACGAGGTGCGCGGGTTCCCCGCCCTGGTCGACGAGGGCTCGTCGGTGGGCCTGCAGGTCCTCGCCACGCCCGAGGAGGCCGCCGCCCACCACCGGCTCGGCGTACGGCGGCTGGTCCTGCTCGCGCTCGGACCGCCCACGCCGGTCGACGACGTGCTGGCCGCCGCCGGGCTGGACCAGCGCGCCAAGCTCGCGCTGGTCGGCTCGCCGTACCCGTCGGTGGGTGCGCTGCTCGAGGACCTGCGCGCGGGCCTCGTCGGCGACGTGGTCGACGCCCGGCCCACCGTGCGGGACGAGGCGGCGTACGACGCCCTGGTGGCGGCAGCCCGCGAGGCCGTCGCCGGCGGGCTTCCTGCCGCGGTGCTCGACGTGATGCGGGTGCTGGAGGCCTGGCGCGCCACTGACAAGGCCATCTCCGGTCGCGCCGACCTGATGACGCTCCCGGCCATGACCGACATGCGCGCCCAGGTCGGCCGGCTGATGGTCGACGGCTTCGTCGGCGAGGCCGGCGCCGGGCGGCTGCGCGACTACCCGCGCTACCTCGGTGCCGTCACCCACCGGCGCGAGCGCCTCGACGGGCAGGTGGCCCGTGACCGCCAGCTGATGGACCAGGTCTCGGACCTGCAGGAGTCCTGGCTGCACGCGGTCGCCGCGCTGCCCGCGGGCCTGCCGCTGCCCCAGCACCTGCGCGAGGCCAGGTGGCTGCTCGAGGAGTACCGCGTCTCGCTGTTCGCGCAGCACCTCGGCACCTCGGTGAAGGTGAGCGACCAGCGGATCCGCAAGGTGCTGGGCCGCGCCGCCTGACGGCTCCTACGCTGGGTGGCATGACGGAGCGCCCCCACCACCGCCCGATGACCCCCGGCGACGCGTTCTTCGCCGACCTCGCCGGGGGCGCGGACCCGGCCATGCTGCGCGAGGCCGGCGACCTCGCCGCCACCGTGCTCGTGCGCGGAGCCCGCGAGTCGCAGGACCCGGCCCTCGCCGAGCGCGTCGTGCACCTCGCCGAGAGCGAGGGGCTCGAGACGCTCGCCGAGGTGTGGTCCGGCGCGCCCGCCGACACCCTGGCCGGCAGCCTGTGGCGGCTGTTCCTGCTGCGCTCGTGGGTCTACGCCGACCCCGAGCGGGTCGCCACGGAGTACGAGGCCGGCCAGCGCCGCGTCGACGTGGCCCGCGTGGTCGCCGGCGTCGCCGACCCGCCCGGGCCCGACGAGCTCCGGCGGATGGTCGACGACGTGCTCCGCGGGATCGCCCGCGGGGACTTCGCGGTGACGCTGTTCCGGGCGGCCGCCTTCGCCCGCATCGTCGCGGCCGGTCGCGCGAGCCTCGGGGAGTCGTCGCACGACGAGATCACCCGGATGCTGACGCTCTCCGAGCAGCTGGAGTCGTCCGGTCACGCCGAAATCAGGCACACGCTGGGCTGAGGTTTTACAATGGTCCTGAGTGCGTCGGGCTGTGGCAGCCCCGGGTCCCGAAATAAGCCGCTACGAGCGGCCACGCGCCGTGAGGCGCTCCCGGTCCGGCGCACTCGCTCATTCCTCCCGGCCCCGCTCCGGCCCCGCTCCGGCCCCGCTCCGGCCCCGCTCCGTCGGGGCGCGGTCCCGGTGGCGAGGCCCTAGGCTCGCCGCGTGCCCGACGACCCGATCGCCCGCTACGCACCCGAGCTCGACGGCGAGCCCGACCCGGGCGAGGTCGTGTGGGCGTGGGTGCCCTACGAGGACGACCCAGCCCAGGGCAAGGACCGGCCGGTCCTCGTGCTGGGCACCGACGGCGACGGCTGGGTGGGGCTGATGCTCAGCAGCCAGGACCACGACCGCGACGCGGAGGACGAGGCGCGCCACGGCCGGCACTGGATGGACGTCGGCTCCGGCGGCTGGGACGCCCAGGGCCGGCCCAGCGAGGTGCGGCTCGACCGGCTCGTCCCCCTGAGGCGCGACGGCGTACGACGCGAGGGTGCGGTGCTCGACGCCGTGGTCTTCCACGCCGTCGTCGAGGCCCGCCGTGGACTGTCCCGTTAGGGTTCGACCCGTGCTCCACCGCCGCCCGTCCCTGCGCCGTGGCGCCCTGGCCGCCTGCGCCATGGCCGTCGCGCTGTCCACCGCTGCCTGCACCGACGACGCGGAGCCCACCCCCGAGCCGTCTCCGTCGCCGACGACGTCCGGCTCCAGCGAGCCGCGCGAGCTCGTCTTCGGCGTCTACGGCACCGAGGAGGAGGTGGCGGCCTACCAGCGCGTGGTCGACTCCTTCAACGCCAGCTCGACCACGCGGCAGGTCACGCTGAAGTCTTGGCCCGACCACGAGTCCGCGCTCGAGGACGTGCTCGCCGGCAACGCCCCGGACGCGTTCCTCACCTCCCGCATCGACCTCGACCAGCTGGTCGACGCCGAGGCGCTGCAGCCGGTGAGCCTGCTCCTCGACGAGCGCGGCGTGGACTTCGGCGACCGGTTCTCCCGTGACGCGGTCGACGCCTTCGCCATGGACGACGAGCTCCAGTGCATGGCCTACTCGGTTTCCCCGATGGTCATCTACTACAACACCGACATCATCGACTTCGACAAGATGGAGCGCCGGGGCCTCGACGTCCCGACGCTCACCTCCGAGGGCGTGCGCGAGCGCTGGTCGCTCGCCGAGTTCGACGCCGCGGCGCGGTTCGCCTCCCGGCGCGGCGACCCGCGCGGGGTGTGGATCGACCCGACGCTCGAGGGGCTGGCGCCGTTCATCTACTCCGGCGGCGGCCAGGTCTTCGACGACGACCGCGAGCCCACGTCGCTGGCCTTCTCCGACGACTCCACCCGCGAGGCGCTCAACGAGACCCTGTTCACCCTGCGCGACCCGACGCTGACGCCGACCAACGCCCAGCTGGCGCGTGCGACGCCGGTGCAGCTCTTCAAGCGCGGCGAGCTGGCGATGGTCGCGGGCTTCCGCAACCTCGTGCCCGAGCTGCGCGAGGCCGAGGACCTCGAGTTCGACGTCCTCCCGATGCCGATCATCGACGACCGCGCGACCGTCGGCGACATCAGCGGCCTGTGCCTGTCCGCCGACTCCGAGAGCATCGGCGACGCCGCGGACTTCATCGCCTACGCCGTCTCCGACGCCGCCATCGCCACGGTCGCCTCGACGGGCTACATCGTGCCCGCCAACACCGAGGTGGCCTCGTCCGACGCGTTCCTGGCGCCCGGCGAGGAGCCCGCGCAGTCCGACGTGTTCAACCAAGGCATCCGCTACATGGTCGTGCCGCCGTTCATCGACCAGCGTGACGAGCTGGTCGACGCCGTCACGCCGCTGCTCGAGCGGCTGGTGACGGCGCCGGGCGTGCTCGACCTCGACCAGGTCACCGAGGAGATCGACACCGCGTCGCAGGCGGTGCTGTCGCCGGAGGAGACCGAGGACCCCGAGGAGTCGGAGTCGCCGACGGACGAGCCGACCGAGACGCCGTCGGAGTAGGTCCTACTCGTCGGGCCGCTCGGTCCGGTCCGGCTCGGCCTCGGCGCCGAGGATCGCGCCCACCAGGGCGCCGGTGACCAGTCCGGCCTGCCACGGCCGCGCGCCGTAGGACGCGAGCTGGGTGCGTACGGCGTCCGCGAGGGCGGCCGGCTCCCTGGTCGCCGGGGGCGCCCACATCAGCCGGCGGAGGTAGTCGGGGGTGAGCAGGTTCTCGACGGGCAGGTGGTGCACCTCGGCGAGGTTGAGCATCGCCTCGCGCGCCGCCTTGAAGCGGCGGTCGGCCACCGCGTCGCGCTCGGCCCACGTGCGCGGGTGCGGGGGGCCGTCGCCGCGCGGGGCCCGGGTGGGCAGCTCGTCCTCGCCCATCTCGCGGACCTGCTCCAGCGCGTCCACCCAGGCGGAGGCGTAGCGGCTGGCACCGCGACCGTGGAAGCCCGAGGTGGACAGCAGGGCTCGGCGGTCGGCCGGCATGACGGTGGCCGCCACCACGATGGCCGAGTCGGGGAGGATCCGCCCGGGGGTGACGTCGCGCTCGGCGGCGATCCGGTCGCGCGCCTCCCACAGGGCCCGCGCCGCGCCGAGGGCCCGGCGTCCGCGGAGGCGGTGCACGCCGGACGTACGCCGCCACGCGTCGACGCGGACGGCCGGCTCGAAGTCCAGCAGGTGCTCGAACTCCTGGCGCGCCCACTCGGCCTTGCCGGCCTTCTCGAGCTCGGTGGCCATGTGGTCGCGCAGCTCGACGAGCACCTCCACGTCGAGCGCGGCGTACTCCAGCCACGGCTTCGGCAGCGGGCGGGTGGACCAGTCGGCGGCCGAGTGCTCCTTGCGCATCCGCTGCCCGAGGACCGTCTCGACGAGGGTCGCCAGGCCGACGCGCGGGTAGCCCAGCAGGCGGCCCGCGAGCTCGGTGTCGAAGAGGCTGGTGGGGGTGAGGCCGACCTCACGGAGGCACGGGAGGTCCTGGGTGGCCGCGTGCAGGATCCACTCGACGCCCTCGAGCGCCTCCTGGAGCGGCGCGAGCGTGCTCACGGCGATCGGGTCGACGAGCCAGGTGCCGGCGCCCTCGCGGCGCAGCTGGATGAGGTAGGCGCGGTTGGAGTAGCGGTAGCCGGAGGCGCGCTCGGCGTCGATGGCGACCGGACCGCTCGCCGCCGCCAGGGCGGCGCAGGCCTCGGCCAGCCGCTCGTCGGTCTCGACGATCTCGGGCAGGCCGTCACGGAGCTCGAGCAGCGGCGCCGGGGGAGCCTCGGGCTCGGGAGCTGCGTCGATCCCGGCGTCCGGCTCGGCGTCGGACTCGACGTCGGACTCGACGTCAGGCTGCACGTCGGGCTCCAGGTCCGGCTCCAGGTCGGGCGTCTCGGCGGTCTCGGACATCGCTCAGGTGCCGCGCTGTCCGCGCCGGCTCGGCATGGCCGTGACGCCCTCGGGCACCGGCGGCAGCCCGACGGCGGTGCACATCAGCTCGCCCCACGCCTCGACGTGCGGCGTCATGTCGAGGCGGCCGTCCTCGTCGACGCCCGGCGTCCACGACGCGCGGATCTCGACCTGGGCCGTGCCGGGCTCGTCGGCCATCCCGCCGAAGCTCTCGGTGGTCACGCAGGTGACCGTGCCCGACGCGGCGTGGAAGTCGGCGCGGTGCGCCTCGAGCGCCTCGGTGAGCCACGACCAGCCGACGGCGGCCAGCATCGGGTCGGCGCCGAGCTCGGGGTCGAGGTCGGCGCGGGCGTAGGCCACGCAGCGGAAGGTGCCGTCCCAGGCGTCGTTGCCCGCCGGGTCGTGCAGCAGGATCAACCGGCCGGTGCCGAGGTCCTCGTCGTCGACCGTCACGTCGCCGCTCAGCGCGGACGACCACGGCGCGATGCGCTGGGGCGCCGGCATCTCCTCGCAGAGGACCTCCGGGCGCAGCGAGGCCCGACGCATGGACTCCACAGCCGCGCGGAACTCCGCGGGCCCAGCCGCGGCAGCGCTGCCGGGGTGGGTCTCGTGACGGGCCACCATGTGGCCAGAGTAGGCCAGCCATCCGCCTCGCCGATGTGCCGCCACGCCGCCTGACCTGCGAAGATTCGGGGGTGAACCACGCCGTACGCACGCCCCACCCCGGTCTGGCCGAGAGCCCGTTCCTGCGGGCCGCGCGGGGCGAGCAGCCGTCGCACACCCCGGTGTGGTTCATGCGCCAGGCCGGGCGCTCGCTGCCGGAGTACCTCAAGGTGCGCGAGGGCATCGGCATGCTCGAGTCCTGCATGGACGCCGACCTGGTCACCGAGATCACCCTGCAGCCCGTGCGCCGCTACGGCGTCGACGCGGCGATCTTCTTCTCCGACATCGTGCTGCCGCTCAAGGCGGTCGGCGTCGACCTCGACATCAAGCCGGGCGTCGGCCCCGTCGTCGCGTCACCGGTGCGGACCTTGGCCGACGTCGAGGCGATCCCCGACCTCACGCCCGACCACGTGCCCTTCATCTCCCGGGCGGTGCACCAGCTCGTCGCCGAGCTCGGCGCGACGCCGCTGATCGGCTTCGCCGGCGCCCCGTTCACGGTCGCGTCCTACCTCGTCGAGGGCGGTCCGTCCAAGGAGCACGCCCGCACCAAGGCGATGATGTTCGGCGCCCCGGACGTGTGGGACGCGCTGATGCGCAAGATCGCCGGCATCGCCGCGGCCTACCTCCGCATCCAGGTCGAGGCCGGCGCGTCGGCCGTCCAGCTCTTCGACTCGTGGGCGGGTGCGCTGACCCCGGCCGACTACCGCGCGTCGGTGATGCCCCACTCGGAGCGGGTGCTCGCGGCGGCGGGGGAGCTCGGCGTGCCGCGGATCCACTTCGGCGTCGGGACCTCCAACCTCCTCGGGCTGATGGGGGAGGCCGGCGCGGACGTGGTCGGCGTGGACTGGCGTACGCCCCTCGAGCAGGCCATCCCGCTCGTCGGCGACCGCGCGGTGCAGGGCAACCTCGACCCCACCCTGGTCTTCGCTCCCACCGAGGTGATGACGCAGCGGGCGGCCGAGATCATCGATGCCGGGCGCGCGGCCAAGGGCCACATCTTCAACCTCGGCCACGGCGTGATCCCCTCGACGGACCCCGATCAGCTCAAGGCGCTCACGGAGTTCGTGCACGACTACTGATCGGCGTCACCGGTGTGAGCTCCGGCGCGGCGTCGGAAGCGGTGGGCGGCAGCTCGAGCGAGGCGAGGTAGGCCCGCGCCTGGCGCACCAGCGCGGCCTGCAGGTCGCGCAGCGGCTCCGAGGTCCGCTCGGCCCGGCGGCGCAGCATCAGCAGCGTCACGGTGGTCTGGTCGGTCTGGATCGGCCGGGTGGTGAGCACCCCGGCGCTCACGAGCGGGTCGGCGGTGATCGAGAAGTCCGGCAGGATCGAGAGCCCGAGCCCCGCCGCCACCATCGCCTTGCCCATCTCCGCCCCGTCGGTGGCGTAGGTCGTCCCGGGCAGCACCCCGGCGAAGACGCGGTGGGCGTAGCGGTGCATCACGAAGCCCGGGCGCATGAGCACGTGCGGCTCGGCGCGGAGGTCGTCGACGCTCACCCGCTCCTTCGCGGCCAGCGGGTGGTCGGCGGGCAGGCAGGCGACCGGGGTCCCCTCGATCAGCCGGTCGGCCACGAGCGTCGGCGGCACCTCGTCGCCGGGCAGCACGTTGACGAGCCCGAGGTCGAGCGTCCCCTCGGCGAGGCCCTGCTGGATGTCGGCCTGCCGCCCGTGGACCACCTCGACGCCGCCCGACCCGTGGCGTGCGTGGAGGTCGCGCAGGGCGGGCGCGAGCAGGCTGGACGAGGCGGTGTTGACGGTGCCGATGCGCAGGTCGCGGCGGCGTACGGACTGCTGGCCGGCGGCCTGGCGCAGCCGGTCGACCGCCTCGAGGACCTCGGTCATGTTCTGCAACAGGTCGAGGCCCTGCCGGCTGATCCGGGAGCCGGTGCGCCGACGGTCGAGCAGTGTCGCGCCGAGCTCCTTCTCCAGCTTGGTCACGGCCTCGCTGAGCGCCGGCTGGGAGATGTGCATGGCCTCGCTCGCGCGGCGCAGCGACCCGTGCTCCGTCACGGCCGCGAGGTACTCCAGCTGTTCGATCCGCACGCGGTGCTCCTGCTCTCGATGGTGGTGCCCTGGCAAGTCCCGACCCGGGGTGGCGCCTCGGTTTCCAAAGTCTACTGACAAACTATACAAAACGGTGCACGGCGCGCCGTGCGTGGGCGGGGCCCCGCGGTGGTCCGTTCTGCCTGCAAGGCGACGCCTGCCACCCCCTCGACATCCCCGCCCGGCCGGTGCCGCAGCAGCGGAGCATCCGGCTGCTACCTTTGTCTACAAGATCGATAGAGATAGCGATGTACGCCCGGTGCGCGGCGGTCGTCCCCGCCGGGCGGCTCCCTGGCCGACCCGGACCGACAGCGAGAGGACTGAGATGAAGTTCCACTGGTTCCTGCCCACCAACGGAGGCGACGGCCGACAGGTCGTGAGCGGGGGGCACGGCGTCGAGCACGGCGCGGCCGGCCGGCCGGCCAGCGTCCCCTACCTCGGCCAGATCGCCCGCAGCGCCGAGCAGCTCGGCTTCGAGGCCGCCCTCACGCCGACCGGTGCCTGGTGCGAGGACGCGTGGCTGACCACGGCGATGCTCGCCCCGCTGTCCGAGCGGCTGCAGTTCCTGGTCGCCTTCCGTCCCGGGCTCACGTCCCCGACGCTGGCCGCGCAGATGGCCGCCACCTTCCAGAACCTCTCGGGCGGACGGCTGCTGCTCAACGTCGTCACCGGCGGTGAGTCGCACGAGCAGCGCGCCTACGGCGACTTCCTCGACAAGGACGCCCGCTACGAGCGCTGCGGCGAGTTCCTGAGCATCGTGCGCCGGCTCTGGGCGGGGGAGGAGGTCACCTTCGCCGGGCGCCACCTGCGCGTCGACCAGGCGCGGCTGCAGCAGCTGCCCGACCCGATCCCGCAGATCTACTTCGGCGGCTCCTCGCCCGCGGCCGGCCTGGTCGCGGCCGAGCACGCCGACGTCTACCTGACCTGGGGCGAGCCGCCGTCGGCCGTGGCGAAGAAGGTCGCCTGGATCCGTGAGCTCGCCGAGAAGCAGGGTCGCGAGATGACCTTCGGGCTCCGCGTGCACACCATCACCCGCGACACCTCCGAGGAGGCGTGGGCCGAGGCGGACCGGCTGCTGGCCGGGATCTCCGACGAGGACATCCGGCGGGTCCAGGAGGGGCTCAAGCGCTCGGAGTCGGTGGGCCAGCACAACATGCTCGCGCTCAACCAGGGCAACCGCGACGGCCTCGAGATCCACCCCAACCTGTGGGCCGGTGTCGGCCTGGTGCGCGGCGGTGCCGGCACCGCGCTCGTGGGCAGCCACGAGGAGGTGGCCGACCTGATCGAGCAGTACGTCGCGGTGGGCATCGAGGAGTTCGTCCTCTCGGCCTACCCCCACCTCGAGGGTGCGTACCACTTCGGCGAGGGCGTCCTGCCCGTGCTCGAGCAGCGCGGCCTCTGGACGCACCCGGCGCCCACGGCGGCCCGCGCGTCCGTCCCGTTCGGCTCGTCGAAGGCCGCCTCGTGAGCACCCGCGTCGCCGTCGTGGTCGGCAACCCCAAGCCACGCTCGCGGACCTACGAGGCCGCCCTCACCCTCGCCGACCGGCTCGGCGGCGCGGACCTCGTCGTCGACCTCGCGGACCACGCCGGCGAGCTCTTCGACTGGGGCTCCGAGACGGTGGGCGGCCTCGTCGAGGACGTCGCCTCCAGCCTCGTCGTCATCGTCGCCAGCCCGACCTACAAGGGCACCTACACCGGCCTGCTCAAGGCGTTCCTCGACCGGTTCCCGCACCAGGGTCTCGGCGGCGTGACCGCGATCCCGCTGATGCTGGGCGCCTCGCCCGCCCACACCCTCGCCGTGGACCACGGCCTGCGGCCGCTGCTCGTCGAGCTGGGGGCCTCGGTGCCCACGAAGGGCCTCTACGTCGTCGACGCCCAGCACTCGGACCCGGAGCCCTACGACGCCTGGTTCGCCACCGCGCAGCACGCCCTCCCCGCGCTGCCCGCCCCGTCCACGCCCTCCTCCCCGACCAGTCAGGCGGTGCCCGCATGACCCTCACGACCCCCAGCTCACCGGCCTCCTCGGCCTCCCCGGCGTCCCCGTCAGGTTCCATCGACCAGCGCACCCTCCGCGACGCCTTCGGCGCGTTCCCGTCGGGCGTCGTCGCCGTGGCGGCGTCCGTGAAGGGCCAGCTCACCGGCATCGCCGCGTCCTCGTTCACCTCGGTGAGCATCGACCCGCCGCTGGTGTCGTTCTCCATCGCCGCGACCAGCTCGACCTGGCCGCTGCTGCGCGAGGCCGACCGCCTCGGCATCAGCGTGCTGGCCGACCACCACGACGCCGTGTGCCGGCAGCTCGCCGGGCCGCGCGAGGAGCGGTTCTCCGGCCTCCCGTTCCGGGTCACCGGCAACGGTGCCGTCCTCCTCGACGAGGCCCTCGCGACCTACGACTGCTCGGTGCACGAGGAGGTCGTCGCCGGCGACCACGTCATCGTGCTGCTCAAGGTCCACGAGGTCGGCGCCGGCGACGGCCAGCACCCGCTCGTCTTCCACCGCTCGGCCTTCGCCAAGCTGCACCGCGACGACCTCGACCCCTCGCGTCTCGACGGCCGCATCAACGGCGCCGACGTCGACCGGGGCGCCGCGACCGCGGCCGCCGGTCCGGCCGACGAGGACCTCGACAGCGCCGGGACGGAGGACGCGGCATGACGCAGACGGCACCGACCTCGACGACCCCGCCGACCGCGCGCCGCGTCGCCCTCGCCTCGGCCGTCGGCGCCACCATCGAGTGGTACGACTTCTTCCTCTACGGCACGGCCGCCGCCGTGGTGTTCGACAAGCTCTACTTCAACGGCCTCGACGGGCCCGCCGCCCAGTTCGCGGCATTCGCCACCTTCGCGGTCGGGTTCTTCGCCCGGCCCGTCGGCGGCCTGGTCTTCGGCCACTTCGGCGACCGGATCGGTCGCAAGCAGATGCTGCTGCTGACGCTCGTCATCATGGGCGTCGGCACCGCCCTCATCGGCCTGCTGCCGACCTACGACCAGATCGGCGTCTGGGCACCGGTCGCACTGGTGCTGCTGCGGGTGCTGCAGGGCATCGGCGTGGGAGGCGAGTACGGCGGCGCGGTGCTGCTGGCCGTCGAGTACGCCCCGGCCGGGCGCCGCGGCTTCTACGGCAGCTTCGCCCACATCGGCGTGCCGGGCGGGCTGGTCCTCGCGGCGGGTGCGTTCTCGCTCGCAGGCCTGCTGCCCGAGGAGTCGTTCCTCGCCTGGGGCTGGCGCGCCTGCTTCCTCGTGAGCATCCTCCTGCTCGGCATCGGCGCCTACATCCGGCTCTCGGTGATGGAGACGCCGGAGTTCGCCAAGGTCCAGGAGCGCAAGGAGATCTCCCAGCTCCCGCTGCGCGACCTGCTGGCGCAGCAGCCGCGGCCGCTGCTCCTCGGCATGGGCACCCGCTTCATCGAGGGCTTCACCTTCAACCTGTTCTCGGTCTACCTGCTCGCCTACGTCGCGACCAACCTCGAGCTGCCGCGCAGCTGGGCGCTCGACGCGATCATGGTCGGCGCCGCGCTCGGAGTCGTGCTGGTGCCGATCGCCGGCGCCCTGTCCGACCGCGTCGGGCGCAAGCCGGTCTACCGGGTCGGCGCCTGGATCGGCCTGCTGTTCGCCTTCCCGGCCGCCGCGCTCGTCCACACCGAGGAGCGGTGGGCGATCTCGCTGGTCTTCGTGGTCGGGCTGGGCGTCGTCTACGGCACCGTCTACGGCCCCCTGGCGGCGTTCTGGTCGGAGCTGTTCGACACCCGCTACCGCTACACCGCGCTGAGCACGCTCTACCAGGTCTCCGGCATCCTCGCCTCCGGCCTCACGCCGCTGATCGCGGCCTGGCTGGTCACCCGGGGCGAGGGGACGCTCTGGTGGGTCGCGGCCTACAACGTCGCGGTGGGGGTCATCTCGCTGGTGTGCGCCCACTTCCTGCCCGAGACGCGCGGCCGTTCCCTCGACCGCGAGGACGCCGACGAGCCGGACGCCCGGGAGCGCGTCACCGTCTGACCCGAGGACGCGCGGACAGAACCTTCGTCCTGGCGGTCGGCCCACGCCGGGCCGCGCCGGGTGACGGGAGCTCTGTCCGCGCGTCTACGCGGCCGGCGTCTCGGCCGCGGCGGGCGTGGTCGCACGCCGGCGGCGTACGACGACCCAGACCGGCACGCCGACGACGAGGCCGAGGACCGCGAACGGCAGCAGCGCGCCGATGACCGTGGCGGCGGCGCCGAGCACGCTCGTCAGCGCGTCCATGCCGCCGGACAGGCCGGCCACGAACCCGGCGGGCTCGTCGGCCTCGTCCTTCTTCACCGGCTTCGCCCTGTCGGCGGAGATGTCGATGGTGATGGTGGACAGGGAGGTCTGGTCGGTGAGCCACGACTGCTGCGACTTCAGCGAGTCGAGCTCGGCCTGGCGGGTGGTGAGCTGGGACTCGATCCAGATGAGGTTGCGCAGGGACGTCGCCTCCGCCAGCAGCCGCTCGACCCGCTTCAGGCTGGCCTCCTGCGCCCGCACCCGGACGTCGTTGTCGATGACCTGCGTGGTGACGTCCTCGGACCCGCGGTTGGAGGCGACGACGCCGTCGACTCCCTCGAGCGCCGCCATGGCCTCGCTGAACCTCCCGCTCGGCACCCGGACCACGAGGCGTGCGTACGACGCCTCGCCGTCCTCGTCGGTCTCCGTGCTCTCCTCGGTCACGTCACCGCCCTGGGCGTCGACGATCCGCTGCACGTCCTGCCGGGCCCCCGCGACGTCCTTGCTCGACAACGAGACCGTGCCGGTGGAGATGACCGCCCGCTCCAGCTCGGGAGTGGTGGCCACCTGCGAGCCGGAGCCGGAGGGCCGCGCGGGCCCGGACGAGCCGGAGGACTCGGAGGAGGTGGCGTCCTCAGCCGCGGCGAGCTCCCGGCTCGTCCCGCCCCCGGCCCCGTCCGACCCGGCGAGGTCCTGTCCGGTCGACCGGTCGGCCCCGGACGACGACTCGCCCAGGGCGTCGCCGCCTCCGTCGCTGGTCGAGCAGGCGGCCATCAGGACCGACATGGTGAGGGCGGTGAGGACGCCGGCGGCGCGGGTACGAGTGGTCATGCGGGTCCGACGCCGGTGTGACCGCTGCCGGTTCCGGCCGTGATGCAACCGTGACCGTCAGGACGTCGTGCCGGCAGTCTTCTTGCTCGCTGCCTTCGTGCTCGCTGTCTTCGTGCTCGCTGCCTTCTGGGCCGTGGGCTGCTGGGCTGCGGCCTTCTTGGTCGTGGACCGCCTGCGCGTCGGCGTCGCGGTGGGCGTCGCCCCGCCCTTCACCCGGACCCGCATCGGCGCCTCGTCGCTGCTGGTCTCGAGGTAGGGCTGGGCGGCCAGCAGGCCCTGCAGCCCGCGGTGCCCGTAGTTGCGCGGGTCGAGGGAGGGATGGGTGCGGCTCAGGTGCTGGCCGATCGCACCGGGCGCCGCCCAGCCGTCGTCGCCCGCGACGGCGTTGACGGCCTTCGTCAGCGCGCTGGGCAGGTTGACCTCCGGCACCGGGTCCGGCTCGGCGACCGCCGGCGCGGTCCCGGCCGCCTCGCGGACCTCCGGCTCGGGGGCCTCCCGCTCCGACTCCGGCTCGGGCTCCGCGTCCGGCTCCGCGTCCGGCTCGCCCAGCGACTCGAGCCGGATGAACTTGTTGCAGGCGTTCTGCAGGGAGGCGGGCGTCCTGGCGCCGCCGAGGCCGTAGACGACCTTGCCCGACTCGCGCAGCCGCAGCGCCAGGCTGGTGAAGTCGCTGTCGCTCGTCACCAGGGCGAAGGCCTCGACGTTGCCGGCGTAGAGCAGGTCCATGGCGTCGATAATCAGGGCCGAGTCGGTGGAGTTCTTGCCGCGGGTGAACGCCCCCTGGTGCATCCCGCGGATCGCGCGTGTGTTGAGCTCGGTGGTCCAGCCGCCCAGCCGTGGCGACGACCAGTCCCCGTAGGCACGCTTGATCGTCGGGTCGCCGTACTTCGCGATCTCGTCGAGCAGCGCCTCCGCGTAGCGGTGCGAGGTGTTGTCGGCGTCGATCAGCACCGCGATCCGGGCCGTGCTCGTGTTGGCGTCCACGTGCCCACCCTAGAGCGGCGCCGGGCCGGTTCCCCGCCTCTGGCACGCTGGAGGGGTGAGGCGTGACGTGGTGGTCGTGGGCGGCGGCATCGCCGGGCTGGTGGCCGCTCGGGACCTGGCCGCCACCGGGCGGGACGTGCTCCTGCTCGAGGGGTCGCCGCAGGTCGGCGGCAAGCTGCGCAGCGCCGAGGTGGCCGGTGTGGTCGTCGACGTCGGCGCGGAGGCGATGCTGGCCCGCCGCCCCGAGGGCGTCGCCCTGGCGGCCGAGCTGGGCGCCGAGCTGGTCCACCCCACCAGCGCCACGTCCGGCGTGTGGTCGCGCGGGGCGCTGCGCGCGCTCCCGCGGTCGCTCATGGGTGTGCCCCTCGACCTCGACCAGCTCGCCGCCAGCGGGGTGCTCAGCGCCGAGGGCCTGGCCCGCGCGAGCACCGAGACGAGCACCCCGGTCGACGGCGACGTCTCCGTCGGTGACCTGGTGGGCGCCCGCCTCGGCGACGAGGTCGTCGACCGGCTCGTCGAGCCCCTGCTCGGCGGCGTGTACGCCGGCCACGCCCGGCAGCTCTCGGCCGCGGCCGCCGTGCCGCAGCTGCTCGCCATGGCGCGCCGCGGCAGCCTCCTCGAGCTGGCCGCCGGTGTCCCGGTGTCCGCCGGTCCCGTCTTCGCCTCCCTGCCCGGCGGCATGGGACGGATGCCGGGCCTGCTCGCGTCGACCGGTGGCTTCGAGGTCCGGACCTCGGCCACGGTGCGCGCCCTGCGACGTACGACGTCGGGGTGGGCGCTGACCGTCGGACCGACCACCCGGCCCGAGACCGTCGAGGCGGCCGCGGTCGTCCTCGCCACCCCCGCCGCACCCGCCGCGCGGCTGCTCGGCGACGTCGCGCCCGCGGCCGCCGCCGACCTCGCGGCGGTCGAGACCGCCAGCGTCGCCGTGGTGACGCTCGCCCTCCGGGCGCAGGACGTGCCGGACGCGCTCTTCGAGCGGTCCGGCTTCCTCGTGCCGCCGGTCGAGCAGCGCACCATCAAGGCCTCCACCTTCTCCTTCGCCAAGTGGGACTGGGTGCGGGCCCTCGACCCCGACCTGGTCGTGCTGCGCACCTCCCTGGGCCGCCACCGCGAGGAGACGACCCTGCAGGCCGGCGACGAAGGACTGGTGCGGGTCTCGCTCGCCGACCTGACGGCGATGGCAGGCGTCACGGCACGCCCGGTCGACACGCACGTGCAGCGGTGGGGCGGTGCGCTGCCGCAGTACGCCGTCGGCCACCTCGACCGGGTCGCGCGGGTCCGCGCCGAGGTCGAGGCGCTGCCCGGCCTCGCGGTCTGCGGGGCGGCGTTCGACGGGGTCGGCGTCCCCGCCGTCATCGGGTCCGCCCGGCGTGCTGTGGCCTCGGTCACCCGGGCAGAATGAGGAGCATGACGAGCGAGAAGACCAACGCGGCGCGGACCAGGGAGCTCAACGACACCATCCGCTACACCATGTGGTCGGTCTTCCGGCTCCGCGACCTCATCGGCGACGCCGACCGCGACGCCGAGGCCACCGACGTCGAGGCGCTCTTCGAGGTGCTCGCCGAGCAGGACGTGGTGGTCCGCGGCCTCTACGACGTCAGCGGCCTCCGCGCCGACGCCGACCTCATGGTCTGGTGGCACGCCGCCGACTCCGAGCAGCTGCAGGCCGCCTACAACGCCTTCCGCCGCACCGCGTTCGGCCGGCGGCTCGACCCGGTCTGGTCGCAGATGGCGCTGCACCGCCCCGCCGAGTTCAACAAGTCGCACATCCCGGCGTTCCTGGCCGACGAGGAGCCCCGCGCCCACATCTGCGTCTACCCCTTCGTCCGGTCCTACGAGTGGTACCTCCTCGACGACGCCGAGCGCCGCCGCATGCTCGCCCAGCACGGGCAGCAGGCCCGCGGCTACGCCGACGTGCGCGCCAACACGGTCGCGTCGTTCGCGCTCGGCGACTACGAGTGGATGCTGGCCTTCGAGGCCGACGAGCTGCACCGCATCGTCGACCTGATGCGCGACCTGCGCGCCTCCGACGCCCGCCGCCACGTGCGCGAGGAGGTGCCGTTCTACACCGGCGCCCGGGTCTCGCCCACCGAGCTGCTCGCCCGGCTGCCTTGAGCCGGCGGCCCTGAGCCCTCTGCCCTGAGCCGGCTGGCCTGACCTTCCGGCCCTGACGGAGATCCCGTTCGCGGGACCGCGGCGGAACGGGAGTGTTCGGCGGTCGGTCAATGTAGAGTAAGTCACTCGACATTGTTCAAAGGAGCAGCCCGTGACCGCCACCTTCCCCTCGCCGACCCAGCAGCGCACCTCGTCCACGCCGACCCGGCCGACGCCCACCGTCCCCGCGCCCGCCAGCCGCCAGCAGGTCGCGCGCGCCGCGCTGGCCGAGCACCTCGGTTCCCACGACCCGCTGCGGTCCGTCGACCTGACCGTCCCGGAGCGGACGTGGGTGCACGTCGGGGCCCGCGCCGGTGCCGACCTCTGGCTCATCACCTGGCCGCCCGGGTCCAGCACCGGCTGGCACGACCACGGCTCGGCCGGCGGGGCGTTCGTCGTCCTGCAGGGCTCGCTCACCGAGTACGTCTGGACCGGCGTCGTCACCGCGAGCACCCTGCCCTCGGCGTCCGTGCGGGAGTTCGGCGGCAGCCACATCCACGACGTGGTCAACCACGGCACGGCGACGGCGGTGTCGCTGCACGCCTACGCCCCGTCGCTCGCCGCCATGACCCGCTACGAGCTGGTCCGCGGTCGGCTCCAGGTGGCCGGCGTCGAGCAGCGCGGGGAGATGTGGTGACCGGGCCGGCCGCGACGACCGCCGCGCCGCGGCACGACGGCATCGACGCGATGCTGGCCGACGCACGCTCGAGGCTCGAGCGCGTCGACGTCGAGACGGCCTACCGGGAGGCGCTCGACGGGGCGCTCCTCGTCGACATCCGCCCGGTCGCGCAGCGCGGGGTGGAGGGCGAGGTCCACCCCGCCCTGGGCACCCTGGTCATCGAGCGCAACGTGCTCGAGTGGCGGCTCGACCCGCGCTCGGACGCCCGCCTGCCGGAGGCGGCGTACGACGCGCGCATCCTGGTGCTGTGCCAGGAGGGCTACACCTCCAGCCTGGCCGCGGACGCGCTGCGCAGCCTCGGCCTCGACGCCACGGACGTGGTGGGCGGCTTCCGGGCGTGGCGCGAGGCGCGGCTGCCCGTCGCCTGCGCCGCAGGGGAGTCCTGAGCCGGGAACGGGGCGCGGCGCAGTAGCGTCAGAGCACCATGACGTTCTCACGCACCGCCGTCGCGCTCACCGGATCGCTGCTCGGCCTCGCCGCCCTCACCGCGTGCTCGACCGAGGAGGAGATGAAGGCCGTCGACCCGGCCGTGGCGGAGGACTCCGCGAGTAGCGCTCCGTCCGACGCCGTGCCGACCCCCGTCCCGGCGGGCGAGGTCCGGACCAACGGCCTCGTCACCGTCCTCGACGCCGGCGAGGGGCCGCAGATGTGCCTCGGCGCGGTCGCCGCGTCGTACCCGCCCCAGTGCGGCGGGCCGGCCGTCGAGGGCTTCGAGTGGGGCGAGGTCGGGTTCGAGGAGGCCTCGGGGGTGCGGTGGGGGTCGTACGCCCTGACCGGCACCTTCGACGGCACCGCGTTCACCGCCTCCGACGCCGTCCCCGCGGCGCTCTACGACGCCATGGCCGAGCCCGAGGAGCAGCCGCTCGGTGCCGCCTGCGAGACGCCCGGCACGACCGACACGGCGAAGGCCACGCCGGAGGACCTCGACGCGACGCTGGCCGCCGCCGCCGCGCTGCCCGGCTACGCCACGGCCTGGTTGAGCGGCAGCACGATCAACGTCGCCGTCACCGAGGACGCGGCCGGTGCCGAGGCGGCGCTCCGCGAGACGTGGGGCGGTCCGCTGTGCGTCACGACGGTGGAGAAGACCGACGCCGACCTCAACGAGGTCAACCAAGAGCTCCAGGCCGCGCTCGGCGAGCAGCTGCTGACCAGCGGCTCGTTCGCGCCCGACTCGCTCGACGCCCAGGTCGTCTTCGACGACGGCTCGATCCAGGAGTGGGCCGACGCGACGTACGGCGCCGGGCTGGTGCGGGTCAGCTCGGCCCTGACGCCCGTGGAGTGACTACTTCTCGTTGAGCGTGATGCTGATCGAGTTGATGCAGTAGCGGTCGCCGGTGGGGGTGCCAAAGCCGTCGGGGAAGACGTGGCCGAGGTGCGAGCCGCACGTGGCGCAGCGGACCTCCACCCGCTTCATGCCGTGGGAGACGTCCTCGATGTACTCCACCGTGTCGGTCATCGGCTGGTAGAAGCTCGGCCAGCCGCAGCCGGAGTGGAACTTGGTGTCGCTGGTGAACAGCTCCGAGCCGCAGGCCTTGCACGAGTAGGTGCCCTCGGTCTCGGTGTCGGTGTACTCGCCGGTGAAGGCACGCTCGGTGCCGGCCTGCCGGAGCACGGCGTACTCCTCGGGGGTGAGCTCCTCGCGCCACTGCTCATCGGTCTTCTGCACGTCGTAGGCCATGCCCCGAGTTTACGGCGGCACGCCAGCCGGACTCCCGGCTAGGGTCGGGTCATGGCGAAGGCGTCGGAGGCGTACGTCCGGGCGGGGGAGCGCGAGGTGCGCATCTCCTCGCCGGAGCGGGTGATCTACGAGGCGACCGACACGACGCCCGAGGTCACCAAGCTGATGGTGGCGGAGTACGTCGCCAGCGTCGAGGACGGCCTGATGCGCGCGCTGCGCGACCGGCCGACGGCGCTGGAGCGCTGGACGTCGGGGGTCCGGGAGGGCATGAAGCTGGCGACCGGTCCGCAGGACCGCAACGCCGACGCGTTCTACCAGAAGCGGGTCCCCAAGGGCGCTCCCGACTACCTCGAGTCGGTCGAGATCACCTTCCCCTCCGGCCGGACCGCCGACGAGATCTGCCCGACCGAGATCGCCGTGCCGGTCTGGTGCGCCCACATGGGCACGCTGACCTTCCACCCGTGGCCGGTGCGCCGCGACGACGTGGACCACCCCGACGAGCTGCGCATCGACCTCGACCCGCAGCCCGGTACGACGTTCGCGGACGCGGTCCGGGTCGCCGGGGTCGCGCGGGAGCTGCTCGCCGACCTCGGGATGACGGGCTTCGCGAAGACCTCGGGCAACCGCGGGATCCACATCTACGTCCGGATCGCACCGCAGTGGGACTTCGCGGCGGTCCGCCACGCGGCGATCGCCTTCGGGCGCGAGCTTGAGAAGCGCGACGACGGGGTCACGACGGCGTGGTGGAAGGAGGAGCGCGGCGAGCGGATCTTCGTCGACTACAACCAGAACACCCGGGACCGCACCATCGCCTCCGCCTACTCGCTGCGCCCGATCGCCGGGGCGCCGGTCTCCACGCCGGTGTCGTGGGACGAGCTGGCCTCGCTCGCCTCGCCCGCCGCGTTCAACCTCTTCACCGTGCCGGAGCGCCTCGCCGCCGACGGCGACCCCTGGGCGGCCATCGACGACGAGCACCACTCGCTCCAGCCGCTCCTCGACCTGTGGGACGAGCACCCCGTCGAGCTCAACTTCCCGCCCGACCACCCCAAGATGCCCGGCGAGCCGCCCCGGGTGCAGCCGTCGAAGAAGGTCGAGTCCCACTGGGACGCGGAGGGCAACCGGATCCCCGACTGAGGACGTCCGGGCTGCGTCGTCCTCACTTCTCCCAGGGCGCCGGGACCGGGAAGTACTCCTCGAGGAAGTCGTGCAGCAGCGCGTCGGCCCGCTCCTCGTCGAAGGCCGAGAGCAGGTTGTCGGCGATGCAGAAGAAGTCGCGGTCGCGCCGCAGCATCGCCCGCAGCTGGGCGGGCAGCTGCTGGTGGCCGAGGTCGACGTAGCCGTGGTGCGCGCCGGCCCGGAACGCCTGCCCGGTGATGAGGCCGTAGCCCTGCGCGAAGGACGACAGCAGCGACAGGTCGGTCGCCGAGCGGAAGGGCGCCTCGGTGGTGGCCGCGACCTCGTCGGGGAAGCGGGCCGCGATCTCCTCCAGGACCGTACGCCGCTGCGGGTGCGGGCTGTGCATCATCGTGTGGGTCAGCGCGACGCCGAAGGCGTCGGCCAGCACGCGGCGGTTGTTCTGCGCGGCGGTCAGGTAGGGCCGGTCGTCGGTGCCCGGGAGGCCGACGGCGCGGTGGTCGGCCACGAAGGCGGCGTACTGACCGCCGGGGGAGAAGAAGTGCTCGGGACGCCGGGGCAGTCCGAGGAAGACGTCGTCGTTGACGTAGACGAAGTGGTCGGCGAGGTCGGGGACGCAGTGCAGCCGAGTCTCGATGGCGTGCGAGCTGAACGTCGGCAGCGCCGACTCCGGCAGGATCTCCCGGTGGTCGACGACCCGCACCGACGCGTGGCCGGTGTCGAGCCACGACGGCACCTGGCCGGCGGTGACGAGGTGGATCCGGCGCACCCAGGGCGCGAAGAGGTGGATGCTGCGCATCGACCAGCGCAGCTCGTCGCGGCTGCGGTAGCGCGAGGCGCCGCCGGCCCGCGCGCTCGGGGTGCCGCCGAGGGCGGTGATCCGGGCGTCCCGGGCGGCCAGCCACTCCTCGTCGTCGCCGTCGACCCAGGTGTAGACGACGTCGACGTCGAAGCGGCAGTCGTCGAGCGTCGGCAGCGCCATCAGCTCGAGCGTCGGCACGCTGACGTCCTCGACCGTGACGGTGGTGCGCGGGGTGCCCGCCGGGACGCGGTCGCCGTAGCGGTTCGGGCCGGGCGCCAGCAGGTCGCCGTCCGGCGACTCCTCCCAGAACTGCACGCCGACCTCGACGCCCTCGCCGAGCAGGCCGCCGTGCCCACCGCGCATCGGCCACGGCTCGAGGAAGAGCGAGGCGGTGCGGGTGCGCGCGAGGTCCTCGGTCATCGCCGCGACGGTGCCGCGGCGCTCGTGCCAGCCGCGCTCAGCGGGGTCGCGCACCGAGAGCCAGTCGGGGACCGGGGCGGCGGCGAGGGCGGCGAGGAAGGCGCCGCGTCGCGAGGCGGGCACGACCACGACCGGGTGCGGGTCGAGGCCGTGGGCGGGCACCACGAACCAGCCGTCCCCGGTCGCCGCGGCGGCGGAGGTGAGCGCCCGCAGGGCCGTCGTACGCGCCTGGGCGGGTGTGGTGCCCGCGGCCCCGGTGGTCTCGGGCAGGTCGCCCAGCGGGCCCGGCCGCAGCCCGTGCAGCACCCGTCGCGGCGCGAGCGGATCGGCCCGGCGGGCCACCGCGCCGCGGAACGTCTCCACCCACCGGCGGGCGAGGGTCGGGCCGTCCCAGCCGGCCGACCGCTCGAGTGCGGCCGCGCCGAGGCGGCTGCGGAGGTCGTCGTCGGTGGCGACCCTCAGCATCGCGGCGGCGAGCGCGGCCTTGGAGCCGGGCGGCACGAGCAGGCCGTCGACGTCGTGGGTGATCATCTCGCGCGGCCCGGACGGGCAGTCGTACGACACCGGTGGGACGCCGGCCGACATGGCCTCCTGCAGCACGAGGGGGTAGCCCTCGCCGCGCGAGGCGAGCACGGCCACGCTGGCCCGTGCCCACTCCGCCGCGAGGTCGTCGGTGGCGCCGGGCAGCTCGACGCGGTCCTCGAGGCCGAGCTTGCGCACCTGGGCCGCGAGGTTCTCCGCACGCGGTCCGTCGCCCCAGATCCGCAGCGTCCAGCCCGGCACCTGCTCGTGGATGCGCCAGAAGGCGTCGACGACGTGCTCGAACTGCTTCTCCGGGGCCAGCCGGCCGGCGGTCACGAACGCCCTCTGGTCCAGCGCCGAGCGGGGCTGGGGGTGGGACGGCAGCGGGTTGGGGATGACGAGGAGCTCCGGGGCGGCCCCACCGAGCCGCCCGGCCAGCCACCGCGACATCGACTCGGTCAGCGAGACGACGACGTCGGCGCGGGGCGCGAACTCCAGCAGGGCGCCGAGGTCGTTGACGCGGCTCGAGGACGCGCGGTGCTCCTGGTGGACGAGCGCCACGTCGGCGGGGGCGAGCTGGGCCACCACGGCCAGCAGCTCGGGCGTGGTGGTGACGAGCACGTCGGCCTCGACGCTGCCCAGCGCCTCCCGCATCGTGGCGTCGGTGAGGCCGTTGTAGAGGGCGTCCCAGCTGCGCGGGACGATGACCGACTCGCGCTGCGCGAGCTCCGCCGGGTGGCGACCGCTGACCGCGGCGGGCCGCTCGCCGCGCACGTCGACGAGGTAGGTGACCTCGACCCCGTCGGCCAGCGGGTAGTGGGTCGTGGCGCCGCTGCGCGTCACGCTGAGGATGCGCACGCGGTGGCCCTCGCCCAGCCGGACCAGGGCGTTGGCCTGCTCGATGCCGGACCGGGCGGTGCCGCCCATCCCGTCGGCGTTGAAGAGGACAAAGACGATGTCGAGCGGGCCGTCGCGGCGCGTGCGGCGCATCGCCGAGCGCACCTTCCCCCCGAGCCTGTCGGTGAGTGCCACGTGTGCCTCAGTCCTGTCCGTGTGAGCGGTCCCCGATCGGATCGCCACGATCCTAGATGCCGGGCGTCGGCGGATAGGGTGACCGGCATGCCGACGTCCTCCTCCCGACCGGATGTGCAGCCGGGCACCCCGCTCGTCCTGGTCTCCGGTTCCGGTCGCAGTGGCACGAGCTCCCTGGCCGGCACGCTGAAGCGGCTCGGCCTGCACGTGCCGCAGCCGGAGGTCGAGGCGTCGGAGACCAACCCGCGCGGGTTCTACGAGCCGCAGTGGGTCATCGACTTCCACAAGCGGCACCTCAAGGAGCTCGCGCTCTTCAACATCGACAGCCGGCCCGCCGCCGTCGACCTCGTGGCCGCGCACGTCGCGTCCGGGGTGCCGACCGCCGAGCTGCGCGAGTGGCTCGCGGGCCAGCTTGCCCTGCCGCGGTCGGGGGGCGACCAGATCGTCGTCAAGGACCCGCACGCCTTCTGGTTCGCCGAGGTGTGGGAGCGGGTCAGCGCCGAGGTCGGGGCCGACCTGCGGTGGCTGACCGCGCTGCGCCACCCCGCCGAGGTCGTCGGCTCGCGCGACATCGCCTACCTCTCCAGCCAGTCCGAGGACCTGCGGCTGACCAAGGAGACCTCCAACGTCGCCGGCTGGGTCCACGCGGCGCTGCTGACCGAGCTCGCCGGACGCGACACCCGGCGCGCCTTCGTGCGCTACGCCGACCTGCTCGCCGACTGGCGCTCCGCCCTGACGCCGGTGCAGGAGCAGCTGGACCTCGACCTCGACGCCGACCTGTCCTCGACGGCCCACCACCCGGTCGACGACTTCATCGAGCCGACGATGCGCAAGTCACAGCTCACCTGGGACGACGTCCGCACGCCCGACTGGCTGCGCGAGATGGCCGAGGAGGTCTGGCAGCTCCTCGGCGTGCTCACCGACAAGCCCCACGACGCGGCGACCCAGCAGCGCCTCGACGAGATCCACGCGGACTACACCGCGCGGTACGCCGACGCGGTGGCGCTGACGTTCGACCACACCCGGGCCGAGGCGACGCTCGCCGGACGCGAGGCGCGTGAGGCGCAGCGGGCGACCGTGCACCAGCTGCGACGCGACCTCGAGCGCGCCCGTCGTGCCCAGCCGCCGGCGGTCGGCGGTCGTGAGGCCGCGGCGATCCTGCGCAAGGCGGTCGTGCGCAGGGTCACCCGCCGGGGCTGAGCTGCCGCTGCGCCGGGGTCGGGCCCTCGACCCCGGGGCTCAGACGCCGCTGATGCCCTCGCCGGACCCGGAGGCCTGCTCGTCGAAGTTCTCGTGCTCGATGAGGTGCAGCACCGGCACGCCGAGCTTGCGGCGCGCCCGCGAGGTCCAGTCGATGTGGAAGAACTCAGCCACGACGTGCGGGCGGGTGAGGATGATCGCCTCGCGGGCGTCGACGGCCGTGACCAGCGCGGCGAGGGCGTCGACCGGCGGCTCGGACGTCACCTTGCCGGTGGCCTGGCCCCCGGCGGCATGGATCGCGGCGAGGGTCTTGTGGAGGTCGGAGGAGGAGCTCTCCTCGCACTCGCGCCGCAAGGCCTCGATGTCGACGTCGTTCATCGCCATGGCTGGTGCCGCCATGAGGTCCCCGGCGCCGATCGTCCCGAGGGACGCCTCGATCCGGGCCGCGGCGTCCTCGAGCGGCAGGAGGACGTGGTAGACCACCGGGTCCGCGATCTCGGTGTGGAGGGACCGGACCTGCTGGGCGTCGGCGGCGGTGAGCGCCTGCTCGACGAGCAGCACGACGTCGTAGGTGCCCCGCCCGTCGTGGATGGAGTCGCCGGTGGTGCCGTCGTCGGGGATGTTGTCGGTCGTCTCGGTCATGACTCGCCTCCGGGTTCGGTGCTGAGGATCCTGCTGAGGTCGTAGCCGGCCGGCTCGTCGAGCTGGGCGTAGCCGCAGCTCTCCGGGTCGCGGTCGGTGCGCCAGCGCTTGAAGTGGGCGGTGTGCCGGAAGCGCCGGCCCTCCATGTGGTCGTACTTCACCTCGAGCACCCGCTCGGGGCGCAGCGCCGTGAAGCCGAGGTCCTTGCCCGCGCTCCAGCGGCTCTGCGTGCCGGGGACGCGGTCGGGGTTGGCGGTGAGGAACTCGTTCCACCTGCCCCACGGGTGGTCGGCGATGTCGCACACGAGCGGCTGGAGCTCCTGCCACAGCTCGGCCCGCCGCGCCGCGGTGAAGCTGGCCGAGACGCCGATGTGCTGCAGCTCGCCGTCGTCGTCGTAGAGCCCGAGCAGCAGCGACCCGATGAGCGGCTGCTCCGGGGTCGAGGTCTTGTGCTCGCGGTAGCCGGCCAGGACGACGTCGGCGGTGCGTTCGTGCTTGATCTTGAGCATGGTGCGCTTGTTGGGCTCGTAGGGCGAGCCGAGCGGCTTGGCGACGACGCCGTCCAGGCCGGCGCCCTCGAACTCCTCGAACCACCGCTCGGCCTCGGCGGCGTCCTCGGTGGTGCGGGTGAGGAAGCACGGCCCCTCGCCGTCGAGGTGCGCGAGCGCCTCGACCAGCGCGGCGCGGCGCTCGGACAGCGGACGGTGGAGGTAGGACTCGTCGCCCAGCGCGAGCAGGTCGAAGGCGACGAAGCCCGCGGGCGTCTCGACGGCCAGCTTGTCGACGCGGCTGGCCGCGGGGTGGATGCGCTCCTGCAGCGTCTCGAACTCCAGGCGCCAGCCCTCGGCACCCTGCAGCCCCACGAAGATCTCGCCGTCCAGCACGATGCGGTCCGGCAGCTGGCGTCGTACGGCCTCGACGACCTCGGGGAAGTAGCGGGTCAGCGGCTTGGTGTTGCGGCTGGCCAGCTCGACCTCGTCGCCGTCCTTGAAGACCAGGCAGCGGAAGCCGTCCCACTTGGGCTCGAAGCTGAGTCCGCCGTGCTTGGCCGGGTCCGGCACGCCGCTCACGCTCTTGGCGAGCATCGGCTGCACGGGCGGCATCACGGGGAGGTCCACGGCTCAAGCCTAGTGCTGGTCGCCCTCCTAGACTGCCCGCATGACACGCCCTGCCGTCGTCGGCTTCGCCGGCCGCGAGAAGTGGGGGGAGGTCCTCGTCGACCTGGTGCTCGCCGGGCTCGGTGGACTGCTCGTCGCGGTCGCCGCACCCGAGCCGTCAGCAGGCGCACCTCTCGCCCTCTGGCTGGTCGTGCTCTACACCGCCTTCGCCGTCGCGGCGACCGTGCTGCTCGCGGTGGTGGTCGCCACCACCTCGCGGCTGCCGACGATCGGCGAGGGCACCGTGGCGGGCCGCCCGGCGGCCGGCCTGCGGTCGTGGGCGGCACCGTGGTGGCACGCGAACGCCCTCGACCTGGGCCTCGCCGCCACGGGACTGGCGCTGCTCGCGGCGGGTCTCGCCGAGGGCGGGTCGTGGGCCGTGGTCGGAGCGGTCCCGGGCCTGGTCGGGCTCTGGTTCGCGGCGCGCGTCGCGCTGGTCGTGCTCGGCAGGCGCCGTCGGCCGGCGCTGTGGCTCACCCCCGACGAGGTGGTGGTCGACTCGCCCGTCGGGCGCGCCCGCGCCGCCCGCGGGTCCGTGCGCCGGGTCCGCAGCAGCGGCCGGCGGGTCGTCGTCGACCTCGACGACGACGCCACGTGGATCGCCTGCCCCCGCCCGTGGCGGCGGCGGGCGCCCAGCGTCCGTGTGCTCGTGCTCGATGCCAAGGACGTCGGCCACCGCCCCGCCGAGGTCGCGGACTGGCTACGGTCGGAGCTCGACCTCGCCGACCGGATCGGCAGGATTGGGACGAGCCGTACGGGGGAAGGTGGACAGCGGGCCACGCCCCGTCCCCCCATCATCACCACGTCCAGGAGTGACTGCTTCCGTGACCGACCTCCCGACCACCCCTGACAGGGACCGGACCGACGACCGGCCGCAGCGGCCGCAGCTGCCGCCGGTGGTCTACGTGCCCACGACCGCGGAGGCGGAGGTGGCCTCGCGCCGCGTCCTTCTCCACCACGTCGCCGACGGCCGCACCGCCCTCTACACCTACTCGGCCATCGACCGGCTCCACCGGTGGTACCTCCCGGACACCCCCTGGCTGCTCTGCGATGTCGCCGCGCTCCAGCGCATCCACGACCAGACGCCCTACGACCTGCTGTTCCTCGACGTCGACCCGGGCCTGCGCGACGACCCGGCCGCGAGCGGCGACGAGCTGCGGGAGGTGCACGGATGAGCGGCGGCATCGATGTCGACCTCGCCACCCTCGACACGATCGCGGGCGACCTCGAAGGTGCGGCCGAGGGGCTCGAGGGCCTGGCGGGGAGCGTTCCGCGCGGGGTCGACGCGGGCCCGATGACGGCCGTGGTGGCGAGCATGCTCAGCCAGGTCGTGACCAGCGCGGGCAACGTCTCCCAGGGGCTCACCGGGACGGCCGAGGGCGTCCGGCTCGCGCGCGGCTACTACCAGCGCGCCGACGCCGACGCCTCTGCCGGCATGGGTCGGATCCGCCAGGTGATGGAGCAGTGAGCATCGAGACGGAGATCCTCGGGTCGCCCGGCGGCATCGAGGGGGCCGCCACGTGGCTCCGGGGCAGCCTGGAGCCGAAGCTCACGGCGGCCGCCGATGCCGCCAACGGCTCACGCCGCGACGCCGAGGCGGGGTGGGACTCCGTGGCCGGCGAGGAGTTCGCGGACATCGCCCGACGCATCCGCGACAAGTCCGACGACCTGGCGGCGGCGACGAAGAAGATGGCCGGTGACCTCGACGACTTCGCCGAGAAGCTCCGCCGTGCCCAGGACCAGATGGGCGACGTCCGGTCCACCGCGCGCGGCAAGGGGCTCACCGTGGCGGGCTTCGTGGTGGAGCACCCCGGCGCGGGTCCCGCGCGGCCCCCGGTCGGCTTCGAGGGGACACCCGAGGAGGTCGCGGAGCACAACACGCGGGTGGAGGCCTACAACGCCCACCAGGAGCTGCTGCAGGCCTACTACGACGCCGAGACCGAGGCGGCGCGCATCGACCGCTACTACGCCGCCGCGTGCCGCGAGCTGCAGGACGACTACCTCCCCGGCACGCACGCGGCCTGGATCCTCACGCTGGGCGACATCGTCGGCGACGCGGCGGCCGGTGTCATCGGCGTCAGCATCTCGCTGAACCAGTCCAAGCTGCTGACGTCCGCCGAGGACCTCGTCGACGAGGCCACCCGCGCCATCGACGACCTCCAGGCCCACCCCGAGCGCTACATGAAGCGCAAGTGGTTCTTCTTCCAGACCCTGGACGAGGCTCGGCTGGAGGCGGACCGGCTCGCCATCCAGGGCAAGCTCGACGAGGCCGAGGACCTGCTGCGCCAGTCGGGCGAGCTGGCAGAGTCCCGAACCCTGCGCTACCTCGGGCGTGCCGGCAAGATCCTGGGGCCGCTCGGCCTGGGCCTCGGCGCCTACAACGACTGGCAGGAGGGGGAGACGACCGAGCAGATCATCGTCTCGCAAGGGGTCTCCGCGGGCCTCGGTGCGGCAGCAGGCTTCGGCGCCAGCGTCGGCACCGCGGCGCTCATCGGCGCCACCGCCGGCTCCGTGGTGCCCGGGGTGGGCACCGCGGTCGGTGCCGTGGTCGGGACCGTGGTCGGCGCCGGCATCGCCATCTTCGCCGACGGCGCCATCGACTCCTTCTTCGAGAACGGTCCCGACGTCGGCAAGGCCTGGGACGAAGGTGTCGACGCGCTGGAGGACACCGGCGAGGCCATCGCTGACGGCGTCTCGAGCGTCGGCGACACGATCGGTGGGTGGTTCAGCTGACCGCGCGGCGCAGGCTCGGGACCGTCTCGGCCGTGCTCGCGGGCGGCACCGGGGTGCTGGCCGTCGCCCTGGGGGTCGGACTCGTCCTCGAGGCCGACAGTGCGTTCGGTCGGGCGTGGGCGTCCGCGTTCATCGTGTTCGGGGTGGTGTCCCTCATCGGGGCCGTCGTCGGCACCCGGCCCCCCGAGCCCGGATCGCCGACGGGACGGGCCGTCGGGCTGGCCACCTTCGTGCTGCTCGGCACCTGGGCAGCCGTCACCGCCGTGGTCGGCGCGGTCGAGGAGAGCTGGCTGTGGGGCGTGCTCCTCGGCGCCGCGGCCGCGTACCTCTTCGGGGCCGCCGTACGTCTGACGCGCAGCGGCCCTCAGCCCCGCTAGTTGTACTGATCGGGCACGTTGGTCCAGATCGTGTGACGACACGATCTGAATGAGCTTGGAAGGCGAAGACCTCCGGGCGTGGAGTGGAGCTGTCTAGGAACCGCTCCCCACCCTGGAGGTCTTCGTGTCCCACGCTAACGCCGCACTCACCCCTCGCGCCCGTCTTCGGCTCGCGCGCCTGGCCGTCGATCACAGTTGGCCCATCGCTCGAGCCGCCGAGCGATACGACGTGTCATGGCCTACCGCGAAGCGATGGGCCGACCGCTATCGCCGGCTCGGGCCGGCTGGCATGAACGACGCCTCGTCGCGCCCGCACCGCTCCCCGAACCAGGTGCCGCAGCCGGTGGTGCGCAAGATCGTGCACCTGCGGTGGAAGCACCGGCTCGGGCCGGTGCAGATCGCGGACCGCGTCGGTCTGGCACCGTCAACGGTCCACAAGGTGCTGGTCCGGTGCCGACTCAACCGACTCACCCATGTCGACCGCGCGACCGGTGAACCGACCCGGCGCTACGAGCACGATCACCCCGGATCGCTGATCCACGTCGACGTGAAGAAGCTCGGCAACATCCCCGACGGCGGCGGCTGGCGCTACCTGGGACGACACCAAGGCGATCAGAACCGGATCGCGACCCGCAACCGCACCGGGATCAGCAACGCCTACCGGCAGCCGAAGGTCGGAACCGCGTTCGTGCACACCGTCATCGACGACCACTCCCGCATCGCCTACGCCGAAGTCCACGACGACGAGACGGCCGCCACCGCGGCCGGGGTGCTCTGCCGAGCCGTCGCCTGGTTCGCCGCGCGCGGCGTCGTGGTCGAACGCGTCCTGTCCGACAACGGCAGCGCCTATCGCAGCCACTTGTGGCGCGAGACCTGCGCCGATCTCGCCATCACCGCAAAGAAGACGCGTCCCTACCGACCACAGACCAACGGCAAGATCGAACGCTTCCACCGCACCATGGCCGACGGCTGGGCCTTCAAGAAGTTCTACAACTCCGAGTCAGCCCGCAGAGCAGCTCTGCCAGCATGGCTCCACGAGTACAACCACCACCGGCCCCACACCGCGATCGGCGGGTCAGCCCCCATCACCAGGTTGACCAACCTCACCGATCAGTACAGCTAGTCCTCGCCGCGGAGGGAGAACGAGCGCAGCCGGTCGCCCGCGAACCACACGCCGACCACCGTGACGACGAGGCTGGCGATGATCGCGTAGGGGAGGTTGGCGGGGTCGGGCAGCTGGTCGGAGATCTCGTGGCCGACCCGCAGGCCCCACTGGCCGATGCTCAGCCAGGCGATGCCGGAGAAGAGGTTGCCGAGCAGGCTCTCCCAGATCAGCACGAACATCAGCGACGCGATGACCGCGTGCCGGGTCACGGCCGAGATGGCGAGGAAGAGCGCGGAGTAGGTCGTCCCGGCGACGAAGGCGCCGACGAAGAGCGCGACCGCCCGGGTGCTGTCGCCGGTGATGAGGGCCGCGACCAGGATCGGCAGCGCGCCGGCGACCAGCGTGGCGGCGAGGGCCACGAGCCACTTGCTGATCGCCACGCCGTAGCGGCTGACCGGCTTGGAGAGCAGGTAGGTGATCGACCCGTCGTCCACCTCCGGGCCGAGCACCGAGGAGGCCGCGAGGATCGCGACGAGGGGCAGCACGAGCGGGTAGCCCAGGCCCGGCAGGATCTCGAACGCCGCGTCGCCGTCGGTGAGCGCCGTCACCAGTGCGACCAGCCCGATCAGCAGGACCGGGAACGCGAGCAGCAGGAAGAAGCGGCGGCGGCCGAGCAGTGCCTGCAGCGCCAGCTTGGCAATGGTCACGTTGATCATCGGGCCACCAGGTAGGCGAAGACGCTCTCGAGCGACTCGTCGCTGGGGGAGAGCTCGAACAGGGTCACGTCGTGCTGCCGGGCCAGGCCCGGCAGGCTGACGGCGAAGCTGCCCAGGTCGTCGACCTGGACGTCGAGATGGTCACCGCGCAGGCTCACCGCGCGCACCGACTCGTGCGCCATCAGGAGCGAGGCGAGGGTGCGGTTGTCGCTGGACTGCAGGGCGTACTGCACCGGGCGGTCGGTCATCAGCCGGCGGATCGCGCCGAAGTCGCCCGACGCCGCGTGGCGGCCGGAGACGACCACCTCGATGTGGCGGGCAAGCCGCTCGACCTCCTCCAGGATGTGCGAGCTGAACAGCACGGTGCGGCCCTCGTCGCCGAGGCGCCGCAGCAGGTCCATCAGGTGCATCCGCTGGCGCGGGTCGACGCCGTTGAACGGCTCGTCGAGGAGCAGCACGGACGGCCCGTGGACGAGCGCGGCGGCGATCTTGACGCGCTGGCGCATGCCCTTGGAGTAGGTGTCGAGGCGCCGGCCCGCCGGCTCGACCATGTCGACGACCTCGAGGATCCGCTCGGTCGCGGCGGCCGCGTCGGGCATCCGGTGCAGGTCGGCGTTGGCCCGGACGAACTGGCGTCCGGTGAGGTAGCCGAAGCTCAGCTCGCGCTCGGGCACCAGCCCGATCTGGCGGTAGATCTCGGTGTTGCGCCACACCGGCTGCCCGTCGAGGGTGACGTGGCCGGCCGAGGGCGCCAGGAAGCCCGACATCATCGCCATCAGCGTCGTCTTGCCGGCGCCGTTGGGGCCGAGCAGGCCCGTCACGCCCGGGCCGATGGAGAGGGAGACGTCGTTGACCGCGACGACGTTGCCGAACCAGCGCGAGGCCGAGTCGAGGACCAGGTTGCTCATCGCGAACCCACCTTCCGGAAGCGGGCGACGAGCCCGAGCAGGCAGCCCGCCACCAGCAGCAGCGCCACCAGGGCGTACGCCGGCACCCACGCGCCGTCGACCGGGACCGGGGTCTCGATCCCGGCGTCCCAGGCGTTGGCGAGGCCGGTGAAGAGGGACCAGGGCGAGAAGAGGCCGACCGCGACCGAGGCGGAGTCGGCGTCCTCGAAGGACGCGATGTTCTGCACGACGTTGATGACGCCGGTCAGCACGATGAGGGCCATCACCGAGCCGACGACCGCGAAGCCGCGGCGCAGCGAGACCGACGAGATGAGGCCGGTGATGCCGGCGATCAGCATCGCCAGGAGCACCTGGAGGACGAGCGCCTTGAGCAGTGTGGTGACCTGGTCGCTCTTGTCGAGGCCGGCGAGCATCGCGCCGAGGAAGAGCAGGAGCGTCGGGACGGCCATGAAGAGCAGGACGGCCAGCGTGAGGGAGAACCAGCGCATGAGCGCGAAGATCGGCGCCGCCAGCGGGCGGGCGAGGTAGAGCACGATCGACCGGTAGCGCAGGTCGCGGGAGAACAGCACCGGCGCCTGCGCGGCGGCGAAGAGGCTGACCAGCAGCTGTGTCTGGTTGGTGTAGTCGGCGTAGGAGATCGGGAGGCTGTCGAGGCCGGTGAGGACGACCACGCCGACGACGATCGCCGCCGGCAGCACCGACATGCCGAGCAGCAGGAAGGGCATCACCTTGGACTTGCCCGAGCGCCCGAGCCCGTAGGCGTGGCGCAGGCCGGTGACGAACAGGGTGCGCGCGATCGCGCCGGTGCCCTCGCGCTGACCGTCGTAGTGGCGGTAGCCGAGGTCGTGGATGACACCGGTGCGACCCGGTCCGGATCCGGTCAGGTCAGACACGGGCGCCTCCTTCCAGGAAGACGTCCTCGAGGTGGCCGCGGTCGGGCTGGAGGCGCATCAGCCCCAGGCCGAGCTCGGCCGCGACGTCACGGATGAGGTCGTGGGCGGCGCCTTCGTGGGCCAGCTCCGCCGGCGGCGGGTCGACGGCCACCATCGAGCCGCGGGGGCGGCAGGTGAGTCCCCGCTGGGCCAGCGCCTCGCCCAGGCGGTCGCGCTCGGTCTCGGTGCCGACCACCTCGACGAGCAGGCTGCCGGTGATCTTGAGGAAGTCGGTGGTCGCGCTCGAGCGCAGCAGGTGGCCGCCGTCCAGCACGATGACGTGGTCGCTGACCTGCTCGAGCTCGCCGAGCAGGTGCGAGGTGACGAGGACCGCGATGCCGAACTCGCTGCCGATGCGCTGCACGAGGCGGAGCATGTCGTTGCGGGCCGCCGGGTCGAGGCCGTTGGTCGGCTCGTCGAGGAAGACCAGCTGCGGGTCGTGGGCCAGGGCCTGCGCGAGCTTGGCGCGCTGCTTCATGCCCGTGGAGTAGCCGCCCATCGGCCGGTAGCGCTCCTCGTCGAGCCCCACGTGGCGCAGCACGTCGGCCGAGCGCTCGCGGGCAGCCGCGGCGCCGAGGCCCGACATGCGCGCCATGTGGACGACGAAGTCGCTCGCGCTCACGTCGGGCGGCAGGCAGTCGTGCTCGGGCATGTAGCCCACGAGCCGGCGGATCTCCTGGCTGGACTGCTCGATGTCGTGGCCGAGCACGCTCGCCTGGCCGGCGGTCGGCTCGAGCAGGCCGAGCAGGATCTTGATGAGCGTCGACTTGCCCGCGCCGTTGGCGCCGACCAGCCCGGTCACCCCCTGGCCGACGTCGACCGTCAGGTCGGTCAGCGCGTGGACCGTCCCGTAGTGCTTGGTGAGCCCCGCGGTCGTGATGACCGGCGCCCTGCCGATGAGTTCCCCCGTCACGGGCGTCACGCTAGCGGCCGGGACCGACGTACGGCATCAGGGATCGCCCTCACACCGGGTCGAGTTCGGCGGAGGCCCGGCCGGCGGGTGCGGCCGTGCGCGCGTCGGCACGCGGACGGGGCCGACGGTGGCGCGCACCGTACAACGTCCCGCGTTCGGGCTCGAGGTCGGACGTGTGACGATGCGGTCGCCCCGACGACCGGTTCGTCACACGTCAGCAAAGGCGTCGGGTCTCGGCAGTCCCGCCCGGTGCGGGCCCTAGGCCTGGCGCTCATTCCCCGGTTGGTCTGCCGGGTCTCGGCAGCCCCGCCCGAGGCGGGCCCTAGGCTTGGCGGGACATTCCCCGGTTGGTCTGCCGGCAGGGCCCGCCTGACTTTGAATCAGGACTAGCGACGTAGGTTCGACTCCTACCCGGGGAGCTCTTCCTTTGTGGCGTCGGGGCGGTAGGCGAACCACCCGAACGTGGCGCCGGTCGCCTTCGCCTCCGCGAGCCGTCGGCGGATCTCCCCGCAGGGGCGTGGTGGGTGGTGTCGTGGGTGGGAGCTGCTCCCGGGTGGAGGCCACCAGCTCGCCCTCCCAGAAGACCAGGAACCGCTGGTCGCGGCACGTCGACCCGAGCAGCTCGTCGTAGAAGTCGAAGGTCCCGGTCTGCGGGATGCCGTGGCGGTCGAGCACCTGCTCCCACTGCTCGGGCGTGAGGATGACGGTCAGGTCGGTCCGTCCCGACGACGGTCGTACGACGATCCGACCCGGAGCGACCTCCTCCGCCTCGCCCTCCCGGTTCAGCCGCTCCAGCAGGAGGTCCCACTGCACGTCCCGCGGCGGCAGGTCCCGGCGGGGTCGCGGTCCGTCGCGACGAGGCTCGACGTGCTTGTGGATGCTGCGCATGAGACGCATGGCGACGATGGGTGCGTAGTCCTCGGGCATCTCGTAGCCGCACACCCCTCGCCACTCGCGGTCGAGCGGCAGCAACAGAGACCCGGTGGCCGGTGCGTCACCGAGGTACGGCACGTCGAGGACGAAGGCGACGTCGAGCTGACTGCCGTACGCCCCCGGGACGACGTCGATGGCGGTGACTCGGAGATCGGTGCCGAAGCCGTCGTTGCGGTCGATGAAGTCGTCGCCCAGCTGCCACGGCGCGACGTCGGGGTCCGGCGCCCGCGTGAGGATCTCGAACAGCTCTCGGGCGTACTCCTCGTCGTCCATGGACCGATGATCGCCGGACCGCGGCACCGTCGCGACCGGTATTCGCGCCGGCCGGCGGTCACCCGGGAACGTCGCGGGGCGGCGCCCGGTAGCGTCGCGGGCATGGCCATCTCCGAGCTCGTCGGCGTGTACGACGCGGACGGCGGGCTGCTCGGCGAGGCGGCGTACGTCTGGGGCCGCCTCCGGGGGACCCGGCACTGCAGCCTGTGCGACATCACGCACTCGACGGTGCGCCGCAAGGCGGAGTGGGACCGGATGGCGGCGAGCCTGCCCGTCCCGGTGCGGCTGCTGCACCTCAACGAGCTCGACGACGGGCTGCGGCGGGCGGTCGCGTCGACCGGTGCGCCGGTGGTGCTGGGGCGCGAGGGTGACGAGTGGCGCGAGGTCGTCGGCTCCGAGGAGCTCGACGAGATGGCTGGCTCGGTGGGGGCGCTCGAGGTCGTCCTCAGGCGACGCCTCGGGGATCCCGCCCGCGGGACCGACTGAGCGGGAGCACGTGGGCGGGACCCACACGATTGGCCAGCGCGCCCGCTGCCGGTGACAGACTGCGCCCATGGACAACCTCACCGTCATCGTCCTCGCCGCCGGCGGCGGCACCCGGATGAAGTCGAAGACCATGAAGGTGCTGCACCCCGTCGCGGGACGCTCCATGATCGGCCACGTGCTCCGCGCCGTGCAGGCCGTCGAGCCGACCCGCGTCGTCGCCGTCGTGGGGCACCAGCGCGAGCAGGTGGGCCCCCACATCAGCGAGCTCGTGCCCGACGCGGTGCTGGCGGTGCAGGAGACGCAGGAGGGCACCGGTCACGCCGTACGCGTCGCGATGGAGGCCTCGGGCACCACGACCGGCACCGTCATCGTGGCCGCCGGCGACACCCCGCTCCTGGAGGGCGAGTCGCTCAAGGCGTTCGCCGCGGAGCACGAGGCCGCGCAGCGCGCCGTGAGCATCCTGAGCGGCCGGCTGCCGGACCCGTTCGGCTACGGCCGGATCATCCGCAACCACGAGGGTGACGTCGAGGCCATCGTCGAGGAGAAGGACGCGACGCCGGAGCAGCGCGAGATCGACGAGATCAGCTCGGGCATCCTCGCCTTCGACGCCGAGTTCCTCGTCACGGCGCTCGCGCGGATCAGCAACGACAACGCCAAGGGCGAGTACTACCTCACCGACGCCGTGGGCCTCGCCCGCGAGGACGGGCTCACCGTCGGCGCGCACCTGATCGAGGACGTCGCGCAGACCGCCGGCGCCAACGACCGTGCACAGCTCGCCGACCTCGGCCGCGAGCTCAACCGCCGCATCGTGACGCGCTGGATGCGGGACGGCGTCACGGTGATGGACCCTGCGACGACCTGGATCGAGGCCGACGTGGTGCTCGAGCCCGACGCCACGATCCTGCCCGGCACCCAGCTGCTCGGCGCGACCGTCGTGCGCGAGGACGCCGTGATCGGTCCCGACACCACGCTGAAGGACTGCGAGATCGGCGCCGGCGCCCGCGTCGTACGCACGCACGGCGAGCTCGCCGTCGTCGGCGACGGCGCCTCGGTCGGGCCGTTCGCCTACCTCCGCCCCGGCACCCAGCTCGGCACGGGCGGCAAGATCGGCACGTTCGTGGAGACCAAGAACTCGCAGATCGGCGACGGCGCCAAGGTGCCGCACCTGTCGTACGTCGGTGACGCCGAGATCGGCGAGGGCACCAACATCGGGGCCGGCACGATCTTCGCCAACTACGACGGCGTCGCCAAGCACCGCACGGTGATCGGCCGGCACGCCAAGACCGGCTCCAACAACACCTTCGTCGCGCCGGTCGCGGTCGGGGACGGGGCAGGCACCGCGGGCGGCACCGTCGTACGCCGTGACGTGCCCGCCGGCGCGCTCGCCGTCAGCAGCTCGGCGCAGCGCAACCTCGAGGGCTGGACCGAGTCGCGGCGCGCCGGCACGGCGCAGGCCGAGGCCGCCCGAACCGCACGTGAACGGCAGGAGAAGACCGAGGGGTGACCCCGGGGTTGGGGATGGCCGGCAGGTGGGCGAGAATCCTGTCCAGCACCTCCGAACGAGCCCCCCGAGTCAGGAGTCGCGTCGCGTGACCGGAATGAAGCGGACCACGGAGAAGAACCTCATGGTCTTCAGCGGGCGGGCCTACCCCGACCTGTCCCACGAGGTCGCCGACCTCCTCGAGTGCGGGCTCGTCCCGCAGGACGCGCGGGCCTTCGCCAACGGCGAGCTCTACGTCCGCTACGAGGAGTCCGTGCGCGGCTGCGACGCCTTCGTGATCCAGAGCCACACGGCGCCGATCAACGAGTGGATCATGGAGCACCTGATCATGGTCGACGCGCTCAAGCGCGCCTCGGCCAAGCGGATCACGGTGGTCATGCCGTTCTACGGCTACGCCCGCCAGGACAAGAAGCATCGCGGCCGCGAGCCGATCTCGGCCCGCCTGATGGCCGACCTGTTCAAGACCGCCGGCGCCGACCGGCTGATCACCGTCGACCTGCACGCCGACCAGATCCAGGGGTTCTTCGACGGCCCCGTCGACCACCTGATGGCGCTGCCGATCCTCACCGACTACGTCAAGGAGAAGTACGGCGACCAGCAGCTGGCCGTCGTCTCCCCGGACGCCGGCCGGATCAAGGTCGCCGAGCGCTGGTCGGCCCGCCTCGGCGGCGTTCCGCTGGCCTTCATCCACAAGACCCGCCGCATCGACGTGGCCAACGAGGTCGTCGCCAACCGCGTGGTCGGTGACGTGCACGGCAAGATCTGCATCCTGACCGACGACATGATCGACACCGGCGGGACGATTGTGAAGGCCGCCGAGGCGTGCATGGCCGAGGGCGCCGCCGGCGTCATCATCGCCGCGACGCACCCGATCCTGTCCGACCCCGCGGTCGACCGGCTGAAGAACTCCTCCGCGATGGAGGTCGTGGTGACCAACACCCTGCCGGTCCCCGCCGACAAGCAGTTCGACAAGCTCACGACGCTGTCCATCGCGCCGCTGATCGCTCGGGCCATCCGCGAGGTGTTCGAGGACGGGTCCGTGACGTCGATGTTCGACGGGCACGCGTAGTCGTACGGCACGGCGCGGGTCGGGCTTTGCACCCGAGTTCCGTGCTCAGAGGTCGAGATCTCTACCTGTAGGCACGGCGGTCACCGGATATCCGGGGACTCCAGAGACAGGCGACCCCACCCTCACAACGTCCGGTCCAGGTCGTCCAGCGCGTCGTTCCACGCCCGGGCCAGGACCGTGGGCACCTCGCCCTCGAGGGCGGAGGCGACGGCGGCGCGGAGCTCGCGGCGTACGTCCGGGGTGAGCGGCAGGCGGGGGAAGGCGTCGCCGATGACGTCGCCCATCGCCTGACCGGACCGGCGGGCCAGCTCGAGGCCGTCGGTGATGTAGCGCGACAGGTAGGGGTGGACCAGGTCGGCCTGCTCCCAGCCCCAGAACCCGGCGGCGACGGCGTCGAACTCGTGGCTGCCGAGGTCGCCGCTCATCAGCCGCTCCCACGCCTCGGCCTTCGCCTCGGCGGTGGGCACGGCCGCGCGGGCGGTCAGCGCGGCATGGTGGCCCGCGACGGACTTGTCGCGCTCCGCCTCGGCGTCGATGGACGACGCGTCGCCCAGCTCGGCGAGCCGGTGGACGGCCGCCCAGCGGACGGTCTGGTCGACGTCGTCGCGGCCCAGCCAGTCGGTCAGGAAGCCCGCGTCGGCACTGAGCCGGGCGAGCACCCGTGACGCCCCCGGAGCCAGGGCGGGGTCGCCTCCCTCGACGGCACCGCGGGCGATGTCGGCCACCACGGCCAGGTGCGCGGCGACCTCGCTCGGCTCGTCGTAGCGCCGGATGACGAGCTGGAGGTTGCGCACGACCCCCTCGAAGACCAGCGGGTGGGTCTCGGGGCGCAGGTGCCGGTCGGCGAGCGCGACCAGGTCGTCGACCGGGATCACCCGCGCCTCGCAGAGGTCGATCGCGGTCCACCAGAGCATCGCCCGCGTCAGCTGCGACTCCACCGACGACAGGCCGGCGGTGATCGCCGCCCACGACTCGTCGTCGGGGCGGATCACGGCGAAGGTCTCGTCGCCGGAGTTGGGGACCACGACGCGGCCGGCGAACTCCTCGAGCCGGACCGGCTCGTCGCCCAGCTGGACGTCGCGGGAGCCGACGAGCCGCATCGCGTCGTCGTACGCCGAGACGGTGAGGCGGTGCGGCCGCGAGCCCTCGCGGGAGAGGACCGGCACGCCGCCGTCACGGGTCACGACGAGGGTGTCGAAGCCGGTCGTGCGCAGCCATGCCGCCGCCCAGGCCCGGACGTCGTGCTCGGTCGCGGAGTCGAGCGAGTCGAGGAAGGCGGCGAGGTCGGCGTTGCCGAAGGCGTGGGTGGTGAGGTGCGTGTTGACCCCGGCGAGGAAGTCCTCCTCACCCAGCCAGTGTCCGAGCTGCGCGAGGGCGGAGTTGCCCTTGGCGTAGGTGATCATGTCGAAGTTGGCGAAGGCGGTGTCGACGTCGACCACCTTCTCGGTGTCCTCCGCGATCGGGTGCGTGGAGCGACGGCGGTCCGCGCGGTAGCCGGTCGGCTTGCGGGTGATCGCGGCCGAGGTCCATGCGTCGGTGTAGCCGGCCGCGATCCCCGCGACGTCGAAGCCCATGAAGTCGGCGAACGACTCGTTGAGCCACGAGTCCTCCCACCACCTCATGGTCACGAGGTCGCCGAACCACATGTGCGCCATCTCGTGGGCGATCGTCGAGGCGACCCACTCCCGCTCGAGCTCGGTCGGCGTGCCCGGCGGGAGGTAGGCGTCGCGGAAGACCACGCACCCGGGGAACTCCATCGCACCCCAGTTGAGCCCCGGCGCGAAGACCTGCTGGTAGTCGGCGTAGGGGTACTCCGGCTCGAAGACGGTCGTGTAGTGCTGGAAGCAGGCGCTGGTGATGCGGCGCAGCTCGTCGGCGTCGCGGCGCAGCTCGCGCTCCTGCGAGGCGCGGGCGTGCCAGCCGAACGGCAGGGTGCCGCCCGGCGCGGGGGCGTACGGCTCGTCCCACGTCACCGACACCCAGGGACCGCCGACGAGGGTGAAGAGGTACGACGAGAAGGGTGGGGTGGTGGCGAACGTCCAGGTGTCGCCAGTGTCGCCCGGCTCGCGCCCCTCGAGCAGTCCGTTGGCCAGCACGGTCCAGTGCGACGGCGCCGTGACGCGCAGCGCGAACGTCGACTTGATGTCGGGCTGGTCGAAGCAGGGGATGACCTTCTGGGCGATGTCCATCGACGTGTGCGCGCACACGTAGCGCTCGCCGTCGGCGGGGTCGACCGTGACGGTCATGCCGTCGCCGTCGGTGACGTAGGGCATCCGCGCGGTGACGCGGACCGTGTTGTCCTCGCCCAAGCCGGTCAGCGCGATGCGCCCGTCGGCGTAGGGAGCCGGCTCGCCGTCCAGGGTGACGTCCGAGGCGCCGTTGAGCTCCAGGAAGGAGTCGGCGCCCGGACGGGTGCAACGGAAGGAGATCGTCGCCTCGACACCGAAGTCCTCGGTGGAAGTGAGGTCGAGGTGGAGCCGGGTGTGGACGTCGGTCAGCAGGTCGGCGCGCTCACGCGCCTCGGGGAGCATCAGGGGCACCGGGCCACCCTAGTGACCGGCTCCAGCGACGTGCTCCGGCCCGCGCCCGCGACCTGCGTGCGGCTGCCGGGCCGCTCGGGGGCGGGGATTCGACCGCGCCCGCCGTACGGTCTAGAGTTCCTGAGTTGCCTCGGCGAGGGAGCCCATCGGACGACTGGGACTCCGTGATCGACTGGGCCGGCCGCCCCATCGCGCCGCGCTCTCGATCCGGAGCGCGGCGTTCGTCGTCTCCGGAGCGCCAGGCCCCACAGCCTCCACCGACCCGACCCAGGAGAAGATGATGTCTGCCCCCGAGAAGATCGCCGCCGAGCCCCGCACCGAGTTCGGCAAGGGCGCCGCCCGCCGCATCCGCCGCGAGAACAAGATCCCCGCCGTCATCTACGGCCACGGCAACGAGCCGGTCCACGTGATCCTGCCCGGCCACCAGACGATGATGGCCCTCAAGCACGGTGGCGCCAACGCGCTGCTCGCGCTCGACGTCGACGGCTCCGAGCAGCTCGCGCTGACCAAGGACGTCCAGATCGACCCGATCCGCCGCGTCATCGAGCACCTCGACTTCGTCGCCGTCCGCCGCGGCGAGAAGGTCACCGTCGACGTCCCGATCCACGTCGTGGGCGAGGCCGCCTCCGAGACGCTGGTCGTCAACGAGAACACCGTCGTCTCCGTCGAGGCCGAGGCCACCCACATCCCCGAATTCTTCGAGGTCTCCGTCGAGGGCGCCGCCGCCGGCACCCAGATCCTCGCCAAGGACCTGAACCTCCCCTCGGGCACCACGCTGCTCGCCGACGAGGACCTGCTCATCGTCAACGTGACCGAGCAGATCTCCGCCGAGGCCCTCGAGGCCGAGCTGGAGGAGGCCGAGGCCGACGCCGGCATCGAGCACGACGTCTCCGACGCCGAGATCGCCGAGGCGCAGGAGGAGGCCATCGCGGCCGACTCCGGCGAGTCGGCCGAGTCGGGCGACTCCGACTCCGAGTGACGTGACCGGGCACGTCGTGCCCGTGTCGACCGCCGACCGGGCGGTTCGTGCCGCTACACGGGCACGAACCGCCCGGTCGCTGCGCGTGACGGGCACGACGTGCCCGGTCGGCGCGCCGGACAGGACTGGAAGGATGACCCCATGAGTGAGGCAGCGGACGGCGTGTGGCTGGTGGTCGGCCTGGGCAACCCCGGCCCGGCCTACGCCGGGCACCGCCACAACATCGGCTACCTCGTCGCCGACGAGCTCGCGAGCCGGATGGGGAGCCCGTTCCGGAGCCACAAGACCGGCCGCGCCGACGTCGTCGAGGGCCGGCTCTCGCTGGGCGGCCCGCGCGTGGTGCTGGCCCGCGGCCGCGGCTACATGAACGAGTCCGGCGGGCCGGTGAAGGCGCTCGCCACGTTCTACAAGGTCGCCCCCGACCACGTCATCGCGATCCACGACGAGCTCGACATCGCCTTCGGGACGCTGCGGATCAAGCTCGGCGGCGGCGACAACGGCCACAACGGACTCAAGTCCATGCGCTCCTCGCTCGGCACGGGCGACTTCTACCGGGTGCGGGCCGGCATCGGCCGCCCGCCCGGTCGCCAGGACGTGGCCGACTTCGTGCTGTCCAACTACTCCACGACCGAGCGCAAGGAGCTGCCGTTCCAGGTCTCCGACGCCGCCGACGCGGTCGAGTCGATCATCACCGACGGGCTCGAGAAGACCCAGCAGCGCTTCAACTCCTGACCCGACGGGTCGAGCCGCCCCACGGCGTGCTCCCCAATTCTGGCGATAGCCCCCGCGTGCGGGCCTCGACCGGCGTCCGGATCCACAAGATCTGACTGTGCCGGCGTGGGGTCCGGCACTCGACGTGGGGAGTTGCTGGTGGCTGTTGCGAGCGTCATCATCCCGGCGCACAACGAAGCGGCCACCATCGGGCGCAACCTGCGTGCGCTGCGGGAGGGCACGAGCGGCGCCGAGCTGGACGTGGTCGTGGTGTGCAACGGGTGCACCGACCACACCGCCGAGGCCGCCCGACAGGCCGACCCGCAGGCCCGCGTCATCGAGATCCAGCAGCCGTCCAAGGCGGAGGCGGTGCGGGTCGGCAACGCCGCGACCGACGTCTTCCCGCGGATCCACCTCGACGCCGACATCGAGCTCACCGGCGCCGCCGCGCTGCGGCTGATCGAGCCCATCACCGCCGAGCAGGTGCTGGCCACCGCCCCGCGGCGCGACGTGCCGCGCACCGGCTGCTCGCGCTGGGTGCGGTGGTACTACGACGTCTGGGAGGCGCTGCCCCAGGTCGAGTCCGGCCTCTTCGGCCGCGGCGTCGTCGTCCTGTCCGAGCAGGCGCAGGCGCGCGTCAGCGCGCTGCCCCGGATGATGAGCGACGACCTCGGCATGTCCGACTCCTTCAGCGGGACCGAGCGTCGCGTCGTGCCCGGCGCGGTCGCCGTGGTCCACCCGCCGCGCACCCTGCGCGACCTCGTACGACGCCGCGTGCGCATCGCCACCGGCAACGCCCAGGCCGGCCGGCTCGGCGTCCGCCGCCCGGCCTCGCGCACCGGCGTCCGCACCCTCCTGGGCCTGGCCGTCAGCCGGCCCGGCCTGGCCCTCCGACTCCCGGTGTTCGTGGCAGTCCACGCCGCCGCCCAGCTGGGCGCCCGCAGGGCGCTGAAGGCCGGGGACTTCACCACCTGGCAACGAGACGAGAGCTCCCGCACATGACAACGCTGTCCCATCCGAAGCCCCGCAGGGCAGGCGGCGCCTTCGTCGCCCCCACCGCCACCGTCGAGGACGGCGCCCGCGTCGGGCCCGGCTCACAGGTGTGGGACCTGTCGGTCGTCCGCGCCGGCGCCGAGGTGGGGGCCGACACGGTCCTCGGCCGCGGTGTCTACATCGGACCCGGTGCCCGCCTCGGCGAGCGCTGCAAGGTGCAGAACCAGGCGCTGGTCTACGAGCCGGCCGTGCTGGAGGACGGCGTGTTCATCGGCCCCGCCGTGGTGCTGACCAACGACACCTACCCGCGCGCCGTGACCCCCGAGGGCCGGCTCAAGGGCAGCGACGACTGGGAGGCGGTCGGAGTGACCGTGCGCGAGGGCGCCGCCGTCGGCGCCCGCGCCGTGTGCATCGCACCGGTGACCATCGGACGCTGGGCCAGCGTCGGTGCGGGAGCGGTCGTGACGCGCGACGTGCCCGACCACGCGCTCGTCGTGGGGGCCCCGGCGCGCCGGGTCGGCTGGGTCGGCCGCAGCGGAGTGCCGCTGGTGTCGGACACCCGGGACCGGTGGATCTGCCCGGTGTCGGCAGAGGTGTACGTGGAGATCGACGGACGACTGGAGGAGGCACGATGAGCGGGAGCTCGAGCAGCACGGTGGGCAGCAGGGGGAGGCTCGGCGTCGCCGTCATCGGCGCGGGCTACTGGGGACCCAACCTGGTCCGCAACTTCGGCGGCTCCGCCGACTGGGACGTCAGGCTGGTGTGCGACCTCGACCTCGAGCGCGCCCGCAAGGTCGCCGGTCCCCACATCGAGGTGACCGACAGCGTCCAGCGGGTGCTCGACGACCCGAGCGTCGACGCGGTCGCCATCGCCACCCCGGCCCGTACGCACCACGGCATCGCGCTCGAGGCGCTGCGCGCCGGCAAGCACGTCCTGGTCGAGAAGCCACTGGCCGACAGCGTGGCCAGCGGCCGCGCGATGGTCGACCTGGCCGAGGCGCAGGGCCTGGTCCTGATGACCGACCACACCTACTGCTACACCCCGGCCGTGCAGAAGATGCGCGAGCTGGTGGTGACCGGCGAGCTGGGCAAGGTCCACTTCGTCGACTCGGTGCGGATCAACCTCGGGCTGGTCCAGCCCGACATCGACGTCCTGTGGGACCTCGCGCCGCACGACCTCGCGATCCTCGACTTCGTGCTCCCGGGCGGGCTCCCGACGACGGGCATCGGCGCGACGGGCGCCGACCCGATCGGCGCGGGCCGCGCGTGCGTCGGCCACCTGACGCTGCCGCTGCCGGAGGACGGTCTCGCGCACGTGCACGTCAACTGGCTCAGCCCCACCAAGATCCGCCAGATGGTGATCGGCGGGTCCCGCCGCACCCTGGTCTGGGACGACCTCAACCCGCAGCAGCGGCTGAGCATCTACGACCGGGGCGTCGACCTCGCCCGGACGTCGGTGGGCGGCAGCGACCGCACAGCCTCGTCGGTGTCCTACCGGCTCGGCGACACCTGGTCGCCCGCCCTGCCCGAGCGCGAGGCGCTCGGCTCGATGGTCACCGAGTTCGCCGCCGCCGTCCGCGAGGGCCGCCCGGCGCTGACCGACGGCCGCTCCGGGCTCCGGGTCCTCGAGGTGCTGGAGCAGGCCTCGCACCGGCTCGCCGCGCAGGCCGGCACGACGTACGACGCCGGCGCGATGGTCCCGGCCGGACCATCGCCGTCCCCGTCCGCCGCTCCCGAGCCGGTGCTGGAGGTCGTGCGATGAGCAACCTCGACGGACGCCGCGTCCTGGTGACGGGCGGTGCCGGGTTCATCGGCAGCCAGCTCGTCACGACGCTGCTGGACACGACCGGGGCCGCCCACGTGCGGGTGCTCGACTCGCTCGCCACCGGCACCCTGGAGAACCTCGCGCACCTCCACGACCACGTCGAGGACGACCGGCTCCAGGTCCGGGTCGGCGACGTCGTCTCCGACGCCGACGAGGCGCTCGAGGACGTCGACGTCGTCTTCCACCTCGCCTGCCTCGGCGTGCGGCACAGCCTGCACGACCCGATGGGCAACCATCGCGCCAACGCCGAGGGGTCGCTGGTGCTGCTGCAGTCCGCGCTGCACCGCGACGTCGACCGGTTCGTGCACGTCAGCTCGAGCGAGGTCTACGGCACCGCCCAGTACGCCCCCATGGACGAGCTGCACCCGACGCACCCGGAGACGGTCTACGGAGGGGGCAAGCTCGCCGGCGAGGCCTACGCCCGGGCCCACTGGCGCACCTACGGCATGCCCGTCGTGGTCGCCCGGCCGTTCAACACCTACGGCCCGCGCAGCCACTTCGAGGGCGACAGCGGCGAGGTGATCCCGCGCAGCATCGTGCGCGCGCTCTGCGGCCTGCCCGCGCTGGTCTTCGGCGACGGGGAGCAGTCGCGCGACTTCACCCACGTGCGCGACACCGCGGCCGGCCTGGTTGCCCTCGCCGAGTGCGACGCCGCGGTGGGGGAGACCCTCAACCTCGGCTCGGGCTCGGAGGTGAGCATCAACGACCTCGCCACGCTCGTGGCGCGCGTCGTGGGGCTGGAGGGTCCGGCTGCCACGCACCTCGACGCACGGCCCGGCGACGTACGACGTCTCATCGTCGACGACTCACGGATGCGCTCGCTCACCGGCTGGCGGGCGAGCGTGGACTTCGCGGAGGGCGTCGAGGAGCTCGTCGCCTGGTTCCGCACCCGCCCGCAGTCGCCCGAGGAGATGCTCGCGCGCATCGAGGACCGGAACTGGGTGCCGGCATGACGGACACCGTGCAGCACCCCGTGCAGCACCCCGTGCAGCACCCCGTGGAGCCTCGGACCGAGCCCGTGCTGCACGTCATGCAGCCGTGGCTCGGCGAGGAGGAGGTGGCCGCCGTCGCGGAGGTCATCCGCTCCGGCTGGGTGGCGCAGGGACCGCGGGTGGCCGCGTTCGAGGCCGCCTTCGCCGAGAGTCAGCAGGCCGCGCACGCGGTCGCGGTCAGCAACTGCACCACTGCGCTGCACCTCGCCCTCGTGGTCGCCGGGATCGGCGCCGGCGACGAGGTGGTCGTGCCGTCCTTCTCCTTCGTCGCCACGGCCAACGCCCCGACCTACGTCGGCGCGGTCCCGGTCTTCGCCGACGTCGATCCCACGACCGGCAACGTCACCCCCGCCACGATCGCCGCGGCGGTCACCGCTCGGACGCGTGCGGTGATCGCCGTGGACCAGGGCGGGATGCCGCTCGACCTGCGCGCCATCCGGGCCTGGTGCGACCCGCTCGGCATCACCGTCATCGAGGACGCCGCCTGCGCCGCGGGATCCACGGCCCACGGCCGTCCGGCGGGGTCAAAGGCGGAGATCGCCGCCTGGTCCTTCCACCCGCGCAAGGTGCTCACGACGGGGGAGGGCGGGATGCTCACCACCTCCCGCGCCGACTGGGCCGAGCGGGCCCGCCGGCTCCGCGAGCACGCCATGAGCAGCTCGGCCGCCGAGCGGCACGCGAGCGTGCTGGCCCCACCGGAGTCCTACTCCGAGATCGGCTTCAACTTCCGGATGACCGACATCCAGGCGGCCGTCGGGCTGGTCCAGCTGTCTCGGCTGCCGGCGATGGTCGCCCGCCGCCGCGAGCTCGCCGCCCGCTACGCCGACGTGGTGGCCGAGCTGCCCGGCCTGCGGCTCGTGGCGGACCCGGCGTGGGGCACGAGCAACTTCCAGTCCTGCTGGCTCGAGGTGCTCGACGACCACCCGATGGACCGCGAGGAGCTCATGGCGCACCTGGCCGGAGCAGGCATCTCGGCGCGGCGGGGCATCATGGCCGCCCACCGGCAGCCGGCCCACGCGCACCGCGACCACGTCCCGCTCCCCGTGACCGATCGGCTCACCGACCGCACGGTGATCCTGCCGCTGTTCCACCAGATGACCGAGTCCGAGCTCACCCGCGTCTGCGACGCGCTCGGTGCGGCGTGGCGAGCATGAGCGGCCTGGTCCTGGTCGGCGCCAGCGGGCTGGCGCGCGAGGCCACCGCGGTGGCGGTCCTGATGAACCACGACGGCCCCGTCAGCATCGTGGACGACAACACGGCCACGTGGGGCACGCTCCACGGCCTGACGCCCGTGCTCGGCTCCGTCGACCTGGTCCCGGGACTCGTCGACCACGAGGTCGTGCTCGCCATGGGCCGCGGCGGGCACCGGCGACGGGTCGCCACCCGGCTGGGCATGCTCGGGCTGGCCCCGGAGCGCTACACCTCGATCATCCACCCGCGGATCGTGCTGCCCGGCAGCTGCCACATCGGCACCGGCTCGATCGCCCTCGACGGGGTCGTCCTGACCGCCGACGTCGAGGTCGGCGAGCACGTGGTGCTGATGCCGCACGTCACGCTGACCCACGGCGACGTGGTGGAGGACTACGCCACCCTCTGCGCCGGGGTGTCCCTCGGCGGCGACGTCCACGTGGGAGAAGCCGCCTACATCGGCATGAACGCCTCCGTGCGCCAAGGCGTACGCATCGGCGCAGGAGCCACTGTCGGGATGGGGTCCGTGGTCCTCTCCGACGTCCCGGCAGGACAGACCTGGGTGGGCGTCCCCGCCCGCCCCATCCGGACAGGAGTCCTTGCATGAACGCGCACGTCCCCTTCGTCGACCTCGCCTCCCAGCACGCCGAGATCGCCGCCGAGGTTGAGGCCGGCATGGCCGCGGTGTTCGCGGCCACCGCCTTCGTCGACGGACCCCCGGTCGCCGACTTCGAGCACGAGTACGCCGACTTCGTCGGGGCCGAGCACTGCATCGGCGTCGGCAACGGCACCGACGCCGTGGAGCTCGCGCTGCGCGCGGTCGGCGTCGGACCCGGCGGCGAGGTGCTGCTGCCGGCCAACACGTTCGTCGCGACGGCCGAGGCCGTCTCGCGCATCGGGGCCGTCCCGGTGCCCGTGGACGTCGACGACGACCGGCTGCTGCTCGACCCCGACCGGGTGGAGGCGGCCATCACCGAGCGCACGCAGGCCGTGGTGGCCGTGCACCTCTTCGGCCAGCTGGCCCCGATGGAGCGGCTCGCCGCGATCTGCGATGCGGCCGGGGTGCCGCTCGTCGAGGACGCCGCCCAGTCCCAGGGGGCGCGGGTGGGCGGACGCCGGGCCGGTGGCCTCGGGGCGATCGCGGCCACCAGCTTCTACCCGGGCAAGAACCTCGGCGCCGCCGGCGACGCCGGCGCCGTCACCACCGACGACGCGACGATGGCCGCCGAGGTACGGCGGCTGCGCAACCACGGGTCCTCGACCCGCTACGTCCACGACGTGATCGGGATGAACTCGCGACTCGACACCGTGCAGGCCGTCTACCTGCGCGCCAAGCTCGACCGGCTGGAGAAGTGGAACGAGCTGCGCGTGCGCGCCGCCGCCCGCTACGACGCCCTGCTGGCCGACGTCCCCGGCGTGCGCCGCCCGCTCCTCGGCGCGGAGGGCCAGCACGTGTGGCACCTCTACGTCGTCCGGGTCGCCGAGCGCGACCGGGTGCTCGCCGAGCTGTCCCGGGCGGGCATCGGGGCGGGCATCCACTACCCCTACCCCGTGCACCTCACCGGCGCCTACGCCCACCTCGGTCTCGGGCCCGGCACGGCGCCCGTGGCGGAGGCCGCCGCGGGCGAGATCCTCTCGCTGCCCATGCACCCGCACCTCACCGAGGCGATGCAGGACCGGGTCGTCGAGGTCCTGCGCTCGGCCGTCCGGGGGGACACCGCATGACGACGCTGCTCGTGGCCAACGACGGTGGTCACCTCATGCAGCTGCACACGCTGCGCCCTCGGCTCGGCGTGGGCGACGACGTCGTGTGGGTCACCCCACGGACGCCGCAGACGGAGTCCCTGCTCGCCGGGGAGCGCGTGCACTGGGCCATGCCCTGCCCGCCGCGCGACACCGCGGCCCTCGCCCGCAACGCCCTCGCCTGCCGCCGGCTCTTCAAGGACCACGACGTCTCGCTGGTCGTGAGCACCGGCGCGGCCCTGGCGCTCGCGGTGCTGCCGCAGGCCCGCCTGCGCGGGATCGAGACGGTCTACATCGAGAGCGCCACCAGGCTGGATGCGCCCTCCCTGTCCGGCCGCGCCCTCGCGATGGTGCCCGGGATCACCACGTTCAGCCAGTCCAGCTCGCTGACACGCGGGCACTGGCAGTACCTCGCCTCCCCGTGGGAGCTGTACGACACCGTGCCCACCGAGCCCCGCCCGGTGCGCTCGATGGTCGTCAGCCTCGGCACCCAGGAGGGCTACGGCTTCCGCCGCCTGCTGGACCGGCTGGTGGCCATCGTCCCCGCGGGCACCGAGGTGCTCTGGCAGACGGGCGGCACCGACACCACCGGCCTCGACATCGATGCCCGCACGCGGGTCCCGTCGGAGGAGATGGCCGCGGCGATCCGCGCGGCCGATGTCGTCGTGGCCCACGCCGGGACCGGCATCGCGCTCATGGCCCTGGAGAACGGGCGCTGCCCCATCCTGGTGCCCCGCCGGTCGATGCACGGCGAGCACGTGGACGACCACCAGCTCACCATCGCGCTCGAGCTCGCGCTGCGCGACCTGTGCATCTCGCGCGACGCCGACAGCCTCAAGGAGCGCGACCTCGTCGCCGCCGCCGCACGGACGGTCACCAAGGTGAGCGACCCGCCGCAGCTGCGGATCACCTCCGTCCCGCTGCCGCGCCCCCGCTCGGGCGGGGCGGTCGCCGCGGCCACGGCCGCCGCAGTGGCGGCAGCCGAGGTGTGAGCCCGGCCGTGCGCCGGGTGCGGGCACCGAAAAGTGGGGATATCGCCCGCCGGCAGGCACAGGCCGGGGCCGGGGCGACCAGGATCAGGACGGCGGCACCTGCCGCGCGGTGGAGGGGTGTGTGATGGCATGGCCAGGTCGATGACGGCTCGAGTGCGTTCGTGGGGCATGCGCGCGTCGGCCCTCCTGCTCGTGGGGACGCTCAACGCACTGGTGGGCCCCGCACTCCTCGGCGGGCCCGCGCCTGCCAACGCGGCGGACCCCTGCGCTCCCGGGGGCAACAAGATCGCCTGCGAGAATTTGCAGCGCGGGACCGACCCGGACGTGTGGGACATCGACGGCGCCGGCGACCCGGAGATCCAGGGGTTCGCGACCGACATCTCGGTCAACGTCGGCCAGCGGATCGACTTCAAGATCGACACCTCCGCGTCGGCCTACACCATCGACATCTACCGCATGGGCTACTACGGCGGCCTAGGTGCCCGCAAGATCACCTCGGTGGCCCCCAGCGCCCGCCTGCCCCAGACGCAGCCCAGCTGCATCACCGACGTGCAGACCGACCTCTACGACTGCGGCAACTGGGGGGTCTCCGCCTCGTGGAACGTCCCGGCCACCGCCGTCTCGGGCGTCTACATCGCCCACCTCAAGCGCGCGACCGGCGACGGCAGCCACATCACGTTCATCGTGCGCGACGACGCCAGCACCTCCGACGTCGTCTTCCAGACCGCCGACCCGACCTGGCAGGCCTACAACACCTACGGCGGGGCGTACTTCTACGGCGGCGGCTCGCACGGGCGCGCCTACCAGGTCAGCTACAACCGCCCCATGCTCACGCGGGGCCGCGAGCACGGCCGCGACTTCTTCATGTCGGCGGAGTACGCCATGGTCCGCTTCATGGAGCGCAACGGCTACGACGTCTCCTACATCGCCGGCGTCGACACCGACCGTCGCGGCCACCTCATCAAGAACCACAAGGTGTTCTTGTCGGTGGGCCACGACGAGTACTGGAGCAAGGCCCAGCGGGCCAACATGGAGGCCGCCCGCGACGCCGGTGTGCACCTGCAGTTCCTGGCCGGCAACGAGGGCTACTGGAAGACCCGCTACCAGCCCTCGATCGACGGCAGCAACACCGCCTACCGCACCCTCACCTCCTACAAGGAGACCTGGAGCAGCGCCAAGATCGACCCGGACCCCGAGTGGACCGGCACCTTCCGCGACCCGCGGTTCGCGCCCCCGAGCCGCGGGGCCGGCGTGCCCGAGAACGCCCTGATCGGCACCCAGTACCAGGTCAACTTCAGCGACCTCGCCGTCAAGGTGAGCGCCGACGAGGGCAAGCTGCGCCTGTGGCGCCACACGCCGCTCGCCTCGATGTCCAGCGGCACGGCGACGCTCGCGCCGCACACGGTCGGCTACGAGTCCAACGAGGACGTCGACAACGGACACCGGCCCGACGGACTGGTGCGCCTGTCCACCACTGTCGGGCAGGTCCCGGAGTACCTCCAGGACTTCGGCAACACGGTGGCCGCCGGCACCACGCGGCACAACCTGACGCTCTACAAGGCGCCCAGCGGTGCGCTGGTGTTCAGCGCCGGCTCCGTGCAGTGGACGTGGGGCCTGGACGAGGAGCACGACTCGGTCTACGCCAAGGAGCCCGCCGACCCGCGGATGCAGCAGGCCCAGGTCAACCTCTTCGCCGACATGGGCGTCCAGCCGAGCACGCTGATGAGCGGCCTGGTCGCCGCCACCAAGTCGAGCGACACGACCGGTCCGACGGCGACCATCACGAGCCCCGCCGCGGGGGCCGACCAGCCCAACGGCCAGTCCGTCACGGTGACCGGCACGGCCACCGACGCGGGCGGTGGTCGCGTGGCCGGGGTCGAGGTCTCCGTCGACGGGGGTGACACCTGGAGCGCCGCCACCGGCACCACGAGCTGGACCTACACCTTCCTGCAGCGCGGCCTCGGCAGCACACCGGTCCGGGTCCGGGCGATGGACGACTCGGCCAACATCGGGCCCGTGGTCACGCGGGCGTTCAACGCCCAGTGCCCGTGCAGCATCTTCGGTGCCGAGGCGCCCAAGGTCGCCGCCGCCGACGACTCGTCCGGCGTCGAGCTGGGGGTGCGCTTCGTGGCGCTGGCCGACGGCTTCGTGACCGGGGTCCGCTTCTACAAGGGTGCGGGCAACACCGGCACCCACGTCGGGTCGCTCTGGTCGAGCTCGGGCGAGCGGCTGGGTCAGGCGACCTTCGGCAACGAGTCCGCCACCGGCTGGCAGACCGTGCAGTTCCAGACCCCCGTGACGGTCGCTGCGGGGCAGTCCTACGTGGCCTCCTACACCGCCCCCAACGGCCACTACGCCCTCGAGACGTGGGGCTTCGCGGCCCGCTCGCGCGAGACGGGTGCGCTGCTGGTCGAGGGCGGGTACGGCGCTCCGGCCGGTGGCCTCTACGCCAATCCGGGGCAGTTCCCCGACGCGAGCCAGAACAACGCCAACTACTTCGTCGACGTCACCTTCACCACCACCGACAGCTCCGCGCTGCTCGCGATGAACCAGTCACCGCTGCCCGGCTCCTCGAGCACGCCGACCGGCACGACGGTCAGCGCCAAGTTCTCCAAGCCGCTCACCCCGGGCTCCGCCGGCCTGACGCTCAAGGACGCCAACGGCGCCGCCGTCGCGGGCACCACGACCTACGACGCCACGACCCGGACCGTCACCTTCACGCCGGCCGGCCCACTCGCCGGCTTCGTGAAGCACACGGCCAAGGTCACCGGCACCGACACCTCCGGCAACCCCGTCGCCTCCGGCGACACCTGGTCGTTCACGACCGTGAAGCCGCCCAACCCGCCCGGGGTGTGCCCGTGCACGCTGTTCGACGACTCGCTCACCCCGACGCTCCTCGAGGACGCCGACCGCTCCCCGGTCACCCTCGGCGTGCGGTTCACGCCGGACACCAACGGGCAGGTGACGGGCGTGCGGTTCTACAAGGGCATCAACAACACCGGGCCGCACACCGGCACGCTCTGGGGGCCTGACGGCAGTCCGATGGCGAGCGGCACGTTCGCCGACGAGTCGACGACCGGATGGCAGACGCTCACGTTCCCCTCGCCGATCTCGGTGCGCCAGGGCACGACCTATGTCGCGTCCTACCGCACGACCGTGGGCCGCTACTCCGCCACGCCCAACGCCTTCGCGGCGGCCGACCTGTCCAGGTCGCCGCTGCGCGTGGGGCCGACGGCGGGCGCCTACACCTACGACACCGGCTTCCCGGGCAGCTCGTCCTCGACCAGCTACCTCGTCGACGTCGTGTTCGAGAAGGTCGCACCGGCGATCGCGCTGACCGGACAGGACCCTGCCCCGGGAGCGATCGGCGTGCCGCGCGGCTCGAAGGTCAAGGTGGGCTTCACGAACCCCATCGGGACCGGGTGGTCCATGACCGTCAGCAGCGCGGGGTCCACCCTGCCCGGCTCCGCGGCCCTGAGCCCGTCCGGGACGGAGCTCGTCTGGACGCCCACCGGCCAGCTGCCCGCCGATGCGACGATCGCGGTGAGCCTGACCGGAGTGGTCTCCCAGGACGGAGCGGCCCTGGCACCTCAGTCATGGACGTTCCAGACCCGCAGCGCCGACTCGCTGACCGAGCAGACACTCTTCAGCGACGAGGTGCCGGCGGTCGAGTCCGCGGCCGACGGAGCCCCGGTGGAGCTCGGGGTGGCGCTGACGCCGAGCCGGAACGGCGTCATCACCGCGATCCGGTTCTACAAGGGAGCCGGCAACACCGGGACCCACACCGGTTCGCTGTGGGGCCCCGACGGCAAGCGCATCACGCAGGCGACCTTCATCGGGGAGACCGCCTCGGGATGGCAGACCGCCCTGCTGTCGCCCCCCGTGCCGGTGCAGGGAGGGACGCGCTACGTGGCGTCCTACTACGCGCCGGCTGGTCATTACTCCTACACCCAGAACTTCTTCTCCGGCCCGTGGACGTCCGGTGACCTGACTGCGCCCCAGGCCGACAACGGCCGCTACCTCTACGGCACCGGCGGAGGGTTCCCGAGCTACTCGTGGGGCGGGGCCAACTACTTCGTGGACGTGGTCTTCGAGCGCGACGCCGCCAGCATCGCCGTCGGCTCCCGCTCGCCGGCTGCCGGGGCGACCGACGTCGCCCTCACCGCGAGGCCGTCGATCACGCTCACGGCGCCGGTGGCCGACGGCTGGTCGCTGTCGCTCAGCAACGGCAGCGGCGACGTGCCGGGCGCCGCGGCGCTCTCGCCCGACGGCAGGACGATCACGTTCACCCCGACGGACCCGCTGAGTCCCGACACCGACTACACCGCGACCCTCGCGGGGGTGACCTCGACCGACGGGGCCGTCCTGCCCACGCAGACCTGGACGATGCGCACCGTCGCGGCGGGCACCACCTCGCTCTTCGACGGGTTGACGCCCGCGACGGAGGCGGTCAACGACCCGGACGCCGTGGAGCTGGGCACGGCGTTCACGGCCTCGCAGGACGGGTTGGTGACGGCTGTGAGGTTCTTCAAGGGCGCCGGCAACACGGGCACCCACACCGGGTCGCTGTGGAACGCCGAGGGCGAGCGGATCGGCCACGTGACCTTCACGGACGAGACGGCAAGCGGATGGCAGACGGCGCCGTTCACCACGCCGGTCGAGGTCGTCGCGGGGGAGACCTACGTCGTGTCCTACCACGCCCCGGACGGGCGCTACTCCGCGACGTCGGGCTACTTCTCCGAGCCCCACGTGGCCGGCCCGCTGACGGCCCCGTCCGGCAACAACGGGCGCTACCGCTACGGCTCGGGCGGCGTGGTCCCGAACCAGTCGCACGCGGCCACCAACTACTTCGTGGACGTGGTGTTCCGCGCGTCGCAGTGACGTCGGACGACGCATCCACGAGCCGACCAGGGGGCGGGCCGTGACAGTGGGGGAGACAGTAGTGGGGGACACCACCGCGCCACCAGGCGCAGCGGAGCCCGGCACCGGGAGCGAGGACGTGCGCCGGGAGGTCGGACGCGGCGTCGTCTGGGCGGCCGTCGGCAACATCGTCATGCGCGTGGCCGGCATCCTCGTGACCGCCGTCGTCGCGAGGATCCTGTCCCCGGACGAGTTCGGCGTGTTCGCCATCGCCCTGGCCGTCTTCGTGGTCGTCACGAGCCTGGCGGAGCTGGGCATGGCATCGGCGGTCGCCCGCTCGGCCCTCGAGCCGGACGAGATCGCCGGGACCGTGTCGTCGATCTCGATCCTGGTCAGCCTGGGCCTCGCCACGTCGATGGCCGTGTTCGCCGGCCCCCTCGCAGTCCTCGTCGGCATGCCCGACGCAGAGGGTCCGATCCGCGTCATGTCGATCTGCCTGGCCCTCACCGGCGTCTTCGCCGTACCCGGCGCCCAGCTGGTCCGCGACTTCCGCCAGGACCGCATCCTGCTGGGGACCCTCGCCGGGTTCGTCCCGGCCAACGTGGTCCTCGTGGTGCTGGCCCTGATGGACCAGGGAGCCATGGCGTTCGCCTGGTCGCGCGTCGTCGGCCAGGTCGTAACCGGGCTGGTGTTCGTCGCGTGCCTCCGGCGCCGCTACCGCCCCGAGTGGCGACGCGAGCACGTCGTCCCGCTGCTGCGGTTCGGGCTGCCGCTGGCCCTGGCCAACCTGATCAACTGGACGCTGCTCAACGCCGACTACCTCGTGATCGGCCGCCTGCTGACGGCCGAGCAGGTCGGCGTCTACATGATCGCCTTCACCGTCGCCAACTGGTCCACGGCCGTGCTCGGCTCGGTGCTCAACGGAGTGGTGCTGCCCGCGTTCGGCCGCGTCGGCGACGACCCCGAGCGCCTGGTCGAGTCGCTGGTGTCGGCCACCCGGCTGGTCGCGCTCGTGGCCCTGCCGGTCGCCACCTGCACCACGGCCATGGCGCCGAGCCTGGTCCGTACGGTGTTCGGCGAGACCTGGGCCGGTGCGGCGCCGGTGCTGGCCGTGCTGGCCGTCTACGGCGCCTGCTTCGCCTTCACCCTCCTCCACGTCAACCTGCTCGTGGCCATCGGCGCGACCGCCCAGCTGCTCGCGGTGCAGCTCGCCTGGGTCGCCGCCCTGGTCCCGGCCATGGTCTGGGGGATCGAGGTCGGCGGCCTGGTCGGCGCCGCGTGGGCGCACGTCGTGGTCGTGCTCGTGGTGTCGCTGCCGGGCTACCTCTGGGCGATGCGGTCCCGTCTCGGGCGGCTGCCCGCGGCCCTCGGCCTCACCCTGGTCCGCCCCGCGCTGGCCGCCGGGCTCGCCGGCGCTGCCGCCTGGCTCTGCGACCGCTGGATCCCGGATCCGGCCACCGGGCTCCTCGTCGGCGGAGCGGTGGCCGTCGGCGTCTACCTCGTCGCGGCCCGCTCCATGATCGAGCAGGACCTGCCGGAGGCCGGCCGGGTGCTGCGACGGCTCGGCGGCGCGCTGACGCGGCGCCGCACCCCGGCCGGGGGAGCGCACCGGTGACCGCGCTGCGCATCGGGTTCGTGCTGGAGGGGCTGGCGCTCGGCGGCTGCCCCATCAACGCCCTCGACCTCGCCCGCGAGCTCCGCGCCCAGGGCCACCACGTGGTCGTCATGGCGATCGACGAGCAGGTGCGGGTGTCCGTGGTGCCCTATGCCGAGCAGTCCGGCTTCGAGCTCGTCCGGATCCCGGCCGGTGCGGGACTCGTCGGCCGTGCCCGCCACCTCCGGCGGATCGCCCGCGAGCACGACCTCGACGTGCTGCACGTCTTCGCCTCGTGGCTCGGGCGCAGCGCGGTGCTGGCGTGCGGGCTGAGCAGCCGGGTCCCGGTCGTGCTCAACTGGCTGATGGACAACGAGTTCACCACCACCGCGCGCACCTCGCTCGTGGTGGGCACGGGAGGCCTGCACCGCGAGGCCGTGGCGGTCCACGGGTCGCGGTCCTACCTCCTCGAGCCTCCGGTGGACCCGGCCCGCGACCGGCCCGACGACGAGGCCGGCAGGCACTTCCGCACCGAGCACGGACTGGGTGCGGACGAGCTGGTCCTGGTGCTCGTCAGCCGGATCGACGCGCTGTCCCCGGAGCAGGCGGCCCACGGCGTCCCGAAGCTCCCCGGCATCCTGCTCGCCATGGACGCCCTGCTGGCACCGGGTGCCCCGGCCGCGCGGCTGGTCCTGGTGGGCGACGGCAGCGGGATGGAGCAGGTGGCGGAGCGGGCGGCGGAGGTCAACCGGCTGCTCGGACGCGAGGCCGTCGTGCTCACGGGTGCGCTGGCCGACCCGCACCCCGCCTACGCCGCCGCCGACGTCGGCCTGGCCATGGGCGGGTCCGCACTGCGGGTGATGGCCCACGGGCGTCCCCTGCTGGTCCTCGGCGACCGCGGCTTCAGCCGGATCTTCAGCCCGGAGACCGTCGAGCAGTTCCTCGCCGACGGCTACTACGGCACCGTCGCACCGGCCGATCCGGTCGCGAACCTCCTCGCCCAGCTCGACCTGCTCCGCGAGGAGGGCGAGCGTCGTCGGCTCGGCGCGTGGGGCCGCGACCACGTCCGCGCACGCCACGGGCTGGAGGCGGGCGCCGACCACCTGGCGGCGATCTACCGCGAGAGCCTCGCCCACGAGGACGCGTGGTGGCAGCGGCTGGCCGACCTCGGCTACCTCACCGGACGCGACGTGCTGGGCCGCCTCAGCCGCCGCGCCGGTCCGCTCCGGGCGCTGCGCGGGGCCACCTCGTGAGCCGCGTCCTGCTCGTCAGCCACGAGGCGTCGCGCACCGGTGCTCCCCGCATCGCTGCCCTGGTGGCCCGCGGCCTCGTCGAGCAGGGCCACCGGGTGCGGATCGTCTCGCAGCGACCCGGGCCGCTCGTCGAGGACTTCGCGGCCGTCGCACCGACCCGCGTGACACCGCTGTGGCGGACGCTGCGACGGGCGTGGGCCCGCCCGGGCCGCGTACGGTCGCGTGCCGCCGCCCTGCTCGAGGTCGGTACGGCGATCGCCGTCGTCGCGGCGCACCGCCCCGACCTGGTCTACGTGAACTCGACGTCGTCCGCCGCCTACGTCCGCGCCGCGACCCTGCTCCGCCACCCCGCCGTCCTCCACGTGCACGAGTCCGGCGAGGTGCTGCGCGGCTTCCTGGGGCGCGTCGGGATCGACGGGCTGCCCGGCGGCGACGTCCGGCTCGTCGCCTGCTCGCCCAGCGTCGCCGACGCCCTGGTCGGCCTCGGCGCCGCCTCCGAGGATCTCGACCTCCTGCTCTCGATCCCCGACGCGACACGGCTCGCCGGCGCCGCGCCGCAGCCGACCGTGCCGCCGCGGGCCGTGGTGGTGGGCTGCCTGGGAGCGGTGGAGCACCGCAAGGGCGTCGACCTGTGGCTGCAGGTCGCGCGGTCGCTGCTCGACTCCGCCCCGCCCGGCAGCCTGCGGTTCGTGTGGGTCGGGGGCGGTGACCCGCCCGCCGGGGCCGCCGGCCTCGCCGGGGTGGAGTTCGCGGGCGCCTCCGCCGATCCCGCCGCCGACATGGCGCGCTTCGACATCATGACCCTGCCCTCGCGCGACGACCCGTTCCCGCTCGTCGTGATGGAGGCGATGCTGCTCGGCAAGCCGGTCGTGGCCTTCGACGTCGGCGGTGTCTCCCACCAGCTCGGCGACGCGGGGGTGCTCGTCCCGCCCGAGGACGTCGAGTCCTTCGCCCGCGAGGTGGCCGCCCTGGTCGCCGACGCCGGACGCCGCGAGGAGCTCGGCGCACGCGGCCGCGAGCGCGCCGCCACGTTGTTCTCGTGGGAGTCGTTCGAGGCGGGGCTCGGCCAGGTCCTGGCCAAGGCCGCTCGCTGAGGGCCGGTCGCGCTCAGCGAGGAGGCGCCGGCGACGACGGTGCCGACTCCGCTGACACCTGCGGCGACGGCTCCGGTGACGACTCCGGTGACGACTCGGCGGTCGACCCCGACGCGGGTGCCGTGCGCTCAGCCGCCTGCAGCCGCCGCATGGCGCCGGCGATCCCCAGGACGAGGAAGACGCAGGCCGAGGTCTGCGGGAACGCGAAGGTGTCGAAGAACGCCAGGCAGCTCGCGCCCGCCACGATGGATGCCATGACCGCGCGCGCCAGCAGACGGCCGTCGTGGTCCGTCGTCGCGAGGGCGCGTCGAGCGGCGAGGATCCCGGCGGTGAGCACGGCGAGGAACCCGAGGAGGCCCACGACGCCGCCCTCGATGAGCAGCCCGAGGTAGCCGTTGTCGAGGATCCAGTACTTCGGCAGGAAGGTCCCGAAGCCGCGGCCGATGACCGGGCTGTTGGCGACGAACTCCGAGGCGATCTCGTAGCTGCCCGTGCGCGAGGACACGCTCGGGTCCTCGTCGGCGTCGGAGAACAGGCCGAGGATCGTGCCGAGCAGGCCCGGCACGGCGAGGTACATCGCGACGGAGGCGACGCCCATGATGGCGAGCGCCTGCAGCCGCTGGCGGTTGGTCCAGGACAGGGCCATCACGAAGAGCCCGACGAGCGCGCACAGGTAGGCCGACCGGGACACCGACAGGTAGATGGACAGCACCATCGGCACGAGCAGCAGCCGGAAGACCCACCGCCGGCGGTGGTCGCCGCTCGCCAGGGCGATCATGATCGGGAGCGCCATCGCGAGCACGACGCCGTACTCGATGGCGCTGGCCGAGGTGCCGCTCGGCCGGGCGAAGCCGGCCCGGGCGCCCAGCTCGACGACCGCACCCGGGGTCAGGCCGGGGATGGACAGCCGGTCGATCCACAGCTGGTGGGTGACGTACTGGACGAAGCCGAGGACCGCGACCGCCCCGGCGGCCAGGGCAAGGCGGCGCAGCAGCGCGTGCAACCGCTCCGTCGAGCTGATGCCGTCGTTGGCCGTGAGCAGGATGCCGGCCATGCCGACCAGCCGGAGGATGCCGTTGTCGGCGACGCTGATCTCGTCGCTGGGGATCGGTCCGGCCATGGCGTTGGCGTAGACCATCAGCATGATCAGCAGCCAGCCGAGCATCGCCGCGCGCACCGGCTGGAGCCCGACACCGCTCACCTCCGTGCGGCGGACGTGGAACCACACCCACCAGAAGAAGGCCGCGATGCCGAGCAGGTTGGCCGGGCTGCCGGCGCTGCCCAGCGCGGGCACGACCATGGACGACGGGATCAGCCACAGCAGCACCAGGTAGAGGGTCAGGACCGTCGTCGCGTCGGCGCCGCGACGGGTGTCGGTGCCCTCGACGCCGACGAACGCCGTCCCTGTCACGCTCATCGGTTCTTGCCGGGGGCTCTCGTCCTCGGCCTCGTGACGGGGGTCGCCGACCACGGTCCGCGCTCCCTGGCCTGGGGACCGTTGAGGCCCATCAGGCTGGGCGGCGTCTCGCCGTTGCCGCCGCGGTGGGCGTCGCGGGCCGAGTCGCCCCTCCGGGTCGCACGGGACCACCTCGACCGGGCGGGACTCACCGCCATCTCGGAGGCCAGCGGTATCCGATAGGTGTAGATCGGCATCGGCACCTCCTCGGCGGGCGCGTCCTCCTCGACCGGACCGTCAGCCTCGTCGGCGGTCCCGGCCTCGTCGCCCGGGTCGTCCACGCTGAGCGAGGTGACCTGCTCGACCGGCTCGCCGTCCGGTCCGTCCGGGTCCTCCTCGGCAGCCTGCGCCGCGTCCTGCTGGGCCCTGCTGCGGGCGCGCACGCCGAGCAGCGAGTCGACCAGGGCCAGCAGCAGCAGGCCGAGACCACCGGCCGCGGCTGCGGTGAGGAGGCCGGCGCGGATCTGGTTCTTGCGCACGATCGCGGGCCGCGCGTCCTGGGTGAGCTTGCGGGCCGTGACGAAGCCGTCCTCGCTGAGGCCGAGCCCCTCCTGGAGGTCGACCAGGATGAGCGGCACGCGCGCCATCAGGTCGTCCAGGGCCGCGGCGGCACCGGTCGAGGTGCCTCCCTCGACCGTGAACAGGATGATCGGGGCGCTGTTGGTGAAGTCGGGGGTGGCCTCGTAGGACATCCCGGGGAACTGCTCGCCCCAGTCTGTCTGGACGGTGCGCGACTTGAGCGTCCGGATGACCACGTCGCGCGCCTGGGCGACGCCGGCGAGCTCGAGGTAGGGGTTGCCGACCGTCTTGGTGGCTCCCTCCGACCGGATGGAGCTGGCCGGTGGGAACACCAGCGCGGACCCCTCCGCCTCATAGCTCGGCCCGACGTCGCGCACGACGTAGGCCGTTGCGGCGACCGTCAGTGCCAGCACCACCAGTGAGAGGTACCAGCGCCGGCGCAGCGTGCGCCAGAAGACCTTGAGCTCCACGCTGCCCCCTTGTGCGTCTGCGTGTTCTTCCCCAAGCAGGGATGGTTCCACGCACCACGGCGGCCGACGGCGGTGAGAAGACCCTGTCCCGCATATGGGGTATGTGGTCCGCGCCCGCCCGGCGGCGGGCGCGGTCCTCCCTACTGTGGGCGCATGGTGGACGGACCCAGGGGGGTGGACGTCGCCCCCATCGGGGACGAGGACGTCGTGGCGGTCGGCGACTTCCTGCACCGGCACCTCAACAGCCGCCTCAGCAGCGAGCGGTGGGCCCGGTCGGCGATGCCGACGTGGAGCGTCGACGCACCCAACCACGGCTTCCTGCTCCGGCAGGGCGACGAGGTGGTGGGCGTCTACCTCGCCTTCTACTCCGAGCGCGTGGTCGACGGTGAGGTGCGCCGGGTGTGCAACCTCGCCGCCTGGTGCGTGCTCGAGGAGCACCGCGCGCACGGCGTACGCCTGGCGCGGGCGATGCTGCGGCAGAAGGGCTACGACTTCGTCGACCTGTCGCCGAGCGGCAACGTGGTCGAGCTCAACGCACGGCTGGGCTTCGAGTTCCTCGACACGGCCACCGCGCTGGTGCCCAACGTGCCGCTCCCGTCGCGTCGCGGCGTCCGCGTCGTGACGCGCCCCGAGGACATCGAGCGGACCCTGAGCGGCCGCGACCTCGCGGTCTACCGGGACCACCGGCACGCCGGCGCCGCCTGGCACTTCGTGGTGACGGTGGGCGGCGAGTCCTGCTACGTCATGGCGCGGCGCGACCGCCGCAGGGGCGTCGCGCTCTTCGCCACCCTGCTCCACGTCTCGGACCCCGCCGTGCTGGCGAGGGCCGGCCACGCGCCCTACCGGCACCTCCTGCTGCGCCACCGCACCCTCGTGACGCTCGCCGAGCACCGGGTCGCGGGCCGGCCGCCGCGGCTCTCCCGTGCGCAGCGCGCTCCCCGACGACGGATGTTCCGCAGCCGGCACACGCCGGCGGGCGCGATCGACTACCTCTACAGCGAGCTGACGTGCGTGCCGTGGTGAGCACGCGGTGACGGCAGTGGGGGACACGGGGACGGACCAGCAGGTGGGGAGCAGGCGGACATGGGGGCACGGACGATGACCGGCACGACGAGCAGGACCAGGCTGCACCACCTGGTGCAGGAGCAGGCCGCGCTGCGCGGCGGCCGTACGGCGCTGAGCCACGGCGACACGTCGTTGACCTACGCGGAGCTGTGGGACCGCGTCGCCCACCTCGGCGCCGCGCTGGGCTCGCTCGGGCTGGCCCGTGGCGACCGGGTGGCGGTGTTCCTCGACAAGCGGCCGGAGACGGTCGCCGCGATCTTCGGCACCTCGGTGGCGGACGGGGTCTTCGTGCCGGTCAACCCGGTGCTCAGGTCGGCCCAGGTCTCCTACATCCTCGCCGACTGCGACGTGCGGGTGCTCGTCACGACCCGGCAGCGGTGGGAGGGGCTGCGCGAGGCCGTCAAGGAGTGCGCGGCGCTCGGGCACGTGGTGCTGGTGGACGCCGAGCCGGGACAGGCCATGGCGGCGCAGGCCCTCGCGACGCAGGACCTCGCGGTCCACGCCCTGGCGTCCTTTCCGCAGCCGGCGGCGGACGACCGGACGGAGTCGACCGTCGACCTCGACATGGCGGCCATCCTCTACACCTCGGGCAGCACCGGGCGGCCCAAGGGCGTCGTGCTGAGCCACCGCAACATGCTGGTGGGCGCGGAGAGCGTCAGCGACTACCTCGCCAACACCGAGGACGACGTCATCCTGTCCGCGCTGCCGCTGAGCTTCGACGCCGGCCTGAGCCAGCTCACCACCGCGTTCGCCGTGGGCGCGCACGTCGTGCTGCTCAACTACCTGCTGCCGCGCGACGTCCCCCGGCTGTGCGCCCGCTTCGGGGTCACTGGGATCACCTGCGTGCCGCCGCTGTGGCTACAGCTGGTGACGGTGGACTGGCCGCCGGAGGCCACCGCCTCGATGCGCTACCTCGCCAACACCGGCGGGCGGATGCCCCGCGCGACCCTCGACCGGTTGCGCGACATCTTCCCCGCGGCGAGCCCGTTCCTGATGTACGGCCTCACCGAGGCGTTCCGCTCGACCTACCTCGACCCCGCGCAGGTCGACGCGCGGCCGGACTCGATCGGCAAGGCCATCCCCAACGCGGAGATCCTGGTCGTGCAGCCCGACGGCACGCCCTGCGCGCCGGGCGAGGAGGGCGAGCTGGTGCACCGTGGCCCCCTGGTGGCCATGGGCTACTGGGGCGACGCCGAGCGGACCGCCGAGCGGTTCCGGCCCGTGCCCGGTCCGGCCACCGACTGGCGTGCGCCCGAGCTGGCCGTCTGGTCCGGTGACCGCGTGGTCGCCGACGAGGAGGGCTTCCTCTACTTCGTGGGGCGCACCGACGACATGATCAAGACCAGCGGCTACCGCGCCAGCCCGACCGAGATCGAGGAGGTCGTCTACGACACCGGCCTCGTGACCGACGCCGTCGCGCTCGGCCTCCCGGACCCCGCGCTGGGGCACCGGGTCGTCCTGGTCGTGAGCCCCTACGGGGACACCGTGGACACCGCCGAGCTGCTCGCCATCCTGCGCCGCACCCTGCCGCTCTACCTGGTGCCCACCGAGGTCGTCGTACGCCACGAGCTGCCGCGCGGTCCCAACGGCAAGTTCGACCGGGTGCTGCTGCGCCAGCAGCTCGAGAGCACGGGCGCCGCCGCCGACACCCACGACAGCTCGGAGAGCCACGCATGAGGACCGAGGAGCACCTGGCCGCCTTCGGCCGCGACGGTGCCGCACTGGAGGTCGCGGGCATCCCGCTCGAGCGGCTCGCGGCCCGCGTCGGGTCCACGCCGTTCTTCGCCTACGACCGGGCGGCGATCACCACGCGGGTCGCCGAGGTGCGCGCGGCGCTGCCCGACCGGGTCGGGCTCGGCTACGCCGTCAAGGCCAACCCGATGCCGGCCGTGGTGCAGCACCTGTCGCGTCTCGTCGACTCGCTCGACGTCGCGTCGGCGGGCGAGCTCGCGATCGCGCTCGACACCGGGCACGACCCGGCCCGGATCAGCTTCGCCGGTCCCGGCAAGACCGACGCCGAGCTGCGCCGGGCGGTCGCCGCCGGTGCGGTGGTCGAGATCGAGTCGCGCACCGAGCTCCAGCGCCTGGTGCGCACCGGCAAGGAGCTCGCGGTGCGCCCGCAGGCCGCCGTCCGGGTCAACCCGCCGTTCGCGGTCAAGGGCTCGGGGATGCGGATGGGCGGCGGACCGCAGCAGTTCGGCGTCGACGCCGAGATGGTGCCCTCGCTGCTCGGCGAGGTGTCGCCCGGCGACGTCGACGTCCTCGGCTTCCACGTCTTCGCCGGCTCGCAGAACCTCCGCGCCGACATCCTGGTCGAGGCACAGGCCCGCACCGTCGACCTCGTCCTCGAGCTGGCCACGCACCTGCGCGACGAGGTGCGCTACGTCAACCTCGGCGGCGGCTTCGGCATCCCCTACTTCGAGAAGGACGAGCGTCTCGACCTCGCCCTGGTCGGGCAGCGCCTCGGCGAGCTGCTCGACGAGCGCCTGGTCGAGGACCTCCCGCACGCGGCCGTCTCGCTGGAGCTCGGTCGTTACCTCGTGGGCGAGGCCGGCGTCTACGTGACGCAGGTGGTGGACGTGAAGGAGTCCCGCGGCCAGGCCTACGCCGTGGTCGACGGCGGCATGCACCACCAGCTCGCCGCGTCCGGCAACTTCGGCCAGGTCATCCGCCGCAACTACCCGATGGCCCTGGGCAACCGCCTCGGCGACCCCGACACCGGTCCCGTGACCGTCGTCGGGTGCCTGTGCACCCCGCTCGACCTGCTCGGCGACTCCGTCGAGCTGCCCCGCCCGGACGTCGGCGACCTCGTCGTGGTGTTCCAGGCGGGCGCCTACGGCCTCACCGCCAGCCCGACGGCCTTCCTCGGCCACCCGGCGCCCGCGGAGGTCCTGCTGTGACCACCGGACCGACCCACCCGACCGACCTCACCGAACCGACCGACCTCACCGACCCGACCGACGCAGGGAGCTCCACCATGACCGCCGACACGCTCGCCACGACCACCTCGCCCGACACGACCCTCGCCGGGGTCGTCGAGGTGCTCGCGCGCACCCTCGGCATCGAGGACCGCGCCGGCTCGCTCGCCCGCGAGACCGGGCTCTTCGGCGAGCTCCCGGAGCTCGACTCGCTCGGCGTGGTCGAGCTCGCGGCCGCCCTCGAGGACCGGTTCGACATCGAGATCGACGACGAGGACTTCACCGGAGAGGTGTTCGAGACGATCGGCACCCTCACCGACTTCGTCGCGTCGCGGACCTCCTGACCCGCACCGACGGCCGGAGGAGCGCACCATGACGACGAGGGACCTGCTCGGCGCGGCACTGCGCCGCTGGTACGTCATGGTCGCCGGCGCGGTGCTGAGCCTCGGCTTCGTCTACGTCACCACCCACCAGCCGCCGGTCTACTGGACCCAGCTCAACGTCCTGCTCCTGGGGCCGAAGAACCCTGAGTTCCCCAACTACCTCGAGGACCCGCGCTACACCCTCTACCCGATGGTCGGCGTCGTGGTCGACGACGTCAACGGCGGCGAGGCGGCGATGGCGACCGCCTCGACGGACACCAACATGGTCGGGCAGGGCCTGACCGACGGGGTGCAGGTCCGGGTGCCCAACCTCGGCACGCAGTGGCGGCGCGACCTCACCGCCAACCACCTCGACGTCCAGGTGGCGGCCTCGACGCCGGACGAGGTGTCCCGGCGTGCCGACGCGACCGTCCAGCGGGTTGCCGCGGCGCTGCGCGAGCGGCAGGACGAGCTCGGCATCGTGCCGGGGATGCGGGTCACGTCGGTGGCCGCGACGGACGACCCGACGATCTACCAGGTGGGCGGGAGCCGGCTCCGGTCCGCCGCGGCGTCCGGGATGAGCGGCGCCGCGATGACCGTCGTGCTCGTCTACTGGCTGGAGCGGCGCCGGTCGCGCAAGCCGTCGACGGACTGACGCAGGGCAGGCACGACCGACCGTCGCGGTGCGCTCCTCGGGGCGCCCGCCGACCGGGCCCCCACCCGGTCCAGCCAGGCGGGTCCGCGCGGTGCCCGCAGCAGCGCCGGCCGGACGAGCACGCCCACCGCCGCCCGGGCGATGGCGTCGCCCCTCACGGCCCGCGTCGACTCCCGCAGGACGAGCGCGAGCCAGTAGAGCGCCGCCGCGGGGCGCGAGGAGCGCCGGGCGAAGAACCGCAGCCGGTTGGCCGTCAGCAGCGCCCACAGCCGGGGCGACGTGCCGGAGTCCCCCTCGAGGTGCGTCGCCGAGGCGGCGGCGACGTACTGCACGCCGAACCCGCGGTCACCGGCCCGGAGGTGGAAGTCCGTCTCCTCCGAATAGAGGAAGAACGACTCGTCCCACGCGCCGCTGGCGTCCAGGCAGGCCCGGCTCACGAGCTGGGTCGAGCCCTCGGCCCAGTCCGGCCGGGCGTCGTCGGCGTAGAGGGCCGGGTCGCTCACCACCTCGCCCAGGGCCGGCCACCGACCCGCACGGGAGGCGCCGACCAGTGCGTCGGCGTACGCCCGCAGCAGGGTCGGTCGCCGTCGCATCGACAGGACCAGCTCCCCGTCGCCGTCGACGAGGCGCGGGACGGCGATGCCGGTCCCGGGCCGGTCCAGCGCCGCCACCAGCAGCGGGAGGCAGCCGGGCGCCAGCCGGACGTCCGGGTTCAGCACCAGCACCGCCGGCGCCTCGGGTGTCGCGGCGACCGCGGCGTTGACGGCAGCGGCGTAGCCGGCGTTGCGACCGGTCTGCACGACCGTCGCCTCGGGGGACAGGGCGCGCACCAGGGCGACGGTGTCGTCGCTGGAGGCGTTGTCCACGACCACGAGGTGGTGGGGCACGTCGCCCGCACCCGCGCGCAGCGACGCCACGAGCCCGGGCAGCACCGCGGCGCTGTTCCAGGTCACCACGGCCACCGTGACGGGCGCGCCGGACGTCATCCGCCGGCCCGCCTCATCCGACGCGGACGCGGGGGCGCCCGACCGTCAGCGGGACGGCCTGGGGGCGGCTCCACTCGACGGGCGGGTCGAGCGCCGCCGGACCGCCGAGCAGCCACACCTCGTCCCACTGGACCCCGGCGAGCCAGCGGTCGCCGCCGACGAGGTCGCTCAGCGGTGCGAGGTCTGCGATCTTCAGCCCGGTCACGAGCACGGGGTCCGCGGGGGACAGGCCGGCGAGGGTCGACCTGAGGGCGGCGAGGTCGGGCACGGCCGACATCACGAGTGGACGTCCCGCGCGCTCGAGGAGGAGCGGTCGACCACCCGGGCCGGCGAAGCCGCCGGCGCGGTCGAGGTTGACCAGCGTGAGCGGGGTCTCCGACGACCAGTCCACCAGGTCGACCTCGTGAGCGATGTCGGCCAGGACCACCGGGACACCGAGGGCCGCGCGCACGCGGGCGGCCGCCGGTGACTGGCGCAACCACCGGCGGCGCCACCCGTGCTGCTGCACGATCGGCAGTCGGCGCCACGAGGGATCGCGGGCGTCGACCGTGCCGCAGGTGGTGTGGATCGGGACGAGCGCCGGGTAGTGGTCGGCGACGTGGCGGTGCGCCTCGGCGAGCCGCGCGAGGTTGGTCGTCAGGCTGTTGTGCGTGATGGCGGTGTCGACCGCCCCCGCCGCGCGTCCCGAGGAACGCACGCGGAGGGCGTACTCGACGGCGTAGGCGTGCCAGGCCAGCTCGGGGTCCTCGCTCAGGGGTTCGGCCAGCAGGTCGTCGCGGCGGGCCATGACCAGCACCTCGTCGAGCGTGTCGACCTCCACGGGGGTCGGGGCGGGCTCGCCGATCAGGATCACCCGGTCACGCAGCCGGCCCGCCCACTGTCGCCCGGACGTCACGCCGCTGGCGCCCAGGATCCCCCAGCGGGGATCCTCGAGCGCGGCGGCCGCAGCCGCGAGCCGGTCGACGTCGTGCAGGTAGACGTCCTGGTGCACCATCACCACCACGTCGTGGTGCGCGCGGCGCACGGCGTGGTTGAGCGCCGCCCCCGCCGAGGAGAAGGCGTGGTCGGTGTTGTCGACGGGCAGGTACTCCACCTCGACAGGCCCTCGGTAGGCGTCCAGCGAGCGGTCGAGGCAGTGCCGCCGCACCTCGATGTCGTTGAAGACGCACGCGATCGTCAGTCCCACGGGCGAAGTCGACCACGGCGGGCCGTGCCCCCGAGGCGGACCGGCAGGGACATCCCCCTGTTGGGGTACGCCGGTGCAGCGGCGGACGTCAGCGCAGGCGCTTGACCGCCCCGACGGCGGCCCCCTTGGCGCGCACGGGTGCGGCCGGGCGGCGCAGCACCTCGCGCTCCACGGACTCCGGGGTGTCGCCGGCGTGGATGCTGTAGCGGGGCTGGATCCAGCTCTCGGTCCGGGCCCAGCGCCGGTCGCTGGTGTGCGCCGAGCGGTAGCCGAGCCGTCGCAGCGCTCCCAGCACGTGGCGGTCGTAGCGCCCGAGGGGGCAGGCGGCGTCACGGACGGCGTGGCCCGTCACCTCTGAGAGGGCCTGCCGGGCGGCGACCAGCTCCTCCTGCTGCCGCCCCGGGTCGAGGCCGCGCCAGGGTCGGTGCGTCATGCCGTGGTTGCCGATCGTCATCCCGGCGCCGTGCAGGCGGCGGACGTCCTCGCGCGACAGGCTGCCGGGCTGGTCGAGCCGGCCCGCGACGACGAAGAAGGTGGCCGTCAGCCCGCGCTCCTGCAGCGCCGGGAGGGCGATCGCGGCGTCGGAGGCGTTGCCGTCGTCGAAGCTGAGCCGTACGTCGTCGCGGCCCGCGACCCGGTCGAGGATGCCGAGGAAGGTGTCGCGACCGGTCCAGTAGGTCTCCTCACCGGGCTCGAGGACCCGGCCGGGAGCCCCGATGCCGTGGAAGCAGACGTTGACGACGCGCATGCGGCGAACAGTAGGGAGTGGCCGCCTCGCCGGGACCGGGCGGCGTCGGCAGGTCACCAATTGGGGGTATTCGGTCGGACGGTGCGCTCCACGGGCACGGGCCGGCTCCTACTGTCTGACGCGGGTGCCCGGGTGGGAGGCACACCGGGATGGGGAACGGGGACCAGGCATGGCAGTCAACGAGGGCGCCGCGGCGCGGGTGCGGCACGCGATGGTGGACGCGCCGGGTTCGCTCGGCGCGCGGATGCGAGCCCGTCGCTGGGAGCTGGTGGAGCAGTCCTTCCCCGACCTGGCGACGATGTCGGTGCTCGACCTCGGCGGCACCGTGGAGTCCTGGCGCCGCGCGCCCGTGCGCCCCAAGGACGTCACCGTCCTCAACCTCTTCGAGCCGGGGGAGTCCGACGACGCCTCGCTGCTGCCGGTGACGGGCGACGCCTGCCGCGCGCGGGAGGCGCTCGCCGCCGCCGGCGCGCCCACGTCGTACGACGTGGTGTTCTCCAACTCGCTCCTCGAGCACGTGGGCGGGCACGCCCAGCGGGTGGCGCTCGCCGCCGAGGTCCACGCGCTGGCGCCCCGGTTCTGGGTGCAGACGCCCTACCGCTACTTCCCGGTCGAGCCGCACTGGCTCTTCCCCGGCCTGCAGTTCCTCCCGATGGCCGCGCGCGCCAGGCTGGCCGCCCGCTGGCCGCTGGCGCACAGCCGCCCCGAGTCGCGCAGTGCGGCGATGTCTGAGGTGCAGTGGACGGAGCTCGTCGGCGTCGCCGAGCTGCGTGCCTACTTCCCCGGCGCGCGCGTCCACCACGAGCGGGTGGCCGGCGTCACCAAGTCGCTGGTGGCGGTCGGCGGCGGCGCCTCCTAGGCGGGGTTCACCGCGCCTCCGGCATCCCAGACGTTGCCCGACCAGACGTTGCCGGCTGCTCGGCGGTCGAACGACGTGATCGGTCCGTACACCCCGCACTTGCGGTTGGTCCCGCGCTCGAAGACGTTGTTGGTGAACCGCACGTTGGTGGCCTGGTAGGGCTTGGACGTCGAGGCCCCGCCGTAGGCGCAGTAGGAGATCGACGAGCTGTTGGCGCGCAGGAAGTTGCCGTCGACCGTGACGTTGTCGATCGGGCCGAAGTCCCCGAACAGCGACACGTTGGCCGTGCACCCGCCGTCGGTGCGGTTGAGCACCGCGGTGCAGTGGAGCGTGTTGCCGCGGATCACCATGTTGGAGCCGCCGTTCGAGATGAAGGCGTTGTTGTGGTAGCTCCCGCCGTCCGGGTTGTGCTGGTCGTGGAGCCAGGACTCCGTGACCTCGCAGTTCTCGTTGCAGTGGAAGCTGTGCTGGCCGCCGGTGACGTCGACGCGCCTCGCGGTGATGTTGTAGCCCCAGAGCGCGCCGGTCGAGGTGTCGCCGCCGCGGACGTCGGAGTCGGTGACGGTCACCGAGCTGCCGCCGTCCTGGTAGATCGACTGGATGCGCGGCACGAGCGACTTCTCGATGACGACGCCTGTGGTGTGGATGAGCAGCGCGTCGCACGAGCCGGTGGCGTCGACGGCCGAGATGGTGCGCGGCGAGGTGATGGTGCACGGGCCGTTGTAGGGGGTGAGGTTCGTGCCCGCGGGGACGCCCGTGTTGTCCGGTCCCGGCCAGGAGGTCGGCACGGTCGTCGGGGTCGGCGTCGGGGTGGTGGTCGGGTCCTGGGTGTCGCCGGCCGGGACGAAGCGGACGTCGACCCAGTAGTTGGTGTCGCGAGCGGCCTCACGGTCGGGGAACCCGGCGCCGCCGGCCGCGGTCGTCAGGCCGTTGCGGTCGGCGGGCGCGCGGAGGTGCGCGTTGGCCTTCGGCGTGCGGAAGGCGCCGGAGCTGGCGGCGTGGATGCCCTTGCCGCGCGTGTGCACCGACACCACGTAGCGGCGTCCGGCGCTCAGCGTGACCGGGGCGTCGAAGGTGACCTTGCGCCAGCCCGTGCCCGTCACCGGACGCACCCGGGCGCGCGCGAGCTGCTCACCGCGCCCGGTCCACAGCGTCGCGGTGCGGGGCGTCGCGGAGCGCCACCGCATGGGCTTGTAGTAGCGCAGCCCCACGGCGGAGCCGGCGACCTTCGCGGTGAACCGCATGCCGACCTCACGGGCGGGTCCGCGCCGCACCACGACCTGCGCCCGAGGCGCACCCCCCGCGAAGAGGCCCACCTCGGTGGCGGCCCGCCGCTCGGCGTCGGGTGCTGCAGGCGACGGGCCGGTCGTCACCGTGATGGCGCCGAGAGCCGCCGCCAGCACCGCGAGCGGCACGAGCCGACGCGACCGTCGAGGTCGTGGGTGTCCGGTGCGGGAGGAGGGACGTCGGGTCGTGGGCAGGGGGAATCGCATGGGGCCTCGCTGTCACGCTGCACGGGGGTACGGCGCTTGTGCCGGGGGTGGGCAAAGACGGTCGGCATCATCCACGGGCAGCGCTCGTGCCACAAGCCGGTGGAGCGTTATCCCCCAACGGTGGGAGGTCCGCCGGCTCGACGACGGTCAGCGTGGGGCAGGTGCGAGGGTGGTGACCACCCCACGGTGGTCGCTGCCCGCGGCCCCCGTGAGGAGGTGGTCTGTGGGCACCAGGCCCCGGGTGGTGAGCACGTGGTCGAGCGCGAAGAGCGGGGGGACGGCCACGCCCATCCGCGACAGGCGGCCGTTGGCCGGCCACGTGGCGGCCAGCCCCGCGTTGAGCTGCTCGGCCACGTCGCGCAGGCCCATGTCGGACAGCGCCCGCACGGGCTCGTGGTCGAGGGTGGCGTTGAGGTCGCCGACCACGACGACGCGTCCCGTCACGGTGTCGCCGTAGGTCTCCCGGAGGTGGTCGAGCACCTGCGTCCAGTCGGCCCGCCAGCGTGCGCCTCCGTCCTGGTAGGGCGGCGTCGGGTGCAGCGCGACCACGGCCACGTCGTCCGGACCGGGCACGTCGAGCACCACGACCCGTGAGTCGCCGCCGTCGGAGACGAGGGTGTCGGACCTGATCGGATGGCGGCTCCACACGACCGACCCGGAGCTGGTGCCGGAGCTGGTGCCGGAGCTGGTGCCGGAGCCGTCGTCGAGCGTGGAGTGGGGCAGCGCGTCGCCGATCCCGGCGGCCACGACGCCCTGGACCTGGCCGCCCGGGGCGTCGGTCACCACGAGCACGTCCACCGACTGCTGCTCGACGAGGGAGGCGACCGCGCCCGCGTCGCCGGTCTCGAGGTTCTGCGTCATGACGACGAGCCGGGCGCCCGCCGGGTCGGCAGCGGGCACGTCGCCGACGAACAGGGGGGCCAGCCACCAGGCGTAGAGGGCGCCGAGGCCCAGCGCCAGCACCAGCAACGGCCGGCCCAGCGCCGGTCGGCGCCACAGGAGCAGGAGGGCGCCGACGACCGCGACGACGGCGGCAGGAAGCCCGGCGGGGGTGAGGGCCACGAGCTCGATGCCGCGCCGGACGCCGGGCGACAGCACCCGCGCCGCGGCGAGGGCCGCTGCGACGGCCGTCGCCGCGAGCACCACGACGACGAGGACGGCGGTGACGAGGGCGCGGCCCGCGCCCCCCGCGCGCGGTCCGTCCGGTCGGGCGCTCGTCACTGCCGCACCACGGTCGGCGACCACGCCTGCTCGATGAGCAGCTCGGGCTCCGCGTCCGCGCTGGCGTCCACCGACCACACGTCGGTGACGCCCGGCTCGTCGGCGCGGGTCAGCCCGTAGAGGAGGGTGTCGTCGTCGAGCCACTCCACCTGGTCGTCGAGCCCGCGCGGTCCGTTCTCCAGCAGGATGCGCTCGCCGGTGGCGAGGTCCTGCACGGCGACCTGCCACACCGTGCGGCTCCCGGGGTCGACGTCGACCTTGAAGGCGACGCGTGAGCCGTCCGGCGACAGCGACGGGCACTCGGCGTCCGGCGACACCGAGGTGAGGGTGCGCTCGACGAGGTCGCCCTCGACGAGCCAGGTGCGCCCCCCGGTCCCGACTGTGGCGTAGAAGGTCCGGTCGTCCACGAACGTCACGCCCCAGATGTTGCGGTCGAGCGGGTCGACGCGCCGGCCGTCGAGGACCAGCTGGAACTTCTCGAGGTTGCCCCAGCGCGTCCCGCCGCCGAACGCATGGACCTCGGTCGCGGTGGAGAAGCCCGTCGACATGTAGGAGTGCCCGGTGACGAAGACCGTGGTGGCGACCAGCGACCCGTCCGGGGAGAGCCGGGTGCGGCTGGGGATGCCGGGGAGGTCGACCGTCGCGACCTCCTGCCAGTCCGGGTCGAGCTCCCGCACGGCGTACGACGTCACGACGCCCTGGTCGGTGACCAGGCACGAGGCACCCTCGGCGCGGGCGGCGACGCGGTCGCACGCCACGCCGGTGAACGCGCGGGCCCCGCCCGGGTCGTCCACTGGGACGATGGCCACGGTGCCGTACTCCCGGTCGATGCCGGTGTGCCGGAAGACGATCCTGGGTCCGTCGGCCACCTCGGTGACCGGGGCCTCCGAGGCCTCCGGCTCGGCGGCGCGCTGGGCACGGACCTCGCGTCCCTCGCGCAGGACGTAGACGCCCGCGGCCGCCACCAGGACGACGACGACGGCGACGAAGGCGAGGACCCGGACGCGGGCGCTCACGCGCGGACCACGCGGCTCGCGAGGGTCACGGCGTGAGCTCCGCGACGTCGAGGCTCCTGACGCGGGTCGCGGCGACGAGGACGGCGACCGCGAGCACCGCGGCCACCGCGGCCATCGCGACCGCCGGGCCGAGGAGCCACCACAGCAGGCCGAACCCCGCCGAGGCGAGCATCCGAGCCACCGCGACCACGGTCTGCGCCGCGGCGATGCCGCTGGTGCGCGCCTGCACCGGGACCAGCCGGCCGGCGATCGCGGCGATGACGCCGTCGGTGGCGGCGTAGAACGTGCCGAGCAGCAGCAGCGTCCCGACGGTGGCCACGGCCGTCGAGCTGGGCAGCACCGAGCACAGGTAGGCGCCGACCAGCGCCAGGTGGCCCACCACCAGGGTCCGGGCCCGCCCGATGCGGTCGGCGAGACGCCCGACCGGCACCGCCAGCAGCAGGTAGGCGACGTTGGTGCCGACGTAGAACAGGGGGAACCACGTCACGTTGAGGCCACCGTGGTCGAGCAGGGCGAGGTAGATGAAGCCGTCGCCGACGGTGAGCAGGCCCAGCGTGCCGGCGACCACCAGCAACGGGCGCAGCCGGCGGTCGGCCAGGTCGCGCCAGCGGAACGGCGGTGCGGACGGCCTGCTGGCACCCGCGGCCTCCCGGGACCGCGACCGCACGTCCGGCCCGAGGAGTCCCAGGAGCGCGACGCCCGCCAGCGCGAAGGCCAGCGAGACGACGAGGACGACGGAGTAGCCGCCGGGCACCAGCGCGAGCAGCCCGAAGGCGATCAGCGGTCCCAGCGCGGCGCCGATCGTGTCGAGCATCCGGTGCACGCCGAAGGCGCGTCCGAGGTGCTCGCTGGGCGTCGAGGTGCTGATCATCGCGTCGCGGGGAGCGGTGCGGATCCCCTTGCCGATGCGGTCCGCGGTCACGACGGCCGCGATACCCGCCGCGCCTGAGGCGAAGAGGAGGAACACGCGGGCGACCGCGGAGAGGCCGTAGCCGAGGAACGCGACCCACTTGGGGCGGTCCGTCGCGTCGGCGAGCCAGCCTCCGCCGAGCCGGACGAGGGCGCTCACGCCCTGGTAGAGGCCGTCGATGAGGCCGTACGCCACCGGTGAGAGGCCGACGACGGCGGTGAGGTAGAGCGGCAGGATCGCCGAGACCGACTCCGAGGAGACGTCGGTCAGGAGCGACACGACGCCCAGGATGATGACGACCCGGCCGACCGGCGGCCGCGCAGCCGAGCCTGATCCCGCCCCCCGGGTGTCGGAGGTGGGCCGGTCGCGGACGGAGATGTACATCCGGCTCACGCACCCCCGGCGCGCAGCGACGCGTGGACCGAGTAGGACGTGCGGGAGCCCTCGGGGGTGGCGGTGACCGTGACGGTGCTGCGCCCACGCCGGAAGGCGACCGCCTGCGAGCCCGCCGCCGCGGCCGGTGCAGCCAGCTCCGTCAGCCCGCGGCGCGCCAGGCGCGTGCGGTAGGACATCAGGACCTCCGCGGGGTCCAACGAGGTCGAGGCCACGAGCGAGACCTGGAGCCGGTCACCGGAGGGGGAGATGCTGCTGCTCTCCACGCGAGCGGCCCGCGTCGGGCGCAGGACGGCCGGGAACCGTGTCACCAGGCGGCCCGTGGCGCTGGCTGCGGCGGGGAGCGGCTCGGCCACGAGCGGCGCGGAGCCCACCTCCTCGAGCAGCTCGGACAGGCTGGTGACCTCGGGCTGGGACTCCTCGGGCATCTCGAGACCTGCCGAGCCGTCCTCCTGTGACGTCGCGTCCTGCGACTCCTCGTCGGAGCCGGCCTCCTCGCCGGCCTCCGCGGACGGGTCGGGGGACACCGACGCCGATCCGGTGGGGGCCTCGGCGGTCGCGTCCGGGTCGGGGCTCGACAAGCCGTCCGGTCCGTCCTCGTGCCCGTCGCCGGGTGCCTGGCTCGTCGGCGGGGCCGACGGTGATCCGGACGACGAGACGGGCGACGAGCCAGTCGCCTCGTCCGGTGCCTGCCCCTCGCCCCCGCACCCGGCCAGGAGCAGGACCGTCGCCAGGCCCGCCAGTGCTCGTGTCCCCACCTGCAACGTGCTCATCTCCATGGTGTGGCCGCCCCCACGGCCGTGTGCGTGTCGTCCGGATCGTCCGGGTCGTGCGGTCAGTAGGCCCCGCGGTGGCCCAGCACGGCGCCGACCGTGCGGGCCAGGATCGAGAGGTCGAGGCGCAGCGACCAGTTGTCGACGTACTTCACGTCGAGGCGCACCGACTCCGCCCAGGTCAGGTCCGAACGGCCCGAGACCTGCCAGAGGCCGGTCAGGCCGGGCTTCACGGCGAGCCTCCGCCGCGGGTCGACGTCGTACTTGGCGACCTCGCTCGGCAGCGCCGGGCGCGGGCCGACGAGCGCCATGTCGCCGCGGACGACGTTCCACAGCTGGGGCAGCTCGTCGAGGGAGTAGCGCCGCAGGCGCCGTCCCAGCGGGGTGATGCGCGGGTCCAGCTGGATCTTGAACAGGACGGCGTCCTTCTCGTTGACCAGGGCCAGCCCGCTGCGCTCGGCCTCCGCGTCGACCCCCATCGAGCGCAGCTTCAGCATCGTGAACGGTACGCCGTCGCGGCCGATCCGCTGCTGGCGGAAGATCGCGGCGCCCGGGGACTCCAGCCGGATCGCGAGGCAGAGCACGGCGAGGACCGGCAGCGCCGCGACGAAGGCGACGAGGGCGACGGCCCGCTCGGCCACGTCCTTGAGCACCCGTCGAGGCCCGCCGAGCACGGCGGGGGCGACGTGCAGCACGTCGATGCCTCCGGTGGAGACGACGCGGGTGCGCTGCGGCGCGACGTCGAGCAGGCCGGTGCCGACGAAGAGCTCGGTGCCCGTGCCGGCCAGCGACCAGTGCAGGCGGCGCATCTCGGTCGACGAGAGCCGGGCGCCGGGCAGGACGACGAGCGCGTCCGCCTGGTGGCGGTGCGCCGCGTCTGCGGCTTCTTCGAAGCCGAGGAACGTCGGCAGGTCGCCCAGTGTCGTGGTGGTGCGGGTCAGGCACGCGGCGACCACCTCGTGGGTGCCGGTGGCCTGGACCTCGAGCATGGCCTCGCGCACGTCGCGGGGCCGGCCGGCCAGCACCACCCGGGGACGGTGCCGCCCGGCGACGAGCGACGGCACGGAGCTCGCGACGCTGAGCACCGCGACGAGCCCGGCGAGGCCGACGACGTCGACGGTCACCAGCCACGGCGAGAGGGCGAGCGCCAGCACGGCGACCTTCGCACCCGTGCCGAGCACGAGCGCGGGACGCGCCAGGCGGCCCTCGCCCAGCGTGGGGCGGCGGTAGCGGCCCACGACCAGCAGGACGAGGGGCCAGGCCAGCGCCGTGGCGACGGCGGCCGCGAGGGACACCGTGCCGAGCGCCGCTGCCCCGAAGGCGACCGCGAGCGAGACGGCGGCGTCCACGCCGGCCATCGGCCGGCCGGCGAGGCGTCGCGACCAGGGCGTGGCGGCGGGGACGACGGTGGCCGGAGCCTCGGCGGGAGGCGCCTCCGTGCCGGGCGCCTCGCGCACCACGGTCAGCTCGCGGAGCAGACCGAGGTCCCCGCCGTCAGTGATCGTCCCGCCCTCGGCGAGGTCGGTGACCATCGCCTCCGGCTCCTGGACGACCTCGCGCGGCCGTGGCACCGGTGCGGTCAGCACGGCGGCGTCCGCCCTGCTCATGCCCACAGAGATCTGCGTCATCGCTCCCCATCCCCTTGCGAGGTGCCCCCCGATGGCACTCCGTCGCTGACTGTGGTGCGAGCCTAGGAAGGCTGCAGCGTCGGGGCATGCCGCAAATCAGCGAAAGCCCTGCAGGGACTGGGTTTTCGGGCCACTTCGACGGGCGGGGAGTTACCCAGTCCGTGGGATGGGCGGCATGCCGTGCGGGACCTACGCTCGGAGAGGTGCACCACCACTGATTCGCCGCGCTCGTCCTGTCCCGCTCTGGTCCTCGTGACCTCACAGGGTGGCGAGGGACCCCCACCCCTCGACACCGCAGACGAGGCGAATCAGGAGCGGCGGTCGGGGTCCCCCCTACTCCGACCGCCGCGGCACCACCCACCCGCCGCTGGGCGGGCGCGGCACGGCCCCCACCGTGCCGACCGCCCGTCCGGCGGGGGGCGTGCCCGGCGTGGTGCCGGGACTCAGCCCCGGCCGGGGGCCACGGGCGGGCTCGGGAGCGCGGCCGCGCGAGGACGAGGCATGGTCGGCGGGACGCCGAAGAACCGCTCGTGCCACATCTCGAGGCACAGCAGCGTCCAGAGCCGGGCCTCCTCGCCGGCGCCCCGCTCGTGGCGGTCGACGAGGTCGCGCACCGTCGCCCGGTCGAACGTCTGCGCGACCCAGGAGTCGGCTCCGGTGAGGCGCTCGCGCGCGGTGTCCCGCAGCCCGCTGCGCAGCCAGGCGTCCAGCGGGACCCGGCGCGGCGCCACCTTGCGGTCGATCAGCTCGTCGGGCAGGAACGGCCGGGCGACCTCGCGCAGCACCCACCGGCTGGTGCCGGCGCGCACCTTCACCGAGGTCGGCAGCCGGAAGGCGAGCTCGACGAGGCGGTGGTCGAGGAGCGCCGGTCGCACCTCGACGGACGCCGCCATCGACATGCGGTCCGCGCGCTCGAGCAGGTGGTCGGGCAGCCAGTGCCGCAGGTCGTGGCGCAGCATCCGGTCGACCGGGTCGACGCCGAGCGCGGGCGTCGCCCGGCGCTCGGGCGGCGGGCCGCTGCCGATCAGGCGCTCGCGCTCGCCTGCGGAGAACGGTGCACCGAGCCGGCGCTCCACCTGGCCCGCCAGGCCCGAGCGCACCCGGGCCGGCAGGACCGAGCTGCGCTCGGCGAGGCGGGCGAGCCGGTGCTGCGGGTGACCGCCGAAGACCTCGTCGCCGCCGTCGCCGGACAGCACCACGCTCACGTGCTCGCGCGCGGCGCGGGCCAGGCCGAAGGCGGTGACGTCGGCCGGGTCCGAGATCGGTGCGTCGCGGTGCCAGGTGAGGGTCGACCACAGGTCCTCGAAGTCGGTGGCCCCCAGCTGCACCTCGTGGTGCCGGGTGCCGAGGACCGTGCTCACCCGCCGGGCCGTGGACAGCTCGTCGAGGTCGTCGCCGAAGCCGGCGGAGAAGGTGTGGACCGCGTCGTCGCCGCGCAGCTGCTGCACCTGGGCGACGACGAGGCTGCTGTCGAGCCCGCCGGAGAGGTACGACCCCACGGGCACGTCCGCGACCAGCGCCGAGCGGACCGCCTCACGGACGCCGTCGCTCACCGCCTCGATCGCGTCGCCGGTGCTCCACGTGCCCTCCGGGTCGGCCTCGGGCAGGGCCCAGAACTGGGTCTCCTCGAGGTGCCCGCCGGGCTGGATCGACACCCGGTGCGCGGGGCGTACCTTCTTGACGCCGTCGAACAGGGTGTCGGGCGCCGGCACGACCCGGGTGCCGAGGTAGGCGTCGAGGCTGCGGTGGTCGACGCGGGGCGCCGGGCCGAGCGCCAGCAGCGCCTTGATCTCGGAGCCGAAGGCGATGCCGCCCGGGACGTGGCGGTAGTAGAGCGGCGAGATGCCGAGCCGGTCGCGCACCAGGTGCGTGGTGTCGGTGCGCAGGTCGTGGGCCACGATCGCGAACTGGCCCTGCAGGCGCTCGACGAAGCTGATCCCCTCGAGCGAGAGTCCGGCCAGCACCACCTCGGCGTCGGTGCGCGTGCGGAACGGGTAGTCGAGGTGGGCCCGCAGGCTGTCGTGGTTGAGGATCTCCCCGTCGTGGACGAGCACCCACCGGCCGTCGACCGAGTGCATCGGCTCACGGGAGTGCTCGACGTCGACGACGGCGAGACGGGTGTGTGCCAGGCCGATGTCGGGGCCGACCCACGTGGCCGCCCCGTCCGGGCCGCGGTGGCGCAGCAGCTCGGACATCTCGCGCAGCGCGTCGCCCGCGGACGCGCCCGCCGCGAACGCGCGGACCCCGGCGATGCCGCTCATGCGCCGTGCTTCCAGCCGACCTGGTTGGCCATCCCGACCGCTGCCAGCTGGGAGGAGATCTCCAGCTTGGCGAGGATCGACTTGACCTGCGTGCGGACCGTCGCCTCGGAGACGACGCTGTCCTGCGCGATCGTGCGCACGGTGCGTCCCTCGATGAGCGAGCCGAGCACCTGCCGCTCGCGCGGCGTGAGGAGGTCGAGGCGGCGGCGGATGTCGTCGTTGGCCTGGCGGTCGCGGGCCCACGCACCGAGCAGCTCCTCGAGCTCCTCGCGGGTCACCACGGGCAGTCCCTGGTGCAGCCGGCGCACGGTGCCGAGCGCCTGCTGCAGCGCCCCGGTCTTCGGCAGCACCTTGCGCGCCCCCATCCGCATGCAGGCACCCCAGCGTCCCTCGTCCTCGGAGGCGGTGAGCACGACGACGTTGATGTTGGCCCGGGCCAGCGGCGCGATGAGGTTGACGCCGTCGCCGAAGCGTCCCAGGTCGAGGTCGAGCAGCACGGTGCGGGGGTTGGCCCGCAGGGCGAGGGATCGCAGGGTCGCCATCGAACCGCCCTCGGCAGGCAGCTCCAGCCGACGCACGTCGTAGCCCTCGAGCGAGAGCGCGAGCTCCAGGGACTCCGCGAAGAGGACGTGGTCGTCGACGATCAGGACCCGGTGGTCAGCCCGAGCGGCGCCAGGCACGGCCGTCCTCCATCGTCAGGGCGGCCACCGCGTGGGTCGTCGAGCCGGTCGTCGACGGACCGTCCTCGGGCGAGCGGCGGGCCCGGGGGAGCGTGATCACGAAGGACGAGCCCACGGCCTGCGGCTCGGCGAGCCGCAGCGACCCGCCGTCCTCGGTCATCAGCCGCTGCGCCACGTGGAGGCCGATGCCCTCACCGGCGGACTGGCTGCCGCGCCGTCCCCACTCGAAGATGGAGGCGCGCTGGTCCTGCGGGATGCCGCGGCCGTAGTCGGTGACCCGGATGTCGACGTTCTCCTCGTCGCGCCGCACCACCTCGACGAGGCTGGTGTCGGCGCCGCCGTGCTTGACGGCGTTGTCCATGAGCACGTTGACCACCTCGGCGAGCGCGTCGAAGCGGGCTCGGACGACGTCGCCGTTGCTGCGGAACTCCACGCGCCGGCCCTTGAGCCGCTGGAGGTCCAGGATCATGCCGAGCGCCTCGTCGAGGTCGATGTCGGTGGCGGCGTCGTCCTGCCCGGAGAGCAGTCGCTCCATCCGGTCGAGCTCGCGGCGCAGCGAGCACCAGAGGCGCTCGCGCACCTCGGCCGGGACGTCGGAGCGGTCCATCAGCTCCGAGCCCGTCACGAGGCCGGCGACGGTGCTCCGCAGCTCGTGGAGCCGCTCCTTGTGGTCGCGGGTGGCACTGACCAGGACGTGCTCGAAGTCGTTGATGCGGCGGCGGTCGCGCTCCAGGCCGCGGCGGAGGCTGACCCACGCGAGGGTGAGCCAGACGGCGCCCGTCGCGGCGCGGGCGATGGTCACGGCCGCGTCGAGCCCGGCGTGGGCCCCGGCGAAGGCGTGGACGAGCTGGCCGGCGACGACCACGAGGGCCGTCGTGACGAGGAGGGCCGACATGGCCGGCGAGAGCGCGCCCTGGCGCAGCACCAGCACCACGACGGCGACGTGCGTCGCGACGAGCACGCCGATCAGCATCTCCATGAGGGCCGACGGGGGCCGGGCGATCGGGAACTGCAGCAGCAGGTGTCCCGAGGCCACCAGGCCCATGCCGAGGCCGATGGTGAACCCCTCGTCGAGCACGTGGCCCTTGCGGTGCAGGCCGAGCAGCGGTCCGACGACGGTCGCCAGGCCGACGACGGCGGCGGCGACCAGGAGCGTCAGGCTCACCGGTCCGCGCGGCGGTGCGCTCTGCAGCGCGAGCAGCGTGACGACCAGTGCCTGCGCTGCGACGAGCGCGCCGGTCCCCACGATCCAGCCGGTCACCGGACCGGCGTGGCGACGCCACGTCACCATGGCGGCGCAGGCGGCCCCGGCGACGAAGACGCCGCTGACCACCCCGTCGCCCAGCGACGGCATCGCCGTCACGGCCGGGGACAGCTGCCACATGTGAGCGCTGCCCGATCCGACCCAGACCAGAGCCAGGAACGTGACCACCCCCGTGGTCACCGTCCCCGCCCGCTGTCTGATGTTCCCCCACTGACGTTCGAGCATGACTCCTGGAACCCCTCCCCCTTGGCCGAGCAGATGTGCGTGATGCGTCCCCGAGTGCGGTGGTCGGCTGCGCCCCATGCGCGCCGGCCACGATGTGTCCCCGCCCCCGTCGTGGACCCCCGTTCGGACCCACGCCGCGTGGCGACTTCCCGGAGTGTTGCCCCCTACCGAAATTGGGTCAAAGCCGGTCTGGTCCGCCTCTCGCAGGCATCCCGAAGACTTGGTCAAGCAGCTCTGCAGAAGCCGTGCAGAAGCCCTTCAGCAGGGCGCCAGCAAGGGGCAAGATCAGGACAAGTGGGCACTGACCGGGCCCGGTGGCGGGCTGCGCCGGGTCCGGCGCCTCCCCAATTCGGTGCACGTTCGGCGGCGTCGGGCGGGGGAGGGGCCGGGACCCGTCAGGGTTCGTCACAGGCTCGGCGCATGGGAGGTGCGATGGGTGGATCAGCACCCGACGGACCCGCGCGGGCGGCGCGGACGCCGGACGACGTCGTGACCGCCTGGGTCGTCTCGCCCCACCTGCTCGTGGCGCAGGCCGTCTCCGCTGCGCTCGCTTCCGCGGACGTCCCCGTGGAGGTCCACGCGTGGGAGAGCGTCGTGGAGGAGGCCAGGGCGGCGGCCGACGGTGGCGGCACCCGCCACGTGGTGGCGATCTTCGACGAGCCCGACAGCCTCACCGCCGTCGAAATGATCAGCGCGCTCGTGGCCGTCGGCGACGTGCGCGTGGCCGTCGTGGCCGCAGCGCCCGCAGCCGTGTGGTGGGGCGGTCTGCTCGAAGGTGCGGCGGTCGACATCGTCACCCGGACCACGTCGGTGAGCCAGCTGGTCGAGGTGGTCGAGCGGCTCACTGCCGGTGATCCCTTGATGGAACCTGAAAGACGCACCGCGGTCCGTGCCGCCTGGGCCAAGGCCCTTGACAGGCGCCAGGAGCTCATCTCGCTCATGCGCACCCTGTCGCCGCAGCAGCTGCGCGTCCTCGAGCTGCTCGCCGCGGGGCACCGTGCCCGGGAGGTCGCCGGCATCATGGGCGTCACGGTCGGCACCGTGCGCAGCCACGTGAAGGCCCTGCGCGCCAAGCTCGGCGCGAAGACGCAGCTGGAGGCCGTGGCCATGCTGCGCCGGGTCTACGAGGTGGGCGCCGGCGACCTGCTGCCGCGTCCGCGGGAGGCCCCGGGCGAGGGGACCTCGCACGGAGCGCCCGGGCGCCCGAGCGGTGCCGCCCCGGCCGACACGGGAGCACCCCGCGCGCGTCGCTAGGCTGCCGCCCATGACCTCAGCCCACGACGAGCCCCGGTTCGCTGCCCTCGCCGCGGGGACCCCGCGATGATCGACCCCACCACGCTCGACGACCACGCCTTCGCCGTCTGGGCGGCCGAACGGGCCGGCGCCGTGCTCCTCGACGTACGCGCCGGGGCGGCGGCCGAGGGCCTGGAGGGCAAGGCGCTCAAGGACGCCGGCGACGCGGCCGCGCAGGCGGAGCTCGACCGGATCCTCACCGAGCACCGGCCCGGCGACGCCGTGCTGTCCGAGGAGGCGGCCGACGACAAGTCGCGCCTGAGTGCCGACCGGGTGTGGATCATCGACCCGCTCGACGGCACGCGGGAGTTCTCCGAGCCGCCCCGCGACGACTGGGCCGTGCACGTCGCGCTGTGGCAGGGCGGCGACCTGGTCGCCGGCGCCGTCGCGCAGCCGGCGCTGGGCGAGACCTTCAGCACCGGGCGCGCGAGCGTCGTCCCTCCCCGCACGTCGGTCCGCCCCCGGATCGCCGTCTCCCGCAGCCGCCCGCCGGCCTTCGTCGAGGCCTTGGCCGCCGAGCTCGACGCTGAGCTCGTGCCGATGGGCAGCGCGGGCGTCAAGGTCATGAGCGTGGTCCGCGACATCGCCGACGCCTACGTCCACGCCGGCGGGCAGTACCAGTGGGACAACGCGGCGCCCGTCGCGGTGGCCCGGGCCGCCGGCCTGCACTGCAGCCGCGTCGACGGCTCGCCGCTGGTCTACAACGCCGACGACACCTCGCTGCCGGACCTCATCGTGTGCCGTCCCGAGCTCGCCGACCAGATCGTCGACTTCGTCCGACGCCACGGCACCGACTGACGCCGCTCCGCCCGAAATCGGCTTGCGGCACCGAGCCGGTGCCGCGAGCGTGGAGGCCATGACCTCCTTCGTCTCCCACACGACCGTCGACTGCCATGACGCCTACGAGCTCTCGGAGTGGTGGAAGCGCCTGCTCGGCTACGTCGACGTCGAGGACGACCCCAACGAGCCCGGCCACGACGAGTGCATGATCCTCGACCCCGACTCGGGGCACAGCATCCTCTTCATCGAGGTGCCCGACGAGGAGCTGCCGGCCAAGCGCATCCACTTCGACCTGCGTCCCCGCACGGGCACCCGCGACGAGGAGGTCGAGCGGGTGCGCGGCCTCGGCGCCACGGAGGTCGGCGACCAGCGCGGGTCCTGGGGACCGGGCACCGGCTGGGTCGTCTTCGCCGACCCCGAGGGCAACCAGTTCTGCATCCTGCGCTCGGAGGCAGAAGCGGCGCCGGGGGCGAAGGCGGAGGCGGAGGTGGACGCCGGTCCACCCCCGCCCGCCTCGTGAGCGGGGCCCCGACGCGCTAGTTGGCCAGGTCGTAGGCCGCGCAGCCGATCATCTCCATGCTCACCGTGAGCCGGTCCATGCTGATGTTGCGGGCGATGGTGTCCTCGGGGGAGTGGTACGGCGGCTCGAGCAGCGCCGGGGTCGACTCACCGCGCCAGGAGAAGTTCGCCGAGGCGATGCCCACCTCCTGGAAGGACTGGTGGTCGCTGGCGCCGCGCTGGGTCACCGGCGAGATCTGCGGCTCGTAGCCGAGCCGCGCGGCCGCCGCCTGGATGCGGTCGGTCGTGGCGTTGCCCGTGCCCGAGAAGGACAGCAGCCAGTAGCGGGTCGCGGGGCTCCAGCTGGTGCCGACCATGTCGTTCTGGAAGACGCCGCGGACGCGGTCGCGCTGGGCCTGCGTCAGCTGGGACACGTGGTGGCGCGAGCCGAGCAGCCCCTGCTCCTCCGACCCCCACAGGGCCAGCCGGATGGTCGCGTCGGCCTTCGGCAGCCTGGTCAGCACCCGGGCGAGCTCCAGGGTGAGCACGGTGCCCGACCCGTCGTCGTTGGCGCCGGGGGCGCCGATCACGGAGTCGTAGTGCCCGGAGATGTAGACGACCGAGCCGTTGCGGCCCTGGCGGCCCGGGATGTCGGCGAAGACGTTGTTGCTGGTCAGTCCGCGGTGCGAGGTCGTCCCGATCGTCAGCCGCAGCGGCCGCACGACGAGGTCCTCGCGCAGCAGCCGCTTCTGCACCTGCGCCACGCCCAGCACGGGGATCGTGGCGACGGGTGTCCACGGCGGGGCGGTCGTGCCCGTGGTCGGCACCAGCCGCGGCGAGGTCGCCGACGCCCGGCGCGGGTACTCGAGGTCGGCCGGCAGCAGCACCACGGCCGCCGCGCCACGCCGCTGCGCCTCGAGCACGAAGGCGGCGCGGAGCTCGACCCGGGTGACGGGGGACGCGTCCTGGGCGTCGTCCGCGAGGAGCACCGCGCCGGTGACGGCCGCCGGGTCGGTCGGCCACACCGGTGCGGTGGCCGCCTTCACGTCGAGCACCCGCCCGGTGACGGTGGTGTCCAGGCCGGCGTCGGGGGAGGCGCCGGCCTGCCAGCAGATGTCGTCGGGCAGCTGGCCGTCGGGGTCTCCGATGTCGGCGAGGAACTTGTCGGCCACGGCGAACGGCTCGAGGCGTACGTCGCTGCAGCCGGCGCTGCGGAAGGAGGTCAGTGCGAACTCGGCCGCCGCCTTCTCCGAGGCGGTGCCGCCGATCCGGGGGCCGATCCGCTCGGACAGCACCTCGAGGTCGGCGAGGGCGCGCGCGGGCCGGATCTTGCGCACGACCTGGTTGTCGCGCGGGCGCAGGGCCGGGCCGCGCAGGGCGCCGGGGCGGGTGGCGTCGGCGGCCCAGGCGGGCTGGCCGGCGGCGACGAGGGCGACGCCTCCGGCGGCGCCCGCGAGGAGGCGTCGGCGACTGAGGGCGCCGGAGCCGGGGGCGTCAGCGGGTGCGTCGCCGAGGGCCCGGCCGAGGGCTGGGGCCGGGGCGGTGGTGGGCAGGGTGGACTGGTCTGTTCCCGAGAACTGGTTCATGCCTGGTGAACCTATGTGTCCGCCAGTCGAACGGTAAAGAGCCGCGCGTCCCGGACGTCGGGCGGCGGACTTACGGCCCGGGTCAGGAGACCCAGGTGCGCCAGGCGAAGCCGGTGCCGAGGTAGCGGGCGTCACCCTTGACGATGACGGTGTAGTACCAGGTGCCGCTGCGACGGGGCAGGGTCACCTTGTAGGCGCCGGCCCGGTCGGTCCGGATGGTCATGAACTTCTTGTAGCCCTCGTCCTGCTTCTTGCTGACCTCGATGACGATCTTCTTCTTGCGGTAGTCGGGCGTGACCTTGCCCTTCAGGACGAAGCCCGCGCTCGGGTGGGTGATCCGGCGCGACACGTCGACGCCGAAGGTGGCCGACTCGCTCGACGTGTAGGTGTCACCCTTCGTCCGGTCCGCCTCGACGTGGCCGGCGTAGACCACCTTGTAGGTGGTGTTCATGCGCGGCCTGACGTCGAGGAAGGACGCTCCCGGCGACGTGGTGGTCGCCACCTGTGCCCACTCGGTCGCGCCCGCCCGCAACGCGAGCAGCGTCGACGTGCCGCCGGTGGGGGGGAGCCCCGTCTGGCTGTCGACGTCGACCGTGATGTCGATGGTGTCGCCGAACTCGACGGTCGTCTCGCTCGGCTCGGCGACGGTCGTGGTGGTCCAGGTGTCCCTGGCGTGCGCGGGTGCCGCGACGACGACCGACGTGGCCATGGCCGAGGCGGCGACGACGCCGGCGAGGAGACGAACGGTGCGCATGTGCGGTGATCCTCTGGGACAGGGGACGAGGCAGGTGCTCGAGCAATCCTATGACGAACGGCCGGGCGCACCGCCCGGCGAAGGACAGTGCACCCGGCCGCGTCACCGGACAAGCGTCAGGTCACCGGATGGCGACACGACCCGCGGAGCGGTAGCGGATCGTCGAGCCCTCGGCCACCGTGGCGGCGAACTCGGCGTTGGCCTTGACGACGAAGCGCCAGTAGGTGCGCTTGCGCGAGGCGGGCAGGGTCACCTGGAAGGTGCTCTTCTTCGAGGTCTTCAGCGCGCGGAACTTCTTCCACTTCTTGCCGACCTTCTTCTGGACCACGACCTTCTTCTTCGCGTAGTCGGGCTTGATCTTGCCCTTGACGAAGGTGCCACGCGGGTTCTTGATGGTGAGGTTGCGCGAGGTCGCGATCGCGAAGGGAGCCGACTCGCTCGGGGTGTAGACGTCTCCGGTGCCGTCGACGCCACCGGGGTAGACGACCTTGTAGAGGGCGTTCGACTCCGCGACGATGTCGACGAAGTAGAGGTACGAGGCGCCGTCGTCGGACGCGAGGGGCTCCCACGTGGTGGACCCGGGACGCTGGATGTAGAGGGTGGCCGCGCCCGGGGCGTACGGGTTGGCCGGGTCGGTGGTGGTCACCGCGGCGTCGAAGAAGATCGTGTCGCCGTACATGTAGGCGGCCTTCTCCGAGGTGAGCGTGGTCGCCGTCGTGACGGTCACGGCGGCCTCGGCAGACGTGGCCAGGGCCATCGGCGTGACGCCGAGAAGGGCGGCCGTCATGGTGCCGGCGATGAGACGAGTGGTGCGCATGTCCCCGTGTTTCCTCTCGATGGAAGTGCGTGGTCGACCGGCGCTCGGGCGTCGGCCGTTGTGGCAGTTGCTACCCCAGTGACGCCCGGGGCAAACCCCCCGTCGGACCATCTTCGGTCCGGGGGGCGGCCCCTCCTCCCGCACGCGTCGCTGTCGGACAGCCCCCGTAGACTCTCAAGTCCCCCCACCCGCCCAGCGTCTGGGGTCGTTTCGCGTGCTCTCGAAGGAACTCCTCTGTGCCGTCCACGCCGCTCCTCGCCGTCGCCCGCCGGCTCGTCTCCGCTCCCACCCTGGGGGGCGCCCTGGCCGACGCGGCGGTGCAGCCCAGCCTCGACCTGACCGGCCCCGGCGCCCTCAGGCCCTTCGTGGTGCACGGCCTCGTCGAGCGTGGGCGCACCGTCCTCGCGGTGACCGCCACCTCCCGCGAGGCCGAGGACCTCGTCGAGGAGCTCGCCGACCTGGTCGACCCCGACTCGGTGGCCTACTACCCCAGCTGGGAGACGCTGCCCCACGAGCGGCTCAGCCCGCGCAGCGACACGGTGGGTCGCCGGCTCGCCGTCCTGCGGAGGCTGCGCCACCCCGGCACCGATGCCGCCAACGGCCCCCTGCGCGTCGTCGTCGCACCCATCCGCAGCCTGCTCCAGCCCCAGGTGCCCGGGCTGGCCGACATCGAGCCCGTCGAGCTCGCGCCCGGCGACTCCCGTCCGCTCGAGGACGTCGTGCGCGGCCTGGCGGACGCGGCGTACTCGCGGGTCGACATGGTCGAGCGCCGCGGCGAGTTCGCGGTGCGCGGCGGCATCGTCGACGTCTTCCCGCCCACCGAGGAGCACCCGCTGCGCGTGGAGTTCTGGGGTGACGACGTCGAGGAGATCCGAGCGTTCTCCGTCGCCGACCAGCGCACCCTCGAGACGGTGCAGCGCCTCTGGGCGCCGCCGTGCCGCGAGCTGCTGCTCACCGACGACGTACGCCGCCGCGCCGCCGAGCTCGGCCAGGCCCACCCGCAGCTGCTCGAGCTCACCGACAAGATGGCCGCCGGCATCGCCGTGGAGGGCATGGAGTCGCTCGCGCCGGTCCTGGTCGACTCGATGGAGCTGCTGGTCGACCTCATGCCCACCGACACCACCGTGCTGGTGCTCGACCCCGAGCGGGCGCGCGGCCGGGCCCACGACCTGGTCGCGACCAGCGACGAGTTCCTGAGTGCGTCGTGGGCCGCCGCGGCCGGCGGCGGCACCGCCCCCATCGACCTGGGCGCCGCCTCCTACCGCGAGATCGCCGACGTCCGGCTCCGCGCGCTCGGGCTCGGGCTCGCCTGGTGGTCGGTGAGCCCGTTCGGCATCGACACCGGTGACACCGATGACGCAGCCGCCACCGGTCCCACCTATCCCGCGGCCGCCGACGCCGGGGTGCCGAGCCGCGCCCTGCCCTCCCACCCGGCCGAGGCCTACCGCGGCGACCTGCAGCAGGCCGTCGACGACATCCGCGGCTGGGTGCGCGACGGCGTGGAGACCGTCGTGGTCCACGCCGGCCACGGCCCCGCCCAGCGCTTCGTGGAGCTGCTCGGCGAGAACGACATCGCCGCCCGGCTCGTCGAGGAGGGCGACACCGCCGGCCCCAACGTCGTGACGGTGACCTGCGGCCACCTCGTCCACGGCCTCGTCGACGACCAGGCCGGTGTCGCGGTCCTCACCGGCGACGACCTCTCCGGGCAGAAGTCCTCCACCCGCGACATGCGCCGCATGCCGACGCGGCGCAAGAAGCAGATCGACCCGCTCGAGCTCAAGGCGGGCGACTACGTCGTCCACGAGCAGCACGGCGTGGGCCGCTTCGTGGAGATGCGGCAGCGCGAGATCGGCGGCGCGGTCCGCGAGTACCTCGTGCTGGAGTACGGCCCCAGCAAGCGCGGCGGGCCCAACGACATGCTCTACGTCCCGGCCGACACCCTCGACCAGGTCACCCGCTACGTCGGCGGCGAGAACCCGAGCCTCGACCGGCTCGGCGGTGGCGACTGGACCAAGCGCAAGAACAAGGCGCGCCGCGCCGTGCGGGAGATCGCGGCCGAGCTGATCAAGCTCTACGCCGCCCGGCAGGCCACCGAGGGCCACGCCTACGGCCCGGACACCCCATGGCAGCGCGAGCTCGAGGACGCCTTCCCCTTCACCGAGACCGTCGACCAGCTGACCACCGTCGACGAGGTCAAGGCCGACATGCGCCGGGTCGTCCCGATGGACCGCCTCGTCTGCGGCGACGTCGGCTACGGCAAGACCGAGATCGCGGTCCGCGCGGCGTTCAAGGCGGTGCAGGACGGCAAGCAGGTCGCGGTGCTGGTGCCGACGACGCTGCTCGTCACCCAGCACATGTCGACCTTCTCCGAGCGGATGTCGGGCTTCCCGGTCGTCATCAAGGGCCTCTCGCGGTTCCAGACCGACAAGGAGGCCAAGGAGGTCATCGCCGGGCTCGAGGACGGGTCGGTCGACGTCGTCGTGGGCACCCACCGCCTGCTCAACCCCGACATCAAGATGAGGGACCTCGGCCTCATCATCGTCGACGAGGAGCAGCGCTTCGGTGTCGAGCACAAGGAGCAGATGAAGCGGATGCGCACGTCGGTCGACGTGCTGTCCATGAGCGCCACGCCGATCCCACGCACCCTCGAGATGGCGGTCACCGGCATCCGGGAGATGTCGACCATCACCACGCCGCCGGAGGAGCGGCACCCCGTCCTCACCTACGTCGGCGCCTACGAGGACCGCCAGGTCGTCGCCGCCGTCCGCCGCGAGCTGCTGCGCGAGGGCCAGGTCTTCTACATCCACAACCGGGTGCAGTCGATCGAGAAGGCGGCCGCGCGGATCCGCGAGCTGGTGCCCGAGGCGCGCGTGGCCACCGCCCACGGGCAGATGGGCGAGCACGCCCTCGAGCAGGTCATGCTCGACTTCTGGGAGAAGCGCTTCGACGTCCTGGTCTGCACGACCATCGTGGAGAGCGGCCTCGACGTGTCCAACGCCAACACGATGATCATCGAGCGCTCCGACACCCTCGGGCTCTCCCAGCTCCACCAGCTGCGCGGTCGCGTCGGCCGCTCCCGCGAGCGTGCCTACGCCTACTTCCTCTACCCCTCGGAGAAGCCGCTCACCGAGACCGCTCACGAGCGGCTCGCCACGCTGGCGCAGCACTCCGACCTCGGCGGCGGCATGGCGATCGCGATGAAGGACCTCGAGATCCGCGGCGCCGGCAACCTGCTCGGCGGCGAGCAGTCCGGCCACATCGCCGACGTCGGGTTCGACCTCTACGTCCGCCTCGTGGGCGAGGCTGTCGCCGACTTCAAGGGAGGGGGCGAGGACGACCAGCTCCAGGAGGTCCGCATCGAGCTGCCCGTCGACGCCCACCTGCCGCACGACTACATCCCGAGCGAGCGGCTGCGCCTCGAGATCTACAAGCGCCTGGCGGAGGTGCGCACGGACGCCGACGTCGACGAGGTCCGCGCCGAGCTCGTCGACCGCTACGGCACCCCGCCCGAGGTCGTGGAGTCGTTGCTCGTCGTCGCCCGGTTCCGTGCCCGCTGCCGCCAGGTCGGCGTGAAGGAGGTGACGGTGGCCGGCAAGTACGTCCGGTTCGCGCCGGTCGACCTCCCCGACTCCCGCGTCGTACGCCTGCAGCGCCTGCACCCGCGCAGCGTCGTCAAGGCGCCGGTCAGCACGATCCTCGTGCCGCGCCCGCAGGGCACGGGGTTCCCCGTGCGACCGGTCACGGGCGTGGCCCTGCTTGAATGGGCGCGCGGTGTGATCGACGACATCATCGCCGCGCCCGCACCCGCAGCCGTACCGCAAGGAGTGACCCCGTGAGCAAGACCCGCCTGATGACGGCCGCGACGACGGTCCTCGCAGGACTGCTGCTGACCGGGTGCGGCAGTGCCTCCCCGGGAGTTGCGGTCAAGGTCGGCGACGAGGAGCTCTCCGTCCGCGAGGTCGACGCGGCCGCGGAGCGGATGTGCACGGCGCTCGGCGAGCAGTTCGAGACGCAGAGCACGGTGCTGCCGATGAGCTTCGTGCGCCAGGGCACCGTGCAGCTGATGACGCTGCGGGCCCAGGCGATGGCGATCGCCGACGACTACGGCCTGAAGCCCGGCTCCGGCTACCAGGACGGTGTCGCGGAGCAGCGCCGCCTGGCCGCCTCGATGCCCGAGGAGTCCAGGGACACCTACGTCGAGCTGACGTCGGCCAACGCGCTCGCCACCGACATCGTCGACCAGGTCGGCGAGATCGTCCTGGCCGAGCAGGGGGTCGAGGACCCGACCACCGAGGAGGTCACGCAGGCCGGCGTCGACGTCTTCAACCGGTGGCCGGACGCCAACGGCATCGAGATCGACCCGCGCTACGGCCTCGAGAGCGTCGACGGCGTGCTGACCCCCGTCGACACCAACACCTCGGTCGCGGTCGGCGAGACGGCCAAGGCCGGTCTCGCCACGGAGCCCGACACCGCGTTCGCGGAGTCGTTGCCCCTTACCCACCGCTGCGGCTGATCGGACGCCCGATGTCGGCCGACGGCTCGGCGCTGGAGGCCTTCGCCGAGCAGATGCGCCTGCTGCGGCGCGAGTGCGCCTGGAAGCGCGAGCAGACCCACACCTCGCTGGTCCCGTTCGTGCGGGAGGAGGCCGAGGAGGTCGTCGAGGCCATCGAGTCCGGTGACCCGGCGGCGCTCTGCGACGAGCTGGGCGACCTGCTGCTGCAGGTGGTGATCCACGCCGTCATCGCGGAGGAGGCCGGTGACTTCACCCTCGACGACGTCGCGCGCGGGGTGATCGCCAAGATGGAGCGCCGCAACCCGCACGTGTTCGGCGACGCGGTGGCCACCGACGCTGCCGAGGTGCTGGTGCTGTGGAACGCGGCCAAGGCCGCAGAGAAGGCCGACAAGGCAGCGAAGGCGGAGGCACCGGCGCAGGCCCGGTCGTCCGAGGGGACCGGCCCGCGCCCGACGTCGTGAGGATCGCCGGCCCGGACCGGCGATCCCCCCGACGTCAGCGGCTCACCGCAGGGAGACCCTCTCGACCGTGCGCGAGCGCAGGTGCTCGTCGTCGCCGAGGTAGGTCACCACGACGTTGTGACGTCCGCGGGGCAGCCGGAGGTCGAGCACCTTGCGGGCGTCGCTCAGCCTGACGGTGCGACGCACCTCGGTCTCGCCGTCCTTCCGGACCACGATGCGTACGGCGCCGGTCGCGGTGCCCGGGCGCACCTTCGTGACCAGGCGCACCGAGCGGCCGGCGCGGTCCTCGACCCTGACCGTGACCCTCGACTCCCTGGCCTGCTGGGCGGGCGTCGGGGTCGGGGCGGGCGTCGGGGTGGTCGTCGGGGTGGCCGTCGGGGTGCTCGTGGTGGTGGGCGTGGTGGTCGGCGTAGTGGTGGTCGGCGTAGTGGTGGTCGGCGGGGTCGTCGGCGGCGTGGTGGGCGGGACCGTGGGCTCGGGTCCGAACACCGTGGCGGCGGCGCCGAGTCGCAGGAGCTGCGTCTCGCCGGTCGCGTCGTCGAGACCGTCGTTGTCGGTCACCGCGTAGACCTCGCCGTCGGCACCGATGGTCAGGCCCTCGAGCTTCTCCTGGGTCCAGCCCCTCAGCGCCTGCATCGTCGGCAGGACGTCGACCGCGAGCTCCTTGGTGAGCGCGACGGGGGTCGTCGTGCCGCCGGCCGGCGGGAGGTCGACCGTGTAGACCCGCTTGAGCGCCGCCGTCGGACCGTTGAGCTTGTCGCGCTCGACGACCGCGAGGGTGTCGGCGTCGACCGCGGTGACCTCCGAGACGCCGATCCAGTCGCCGGTCGTGGCCGTCGTGGAGAGCGGGTAGGCGAACCAGGACCAGGTGCCCGCCGCCACGTCGTAGCGCCCGATGCGGGTGCTGTTGCCCTCGAGGGGCACCAGCGCGCCGGAGGTCGAGGTCCACAGCGGTCGCTGGAGGACGACGTGGACGACCTCGGAGGACCCGGCGCCGGTCGTGGTGACGCCCTCGAGCCCCCACTGGCGGACGTGGTCGGTCACCGACGCGGGCAGCGGGACGGTCTGCACCACCCGGCCGCGGGAGTCGGTGCGCAGGACCCGGTTGCCGGCTCCGGTGGCGCCCTCCACGGCGAGCCAGAAGCCGCCGTCCTCACGGGCGGAGACGCCCTCGATGTCGAGCGCCGGCGTGGCACCGCCGTCGCTCACCTCGACGACCTTCTCGATGACGGCCGGCTCGGCGTCCACGTCGACGCGGTAGATCCGGCCCGTGGCGTAGGCCGCGTCGCTGGCCGCCCACAGGTGGCCGGGGTTGCCCGGGTCGGCCGAGAGCGCACCCAGGGCGCCCCACCCGACGTGGGTGCCGTCGGCAGCGGCGTCGGAGACGATCGACGGGAAGGCCGGGGCGCCGGCACCGAGCTGGTAGACCGCGATGCTCGCACGCACCAGCGCAGCGCTGTCGTCGGTCTCGGAGGAGATCACGACCAGGTCGCGCGAGGGGATCGGCAGCAGGCCCTCGGGCCCGTTGGTGGTCGGCAGCACCTGCGAGAACCGCGGCTGGGTCGGGTCGGTCATGTCGTAGACCGCCACGAAGTTGCTGCGCTCGGAGCCCACGAAGGCGTACGGCGTCCCGCCGACCTCGGCGAAGGCGAGGCCCTCGGGCTCGGTGCCCTTGTTGTCGGCGCGGTCGTCGTTGAAGAGCCCGTGCTCGACGGCGAGCTGCTCGAAGGAGCGGCCGGCGTCCCAGACCACGTCGCCGGTGGCGGCGTCGAAGACCGTCCAGCCGCGGGTGCCCCCGAGCCAGTCGCCCTCGTTGGCGGTCGCGACCAGGCCGTCGCCGACCCACTGGACGGAGTCGGGCTCGCGGGGCAGGTCGAGGTCGACGGAGAAGTCGAAGACGCCGTCGTTGTCGTCGTCGACGCCGGGGACCCGGGCGTTGCCCGCGCTGAACGCCGAGACGATGTCCTTCGACGGCAGGTCGATGACGACGAGGCCGTTGTTCTCCTGGAGGGTCAGGACGTACTGGTTGTCCGCGTTGACGTCGCCGTACTCCGGCTCGGCGTCCTCCGGGGTGTTCATCCCGGCGAGCTCGGCGGCCGGCAGGTCGACGCGCGTGGTCGTCCAGGCGGCCGGTGCCCCGGTGACCTCGATGACCTGGACGAAGCCGGCAGGCGCCTGCGGCAGGTCGCCCTCCTCCTGGCCGGCGGGGGTGACCTCCTCGTCGCGCTGGTTCTCGATCGCGACGACCGCGTAGGTCCCGTCCGGGCTGGTGGCGATGGAGTCGGGCTGGCCCTGCACGTCGATGCTGCGCACGAGCGTGCGGGTCGCCAGGTCGTAGACGTCGACGCGGCCCGACGGGTCGGCGAAGTCGCCGTCCGTGCCGTCGACCGCGACGAGCACGCGGTCACCGACCACGGCGACGGACGTCGGGGAGTCGCCGGCGCCGCCGGTGAGCGTGACGTCGATCGAGCCCGTGCCGACGGGCCGGCCGGGGTCGGTGATGTCGAGGAACCCGATCCGACGACCGGCGGCATCGGTGTAGACGACGGTGCGGCCGTCGTCGGTGACGTCCGAGATCTCCGCCACGGTCTCGTCGGCGGGGTCGACGCCGGCCGGCACGTTCTGGAAGACCGGGTAGGTCGCGAGCCGGTGGAACGACTCGGCGGGGGTCACGCTCCCCGAGGCGGCGCCCGGCGTGGTCCCGGCGACGGCCAGGAGGGACAGGGGCAGGGCGGCGCCGGCGAGGTACGCCAACGGTCGTCGTGAGTGCAATGCGATGCCTTTCGCGCGCGGTGGTCCGAGACTCAGGCGAAGGATCATGGCAGCGCGTGGCGCGGGGGTGACGGGCGCGTGAACGACGGGTCAGCGCGAGATGGCCTCGCGTGGGCCGGTCGCGAGCCAGTGCGGACCCGCGTCCCGGTCGGGGTCGGCGACGCCGGCGGCCTGCAGCCGGGAGGCCGCCAGCCGGCGGTGCGGCACCGACAGGGTGATCAGGTGCACCACGAGGTCGGCGTGGGACGTTGTGCGCGGGCGCGGGGCGAAGGCCTCGACGAGCGCCTCGTCGAGGCGACCGGTCGCGGCCAGCCGCTCGACGGCCCGCGCCAGGTCGGCGCCGACCCGGTCGAGGCGCTCCCGCAGGGTCGCGACGGACGCGCCCCGGGCGAGGGCGACGTCGCGCGGGTCCCTGTCGGCGTCGCCGTCGTCGGCCAGCACCACGGCGCACGCCTCGACCTGCCACACCAGGTGGGCGAGCGCACTGCGCAGGCTGCCGGCCGACCCCACCTCGCCCACCACCTCACCCGTGGAGGGCTCGTCGAGGTCCTCGTCGGGGACGTCGCGCGCCCGGTCGAGGAGCTCGCCGACCAGGCCGACGTGCTGCTCGACCATCGCGACGACCAGGTCGACGCCGTCCGTGCGGTGGCGCGCCGGCAGGCGGAGGCCGGCCGGCGGGTGGAAGTGGACCTCGGTGGGCGAGTCGATGACGTACGACGTGGGCTCGGCGCGCCACGCCGCGGGCAGCGCGCCGAGCTCACGACGGAACGCCCGGGCGAACACCTCGTAGCTCGGGAAGCCGCACTCCACGGCGATGTCGTGCAGCGGGCGGTCGGTCGTCAGCGCGAGGTGGGCCGCGCGCTCCAGCAGGATCCGTCCGCGCAACCGCGAGGGGGACTCGCCGGCGACCGCGCGCGCCACGCGCTCGTGCCCCGGGTCGGACAGGGCCGCCACGAAGGCGGTGAAGTGGTCGGCGGGACCGGGTGGGGCGGGAGGCGGGAGGAGAGGTGGTGAGGTCGGCACCGGTCGCACGCTAGCCGTGGCCGCGGACACCCCGGCGACGCCGGCTGCGCACGTGGCTAGGCTGGCGCCGATCCCACGTCGTCACCCACAGGAGCCCCTCCATGTCGATCATCGCTGCAGTCGGCGCCCGCGAGATCCTCGACTCGCGCGGCAACCCCACCGTCGAGGTCGAGGTGCTCCTCGAGGACGGCGCCTTCGGCCGTGCGGCCGTCCCCAGCGGCGCCTCCACCGGTGCCTTCGAGGCGGTGGAGCTGCGTGACGGCGGCTCGCGCTACCTCGGCAAGGGCGTGCAGAAGGCCGTCGACGCGGTCCTCGACACGATCTCCGGTGCGATCGTCGGCCTCGACGCCGACGACCAGCGGCTCATCGACCAGGCGATGCTCGACCTCGACGGCACCGCCAACAAGGCGAAGCTCGGCGCCAACGCGATCCTCGGCGTCTCGCTCGCCACGGCCAAGGCCGCCGCCGAGTCCGCCGGACTGCCGCTCTTCCGCTACGTGGGCGGCCCCAACGCCCACCTGCTGCCGGTGCCGATGATGAACATCCTCAACGGCGGTGCGCACGCCGACTCCAACGTCGACGTCCAGGAGTTCATGGTCGCCCCGATCGGTGCCCCGACCTTCCGTGAGGCGCTCCAGCAGGGCGCGGAGGTCTACCACGCGCTCAAGTCGGTGCTGAAGAAGAAGGGCCTCTCCACCGGCCTGGGCGACGAGGGCGGCTTCGCCCCCAACCTCGACAGCAACCGCGCCGCGCTCGACCTCATCGCCGAGGCCGTGGACGCGGCCGGCTTCACGCTCGGCAGGGACATCGGGCTGGCCATGGACGTGGCCGCCTCCGAGTTCCACGACAAGGGCAGCTACACCTTCGAGGGCAAGAAGACCTCGACCGACGAGATGGTCGCCTACTACGCCGACCTCGTCGCGTCGTACCCGATCGTCTCCGTCGAGGACCCGCTCGACGAGGAGGACTGGGACGGCTGGAAGGCCATCACCGACGAGCTCGGGACCCGGACGCAGCTCGTCGGCGACGACCTCTTCGTGACCAACGTCGAGCGCCTCCAGCGCGGCATCGACGGCGGCCAGGCCAACGCGATGCTGGTCAAGGTCAACCAGATCGGCTCGCTCACCGAGACCCTCGACGCCGTCGAGCTGGCCCACCGCGCCGGGTTCCGCAACATGATGAGCCACCGCTCCGGCGAGACCGAGGACACCACGATCGCCGACCTCGCCGTGGCCACCAACTGCGGCCAGATCAAGACCGGCGCGCCGGCCCGGTCGGACCGCGTCGCCAAGTACAACCAGCTCCTCCGCATCGAGGACGAGCTGGGTGACGCGGCTCGCTACGCCGGGCGGGGTGCCTTCCCGCGATTCACGGGCTGAAGCAGGCAGACTGGGGCGCATGCCCTCCCCGCGTCGTGGTCCCCGCAGCGGGCCCGGCGCCGGTCCCGGCAGCGGGCCCGGCGCCGGACCGCGCGGACCCCGGCAGGGCACCGGCACGCACCCCGGGTCCCGCGGCTCGCGCCCGCCCAACGCCGGTGAGCGGGTGCCGCTCGCCCGTCCCGGCGACGCGACCCTCGTGCCACGTCCCGCGACGGCGCGGGCCACGCGGCGCCCGCGGTTCACCGGTCGCGCGGCGGTGCTCGTCCTGGTGCTCGCCGTGCTGACGGTGTCCTACGCCTCGTCGCTGCGCGCCTACCTCCAGCAGCGCTCCCACATCGGCGACCTCAAGGCCCAGATCGCCGAGCGCGAGGCCAGCATCGACGAGCTCGAGCGCGAGAAGAAGCGGTGGGACGACCCGGCGTACGTCAAGGCGCAGGCGCGCGAGCGCTTCGGCTACCTCATGCCGGGTGAGTCCGGCTTCGAGGTCATCGGGCCCGACGGCAAGCCGCTCGAGGCGCAGGCCTCGCTCAACGACCCGGACGACGTGCTCAAGACCGTTCCCAAGGCGTGGTGGACCGCCGCCTGGGACTCGATGGAGCTCGCCGGCAACCCGCCACCACCCGAGGAGGAGCCCGCCGACCTGGTCGACGGGACGAAGCAGTGACCGACGACCGACCTTCCCGGATCGACCCGGCCGACGAGGCCGCGATCCAGGCCCAGCTCGACCGCCGCCCGCGCGGCGTGGACTCCATCGGCCACCGCTGCCCCTGCGGCAACCCCGACGTGGTGACCACCGAGCCGCGGCTGCCCAACGGCACGCCGTTCCCCACGACGTTCTACCTCACCTGCCCGCGCGCAGCCTCGCGGATCGGCACCCTCGAGGGCTCCGGCGTGATGAAGGAGATGCAGGCGCGCCTGGCCACCGACGAGGAGCTCGCCGCCGCCTACCGCAGCGCCCACGAGCGCTACCTCGAGGCGCGCGCCGAGGTGGGCGAGCGGGCCGGGCTCGACGTGCCCGAGATCGAGGGCATCTCCGCCGGCGGCATGCCGACCCGCGTGAAGTGCCTCCACGTGCTGGCCGGGCAGTCGCTCGCCATGGGCCGCGGCGTCAACCCGCTGGGCGACGAGGTCCTCGATGCGCTGGGGGAGTGGTGGGCCCCGGGGCCGTGCGTGTCCGTGGATCTGCCCGACAGCGGTGAGTGACGCAGGTTCCGCGCCCCAGGAAAGCTGCCTCACTCACCGCTCCCGCCGAGCCCTCGGCACAATGAGCGCATGAGCACTGTCGCGGCGATCGACTGCGGGACGAACTCGATCAAGATCCTCATCGGCTCACCGCCCACCGTGCTGCTGCGCGAGTCGCGCGTCGTCCGGCTCGGCCAGGGCGTCGACGAGACCGGCATGCTGGCCGAGGAGGCGCTCGAGCGCACCTTCGCGGCCGTCGACGAGTTCGCCGAGATCATCCGCCGCCACGGCGTGCCCCCGGCCCGGGTGCGATTCTGCGCCACCTCCGCCACCCGCGACGCCGGCAACGCCGACGTGTTCCGCGAGGGCGTACGCCGCAGGCTGGGCATCGAGCCGGAGGTCCTGTCGGGCGACGAGGAGGCCGCGCTGGTCTTCGACGGGGCCATCGCCGCCCAGGACCCGATGCCGCCCGAGCCGGTGCTCGTCGTCGACATCGGCGGTGGGTCGACCGAGCTGGTGCTGGGTGAGGGCGGCGAGCGGCAGGCCGTCTCCATGGACATCGGATCGGTGCGGCTCCACGAGCGGCACCTGCACAGCGACCCGCCCACGGCCGAGGAGGTCGCGACCTGCGTGGCCGACATCGACCGCCACCTCGACGACGCGGGGATCCCGCTCGAGCGCACCCGCACCGCGATCGGGACCTCCGGCACCATCAAGACCCTCGCCTGCGGCGTGCTGGGGCTGGAGGCCTACGACCGGGAGGCCTTCGACCGCGCCGTGCTGGGCAACCCGGCCACGGCGGCCTTCGTCGACGACCTGGTCGCGATGACCGTGGCGGAGCGCCGCGCGCTGCCCTACATGCACCCCGGGCGCGCCGACGTCATCGGCGCGGGAGCGCTCATCTGGAGCCGCATCCTGGCCCGGGTCCCGGTCCCCGAGCACGTCGTGTCCGAGGCCGACATCCTGCACGGCATGGCCGCGGCCATCTCGCGATGACCGTGCCCCCGGTCGCGCTGCCCCACCCCCTCGTCGGCGGGGCGTTCACCAGCCCGGTGGCGCCCGGCACCGGCTGGCCCGACGACCCCGGAGCGCCCGACACCCCGGTGGCTCGTGACGCCGACGACGTACGACGACTCGCGCGGGACGCCAGGCTCGCGGAGCTGGAGGCCCGGGTGAGCGTCTGCTCGGCGTGCCCGCGGCTCGTCGGGTGGCGCGAGGGTGTCGCGGTCGAGAAGCGCGCGTCGTTCGCCGACCAGCCCTACTGGGGCCGCCCGATCCCCGGCTGGGGCGACCCCGAGGCGTCGCTGCTCGTCGTCGGCCTGGCCCCGGCCGCCAACGGCGGCAACCGGACAGGCCGGATCTTCACCGGCGACCCGAGCGCCGACTGGCTCTTCGCGAGCCTGCACCGCACCGGCTGGGCGGTGCAGGCCACCAGCGAGCACGCCGGCGACGGCCAGCGCCTGGTCGACGCGCGGATGGTGGCGACGGTGCGCTGCGCCCCGCCCGACAACAAGCCGACGACCGTCGAGCGCGACACGTGCGCGCCGTGGATCGCCGCCGAGCTGGCCCTCCTCCCGACCGTGCGGGTGGTGGTGGCGCTCGGGTCCTTCGGCTGGGACGGCGCCGTGCGGTCGCTCGTGGCGGCCGGCGCGCCGGCACCGGCCCGGAAGCCGCGGTTCGGCCACGGCGCGGAGCTGCGGCTCGGCGACGTGACGCTGCTCGGCTGCTACCACCCCTCGCCGCACAACACCTACACCCGCAGGCTCACCCGGGAGATGACCGACGAGGTCTTCGAGCGGGCCCGGGCGCTGACAGAATCGACGGTGTGACCCTGCGGCAGCTGCGCAGGGTCTCGGCCCCGGTATCCCAACCGGTAGAGGAAGCGGTCTTAAAAACCGCACAGTCTGGGTTCGAACCCCAGCCGGGGCACGCGTGCGGCGCCAGCCTGAGAAGTTGCTGTGACGGGAACAGCGCCGGCCCCACGCACGTTTGAACAGGTGTCACCCCGGCTAGAGTGGAGTGACGCAGACAGGCGCCGTCACCGCGACGGCGTCGACCCCCCGGAACCTCCGGGGGCGGCCTCCAAGGAGAGACCATGAAGAGCAACAACCCCGTGTTCAACCGTTCCGAGGAGTTCAACCGCGCCTCGTCGAACTCCTACGGCAACCAGACCTACGCCGCTGGGGGCGCTGCCTACCCCGGCTACGGCGACACCACCAGCGACCCGGCCACGTGGGGCACCGGCACGCCCGGCCAGGTGGACCAGGGCCGGATGACGGTGGACTCGGTGGTCCAGAAGACGGCGATCTCCATCGCGCTCGTCTTCGCGACCGCGTTCGCCACCTGGTGGTGGATCGGCGACATCGTCGACACCAACGTGATCGACGAGGAGGCGTGGGGCCGCGCCCTGACGCTCTCGATGCTGGGTGCCGGCGCCGCGTTCCTGCTGTCGCTGGTCAACTCCTTCAAGCGGGTCATCAGCCCCGCCCTGGTGATGCTGTTCGCCGCCGCCGAGGGTGTCGCCCTCGGTGCGATCAGCAAGGTGTTCGACGCGCAGTTCGGTGACGGCATCGTGACGCAGGCCGTCCTCGGCACCTTCGCCGCCTTCGCCGGCACGCTCGCCGCCTACAAGTTCTTCGACATCAAGGTCGGCAACAAGTTCCGCACGTTCGTCATCGCCGGCATGTTCGGCATGGTGGGCCTGGGCCTGCTGTCGCTGGTCCTGAGCTTCTTCGGCATCTCCACCGGGCTCTTCGGCTTCGGTGCCCTCGGCCTGGTGATGTCGATCGCCGGCCTCGTGCTCGGTGTCTTCATGCTGATCCTCGACTTCGACTTCGTCGAGAACGGCGTCGCCGCCGGTCTCCCCGACCGCGAGTCGTGGCGGGCCGCCTTCGGCCTGACCGTCAGCCTGGTGTGGATCTACACCAACCTGCTGCGCATCCTCGCCATCCTGCGTGGCGACTGACCTACCACCTGATCGGCGTACGTCGCCGACGTGCCGCACCGGCCCGCCCGAGTCCGCTCGGGCGGGCCGGTGTCATGTCCGGGCACGCTCTCGGCCGTCGCAGCGGTGGGTGTGGCAGGTTCTCGACGCCGAGGAACCTGCCTCACTCACCGCTCGGGGCGGTCGCCGGCGCGCCGACGACGGTCTCGGGGACCTCGTCGTGGTCCTCGTGCTGGTCCGGCGACTCCGCGGGCGTGGCGGGCCGGCGCCGGCGGTGGCGCAGCTCGACCCAGCGGCCGCGGAGGCCGCGCTGGCTGCCGCCGACCTCGGTGCCGTCGACCTCGGTGCCGGGCGTGCGCGCGGCGCGCACCGCGGCCGCGGCGACCGGGAGGATGCCCTCGCGGCGCAGCGGCTCGGGCACCGACTCGTCGTCGGGCAGCAGGTCGAGCGCGGCCAGGCACGACGGCACGAGCACGGACGCGAGCTGCTTGTAGCCGTCGGCGGACGGGTGGAACCGGTCCGGGCCGAAGAGCAGGGCCGGCGCGGCCTCGAACTCGGGCCCGAGGATGTCGCCGAGCGACACCGAGCGCCCGCCGTTCTCGACCACGGTGATGGTCTGGGCCGCGGCCAGCCGGCGCGACCACTCGCGCGCCACCTGCTTGAGCGGCGGCGGGATCGGCCGGATGGTGCCGAGGTCGGGACAGGTGCCGACCACGACGGCGACGCCGGCGTCGCGCAGGCGTCGTACGCCCTCGGCGAGGTGCCGCACCGAGGCGGAGGGCAGCACGGAGTGGGTGACGTCGTTGGCGCCGATGAGCACGACCGCGAGGTCCGGGTGGGTGCCGATCGCGGCGTCCGCCTGGCCCGCGAGCGCGCTGGACTGCGCGCCGACCTTGGCGAAGGACCGCAGGTGGACCCGGCGGTCGGCCTGAGCAGCGACACCGGTGGCGAGGTGGGCGCCGGTGGTGTCCTCCACGCGCTGCACGCCGTAGCCGGCCGCGCTGGAGTCTCCGAGCAGCGCGATGCGGATCGCGGGACCCGGTCGGCCGCGGCCGTACCAGCCGGTCGCGTCGGGAGGGACGTCCGTCGCGTTGCCGATCACCTTCCGCGCGATCTTCGCCTCGGCCACCAGGACTCCGTAGAGACCTGCGCCGAGCACCGAGAGGCCACCGCCCCCCAGAGCGGCTGCCGATGCCAGCTTGCGTGCTGCTCCCGTCGCCCCCACGGCCCCGATGGTACGCAGGCGGCGTTGCCAGTTCCGGCGCGGTAGGTCGGTAGATTGGACGGATGCAGTACGTGGACTCCCTCCTGGACCTGATCGGCAACACCCCGCTCGTCCGCCTCGGCCGGACCCTCGACCTCCCCGACGGCGGGCCGCTGGTGCTCGCCAAGGTCGAGTACCTCAACCCGGGCGGGTCGGTGAAGGACCGCATCGCCAGCCGCATGATCGAGGCGGCCGAGGCCTCCGGGGAGCTCCAACCCGGCGGCACGATCGTCGAGCCGACCTCCGGCAACACGGGCGTCGGTCTCGCCATGGTGGCCCAGCAGAAGGGCTACAAGTGCATCTTCGTGTGCCCCGACAAGGTGAGCGAGGACAAGCGCAACGTGCTCAAGGCCTACGGCGCCGAGGTCGTGGTCTGCCCGACCGCCGTCGCGCCGGAGCACCCGGACTCCTACTACAACGTGAGCGACCGCCTCTCCAAGGAGCCGGGCGCCTGGAAGCCCGACCAGTACTCCAACCCCCACAACCCGCGCTCGCACTACGAGACCACCGGTCCCGAGATCTGGGAGCAGACCGAGGGCCGGATCACCCACTTCGTCACGGGCATGGGCACCGGCGGCACCATCAGCGGCGTCGGGCGCTACCTCAAAGAGCAGAACCCGGGCGTCGAGGTCGTCGGCGCGGACCCGTCCGGGTCGGTCTACTCCGGCGGCAGCGGCCGCCCCTACCTCGTCGAGGGCGTCGGTGAGGACTTCTGGCCCGACACCTACGACCGCGGCATCGCCGACCGCGTCATCGAGGTCTCCGACGCCGACTCGTTCGCCTTCACCCGCCGCCTCGCGCGCGAGGAGGCGATGCTGGTCGGCGGCTCGGCCGGCATGGCGGCCTTCGCCGCGCGGCAGCTCGCCCACGAGCTCGCCGCCGAGGGGCGCAGCGACGCGATCGTCGTCGTCCTCCTGCCCGACTCCGGTCGCGGCTACCTCACCAAGGTCTTCAACGACGACTGGCTCGGCCAGTACGGCTTCGCGACCGGTGCGCAGGCCGACGCCCGCACCGTCGGCGAGGTGCTGCGCGGCAAGTCCGGCCAGCTGCCCGACCTCGTGCACACCCACCCCGGCGAGACCATCGCCGAGGCCGTGCACATCCTCCAGGAGTACGGCGTCAGCCAGATGCCGGTCGTCCGCGCCGAGCCGCCGATCGTGGCCGCCGAGGTCGCCGGGTCGGTGTCGGTGTCCGCGCTCCTCGACGCGCTCTACGCCGGCACGGCGCGGCTCACCGACCGGGTCGAGGACCACATGTCCGCCGCCCTGCCGACGATCGGCTCGACCGAGGCCGCGGCCGACGCGGTGGCGTCGCTGGAGAAGGCCGACGCCGTGCTCGTCCACGAGGACGGCAAGCCCATCGGGGTGCTCACCCGGCAGGACCTCCTGACCTTCGTGGCGGCTTCGTGAGGCGCGGCTTCGTGGGGCGGGGGGCAAGCATCGTCGTCGCGCTCGCCTGCCTCGGCGCGCTCGGGGCGTGCGGCGACGACGTGGACACCAGCACCGACCCGGTGGAGGTGGAGGTCGGCGAGGCCTTCGAGTGGAACGGCTTCGCCGTCGAGGAGGGCTGGGAGCTCGAGGGCATCAAGCGCTCGGCCGGCGCCGAGGAGGTGACCACCCCGACGATCACGGGGACGATCACCAACCGCTCCGAGGAGGAGCGCGCGGCGATCTTCGAGATGGTCTTCTCCGCCGACGGCGACCCGCTGGCGACCGTCAGCTGCTCGGCGCCGACGATGACCGACGGCCAGTCCCAGCGGCTCCTCTGCCCCGGCCTGGGGGCCACCATGCCCGAGGACTACGACGCCGTCGTGGTGCAGGAGCTGGCCCGCAGCCGCGACGCGGAGTCCGGTTCGGGCAGCACCTCCGGCTGACGTGGGAGACCTGTCCCTCGAGGTCGTCCTCTTCCTGGTCCTCGCGGCCCTGGTCGCGGGCTTCGTCGACGCCGTCGTCGGCGGCGGCGGGCTCGTCCAGCTGCCGGCCCTGCTGGTCGGCCTGCCCGGCGCCTCCGTCGTCCAGATCGCGGCGACCAACAAGCTGGCGTCCTTCTGCGGCACCTCGATCAGCGCCGCGACGTACGCCCGGCGCATCCGCCCCGACCCGCGCACCTTCCTGCCGCTGATGCTGGCGGCGTTCGTCGGGTCGGCCGGCGGCGCGCTGGTGGCATCCATGCTGCCGCGCAGCGCCTTCGACCCGATCATCCTGGTCGTGCTGGTCCTGGTCGGCGGCTACGTCTGGTTCAAGCCGAGCGTCGGCGAGCTGACCAGGCTCCGCTTCCAGGGCGGCCGGCACGTCGCCGTCGTGGCGCTCACCGGCCTGACCATCGGCTTCTACGACGGCGCCATCGGCCCGGGCACCGGGTCCTTCTTCGTGTTCGCGCTGGTCGGGCTGCTGGGCTACAGCTTCCTCGAGGCCTCCGCCAAGGCCAAGCTCGCCAACTGGGCCACCAACCTCGCGGCACTGGTCGTCTTCGTCCCGCAGGGAGCGGTCATCTGGGACCTCGCCCTGGTGATGGCCGCGGCCAACGTCACCGGTGGCTACGCCGGTGCCCGGCTGGCGATGGCGCGCGGCGCGCGGTTCGTCCGCGCGTTCTTCCTGGTCGTCGTCTCCGGCTTCGTGGTGCGCCTCGGCGGGCAGCTGCTCGGCTGGTGGTGACGCCCCGCGGCGGCCCGGACCGGTAGCCTCCACCACGTGGGAGCCTTGGGTGCCGTCGACGGGTTCCAGCGCCGTCATCCCGTGCTGGGCTTCCCGCTCGCCGTGGTCTACAAGTACTTCGACGACCAGGGCCCCTACCTCGCCTCGGCGCTGACCTACTACGCGTTCATCGCGATCTTCCCGCTGATGCTGCTGGGCACCTCGATCCTGGGGCTGATCCTGCGCGGGGAGCCCCAGTGGCAGGAGCAGATCCTCAACTCGGCGCTCTCGCAGTTCCCGATCATCGGCGACGAGCTCGGCCGTCCCGACGGGCTGCAGGGCTCCCTCACGGGTGTCGCGGTCGGCGCGCTGGCCGCGCTCTACGGCGCGATGGGCCTGGGACAGGCGTTGCAGAACACCCAGCACGTCGCCTGGTCGGTGCCGCGCAACAGCCGCCCCAACCCGTTCTACGCCCGGCTCAAGACCCTCCTCCTGCTCGTCACGGCCGGCCTCTCGCTGCTCGCCGTCACGATCGTGTCCACCATCGCGAGCACCACCGACCTCTTCGGAGCCGTGGTCGCCGAGGGCCTCAAGGCGTTCCTGCCCGCGCTGACCATCCTCGTCGTGGGCACCTTCCTGACCCTGCTCTTCCGCTTCGCCGCCACCGGCCAGCACTCGTTCTGGCGGTCCGCGCCGGGCGGCTACACCCTGGCCGTCATGTGGCAGCTGCTCCAGCTCGGCGGTGCGGCCTACGTCGACAACGTGCTGGTCGACACCAGCTCGATGACCAAGACGTTCGGGCTCGTCCTCGGCCTCATCGGCTTCCTGTGGATCGGCGCCGTCATGGCCGTGCTCGCGATGGAGATCAACGTCGTGTGGTCGCGGCGGCTCTGGCCCCGCGCCCTCCTCACGCCCTTCACGGACAACGTCGAGCTGACCGACGCCGACCGCGAGGCCTACGCGCTCTACGCGCGGATGCAGCGCCACAAGGGCTTCGAGAAGGTGCAGGTGGTCTGGGAGCCCGGCCCCCGCGAGCTCGAGCAGCTCCAGCAGGCCGAGCGAGAGCCGGCCGCCCCCGAGCGCGCCCCCGAGCGCGCCCCCGAGCCCGCTGCCCAGCCCGACCGCCCGTCCTCCGGCACCCCTGCGTGACGTCGTACGTCACCGTGGCCCGACCGGCCACCGCCGAGGTCGAGGACCGCGGCTCGCGGTTCCTCTGCACGCTGCGTCGCGTCGACGACGAGGACCAGGCGCGTGCGCTGGTCGCCGGTCTGCGCCGCGCCCACCCGGACGCCCGCCACCACTGCTCCGCCCTCGTCCTGGGCCCGGACGGTGCCCTCCAGCGCTCGTCCGACGACGGCGAGCCGGCCGGCACGGCCGGGGCGCCGATGCTCGACGTGCTCAGGGGCGCCGGCGTCAGCGACGTGGCGGCGGTCGTGAGCCGGTGGTTCGGCGGCACGCTGCTGGGCGCCGGCGGGCTGGTGCGCGCCTACGGCGACGCCGTCCGCGGGGCGCTGGTCGAGGCCGGGACGGTCCGTCGCTCGTTGCTCACCGAGCTCGCCCTCGAGCTCGACCACGCCGACGCCGGCCGGGTCGAGGGGGAGCTGCGGGCGCGCGGCGTCACGGTTCTCGACGTGGCCCACGACGCCCGCGTGCGACTGCTGCTCGCCGCCGCGTCCGAGGAGGTCGACCGGGTGGTCGACGTGGTCGCCGCGGCGACGGCGGGCCGGAGCCGGCCCGTGCCGGTGGGGGAGCGCTGGGTGGACGGTCCGCCGCGCTAGCCGTCCTGGTCGGGCACGCTGCGCGACACGTCGCCGTCGATGTACACCCAGCGTTCCGCCCGCTGCTCGAAGCGGCTCACCTCGTGCATCCGGCCGCCCTCCCACGTGGCGACGAACTCGACGGTGTCACCGTCGGCGGCGAGGACCTGCAGCCCGGTCCACGTGGTGGCGGGGTCCGGCGCCACGTCGTCGGGACGGGTGCGCGGGTGCCACGTGCGGAACAGGTGGTCGGCGTCGCCCCGCACGTGCGCGGTGTAGCGCGAGCGCATCAGCTGCTCCGGCGAGGTCGCCTGCGCGGCATGGGCCAGCAGCGGCCCGCAGCACGCGTCGTACGACGCACCCGATCCGCACGGACAGGGTGGCTGGAGCTCGAGCATGCGAGGAGCAAAAGTGGTGGCCCGATGCTTCTTGTGCATGCGTGTAATCATGTAAGCAACGAAAAGGAGCAGCACATGATGACACCCGACGAGCACGAGGAAGGCCGCGGCAGCCGCGGCGAAGGACGCGGCCGCGGTCGACGCGGCGAGGCGCGGGGCGAGGGGCGCGAGGGCCGCGGCCGTCGCGGGGGCTGGCAGGTCGCCGACCTGCCGTCGGCCGTCGACGCCGGCGACTGGTTCCGCGGGCGCCTGCCCGACGACTGGTTCAGCGAGGTCGACGTGCGCACCGACCGCGAGGAGATCACGGTGATGGGCACGCTGTCCGAGGACAGGGCCGCGGGGGCGGACGGCGCCGAGGCGGAGGGCCGCATCAGCCGCTTCCGCTCCGAGACCAAGGCCGAGCGCATCGAGGTCGCGCTCGAGGCCCAGGCGCGCTACCAGCGCAAGGTCTCGTGGGGTGTGCGGCTCGGCGACGCCGAGGCGCTGTTCACCCACGTCGCCGCGCCGGTGATGACCCGGCTGCGCCAGCCCGAGCGGCAGGTGCTCGACACCCTCGTGGACGCCGGCGTCGCCCGGTCGCGCTCCGACGCGCTCGCGTGGTCGGTGCGACTGGTCGGCGAGCACGCCGAGGAGTGGCTGGGCCAGCTGCGCGAGGCGATGGCCGAGGTCGACAAGCTGCGGGGCGAGGGTCCCGCCCTCTGAGGCGACCCTCCGAGTCGCCTCTGTTGCGGAGACGCGCGGACAGAACCCGGGGCAGCCACCGCGCACGAGCGTGCGATGGCGCCGGAATCCGGTGTCCTGTCCGCGTGTCCACGCACTAGGTTCGCCGCCATGGCGATCCAGCGCACCGACCCACCCGTCGCCGCGGACGAGCTGACGACGCTCCGCGGCTTCCTCGACCACTTCCGCGCCACGCTGCGGCGCCAGGCCGAGGGCCTGGACGCCGAGCAGCTCACCCGCACCGTCGGCCGGAGCGACCTGGCCCTGGGCGGGATGCTCAAGCACCTCACGTTCGTCGAGCACTGGTGGTTCGAGGTGATGCTCCACGGCCGTGAGCCGAGCGGCATCTGGGCCGACGTCGACTGGGACGCCGACGAGGACTGGGACTGGCACAGCGCGGTCCACGACAGCCCGGCCGAGCTCGACGCGATGCTCGTCGAGCAGGTCGCGGCCTCGGACGCCGCGCTCGAGGAGGCCCTCGCCGACGGAGGCCTCGACCGCCTCGCGGTGCGCTCGCGGCGCGGTGAGCAGTGCAGCCTGCGCTGGATCCTGGTCCACATGGTCGAGGAGTACGCCCGCCACTGCGGACACGCCGACCTGGTCCGGGAGTCGATCGACGGGGCGAGGGACCTGTGAGGATCCGCCCGGCGACCGAGGCCGACTGGCCGGCGATCTGGCCGTTCTGGCGCGAGATCGTCGAGGCCGGCGAGACGTACGCCTACCCGCTCGGCGCCACCTCGGAGCAGGCGCGCGGGTGGTGGTTCGACGGCAGCCACGTCGTGGTGCTGGTCGGCGACAAAGACGGACGGATCCTCGGCACGGCCAAGATGGGACCCAACCGGCCCGGCCGCGGCTCCCACGTCGGCACCGCGTCGTTCATGGTGGACCCCTCCGCGCGCGGTCGCGGCGTCGGCCGCACGCTGGGCGCCCACGCCGTCGAGTGGCACCGGGAGCAGGGCTTCGCCGGCATCCAGTTCAACGCCGTGGTCGAGACCAACACCGCCGCCGTCCGCCTGTGGCAGGACCTCGGCTTCGTGGTCGTCGGCACGGTGCCCGGCGCCTTCGACAGCGCCAGCCACGGCCGGGTCGGGCTGCACGTGATGTACCTCGACCTCTCCTGAGGTGGGCGGGTCGGAGCGGCCCGAGGCCCTCGGCGCACCTTCGAGCGCACTCGACGTTGCGGGCCCGGTCTAGCGTGGAGGACGTGACTGCACCGACCCAGCACCCCGAAGCCAGCACCCTCGGCCAGCTCCGCGCGAGCGGCCACGAGCTCAAGACCCTCCGCCAGGAGATCCGCGACAACCTGCTGGCCCGCCTGGCCCGCGGCGAGGACCCGTGGCCGGGCCTCCACGGCTTCTCCGAGACCGTCATCCCCCAGGTCGAGCGGGCGCTTCTCGCCGGCCACGACATCGTGCTGCTCGGCGAGCGCGGGCAGGGCAAGACCCGGCTGCTGCGCTCCCTCGTCGCACTGCTCGACGAGTGGACGCCGGTCATCTCCGGCTCCGAGCTCGGCGAGCACCCCTACGAGCCGATCACCGTCACCTCGCAGCAGGCGGCCGCGACCTACGGCGACGACCTGCGCATCTCGTGGCGCCACCGCGACGAGCGCTACGCCGAGAAGCTGGCGACGCCGGACACCTCCGTCGCCGACCTCATCGGCGACGTCGACCCGATGAAGGTCGCCGAGGGCCGCCACCTCGGCGACCCGGAGACGATCCACTTCGGGCTGATCCCGCGCAGCCACCGCGGCATCGTCGCCATCAACGAGCTGCCCGACCTCGCCGAGCGGATCCAGGTCGCGATGCTCAACGTGATGGAGGAGCGCGACATCCAGATCCGCGGCTACATCCTCCGCCTGCCGCTCGACGTGCTCGTCGTCGCGAGCGCCAACCCGGAGGACTACACCAACCGCGGGCGGATCATCACCCCGCTCAAGGACCGCTTCGGCGCCGAGATCCGCACCCACTACCCGCGCGAGGTGGAGCAGGAGATCGCGGTCATCGAGCAGGAGGCCGACCTCGTCGCCGAGGTGCCGGCCTACCTGATCGAGGTGCTGGCGCGGTTCACCCGCCACCTGCGCGACTCGCAGTCGGTCGACCAGCGCTCGGGCGTCAGCGCCCGCTTCGCCATCGCCGGCGCGGAGACGATCGCCGCCGCCGCGCTGCACCGCGCGACCACCCAGGGCGAGGAGCAGGCGGTCGCCCGCGTCGTGGACCTCGAGACCGCGGTCGACGTGCTCGGCGGCAAGATCGAGTTCGAGACCGGCGAGGAGGGCCGCGAGACCGAGGTGCTGACCCACCTGCTCCGGACCGCCGTCGCCGAGACGGTGCGGGCCCACCTCGCGGGCATCGACCTGCGGCTGCTGGTCGACGCGATCGAGGGGGGCGCGATGGTGAGCACCGGCGCCAGGGTCGGTGCCCGCGACTTCCTGGCCGGACTGCCCGTCCTGGGTGAGTCCGACCTCTACGACGCGGTGTGCGACCGGCTGGGCGCGACCAACGACGGCGAGCGCGCCGCCGCGCTCGAGCTGGCCCTGGAGGGGCTCTACCTCGCCCGCAAGATCGGCAAGGACACCGACGCCGGGGAGACCGTCTATGGCTGAGACGCGCGAGCGGGTGGCCGACGCCGTCCTCCGTCCCGGCACGGTCGAGGACATCCCGGCACTGCGCGCCCTCGGCGAGGCCGTCGTGCCGCCGACCTACGGCCCGATCGACGCGGCGTACGCCCAGCTGATGCTCGACCAGTGGTGGACGCCGGAGCGCTTCGCCGACACGCTGCCGCGGGTGCGGATGCTGCTCGCCGAGCGCGACGGGCAGGTCGTCGCGATGACCAGCTTCGGACGGCTCTCGGCCTCGCACCGCGACTTCCCGCACGTCACCGGCGACCGCGAGGTGATGTGGAAGCTCTACGTCCACCCCGACCACCAGGGGCTCGGGATCGGGCGACGGCTGCTCGCGGAGGTCGAGGCGATGGTCGAGGGCGACGAGCTGTGGCTCGAGGTGGTCGACGGCAACGACCAGGCCTTCGCCTTCTACCGCGCGCACGGCTTCGAGGAGGCCGAGCGCGTGGGTGACCGTGGGTGGCCCGACGACGTCTGGATGAGGAAGAGCCTCCGATGAGCCGGTTCACGCGCTACGACGGCGGCGACCCGCTCGCCCCTCCGGTCGACCTGGCCGACGCCCTCGACGCCATCGGCCAGGACGTGATGGCCGGCTACTCGCCCGAGCACGCGATGCGTGAGTACCTGCGACGCGGCAGCGAGGACCAGGCCGGGCTCGACGAGCTCGCCCGGCGGGTGGCCGAGCGACGCCAGGAGATCCTGCAGCGCAACAACCTCGACGGCACCATGCGCGAGGTGCGCGAGCTCCTCGACAAGGCGCTGCTCGCCGAGCGCGGGCAGCTGGCCCGCGACATCACCATGGACGACGGCGACCGCGACTTCCGCGAGATGGTGCTCGACAACCTGCCGCCCTCGACCCCCGCCGCGGTGAGCGAGCTGTCGTCGTACGACTGGCAGTCCTCCGAGGCGCGCGAGTCCTACGAGCAGATCAAGGACCTGCTCGGCCGCGAGCTGCTCGACCAGCGCTTCGCCGGCATGAAGCAGGCCCTCGAGGGCGCCACCGACGAGGACCGGGCCGCGGTGCAGGAGATGCTCGGCGACCTCAACGAGCTGCTCGAGAAGCACGCGCAGTCCGACGGCTCGGACGAGGACAGGGCCGCCGTCGACGAGGCGTTCGGTGAGTTCATGGACAAGCACGGCGACTTCTTCCCCGAGGGCCCGCAGGACATCGACGAGCTGCTCGACCAGCTCGCCCAGCGCGCCGCGGCGGCCCAGCGGATGCTCAACTCGATGACCGAGGAGCAGCGCCAGGAGCTGATGGAGCTGTCGCAGCAGGCGTTCGGCTCGCCGCAGCTGATGGAGCAGCTCGCCCGCATGGACGCCAACCTCCAGGCGCTGCGCCCCGGCGAGGACTGGTCGGGCTCGGAGGGCTTCGAGGGGGAGCAGGGCATGGGCCTCGGCGACGGCACCGGCGCCTTCCAGGACCTCGCCCAGCTCGACGCGCTGGCCGACCAGCTCGCGCAGTCGCACCGCGGCGCCCGCCTCGACGACGTCGACCTCGAGGCGCTGGCCCGGCAGGTCGGCGACGACGCTGCCGTCGCCGCCAAGACGCTGCAGGAGCTCGAGCGGGCGCTGCGCGACAGCGGCTACCTCAAGCGCGGCTCCGACGGTGAGCTGCGGCTCTCGCCCAAGGCGATGCGCCAGCTCGGCAAGGCGCTCCTGCGCGACGTCGCCGACCGGATGAGCGGGCGCTCCGGCGCCCGCGAGACGCGTACGACGGGACTCGCGGGCGAGCCGTCCGGTGCGAGCCGCCGGTGGGAGTTCGGCGACACCGAGCCGTGGGACGTCTCCCGCACGATCACCAACGCGGTGCTGCGCGACGGCGGCTCGCCGGTGCGCATCCAGGTCGACGACATCGAGGTCGTCGAGACCGAGGCGCGGACCCAGGCGGCCGTCGCGCTGCTGGTCGACACCTCGTTCTCGATGGCGATGGACGGGCGCTGGGTGCCGATGAAGCGCACCGCGCTGGCGCTGCACCAGCTCATCCGGTCACGGTTCCGCGGCGACGACCTGCAGCTGATCGCCTTCGGCCGGCATGCGCAGGTGATGGAGATCGAGGAGCTGACCGGGCTCGACGCCCGGTGGGACAAGGGCACCAACCTGCACCACGGGCTGCTGCTGGCCAACCGGTTCTTCCGCAAGCACCCCAACGCCCAGCCGGTGCTGCTGGTCGTCACCGACGGCGAGCCGACCGCCCACCTCGAGAGCGACGGCGAGGTGTGGTTCTCCTACCCGCCGCACCCGCTGACGATCGCCCACTCCGTCCGCGAGCTCGACGCGGCCGCGCGGCTGGGGGCGCAGGTGACGTTCTTCCGGCTGGGGGAGGACCCCGGCCTGGCCCGGTTCATCGACTCGATGGCCCGACGGGTCGACGGCCGGATGGTGAGCCCCGAGCTCGACGACCTCGGCGCCGCGGTGGTCGGGTCCTACCTCGGGTCCCGCAGCCCCGCGTCGTCGTACCGCGAGCAGTTCGGCGACCTCTACGGCGGCCGGGGGTTCTGGGTCTAGGCCGCCTGCTCACGTCAGGAGGTAGAACCGCCAGAACCCGAAGTCCTCGATCGGCAGGACCTCCATGTCGGTGAAGCCTGCCTCGCTCGCGTACGCCTTCAGCACCGCGGGACGCATCACGGTGCCGGTCCCCGCGCTCGGCCGTCGGGACAGGCCGTCGGGGAGGCAGATGAGCAGGCTGAAGCCGTACATCAGCCGCTCGAGCTCGTCGCCGTCGGGAGCGAACGTCTCGGCGACCGCCTCGTCCATCACCACCAGGCAGCCACCCGGCGCGAGCGCCCGGCGCACGGCGGACAGGACCTCGACCGGCGCGGGCATGTCGTGGACGCACTCGAACGCGAACGCCACGTCGTAGCTGCCCGGGGCGAGGTCCGCGGCATCGCCGTGGCGGAACTCGACGGCCACCCCGGCAGCCGCTGCGTTGGCGCGAGCCAGCTCCACCGACGGGCGGTCGATGTCGATTCCCGACACGTCGGCATCCGGATAGGCCCGGGCCAGGGCGATCGTCGACCACCCCCCGCCCGCCCCGACGTCCAGCACGGAGGCACCCGGCCTGCTCAGCGCCTCGTGCACCCGGGGTACGTCCGCGAGGGCAGGAGCCAGCCGTGAGTCGAACCACGGGCGGTTGCCGTCGGCCTGCGACTCGCGGGCGTCGGACCCGAGCTGCTCCCAGGAGACGCCGCCGCCCGTGCGGTAGGCCTCGACCAGCTGCGGCAGGGTGGGCCCGGTCGCGGCGAACATCCGGGCGAAGGGTGCCAGGTGGTTCACGCTGGCGGTGTCGGTCATCACCTCGGCCGTTGCCGGCGGGATGGAGAACATCCGCTCGTCGGGTCCGCCGTCCTGCTGGACCGTGAGGTATCCCGTGACGGCCTGCTGCTCGAGCCACTCGCGGGCATACCTGGCGTCGGTCCCGGTGCGTTCGGCGAGCGTCGGCGCGGACGCCGGACCGTCGTCGACGAGGCTGCGATACCAGCCGAGGCGGTCGCCGAGGTAGACGGACAGGACGTCGATGGTGCCCAGCAGGGAGCCGAAGAGGCGCTCGGCCAGCTGCTCGGAGGACAAGTCGGTCATCCTGCAGTGTGGCAGCGTGCGGCCCGACTGGAGCTCACACGTACGGGGTGGTCTCGCCGCCTCAGCTGTTGCTGATGAGGCATCGTCGGATGTGCGGCCCACCTTGGCGCGGGCGCCGCGAGTGGTGGCGGCAGGTTGCCGTTCCGGCGGCCTCGTACGTGCGGTGTGCCGCCACCTTGCCGCGGGTGCACCGGGTGGTGGCGGCTGGTGGCGGCAGGTTGCCGTTCCGGCGGCCTCGTACGTGCGGTGTGCCGCCACCTTGGCGCGGGCGCCGCGGGTGGTGGCGGCAGGTCGCCGTTCCGGCTGCCTCGTACGTGCGATGTGCCGCCACCCTCAGCGCCGCGGACCACCCCTACGAGCCCGCCGCCTCCAGCATCCGGAGCAGCTCGGCGCCCATCTGCTCGACCACGGCCTGCAGCCCCTTGGCCGGTCGCACCATCACGGTGAAGTCGGCGATCAGGCCGTCCTCGTCCCAGGTGATGATGTCGACCCCGGAGACGTCGAGGCCCCCGACCTCGGTGCGGAACTGCAGGACGGCCGAGTCCTCGCCCAGCCACTCGCGCTCGTAGGTCAGCGCGGGGCCGAGCACCGTGAAGGCGGCGGTGAGGTAGCCGACGACGGTGTCGCGGCCCTGCTGCGGGGTGTGCACCGCCGGGCTGCGGAAGACTGCGTCCTGCGCGACCAGGCCCGGCAGCCCGGCAGGGTCGCGGCTCTCGACGACGGCGTGCCAGCGGGCGAGGGAGGTGGAGGCGTCCATGCGCGTCATCGTGCCACCTCGCCCGCGCCCGGGCGGTGGGCTCAGTCGACGGCGAATCCCGGCAGCGACTCCTCGAGGATCCCGCGGAACGGCGCCGTCGCGCCGAGCTGGCTCAGCAGGCCGATGCCACCGAGCCAGGTGCGGTGGATCAGCAGGTAGGAGGTCGGCAGGTTGAGCCGGGTGTTGAGGGTGAACGTCTCCGCGCGCGGGTCGTTGACCCGCTCGAACTGCTCGCGCATCCACTCGCGGGTGAAGGTGAAGCGCTCGTGGCCGGCGGGCTCCACGAAGGGCGCGAGGTAGGACAGCACGAGGGCCGGGTCGACGTCGATGTGCTCCTTGATGAAGCCCTCCTCGCGCAGCCCGGCGACGAGCGACTCCTCGTCGGACTCGAGGGCGATCCGCATCAGCCGCCCCATCGCCGCGGGCAGGGTGCCGCCGGGCAGCCGGGCCACGGCACCGAAGTCGAGGACGCCGAGCCGGCCGGGCTCGCCGTCGGGACCGGGCAGGATGCGGAAGTTGCCGGGGTGCGGGTCGGCGTGCAGCATGCCGGTGCGGTGCGGCCCCTCGAAGAGGAAGCGGACGAACAGCTCGCCGTAGTGGTCGCGCTCCTCCTGGGTCCCCTCGCGGATGATGTGGGCGAGCGAGTAGGGCGAGTCCATCCACTCCGTGACGAGCACCTCGCCGCCCACGGCCACCACGCCGGGCACCACGATGTCGGGGTCGCCGGCGAACGCCTCGGCGTACGCCGACTGCGCCTCGGCCTCGAGCGTGTAGTCGAGCTCGTCGGCGGCCCGCGCCTGGAGCTCGGCGACGAGCGGCTTGATGTCGATCCCCGGGAAGACCGGCGCGACCCCGCGCGCGACCCGGGCGATCTGCCGCAGGTCGCTCATCAACGCCTCGCCGGCACCGGGGTACTGCACCTTGACCGCGACGTCGCGCTCGGTGCCGTCGGCGCCCGTGGCGTGGTCGACCCAGCGTCCGCGGTGGACCTGGCCGATCGACGCTGCCGCGGTCGGGGCGCCGTCGAGCCACACGAGGCGCTCGCGCCAGTCCGCGCCGAGGTGCTGGGTGAGCTGCTCGCGGACCGTCGCGGTGGGCATGGGTGGAGCCGAGTCCTGCAGCGCGGTGAGGTGCTCGCGGTAGGGGGCCGAGACCTCCTCGGGCAGCGCCGCCTCGAGCACGCTGAGCACCTGCCCGAACTTCATCGCGCCGCCCTTGAGCTCGCCGAGCGTGCGGAAGAGCTGCTCCGCCGTGCGCTGCTGGACGTCGGACAGGACGGCCTCGGCGGGCTTGCCGCCCAGCCGCCTGCCGAGGCCCCACGCCTGCCGCCCCGCATAGCCCAGGGGCAGCGCAGCGAGTCGTGCCGTACGGGCGGCGGCCTTGCGCGGCAACTCGGTCATGGGGCCATTGTCCCCTGCGGACGAAACGAGTTCTCGTACCTCGCGTGACCTGTCGCGCGTCGCGTCGTTGAGAAGGCCAGAACCCCACCTTCCAGGAGGCACCGTGCGACCCAAGATCCTGCTCGCCTGCGCCGCGAGCGTCCTCGCCGCGTCGGCGACGGCCGCCGCCGGCGGCACGGTCCCGGAGTCCCTCCTGGCCACAGTCGCAGCACTCGGATGACCCGCCAGGGCGCCGAGGGCTGAGCAAGACCCTCTCCAGGGGTGACCCACCGTGCATACAGGGGCGCGGTGGAAGGGCGGGCGGGAGCCACAGGCTCCCGCCCGCCCGGTCTTTGCGTCGGTGCCGGGGACCGTCTCTGGGAGGCTGGAGGCATGGACGTCGAGTTCCGCGGAGAGCTGGTCGAGTGGCGCGGGCCGGCGCCGTTCCACTTCGTGCGGCTCCCGCCCGACGCCGCGGACCTCGTCGACGAGGTCAAGGCGGAGGTCGTCTACTGGGGCGTGGTGCCGGTGCGGGCGCGGATCGGCGACAGCGAGTTCACCACGTCGATGTTCCCCCGCGAGGAGACGTGGTTCCTGCCGGTCAAGGTCGCGGTGCGCACCGCCGAGCGCCTCGAGCTGGGCGACGTGGTCGACGTACGCCTCTCGGTCGGTCGCTAGTCGGCCGGTCGGTGGGTCGGTCGGCAGGTCGGTCGGCCGCGCGGTCAGCCGGTCGCGGCCGCCGTACGACCACGGCGGGCGGTCAGGTAGAGGCTGAGCACGACGTAGTAGACGACGTAGGCGATCGAGATCGTCAGCCAGACCACGCCCGGGTCGGGCACCTGCGTCAGCAGCACGGCATAGCTGGCCAGCCAGAGCGTGGTGAGCACGAGCGTCGGCGTCTGCAGCGTGGCGGTGCGCGAGGGGTAGACGTAGCCGATGGGGACGAACACGAGCACGGCGCAGACCAGGAGCACCACCGCGACCGTCGCCGGCCGTAGGTCGAGCACGACGACGTAGAACGCGGCGATGTTCCAGTAGCTCGGGAAGCCGAGGAACAGGTGGTCGTCGGTCTTGGCGTCGACGCGGCAGAACTGGTAGCCCGAGGCGAGGAGCGGGATGACGGCGAGCACCGTCGCCGAGACACCCTCACCGAGGAAGCCGGCGCTCCACAGCAGCACCATCGGCATGAAGGCGTAGGTGATGTAGTCGACGATGTTGTCGAGCAGCGCCCCGTCGAACCACGGGACGTGGCGCTTCACCTGCACCCACCGCGCGAGCATGCCGTCGGTGCCGTCGACGACCATCGCGGCGAGGAAGAGCCAGAGGCCCCGGATGGTGTCGCCCTCCATCACCGCGATGACGGTGAGGAAGGCCAGCACGAGGCCCGAGGCGGTGTAGGCGTGCACCAGCCACGAGGCGGCGATCCAGAGGGGCTGCCGTCGCGACGCCACACGTCTCCTCGGTCGGTCGGGTCCTGCTGGGCATGCGGATCATGTCAGACGAGGGACCGACACCAAGGATCCACAGCGCAGGCGGCGCGATGCAACCTTCTGCCGCGCAGGCGCGTCCACATCACATGAACACCTCACCGAAGACGTCCGCGCGCACCGCCGCCCGGCTGGGCGCCGCGACCCTGGCGGCCGCCGCCCTGACCCTGACCCAGCTCGCTCCCGCCGGTGCCGACAGCATCGGCGTAGCGGACCCGAAGGACCTCGGCCACGGCGTCGACCTCCGCTCCGTCGAGGTCGAGCACGGTGCCCGCAACGTGGTCATCACCACGACGCACACCGACCTGCGCGAGTCGTTCCGCAGCGGGTCCTCCGGCTCGGTGTTCATCGACACCGACCCCACGGACACCGGGCCGGAGTACGTCTTCACCGGCGGCTTCTTCGTCGGCACGGACTACCAGCTGGTCACCACCGACGGGTTCGCCCAGGGCGCCGTGGGCCAGCCGGTGGAGGGCTCCTACCGGATGCGCGTCGACTACGACCGCGAGCACGTGCGCATCCGGATCGCCCGTGACGCGATCGGCTCGCCCGCGGAGGTGCGGGTCGCCGTACGCGTCGCGGGCACGCGACCTGACGGGAGCACCACCCGGACCGACTGGCTCGGGGAGCCGCGCACCTTCACCGAGTGGGTCGCGCAGTAGGCCCCCGCCTGGGGCGCCGGGTCGTCACTTGACGACCCGGACCTCCTGCGGCCAGCCACACCCCTCGGCCACCCGGGCGGCCCACATCTTGGCCGTCTCGATGTCCGGCACGTCGATGATGGTGATGCCGCCGAGGTACTCCGTGGTCTCGGTGTAGGGGCCGTCGCTGACCACCATGGTGCCGCTGGTGCCGTCGGCGCTGAACGCCTCGGCCATGTCCTCGACGAGTCCCCCCGCGAAGACGAGCACCCCGGCCTCCTCCATGTCTCGGACGACCGCCGTCGACGGCTCGACCCTGCTGAGGAACCACTCCAGGTCGTGGTCACCGACCCACTGCTGGTGGAAGTAGATGGCGTACTGAGTCATGTCACTCCTCCGGTGCGGCCCGCCCGGTGCGGCCCGTCACCACTCTGACGGACGGGACGGGCCCGCATCGACACTCCTCGGCCAGGAATCGGTCCGGGTCCCGGGCCAGTCGACCGACGGGGAGCGGTTGCGTTCATATGCTGGCCCGGCGGGTACAGCAGCCCAGCACGAGCAACAGGTCAGAGGTGGTGGGGTCGTGAAGAAGTCGTCTAGGTCCAGCGTGGGGCTGGTGCTGGCGTTGGTAACGAGCGTGCTGATCGGCGGGGCGGTCGCGGCCACCGCGGCCGACGCCGCAGCAGGGTCGGTCCAGCCCGCTCCCGTGGCGCAGGCCGTAGGACAGGCGTCGCGCGAGGGCCGCCCTGCGGCGTCGCGCCACAAGCCCGGCAACGGCTGGCGAGCACCGAGCGGGCCGTTCTTCAACGACCCGCACCGCGCGGCCGGCCACTTCCGCATCGAGCAGAAGGTCGTCCAGACCATCAACCACACGCCGAGGGGCGCGTCGATCAGGATCGCGATCTACTCCCTCGACCGGATGCCGGTGGCGCAGGCCCTCGCCAAGGCCCACCGTCGCGGGGTGCAGGTGCAGATCCTGCTGAACGACCACTGGGAGACCCCCGCGATGAAGGTGATCCGCGCGGAGATCGGCAAGGACCGCCGGCGCAACAGCTGGATCTACAAGTGCCGGCAGAGCTGCCGGGGAGCGGCCAACGAGTTCAACAACCTGCACTCGAAGTTCTACCTTTTCAGCGAGGCCGGCCGGTCCGCCGACGTCGTCGCCGTGGGGTCGGCCAACATGACCCGTAACGCCGCCGTCCACCAGTGGAACGACCTCTACTTCACCGACGGCGACCACGAGCTGTTCCGCCAGTTCGTCGGGCTCTTCAAGGACATGAGCAAGGACTACGACACCCGCCAGGAGCCGATCGGCTTCTGCGGGACGCCGCTCACCGGCGCGTGCGACGACGCCGTCGACAAGCACACCGCGGTCGCCTTCCCCCGCGTCTCGGGGCCCAAGAACGACCTCGTGATCGACATGCTCGACCGCGTGCAGTGCCGGGGCACCGACCCGGTCACCGGTCAGCGCACCCGGACCCGGCTGGCCCTGTCGATGCACACGATGCGTGGCGAGCGCGGTGACTACCTGGCCGCCGCGATCCGCAAGAAGTACGTCCAGGGCTGCGACGTGCGCGTGAGCTACGGCCTGATCGGCTTCCACACGAAGGGCGTCCTCGGCGCACCGACCGCCCGCGGCCGGATCCCGCTGCGCTCGACCGGACTGGACTACGACACCGACGACAACTTCGACCTCAACAACGACGGCGTCGACGACCTCATCCTCGACTACTACAGCCACCAGAAGTACTTCGTCATCCAAGGCACCTACGCCGGTGTGCCCAACACCGAGATGGTGCTGACCGGCTCGGTGAACTGGTCGAGCCTCAGCACCGCCAACGACGAGGTGTGGTTCACCGTGCGCGGAGGCGTCGTGGCGCGCAAGTACCTCGCGAACTTCAACTACCAGTGGGACCACGCGCGCAACTCGCGCAACGCCTACACGACGACGTACGCCAACTTCCGGGTGCCGCGGACGGTGCGAGACCCCGACGGGACGGTGCGCACGATCTGGGTGACGGTGCGCCGCCCGGTCACGACCGTGGAGCGCGACCCCTACCTGCCCGGGCCCTACTGGGAAGCCGACTGAGGAGTCGCCCGAGCGCGAGCAACACTGTCGAGGTGATCTCCTTCGACCTCGCACGCCGCCTGCACGACGCCGGACTCGCGTGGTCGCCGGCCAACGGTGACCGGTTCTGGCTGCCCGACCGCGACCTCGACGAGACGGTCTTCACCGTCAGCGACATGGTGGTGGAGGTCCGCGACCAGCCCGCCGGACGCGTCTTCGCCTTCAACGGCACGACCGAGTGGGCGCTGGACGACGTGGAGGAGACCGAGGCCATGTGGCTGCCTCGCCTGGACCAGCTCCTCGACGTCCTCGGCCCGCGCTTCGTCAGCCTCACCGCGCGCTCGGGCGGGCACGTCGTGCTCGTCGAGGCCGGCCCGCGTCGCGAGGAGCACGTCGACGTCACGGCGGACGGCGCGGCCGGGCGCGCCGTGCTGAGCCTGCTGGGGAGCGGCCTCAGGTAGTGGCGGGGAACTTCACGCCCGTGTTGGCGTGGCAGCGGTAGCCGAACGGGTTCTTCGCGAGGTACTGCTGGTGCACGTCCTCGGCGTAGAAGTACGGCGTCTCGCTGGACGGGCGGATCTCGGTGGTGATCTCCCCGAGACCGCGGCGGGCCAGCTCCTCGCCGTAGACCTTGGTCAGCTCGCGGGCGGTCTGCTCCTGCTCGGGCGTGGTCCAGTAGATCGCGGAGCGGTACTGGGTGCCCACGTCGTTGCCCTGGCGCATGCCCTGCGTGGGGTCGTGGATCTCGAAGAACGTCTTCAGCAGGTCGGCGTAGGAGACGACGGTGGGGTCGAAGACCACGCGGACCGCCTCGGTGTGGCCGGTCCGACCGCTGCACACCTCCTCGTAGGTCGGGTTCGGCGTGCTGCCGCCGGCGTAGCCGACCGACGTCGACCAGACGCCCGGCACCTGCCAGTAGATCTCCTCGGCACCCCAGAAGCAGCCGAGGCCGAGGATCGCGACCTCGTGGCCCGCCGGTGCCTCGTCGGTCACGACGGGGGTGTGCAGGACGAGGTGCTCCCCGAGGCTCCACATCGACTCGGTGCGGCCCGGGAGCGCCTGGTCGGGGGTGGGCAGGGTCGTGGGCTTGCCGAAACCGAACATGGCTCCATCATCCCTCGCAGCGCAAGGGACGTGTCCCGGGAGACCCTCCCGGCGCCTAGGTGAAATTACGCGGTCTAGTCGTGGTGCTGTCACTGATGTGCATGTGCCGTGGCGAGAGGACGGTGAAGAGATCCGCAGCACTCGTCGGAAAGGAACTGTGATGTCTTCACGTCGATCGATCCGAAGGCCACTCGTCGCCCTCCTCGTAGGCGTCCTGGTCGGGGGCGGCCTCATGGCCGTCACGCCGGCAGGCGCCGAGGTCAGCAACGCCGTGGCCACCAACTGGAACAAGATCTGGAACAAGGAGCTCAAGCCGCAGGCCGACCAGCGGTACTACACCAAGAAGAAGAGCAACAAGAGGTACTACACCAAGTCGGACTCCGACGCGAAGTACCAGGCCGCCGGCTCGGGCTACACGAAGGCCGAGTCCGACACCAAGTACCAGCCCAAGGGCAGCTATGCGCTCACCGGCTCGTCGTACACCAAGGCCGAGAGTGACGCGAAGTACGCGCCGTACCCGAAGGTGTTTCGGGGTGTCTGGGCCTTCAGCTCGTCCAGCAACACAGAAGCCTCGTTCACCGAGATCACCTACCCGGAGCTCTCTGCCGAACCCACCGCCCACTTCATTCCCCTGGGTGGGGTCGTCCCTGCTGGGTGCGGGGGGACGCCCGCTGCTCCGACGGCGTCGGCCGGTCACCTGTGCGTGTTCCAGGCGTCCGACAACAACATGGGCACCGTCACCCTCACCCGAGCGACGTTCGGGACCGGGCCGGTCGGGGGTACCTTCGGCGCTGTGCTGTGGGCGTTCTCCTCGAGCGCGACCTACGGCTACACGACCGGGACCTTCGCCGTGAGCCCCCTCGCCCTGGCCGTTCCCGGCCGGACCAGCCCGTCCACCGACGCTGACGGAACCGCCGGTCGACCGTAGCGGCGGAGATCAGCTCCCCGGGCTACAGCTCAGAGGAAGGAACGTCCGCCGCATCGGGGGGTGCGGCGGCCGTTCCGCTGTCCCGGGCACCGACCGCTGGGTCTACGCTCGGAGGGTGACCCAGGAACGCGCCAACAAGGCCGGGTTCGAGACGCGTGCGATCCACGCCGGCTACGAGCCCGACGAGATGACGGGGGCGGTCATCCCGCCCATCTACGCGAGCAGCACCTACAAGCAGGACGGCGTGGGCGGCCTGCGCGGCGGCTACGAGTACAGCCGCTCGGCCAACCCGACGCGTACGGCGCTCGAGGGCGCGCTCGCGGCCGTCGAGGACGGCGAGCGGGGGTTCTCCTTCGCCTCCGGCCTCGCCGCCGAGGACACGATCATCCGCGCGCTCACCGGCGCCGGCGGGCACGTCGTGATCCCCGACGACGCCTACGGCGGGACGTTCCGCCTCTTCGACAAGGTCGCCAAGGTCTGGGGCCTCGACCACACCCCGGCCCCGGTGGCCGACACCGAGGCGATGGCCGCCGCGATCGTCCCGGGCCGCACCCGGCTCGTGTGGGTGGAGACCCCCACCAACCCGATGCTCACCATCGGCGACATCGAGGCGCTCGCCGGCGTCGCCCACGACGCCGGCGCCCTGCTCGTCGTCGACAACACCTTCGCCTCGCCCTACCTCCAGCAGCCGCTCACGCTCGGCGCCGACGTGGTCGTCCACTCCACGACCAAGTACGTCGGTGGGCACAGCGACGTCGTCGGGGGAGCGGTCGTCGTGCGCGACCACGAGCTCGCCGACAAGATCGCGTTCCACCAGAACGCCATGGGCGCGGTGTCCGGCCCCTTCGACGCGTTCCTCACCCACCGCGGCCTCAAGACCCTCGGCGTGCGGATGGACCGCCACTGCGACAACGCGGAGCGGGTGGTCGAGTTCCTCGACGGCGACCCGCGGGTCACCGAGGTCATCTACCCCGGCCTGGCGTCGCACGCCGGCCAGGAGGTCGCGTCGCGCCAGATGAAGCGCTTCGGCGGGATGGTCTCGTTCCGCGTCGCCGGCGGTGTCGACCGGGCGCTCGCGGTGTGCGACCGCGCCGAGGTGTTCACGCTCGCCGAGTCCCTCGGCGGCATCGAGTCCCTCATCGAGCACCCTGGCCGGATGACCCACGCCAGCGTGGCGGGCACCGACCTCGAGGTGGCCGACGACTTGGTCCGGCTCAGCGTCGGCATCGAGAGCATCGAGGACCTGGTCGCGGACCTCGACCGAGCGCTGGGGTGAGCATGCCCGAGGGTCCGGACGTCCGCTTCTCGCTGGCCAACGAACGGACCTTCCTCGCCTACCAGCGCACCGCCGTCGGCCTGGTCGCCGCAGCGCTGGCGGTGTTCCACCTGCTCGACCCGTCGTGGGCCCAGCGCCTGCTCGGCGTCCTGCTCATCGGTGCGGCGCTGGTCGCCGCCGGTGGCGGCTGGCTCCGCTTCCGGCAGGCCGACCGGGCGATCCGCGCCGGTCGTGAGCTGCCGGTCGGGAGCACGGTGCACGTCCTGGCGTTCGCGGTCGTGGCGCTCGTCGTCGTCGCCGGCATCTCGGTGGTCGTGTGAGCGTCGTCCTCTGCGTGGACTTCGGGTCGACGTTCACCAAGGCCGCCGCGGTCGACGTCCACACCGGCGACCTGCTCGCGACCGCGAGCCACCCCACGACCCTGCCCACGACCCAGCCCGACGGGGACGGGCGCGGCGACGTCCTCGACGGGTACGACGCCTGCGTGGCCGCCCTCGTCGAGCAGGAGCCGCGGGCCGCCGACGCCGACGTGCTCGCCTGCTCCAGCGCCGGCGGTGGCCTGCGGGTCGCAGTCGTGGGCAACGAGGAGCTGGTCACCGCCGAGGCCGGACGCCGTGTCGCGCTCTCCAGCGGCGGCAAGGTCGTCCTGGTGCTCTCCGGCGGCCTCGACGGGGCCAAGCTGGCCGAGCTGCGCGCCGCCGAGCCCGACGTGGTGCTCCTCGTCGGTGGCACCGACGGCGGCAACGCCGAGGTGCTCGAGGGTGACGCCGCCTTCCTCGCCGGGGTGCCGTGGCCGGGCCCGGTCGTCGTCGCGGGCAATGTCGAGTCCCAGCCCGTCGTCCGCGCCGCGCTCGAGGAGTCGGGGACCCCGCACGTCCTCGCCGACAACGTCGTGCCCCGGATCGGCGTGCTGGCCCCCGACAGCGCGCGCCGCGCGATCCGCGAGATCTTCCTCAGCCACGTCATCGGCGGCAAGCACCTCAGCAGCCGCACCGACGCGCGCGGCCGCTCCTTCACCGACCTGGTCCGCGGCGCGACGCCGGACGTCGTGCTGACCGGGGTCGAGCTCCTCGCCCGGGGCCTCGACGAGCAGCACCGCGGGGCCGGCGACGTGGTCGTCGTCGACGTCGGCGGCGCCACGACCGACGTGCACAGCGTCGTCGAGCTCGACCCCGAGGACAGCGGCCTGGCCCGCGAGGTGGTGGCCACCACGCCCGTGACCCGCACGGTGGAGGGCGACCTCGGCATGCGGTGGTCGGCGATCTCGACGGTGGAGGCCGCCGGTCGCGACGACCTGTCCGCGGCCGCCGTACGCCGTCGCGCGCACCCCGACCTGCTGCCCGACGACGGGGCTGACGGTGACGCCGAGCGGGAGGCCGACCTGGAGATCGCGGCCGCCGCCGTGCGGATCGCCCTCGAGCGCCACGCGGGCCGCAGCAAGGTGGTCGTGAGTCCCGAGGGCCGGGTCGTGGAGCGCAGCGGCAAGGACCTCCGCGAGGTCGACCTGATGGTGGGCTCGGGCGGCGTGCTGCGCCACGGCGGGCCCGACGCCGTACGCCGGGTGCTGCTGCCGGCGACGGGCGACGCCTTCGAGGGAGGGTGGCAGCTGCCGCGCGACCCGGTGGTGGTGGTCGACCGCGACTACGTGCTGGCGGCGGCCGGGCTCCTGGCCGAGGAGCACCCGATCGCGGCGCACCGCCTGGTCAGCCGACTGCGCTCGGCCGGTGATGGGTAGCGTGGCGGGGTGAGCCAGCAGCACGCGCCCGGCAGCGACCGGGCCGACGACCGGTCCGACCTCCCCGGGGACGAGGAGTCGCGCCGACGCCGGCTCTTCGCCGCCCTCGGTCGCAGCGACGAGGAGGACCGGCTGACCGAGCGGATCCTGTCGCAGTGGGCGCAGCTGCGCGCCGAGCGCAGGGTCGAGCCGGCCTTCACGACGGGGCCGTCCAACTTCAGCCGCGCCCAGGTGCCGTGGGGTCTCGACCTCGCCGCCGCGTGGTCGTGGCGGCTCATCGTCATCGCGACGGCGGGCCTCGGCGTGCTGTGGCTGATGCGCTTCTTCGCCGTCATCACCCTGCCCATCGCCATCTCGCTCCTCGTCGCCGCGCTGGCCTCGCCGCTGGTCAGCTCGCTGCGCCGGGCCGGCCTGCCGCGCGGGGCCGCGACCGGCCTCGTGATGCTGCTCGGCATCGGGACGGTCGCGCTGCTGCTCACCTACGTCGGCCAGCAGGTCGCCCAGGGCGCCAGCGACCTCGCCGACTCGGTCGTCACCGGCCTCGACCAGGTCCGCGACTGGCTGCGCAACGGCCCGCTCAGCGTCTCCGACTCCCAGCTCGACGGCTACATCGAGGGCGTGCAGGGGGCGATCACCGACAGCACCGGCACCGACGGCATGGTCACCCGCGTCACGGAGGTCGGGACCGCGGTCGGGCACGTGGTCGCGGGCTTCTTCATCGTGCTGTTCTCGACCTACTTCTTCCTCGCCGACGGCAAGCGCATCTGGGCGTGGATGGTGCGGCTCGCGCCGCGCGCCGCCCGCGAGCGGATCGACGCGTCCGGCCAGGTGGCCTGGGTGTCGCTCACCCAGTTCGTGCGGGCGACCGTGCTGGTGGCGATGGCCGACGCGATCGGCATCATGCTCGTCGCCTACTTCCTGCAGGTGCCCTTCGTCGTCGCGATCGGCGTGCTGGTCTTCCTCGGCGCGTTCGTGCCGATGATCGGTGCCACGGTCGCGGGCTCCGTCGCGATCCTGGTGGCGCTGGTGGACCAGGGCCCCTGGACGGCGCTGCTCATGCTCGGCGGCGTCATCCTCGTCCAGCAGGTCGAGGGCCACATCCTCCAGCCGTTCCTCATGGGCCGCTTCGTCTCGCTCCACCCGCTCGGCGTCATCGTGGCGATCGGGTGCGGCGTGCTCGTCGCGGGCATCGCGGGCGCGCTCATCGCCGTACCCCTCGCCGCCGCCGGCAACGCCGTCGCGCAGCACCTGGCGAGCTACACCTCGATCGGCGACGACGAGCCCGACGACGCGCTCGACACCGACCTGGCGACCGACGGCCTGCCACCCGACGTGGTGCCCGACGACGACAGCCCGCTGGCCGGCCCGGACGCGCCGGACGACGACTCCGGCCCCCGCGACCGCCGCCCCTCCGACCAGCACGAGGACCAGCCATGACCCAGCAGGTGACGCTCGCCGACGTGCTCGAGGCCCGCAAGGCGCTGGAGGGCCTCACCGTCACGACGCCCATGGAGGAGTCCCGCTGGCTGTCCACGCTCGTGGGCGGGCCGGTCTCGCTCAAGTGTGAGAACCTCCAGCGCACCGGCTCGTTCAAGTCACGCGGGGCCTACGTCCGGATGTCGCGGCTCTCCGCGGAGGAGCGCGCCAACGGCGTCGTCGCGGCGTCGGCGGGCAACCACGCCCAAGGTGTCGCCCTCGCCGCCGCGACGCTCGGCATCCGGTCGACGGTGTTCATGCCGGAGGGTGCCCCGATCCCCAAGGAGAAGGCGACCCGGGGCTACGGCGCCGAGGTCGTCTTCCACGGCCGCTACCTCGAGGACTCGCTCGCCCGGGCGCGGGAGTTCGCCGCGGAGACCGGCGCCGTGCTGATCCACCCCTTCGACCACGTCGACATCGTCGCGGGCCAGGGGACGCTCGGCCTCGAGGTCCTCGAGCAGTCACCCGACGTGCGCACCGTGCTGGTCCCGACCGGTGGCGGGGGACTGCTGGCCGGCGTCGCGATCGCGATCAAGGGGCTGCGCCCCGACGTACGCGTGGTGGGCGTGCAGGCCGAGGGGGCCGCCGCCTACCCGGGCTCGCTCGCCGCTGGCCGGCCCGTGGCGCTGGAGTCGATGACCACGATGGCCGACGGCATCGCGGTCGGCCGTCCGGGCGACATCACCTTCGCCGCGGTGCGCGACCACGTCGACGACATCATCACCGTCTCGGAGGAGTCGCTGTCCCAGGCGCTGCTGGCGCTGATCGAGCGCGCCAAGCAGGTCGTCGAGCCGGCCGGGGCGGCCGCGGTGGCCGCGATGCTCGACAACCCGGGCGGCTTCGAGACCCCCGCCGTGGCGGTGCTGTCCGGGGGCAACATCGACCCCCTCCTGCTCAACAAGGTGATCCGGCACGGCCTCGCCGCCGCCGGGCGCTACCTCTACCTCCGCGTCTGCATCCCCGACCTCCCCGGCGGGCTCGCGTCCCTGCTGACCGAGGTCGGCGCCGAGGGCGCCAACGTGCTCGAGGTCGCCCACGAGCGCATCTCGCCGACGCTCAACCTCAACGAGGTCGAGGTCCGCATCCAGCTCGAGACGCGCGGCGAGGCGCACGCCGAGCACCTGATGGCCCGGCTGCGCGAGCGCGGCTACCGCGTCCACGACTGATCGGGCCGCCCGCGACGGCCGACCGCCGCTGTGGTTTCCCCGCATAGGCGGGGAAACCCGAACATCTGGAGGCGTACACGCCTGCAGATGTTCGAAGATCCCCGCCTATGCGGGGAAACCGAGAGCGTCCGAAATGCCGCGGAGCGGTGAGTGGTGCAGGTTCTCCGCCGGGAGAAGCTGCCTCACTCACCGCTCCTGCGGTGGTGCTCGCGAGGTGACGCCGGGGCGCTGACCTCAGGGCTGGTAGGGCTCCGCGTCGACGATGGTGACGGTGAGGTCCTTGCCGCTGGGCGCGGTGTAGGTGACCTCGTCGCCCTTGGACTTGCCGTTGATCGCGGCGCCCATGGCGGACTGGGGCGAGTAGACGTCGAGGTCGTCGCCCTCGGTGAGGTTCTCGCGGGCGCCGAGGAGGAACTTCTCGGTGTCGCCGCCGCCGAAGTCGACGGTCACGACCATGCCGGGCTCCACGACGCCGTCGTTGGGCGGCGTCTCACCGACCTCGGCCTTGCGGAGGATGTCCTCGAGCTGGCGGATGCGGGCCTCCTGCTTGCCCTGCTCGTCCTTGGCGGCGTGATAGCCGCCGTTCTCCTTGAGGTCGCCCTCGTCACGGGCGGCGGAGATGCGCTCGATGATCTCCTGGCGCTTGGGACCCTTGAGGTCCTCGAGCTCGGCCTGCAGCTTGTCGTAGGCCTCCTGGGTCAGCCAGATGGTGCCCTGGTCGGTCATGTGTCTACTCCTGCTTCACGTGGTACTGGATGCGGCGGTGCCGTGGGTGTGCCTCAGCGCCCCCGCATCGGGTCGGTGGTGCGTCCTCCGTCCGATCGGAGTCGGCGCGGCAACGGACTGGGCCAGCGCACCCGGACGGGCAGAACGATCAGGTTAGCAAGCCGGGGGCGAAAGTGCAGGTCGTACGACGGCCGCGGACGCGGCGCCGTACCGCGGGGCGTCCTGCGTGGGTCGGCGAGGTGGTCGGCGAGGTGGTCGGCGAGGTGGTCAGCGGGGGCGGGGCTGGCCGGGTGCGGTGCACCCGAGCTTCTCGACCGTGGTGGCGCGCCGCTCGGTGCGGATGACCACCTCGTTGGTGCCGTCGACGGGCGTGAAGGCCAGCTCGCCGACCGTCGTGTGGTCCTCGGAGTAGGCACGCACCCGGCAGGTCGCCTCGACGTCGTCGGCGAGCTCGACGTTGACCCGGGAGCGGACCTCGTGGTCGCCGGTGACGTCGTAGGTGATCACCTCGGAGGTGACCGCGGGCGTGCTGTGGAACCACGCCGTCCACGCCAGCCAGGTCAGCCCGACCACGGCGACGAGGACCGCGACGCCGATGGTGACGGGGCGGCGCCACGGCGCGGGTGCGCCGTACCGTTCGGCGAGGTCGGTGGTCACGCACAGAAGCCTAAGTCGCCCCTCCTAGAATCAGCGGCATGGCCCAGCCCTCCGCAGACCGGCGCACGCCCGAGCCCCGCGCCGGACTCCGACTCATGCACGTCCACGCCCACCCCGACGACGAGTCGAGCAAGGGCGCCGCGTCCACCGCGAAGTACGTCGCCGAGGGGGTCGACGTCCACGTCGTCACCTGCACCGGCGGCGAGCGCGGCTCGGTGCTCAACGCCAAGATGGACCGCCCCGAGGTCTGGGAGAACATCACCGAGATCCGGCGCGAGGAGATGCACCGCGCCCGCGACATCCTCGGCATCCGGCAGGACTGGCTGGGCTTCGTGGACTCCGGCTGGCCCGAGGGCGACCCGCTGCCGCCGCTGCCCGAGGGCTGCTTCGCGCTCGTCCCGCTCGAGGAGGCGACCGAGCGCCTGGTGCGGCTGATCCGCGAGTTCCGCCCGCACGTGCTGACGACGTACGACGAGCGCGGGGGCTACCCCCACCCCGACCACGTCCGCTGCCACGAGGTCTCCGTCGCGGCCTATGCCGCTGCCGGCGACCCCGACCGCTTCCCCGAGGCGGGGGAGCCGTGGCAGCCGATGAAGCTCTACTACCACCACGGCTGGAGCTGGGCGAAGACCAACGCCCTGCACGAGGCGATGCTCGCCCACGACCTGGAGTCGCCCTACACCGAGCGCCTCGCGAAGTGGGAGCGTGAGCCGGAGTGGGACGACCGGATCACCACGCGCGTGCCGTGCGGCGACTGGTTCGGGGTCCGTGACCAGGCCCTGCTGGCGCACGCGACGCAGATCGACCCCGACGGCATGTGGTTCGCCATCCCGCGCGAGATCCAGCAGACCGTCTGGCCGACCGAGGACTACGAGCTGGTCGAGTCCACGGTGGAGTCGACGCTGCCGGAGGACGACCTGTTCGCCGGGATCCCGACCCCCGCGCCCTAGGGGGCGAGTGGGACACTGGAGGCATGCTCGACCTGCTGATCATCCTCCTCGTGGACGACCCCACCCCCGACAAGACGGAGGTGAAGGCCGGACCGCTCGGCTTCGCCATCTGGATCTTCCTGATCCTCGCGGTGGTCGTCCTCGGGTTCAGCCTGGTCAAGCAGCTGCGCAAGGCGCAGGCGGCCAAGGACGCCGGCCTCTACGGCGACGAGCCGGTCACCCCGGAGCAGAAGGCCGACTCGGAGGAGCAGGTCTAGGACCGCACCACCCGCACGACGCAGTCCCAGGCCGTACGCCGCTGGGCGCCGCCGTGCTCGTCGGCCGGCTGCACCACGCGCGCGACGCGCTCGGCTCGCACCACCTCCACGTCGATCCCCGACAGGTCGGCCAGCACGTCCTCGGCCGTCATCAGCACGGCTGGGTCCTGCGGCCCGCCGGTGCCCTCGGCGAGGTTCGTCGAGTCGTGCGCGACGAGCAGCAGCGTCCCGCCGGGGCGCAGCATCCCCGCCGCTCCGCGCACCGCACGTCGCCGGTCGGCGGCGGGCAGCTGGAGGTAGGCGATGACGACGAGGTCGACCGGGTCCGGCGGCTGCCAGGTCGTCGCGTCGGCGCAGACCCACGTGACGCCGGGCCCACCGTCGGGCCCACCGTCCTGCCCACCACTGAGGTCGTCCGCCAGCCGGGCCCCCTTGTCGAGCGCGACCTGCGAGAAGTCGACCGCCGTGGCCGACCAGCCGCGGGAGGCGAGCCAGAGGGCGTTGCGGCCCTCGCCGGCGCCGAGGTCGACCGCCGTCCCGGGAGGGAGGTCGGCCAGCTCGGCGGCGACCAACCGGTTGGGCTCGCGCGACCAGACCAGCTCGCTGGCGGCGTAGCGCTCGTCCCAGGCCTCGGCGTCCATGCCGGTCAGCCTAGGCGGGCGGCGGACGTCCGGGCAGCCACCAGTTCCAGCGGCCGAGGAGGGTCATCGCAGCGGGCAGCATGAGCCCGCGGACGACGGTCACGTCGAGCAGGACGGCGACCGTCATGCCGACGCCGATCTCCTTGACCGCCACGAGCTCGCCGGCGGCGAAGCCGAGGAAGACGATGACGATCGCGACGGCGGCGAGGGTGACGACCGGCCCGGTCGCGACGATGCCCTCGAGCACGGCCGCGTCGTTGTGCGCCCGCGCCCCGGAGGTCCGGCGGCTCCGCGGGCCCTCCCACGCCTCGCGGATCCGCGCGACGAGGAAGACGTGGTAGTCCATCGACAGCCCGAAGGCGAACATGAACAGCAGCAGGGGAGTGGTCAGGTCGAGCGCTCCCCACGAGTCGAAGCCGAGCAGGGAGGAGCCCCAGCCCCACTGGAAGATCGTGACGACCACGCCGAGCGTCGCGCCGAGCGACAGGAGGTTGAGCAGCACCGCCTTGACCGGGATCACCACCGACCTGCTCAGCCCCCCGAGCAGCGCCCCGGTCGCCAGCACCACGAGCAGCAGCGCCATTGGCAGCCGGTCGGCGAGCGCCGTCCGCGTGTCCACCAGCTCGGCCGCCGGCCCGCCGACCAGCACGGGGACACCGAGGTCCGCCTCGCGCAGCCGGTCGACCAGGGCCTGGGCCTGCGGGCCGTCGCTGGGGCCGGCGGGCTCGACCAGCACCTGGCTGGTGCCGTCGGGCATCGGGTCGAGGAGCAGCACGTCGGCCACCTCGGGCATCGCGCCGACGTCGGCCATGAGCGTGGCGACCTGCGGCGAGTCCGGCGCTGCGTCCGCGAGGAGCGTGAGCGGGGTCGTGCGGAGGTCCGGGTGGTCGCGGTCGACGACCTGCTGGGCGAGCCGCGGCTCGCTGTCGCGGGGCAGTGACCGGGTGTCGGAGTTGCGCAGGTCCAGCGACAGCAGCGGCGCCGCGAGCAGCAGGAGGAGTGCGGTGCACCCCACCAGCACCGGCCACGGCCGGCGCTGGGCCGTCCGGGCCAGACGGGGGAGCAGCGCGTCGGGGCTCGGGGTGCCGCCGAGCGGCCGGCCGGGGGCCGGTGGGGGGACCCGCCGGTGTGCGACCGCGAGCAGGGCGGGGACGAGGGTGAGCCCGGCGGCGGTGGCGACGCCCACGGCCACCAGCCCGCCCACGGCCATCGGCGACAGCACCGGGTCGCCGAGGAGGAGCAGGCCGGCCAGCGCGGTCCCGACGGTCAGCCCCGAGACGAGCACCGCGCGGCCGGCGGTCGCGACGGTCGTCGCAAGCGCGTCGGCGACCGCGCCCGGGCCGTCCGTACGCCGTCCCTGCCGCGCCCGTTCCTCACGGAACCGCGCCAGCACCAGCAGCGCGTAGTCGACGGCCAGGCCCAGCCCCAGGAGCGTCACCACGTTGACGGCGTACTCGCTGACCGGGGTGAGGCGGGCCAGCGACGCGAGCACGAGGAGGGCGGCCGCCACGGCGCCCAGGGCGGTGGCCACCGGGACGAGCCCGGCCACGAGGCCGCCCAGCGCGAGCGCGAGCACGACGACGAGGACGAGGACGGCGACGCCCTCGCCCCGCGCGGCGTCGGTGACGGCCTGCTCGGCGAAGGCCTCCTCCGCCAGCAGCGGTCCGCCGACCAGGACGGTCGGCACGGCGATCGTGCGCAGCCGGTCCGCCACGCGATCGGCGACCTCCAGGGCGGCGTCGTGGTCGAGGCCGGGGTCGATCTCGACGGTCACCACGGTGCCGGTCCCGTCGGCGGAGACCAGGTCCTGCGCTCCGCTCGTCCAGGGGTCGCGCACCTCGTGCACGCCCGGCTGCTCGCGCAGGTCGTACAGCACCCGGCTGGCCTGGTCGACGAGGTCGACGGCCAGGACGTCGCTGCCGGAGAGGACGGCGACGACGAGCTCGCCCTCGGGGTCGGCGGCCTCGAGGCGGTCGGCCACGAGCGCGGACTCGGCGTCCCCGCGCAGGGGGTCGGGGGTCTGCGCGAGGTCGAACACCGATCCACCGAGGACGGCGCCGAGGAGGACGAGCACGGTCCAGGTGCCGAGGACCCACCGCCGCCAGCGGTGCAGCAGGCGTCCCAGGTCCTCGAGCACAGGGCGACTGTAGTGACCCAGGCGCCTTCTGACGATAGACGGACAAAAGTTGTTCACAAAGCGGCGGATTGACCCTAGGGTGAGGCACGTCACATCGTTCCCGGCCCCTGGCCGGGGTCCCAGGAGGTCGTCCCGGTGTCGTTGTCCCCCCTCAGTGCCTGCGGCCGCCGTGCCGTCCGGGCACGCCGCTCGGTCGCCGCCTCCGTGGCTGGCGTCCTCGTCGCGGGCCTCGGTGCCGCGCTCTCCACCGCCCCCGCCGCGTCCGCCGTCCCGGTCGGCGACGAGCCGGGCGTCACCATGCGTGCCTTCCAGCTCGGCCAGCCGGTCTCGGAGCTCTGCACGCTCAAGGCGGCGCAGACGCCCAACGTCGACCTGCTCAAGCCGAGCATCGACTGGGACGCGCCCGAGGACTTCGGTGGGCTGCAGGACAACTTCCTGGTCGAGGTCCTGGCCAACCTCAGTGTCGAGACCACCGGCACCTACATGTTCCGCCTCACGAGCGACGACGGCTCCGAGCTCCTCGTCGACGACCAGCTCGTCATCGACCACGACGGCCTGCACGGGGACACCGCCAAGGAGGGCAGCGTCACCCTGACCCAGGGCACCGTGCACGAGCTGCGTGTCAACTACTTCGAGGGCGGTGGCGGCGAGCGCCTCACCCTGCAGTGGATGCGTCCCGGCGAGACGACCTTCTCCGTGGTGCCCACCTCGGTGCTCAGCACCGAGGCCGGCGTCACCCGCGTCACCGCGCCCGGCTTCAAGCAGTGCGAGGGCCAGGACGACTCCGCGGGGGACGGACTCCAGCTCGACGGGGTCAACCCCGCCTACACGCTGACCGACCTGCGCCCGGACGGCTTCGAGCCGCAGGTCACGGGCCTGGAGTGGGACGGTGACGACCTGCTCGTCCTCACCTGGGGCGGCAACGGCAACGACCAGGGCAACGTCTCCCTCGGCCAGCTCCACCGGCTCGAGGGCGTCAGGACGGCGACCGGCCCGGCCGGTGTGACCCGCACCCTCGTCGCCGACGGGCTCAAGGAGCCGCAGGGCATCAAGGTCGTGGAGGGCGACGTCTACGTCTCGGAGAAGCACCAGCTGTCCCGTCTGGTCGATGCCGGCGGGGACGGCGTGTTCGAGGGCAAGGAGACGGTCGCGACCTGGCCCTTCGACGGCAACTTCCACGAGTTCGCCTTCGGCATGCTCTACCGCGACGGCAAGTTCCACCTCAACCTGTCGGTGTCGATAAACCTCGGCGGCGCCACCACCGTGCCGCAGGGCTCACAGGACCGCGGCACGCACATCACGGTCGACAGGGAGACCGGCGAGATCGAGTTCGTCGCCGGTGGCCTGCGCACCCCGCACGGCATGGGTGAGGGCCCCAACGGCGAGATCTTCGTGACCGACAATCAGGGTGGCTGGCTGCCGGCATCCAAGCTGGTGCAGATCCAGCCGGGCGCCTTCTACAACCACTTCACCACCGGTCCCGGCGGGACGCCCGGCCGTTTCGACAGCGAGCCCGTCACCAAGCCGGTCCTGTGGATGCCGCAGAACGAGATCGCCAACTCCCCGAGCACCCCCGTCGTTGTCGAGGAGGGCCCGTACGACGGGCAGATGTTCATCGGCGACGTCACCTACGGCGGCCTCCAGCGCGCCGACCTCGAGATGGTGGACGGCGCCTACCAGGGCGCGCTCTTCCGGATGACGCAGGGCCTCGAGGCGGGTGTCAGCCGGGTGCTGAAGGCCGACGGCGGGTCGCTGATCGTCGGCGGCCTCGGCGCGGGGGGCAACTGGGGCCAGACCGGCAAGCTCCGCCACGGCCTGCAGAGGCTCGACCTCTCCGGTGCGGTGCCGTTCGACATGCTGTCGATGGACGTCGTCGAGGGCGGCTTCGAGATCGAGTACACCAAGCCCCTCTCGGCCGCGACGCTCGAGGACCTCGCCTCGAAGTACCAGCTCAAGCAGTGGCGCTACCGCGCGACCGCGCAGTACGGCGGGCCCAAGCTGGACGAGGAGACGCTCGCCGTCACCAGTGCCACCGCGTCGCAGGACGGCAGGACGGTGACCCTCCAGGTCGACGGCCTGAAGCCCGACCGGGTCGTCCACCTGCGCTCGCCCCGTCCCTTCGCCTCGGCGTCGGGCGACACGCTGTGGAGCACTGAGGCGTGGTACACCCTCAACAGCTATCCCGGCTACGTCGAGCCCGACCCCGAGCCCCCGGCCGACGGGATCTACGAGCTCGAGGACGGTGCCCTCTCGGGCACCGCCGGCATCGCCACCGAGCACGCCGGCTACACCGGCTCCGGCTTCGTCGACGGCATCCAGACGATCGGCTCGGGCACCACCGTCGACGTCGTCGCTCCCCGGGCCGGTGCCTACGACCTGCAGCTGCGCTACGCCAACGGTCCGAACCCCCAGCCCAACCAGGCCAAGAAGATGAGCCTGTACGTCGGCGGGGTGCTGCAGACGATCGTGCTGCCGCCGCTCGGCGACTGGAAGACGTGGGGCACGCACACCGTCCGCGTCACCCTGCCGGCAGGCGTCACCACGGTGGAGATCGCCTACGAGACCGGTGACGACGGCAACGTCAACCTCGACCACCTCCGGGTCGTCGACCCGACCGGCGGTCGTGTCGAGGCCGAGGTCGGGACCATCACCGGGACCGGGAACCGCGTGCAGACCGAGCACGCCGGCTTCAGCGGCACCGGCTACGTCGGTGGCTTCGAGGTCGACGGCGCGTCCGTGAGCTTCGACGTGACCGCGACGGCGGCCGGCTTCCACAACGTGAGGCTCGGCTACGCCAACGGGCCGAACCCGCAGCCCGACCAGACCAAGGTGATGTCCGTCCACGTCAACGGCGTCTTCGTCAAGAAGCTGTCGCTGCCCCCGCTCGCCACCTGGAAGGACTGGGGCTCGGTCACCGACCAGCTCGAGCTGCGGGCCGGCGCCAACGTCGTCACGATCCAGCGCGACGCCGGCGACAACGGCAACGTCAACATCGACTACCTCGACCTGGGCAGTCGCGAGGCGTGTGCCCCGGGGCAGGCGCCCGGCGCCGACGACGAGTTCGACGGCACCACCCTCGACACCTGTCGCTGGAGCACGATCCTCAACAAGACGGCCACCGGCGTCACGCTGGCCGGCGGGCAGCTGCGCATCGACGCGCAGGGCGGTGACCTCTCCGGCGGAGCCGTCGACGCCAAGAACATCGTGCTGCAGCAGGCTCCCGCGGAGGGTGCCTGGGCAGCCGAGACCCAGTTCTCCATGACCGGCGCGGACGACTACCTCCAGGGTGGTCTCGTGGCCTGGACCAGCGCCGCCAACTACGCCAAGCTCGTGGCGATGGAGACGCCGGACGGCGACTGGGTGCTCGAGCTGGGTCGCCGGATCAACGGCGACATGGTCTACACCAACGCCGACCTGCCCGACGGCGCCGCTCCCGACGACCTGCGGCTCCAGCTGGTCTCGACCGGCACGGCGGTCCAGGGCCGCTGGTCGGTCGACCAGGGCGCGACGTGGCAGTCCATGGGCGCGGGCTACCCGATGACCGGGCTGGTCGCTCCCAAGGTCGGTGTCGCCGCCTACAACGGCACCGGCAGCCAGGTCGGCGCGTTCGACTGGTTCAGGATGGTCGACGCGGTCGTCGAGCCCGACACCTGCGAGGCCGCCCCGGCCGACCCCGGCTACCGGAGCCTGTTCGACGGGACCGCGGCCAGCATGGCGGACTGGAGGATGGCCGGCCCCGGCGTCTTCACCCGCGAGGCCGACTGCACGCTGAAGACCAACGGCGGACTGGGCCTGCTGTGGCACTCCGAGCCGCTCGAGGGCGACTACTCCCTGCAGCTGGACTGGAAGCTCACCAAGGACGACAACGGCGGCGTGTTCGTCGGGTTCCCCAACCCGGAGACGACGCCCCGTCAGGACGGCGGCACTCCCGACCCGGCCGGTGACCCGTGGGTCGCGGTCGACAGGGGCTACGAGATCCAGATCGACGCCACCGACCTGCCGGACCGCACCACGGGCGCCATCTACACGTTCCAGGGTGCCAACGCCCAGCGGGACGCGGCGCTCAAGCCGGTGAACCAGTGGAACCACTACGAGATCCGCGTGGAGGGGAAGCGCATCCGCGTCTACCTCAACGACGTGCTGGTCAACGACTTCACCGGCACCCACGCGAACCGGCTCACGTGGCCCTCCCACATCGGTCTGCAGAACCACGGCGGGGGTGAGAACGTCTACTACCGCGACGTGCAGCTCAAGGAGCTGGCCGACCCGGAGGACGTCGCCGCCACGGTGACGGTGACGCCGACGCCCGCCGAGGTCCAGCTGGGTGACACCGCCCGCGTCGAGGTCGAGGTGGACTCGCTCGCCGAGGAGACGCCCACCGGCAAGATCACCCTCACGGTCGACGGCGAGGCGCTCGACCCGGTCGACCTCCAGGACGGCGCGGCCAGCTTCACGGTCGGTCCGTTCGACGAGGCGGGGACGGTGGCGCTGTCGGCGTCGTACGCCGGTGACGTGGCGCACGAGGCCGGCGCGGGCAGTGGCTCGCTGACCGTGGCCGGGGCCACCCCGACCACCGGGCCGACCCCGACCCCCACGCCGACGCCCACGCCCACGCCGACGCCGACGCCGACCCCCACGCCGACGCCCACCCCGACGCCGCCCGCGCCCAGCGTGGCGGTGGCGCAGGGCGGCAACGTGGACGCGACGCACGACGGCCGCAGGGCGCGGCTGGTCCTGCGGTGCGGCGCGGCGGACTGCGAGGGGACGGCGGTGCTGCGGACCCGCGGCGGCAAGAAGCTGGGCGCGGGCTCCTTCGAGCTCGAGGCCGGCGAGAAGGGCACCGTGGTGGTCCGGCTGAACGCTCGGGCCCGCGCCAGGCTCGACCGCGACCCGACGGTGCAGGCCGTGCTGGTCGTCCGGTTCGACGACGGCAGCACCGACCGGGTCAGGGTGCGACTGACCCGCTGAGACGGCCGGCCCTCCCTCGGTGACCCCGGGGGAGGGCCGTTGCCTGTCCGGACCCGGGCCCTCGGCGCACCGGCGACCGCGCGGGGCCCGGTGCCGTCGAGGGTCAGTCGACCGCGACGACGCGTAGCACCCGTGCCTCCTCCGGGTCGAGCACGGGCAGCGCGACCCCGACCTCGTGCAGGAGCCGGCCGGGCAGCTCGGCGCCGTCCGCCGACCAGGCGTCGGTCAGGTCGGCTCCACCGGGCGGTGGCGGCAGCTCCTCGGTCAGGCGGTAGGTGCGGCCGGGGTCAAGCCCCGTGACCCGCAGGGGCGCTGGGTGCTGGGTGTCGGTCGCGCCGACGGTGGCCACGACGTACCACGCCTCGGAGCGGTCCGCGGCGACGACGCCGGTGACCATCAGCGCCGGGTCGGGGTGGTCGGGGTGGACGAGCGTGCCGGTCCCGATAAGCGGCCTCACCTGCTTGTGCAGCGCGATCCAGGACCCGAGCTCGGTGAGCCCGGCCTCGTCCAGGCTCGTCATGTCCCACTCGATGCCGAACCAGTGGAGGAGGGCGGTGGCCGCGCGGTAGCGCAGCGCGTGCGTGCGCCCGGTGGTGTGCGACGTCGGGCCGCCCACGTGCGAGCCCATCAGCTCCGGCGGCACGAGCAGCGAGGTCCACCGCTGCAGGTGCTGGCGCTCCAGCGGGTCGATGGTGTCGCTGGGCCAGATGCGGTCGGTGCGCGCCAGCACCTCCGCGTCGACGCGTGCCCCGCCGGACGAGCAGGACTCGATCTCGAGCGCCGGGTGCGCGGCGCGGAGCTCGTCGAGCAGCCGGTAGGCCGCCAGCGTCTGGCCGTGCACCGCCGGGCGGCCATCGTGCGTGGCGTCGGTGAGGTCGCGGTTGTGGTCCCACTTGAGGTAGGCGATGTCGAGCCCGTCGAGCAGCGCCAGCAGGGCCTCGCGCAGGTCCGCAAACGCGCCGTCGTCCTGGAGGTCGAGCACCTGCTGGTGGCGCCACGTGATCGGCGGGTCGGCGTGGCCGCGCAGCACCCGCTCGGGGTGGTTGCGGGCCGTCTCGGAGTCCGGGTTCACCATCTCCGGCTCCACCCACAGGCCGAACTCCATGCCGACCCCGGTGACGTGGTCCACGAGCGGTCCGAGTCCCTCGGGCCACACCGTCGGGTCCACCGTCCAGTCGCCGAGGCCGGCGGTGTCGGCGCGTCGCCCCAGGAACCAGCCGTCGTCGAGGACGAAGCGCTCGACCCCGACCGACGCGGCCACGTCGGCCAGCTCGGTGAGCCGGTCGAGCGACTGGTCGAAGTAGACCGCCTCCCAGGTGTTGGCGATCACCGGCCGCTCGCCGCGGGCCCGCGGCGTGACGGCCCGCAGGTGGGCGTGGAGGCGGTGGCTCAGCGGGTCGAGCCCGGTGCCGGACCACGAGCAGAGGAGGCGGGGGGAGTCGTACGTCTCACCCGGGGCGAGCACCACCTCGCCCGGGCTCAGCAGCTCGCCGCCGCCGAGCAGGCACTCGCCCTCGGGGGTGCGCTCGGCGTACGTCGTGTGGTTGCCGCTCCAGGCCGTGTGCACCGCCCAGACCTCGCCGCGGCCGAAGGTGAACCCGGGGGTGCCGGCGACCATGAGCAGCGTCGCGTCGTGCCCGGTGCGCCCCCGGCGGCTGTCGCGTCGGTGCGTCCCCTGGACCCACGGGTGCCGCTGCGGGGTGCGCTCCTTGCACCACCGGCCGGTGAGGTCGAGCAGCTCCCCGGCGCGGGCCGGCACGGGCAGGGCGGTCAGCACGGACGCCAGGTGGAGGTCACCGTCGGCGGTGTTGGTGACGCTGGTGCGCGCGTGCAGGAGCCCGGCGTCGTCGAGGCCGAGCTCGACCTGCACCTCCCACCCGGCCTCGTCGTCGGTGCAGGTGCACGTGAGGCTCCCGTCGGCGACGTCGACGACCCAGTCGACCAGGCTCGGGGTGGCGGCCCGGGCGCTGCCGCCGACCCGGTGCCCGGCGAGGGCCGGGGTGCCCGAGAAGCCATGCGTGCCGTCGGGCACCAGCCCGGTGCGGCGGGGCAGGTCGTACGACGAGCGCGCGGCGCCCGGCTGGCGCGCCGCCATGATCGCCGTCAGGGCCGCGTCGTCGAGGTCGCCCAGGGCGGCGCCCCAGTGGAGGACGACCGGTATCCCCCCGGCGTCGCGGCCCAGCACCAGGCTGACGCCGCCGCGGCTGAGGTGGAGCGGGGCCTCGGACCGGTCGGACCGGTCGGGGCGGTCGGGGCGGTCGGTCGGGGTGGTGTCGTCGCTCATGCGTGTCCGGCTCCTAGGTCGTCGGTGTCGGGACGTGCGCTCCCGGGGCGGGGGCTGTCGAGGTCGTCGCCGTCGGCGGGGTCCACCACCACCAGCTCCCCGACGTGGTCGGCGAGGGCGCCGCTGGCGTGGGCGGACAGGCCGGAGTCGGTGACCAGCACGGCCGCCTCGGAGAGGGCGGCCATGCTGCTGAGGCCGACGACGCCCCACTTGCTGGAGTCGGCCAGCACGATGAGCCTGCGGGAGCGCTCGATCATGGCGCGGTTGGTCTCCGACTCCAGCAGGTTGGGCGTGCTGAAGCCGGCGCGCACGTCCATGCCGTGCACGCCCATGAAGAACGCGTCGACGTGGAGGCTGCGCAGCGAGGAGACCGCGACCGGGCCGACCAGGGCGTCGGACGGCGTGCGGAGCCCGCCGGTGAGGAGCACCGACGTGGTCGCGTCTCCGGTGCGGTGCAGGACGTCGGCCACCCACACCGAGTTGGTGACGACGGTGAGGTGGGGCACGCGCGCGATGTGCTCGGTGAGGGCGTGGGTCGTGGTCCCCGCGGACACGGCGATGGCCATCCCGGTGTGCACGAGCTCGGCTGCGGCAGCCGCGATGGCCTCCTTCTCGTTGCGGCGCTGCACCGACTTGGCGGCGAAGCCCGGCTCCGAGGACGACGGCTCGGCGACGGCCAGGGCGCCGCCGTGCACCTTCTCCAGCAGGCCGTCGCGGTGCAGGGCGACGAGGTCGCGCCGTACGGTCATGTCGGAGACCCCGAGGAGCTCGACGAGGTCGGTCACGCGCACGGTGCCGTCGCGACTGAGCTCGGCGAGGATGCGTCCGCGACGCTGGGCCGCGAGCATCAGGCCTCCCGGTCCTGCCCGGTGACGTCCTCCCTCACCACGGCGACCCCGCCGGCCGGCACCACGAGGCTGCCGGTGACGTCCGCGCCGGAGACGAGCTCGACGCCGTGCACCGGCACCTCGGCCTGGGCGTGTCCGTGGTTGATCACGAAGAGCCACTGCGCATCCTCGCCGACGCGGCGGGTCACCTCGACGAGCGGTCCTGCTCCGGGCAGGCGCTCGATCCCCGTCTCGGCGACGAGCCGCTCGACCAGCCGGTCCGTGCCGACGGCGTCGAGGCGGGTGGCGACGTACCAGGCCGTGCCCTCGCCGACCTCGCGACGAGTGACGGCCGGCAGCCCGGACGCCGGTCCGCCGAGGTGCGTCGCGACCGCCTCGGCCCCGACCAGCTCGAGGTCCTCCGCCCAGGTGTCAGCGGTGACCGTCGGGGTCCCGAGGCCGTCGACCTGCACGGTCTCGCCGGCGAGCAGCGGCAGCAGCTCGGTCGTACGCACGCCGAGCAGGTCGCGGAACGCCCCGGGGTAGCCGCCGAGGCGGACGTGGTCGTTCTCGTCGACGATGCCGCTGAAGTAGGTCACCACCACCGTCGCCCCCGCCTCCGCTGCGGCCGCGATCGCGGCGGCGTGCTCGTCGGAGACGAGGTAGAGCGTCGGCACGACGACGAGGCGGTAGCCCGACAGGTCCGTGCCCGGGTGGACGACGTCGACCCCGACGCCCTGCGCCGACAGCGCCCGGTGGAGGTCCTCGGCCCGGTCGCGGTAGCTGACGTCGATGCTCGGGTGCGAGTCGAGCTGGCACCCCCACCACGCCTCGTAGTCGAACAGGACGGCGGCCTCGTTGCGGGGCGTGCTGCCCGCGGCCTCCTCGACGGCGTCGAGGACGCGGGAGAGCTCGACGACCTCGCGCCACTGCCGGGTGTCGGTGCCGGCATGGGGCAGGAGGCCGGAGTGGAACTTCTCGGCCCCCGCGCGCGACGCGCGCCACTGGAAGAACAGCACGGCGTCGGCGCCGTGCGCGACGTGGGCGAGGCTGTTGCGGATCATCTCGCCGGGTCGCTTGGCGCGGTTGTGCGGCTGCCAGTTCACCGCGCTGGTGGAGTGCTCCATCAGCAGCCAGGGGCGCCCGTCCGCGGTGCCCCGGGTGAGGTCGGCGCTGAACGCCAGCTCGCGGTGGCCACCCTCCTCGGCGGCGATGAGGTAGTGGTCGTTGGAGACGACGTCGAGCTCGCGTCCCCAGCGCAGGTAGTCCATCTCCATGGTCTGGCGCATCACCATGAAGTTGGTGGTGACCGGGACGCCGGGGGAGATGCGGTGCAGGACGTCGCGCTCGACGACGAAGTTGTCGAGGAGCTGGTCGGAGGAGAAGCGCAGGAAGTCCAGCTGCTGCGTCGGGTTGGCGTGGGTCGGGGCGAGCCGCGGGGGGAGCACCTGCTCGAAGTCGTCGTAGCGCTGGGACCAGAACGCCGTGCCCCACGCGTCGTTGAGGCGCGCCACGTCGTCGCCGTAGCGCCGCCGCAGCCAGGTGCGGAACGCCGCCGCGCTGACGTCGCAGTAGCAGCGGGCGTTGTGGCAGCCGAGCTCGTTGGAGACGTGCCACAGCGCGAGCGCCGGGTGGTCGTGGTAGCGCTCGGCCAGCGCCGTGCACAGGGCGAGGGCGTGCTCGCGGTAGACCGGCGAGCTCGGGCAGAACGCCTGGCGGCCGCCGGGGAACAGCGTCCGCCCGTCGTGGGTCACGGGGAGCATCTCGGGGTGCCGGTGGGTCAGCCACGGCGGCGGCGAGGCGGTCGCCGTCGCCAGGTCGACCTTGATGCCGGCGGCGTGCAGGCCGTCCATCTGCTCGTCGAGCCACGCGAAGTCCCACGTGTCGGGTGTCGGCTGGAGCCAGGCCCACGAGAACACGCCCAGCGTGACCAGGTCGACGCCGGCCTCCCCCATCAGTGTGCGGTCCTCCTCGTGGGCTGCGGCGGGCCACTGCTCGGGGTTGTAGTCGCCGCCGAAGGCCAGCGCGGGCAGAGATGTGGGCATGCGGCCACTGTGGCGACCCTCATACGGCGAAGTCAACGTCCGAAGGTGGATAACAGTTCGGAAATGTTTGAACGGGTCTGATTCGTGACCTCTGCAGGGTTGACGGGCCTGTGCCGGTCGTCACATGCTGTGCCTCCTTGTTGGGTTTTGTCTCCAGGAGGCCGTTGTGTCCCGCACCACATCCAGTGCCATTCCCCGCTCCACCGTCGCCACGATGGCGGCGACGCGTCGTTCCGTCCTCCGGGGGATCGGGCTCAGCGGTCTCGCCGTGGGCGGCGCCAGCATGCTGGCCGCCTGCGGTGGCGACGACGCCGGTCCGTCCACCGGCTCCGGGGCCACCGTGAAGTTCGGCATCAACGAGGCCGAGGGCGTCGGCCCGGCCTACGACCGGCTCGCCGCGATGGCCGAGGCGTACACGAAGGAGACCGACACCAAGGTCAGCCTCAACGCGGTCGACCACAACACGTTCCAGGAGAGCATCAACACCTACCTCCAGGGCACGCCCGACGACGTCTTCACCTGGTTCGCCGGCTTCCGGATGGCCCAGTTCGCCGAGAACGGCCTGATCACCGACCTGAGCGACCAGTGGCCCATCGATGGGCTCAACGACTCGTTCAAGCAGGCGGCGACGGCGCCCGACGGCAAGCAGTACTTCGTCCCCGTGCAGTACTACCCGTGGGCGGTCTTCTACCGGAAGTCGGTCTTCGAGAAGAACGGCTGGGCGCCGCCGGAGACCAACGACGACTTCATGGCGCTGATGGAGGACATGCAGGGCAAGGGCGTCACGCCGTTCGCCTTCGGCGACAAGGACGGCTGGCCCGCGATGGGCACCTTCGACATCCTCAACATGCGCCTCAACGGCTTCGACTTCCACATGAGCCTGATGGCCGGCGACGAGGCGTGGGACGGCGACGAGGTCAAGCAGGTCTTCGAGACCTGGCGCACCCTGCTGCCCTACCACCAGGCCGACCCGCTGGGCCGGACCTGGCAGGAGGCCGCGACCGCCATGGGCAAGGGCGAGTGCGGGATGTACCTGCTCGGCACGTTCGTCGTGGACGCGCTCGGCGAGAACGGCGAGGACCTCGACTTCTTCACCTTCCCCGAGCTCGACTCCTCGATCGGCTCCGACGCCCTCGACGCCCCCATCGACGGCTTCTGCGTCGCGTCGGCCGGGCAGAACCAGGAGGCCGGCAAGGCGATGGCGAAGTGGCTCGGCAGCGCCGCCGCCGCCGACGCGGCCAACAGCAACGCCGACGCGCCGTTCATCGCCGCCAACGAGGGCGCGAGCACCTCGACCTACAGCGACCTGCAGAAGAAGTCGGCCGAGGTCGTGGGCGCCGCGGCCAACATCGCGCAGTTCATGGACCGTGACACCAACGCCGACTTCGCCAACACGGTGATGATCCCCTCGATCCAGGCCTTCCTGAAGGACCCGGACGACATCGACGGGGTCACGGCCAGCATCCAGGAGCAGGCCGCCTCGATCTTCGGCTGAGCCATGACCCACATCGACGAGGCGCCGCGGCCCGCGGCTGCGGCGCCGCCCCGGGGCCGCGAGAAGAAGCTGCCCGGCAAGGACAGGGCGACCGTCATCACGATGGTGACGGTCCCGCTGCTCCTGGTCGTGCTCCTGGTGTGGGTGCCGGCCGTGCTGTCCTTCGTGCTGTCCTTCGGGAAGTGGAACGGGTTCGGCGACCTCGACACCATCGAGTGGGTCGGCGTCCAGAACTACGAGGACATCTTCACCATCTACCCGGCGTTCTGGCCGGCGGTGCAGCACAACCTCATCTGGCTGGCGTTCCTGTTCGTCTTCCCCACGATCCTCGGGATGCTGCTGGCAGTCGTCCTCGACCGGGAGATGAAGGGCAGCCGGCTCTACCAGACGGCGTTCTACATGCCCGTGGTGCTGTCGCTGGCGCTCATCGGCTTCATCTGGCAGCTCTTCTACTCCCGCGACCAGGGCCTCATCAACCAGGTCTTCAACACCCAGGTCGACTGGTACGGCGACCCCGACATCAACCTGTGGGCGGTGCTCGTCGCGACCGCCTGGCGGCACACCGGCTACATCATGCTCATCTACCTGGCCGGCCTGAAGGGCGTCGACGCCAGCCTGCGCGAGGCGGCCGCCGTCGACGGCGCCAACGAGGTGAAGACCTTCTTCCACGTGATCTTCCCGGTGATGCGCCCGATCAACATGGTCGTCATCGTCATCGTGGTCATCGAGTCGCTGCGCGCCTTCGACCTCGTCTGGGTGATCAACAAGGGCCGCAACGGCCTGGAGGTCATCGGCGCCCTCGTCGCGCAGAACGTCGTCGGCGAGGCGACGCGCTACGGCTTCGGCTCCGCGCTGGCCGTGATCATGATGGTCATCTCGTCGGTCTTCATCACCATCTACCTGCGGACCGTCTTCCGCGAGGAGCGTTCGCGATGACCTACGAGACCCCGGTCGCCACCCCGCCCGCCCCGGTCGTCGCGCCGACCGCGCCGGCTCGCAAGGACGGCGGCGTGATGAGCAGGCGCCGCGGCGTCGTGGCCACCGTCATCGTCGCCCTGCTCGCCCTGGCGTGGCTCTTCCCGCTGCTGTGGGCGCTGATCAACTCCTTCCGGGAGTATGACTACACCCAGGCCAACGGCTACCTCTCCTTCGGCGGGTGGACCACCAGCAACTACGAGCAGGCGTGGCAGCAGGGCAACTTCGGCGTGCACATGCGCAACTCGTTGCTCATCACCGTCCCCGCGGTGGCGCTGACGCTGTTCCTGTCGTCGATGGTCGCCTTCGTGCTGGCGCGGTTCAGCTATCGCTTCAACCTCGCCATGCTCGGCGTCTTCCTCGCCGCCAACCTGCTGCCGCCGCAGGCGCTGCTCATCCCGGTCTTCCGGATGTTCCGCGAGGTCCCGCTGCCGACGTTCATGAGCGACTCGGGCCTGCTGCTCAACAGCTTCTGGGCCCTGATCCTCGTCAACACCGCCTTCCAGCTCGGCTTCTGCACCTTCGTGCTGAGCAACTACATGAAGACGCTGCCGCACGAGATCTACGAGTCGGCCGAGCTCGACGGCGCGAGCGTGTGGCGCCAGTACTGGCAGCTCACGATGCCCCTGGTCCGCCCTGCGCTGGCGGCCCTGGCCACCCTGCAGGTCACCTGGGTCTACAACGAGTTCTTCTGGGCGACCGTGCTCATCCAGCAGGGCGACAAGCTGCCGGTCACGTCGGCGCTCAACAACCTGCGCGGGCAGTTCTTCACCGACACCAACCTCGTCGCGGCCGGGTCGATCATCGTCGCGCTGCCGGTGCTGGTGGTCTTCTTCGCGCTCCAGAAGCAGTTCGTGTCGGGGCTGACGCTGGGCTCGACGAAGGGCTGACCCCGCCGGGAGGGGTCAGCGCCGCACCCAGGCACCGGCCCGCATCACCCGGCGTACGGACAGGTCGGCGTCGAGGACCACCAGGTCGGCCCGCCGGCCGGCCTCGAGCGCGCCGACGTCGTCCAGGCCCCAGGCCCGGGCGGGTGCCGTGCTCGCGGCGTGCACGACGTCGAGGAGCGGCAGGCCGGCGGTGCGTACGGCGAAGCGGAGGGCCGCGTCCATGGTGAGCGTCGAGCCGGCGATGGCGCCGCTGCCGGTGCCGTCGGCCAGCCGGGCCACGCCGTCGCGCACCTCGATCGCCATCGGTCCCAGGCGGTAGTCGCCGTCAGGGCCGCCTGCCGCGGCCATCGCGTCGGTGACCAGGATGCAGCGTCCCGGCTTGGCGGCGAAGACGGTGCGGAGCACGGCCGGGTGCAGGTGCACGCCGTCGGCGATGAGCTCGACGTCGACGGGGGCGTCGAGGAGCGCGCCGACGGGCCCGGGGTCGCGGTGGTGCAGCGGCCGCATCGCGTTGAAGAGGTGGGTGCCCAGCCGGGCGCCGGCCTCGAGGGCCTTGCGCGCCACGTCGTACGACGCGTCGGTGTGGCCGATCGCGGCTACCACCCCCGCGCCGCTGATCCGGCGCACCGCCTCGATGCCGCCGGGCAGCTCGGGTGCCAGGGTCACCATCCGCACGGCGCCGTCGCCGGCGGCCAGCAGCGAGTCGACGGCGGCGGGGTCGGGCGCGGCGAGCGCGCCGGGCTGGTGGGCGCCCGAGCGCTCCGGGCTGAGCCAGGGGCCCTCGAGGTGGATCCCCGCGAGGCGCCCCTCCCGGACGAGCAGGGCGAGCTCCCGCACCGCCCTGCCCATCCGGTCGGGGCTGTCACTCACGATACTCCCCGCCATCGAGGTGGTTCCGTGGGCGAGGTGGGCCGAGACGACGACCTCGGCGACCTCGGCCGTGCCGGTGTCGAACGACCCGCCGCCCCCGCCGTGGACGTGGAGGTCGACGAACCCGGGGACGACCGTCGCGTCGCCGAGCTCGAGGTCGGGCGTACGCGGTGGTGTCCCGTCGCCGACCTCGACGATGCGGTCGCCGTCGGAGAGCAGCCACCCCGGCGCGAGGACCCGCGCCGGGGTGACCACCCGGTCTGCCGTGAGGAGCACGTCAGGCCTTGTTGTCCTGCTCGAGCATCGAGGTGCCCGCCGCCGCGTCGTCGTCGTCCTCGCGACCCGGCGTGCGCAGGTTCCACCTGCGGATCACGAACCGGAAGAGGAAGTAGTAGACGGCGGCGTAGGCCAGGCCGATCGGGATGATGAGCAGCGGCTTGGTCGCGATGTTGTAGTTGAGGACGTAGTCGAACAGGCCCGCCGAGAAGCCGAAGCCGTCCTTGATGCCGAGCGCGTTGGTGAGCGCCATCGACGACCCCGTGAGGAAGGCGTGGATGACGTAGAGCGGGAACGCGACGAACATGAAGGCGAACTCGAGCGGCTCCGTGACCCCGGTGAGGAAGGCCGTCAGCGCGGCGGACAGCATGATGCCGCCGACGAGCTTCTTGTTCTGCGGCTTGGCCTCGTGCCAGATGGCGAGCGCCGCGGCCGGGAGCGCGAACATCATGATCGGGAAGAAGCCGGTCATGAACGCGCCGGCGGTGGGGTCGCCGGCCAGGAAGCGCGCGATGTCGCCGTTGACGGTCTCGCCGCCGCCGGGCGGGGTGTACTCGCCGAAGATGAACCACGGCGGGTTGTTGAGGATGTGGTGCAGGCCGAGCGGGATCAGGAGCCGGTTGAGGGTGCCGTAGACGAACCCGCCGAGCACCGCGTTCTCGGTGACCCGCTCGCCGAGGCCGGTGATGGCCCAGTCGAAGGCGGGGTAGGCGAAGCTCATCAGGACCGAGATCGCCACCGCGGCGAACGCCGTGATGATCGGGACGAAGCGCCGACCGCCGAAGAAGGCCAGGTAGGGCGGCAGCGAGATGCGGTGGTAGCGCTGCCAGAGGAAGGCGCTGACCAGGCCCATCACGATGCCGCCGAGGACGCCGTAGTCGATGAGCTCATCGCCCTCGAGGACGTAGGGCGACATCGCGTCGCCGACCGCCTCGAAGACGAGGTAGCCGACGACGGCGGCGAGCGCCGTCGAGCCGTCCGACTTGCGGGCCATGCCGATGGCGATGCCGACCGCGAAGAGGAGCGGCAGGTTGGCGAACAGTGCGCCACCGGCCGCCCCGATGACCGCGGCGACGCTGTCCCACCCGAGGCCGTCGACCCCGAGCAGGTCGTTGGCGCCGAGGCGCAGCAGGAGCGCCGCGACGGGGAGCGCGGCGATGGGGAGCATGAGGCTGCGCCCGAACTTCTGCAGTGGCGCGAGGTTGAGCCTGCGCCGGGTGGTGGTGCCGCCCGAGGCGGCGTCCTGTGTGGTCACGAGGATCGATCCCTTCTGGTGGTGCTCGTTTTCCTGCTGGCGCCGTGGTCGGCGCCGAGGCTCATGTGGACCTGGTAGCGGTCCCCGCGATAGCGCGAGACGACGTGCTCGACCGGACGTCCCGCGGCGCTGGACACGCGGCGGAAGACCAGGAGCGGGGTGTGCACGGGCGCCTCGAGGCGGCGCGCGGTCGCGCCCTCGGCCGCCTCGCCCCACAGCGTCTGCTCGGCCGCGTCGATGACGAGGTTGTAGCGCTGGGAGAACAGGGTGTAGAGCGAGCCGGTGAGGTCCTCGGTGTCGAGGTCGGGCAGGAGCGAGCGGGGATACCAGCCCTGCTCGATCGCCATCGGCTGGCCGTCGGCGAGGCGGACCCGGTCGATGCGCCACGCGGTGCCCGTCGCGCCCAGCCGCAGGGTCGCTGCCACGTCGGACGGCGGGCGCTCCTCGTCCACGAGCATCAGCCGGGTCGACGGCGCCAGCCCGCGGCGGCGCATGTCGTCGGAGAACGACGCGAGGTGCAGCCGGCTCTCCACACGAGGGCGGGCCACGAAGGTGCCCTTGCCCTGGATCCGGTGGAGCAGGCCGCCCGCGACGAGGCTGTCGACGGCCTTGCGCACCGTGGCGCGCGAGACGTCGTACGTCGCCATGAGGTCGCGCTCGGACGGGATCGCGGTGTCCGGGCCGAGCTCGCGCGTGGCGAGGTCCGCCAGCACGTCGCTGAGCTGCGCGTGCTTGGGGCGGGGGCCCTGGTCGATCCTGCCGGCCACGTGACCTCCTCCTCCCAGTGGGCGCTCGACGTCTGGTCTGGCAATTGGTACGGTCTGGTACGTACCAGTCGCCGAGCATGGCTCTGCCGCCCCGACCTTGTCAAGGACACCCATGGAGACCACCGCGACCACCACTCCCACCGGCGAGACCGGCGGCCCCTCGACGCGCATGGCGTCGGAGATCGCCGAGCAGCCGGCTGCCGCCCGTCGTACGCTCGAGCACCTGCTGCCCGAGCAGCCCCGCCTGCGTGACCTCGCCGGCGACCGCCGCCGGGTGCTGCTGGTGGCGCGCGGGTCCAGCGACAACGCCGCGATCTACGGTCGCTACCTGTTGGAGGTGGCCGCCGGGGTGCCCGCCGCGCTGGCCGCTCCGAGCGTCGCCACCCACTACCGCGCCCGGCTCGACCTCTCCGACACCGTGGTGGTCTCGGTCTCGCAGTCCGGCTCGACCGCCGAGATCGTCGAGACGCAGCGGTGGGCCCGCGAGTGCGGCGCCGCGACGGTCAGCGTGACCAACGTGGCCGACTCCCCGCTGGCCGCGGCGGCCGACGTGGCGCTGGTGACCCAGGCCGGGCCCGAGGTCGCCGTGCCGGCCACGAAGACCTACCTCACCCAGATGGTGGCGCTCGCCGTCCTGGCCGACGCGCTGGCCGGCGAGGGCGCCGACGGCCTCGCCGCAGACCTCGACCGCGTGCCGGACGCCGTTGCCGGGCTCCTCGGCGCGGACGTGTCCGCCGCCTCGGAGGCGCTGGCCGGCTCCGAGCGCGTGGTCGTCTCCGGCCGCGGACTGCTGCTCGGCACCGCGCTGGAGACCGCGCTCAAGATGGAGGAGACGTGCCTGCGCCCGGTGCGCGGCTACTCCTACGCCGACCTGCGCCACGGCCCGATCTCGGTGGTCAGCGACGGGCTGCTCGCGGTGCTCGTCGGCGCCGCCCACGGCCCGCTGGCCGAGCCGATGGCCGACCTGGTGCGCGACCTCCGGGGGCGCGGCGCGCGGGTCCTCGGCATCGGCGGCACGCCGTCGTTCGCGGACCTCTGCGACCTGCACCTGGCGGGTCCCGACCTGCCCGAGACCGTGGAGCCCATCGCCTCGATCGTCCCCTCACAGCTGATGATCGAGCAGATGGCCCTGCGGATGGGGCTCGACCCCGACAACCCGCGCGGGCTCAACAAGGTCACCCAGACCGACGTCACCGGCTGACCCGCACCGCTGGTCGAGGAGGTTGCGCGAGCGGCCCCACGAGACCAACAGTGGTCACCTCCCCACGAAAGGTTCACAGATGAGCAGCAAGGCAGAGCAGATCCTCGCCGGCCTCGGCGGCGCGGACAACGTCGTCGAGATCGAGGCGTGCATCACCCGCCTCCGCACCGAGGTCAAGGACGGGTCCCTGGTCGACCAGGCCGCCCTCAAGTCGGCCGGTGCCCACGGGGTCATGGCGAGCGGCACGGTCGTCCAGGTCGTCGTCGGGCCCGAGGCGGACAACCTCGCCGACGACATCGAGGACCTGATGTGAGCCAGTCGTCCGTGCAGGTCCTCGCACCCTGCCCCGGCAGGGTCATCGCGATGACCGACGTGCCCGACCCGGTCTTCGCCGAGGAGATGGTGGGCCCCGGCGTCGCCATCGAGCCCGACGCGGGCCGCACCACGGTGGTCGCCCCGATCGCCGGCACGGTCGTCAAGGTCCTCCCGCACGCCTTCGTCGTGCTCGGCGACGGCGTGGGGGTGCTCGTCCACCTCGGCATCAACACCGTCCGCCTCGAGGGGGAGGGCTTCGAGGTCCTCGCCTCGCAGGGCGACGAGGTGTCCGCCGGGGACCCGATGATCACCTGGGACCCCTCGAGCCTGCCGGGGTCCGCGGCCGGCCTGGACGTCTCGCCGGTCGTCCCGGTCGTGCTCATGGACGCACCCAAGGGCTCGGTCACGAGCGACGCGGTCGGCGGACCCGTCGCCGCCGGCGACCTGCTCTTCACCACCGCATGACCCGGGTGTCGGCCCTGCTGCTCGACCTCGACGGCACGCTCGTCGACTCCGAGCCGCTGCACCGCCGGGGCTACGAGTCCTTCTTCGCGCACAAGGGGTGGGACGTCCCCGACCTGACGATCTTCACGGGCCGCCGAGCGGCCGACGTCTTCGCCACCGAGCCGGGGCCGTGGGCCGGCCTCGACCCCGAGGCCGTGCTCGCTGAGGTCCTGACGCACGTCCCGGACGAGGCGGCCGGCGCCGTGCCCGGGGCGCGCGAGCTGATCGAGGCGGCGCGCGCCGCCGGCGTGCCCGTCGCCATCGTGACCTCCGCCGGTCCGGCATGGGTCGAGCGCTCCCTCGTCGAGTCGCTGTCCCTCACGCTCGAGAGCGTCGACCTCGTCGTCACGGCGCGCGACGTGGCGGACGGCAAGCCGCACCCGGCGGGCTTCGCCCTGGCCTGCGAGCGGCTGGGCGCGGACCCGGCCGAGGCACTCGCTGCCGAGGACTCGCCCGCGGGGGTCCGCGCGGCGGTCGCTGCGGGCGTACGACGCGTGCACGGCATCGCCACGACGCACGACCCGCGTGTGCTCACCGAGGCCGGTGCGGCGGAGGTGCACGACGACCTGCGGCCGCTGCTGCCCCTCGTCAGCTGACGGTCGGCGGTCCGTCGAGGCCGGCGACGACGTCCTCGACGAACGTCGCGAGGCTCCGCGGCGGCCGGCCGGTGACCCGCTCCACCTCACCGGTGACCTCGGCGAACGCGCCCGCGCGGACCCGCTCGTAGGTCATCTCGGTCAGCTCGCGGTCGAAGCCGTCCATGCCGACGACAGCCTCGGCGACGGTCTGCCGGCGATGGGTGACCTGGCGGCCCGCGAGCGGCGACAGGAGCCCGGCGGTCTCCTCGAGGGTGAGCGCCTCCGGCCCGGTCAGCTCGAGGACGCTGCCGCGGTGGTCGCTGTCGAGCAGGGCCACCTCGGCGACCGCGGCGATGTCGCGCGCGTCGATCCAGGCCAGCCGACCGCCCCGTCGGGGAACGGCAGCTCGGCGTCGCCGGTCACGGCGTCGCGGAAGAAGCGGGGATCCGTGAGGACCTGCATGAACCAGCTCGGCCGCAGGATGGTCCAGCTGCGGGGGCCGGAGCGCACCGCGTCCTCGCACCGCAGGCCCCAGCGGTCGAGCGCGGCGTAGTCCGCGGCGCGCTCCGAGAGCAGGACGACGTGGGCGTCCTCCGGCGCCTGGCCCAGCAGTCCGGCGATGAGCTCGGGGGCGTCGGGCCGGTCGGGCCGGACGACGAAGACGGCGTCCACGTCACCGATGGCGCTGCCCCAGGTCGTCGGCTCGTCCCAGGAGAAGGCGGTGGGCACGACGCCGGGGAGGTCGACGGTCGCCGGGTCGCTGCTCCCGCCGAGCACCTCGACACCCGGCCGCGCGACCAGCAGGCGGGCCAGCGGGTCGCCGGTCTTGGCCCGGGCTCCGGTCACGAGGATCCTGCGCTGCGGCTCCATGACGACCGAGGCTAGTCAGCCGGGCAAGACCGGACCGCTCGCACCCGTCGAGGCCTGTCGGGTGTCGGTCCGCGCCGCCAGACTGTCGCCATGCGATCTCGGGAGCGCGACGGACGGGTGGGCGCGGGCGTGGCCCAGGAGCCGCGCCGGTTCTACGACGGGGGCACCCTGCCGTCCGAGGACGGGCCCGGTGAGCCGCCGGACCCGGGGTCGGACCCCCGCATCGTGCTGGAGCGGCACGCCGAGGAGGACGTCGAGCTGTTCGAGCTCGAGCGGCGCATCGCCTACCGCGACCGCCACCTCGGCGAGCTGCTCGTGCCCGCCGACGCCCACTTCCGCACCGACCTCACCTCGGTGCCGGCGCTGTTCACCTGGCTGGTGCCCAAGACCGGCGCGCACCTGCCGGCGGCCCTGCTCCACGACGCGCTGGTGGCCGGCCGCGACGACCCGACGTCGTACGTGTCCACCGAGGGGCACGTCGTCGACCGGGTCGCGGCCGACCGGGTCTTCCGCGACGCGATGGCCGACACCGGCACCGGGGTGATCCGGCGCTGGATCGTCTGGACGGCCGTCACCGTGGCGACGGTCTTCGTGGGACGGGCCGTGCCGTGGTCGCGGGCCAAGCACTGGTCCTACCGGGTGGCGGCCGGCACCACGATCGCGACGGTCCTCTACCTCGGCTACAGCGCGACCGGCGACCTCGTCGACCGGTCGTGGCCCGGGGCGGTGGACGTGCCGTGGATGGGCGAGCGCGCCTGGTGGGTGGAGGCGCTCGGCGGGCTGTCCGGCGCCATCGTGCTCCCGCTCGCCCTCAGCCTGCTGTGGGGGCGGCTGCGGATGGCCGGTGCGATCGCGGGCGTCATGCTCGCGGTCCTGCTCCACGTCACCCTCGGCCTCGCCGCCATCGGCGCGACCTACCTCGCGCTCGAGCGGCTGGCCCGGCGCTCACCCGTCCTCGGCTGGACCCTCGCCGCCACCGTGGTCGTCGCCGCCATCACCACCTTCGGCCTGGTGACGTTGAGCTGAGGCAGTTCGGCGCCCGACGTCGTCTGGACTGACGAGCGAGCAAGCGTGACGAGCGCAGCGAGGCAGCGCCGTCGAGCGAGGAGGGAAGACGACGTCCTCAGGGGCGCCGAACACGCCCGAGCGGAGCGAGGGCAGACAGCACAGACGACGTCCTCAGGGGCGCCGAACACGCCCGAGCGGAGCGAGGGCCATCAACGCAGCGAGTACGTCGCGAGCGAGACCCCGACGTAGTGCGCGGCGAAGGCCAGCACCGTGAAGGAGTGGAACACCTCGTGGAACCCGAACCACCGGGGCGAGGGGTTGGGCCGCTTGAGGCCGTAGACCAGGCCGCCGACCGTGTAGAGGATGCCACCCGCCGCGACGAGCACGAGCGACGCGATGGCGATGTCCGAGCTGAACTTGTCGGCCCCCTGCATAAACTGGGGAATGAAGAAGACCGCCGCCCAGCCGAGCGCGATGTACATCGGCGTGTAGAGCCAACGAGGCGCGTCGGTCCAGAACACCCGGAAGAGCACCCCACCGATGGCCGCGGCCCAGACGGTGACGAGCAGCGTCGTGCGGGCGGAGCCGTGCAGGAAGAGCAGGGCGTACGGCGTGTAGGTGCCGGCGATGAGCACGAAGATGTTGGCGTGGTCGAAGCGGCGCAGTAACGCCCACGTGCGCGGCGACCAGGTGCCGCGGTGGTAGATCGCCGACACGGTGAAGACGAGGAGCGCGGACAGCGCGAAGGCCGCCGAGCCGATGCGGGTGGAGGCGGTGGGGGACAGGGCCACGAGGACGATGCCGGCGGCGAGCGCGAGCGGTGCGGTGGCGGCGTGCAGCCAGCCCCGGAGCTTCGGCTTCACCTCGGCCATCTTGTCGGACACGACCTCGCCGGCACGCTCGACGGCGTGCTCGACGCGCTCGCGCTGCGTCATGAGGTCGTCTCCATGACTAGAAAGTACCCAAACCGGCACAAGGCACGCTGGTCTTCCCGCGAGGACTCGGTCACATCGCGGTTATCCTCGGACCGTGGTCAACGTGAAGGACGCCGTACGACGGGTGCTCTACCCGGCCTACGAGTCCCGGGTGGTGAAGCTCCTGCCCCACGACCAGATCCCGAAGCACGTGGGGGTCATGCTCGACGGCAACCGTCGGTGGGCGAAGGCCGTGGGCCTCAACACCGCCGAGGGCTACCAGGCCGGCGCCGACAACATCCGTCCGCTCCTCGGCTGGTGCGAGGAGGTGGGGGTCGAGGTCGTGACGCTGTGGCTGCTCTCGAGCGACAACCTCACCAACCGCCCACGCGAGCAGATGACCGGCCTGCTGAAGATCATCGAGGGCGCCGTCGAGTCGCTGGCCGAGGCCGGGCGCTGGCGGATCCATCCCGTGGGAGCGCTCGACCTGCTGCCCACCGAGACCGCCGAGCGCCTCAAGGCGGCCGAGGAGGCGACCCGGCACATCGACGGAATCCTGGTCAACGTGGCCGTCGGCTACGGCGGGCGGCGCGAGATCGCCGACGCGGTCCGCGCCCTGCTCGCCGACCACGCCTCGCGCGGCACCTCGCTGGAGGAGCTGGCCGACATCATCGACGTCGAGCACATCGCCGACCACCTCTACACCAAGGGCCAGCCCGACCCCGACCTGGTGATCCGCACGTCGGGGGAGCAGCGCCTCGGCGGCTTCCTGCTGTGGCAGTCGGCCAACTCGGAGTTCTACTTCTGCGAGGCCCTCTGGCCCGACTTCAGGCGGGTCGACTTCCTCCGGGCGATCCGTGCGTACGCCGCCCGCGAGCGCCGCTTCGGCGGCTGAGCCGGCCCCCCGGCAGACGTCATCTGCTCGTCACCTCGCGTTCGGGCGTGTCGCCCCGGATCGGGTGGGCGCCGGGCGTACTTTCGCGACATCGGCAGGTGGGGAAGCCTGCTGAACCGGGAGGCAGTCCTTGAGCACTCAGATGGGAGCTCTCCGGTCCGTTGAATGACATCGGGCCGGGCGAGGAGTGCGCGCGCCGACCCGCAGCAAGGGGTTAGTCGTGGCCAGCAAGACCTCATCGCCCAGCTCCGCCCGCCCGTCCACCGCGTTCTCCGAGGGCCGCAGGACCTACGTCCTCGACACCAGCGTCCTGCTCGCCGATCCCGGTGCGCTCACCCGCTTCGCCGAGCACGAGGTCGTGCTGCCGGTCGTCGTCATCACCGAGCTGGAGGGGAAGCGGCACCACCCCGAGCTCGGCTACTTCGCCCGCTCCGCCCTGCGGGCCCTCGACGACCTCCGGGTCGTGCACGGCCGCCTCGACAAGCCGGTGGGGATCGGCTCCGAGGGAGGCACCCTGCGTGTCGAGCTCAACCACACCGACCCGCAGGCGCTGCCGTCCGGCTTCCGGCTCGGCGACAACGACACGCGGATCCTCGCCGTGGCGCGCAACCTCGCCGACGAGGGCCACGAGGTGACCCTGGTCTCGAAGGACCTGCCGCTGCGGATCAAGGCCTCCGCGGTCGGCCTCGACGCGCAGGAGTACCGCGCCGAGGCGATCAGCGACTCCGGCTACACCGGCATGACCGAGCTCGAGGTGCCCGCCGCCGACCTCGACGAGCTCTACGAGGACGGCGTCATCGACCTCGCCGAGGCCCGCGACCTGCCCTGCCACAACGGACTGGTCCTGCTCTCCGAGCGAGGCACGGCCCTCGGCCGGGTCGGTGCGGACAAGCGCGTGCACCTCGTGCGCGGCGACCGCGACGCGTTCGGCGTCCACGGCCGGTCCGCCGAGCAGCGCGTCGCCCTCGAGATGCTGCTCGACCCGGAGGTCGGCATCGTGTCCCTCGGCGGACGCGCCGGCACGGGCAAGTCGGCGATGGCGCTCTGCGCCGGGCTCGAGGCCGTGCTGGAGCGCCGCCAGCACAAGAAGGTCGTCGTCTTCCGCCCGCTCTTCGCCGTCGGCGGCCAGGAGCTGGGCTACCTGCCGGGGTCGGAGAACGAGAAGATGTCGCCCTGGGCGCAGGCCGTCTTCGACACCCTCGGGGCGCTCACGGGCAAGGACGTGATCGACGAGGTGATGGACCGCGGCATGCTCGAGGTGCTCCCGCTGACCCACATCCGGGGCCGGTCGCTGCACGACGCGTTCGTGATCGTCGACGAGGCGCAGTCGCTGGAGCGCAACGTGCTCCTGACGGTGCTCTCCCGCATCGGCGCCAACTCCAAGGTCGTGCTGACCCACGACGTCGCCCAGCGCGACAACCTGCGGGTCGGCCGGCACGACGGCATCGTCGCCGTGGTGGAGAAGCTCAAGGGCCACCCGCTGTTCGCGCACGTCACCCTGACCCGCTCGGAGCGCTCACCGATCGCGGCGCTGGTGACCGAGATGCTGGAGGACGTCACGCTCTGAGGCGTCCCGAGGGATGGCGCGACCCCGTGTGTCGCAGGTGACAGCACGCCGCCTGCGACACACGGGGTCCGTGCGTCTGCTGGGACGGATGTGACGCAAGGGGCACGACGAATTGTGCAGTTCGGTTTGCACGGTCACCAGCGCTCATGCATGGTGGCTCGTGACCGTTCCGTGACATCGGTCGCCGGCAGGGCCTGGAGCACCCCCGCACCGCCCGTCCTGCTGCGCGAGTCGGCCCGGTCGCCGCACGTCAGAGCGTCAGCGACGTGCACACCCCTGCCCTCGACCCCCCCGTGAGCCCCTGTGTCGAAGCCTGACAAGTACGTTCCGAAGCACCGCGCCCCCGGCAAGCACAAGGCCACGCGCGCGCCTGGTCGCGCCCTGCGCACCGGGGTGGCGCTGACCGGCCTCGCCGCCGTCGCGACGGGCGTGAGCGTCACCGGCGGCGTGCTGGCCGGCGACACCGGCACGCTGGCGCCGGCCGCCGCCGACGTGGCCACCGGATCCAGCGCGACGTCCACCGCGACGCCGCAGACCGCTCCGACGGACGCCGCGGCCGGTGCGGCCGAGGCCCAGGCGCCGTCCTCGTCCGACGCCGCGGCGGCCCTCGAGCAGCGCTCGCAGCGCGGCACCGCCTCCCGCTCGGCCCGCCGGACGGACGCCACGAAGGCCACCGCGCTGGAGATGTCGGCCGGGTCGGCCGTGACCCGGTCGCAGAGGCTGTCCGCGGGCGACCCGCGCGACATCGCCCGGGCGCTGCTGCCGGCCTACGGCTTCTCGGCCGACCAGTTCTCCTGCCTCGACCAGCTCTACGTCAGCGAGTCCGACTGGCGCGTCGACGCGGACAACCCCACCTCGTCGGCGTACGGCATCCCGCAGGCGCTGACCCAGCTGCACGAGCTCCCCGCCGACTACATGACCTCCGCCGAGTCACAGATCCGCTGGGGCCTGGAGTACATCCAGGACACCTACGGCACCCCCTGCAGCGCGTGGAGCTTCAAGCAGGCCAACAACTGGTACTGAGCCGCCTCCCGGCCCGGATCCCAGCGTCCGTGGCGAGGCGTACCGTCTCGTCCTGACCCGCACGAGCCTGCCCGAGGACACCCCCCATGCCCGAGCCCGACGCGCCTCGCGACGCGCTGTGGCTCGGTGTCGCGCTCGCCTGCGTCGTGTCCTCGCCGGCCGCCGCCTACGCCGCCCAGAGGTCCGACGGGTGGACCGAGGCGCTGCTCTTCGCGCTCCAGCTCGTCGTGACCGGCATGGCGTTCCTCATCCCGCAGGGACTCGCCATCGCGGCCAAGCGCCGTGAGCGCTCCTCCGAGCAGCGCGAGCTCGACGCACGCACCGACACCCGGGCCACGATCAACGACGCCCTCGACCCGGTGCTCCGCATCCTCGGCGAGATCTCGGCCGAGCGGAGCAAGCCCGCGCGCGAGCAGCTCATCGCCCAGGCCATCCCGTTCGTGCTCACCGCCGCCTCCAACCTCATCGGGTCGGAGCGCTCGCGTGCCTGCTGGTTCGAGCTCACCGACGGCGACCCGCCCAGCCTCGTCCCCCGCCTCGCGGCGGGTCGCTCCGGGTCGCCCACCACCACCTTCACGCCCGGTGACCCCGCCGGTGAGGCGGCGATCGCGATGGTGCTGCGGGGGGAGAACCTCCTGTGCCCCGACATCGACACGGACCCGCCACCCGGCTGGGACACCACCAAGCCGCGCGACTACAAGACCTTCATCTCGATCTCGGTCGCGACCGCCGACACCGCCTACGGGATGCTCACCCTCGACGCGCTCGAGGCAGGCGCGCTGACCAACGACGACCTGCACATGCTGGGGCTCATGGCGTCGGCGCTGGCCGCCGCACTCGCCCAGCGGACCTGACCGCTGAGCGCGTGCGGCGGACGTGTCGGAGCCGTTGTCTAGTGTGTCGCTGGAACCGTGTGGCACAGTGGAAGCAGGTTCACGGAGGTCCGTCGAAGGAGGACGTGTCATGGCGCAGAAGCTGGTCAAGCCCCGTCGCGACGACCGCATCTCCCGTGCCCTGGCCGACCCCAAGACCTACTTCGCGCAGGCCCGCGAGCGGGCGCGCAGGGAGGTCGTCGCCGAGATGGCCCAGGAGCGCGGCCGGCCCACCGACCGCCGCCGCCTCGCCTGAGTAGCCGGTTCTCGCGCCGGTTCCCGCGTCCGGTCCTCAGGGTCGGGCCGGCACCTCGATCGACATCACGCAGTTCTTGAGCCCCTTGGGCCGCACGTAGGTGAAGCCGAGCCGCTCGTAGAGGCGCCGGGTGCCGTTGTAGAGGAACGACGAGGACATCTTCTTGGTCTGCTCGGTGAGGTCGTGGGGGTAGGACTCGACCACGCCGCCACCCCTGGCCGCGATGTGGTCGAGGGCGCCGCGGATCGCGAGCTCGGTGACGCCGCGCCGGCGGTGGCGCCGGTCGACGAAGACGCAGGTGATGCGGTAGTCGGGGTCGCCGGTCTTCTCGGCGTCGTACTGCTTGAGGTGGTGCAGCGTGGGCAGCTCGGCGGGCGTGCCGTACTCCGCCCAGGCGACCGCCTCGTCGCCGTCCATCACCAGTGCCGCGTGGGCCGCGCCGGCCTCGACGTAGCGCCGCTTGAGGGCGCGGTTGGCCTCCGCGCCCTGGCCGCGCTCCTCGCTGTCGGGATGGAACCAGATGCACCAGCAGCCGCCGAAGATCCCGTTGTGGCGCAGCACGAGGTCGTCGAACGCCGGCCAGGTCTCGGCCGTCAGCTCCGCGATCGTGTACGCCCCCCGGTCCGCCCCGTCGTCAGCCATGCCGCCACGCTAGACCCGGAAGCGGACGATCGGGGTCCGGTTCAGTCGCCCGTCATCGAGTCCACGTCGAGCGCCGCGTCGAGCTGCTCCTCGGTGAGGTCGCCCCGCTCGACGTAGCCCATCGCGATGACCGTCTCGCGGATCGTCGCGCCCTCGGCCAGCGCCCGCTTGGCGATCTTCGCCGCCTCCTCGTAGCCGACGTGGGCGTTGAGCGGCGTGACGACCGACGGCGAGGACTCGGCGTAGCGCCGCATCCGCTCCGCGTCGGCGGTGATGCCGTCGACGCAGCGCTCGGCGAGCAGCACGGTCGAGGTGGACAGCACGTGGATCGACTCCAGCAGTGCGTGGGCCATCACGGGCATCATCACGTTGAGCTCGAAGCTCCCCGAGGCGCCCGCCCAGGCGACCGTCGCGTCGTTGCCGACGACCCGGGCGCAGACCATGAGCGTCGCCTCGGGCAGCACCGGGTTCACCTTGCCCGGCATGATGCTGGAGCCGGGCTGCAGGTCGGGGAGGTGGATCTCGGCCAGGCCGGTGGTGGGGCCGGACGACATCCAGCGCAGGTCGTTGCAGATCTTGGTGAGGCCGACCGCGACGGTGCGCAGCACCCCGGACAGCTCGACGAGGGAGTCGCGGGTGCCCTGGGCCTCGAAGTGGTCGCGGGTCTCGGTGAAGGGCTGGCCGGTGCGCTCGGCGAGGGCGGTGATGGCGCGCTCGGCGAACTCGGCCGGGGTGTTGATGCCGGTGCCGACCGCGGTGCCGCCGAGCGGCAGCTCGCGGACGCGTGGGAGCACCGCATCGAGCCGCTCGACGCCGAGCCGCAGCGTGGCGGCGTACGCCCCCATCTCCTGGCCGAGCGTCACGGGGGTGGCGTCCATCAGGTGGGTCCGCCCGGCCTTGACGTGGTCGGCGAACTCGACGGCCTTGGCCTCGAACGACGTCGCGAGCCGGTCGAGGGCCGGGACGAGGTCGTCGACCACGGCGAGCGTCGCGGCGACGTGGATGCTGGTCGGGAAGGTGTCGTTGCTGCTCTGCGACGCGTTGACGTGGTCGTTGGGGTGCACCTCGACACCGGCGCGGGCCGCGAGCGTGGCGATCACCTCGTTGGCGTTCATGTTGGAGCTGGTGCCGGAACCCGTCTGGAAGACGTCGAGCGGGAACTCGCCGTCGTGGTCGCCGGCGACGATCGCGTCGGCAGCGGCGACGACGGCGCGCGCCTGCTCGTCGCTGATCACGCCCAGGGCGGCGTTGGCCGTCGCGGCCGCCGCCTTGACGTGCGCCAATGCCTGGACGTGGCGGGGCTGGAGCGTGAGGCCGCTGATCGGGAAGTTCTCGACCGCGCGCTGCGTCTGCGCCCGCCAGAGTGCGTCGCGAGGCACCTCGACCTCGCCCATGGAGTCGTGCTCGATGCGTGTCTCGCTCATGGGTCGACGGTATCCCTTGACACATTGGTAACCAACACGTTACCAATATCGCATGGATCCGTTCGCCGCTCTCGCCGACCCGGTGCGGCGAGGCCTGGTCGCCCGGCTGGCCCGCGGACCGGCCCGCGTGGTCGACCTCGCCGCCGACCACGACGTGAGCCGTCCCGCCGTCAGCCGGCACCTGCGCCTGCTGGCCGACGCGGGGCTGGTGAGCGCCGAGGACCGGGGCCGCGAGCGGCACTACCGGTTCGAGGCGGCCGGGCTGGGCGTGGTCCGCGACTGGCTGGACGGCCTCGAGCCGGACGCCCCCTCGTCGGACGTGAGGTTCGCCGAGTCCGTCCTCGACGGCCTCGACCTCGAGGTCCGGCGCACCACGCGCGAGCGCGCCGCCGACCGACCTGCCGACCGATCCGACCGGTCCGACCGGTCCGACGACCGATCCGACCACGCTGAGGAGACAGCATGAGCACCGGCACCACCGCACCCCACCCCACCGGACGCCGCGAGGAGCGCGACGGCGAGACGTTCCTCGTCTTCGAGCGGACCTTCCGGGCACCGATCGACGACGTGTGGGCGGCCGTGACCGAGTCCGACCGGCTCGCCCGCTGGATCGGGGTGTGGGCGGGCGACCCCGCCGCGGGGTCGGTCGCCTTCCGGATGACGGCGGAGGGCGACGACGTCCCCGAGGAGACCATCTGGGTCGACGAGTGCGTGCCGCCGCGCCGCCTGGTCATGCGCTCGGCGCAGCCCGACGACCCCGCTCGGCTGTGGGCCTGGCAGGTGGACCTCGCCGAGGCCGACGGTGTCACCACCCTCACCTTCGCCCAGGGCGTCACCGACACGGTGCTCGCCGAGAGCGTGGGGCCCGGCTGGGACTACTACCTCGACCGCCTCGTGGCGGCCGAGACGGGCGCCGACCTCACGGCCATCGACTTCGACGACTACTACCCGGCCTTCCAGGCGCACTACCGCGCGGCGCTCGCCTGAGCGCATCGCCCTGCTCGCGACCGCCGCACGACTCCCCGCCGGTCGTCGGCGTTTGCGGGCCCGGCCTCGCCCGGCGAGGTGGAAGCATGACGCCATGCGATCACTGCGTCTCGGGGTCGGTGCCGGACTGGCCGTCGTGCTCGTCGGGGTCGGCTCCGCCTGCTCGGCGCTCGGCGGCGACGACACCGACCTGGCCGGCGACCTCGCCGACGACCTCGCGGCCGCCCTGTCGGACCACTCGCTCGGCGACGTCCCGCTGACGGACGAGGCCGACCGGGCGGCGTACGCCGAGCTGGTCGCGCCCCTCGACGAGGTGCCCGTCGAGGTCGAGGTCGTCCGCGTCGAGGAGCCGGAGGACGACGCGACCGCGGCGACCGCGACCCTGGGATGGCGGTGGCAGGTCACGGAGGACGCGACCTGGGACTACGAGTCGAGCGTCGCCCTGGTCGAGGCCGACCCGGGCTGGCGGGTCGACTGGACGCCGGAGGCGCTGGCGCCTGACCTCGCCGAGGGCGACACCCTCGGCCTGCGGACGGTCACCGCGCAGCGCGGTGACATCACCGGAGCGGACGGTGCCGTGCTGGTGACCGAGCGGCCGGTCCTGCGCTACGGCCTCGACAAGACCAAGGTCGAGGGGCCGCAGGTCGCCCGCAGCGCCCGGCGCATCGCCCGGGTCCTCGACGTGGACGAGGCGTCGTACGTCGAGCGCGCGGAGGCGATGGGCGCCGAGGCCTTCGTCGAGGCGATCGTGCTGCGCGAGGACGACGCGCTCGACGTGCTGCCCGCCTTCCGCGAGGTCCCGGGCGCGCTCGCGGTGCGCGACACACTGCCGCTCGCGCCGACCCGGGAGTTCGCCGCCGCGCTGCTCGGACGCGTCGGCCCCGCCACCGCCGAGCTCGTCGAGGAGTCCGGGGGCAGCATCGCGGCCGGCGACGAGGTGGGGCTGTCCGGGCTGCAGCTGCGCTACGACGAGCAGCTGCGCGGCAGCTCCGGCACGGCCGTCGTCGCGCGCGACGCCGAGGACGAGCTGCGCACGCTCTTCGAGGTCCCCGCGACCGACGGCACGGACCTCGCCACGACGCTCGACCCCGACCTGCAGCAGCGCGCCGAGGCGGCGCTCGCCAGGCTGGGCGAGTCCGCCCCGGCCGCCGCGCTGGTGGCCGTCCGGCCCTCCGACGGTGCCGTGCTCGCCACCGCCAACGGCGTCGGGACGGCCGGTGCCGACCTCGCCTCCACGGGCCAGTACGCGCCCGGCTCGACCTTCAAGGTCGTCTCCTCGCTGGCCCTGGTGCGCAGCGGGCTGTCCGTCGACGACGTCGTGTCGTGCCCCGCCACGACCGTGGTGGACGGCCGCTCCTTCAAGAACTACGACGACTACCCGGCGTCGGCGCTCGGCGACATCCCGTTCGTCCAGGCGATCGCCCAGTCGTGCAACACGGCGCTCATCGGCAACGCCGACCGGCTCGCCCCCGGCGACCTCGCCGCCGCGGCGCAGGCGCTCGGGCTCGGCACCGACCACGACCTCGGCTTCCCGGTCTACTTCGGGCAGGTGCCACCGCCCGAGACCGAGACCGGGGCCGCCGCCGACATGATCGGCCAGGGCACCGTGCTGGCCAGCCCGTTCGCGATGGCCACGGTCGCGGCGTCGGTCTCCGCCGGTCGGGCGGTGCTGCCGATGCTCCTCCCGGACCACCAGGTGCAGCAGACGCCGCGCGAGGTGCCGCTGACACCGGAGGAGGCCGGCACCCTCCGCGGCCTGATGCGGGCCGTGGTGACCACGGGGTCGGGGCGGTTCCTGCTCGACGTGCCGGGTGAGGTCGGCGCCAAGACCGGCACGGCCGAGTACGGCCAGCCCGATGCGTCCGGGAGCCTCCCGACGCATGCCTGGATGATCGCCACCCGCGGCGACCTCGCCGTGGCGGTCTTCGTCGAGACCGGCGTCTCCGGCTCGCAGACCGCCGGCCCGGTGCTGGAGGCGTTCCTGCGCTGAGGGTGCCCGCGGTCAGCGGCGGGCGAGGTAGAGGAAGTACTCCTCCGGCCGGTCCTGCAGCAGCACGTCGTGGGCCTGCTCCTCGGCCTCGCCGAACACCTCGCGCAGCGCGGTGAGCAGGCCGGGTGCGGCGCTGCCCGACCACACGACGAGGACGCCGCCGGGGCTGAGCACGTCGCGGCACCGGCGGAGGAACGGGACCTCGTAGACCGCCTCGTTGGCCTCGTGGACGAGGTAGCCGGGCCCGTTGTCGACGTCGAGGAGCACGAGGTCGTACGTCGACCGCGCCTCCGCGATGGCCATCGCGATGTCGGCGTTGACCACGGTGGCGCGCGTGTCGGCGAGCAGCGCCGGTCCGTGCGGGACGGTGCCGTCGCGCATCCAGCGGATGAGCGGCTCCTCGATCTCCACGACGACGGCGCGCTCGACGCGCGGGTCGGCCAGGACCCGCTGCAGGGTGAACCCGAGGCCGAGCCCGCCGATGAGGACGGCAGCCGGCTCCTCGACCAGGTCGAGGGCCTGCGCGGCGAGCTCGATCTCGCTGGTCGTCTCGAGCGTGTCCATGACGAACACCCCGTTGACCCGCAGCTCCACCACGTCCGCCGCCGTGTCCGACGTACGCCGCCGCAGCACGACCTCTCCGCGCTCGGTCTCCGCCCGTGCGATCTCCACGCTGTCCACGGACCCATCCTGCCGGGTGCCCGGCCCGAAAACTGTGCAGAAGTAGTGCGCCGGACGGTCCGGGCGTTGTTACGTTGGGACCGTGTACACCGTCGGGCGGGCCGCAGAGCTCACCGGCGTGCCCAGCGGGACCCTCCGCAAGTGGGAGCAGCGCTACGGCGTGGTCGTCCCGCAGCGCTCCTCGGGCAACTACCGGCTCTACGACGACGAGGCCGTGCGCCGGCTCAGCGTGATGCGCAGCCTGGTGGACGCCGGCTGGTCGGCGCAGGAGGCGGCGCGGCACGTCGCGACGGACGTGGCGGCCGCGGAGGCGGTGCTCCCGCGCCCGGCCGAGCCGCCGTTCGAGGAGCGCCACCACACGCTCGTGCAGTGCGCGCAGGACTTCGACGTGCCCGGGCTCGAGCGGCTCCTGTCGGACGGCTTCGCCGACGCCGACCTCGTCTCGGTGGTCGACGACTGGCTGCTGCCGTCGATGGTGCACCTCGGCAGGGCATGGCAGCGCGGTGAGGTGACCGTGGCCGGCGAGCACTTCGTGACCGCGTCGGTGCACCGCCGGCTCGCCCAGGCCTTCCAGTCGATCCCGTCGGCGCCGGCCGGCGGTCCGCGCGTCGTCGTCGGCCTCGCCCGCGGCTCCCGCCACGAGGTCGGCATCCTGTCCTTCGCCCTGGTCCTGCGGTCCCGCGGCGTCGCGGTGACCTACCTCGGCGGCGACCTCCCGCTCGAGGCGTGGGTGAGCGCCGTACGACTCGTCGCACCCGCCGCGGTCGTCCTCGCCGCACCGACGCTCGAGGACCTGCCCGCCGTCCGGGAGGTCGTCGAGGCGGTGCGGCCGATGGCCGCGGTGCTCCTCGGCGGCGCGCACCAGGCAGAGGTCGACGGGGCCGAGCGGCTGGGCCACCTCGCCGGCGCCGCCGCCGCCTCCCTCGCCACGCGTCTGGGTGCCGTGAGCTAGCCCCTGCTCGTCCCGCCTCCGGGACGTGTGGCGATGTGGTCGCCAGGGCGACCGGATCGTCACACGTCGTTGACGAGCGCCTCTCCACAGGTGCAGGACAGGGGCTGTTGTGGGCCCCCAGTGCGGCTGGAGCCTGAGGGCATGGTCGACGCCATCGGACCACTCGACGCCCGAGCGAGAGGTGCCCGCCTCCTGTCGCGGGCCCTCCATCGCGCCGACGACCAGGGCGGCGTGCTCGGCCTCGCGCAGCTGCACGAGCTCGGGCTGACGCGCTCGCAGGTCCGGGCGCAGGTCGGGGCGAGGCGGTGGCAGCGGGTCCACACGCAGGTGGTCGCCACTCACACCGGTCCCCTCACCGAGGAGGGGACGTGGTGGGCGGCGGTGCTCGAGGGCGGGCCGCAGGCCTACCTCGACGGTGCGTCCGCGCTCACGGCCGGCGGGATGACCGGCTTCGACTGCGACACCGTCCGCGTCAGCGTGCCGCCGACCGCGAGGTCCAGGAAGGCGCCCGGCCTGCTCGTACGCCGTACGCGTCGCCACGACCCGCGCACAGTCGTGTCCTCCGGCGTGCCGCGCGCACGTCCGGAGGTCGCTGCCGTCCACGCGGCCCTGTGGGCAGCCTCGGACAAGCAGGCCGCGCTCCTGTTGACCATGCCGGTCCAGCAGCGACTCACGACGGCCGACCGGATCGGTCGGGCCCTCCTCGACGTCCGACGCCACGCGCGCCGCAGGTTCCTGCAGGCCGTCGTGCTGGACCTGCTCGACGGCGTGCGGTCGATCAGCGAGGCGGAGTTCGCGGCGGAGTGTCGCTGGCGTGGTTTGCCGAGGCCCGCCCGACAGGTCCTCCGCAGGGGGAGGGACGGGCGCTACTACCTCGACGTCTGCTGGGAGGAGTGGGGAGTGGTCGTGGAGATCGACGGGATCCACCACCTCTGGGCACCGCAGGTGGTCGCCGACGCGCTCCGCCAGAACGAGGTGACGCTCACCTCCGACGTCGTCCTGCGCCTGCCACTGCTCGGGTTGCGGGTCGCGCCGGACGAATTCTTCGCGCAGGTCGAGCGGGCGCTGCGCCAGCGCGGCTGGTCCAGAGCCGGGACGTGTGGCGATGTGGTCGCCAGGGCGACCGGATCGTCACACGTCAGGCCGGCTGCTCCGCCGAGCGCACCCGGATCCCCGCCCCGGTCAGCGAGCTGAGCGGGACGGTCACGGCGCCGGAGGGGTCGGTGAAGAAGTCGTTGCCCTTGTCGTCGACGACGATGAAGGCGGGGAAGTCCTCGACCTCGATCCTCCACACCGCCTCCATGCCGAGCTCCTCGTACTCCAGCACCGACACCGACCGGATGCAGTCCTGCGCCAGGCGGGCGGCCGGGCCGCCGATGGAGCCGAGGTAGAAGCCGCCGTGGGAGGCGCACGCCTGGGTGACCTGCTGGGAGCGGTTGCCCTTGGCGAGCATGACCATCGACCCGCCGGCGGCCTGGAACTGCTCGACGTACGAGTCCATCCGGCCGGCCGTCGTCGGGCCGAAGGAGCCGGACGGCATGCCCTCGGGCGTCTTGGCAGGCCCGGCGTAGTAGACCGGGTGGTCGCGCAGGTAGGACGGCATCTCCTCACCCGCGTCGAGGCGCTCCTTGATCTTGGCGTGCGCGATGTCGCGGGCCACGACGAGCGGGCCGGTGAGGGACAGCCGCGTCTTCACCGGGTGGCGGGAGAGCTCGGCCAGGATGTCGGGCATCGGCTGGTTGAGGTCGACCTGCACGACCTCGCCCGCGGAGATGTCGTCGGAGACGCCGGCGTCGGGCATGTACTGCGCGGGGTCGGTCTCGAGCTGCTCGAGGAACACGCCCTCCGGCGTGATCTTGCCGAGCGCCTGCCGGTCGGCCGAGCAGGAGACGGCGATCGCCACCGGGCACGAGGCACCGTGGCGGGGGAGCCGGACGACGCGGACGTCGTGGCAGAAGTACTTCCCGCCGAACTGCGCGCCGATCCCGAAGGACTGCGTCAGCTCGAAGACCTGCTCCTCCAGCTCGACGTCACGGATGCCGTGGGCGGCCATCGAGCCCTCGGTCGGCAGGTCGTCGAGGTAGTGCGCCGAGGCGTACTTGGCGGTCTTCAGCGCGAACTCCGCGCTCGTGCCGCCGATGACGACGGCGAGGTGGTACGGCGGGCACGCGGCGGTGCCGAGCGAGCGGATCTTCTCGTCGAGGAACTCCATCAGCCGCGTGGGGTTGAGGACGGCCTTGGTCTCCTGGAAGAGGAACGACTTGTTGGCCGACCCGCCGCCCTTGGCCATGAAGAGGAACTTGTACTCCGGGACGTCCTTGGCGGGCGTGGAGTAGAGCTCGATCTGCGCCGGCAGGTTGGTGCCGGTGTTCTTCTCCTCGAACGTCGTCAGCGGCGCGAGCTGGGAGTAGCGGAGGTTGAGCCGGGTGTAGGCGTCGTAGACGCCGCGGCTGATGGCCTCGCCGTCGTCGGCGCCGGTGAGCACGCCCTCGGACTTCTTGCCCATCACGATCGCGGTGCCGGTGTCCTGGCACATCGGCAGCACGCCGCCGGCGGAGATGTTGACGTTCTTGAGCAGGTCGAGCGCGACGAAGCGGTCGTTGCCGGAGGCCTCCGGGTCGTCGATGATCCGGCGCAGCTGCGCGAGGTGACCGGGCCGGAGGTAGTGGCTGATGTCGTGCATCGCCTCCTCGGTGAGCCGGCGGATCGCCTCGGGCTCGACGGTGAGGAAGGTGCGGCCCCCGACCTCGACGGTCGAGACGCCCTCGGTGGTGACGAGGCGGTAGGGGGTCTCCTCCGCGCCGTTGGAACCGGCGGTGGGAAGGAGGTCGGAGTAGTGGAACTCGGCGGCGCTCACGGCCGCAGATGCTACGCCGGGCCGGCGTCCTCGCCCGCGTCGCCCTCACGCCCGCGCCGCTCCTGCTCGCGTGCCTTGCGGCGCTGCTCCTCGGCACGCTCGCGGACCTTCTTGAGGAACTCCTCGTCGGCGCCGGGGTCGGTGGCCGCGAACCGGCCGGGGCGGTCGTACTCCGGGAACGCGGTGGCGCTGCGCTCGTGGGGACCGGGCCGCCGCGCCGCGCGCACCGGGCGGCCGGCCGCCAGCCAGGCGACCGAGCCGACGAAGGGGAAGAACAGGATGAGCAGGATCCACCACACCTTCGACAGGTGGCGCACCTCGTCGTCGCGGCTCGAGATGGCCTCGACGAGGCAGTAGATGCCCAGCACGATCGGCACCAGGAAGAGGACGATGCGCATCAGACGGACCCCCGCAGGTCGGCCCTGCCGGGGCCCCGGACGACCGGGGACGACCGGCGCGGCGGCAGCGTAGCGCGAGGCGCGGGCCGTGCGCGGGCAGTTGCGGCGCGCACCCGGGATTCACCGGTCGGACGCGGGACGTCCATGCGGGAGTAGCCTCCGATCCGACGGGACCGACGAGGCTCCGCCCGGCACACCCCGCCGATCTCGGACAAGCTCTCCTGGAGGTCCACGTGAACACCCGCAAGACGCTCGTATCCCTCGCCGCGATGGCCACGCTCGCCGCGGCCGCCGGCTGCGCCGCCCCCGAGAAGGAGGCGGACACCACCACCGAGAGCGGCGTCGACGCCGCCGCCGCGACCTCCGCCGAGGACTTCGGCGGCCTGGAGGAGCTCGTCACGGCCGCGCAGGAGGAGGGCGAGCTCAACGTCATCGCCCTGCCGCCCGACTGGGCCAACTACGGCGAGGTGATCTCCACCTTCGAGGAGAAGTACGACATCGAGGTCAACTCCGACCAGCCCGACGCCGCCTCGCAGGACGAGATCAACGCCGCCAACGACCTCCGGGGCACCGACCGCGCCCCCGACGTCTTCGACCTCGGCCAGTCGGTCGCGCTCGCCAACACCGACATGTTCGCGCCCTACCAGGTGGAGACCTGGGACGACATCCCCGACGAGTTCAAGGACCCGGACGGCGCCTGGGTCAACGACTACGGCGGCTACATGTCGATCGGCTACGACTCCGCGGTCGTCCCGGACGTCACGTCGGTGAAGGACCTGCTCGGGCCGGAGTTCAAGGGCAAGGTCGCGCTCAACGGTGACCCGACCCAGGCCGGCGCGGCGTTCAGCGGCGTGGTGATGGCCTCGATCGCCAATGGCGGGTCGGCCGACGACGTCGCCCCCGGCGTCGACTTCTTCACCCAGCTCAAGGAGGCCGGCAACTTCCTCACCGTCGACCCCGACTCGACCACCATCGAGCAGGGCACCACCCCCGTCGTCATCGACTGGGACTACCTCGGTGCCGCCGCGGCCGCCAACGTCGACACGTGGAAGACGGTCGTCCCCGAGGAGGCCGTCGTGGCCGGCTACTACTTCCAGGCGATCAACGCCGACGCGCCGCACCCGGCCGCCGCGCGCCTGTGGCAGGAGTTCCTCTACAGCGACGAGGGCCAGAACCTCTGGCTCAAGGGTGGCGCCCGTCCGGTCCGCGGTGACGCGATGGCCGAGGCCGGCACCATCGACGAGGAGCTGTGGGGCGCCCTGCCCGAGGTCACCGGCGAGCCGGTCATCCCGACCGACGAGCAGACGGTGACCGCCGGGGAGTACCTCGCGGCGAACTGGTCCAAGGCCATCCGCTGAGCACGACCACCAGTGGGAGTCCGGGCCGGCGGTCCGCCGTCGGCCCGGCCCTCCCGCTCCTGCCGTTCCTCCTCTTCGTCCTGGTCTTCCTCGTCGTCCCGACGCTGACCGTCGTCGTCGGTGCGTTCCAGGACGAGGACGGCCGGTTCACCCTCGGCAACCTCGACGCGCTGACCAGCGAGGCCGCCCTCTCGGCGCTGCGCGGGTCGTTGGTCCTCTCGGCGTCGACCGCCCTCATCGGCGCCGTGCTCGGCGCGCTGCTCGCCTACCTCATCGTCTCGATGCCGCCGAGCAGCCTCATGCGGCGCGCCACCCTCGCGGTGAGCGGCGTGCTCGCCCAGTTCGGTGGCGTCGTGCTGGCCTTCGCGTGGATCGCGACCATCGGCCCGGTCGGCGTGATGACCAAGGCTGCGGCGGACCTGTTCGGGGCGGACCTCTACGGCTCGGGGTGGCTCTTCGGGCTGCCCGGCCTGGTGGTCGTCTACGCCTACTTCCAGATCCCGCTCATGGTGATCGTCTTCGCCCCGGCCTTCGAGGGCCTGCGCCCGCAGTGGCGCGAGGCGGCGGTCAACCTCGGGGCGTCCACGTGGTCCTACTGGCGCCACGTCGCGCTGCCGCTGCTGACGCCGGCCTTCCTCGGCGCGCTGCTGCTGCTCTTCGCCAACGCGTTCGCCGCCTATGCCACCGCGGCCGTGCTGGTCAGCCAGGGCCAGCCGATCGTGCCGCTCATGATCCGCCAGGCCATCACCAGCGAGGTCCTCCTCGGCCAGGCCAACGTCGGCTTCGCGCTGGCGCTGGAGATGATCGTCGTGGTGACGCTGGTGATGGTGGCCTACAACCTGCTCCTGCGGCGTACGTCGAGGTGGATGCGATGACGCACTCACCGGTCTTCCGGGTCGTCCGGGCGCTGCTGCTGCTGGCGTTCGCGGCCTACTTCTTCGTCCCCCTGCTCGCGATGTTCGACTTCTCCACCCAGGTCCGGGGCAGCGCGCCCGGCCGCACCTGGGACAACTGGGCCTTCATGGTCACCGACGAGGACCTCCGCTCCTCGATCGTCGCCTCGCTGCTGCTGGCGCTCTTCACCGTGGTGCTGATGGTCGCCCTGCTGGTGCCGACGATGGTGTGGGTGCGGCTGCGCGTCCCGCGGGCCAAGAAGCTCATCGAGTTCCTGTGCCTGCTGCCGCTCACGATCCCCGCGCTGGTCATCGTCGTCGGCATCACCAACGTCTACTCCTGGGTGACCTACCTGCTCGGCGACGACGCCCTGGTGCTGACCTTCGCCTACGTCGTGCTGGTGCTGCCCTACTCCTTCCGCGCCGTCGACGCCTCGCTCTCGGCCGTCGACGCCGCGACGCTGTCGGAGGCGGCCCGGTCGCTCGGCGCGGGCTGGTTCACCGTGATCGTGCGGATCATCATGCCCAACATCACCGGCGGCATCCTGGGCGCGGCGTTCATCGCCGTGGCCCTCGTGCTCGGCGAGTACGTCTTCGCCTCGCTGCTGCACTTCGACACCCTGCCGGTCGCGATGGCAGCGCTCTACAAGACCAACGGACCCGCCGCCATGGCCGCGGCGCTCGCCTCGATGATCCTCGTCGCGGTGCTGCTCGTGGGCCTCACCTTCCTCAGCCGTGACCGGCACAAGCAAGGAGCTTCGTCATGACCGACCAGAGGATCGCGGGCGGTCTCGCCGTCGAGCTGTCCGACCTCACCCGCGTCTACGGGTCGGTGCGCGCCCTCGACGGGCTCACGCTCCACCTCGACCCCGGCGAGCTGGTCGCCTTGCTCGGCCCGTCCGGCTGCGGCAAGACCACCGCCCTGCGGATCCTGGCCGGCCTCGACCGGGCCACCTCCGGCACCGTCGCCGTGGGCGGCAAGGACCTGACGCGGGTGCCGGCCAACAAGCGCGACATGGGCATGGTCTTCCAGGCCTACAGCCTGTTCCCGCACATGACGGTGATCGACAACGTCGCCTTCGGCCTCAAGCTGCGCGGCCGCGACGGTGCGGCGCGACGCCGGCGCGCGGGCGACATGCTCGACCTCGTCGGGCTCGGCGAGCACGCCGACCGCTACGCGCACCAGCTCTCCGGCGGCCAGCAGCAACGCGTCGCCCTCGCCCGCGCCCTCGCGATCGAGCCGTCGGTGCTGCTGCTCGACGAGCCGCTGTCGGCGCTCGACGCGAAGGTCCGCGTGCAGCTGCGCGACGAGATCCGCCGCGTCCAGATCGAGGTCGGCACGACGACCCTCTTCGTCACGCACGACCAGGAGGAGGCGCTGGCCGTCGCCGACCGGGTCGGCGTGATGAACGCCGGTCGTCTCGAGCAGCTTGCCCCCCCGGCCGAGCTCTACTCCGCGCCGGCCAGCCGGTTCGTGGGGGAGTTCGTCGGCCTCAGCAACCGGGTGCCGGCCCGCGTCACCGGCGAGGTGGCCTCCGTCCTCGGCCGCGACGTGCCCGTGCTCCCCGGGTCGGCGACGGGGGAGGGCGTCGCACTCGTCCGCCCCGAGTCGGTCTCGGTGGTCGCGGACCCGGCCGGTCCGGCCACCGTCGCGACCGTCATGTTCCTCGGGCCCCTGTCGCGGGTGACGTGCACGCTCGCCGACGGCACCGACGTGGTGTCCCAGCTCGCCAGCTCCGAAGCGCTGCGCCTCGAGCCGGGGGACCGGGTGCGGCTCGAGGTCGCGCCCGCGCCGGTGCTCGTCGTGGCCTGACCGGGGGCCGACAGCGGCGCCGTTTTTGCACCATTCGGCCTAGAGTGCAAAACTGCACTCTGTGTCCGATAGTGCAATCCACCGCCGCGGTCGGCGGACGACCGAGCTGCGCATCGTCGACGCCGCCCAGCGGCTCGCCGACGAGCACGGCAGCATCGATGGCTTCACGATGAACGAGCTCGCCCTGGCCGCCGACGTCTCGCGCCGCACCCTGTTCAACTACTTCCCGAGCAAGGTCGACGCGGTGCTCGGCCCGGACGTCGTCATCGACCCGGACGCGCTGGAGACGTTCCGCACCGGCGGCCCGACCGGCGACCTGATCGAGGACCTGCAGGCCCTGCTGCTGGGGATCCTCGAGAACGAGGACGTCGACCGCGAGGTGCTCCGGCGGTTCGACCGCATCGTGCACGCCAATCCGGTCCTGCTGCTCACGCTCAAGGACCGGATGCGCCGGCTCGTCGAGCGCCTGGTCGAGGCCGCCGTCCAGCGCCCGGGCGGCGACCTGCCCGCGCGCGACGTGCACCTCGCCGTCGCGGTCCTCGGCGGCGTCACCGAGGCCGCGGTCACCGCCTTCATCGACGACCCCGAGCAGGACTTCGCCGGGCTCATCGTCTCCGGCATCGCCACCGTCCGCCGCCTCTTCGGCTGACGACGCCCCCGAACCCCCCGCCGCCACACCCACCGCACCACGTTCACCTCCCAGAAAGCAGCCCCATGGCCCGCCTCCTGTTCCGCCTCGGCCGCACGGCCTACCGCCGCTGGTACGTCTTCGTCGCCGCCTGGCTCGTTGCGCTGGTCGCGGTCGGCTTCACCGCGACCGCGATCAGCAAGCCGATGACCGACGCCTTCTCCATCCCCGGCATCGAGTCGGAGGAGGCCGCCGACCTGCAGGAGGAGCTGTTCCCCGACGCCGTCGACGCCTTCGACCAGGCGGGCATCACGGTCGTCGTGGCCGCGCCGGAGGGCAGCACGCTCGGCGAGGAGCCGTACGCCGACCGCGTGGCCGCGCTGGTCGCCGAGCTCGCGGACACCCCGCAGGCACCGGCCGCCGAGACGATCCTCGACCCGGTGGCCGCCGCCGCGGGGCAGGAGCAGCAGATGGTGGACGCGGTGGTCGAGGCCGGCGGTGACGAGGCGGCGGCGCGCGAGGACTTCGCCGCGCTCTCCCCGCTGTCCGAGGACGGCCGGACCGGCACCATCAGCTACGTCCTCGACGTCGACACCGTCACGGACGTGGAGCCGGCGACCGTCGAGGCCATCAAGGACGTGGTCGCCGAGGCCGACGCCGGCGGCCTCACCGCGGAGGTCAACGGCTCGGGCCTGGTCTCCATGCCCGAGGGCGCCTCCGCCGAGCTCATCGGCATCGGCGTCGCGATCATCGTGCTGCTCATCGTCTTCGGCTCCGTCGTCGCCGCCGGCATCCCGATCATCACCGCCCTCATCGGCCTCGGCACGGGCCTGCTCGGCGTCGTCGGGTCGACCGCGTTCTTCGACATCGGCTCCAGCACGCCGATCCTGGCCAGCATGATCGGCCTCGCCGTCGGCATCGACTACGCGCTCTTCATCCTCGCCCGCTACCGCAGCGAGCTCGAGCACACCGACGACCGTGCGGAGGCGATGGGCATCGCGACCGGCACCGCCGGGTCGGCCGTCGTGTTCGCCGGACTGACGGTCCTCATCGCGCTCGCCGCGCTCTCGGTCGTCGGCATCCCGTTCCTCACCACCATGGGCCTCGCCGCCGCCGGCACGGTGCTGGTCGCCGTGCTGGTCGCGCTGACCCTGCTCCCCGCCGTGCTCGGCATGGTGAAGTCGTGGGCGTTCGGCGGACGCATCCGCCGCTACCGCCCGCAGCGCGACGAGCGCGGTCGCGTGCTCAACAACGGCGTGCGCTGGGCCAGGCTCGTCGGTCGTGCGCCCGTGGCGGCGATCCTGCTCGTCGTCGTCGGCCTCGGCGCGCTCGCCGTACCCGTCAAGGACCTGCACCTGGCGTTCCCGACGGACTCCACGGCCTCACCCGAGACCACCCAGCGCCGCGCCGCCGACCTGGTCGCCCAGGGCTTCGGCCCGGGTCGCCAGGGTCCGCTCGTCGTGGTGGTGGACGCGCGCGACGTCGCCGAGCCGGACCGCGAGGCCGCGTTCGGCGAGGTCGTCGACTGGGCGGCCGGCCAGGACGGCGTCGTCAACGCCCAGGTCGTCGCCACCAACGAGGACGGCACCGGTGCCCAGGTGCTGGTGACGCCCTCCACCGGCGCCGACGACGTCGCCACCGAGGACCTGCTGCACGCCCTGCGCGACGGCCAGCCCGCCCTCGAGTCCGCGACGGGCACGACCACCGGCGTCACCGGGATCACCGCCATCCAGGCCGACGTCTCGGAGAAGCTCGCCGACGCGCTCCCGGTCTACCTGACGGTCGTCATCGGGCTCGCCTTCCTGCTCCTCATGCTCGTCTTCCGGTCGATCCTCGTGCCGCTGACCGCCACCTTGGGCTTCCTGCTCTCCGTGCTGGCCACGCTCGGGGCCACCGTGCTGGTCTTCCAGGAGGGCATGTTCGGCGTCGTCGAGGGCGCGCCGCTCGTGTCGTTCATGCCGATCTTCCTGATCGGCGTGGTGTTCGGGCTCGCGATGGACTACCAGGTCTTCCTCGTCACCCGGATCCGCGAGGCGCACGTCCACGGTGCCTCGCCGCGCGAGGCGGTGGTCGACGGCTTCCGCAACTCCGCACGCGTCGTCGCGGCGGCCGCCGTGATCATGACCTCGGTCTTCGCGGCCTTCATGCTCACCGACGAGCCGATCATCAAGTCGATGGGGTTCGCGCTCGCCGTGGCGGTGCTCTTCGACGCCTTCGTCGTGCGGATGGTGCTCGTCCCGGCGCTGCTCTACCTGCTCGGCGAGAAGGCCTGGTGGCTGCCGCACTGGCTCGACCGGGTCCTGCCCGTCATCGACGTCGAGGGCGAGTCGCTGGAGCGCGGCCACGCGTCCGCGCAGTGGCGCGACGAGCGCGAGCCCGAGCTGGTCGGCTGACCCGTCAGCGCCAGGGAGCGACCAGCGTGACCAGGTCCTGGGCGAGCTCCTGCATCAGCTTGGGACCGAACGTCACCCGGTGCACGCCCATCACCTGGAGGTCCTCCAGCGACCCGGCGGCGGATCCGGTGCGCGGGTTGGCGATGACGTTGACCGGACCGGAGACCGCGTCCAGCACCGCCTGGAGGGTCGCCGCGTCGGGCACGCCGACCGGGTAGACGCAGCGGGCGCCCGCCTCCTCGCACCCGCGGAGGCGGGCGACGGCCTCGCCGACGGGGTCCTCGAACCGGTCCTTCTTCAGGAAGACGTCGGTGCGGGCGTTGACGACGAGGTCGACGCCCGCCGCGTCAGCCGCCTGGCGGAGCCCGCCGATGTAGTCGGCGTGCTCGGCGACCGAGCGCATCCGACCGCCCTCGGAGTGCACGGTGTCCTCGATGTTGAGCCCCACCGCGCCGGCCTCCAGCAGGCGCTCGACCAGCTCCGCCGGTGCCGCGCCGTAGCCGGCCTCCATGTCGGCGGTCACGGGCACGTCGGGCACGGCGGAGCAGATGCGGCGTACGCCGTCGAGGGCGTCGTCGATCGACATGTCCTCGTTGTCGCCCTGGCCGCGGGAGTCGGCGAGCGGGTGGCTGCCGATGCTCAGCGCGGTGAACCCCGCGTCGGCGACGGACCGGGCGGACCAGGCGTCCCAGACGTTGGGGAGCACCAGCGTGGTGCCGGTGTGGTGCAGCTCGAGCAGGGTCGTGGCGCGGGTGGCGGTGTCCATGCCCCGAGGCTGCCACGGCCCCGGTCGCGGGCATAGGGGCCGTCCGCGCGGCGTTGGACCGGCATGGACGCACGCCAGCGCACGCCGCAGCCCCCGGACGAGCCGGTCCTCGACTCGGTCGTGATCGGCGCCGGGCAGGCGGGGCTCGCGGCGTCGTACTTCCTGCGCCAGCGGGGGATCGACCACGTCGTGCTCGACGCCAACCCCCAGGCGGGCGGCGCGTGGCAGCACCGGTGGGCCTCGCTCAGCATGGCCGACGTGCACGGGGTGGCGGACCTGCCCGGCTCGACCGCGCCGACCGGCTCGCAGCGCGCCGCGAACGTCGTCGTGCCCGACTACTTCGAGGACTACGAGCGGTGGCACCACCTCCCGGTGGTGCGGCCGGTGCGGGTCGAGCGCGTCGACAGCGAGGGCGACCTGCTGGTGGTCCGGTCGCCCGGGCGGACGTGGCACACCCGCACCCTCGTCAACGCCACCGGCACCTGGACGCGCCCGTTCGTCCCCTACTACCCCGGCATCGCGTCGTTCGCCGGCGAGCAGGTCCACGCCGCGCACTACCCCGGAGTCGAGCACTTCCGCGGCAGGCGGGTGCTCGTCGTGGGCGGGGGCGCCTCGGCCGTGCAGCTCCTCGGCGAGCTGGCTCCGGTGACGGGGACGCTGTGGGTGACCCGGCGACCGCCGGTGTGGCGCGACGGCTTCGACGCCGAGGCCGGGCTCGCCGCCGTGACCGCGGTGGAGGAGCGCGTACGCCGCGGGCTGCCGCCGGCCAGCGTGGTCAGCGTGACCGGTCTCGCGCTCCGCCCGCAGGAGCAGGAGGCGGCCCGGCTCGGTGCCTACGACCGGCAGCCGATGTTCGAGCGGATCGAGGCCGAGGGCGTGAGGTGGGCGGACGGCCGCTTCGAGCCCGTCGACGCGATCCTGTGGGCGACCGGCTTCCGGCCTGCGGTCGACCACCTCGCGCCGCTCGACCTGCGCAGCCCCGCGGGCGGGATCGCCCTCGTCCCGGTGGCCGGCAACGTGCAGGGCGCCACGACGGCGGTGCGCGACCCGCGGGTCCAGCTGGTCGGCTACGGACCTTCTGCCAGCACCGTCGGCGCGTCGCGTGCGGGGCGCCAGGCCGCGCTCGCGGTCAGCCGCCTGCTGGCCTCCGCGCAGCCGTCGGACCTGACCGCCTGACGCACGTCGACCCACCTTTGACGGACCTTTGACGCACGCCGGACCCCCGGTGGGGTGGTGCGAGGCACAATCGCTGCATGGACGTACGGGCGTGGGGCGGTGCGGCAGTCGCAGCCCTCGCGCTGGTGGCGTGCTCGTCGAGCCCGCCGGGTGACTCGCGGACCGGTCCGGTCCCGCCCCAGGAGCTCGCGGACGACGCCGTCGCGACCCCGGCCTCGCCACGGATCACGCTGGCCTTCGCGGGGGACGTGCACTTCGAGGCGCAGCTGCAGCGGCTCCTGCCTCGGCAGGGTGCGCTGGGGCCGGTCTCGCGTGCGTTCAAGCGCGCCGACGTGGCGATGGTGAACCTCGAGACGCCGGTCACCGACCACCCGACGCGCGACCCCAAGGAGCTGGAGGCGCCGGGCAACCGCTACCACTTCCGCACGTCGCCGCAGGCCCTCGACGTGCTCGCTGACGCGGGTGTCGACGTGGTGAGCGTCGCCAACAACCACGCGGGCGACTACGGCCAGGCCGGCCTCGCCGACACCCTGGTCGCCGGTCGCGCGAAGGGTGTCGCCATGGTGGGCGCCGGGCGCGACCTCGACGACGCCTTCACGCCCCACCGGGTCAGCGTGGACGGCGTCGACGTCGCCTTCCTGGCCGCCGACGCGGTGTTCCGCGAGGGCCGGAGCCGGGTCTGGGCGGCCGGCGCCGACACCCCCGGTCTCGCCGCCGCCCGCGAGACCCGGCCGGACGCGCTGCTGGCCGCCGTCGAGACCGCCGCCGACGCGGGCGACGTCGTGGTGGTCTACCTCCACTGGGGCCTCGAGCAGCAGGCGTGCCCGAGCCAGCGCCAGCGGCTGCTCGCCCGCAACCTCGCGGAGGCGGGCGCCGACGTGGTGGTGGGCAGCCACTCCCACGTCGTGGGCGGCTCGGGCTGGTCCGGCGACACCTACGTCGGCTACGGCCTCGGCAACTTCCTCTGGTACCACGACCGCCAGCCCGGCACCGGCGTGCTCACCCTCACGGTGGACCGCGACGGCGTGGTGGGCGACGCGTGGGCGCCGGCCCGCATCGCCCCGGGCGGCAAGCCGCGCCCGCTCACCGGGACCGCCCGGTCGGCGGCGGTGGCGGTTTGGCAGGACCGACGCAGGTGCACCGGCCTGGCGGCCACCCGCGGCGAGGCGCAGGCCGAGGACCCGGCGTACTCCTCCACGATCCAGCGCATCGACGCCGACCTCCGCCGGCGGATGCGGACCAGCCACGGCCCCGGCTGCCCCGTGCCGCTGCGCGACCTGCGCTACCTCAGGATGACCCACCGCGACTTCGACGGCCGCGCCCGCACCGGCGAGATGGTGGTCCACCGCCGGTTCGCCCGAGGGGTCACGGGCGTCTTCCGCGACCTCTACGACGCGGGGTGGCCGATCGCCCGGATGCGCCTGGTCGACGACTACGGCGGGGACGACGACCGCTCCATGGCGGCCAACAACTCCTCCGGCTTCAACTGCCGCCGGGTCGCTGGGCAGCAGAGCTGGTCCGACCACGCCTACGGCGCGGCCATCGACCTCAACCCCGTGCAGAACCCCTACGTCCGGCCGGGCTCGATCGCGCCGCCGGCCGGCCGCCGTTACGCCGCCATCGACCGCGGCAGCTCGGCCCCCGTCCCCCCGGGCGTGATCCGGGTCGAGGACCTGCCCGTCGAGGCGTTCGCACGGCTCGGGTGGGGCTGGGGCGGCTACTGGGTGTCGTCCAAGGACTGGCAGCACGTCGCTGCGCCCGTCCGTCCCGCGCCGTCCCGTCCGGCGCCTCCTCCGCGTCGTGCCCGGCCCGCCGGCCGCGGCACCGGCTGACGACTGTCACGGGTCAGGTCGCGCGAGATCGCTAGGCTGGCCCCATGGGGGAGATCGAGAACCGCCCGCACGACCCGTCGCAGATGCGCATCTCCGACGCCGACCGGCAGCGCGTCGCCGACGTGCTGCGTGACGCCGCGGGGGAGGGGCGCATCGACCTCGACGAGCTCGAGGAGCGCCTCGAGCTGACCTGGCAGGCCAAGACCTACGGTGAGCTCGTCCCGATCACGCTCGACCTGCAGGCCGCCGGGCCCGTGACGCCGCCGGCCACCGCGCCGGTGCGTCGTACGCCTCCCGGACTCCCCGCGGTCGGTCACAACTCGTCGCTCGCCATCATGAGCGAGACCAAGCGCCAGGGCGTCTGGGCGGTGCCCGAGCACCACAGCGCCTTCGCGATGATGGGCTCGGTCGTGATCGACCTGCGGCAGGCCCAGCTGTCGGGGGCCGAGACGATCATCAACGCCAGCGCCGTCATGGGCGAGGTGAAGATCATCATCCCGGCGCACATGCACGCGGTGGTCGACGGGACGCCGATCATGGGCGAGTACAGCCAGGCCAAGGACAAGGTGCCCGCCGAGCTGGGCGCCGACTCCCCGCTGGTGCGGGTGCGCGGCATGGCCCTGATGGGCTCGGTCACCGTGCAGCGGCTCCCCGCGCCGGGGACGCCGCGCAAGTACCTCGGCACCTACTGACCCCACCAGCCGTACGCCGCCGCACCCCGGCCGCACACCTACCGCACACCGGCCGCGCGCTCCGGGGGGAGCCATCCAGCCGCGACTCCGCTACTGTGACCGCAGTCACTTCACGACGGATCGTCCGGCACGTACCTGCCGGTGAAGGAGCAAAACAATGGCATCAGTGACGTTCGAAGGCGCCCAGCGGTGGTATCCCGGGGCCGATGAACCAGCAGTCCCGGGGATCGACCTCGAGATCGAGGACGGCGAGTTCATGGTCCTCGTCGGCCCGTCCGGCTGCGGCAAGTCCACGACCCTGCGCATGCTCGCGGGTCTCGAGGAGGTCAACGAGGGTCGCATCCGCATCGGGGACCGGGACGTCACCAACGTCCCGCCGAAGGACCGCGACATCGCGATGGTCTTCCAGAACTACGCGCTCTACCCCCACATGTCCGTGGAGGAGAACATGGGGTTCTCGCTCAAGATGGCCAAGGTCTCGACCGACGAGCGCAAGAAGCGCGTCGCGCAGGCGGCGGAGATGCTCGGGCTCACCGAGTTCCTCCAGCGCAAGCCGAAGGCCCTGTCGGGCGGCCAGCGCCAGCGGGTGGCGATGGGTCGCGCGATCGTGCGTCAGCCCCAGGTGTTCTGCATGGACGAGCCCCTGTCCAACCTCGACGCCAAGATGCGCGTGCAGACCCGCACCGACATCGCGCGCCTCCAGCAGGACCTCGGCATCACGACCGTCTACGTCACCCACGACCAGGTCGAGGCGATGACGATGGGCGACCGGGTCGCGGTCATGAAGCTGGGCATCCTCCAGCAGGTCGACACCCCGCTGCGGCTCTACGACAAGCCCGCCAACCTCTTCGTCGCCGGCTTCATCGGCTCCCCGCAGATGAACCTCCTCGAGGGCGTCGCCGCCGAGGACGGGACGGTGAAGGTCGGTGGCTACTCCGTGCCCGTCGACCGCACGGCGGAGCGCACCATGGCCGGCAAGGTCACGGTCGGCGTACGTCCGGAGAACTGGCGCATCGTGACGGCCGACCAGGGCGGTCTCCCCGTCATGGTGACGGTCGTCGAGCAGCTCGGCGCGGACAGCTACGTCTACGGCACCAGCGACGTGGAGGGCGTGCCCTCGACGATCATCATCCGGATGAGCGGTCGCCACGACCCCCAGAAGGGCGAGACGCTGTTCGTCACGACCGACCCCGAGCACGTGCACGTGTTCGACACCGAGTCGGGCCAGCGGCTCTCGGCCTGACGGCCGGTCGAGGTCCCGCACGAGGACCCCACGCACGAGGCGAGGCCCCGGGAGCAGCTGCTCCCGGGGCCTCGTTCCACGCCGACCTGCGGGGCCGGACATCAGGGGGGCCGTCAGGGTCGTGACGGCCCGCGGGTCAGGTCGTCGCCTGGTCCGAGCCGGGCTGGACGCTGTCCTGCTGCTCGCCGACCTGCTCGGCCATCGCCATGGTGTTGCCGCCCGGCACCGTGCCGGCGCGTGACGAGTCCATGGTGAGGTTGTCGCCCGTCGACGGGTCGAACAGGTGGATCTTGCGGGCGTCGACCCAGATGGTGGCCTCGTCGCCCTCGCTGATCCGGCTGGCGCCGTCGAGGGACACCACCAGCTGGGTGCGCAGGGACTCCCCGTCGAGGTCGCGCTCGAGCTGCTGGAGCTGCTTCTGCACCTCCGGCGGCGCCTCGAAGGGGACGTAGGCGTAGGCCTCGTTGCCGAGCCACTCCACGACGTCGACCTTGGCCCGGAACGTCGCCTCGTCGGTGACCTTGTCGGGGTCGACGACGCTGGCGTCCTCGAAGTGCTCGGGCCGGATGCCCGCGATGAGCAGGTCCTTGCCCTGGGCCTTCTGCGCCTTGTCGGCCGGCATCCTGACCGTGCCGAACGGCAGCTCGACCATGTCGCCGTTGACCTTGGCGGGCAGGAAGTTCATCGGCGGGGAGCCGATGAAGCCGGCGACGAAGAGGTTGGCGGGGTTCTCGTAGAGCTCGCGCGGCGTGGCGAGCTGCTGGAGGATGCCGCGCTTGAGCACAGCGACCCGGTCGCCCAGCGTCATCGCCTCGGTCTGGTCGTGGGTGACGTAGACCGTGGTGATGCCGAGCCGCTTCTGCAGGCGCGAGATCTCGGTGCGCATCTGCCCGCGGAGCTTGGCGTCGAGGTTGGACAGCGGCTCGTCGAAGAGGAACGCCTCGGCCTCACGGACGATGGCGCGACCCATGGCGACGCGCTGGCGCTGCCCGCCCGAGAGGTTGCCGGGCTTGCGCTCGAGGTGCTCGTCGAGCTCCAGCGTCTTGGACGCCTCGCGCACCTTCTGGTCGACCTCGGAGTCCGAGGCGCCGGCCAGGCGCAGCGGGAACGCGATGTTCTCGTAGACGGTGAGGTGGGGGTAGAGCGCGTAGTTCTGGAACACCATGGCGAGGTTGCGGTCGCGCGGGGCGAGGTCGTTGACCCGCTTGCCGCCGATCATCATGTCGCCGTCGGTGATGTCCTCCAGCCCGACGATCATCCGCAGCAGCGTCGACTTCCCGCATCCCGACGGTCCCACGAGGATCAGGAACTCCCCGTCCGCGACGTCGATGCTGATGTCGTTGACGGCCGGGAACCCGTCGCCGTACTTCTTGACGATGTTCTTCATCTCGATGGCGGCCATGACAGCTTCACCCCTTCACTGCGCCGGAGGTGAGGCCGGCGACGATCTTGCGCTGGAACAGCAGGACGATGACGATGATCGGGATCGTCGAGACGACGGCCCCTGCGGCCAGCAGTGACGCCGGCCGGTTGAACGGGTCGGACCCCACGAAGAACGACAGCGCGGCCGGGATCGGCCGGGCCTGCTCCGTCGAGGTGAGCGAGATGCCGAAGACGAAGTCGTTCCACGCGAAGAAGAAGGTCAGGATCGCCGCGGTGAAGACACCCGGCGCCGCCAGCGGCACGATCACCTTGCGGAACGCCTGCCACGACGTGGCGCCGTCCACCTGCGCGGCCTGCTCCATCTCCCAGGGGATCTCGCGGAAGAAGGCCGACAGCGTCCAGATCGCGAGGGGGAGCGTGAAGGACATGTAGGGGATGATCAGGCCCGGCCACGTGTCGTAGATGCCGAGCGTGCGCCACATGTCGAACAGCGGTCCGACGAGCGACACCACCGGGAACATCGCGATCACCAGGGCCAGGGTCAGCACGAGCTTCTTGCCGGTGAACTCGAGGCGGGCGATGGCGTACGCCGCGAGCGTGGCGATGACGACCGAGAGGAACGTCGCGATGAGCGAGATGCCGATCGAGTTGAGGATCGAGCGCAGGAACTGGTCGTCGGCCAGCACGTCGCGGTAGTTCTGCCAGCCCGCCCCGCCTCCCTCGGAGGGGAAGAAGCCCGGGCTTCCGTTGGTGATGGCCTCCTGGCTCTTGAAGGAGAGCGAGATGATCCAGGCGACCGGGAGCAGGCACCACACGAGGATGAGTGCGGCCCCGATGACGATGCCGATCTTGTTCTTGGTGGACATGCCTCAGCCCTCCTGCCGCGCTGCGGCCAGGTCGACGCGGAAGATCTTGACGATCAGGAACGCGATGAGCAGCACCGAGAGGAACAGCAGCACGGACAGCGCTGACCCGATGCCGAGCTGGAACTGCTCGATGACCTGCCGGTAGGTGAGGAACGAGATGGACTCGGTGCCCTGGGCGCCGGCGGTCATCACGTAGATGTTGTCGAAGATGCGGTAGGCGTCGAGCGCGCGGAAGAGCACCGCCACCATGATCGCCGAGCGCATGTTGGGCAGGATCACCTTCCACAGCCGCTGCCACCACGTCGCGCCGTCGACCTTCGCCGCCTCGAGCATGTCCTCGGACACCTGCGCGAGGCCCGCCAGCAGCAGCAGCGACATGAACGGCGTGGTCTTCCAGATCTCGGAGACCATGATCGCCGCCATCGCGGAGCCGTACTGGCCGAACCAGTTGAACCCGTCCTCGACGAAGGGCAGCCACTCGTTGACGAAGCCGTTGTTGTTGCTGAAGGCGAACTGCCAGGCGAAGCCCGACACCACGGTGATGATGCCGTAGGGGATGAGGATCGAGGTCCGGATGATGCCGCGGGCGAAGATCACCCGGTGCATCACCATCGCGAAGGCGAAGCCGATGACGAGCTCCACCGCCACGGTCACCACCATGATGAAGACGGTGTTGAGGGTGGTCTCCCAAAACAGCGAGTCGGTCAGCGCGGTCCAGTAGTTGGAGAGCCCGACGAACTCCCGGTCGTCCGGGGCGGTCAGGCTGTAGTTGAAGACGCTCAGGTAGAGCGCCCGCAGCATGGGGAACGCCGTCACCAGCAGCATGAGGAAGATCGCCGGGGCGACCAGCCTCATGCCGAGGCGGTTCTCGGCCTTCGAACGGTCGCTCGCGGCGACCTTGTTGGCGCGACGCACGTCTCGCTTGTCGTCGGGCGCCACGGTCGTGTGCGTCACAGCAGGCTCCTTCCGGCGAGGACCTCGGTCAGGAAGTCGGCCGACTCCTGCGGGGTCGAGTCCGGCGTCACCGACGTCGGGGAGTGCCAGACCGACTGCACGGCGCTGGAGATCTGGCTGTAGAACGGGCTCTTGGGCCGCGGCCCGCCCTCGTCGACGCTGGTGCGGTAGAGGTCGAGGAGGTCCTCGGGGAACTCGCCGCTCGCCGCGACCTCGTCGTAGGCCGAGTTGGTCGACGGCATCAGGCCGTCGTTGACGGCCAGGTCGACCTGCGCGTCGGTGGAGGTGATGCACTGGCCGGCCTCCAGCGCCCACTCGGGGTGCTCGGAGTAGGCGCCCAGCCCGATGTCGATCCCACCGATCGGCGGCTTGGACGCCTCGCCCTCGACGGTGGCGGGGTAGCGCGCCCAGCCGAGGTCCTCGAACTCCTGCTCGTCGGCGGGGCCGCCGGGGGCACCGATCAGACCCTTGTAGTTGGCGTAGACGAACGTCCAGTTGACCATGAACTCGCCGGGGCCGTCCTCGGGGAACATCTGACCGAGGCTGGTGCCCTCGTTGGAGACGGTGAGGTCGGCCTGCGCCGCCTCGCTGTCGGCGAGCTTCTGGATGATGGACGCAGCCTCGCGACCGGCGTCGCTGTCGAGCTCGACCTTGGCGTCGCGGCCGGCCTCGGTGTCGGTGACGATCGCGCCGCCGGCACCCTGCATCATCGCGTTGATCCACACGACGTAGGCCTCGTAGCGGTTGGCCTGGACACCGACCGTGCCGCCCTGCGACGAGGCGGCCTCGATGACCTGTTCCCACGTGACGGGCTGGCTCATGTCGAGCCCGGCCGCCTCGGCGAGGGACTTGCGATACCAGAGGACCTGGGTGTTGGCCCACAGCGGGATGGCGTAGACGCCGTCGTCCCACGTGACCGTGTCGACGGCGCCCTGGAGGTAGTCGCCGCCGTCGGTGATCTCGGTGGCGAGCTCGTCGGGGATCTTCTGCAGCCATCCGGCGTTGGCGAACTCGGCGACGAACACCGGGTCGAGGTTCATGAGGTCGGTGGAGGAGTCCTCGGCCGCGAGGCGCCGGGCCAGCTGGGTGCGCTGGTCGGTCGCGCTGGACGGCAGCTGCTGCACCGCGATGTCGTACTGGTCGGTGCTGCACTCCTCGGCGTAGGTCTTGAAGGTGTCGACGCCGTCGGGGTTGACGTACCAGTTGAGCGTCGGCTTGCCGCCGTCGCCGCCGCAGGCGGCCAGCAGGCTGCTGGCGAGCGCCAGCGTGGCCACCGAGCCGGCGATCCGCTTCCCGCGTGGGCGACCCCGCTGTCGGGTCGATGATCGTGCTGCCATTGCGCACTCCTCCTTGTGACTCGGGTCACTGGTCTATCGGCTGCGACTAGGGTTTGGCAACAGCAGGTCACCCCATCGAACACACCACCAGAAAGGCCCGACGTGACGAGCTGGTTCGCGCCCGGACGGATCAACCTCATCGGCGAGCACACCGACTACAACGACGGGTTCGTGCTGCCGATGGCGCTGCCGATGGGATGTGCCACGACGCTGTCCCCGGCGACCGACGGCTGGTCCGTCGTGTCGGTGCAGGAGCCGGGCGAGGTGAGGGTCCGGCGGTCAGGGCTGAGCGGTCGCGACGACACCCCCGACTGGGCGACGTACGTCCTCGGCGCGCTGTGGCTGCTGCACGACGACGGGGTGGAGGTCCCGCCGCTGCGGATCGAGGTCGACTCCGACGTCCCTTCGGGCGCCGGGCTGTCCTCCTCGGCCGCCCTGGTCTGCTCGGTCGTGTGCGCGCTCGACGAGCGGCTCGGCCTCGACCTCGGACCGGCCGGCCTGCTCGCACTGAGCCGGCGCGTCGAGAACGACGCCGTGGGCGCGCCGACGGGCGGGATGGACCAGCTGGCCAGCCTGCGCGGCGAGGAGGGCCACGCCCTCTTCTGCGACATGCGCGACCTCACCTCCCAGTCGGTCCCGTTCGACCCGGGCGCCTCGGGGCTGGCGCTGCTGGTGGCCGACACCCGTGCTCCGCACCGGCACGCCGACGGTGAGTACGCCGCCCGGCGCCGCGGCTGCGAGGAGGCGGCCCGGCAGCTGGACGTCCCGGCCCTGCGCGACGTCGGCGCCGACGACCTCGACGCGGCGCTCGCCCGCCTGGACGACGACGAGCTGCGGCGCTACGTCCGCCACGTCGTCACCGAGGACGCCCGGGTGCTGGAGGCGGTCGACCTGCTGCGCGACGGACGGCTCGCGGACCTCGGGCCGGTCCTGTCCGCCTCGCACGCCTCGATGCGCGACGACTTCCGGATCACCGTCCCCGAGGTGGACACCGCCGTCGAGGCGCTGCTCGGTGCGGGCGCGCTCGGCGCGCGGATGACCGGCGGCGGGTTCGGCGGGTGCGTCATCGCGCTGGTGGCCGAGGGCGAGGTGGACGCCGCGGGCGACGCGGTGCGGGGCGCCTTCTCCGACGCCGGCTTCGGCGAGCCCGAGCTCTTCACCGCCTCCGCGGCACCGGGAGCGCACGCCGTCGAGGGCTGACGTCCCGCCGCGCGTACCACGGCCGGGCGGTCCTCAGGCGCGGTCGGCCGTGCGGCGGATCGCCTCGACGAAGGTCTCGAAAAGGCCCGGGGGCAGGTCGTGGCCCATGCCGTCCACCAGCACGAGCTCGGCGCCGGGGATGGCGGCCGCGGTCGCGCGGCCACCGCTGACGTGCACCATCTTGTCGGCCGTACCGTGCAGGACGAGCGCGGGCACCCGGAGGCTGCGCAGCCGCTGGGTGCGGTCCGGCTGGGTGAGGATCGCCAGCATCTGGCGCAGCACGCCGCTGGTGCTGACGCCGCGGTCGAACGTCTCGAGCGCGCGCGAGCGCAGCGCCTCGTCCTCGGTCGGGTAGCCGACCGAGCCGATGACCGCCCACATCGCGATGCTGCTCTCGACGTAGGCGTCCCGGCCCGGCCTGCGCGGGGCGATCAGCCGGGGGAGCAGGGAGGGGTGCTGCCACCCGACGGTGCGGCGTCCGGTGGTCGAGCTGATGCTCGTCAGCGACCGCACGCGCGAGGGGTGCTCGATGGCCACGGTCTGCGCGATCATGCCGCCCATCGACACCCCGACGAGGTGCGCGGACTCGATGCCGAGGTGGTCGAGCAGGGACACCGCGTCCACGGCGAGGTCGGACATCGAGTACGGCGTCTGGGCGCGCCCGGTGGCGAAGGCGCGCAGCAGCTGGTCGTGGCGCACCGGTGCCGCGATCCGCGAGGACCGGCCGGTGTCGCGGTTGTCGTAGCGCACCACGTGGAAGCCGGCGTCGGCCAGCTGCTCGCAGAAGACCTGGTCCCACCAGGTCATCGGCCCGCTGAGACCCATCACGAGGAGCAGCGGCTCGTCGTCGGGATCACCGAAGGTCTGGTAGCAGAGCTCGACCTCGTTGCCGATCGGCGCGTAGAGCTCCTCGGAGGCCACGGGCGGGCCATTGCGGGGGGGACGTGCGGAGGACATGGCTCCAGTGAACACGATCGGGGCTCGCCCCAGCACCCTCGTGGCGCAGGTCCCACGACCCGGTGGGGCGCTCGGCTAGGTTCGACGGTGTGACCAGGCGCACAGTGGCGGCGTTCCTCACGCCCGAGGGCTTCGCACAGCCCTCGGTCGCCGCCGTGCTGCGGGAGGGGTCGGTCGTCACCGAGGTCGGCCGCTACGCCGTGCACGCGATGGGCTCGCGCGGGTCGCGACGTCGTACGCCCTGCGGCTCGGGTCCGGTGCGGTCCGCCGAGCCGGTGCTGCTGGTGCCGGGCTTCCTCGCCGGGGACGCATCGCTGTCGGCGATGAGCCGGACGCTGCGCCGCGAGGGCTTCCGCACCTACCGGGCGGACATCCGGGCCAATGTGGGCTGCACGATCGCGGCCGCCGCGCAGCTCGAGGAGCGCCTCGAGGAGATCGCCCAGCGGCGCGGGGCGCGGGTGCGGGTCGTCGGCCACAGCCTCGGCGGGATGCTGGCGCGAGGGGTGGCCGCTCGGCGGCCCGACCTGGTGGCCGGCATCGTGACCCTCGGCAGCCCGGTGCTCGCACCGGGAGCACACCACGCCTCGCTCGCCCGCAGCGTCGACCTCCTCGTCCGGCTCCAGCGCGCGGGCCTGCGCAACCTGATGGCCGAGGACTGCGTGGCGGGCCTCTGCGCCCAGCAGAGCTTCGACCGGGCGCGCGCGCCGCTGGCCGACGACGTCGACTTCACCGCGATCTTCTCCCGCCGCGACGGCATCGTGGACTGGCGCGCGTGCGTCGACCCCGCCGCCCGCGCGGTGGAGGTGCGCTCCTCCCACCTGGGGATGGGCTTCGACCCGGCGGTGATCACCGCCGTCTCGGCGGCCCTGCGCCCGGCGGCGCCGCTGTCAGCTGTCGAAGTCGATCGGGGACAGAGCGCGTAGCTTCGACAGGCGGTGGTCGGCGGTGATCGAGCGCACGGTGCCGCTGCGCGAGCGCATGACGAGGGAGTGCGTCGTGACGCCGTCGCCGCGGTAGCGCACGCCCCGCATGAGCTCGCCGTCGGTGATGCCGGTGGCCACGAAGAAGGCGTCGTCGCCGGTGACGAGGTCGTCGGTGCCGAGCACGACGTCGGGGTCGAGGTCGTGGCCGGCGTCGAGCGCGCGCTGCCGCTCGTCGTCGTCCTGCGGCCACAGCCGGCCCTGGATCGTGCCGCCGAGGCACTTCATCGCGCAGGCGGCGATGATGCCCTCGGGCGTCCCGCCGATGCCGAGCAGCAGGTCGACGCCGGTGTCGGGACGAGCCGCCATGATCGCGCCGGCCACGTCGCCGTCGGTGATGTACTTGATGCGGGCGCCGGTCTCGCGGATCTCCTCCACGAGCTGCGCGTGGCGCGGCCGGTCGAGCAGCACCACGGTCACGTCGTGGGGCGAGAGGTTCTTCGCCTTGGCGACGCGGGCGATGTTCTCCTTCACCGGCAGGCGGATGTCGACGACGTCGGCGGCCTCGGGGCCGGTGACGAGCTTCTCCATGTAGAACACCGCGCTGGGGTCGTACATCGAGCCGCGGGGCGCCACCGCGAGCACCGAGATGGCGTTGCTCATGCCCTTGGCGGTCAGGGTGGTGCCGTCGATCGGGTCGACCGCGACGTCGCACTCCGCGCCGGTGCCGTCGCCCACCTCCTCGCCGTTGTAGAGCATGGGGGCGTTGTCCTTCTCGCCCTCGCCGATGACGACGGTGCCGCGCATCTCGACGGTGGAGATCATCACCCGCATCGCGTTGACCGCGACGCCGTCCGCGTCGTTCTTGTCGCCGCGACCCACCCAGCGCCCGGCCGCCATCGCGGCGGCCTCCGTGACCCGCACGAGCTCGAGGGCGAGGTTGCGTTCGGGCTTGGGGGCGCTGTCGCTCATGGCTCGCATGCTAGCGATCGCGGGGTGCCGCCCGAGCACGTGCTCCGTAGCGGCTCACGGCCGTCGCCTTGACGGAGAGCCACACCTCCCGGCCCGGCACCAGCGCGAGCTCGGTGGCGGCCGCCGGCGTGAGGTCGGCGAGCAGGTCGGGGGAGGCGTGCACCAGCAGGCGTACGGCGTCGCCGTGCGGCGCGAGCGTGCCGATCGTCCCGCGCCAGCGCAGCCGCGACGACCCCTCCGGCTCGTGGAGGGAGACCACCACGGTGTCGGGCGTGAACGCGATGAGGTCGTCGCCGTCGGCGACGAGGTTGAGACCGACGAGGCGGGCGACGTGGGCGGTGCGCGGCTCGGCCGCCACCTCGGCGGGAGGTCCCTCCTGGGCGACGCGACCCGCGTCGAGGACGAGCACGCGGTCGGCCAGGGTCAGCGCGTCGATCGCGTCGTGGGTGACCAGGAGCGCGACGCCCGCGAAGTCGCGCAGGTGCTGCCCCAGCTCGATGCGGAGGGCCATCTGCACGGAGACGTCGAGGCCGGTGAACGGCTCGTCGAGCAGGAGGACCTCGGGATCGGTGGCCAGCGCGCGGGCGATGGCGACGCGCTGCGCCTGGCCGCCGGACAGCTCGCGCGGGCGTCGGTCGGCCAGGTCGGCGATGCCGAACCGCTCGAGCCAGTCGCGCGCGGTGGCCTCGGCCGCGCGCCGGTCGCGGCCGCGGGCGCGGGGACCGAACGCGACGTTGTCGAGGGCCGACAGGTGGGGGAACAGGCTCTGGTCCTGGAAGACGTAGCCCACCCGGCGGCGTGGCACGTCGAGGTCGGTCCACTCCTCCCCGCCCACCCGGACCCGGCCGGGCTCGAGCCCGGCGACCGCGCGCAGCAGCGTCGACTTGCCGGCGCCGTTGGGCCCGATCACGACGACCACCTCGCCCGCCTCGGCGCCGACCGCGGCCTGCACCCGACCGGGCAGGTCCACCTCGACGCGCATCATCGCCCGACCGCCCAGCGCTCGCGGAGCAGCACCAGCACCGCGACGGACAGGGCGAGCAGGATGAGGCTGAGGCTGCGCGCGACGGTGGGGTCGGAGTTGAGCGCGACGTAGATGAGGCTCGGCATCGTCTGGGTGGTGCCGGGGTAGTTGCCGGCGAAGGTGATCGTGGCGCCGAACTCGCCCAGGCTCCGCGCCCAGGCCAGGGCGCTGCCCGCGAGGACGCCCGGCAGCGCGAGCGGGAGCGTGACCCGGCGGAAGGTCGTCCACCGGTCGGCGCCGAGCGTCGCGGCCACGACGTCGTACGACGACCCGTGCGTGCGCAGCGCACCCTCCACGGCGAGCACGTAGAACGGCAGGGAGACGAAGGTGTGGGCCAGGACCACGCCCGCCGTCGTGTAGGGGATGGTGAACGGCAAGTGCTGGCCGACGAGGCCGCTCCGGCCCAGGGCCGTCACCAGCGCGACGCCCGCGACGACGGGCGGTAGCACGAGGGGGACCAGCACGAGGGCGCGGACGACCCGCCGGCCGCGGAAGTCGACGCGCGCGAGCAGCCAGGCCAGGGGCGTACCGACCGCGACGCAGGCGAGGACCGTCAGCAGGCTGCTGAGGGCGGTGATGGTCAGCGCCTGCCGGACGACCTGGGAGCCCAGGTGGTCGGGCAGGGTGCGCCACGGGGTGTCGAGGACGAGGGTGACGAGGGGGACGACGAGGAGGGCCACTCCTGCTGCGGCGGGGACGAGCAGGACCGCCGGCGCCCGGCCCAGACGGGGGCCGGTCACTCGCGCACGATCCCGCCGAAGCCGGCCTCGCCGAGGACCTCGGCGGCCTCGGCGCCGGTGACGAGGGCGACGAAGTCGGCGGCCAGGTCGGCGGTCGCGTCGTCGCTCCCGTCGTCGCTCCCGTCGACGGCGGCGACGTAGTAGTTGTTGGCGTAGGCGGGGCCGTAGTCGTCAAGGTCGTCCGTCGCCACCTCGCGCACCGCGTCGCCGGCCGCCCGCGAGTCCGTGCGGTAGACAAGACCGGCGTCGGCCTCGCCCTGCGTCACGCGGGCGAGCACGGCCTTGACGTCGACCTCCTCGCTGGCGGGTGCGGACTCGATGCCGGCGTCGTCGAGCAGGGCGACGGCGCTGGACCCGCACGGGGCCGTCTCGGCGCAGCGGACGTAGTCGACGCCTGAGTCGTCGAGGTCGGTGAGGGACTCGATGCCGGCCGGGTTGTCGGCCGGTGCGACGAGCGCGAGCCGGTTGCTCGCGAACGCCTCGGGACCTCCGGCCAGCACGCCCCCGTCCTCGGCGACCGTCATGGACGCCTCGTCGGCCGTGGCCAGCACGTCGCCGGGCGCGCCGTCGACGGCCTGCTCGGCGAGCGTGGTGGACGAGCCGAACACCAGCTCCACCTCGACGCCGGGGTGGGCCTCCTCGAAGGTGGCGGCCAGCTCGGTGAACGTCCCGGTGAGGCTGGCCGCGGCCAGCACGGTCAGCGTGGTGTCGTCGTCCCCGCCGCCGCAGGCGGTGAGGGGGAGCAGGGCGACCAGCGACAGGGCGGTCAGGACGCGCCTCACTGCGGGACCTCGACGACGACGTTGGTGGACTTCACGCTGGCGATGGCGCGGACCCCGGGCTCGAGCCCGAGCTCGTCCGCGGCGTCGGTGCTCATCAGCGAGACCACGCGGTAGGGGCCGCAGATCATCTCCACCTGCGCCATAACCGGGTCGCGCTTGACCCGGGTGACGATCCCGCTCATCCGGTTGCGGGCGCTGACCGTGCTCGCGCGGGTGCGGTCGCGCTCGGTCACCTCCGCGGACTCGGCCAGGTGCTCGGCGAGCTCGGCGAGGTCAGCGCCGGACACGGTCGTACGCCCGTCGGTGCGGCGCGAGGGCAGCCGGCCGGCGTCCACCCAGCGGCGTACGGTGTCGTCGCTCACGGCCAGGATCTCGGCCGCCTCCGCGAGTCGGTAGGTGATCACGGTGGCAGTATGCCGCACCTGCGGATCTTCTTGCCTTGTTGTCTCCGCACCTGCGGTTCCGTCTGCCACCGCTCCACCCGGGTGGTCCGTGTTGATCGGCTGCTCCACGGGGCCGGGTCACCAGCCGATTGATACGGACTATCGGGCGGCTGGGAGGATGGTGGAGTGAGTGAGCAGCCGAGCCGGTACACCCGCTCCTTCAGCGGCATGATCGGCGCCCTGATCGTCACGGTGGTGTTCGTCCTCGCGTTCGTCGCCTGGCGCGGGATCTTCCGCGCCGAGTCCGACGACAGCCCGGAGCCCGTGGACTGGCAGGACAGCGTGGAGGTCGCGCAGCAGGCCGGCCTCGAGGTCGTGCACCCCCGCGAGCTGCCGGCGGGCTGGATCGCGACGAGCGTGGAGCTCGAGGCGGGCGACGACCCGCGCTGGGGGCTCGGCGTGCTGACCGACGAGGGCGACTTCGTCGGCATCCGGCAGCGCGACGCCTCGGTCGACGAGCTCGTCGAGGAGTACGTCGACGAGAAGGCGGAGGCCGGCGAGGACGCCGAGATCGAGTCCGAGATCACCGACAGCTGGCAGACCTGGACCGACGAGGGCGGCGACCACGGCTTCTCGACCGAGCTCGGCGACGAGTCGCTGCTGGTCTACGGCTCGGCGCCGGTCGAGGACGTCGAGGCGTTCGTCGGGCTGCTCACGCAGTAGGGCGCATCCCGGCCGATCAGTCGTCCGGCTCGGTGCCGATCGCCCCGTCGAGCCGCTTGCGGGCGCCGTCGAGCCACTCCTGGCACAGCGTGGCCAGCGCCTCGCCGCGCTCCCACAGGGCGAGCGACTCCTCGAGGGTCGTGCCGCCCGCCTCGAGGGTGCGGACCACCTCGATGAGCTCCTCGCGGGCCTCTTCGTAGCTCGGGGCGTCACTCATCGGGGTCCTCCATCAGCGTGGCTGTGTCGATGCGGTCGGTGGTGGCGTGGATGCGGCCGTCGGCGACCCGCACCGAGACGGCGGCGCCGGCGGCGGTCTGGCCGACCGAGGTCACGACGTGCCCGTCGGCGTCCTGCAGCACGGCGTAGCCCCGCTGGAGGGTGGCCAGGGGGGAGAGTGCCTGGGCCCTCGCGCGCTGGTGGCCGATGTCGTCGGCGGCGCGGTCGAGCCGGTGCGAGAGCGTACGACGGGCGCGCGCCAGCAGCTCGTCGACCTCGTCGGAGCGGACGGAGAGCAGGTTGCGCGGATCGGCCATCGCCGGGCGGGAGCGGAGCGTCACGAGCCACTCCTGCTCGCGGGCGATGCGCTGGGTGATCACCTGCCGGAGCCGGTCGCGCGCCCACGTCACGCCCTGGACCTCCTCGGCCATGTCGGGCACGACCAGCTTGGCGGCATCGGTGGGGGTCGAGGCGCGTACGTCGGCGACGAGGTCGAGCAGCGGCTGGTCGGGCTCGTGGCCGATCGCCGAGACCACGGGGGTGCGCAGGCCGTGGACCGCTCGGACGAGGGCCTCGTCGGAGAAGGGCAGCAGGTCCTCGATGGAGCCGCCTCCGCGGGCGACCACGATGACGTCGACGTCGGGGTTGCGCTCGAGCCGGTCGAGCGCCTCCATCACCTCGGCGGCCGAGCGCTGCCCCTGCATGGCGGCGTAGGCCACCTCGAACTGCACGGCCGGCCAGCGGCGGCGCGCGTTCTCCAGGACGTCGCGCTCGGCGGCGCTGTTGGGGGCCGTGACGAGGCCGACGCGGCCCGGCAGGAACGGCAGGTCACGCTTGAGCTCCGGCGCGAACAGGCCCTCCGCGGCGAGCAGCTGGCGGCGCCGCTCGAGGCGGGCGAGCAGCTCGCCGAGCCCGACCATCCGGATCTCGCGGGCGGCCAGCGAGAAGGAGCCCCGGTTGGCGTAGAAGCTGGGCCGCGCGTGCACCACGACGCTGGCCCCCTCGACGAGGGGAGGGTTCATCGAGTCGAAGAGCGAGCGGGCGCAGGTGAGGGTCACCGAGATGTCCGCGACGGTGTCGCGCAGGGTCATGAAGACGGTGTTGACCCCGGGGCGGCGATTGACCTGCGCGATCTGGCCCTCGACCCACACGCCGCCGAGCTTGTCGATCCACTGCGAAACGGCGTTGGCCACGGCGCGGACCGGCGCCGGGGACTCGACCGTGGCGTCGCGGAGGGAGGGCACGCGGCGAGGATAGGCGAGCGGTCCGACGCCACCCGGCCGGGCCGTAGACTCGGACCCATGACGACCGACCTCGGCCTGCCCCCGGTGCTCGACCCCGAGAGCGCCAGGAGCGTCCTCCTCGCGGCCCCCCGCGGCTACTGCGCCGGGGTCGACCGGGCCGTCATCACGGTGGAGAAGGCGCTCGACCTCTACGGCTCGCCGGTCTACGTCCGCAAGCAGATCGTGCACAACAAGCACGTCGTGGCCGACCTCGAGGCGCGCGGGGCCATCTTCGTCGAGGAGCTCGACGAGGTGCCCGAGGGCAGGACGGTGGTGTTCTCCGCGCACGGCGTCTCGCCAGCCGTCCACGCCCAGGCCGCCGACCGCGGGCTCAAGACCATCGACGCGACGTGCCCGCTCGTCACCAAGGTCCACCACGAGGCGAAGCGCTTCGCGGGCGACGACTACGACATCCTCCTCATCGGGCACGCCGGCCACGAGGAGGTCGAGGGCACCGCGGGCGAGGCGCCCGACCACATCCAGCTCGTCGAGAGCCCGGCCGACGTCGCGGGCATCGTCGTGCGCGACCCCGCGAAGGTCGCCTGGCTCTCGCAGACCACGCTCAGCGTCGACGAGACGCTCGAGACGGTGGCCGCGATCCGCGAGAAGTTCCCGCTGCTGCTCGACCCGCCGAGCGACGACATCTGCTACGCCACCCAGAACCGCCAGCTGGCCATCAAGGAGATCTCCGCCGGCGCGGACCTCGTGATCGTGGTCGGCTCGCGCAACTCGTCGAACTCCGTGCGGCTCGTCGAGGTGGCGCTCGAGTCCGGCGCCAAGGCGTCGTACCTCGTCGACGACCACACCGAGATCGACGAGGCGTGGCTCGACGGCGTCGAGACCGTGTCGGTGACGTCCGGCGCCTCGGTGCCCGAGGACCTCGTCGAGGGCGTGCTGGCCTACCTGTCCGAGCGCGGCTACCCCGACGCCCGCGCGGTGCACTCCGCCGAGGAGTCGCTCATCTTCGCCCTGCCGCCCGAGCTGCGCCGCGACCTGCGCGCGGCCCAGAAGGCCTGAGGGACGGCTCCCGACGTGGCCCGCTACCTCGACATCCACCCGGACAACCCCCAGCCGCGGCTGGTCGGCCAGGTCGTCCAGGCGCTGCGCAACGACGAGCTGATCGCCTACCCCACCGACTCGGGGTACGCCCTCGGCGCGCAGCTCGGCAACCGCGAGGGTCGCGACCGGATCCTGCGCATCCGCGAGCTCGACGACCGCCACCACTTCACGCTGATGTGCAAGGACTTCGCCCAGCTCGGGCAGTTCGTGCACGTCGACAACTCGGCGTTCCGGGCGATCAAGGCCGCGACCCCAGGCCCCTACACCTTCATCCTCCCCGCCACCGGCGAGGTGCCGAAGCGGCTGATGCACCCCAAGAAGCGCACCGTCGGCGTCCGGATCCCCGACCACGCCCTCGTGTGCGCGCTGCTCGAGGAGCTGGGCGAGCCGATCCTCACCAGCACGCTGATCCTGCCCGGCGAGACCGAGGCGCGGACCATGGGCTGGGAGATCAAGGAGGACCTTGACCACGTCGTCGACGTCGTGGTCGAGTCCGGCGAGGTCACGGCCGAGCCCACGTCGGTGATCGACTGGTCCGAGGCGGAGCCGGTCGTCGTACGCCGCGGCGCGGGCGACGTCGAGCGCTTCGAGTCCTGAACTACACGTGACCGGGCACTTCGTGCCCGTCCTGCGCGCCGACCGGGCACTTCGTGCCCGGTCGGGGGCCGGGACGGGCAGGAACCGCCCGGTCGGCGGCTGGGACGGGCAGGAACCGCCCGGTCGGCGGCTGGGACGGGCAGGAACCGCCCGGTCGGGGGCCGGGACGGGCAGGAACCGCCCGGTCGGCGGCTGGGACGGGCAGGAACCGCCCGGTCAGCCGGTCTGGCCGAGCTCGCGGCTGAGCTCGGTCGCGATGTCGGCCTCGCCCTCCCGGTGCAGCCGCCAGGCGAGCCAGCCGAGGCACAGGGCGTAGCCCACGAAGAGCGCGATGCCGTGGGTGGCGACGCCGGAGACGATCGCCTGCAGCAGGCCGTCGCGGGGGTCGGCGACCGCGTCGCGGGCCACCGTCGCGACGAAGGCGAAGACGGTGGTCATCAGCAGCGGCGGCAGGACGGCCACCATGTAGAAGTCCTTGCGGCGCACCAGCGCCGCGAGGCCCAGGCACAGCGCCACGAAGCACAGGTCGAAGAAGATCGTCAGCCGCCCGGCGAGCAGCACGTCGATGCTCACCGCGGTCAGGGTGACCGCGACGCCGAGCGCGACGACCGAGCGGCCCGGCTCGCGCCCGACCTGCCACCACGCGTCGGCCCGTGTCACGGCGTCCAACCTAGGACCGATCTCAGGCGCCCTCGGCGCGGCGCGCCGGGGGTCGCGCCTGGTCGGCCAGCTCGTCGGCGAGCAGGTCGTCGAGCGTCGGGTCCCCTGCGGCGGGCGCGACGTCGTCGAGGACGGCGAGCTCCGGTGCGCCCGGCGAGCGCGGCACGGTCTCCACCTGGCGGGGCGCGGCCAGCGGCTCCGACGTCACCCCGAGCTCGGCGAAGCGGCGAGCGGAGACGAGCACCCGGCCCTCGAGCGACCCCATCGCCTGGTTGTAGGCGACGACGCTGGCGTTGAGCGAGCGGCCCACCCGGTCGAGGTGGCCGGCCATCGAGCCGAGCCGCGCGTGCAGCTCCTGTCCGAGCCGCTGGACGGCCTGGGCCTGCTCGTTGAGGACCTCGTGCTGCCAGCCCTGGGCCACCGTGCGGAGCAGCGCGATCATCGTGGACGGCGTCGCGAGGACGACGTTGCGGGACGCGGCCTGCTCGACGAGGTCGGGCACCGCCTGGAGCGCGGCCTGGAGGATCGCCTCGCCCGGCAGGAAGAGCACCACGAACTCGGGCGTCGCGGGCAGCGCCTCCCAGTAGCGACGCGACCCGAGGTCGGCGACGTGCTTGCGAACGTGCTCGCCGAGCCGGGCCAGCGCCCGGTCGTGCTCGGCCGGGTCGTCGGTGCCGGAGAGGTCGAGGAAGGCGGCGAGCGGGGCCTTGGCGTCGACCGCGATCGTGCGCCCACCCGCGAGCGTGACCACCAGGTCGGGGCGCAGCCGGCCGTCGTCGAGGCGCACCTGCTCGGTGAAGTCGCAGTGGTCGACGAGCCCGGCGAGCTCGACCGTGCGGCGCAGGTGGAGCTCGCCCCACTGGCCGCGCACCTGCGGCTTGCGCAGCGCGGTGGCGAGCGTGCTGGTCTCCTGTCGGAGCGTGTCGGTGGACCGGCGCATGTCGGCCACCTGCTGGTGCAGCTGGGCCTGCCACGCGACCCGGTCGTGGGCGAGGTCGCTCAGCTGGTCCTGGAGGCGGTCGAGGCCGTCCTGCACGACGGCGTGCTCGGCGACGCGCTGCTCGAGCGCCGCGAGCGCGGTGTCGTCGCGCGGGCGGCTCCGCGACCACAGCACGCCGATCAGGGCGCCGAGCGCCAGGCCGAGGGCGAGGACCAGCGCCAGGGTCAGCAGCAGGGGGAAGGTGTCCATGGCCCCAGCATGACCGCGTGGACCGACAGTGGATGGGACCTCAGGCGTCCGTCGTCGCGAGGGGAGTGACGAGAGGAGCGCCGAGAGGAGGGACGACGGGAGCGCCCCGGAACGTACGCCGGTAGGCCGAGGGCGAGACGCCGACGCTGGCGCGGAGGTGCTGGCGCAGCGACGCCGCCGTGCCCATCCCGGCTTGCGTCGCCACCTGGTCCACCGTGAGGTCGGTGGCCTCGAGCAGGTGCTGCGCGTGCCGGATCCGCTGCTGGGTGACCCACGCGCCGGGGGAGAGGCCGGTCTCGGCGCGGAACCGCCGGGTGAAGGTGCGCAGGCTCATCGCTGCCTGCCGCGCGAGCGTGGTGACGTCGAGCTGCTGGTCGAGGTGCGCCTGCGCCCAGGCGCGTACGTCGCCGGTCGTCTCGTCGGCGCGGCTGGGGACGTGGCGCTCGATGTACTGCGCCTGGCCGCCGTCGCGCCAGGGCGGCACCACCAGGTGCCGCGCGACGGCATTGGCGACGGCGGTGCCGTGGTCGGTGCGGACGACGTGCAGGCACAGGTCGAGGCCCGCGCTGAGCCCCGCCGACGTGAGCACCCGCCCGTCGTCGGTGAAGAGGACGTCCTCGTCGAGGGCCGCGGCGGGGTAGAGCCGGCGGAAGTCGTCGGCGTACTTCCAGTGGGTCGTGGCACGGTGCCCGTCGAGGATCCCGGCCGCGGCCAGGACGAACGCGCCGGTGCAGATCGACACCCAGCGGGCGTCGTCCGGCACCGATGCCAGTGCCGCGCGCAGGTCGTCGGGGAGGGTGCCGTCGCGCCGGGGACCGGTGACCTGGGTGCCGGGGATGACCACCGTCTGCGCGGTCGCGAGGGCCTCGGCGCCGGCGGAGGGGACGATCGCGTAGCCGCGGGACGAGGCCACGGGCGCGCCGTCCACGCTCACGACCTGGATGTCGTAGAGCGGGTGGCCGTCGTCGTCCACCGCCTCGCAGAACACCTGCGGCGGGATCGTCAGGTCATAGCCGATCACCGGTGCGATGGCCAGGACGACGACGCGGTGCGGCGGAGGAGGGGGCGGCATGGCCGGATTCTTTCACATGTTGGCATGTCGGCCACTCGTGAGCCGTGGAGCAAAGGCCCGAGACTGGTGCCCGTGACGATGACGACCCCGCCGAGCCCACGCGGGCCCGAGGCCACCCTCGCCCGACCGCAGCCCGTCCACTGGGCCTGGATCGTGGCCTCGGTCGCGTTCGTGACCCTGGTCGGCGCCGCCGCGTTCCGCTCGGTGCCGGGCGTGCTGGTCGAGCCGCTGCACGACGAGTTCGGCTGGTCCCGCGGCCTCATCGGCTCGGCGGTCTCCCTCAACCTCATGCTCTTCGGGCTGATGTCGCCCTTCGCCGCGGCCCTGATGGACCGCTTCGGCGTGCGGCCGGTGGTGACCTTCGCGCTCGTCATGGTCGCCGTGGGCAGCGGCCTCACCGTCTTCATGACGGAGCCGTGGCAGCTCATCCTGTGCTGGGGGCTGCTCGTCGGCATCGGCACCGGGTCGATGTCGATGGCCTTCGTCGCGACCATCACCAGTCGCTGGTTCGTGGCGCGTCGCGGACTGGTGAGCGGCATCCTCACCGCCGGCAACGCCACCGGCCAGCTGATCTTCCTGCCGGTGGTCGCCTGGCTGGCGACCGAGCACGGCTGGCGCACCGCGGCGCTGCTGGCCGCCGGGGCCGCCCTCGCCGTCGTCCCGCTGGTGCTGCTCTTCCTGCGCAACCACCCCGCCGACCTGGGCCTGCGCGCCCTCGGCGCCACCGACGCCGACCCCGGCCCGCCGCCCCACCAGCAGGTGGGCTCGAGCGCCGGGCGCGCCCTGTCGGTGCTCAAGGACGCCGCTCGCAGCCGTACCTTCTGGCTGCTCTCCGGCGGGTTCGCGATCTGCGGGATGACCACCAACGGCCTCATCGCGACGCACTTCGTGCCGGCCGCGCACGACCACGGGATGCCCGCCACCACCGCGGCGTCCCTGCTCGCCGTCGTCGGGATCTTCGACGTGGTGGGCACGATCGCGTCGGGCTGGCTCACCGACAAGGTCGACCCGAGGATGCTGCTCGTCGGCTACTACGCCCTGCGCGGCGTCGGGCTGATGACGCTGCCGGCGCTGATGTCGCCGCACGTGCAGCCGAGCATGTGGGTCTTCATCATCGTCTACGGCCTCGACTGGGTCGCGACGGTGCCGCCGACGGTCGCGCTCTGCCGTGAGCACTTCGGCGCCGCCACCGGGCCGATCGTCTTCGGCTGGGTGTTCGCCAGCCACCAGGTCGGCGCGGCAGTCGCGGCGACCGGCGCCGGTGTCGTGCGCGACGTCACGGGCGGCTACGACCCGGCGTTCTACGCAGCGGCCGGGCTGTGCGCCGTCGCCGCGCTCATGTCGTACGCCGTCCGCAGGACGCCGCAGCCGACCCCGGCTCCCTCGGCCGGCGTGATGTGACGCCGCCGAGGCGGGCCTCAGTCGAGGTCGACGACCACCGGCGCGTGGTCGGACGGCGAGCCGGTGCCCTGCGCCGGGTCGCGCTCGTCGCGGTCGATGAACGCACCGCTCACCCGTGACGCGAGGGTCGGCGAGGCGAGGACGAAGTCGATCTTGAGACCGCGGTCGCGCTCGAAGCGCTGCCGGTAGTAGTCCCAGTAGGTGTAGCCCGGCGCGTGGGCGCGGGTGGTCTCGGCCCAGCCGTCGTCGAGGAACGCCTGGAACGCAGCCCGCTCCGGCGGCGTGACGTGGGTCGACTTGCGGAACTGCGCGGGGTCGAAGACGTCGTCGTCGGTGGGACAGATGTTCCAGTCACCGACCAGCGCGGTCTGCCCGTCCAGCCAGCCGCTCGCCGTGTCGCGGAGCCGGGCCAGCCAGTCGAGCTTGTAGACGTAGTGCGGGTCGTCGGGCTTGCGGCCGTTGGGGACGTAGAGCGACCAGACGCGCACCCCGCCGCAGGTGGCGCCGATGGCCCGCGACTCCGGTGCGGCAGGGTCGCCGTACGGCGGCTGGCCGGCGAAGCCGGTCTCGACGTCCTCCAGCCCGACGCGCGAGAGGATCGCGACGCCGTTCCACTGGTTGAGGCCGGCCACCGCGATGTCGTAGCCCAGCGCCTGCAGCCCCATCAGCGGCAGCTGGTCCTCGCGCGCCTTGGTCTCCTGGAGCGCCAGGACGTCGATCTCGTGCCGCTGCACGAAGGCCTCCACCCGGTCGATGCGGGAGCGGAGGGAGTTGACGTTCCAGGTCGCGATGCGCACCCCTTCACCCTAAGGAAGGCTGTACAAGGTCAGCGCGACGGGGGAGGTTCGACGGCACGCACCTGTCTCGGGAACTCGTGCCCACCTGCTCGACTCTCCGGGACGGAGTGTGCCCATCCCCTCCACGAGAGAAGAACCAGCATGCAGCGCAGTCGACTCGGGGCGATCGCCCTCGGCACCACCGCACTCCTCGGCGCGGCCCTCGCCTCCCCGGCACTGGCCGCTCCCGACACGGACATCCCGACGTTCTCGGAGTACCAGGCCTCCGCCTACCAGGACGCGGACCGCCAGTACATCGTCAACGGCGACGAGCCGGTCGGGACCACCGGTGACCTCAAGGCCTACTACGACCGCATGGTCGAGGGCTCGGAGGAGGCCATCGAGAACGGCCTCGTGGTCAACACCGTCGGGGGCGTCGACGACAGGTGGACGGCCACCGAGGCGCGCAACCTGACCTACTGCGTGAGCACCAAGTTCGGCGCCCGCTACGCCGACATCGTCAGCGCGATGGCCAGCGGCGCGCAGCTGTGGGAGGACGCCTCGGCCGTCGACTTCATCCACGTCCCGGCGCAGGACGCGAGCTGCACCACCCGCAACAAGTCGGTCGTCTTCTCCGTGGAGCCCGTGCAGACCTCGCAGTACATCGCCCGCGCGTTCTTCCCCAGCACGCCCAAGCGCTCGCGCAACGTGCTCATCGACGACTCGATCTGGACCTCGGGCTCGTGGACGCCGACCAACATCATCGGCCACGAGCTCGGTCACACGCTGGGCTTCCGCCACGAGCACACCCGTCCCGAGGCCGGCACCTGCTTCGAGGACAACAGCTGGCGCCCGCTGACGCCGTACGACTCCTCGTCGATCATGCACTACCCCCAGTGCAACGGGACGTCCGCGAACCTCAGCATGACCGCCACCGACCGCGCCGGAGTGGCCTCCCTCTACGGGGCCTGACCGCGTAGCGTCACCCTCAGGCGCGAGCGCCCCCTTCGTCCCGAGCGGAGGGGGCGTTCGTCATGTCCGGACGGGCTCGGCCGGTGCCCGGGAGACGAACGGCGTCAGCAGGCCGGGCGTCGCCCGGTCGGCCAGTGCCACCGCCACGTCCAGGCGTACGTCGCGCACGAGCACGCGCTCGTGCCCGGCGGCCGTCGTCGCGGTGAGGTCCGCGAGCCCGATCCGGCGCTGCCACCACGACTGGTCGACGACCCACCCGATGATCCCGTCGGTCTCCAGCACCGTGCGGATGCGGGCGAGCGTGCCGCTGCCCGCGACGAGGTGGCCGTCGGAGAGCGCGTGCCCGAGGTGACGGTACGACGCCTCGCCCACCGCCGCGGCCAGCACGAGCAGGACGACGGCCAGGGCCGCGACCCACCACCACGAGAAGTCGAGGAACCACCAGGCGACCGCGGCGACGACCACGACGTCCAGCGCGAGCCGCAGCTGCCGGAACCACGCGCGCCGGCGGGCCTGCGGTCCGTGCTCGGTGAGGGCGTCGGTCAGCGGCCCGCGGTGCTCGAGCACCTCCTCGCCGACGCCGACCGCGACCGCCCGCGGGCACGGCGGCAGGACCTGCGTGACACCGCTCTCGACGCCGGTGGCGAGCGTGGACAGCTCGGCGCCGCCGACGATCCGCATCAGCACCGGCTCGGTCATCTCGACCCCGCGGACCTTGGCCTCCTCCACGGTGATGGAGCGGGTGGTGAACAACCCGGAGGTGAGGTGCAGCGAGCCGTGCTCGCGGACCAGGAGGAAGCTCCACCACTGCACGACGTAGCCGGAGATCGACACCACGAGCCACAGCGCGAGGCCGCCTGCGGCGAGGACGACCGCGACCGCGGCGATGGCGAACTGGGTGACCCACTCCCACACGGAGGTGGCCGTCTCCTCGTTCCAGATCGGCAGGTCGTCGCCGAACTGCGACACCACGCCGACCGCGCCGGCCAGCAGCACGAGCCGGCTGAGGCTGAAGGGCGCGAAGCGCAGCCACGACCAGTCGATCCGGGCGAGCACCACGGGCGCGGGGGCCGGCGGAGGTGCCGGGGGAGTCGTCGGCGCCCCGGCCGGCTCCGCGCCGGGCGCCGGCACCGCGACCTCGGCCTGGGTGCGCCGGTGCAGCAGCGTCGTACGCAGGGCGTGGGCGTCGGCGGCGGCCAGCGCGTCGAGCGTGATGCGGTCGTCGTCGACGCCCGTGCCGATCTGCACCTTCTGCAGTCCGAGGACGCGATGCAGCAGCGAGGCCTCGAGGTCGACGCTGCGCACGCGGTCGAGGGGCGCGGTCGAGGTGTTCTTGTTGAGCAGCCCGCGCCGCACCTGGATCTGGGTGTCGGTGAGCCGGTAGTGGGTGGTCAGCCAGGGCAGCGCGCCGAAGAGGATCGGGCCGATGACGAGGACGGGGAAGACGAGCGGCCAGAAGCGCATGTCGCTGCGGCTGATGCCGATGAGCGCCACGACCACGGGCACCAGTGCCTGGCCGACGGCCTTGACCGGGTCGAGGAGGAGCTTGCGCGGGCTCAGCCGGGCCCAGCCCTCGCCGGGGGAGCCGGGGGCGGGGATCACGTCGCGTCGTCCTCGCTCGCCGCGGTGATCGCGGTCAGCCGGGCCACGACGTGGCGTGCGGTGTCGGCGTCGAGGCAGTCGACGGTGATCGGGCCGGCTGCGGACGCGGTGGTGACGGTGATCGAGGACAGGCCGAAGAGCCGCATGAGGGCGCCCTGGCGGGAGTCGACGGTCTGCACGCGGCTGATCGGCGCGATCCGGCTGGTCCGTCCGATCCATCCCTCTCGGGTGTGCACCGCGGTGTCGGTGACCTCCCAGCGGTGCACGCGGAAGCGGATGCGCGGCATCAGCACGACGTGGGCGATCGCGAGCACACCGATCAGCAGCACGACGAGCCCGACCCAGCCGGGGACGTCGGGGATGAAGAAGTACGCCGCGGCGGCAGCGATGACGACCGCCGCGTCGCCGAGCAGCGCCGACACCGTCCAGAACGGGACCGCCTGCGGCGAGACCCGGTTGGCCGGCTCCCGCAGGACCGGCCCACCCCCCACGTCACTCATGCCGCCGAGTGTTGCAGGTGCGCCCCGCGCGCCCGCGCTGACCGCACGCCTCCGGCAGAAGTATGCAGTCGGTGGCAAGGATGCGTCACGCGGTGACGTTCTGCAGGTTCGTGCAGTGCACACACATGAGCCAGGAGAGGCCTTCCGCCAGGTGGTCTAGTCGGGTTGAGGTGAGCAGGCGCCACCCCCCCCACTCCATGACCACCAGAAGGACAACCAGATGTCACTCCGCATGATGCTGCGGGCCGCCACCGCGACCGCCGCAGCAGCCGCCCTCGCCTTCTCCCTCGCCCCCGCCGCCACCGCGGCACCGGCTCGGGACCGGGTCCCCACCTTCGGCGAGTTCCAGGCCTCGACCTACCGCGACGTCGCGGGCCAGTACGTCGTCAACGGCGACGAGACCATCGTCAGCACCAAGGAGCTCCAGGCCTTCTACGACGAGATGATCGCCGAGTACCAGGCCGGCGACGGACCGTCGTCCGAGCTCATCATCAACCGGGTCTACGGCCGCGACGACAAGTGGTCGGCCACCCAGGCGCGCAACCTCACCTACTGCGTGTCCAACACCTTCGGCACCCAGAAGACCAACATCGTCAACGCGATGGCCAGCGGTGCCGCCCAGTGGGAGGCCGCCTCATCCGGAGTGAACTTCACCTACGTCCCCTCGGCCGACGCCAACTGCCGCACCACCAACAACGCGGTGCTCTTCTCGGTCGAGCCGACGACCACGACGCAGTACATCGCCCGCGCCTTCTTCCCCAGCAGCCCCGACAGCCAGCGCAACGTGCTGATCAACGCGGCCTCGCTGATGAGCTCGGGCTCCTGGACGCCGGGCAACATCATGGCCCACGAGCTCGGCCACAGCCTCGGGTTCCGCCACGAGCACACCCGTCCCGAGGCCGGCACCTGCTTCGAGGACAACAACTGGCGCCCGCTGACGCCGTACGACTCGGCGTCGATCATGCACTACCCGCAGTGCAACGGCTCGTCGAGCAACCTCTCGATGACCACCACCGACCGGTCGGGGATCCGCGCGGTCTACGGCGCCTGACCGCCGTCTGGACGACGTCGTCCACGCGTCACGCCCACGGAGGGCCCGGCCGACCAGGCCGGGCCCTCCCGCGCTTTCGTCGGCCACCGCCGACCGCCCGTAGACTCCCGGCCCGTGGCTCTCACCATCGGCATCGTCGGTCTCCCCAACGCGGGCAAGTCGACCCTCTTCAACGCACTGACCAAGAACGACGTCCTCGCGGCGAACTACCCGTTCGCGACGATCGAGCCGAACGTCGGCGTCGTGGGCGTCCCCGACGAGCGGCTGCCGCAGCTCGCGGAGGTCTTCGAGTCGGCGAAGGTGCTGCCCGCCACGGTGGAGTTCGTCGACATCGCCGGCATCGTCCGCGGCGCCTCCCAGGGCGAGGGCCTGGGCAACAAGTTCCTCGCCCACATCCGCGAGTCGGCCGCCATCTGCCAGGTCACCCGCGTCTTCCGCGACGAGGACGTCACCCACGTCGACGGCGAGGTCAACCCGGCCAACGACATCTCGACGATCCAGACCGAGCTGATCTTCGCCGACCTCGAGACCGTCGAGAAGGCGATCGCCCGGCTCGAGAAGGAGTCGCGCAAGGTCAAGGACCTCGTCGCCAACCTCGAGGCGGCGAAGGCCGCCAAGGAGGCGCTGGAGTCGGGCACCCCGATCACCGCCACCGACATCGACCGCTCGCTCCTGCGCGAGCTGTCGCTGCTCACCGCCAAGCCGTTCATCTACGTCTTCAACTGCGACGCCGACGAGCTCGCCGACGATGCGCTCAAGGACCGGATGCGCGCGATCGTGGCGCCGGCCGAGGCGATCTTCCTCGACGCCAAGTTCGAGGCCGACCTCGCCGAGATGGACGACGACGAGATGGCGCACGAGATGCTCGCCGAGATGGGCATCACCGAGTCCGGCCTCGACCAGCTCGCCCGCGTCGGCTTCGACACCCTCGGCCTGCAGACCTACCTCACGGCGGGCCCCAAGGAGACGCGGGCCTGGACGATCCGGAAGGGCGCCACGGCCCCCGAGGCGGCCGGCGTCATCCACACCGACTTCCAGAAGGGCTTCATCAAGGCCGAGGTCGTCTCCTTCGACGACCTGATGTCCGCCGGCTCCATGCTGAAGGCCCGCGAGGCCGGCAGGGTGCGCATGGAGGGCAAGGACTACGTGATGGCCGACGGCGACGTGGTGGAGTTCCGCTTCAACGTCTGACGCATCGCTGTTTGTGCAGGTCAGAGCGGGTGCGCCCCCCCAGTCCGCGAAGAGTCCGCAAGGGCTTCGTCGCTCGCGCGCTGACGGCCAGTTCCGATGTGCGATCAGCGAGCTCGCGTACCGCTCCGATCCGGCTTGAGATGCACTGCATGGGCGGCGCAGAGACGCACTCATCGCGGCTACTAGGACACTTCCCGCAGGATCGGGATCTGGCCAGGCTTGGATGTCAAGGCCCGTGCATCTGCGGCCTGTGTACGCCACACTCACGTCATGGGACACCGTGGTGACATCCGGACGGCCGTCCGCCGCGTGACGTGGAAGGTCTTCGGTGCAGTTGCCGCCGTTGCCCTCTTCACTTCTTGCGCCGTCGTCGCCCTGGCGACGCGCAGCTTGCCTCCCGTGCTGGCGACTATGGTCGGCGGCCTGGTCGTAGTGCTTCTCGCGGGTCTCACCCTGGACGCCCTCAAGGCACCTTTCGACCGCGCCCCTGGGCCTCGGCCCGGCTCGCGCGGCAGCTGGATCTGACTGAACGCGCACATCGGCAGATCTGGTCGCTCCACGAGGTAGATCGGTGCGGTCGTAGGCGAGCGCTTGTAGATCCACTCAGGGACGAGGCAGTGGGGCTGGGCCGAGGCGACGCGGGCCTGGTTGCGGGCGCGCGTGGTGAGTGGTCGGATCACGCCCGAGTCGTGGAGGCGGTTGATGGCTGCGTGGCCGGTGCCGTCGGTGAAGGGGTGGATCGACTCGAGCTGCGCGTGCGCCAGTGCAGCCTGCAGCAGCACGCCGATGTCGTCACGGTTGGCGAAGGCGGGCACCACGGTCGAGACCCTCGTCCGGCTTCGACCGGCGTGGCCGGGTGACCAACGCCCCTGACCCGCGCGAAAGCCTTCGCGACTTGAGGTGAGGGGCTGATGAGCATTGCCCTGAGTGCCTAGCGGGTCTAGCCTCGAAGCGTTGCCTCACACGTGACGCTGCCCCAGTCCCGGTAGCGCGTGCCACCTGCATCGCGCACAGACCGGGATCTTCTATGACCAGCGCCACGTACGAGCCCCCTTCTCCTCAAGACCATGCGCACGATCCACCGGCGCCCGCCGATCGTTCTGGTGTCGGTCCGTCGGGAGCCGAGCTCGCTGAGACGAACCGGCAGCTCCACACAGCCATCGCGAGTCGAGAACTCATCGGGCAGGCCACAGGCATCCTGATGATCCGGCTCGACACCGACGCCGAATCTGCCTTCTCGTACTTGCGCCGGCGGTCGATGGACGAGAACCGCAAGCTCGTGCGCATCGCGAAGGACATCGTCGAGACCAGGAAGATCGCTTGACGCCCACGGGCGGTGCCGCAGCCCCTCCGCGTGAACCCGCGACAGCTGTGCCAGGGCGATTCCCACGATCGCGTGATGTCGGATGCGCCCACGTCGCTCGACCAGCGCCTGGGACTGGTGTCGCGCCATCCGGTCTACGCTGAGGTCATTCGTGATCAGGCCGGCGCGATCGCGTCTTGAGGGGAGGAACGGGTGACTGCTTCCGTGGACGCGATGAGGGCTCAGCTGAACGCCGCGGTGTCCAGCAGCCGACCCGGTCTCGCGACGGCCGACGAGTTGTGCGCCACCTGCGTCGGGTTGGTCGGAGTCGACGGAGTCGCGTTGTCGATGGTCTACAAGGGGGCATCGACTGGGACGTTCGGCGCCAGCAGCGAAGCGAGTCGCCGCCTGGACGAATATCAGTTCACCTTCGGCGAGGGACCGTGTCTGGACGCGGTGGCCACGCGAGAGGCCGTGCTCGTTCCGAACCTCGACGCTCCGCGTGAACAGCGATGGCCTCTCGTGCGAGGAGCGCTGCTCAATGACGGCATCCGGAGCGTGTTCGCCCTACCCATCGTGGTCGCGTCCGTGTGCGTCGGCGCTCTCGACCTCTTCCGCGCGGAGCCGGGGCCACTGGAAGGCGACGCCCTGGCCGGGGCGATGCTGACCGCAGAGCTCGCCTCGGCGCCGCTCCTCGATCTGATCGCAGAGGGCGTGGGTATGAACACTGACGAGGAGGCCGTCGTCACGAACATGCTGGCTGGTCCGGATCACCAGGCAGAGCTGGAACGGGTCGAGGTCTACCAGGCGACCGGGATGCTCGTGGCCGCGCTCGACGTCGACGCTGCCGAGGCCTTGGTGCGTCTTCGAGCCCATGCCATCGCAACCGGGCAGACCGCAAGCCAGGTGGCCGGCGCCATCGTCGAACGCAGGCTCATGCTGGACAAGGACACGCGCGTCGTGCGGGAGAGGCCGTCCAATGACTGAGGGCCGAGAACGAGAAGTCATCCATGCCTTCGTGGCAATGTCCAACGAGCTGGTCGACGACTACGACGTCGTCGACGTGCTCGCCCAGCTCACCGACTACTGCGCCGAGCTCCTCGACATCTCCGCCGCAGGCCTCCTGCTGGCCGACGGACGAGGAGTCCTGCACCTGGCTGCCTCGACCTCCGACCGGATGCATCACTTGGAGATGTTCCAGCTCCAACGTGACGAGGGGCCCTGCTTGGACTGCTTCCATGACGGGCAACGGGTGCTGGTCCCCGACCTGGCGGAAGCTGAGGAACGCTGGCCCCAGTTCAGCGCCGCCGCAGGCCGGGCCGGCTTCAGGTCAGTCCATGCGCTTCCCATGCGGCTCACCGGCAACGTCCTCGGTGCCCTCGGACTCTTCGGAGACCAGCCCGGCGCGCTCGACGCCGACGACCTTGCGCTCGCTCAGGCCCTGCTCCACGTCGCTTCTGTCGCGATCGTCAACGACCGATCCGCCACCGACCGGGCAACCGTGAACTCGCAGCTCCAAAAGGCACTCACCAGCCGCATCACCGTCGAGCAGGCCAAGGGCGTCATCGCCTACGCCGGGGACCTCAGCATGGACGACGCCTTCGCAGTCCTCCGCCGCTATGCCCGGGACCACGGCATCAAGCTGAGCGTCACAGCAAGTCGCGTCGTCGACCGCGACCTGAGGTACGAGCTGCTCATCCAGCACGCCCGAGCGGCCGCCGTCCTGCCGTGAGACCGTGCCGGCCTCTGGGCCGACGAGCTCTCTGAGGCGCCCGCGGCGCACTGCTGGCCGCGGGGCGTACAGCCGCTGCCATCACTCGCGAGCCGGAGCATGATGACCAGATGAGTCAGCCAGTGCCGGATCAACAGGACGACGTCGAGGCGTGGCCTTTGGCCTTTGACTGCTCCGACGTGCGAATCGCGATCTCGGAAGCGGGTACAGGAGTGCTGCACCGCACGGGTGCCAGCGTCCTCCTAGACCTCGAGACCGCTTTCTACGAGACGCAAGGACGCATCATGTCCAGTAACACCAACACCACGTCCGACCACACCACGGGACGCCGAATCAGCACGGAGACCAAGTCTTCGTACAAGACCACCGAGCTCGTCGCTTACGTCGTGGTAGCCCTGGCCGTCCTGATCGCCGCTGCGCTGACCGACGCGAGCGACTTCGGCCCCCAAGAAGCATGGTTCTACGTCACTCTCCTGACCATCGGCTACATGATCAGCCGGGGGTTGGCGAAGTCCGGTAGCCGCGACTTCTACGACGACGCCGTCCACCGCGACGACCGTTGAGCTCGATGTACGTGCGCTCTCTCGGTCACGTCGTGGGCATGTTCGCCGCCACGGCCACCCACCTGGCAGCGCAGCTGCTCCGCGCACCTCGCCGGGCGAAGAGCTAGCCGCTTCTCAACCGGCCCGACGCCCCGCCCGCCTTCTCGGGGTAGGCGAGCGGGGCTCTTGGGGCGTCTGCGATGCCCGACGGGCCTGTGGGCTGGCATGCGCGTCGTCGTCAGCGCCATGCCCGCCCTGAGCCGCCTTGTCGAACAGCCTCCGCAGCGTCTCGCGTGCGCTGACACACGGTTGGGTGTAGCCCCGTCAGGCGCGACGAACTACTGTTCCAAGGCCTCGGGTCGCCGGGGACCGGACCGAGTCCTTGGCAAGCGAGGCGAAACAATTGATCGGTGAGTTCTCAGAGCTGACGCGTGCGCTCAGCAATGCACCCGACGAGACTGCTCGCCTCCAGCTCGCCATCGAGTCGGCGGTGACACTCGTGACCCGGTGTGACCACGCGGGCATCACGCTCAACGACAAGCACGGGCAGATCATCACGAGAGTCAGCACGGACGGTGTCGTCCGACGGGCCAACGAGCTCCAGCACGAGTTGGGCGAAGGCCCATGTATCGAGCTGGACCGCGACCAGGACACATTCGTGAGCCCCGACCTGTCGCAGGAGCGCCGCTGGACACAATGGGCGCCGCGCGCGTACGAGGAGCTGGGCGTCGAGTCGATGATCTCGGTGCTCATCTTCAAGGACAAGCGGTCCTACGGCGCACTGAGCCTCTACGCCAAGCAGGGACAGCGCTTCGACGTCGACGACGTCGCAGTGGCGCACGCCCTCGCCGGCCACCTCGCCGTCGTCATGACCGCGGAGCGCGAGATCGACCATCTCGGGATCGCGCTGCTGAGCAGGATCACGATCGGCCGGGCCGAGGGCATCCTGATGGAACGCCTCGACATCACCGCCGACCAGGCGTTCGACTACCTGCGGCGTGCCTCCTCACACGCCAACCGCAAGCTCATCGACGTCGCCGAGGAGATAGCGCGCACCCGCAAGCTGCTGGACCTCGACTGAGAAGCCGCCTCCTGCTCGTTCGATGAGGTGGCGGCCCCGGTGCCCGGCTTCTACAGCACCGGGGCCTAAGCCGCTGAGGCAGTCCGGACTACTTCATGGCCTGCCCGTGCGTACCCGGGACCCGCGAGTCCAATGCTCGAACGAGTCAGGAGTCACGCGGTCGCAACACCACGACGTTGACCAGCCCGTCGTAGTCCGTGAGTTCCGCCAGCCGCACCCACTCGGCCGGGAACCAGTCGTCGTCGACCGCCCAGGCGCGCAGGAGGCCGTGGTAGGCGCCGGCTCGAGCGCCGTCCGCGGGGGTGGTGAGCATGACGCCGTGACGGTCCGGCGCCGACGACTGCCTGCCCAAGCCGTTCGCCACCGGGTGGTCGACGCCCACGGCGTCCCCGGACCCTCGTCGGTCAGGCGAGGGCGGAGTCGGGGATCCAGTTCCCGTGGAACCCCTGCGGCACCCGCACCGGCAGGTGGACCGCCGCCACCGGATGCCCGAAGTCGTGGGCGTCGATGATCACCAGGTCGCTGGCGCCGCGCGCGGCGTCGTACACGTAGCCCATGAGCCACCCGTCGTCCTCGCCAGCCGCGCTGTCGGCCGGGACGAACACCATCTCGCTGGCGATGCGGCCGGGGCCCAGATCCATCTCGACGTTGGTGCCGCCGACGAGGTCGTGCTTGCGGACAGCTGTCCGGGGGTCGTCGCCGAGGGCGCCGAGGTCGCGCACCGAGGACGCACCGATCGTGTAGCCGTAGCGGTGGCGGAGGCCGGTGAGACGTTCGTCCCCGCGGGGGAACTCCGTGCCGCGGTCGTCGATCGTCTCGGTGAGGACCTTGCGTGCCTGCGGGTCGATCGTCCAGCGCTCCAGGCGCGGGCGGTCGGACAGGGGCTCTCCGTCCTCGGCGAAGGCGTGGTCGTGCACCACCAGGTCGATGATCACCTGGTCGCCGGCGTCGAAGGCGTTGAGGGGGTGGTAGACGAAGCACGGCTCGACGTCGATCCACACGACGTCGGACGCGGTGCCGGCGCGGGGCAGGACGCCGACCCGGGCGCCGTTGTCGGGTCGCCATCGGAAGGGCAGGGAGACCCCCTGCAGGGCAAGCTCCAGGTCGAAGACGACAGGCAGGTCGAAGAGCACGACCCGGGACGCTGTCAGGCCCATGTCGTGGAGCATGACCGGGGCGGGGAGGTCGATGTCGACCGTGCTGACGAGCTCCCCGGAGGGGTCGACCACGTGGTAGCGCAACGCGGGGCTGTCGAAGCCGTAGCTCATCACGTGCATCTCGCCGGTGCTCGGGTCGAACTTGGGGTGGGCGTTGATGCCACCGGGAAGGGGGCCGCCGAAGTTGCGCGTGGCGACCGTGTCGAGGTCGCCCGTCAGCTCGTAGGGCAGCGACCCCTCGGTCACGGCCAGGATCCGGCCGGCGTGGGCGAAGACGTTGGTGTTGCCCGAGCCGGGGTACCACCCGCCGTCCGCGCGGGGCACGGGGGACCCACCGAGGTGCGCGCTGGCCTCGGGGCTGCGCACCCAGCGGTTGCGGTACCAGCGGGGCCGCCCGCCGTGCAGGTCCACGCCGTGCACCATCCCGTCGCCCGCGAACCAGTGGTACGTGTCGGCCTCGGCTGCGAACGGGTTGGGTCCGGTGCGGATGTACCTGCCCGCCAGGCCCGGCGGGACGGCGCCCGTGACCTCGAGATCCGCCGCAGTCACCTCGGTGGCCACCGGCGCGAAGTTGCCGTCGAGGTACGTCGCTGCAGTCATCGTCTGCTCCCTGGCATCGGGCCGCCGATCCGGCCCCATCCAATACACACCCTGAGGTGCGACGCGTCAATCGCTGTCTGCTGGGGCATCCGGATCCGTCGGAAGTCGGGCATCCGCCTGGGTGGATCGCGGGTGCACCCCGTTGCCTTCCTCTGCTCGCGTCGTCAGAGAACGAGCTTCATGCGCGGAGCAGACGGCAACGCCCGGGTCGGTCGTCGGCAGCGGGCATACTGCGCCCGTGACCAGCACCCTCGCGGCCGTTCTGTGGGACATGGACGGCACGCTCATCGACAGCGAGCCGATCTGGATCGCGCAGCAGTTCGTCCTGGCGGAGCAGCACGGCGGAACGTGGTCGACCGAGCAGGGGCTGGCGCTGGTGGGTGCGGACATGCACGACACCGCGGTGGCGATGCAGGCCGTGGGCGTCGAGCTGGAGTCGGCTGAGCTGGTCGCGACGCTGGAACGCGCGGTCATCGACTCGCTGCGCGAGACCGTGCCGTGGCGCCCGGGCGTGCGTGAGCTGCTCGCGGCGTTGCGGCGCCAGGGGATCCCGTGTGCCATCGCCACCACCTCCTCCCACGAGATGGCGACACTGGTCGCGGATGCCGCGCCGGACGGCGCGATCAGTGTGGTCGTCGGGTCCGAGGACGTCGCCCAGACCAAGCCCTCGCCCGAGCCGTACCTCCGAGCGGCCGAGCTGCTCGGCGTACGCATCGAGCAGTGCGTGGCGGTCGAGGACTCACCCAACGGGCTCGCGTCGGCACTGGCGTCGGGCGCCGCGACGATCGCGGTACCGAACGATGCGGTGCTGCCCGCAGCCGGCGCCTTCGCCACCTGGCCGACCCTCGAGGGCCGCACCGTCGCGGACCTCGCAGCGCTCCTGGGGTGATCGAGCACAGGGAAGTGGAAGCGCGGACAGCGGATCGGTGCTGGAACTGAGCTCACCGCCTGACGCAGCTGGCTGACACCGTTCACCGACGTGTCGGCGACATGTCCCGGCGTCCTCGGAGGTCACCACCCCGGGTGCCGACGGCTCATGCCAGCAAGGCCCTGACGAGTGCGACGCCCGCCGACTGCACGACAGCAACGTCATGGCGCAGCCTCCGACGAGCGAGACCCGCAAGGCGAGTGTCGTCCTGCTCATGGGAGCCAGAGTGCCGCCTGCGGGTCGCCCCCGACGCACATCGGGACATCGGCAGACCACCGTTGGTCGTGGTCGAGGAGTGCGTGCGGGGGAGTTGGAGGGCCGCACAGCGGTCCGGTGGACCACCGGTGCAACGGCTGGGCGACACTGGGGGACCACACCGCCCGCGACCCCACCAAGGAGAGATCATGTCCCTCACCCAGGTCCCGCTCCGCCTCGCCACCGGCGCGTTCATCCTCAACTCGGGCATCAGCAAGCTGAGTGCCGACGAGGGCACGGCGCAGTTCCTCCACGGCGCCGCCGCCTCCACCTACCCCGCCCTGTTCAAGGACATGGAGGCGACCAAGTTCGCGCGCCTGCTCGCCGTCAGCGAGATCGGCGTGGGCGCCGCCCTCCTGGCACCCATGGTCCCGGCCACCGTCGCGGGGGCCGCGCTGACCGGGTTCGGCGCCAGCCTGGTCGGCATGTACCTCAAGACGCCCTCCATGACGCTCGACGACGGCATCCGCCCGAGCCAGGAGGGCACCGCGGTCGCCAAGGACGTGTGGCTGGTCGGTGCCGGACTGACGCTGCTCACCCAGGGGATCGCCTCGGCTGCCAAGTCGGGTGTGAAGAGCTCGAAGCGGGCGCTCCGCAAGGCCTCGCCGCTGACCCACTGAGTGCGTCGGCTCGTGGCCGGCCCGCGGTCCCTTCCGTGAGCCGGCGACGGCGCCGATGAATTACACGATTGATCTTCACTCATCGGCGTGGCGGGCTTGACTGATCGCCCATACGATCACTCATCGTGCCCCAACAGCCTCACGAGTCACAGCCGTCACAGCCCCTCCGTGCCGCCCTGCCGGCGATCCAGCGGGCCGTTCGACGTGCCGGTCGTGCGACCAAGCTGGTCACCGGTGTCCTGGCGCTCCTCCTGCTCGTCACGCCCACCACCGCTGACCGGATCAGCCTCACCACGTCGACCTACCTGTGCTCCGGGTACGCCGGCTGCGAGGCCGCCGGCTTGGGCCACGCCGGCTACCGGCAGGCCGGGTCGAAGGCCTACTGGCGCATGTACGTCGGGCACAACTGCACCAACTACGTGGCCTACCGGCTGATCCAGTCCGGCATGCCGGACGTCCGGCCCTGGGAGGGCAGCGGCAACGCCTCGAACTGGGGCACGGCGATGGCCAGCATCACCGACCAGACGCCGACGGTCGGGTCCGTCGCCTGGTACAAGTCGAACGTGGCTCCGGCGGGCGGCAACGGCCACGTCGCGTACGTCGAGCAGGTCATCTCCGACTCCGAGATCATCGTCTCGGAGGACTACTGGGGCGGCGACTTCCACTGGCGGCGCGTGACCAGGACCGGTGGGGGCTGGCCCTCGGGGTTCATCCACTTCAACGACCGCGTCGTCGCGCCGACGACCGCTCCGGCGATCGTCGGGACACCTGCGGTCGGTGCGCCGCTCGAGGTGGTGCCCGGCTCGTGGTCACCCACGCCCACCAGCATCAACGTCCGCTGGCTCGCCGACGGTGCCGCCATCCCCGGCGCCACGGCCTCCGGCTACGTCCCGACGCCCGACGTGAAGGGCAAGGCCCTGACCGCCGAGGTGACGGCCCAGCTCGACGGCTATACCGCCGGCCAGGCCAGCCTCGCGACCGCTCCCGTCGCCCCCGGGGTGTTCCAGCGCACCGCAGAGGCGACGATCCAGGGGGTCGCCGAGGTCGGTCAGACCCTGACGCTCACTCCCTCGTCGTGGGCGCCGCAACCCGCCAAGGTCACGACCCAGTGGTACGCCGACGGGGTCGCCGTCGACGGAGCCACCGGTCCATCCATCGTCCTCACCCGGGACCACATCGACCGGCGGATCAGCGCACGCATCCAGGCGAGCGCGAGCGGCTACCGGAAGTCGAGCTCCCGAGCGGCCGAGACCACGCCCGTCCTCGCCAAGCCCGTCGTGATCACGAGCCCGTCCCGGGTGAAGGGCGCGCCCGAGGTGGGGCGCAAGCTCGTCGCCCAGGTCGGGAGCCTGAAGCCCACGGACGCCACGGCGACGTACCGCTGGTTCCGGGACGGCCAACCGATCGCCGGGACCACGAAGCCCACCTACACCGTGCGCCGCGCCGACCTCGGCCGCGCGCTGTCGGTCCGGATCACCCTGTCCCGCCGGCACTTCCGCGCCACCACGGAGTCCGTCGCCGTCGCGCCCGTCACGACGGTGCCCGAGGTCGAGGTGCGCTCCGACGCCACCAAGAAGCGCGTCGCCCTCGACATCCGCGTCAAGGCGCCCGGTGCGCCGAAGCCTGACGGGGCCATCAGCGTCAGCGTGGGCAAGCGCACGGTCGAGGCCCAGGTCGTCGGTGGCCGGGCGCGGGTCGTCGTGCGCGACGTCCGAGCGGGAACGAAGCCCCTCGTCGTGCGCTACGCGGGCACCGACGTCGTGCAGCCGGTGGTCGCGCGGTCCAGCGTCACGGTGCCGCAGCGGCGCTGACCGCGTCCGTCGGACGCCGCCGGGTCACCATCGCCACCCGGAACACGAAGAACCGCACGAGGCCCGTGCCCAGGTTGGCTGCGATCAGCACCGCCAGCTCCTGGGCCCGCGACGGCCGGGCGACGGTGGTCTCCAGCACCCACAGGGAGCCGGCGGTCACGCCCAGGCTGAAGCCGAGCAGTGCGAGCCCGAGCACCTGGTGCTGCACGGTCCGTTCGGTGCCGCGAACGCCGAACGTGATGTAGCGGTGCCCGAACGTCCCGGCGATCGTGGACAGGACGAGCGCGAGAGCGTTCGCCGGCTGCGCGCTGAGCTGCTCGCGAAGGACGAGGTAGAGCAGTCCGTAGAGCACGTTGAACGCCCCGCCGACACAGGCGAAGACGACCAGCTGCACGAGGATCGACCGCCACGTGGCCGGCGAGCCGGTCGAGGACTCAGCGCCCACCGGGTCCCACCTCGCGCGTCGTGCGAGCTCCCGGCGTGCGCCATCCCGCTCGGGCTCGACGGCAGGTGACGGGCGGCATGGTGCGGACAGTCTGGCACCGCGGGCGAGCGGGACGTCGGGCCGGCGCCCCGCAGCGGTCGTCGGTGGCGTCGGTCGCCTCAGTCCAGGGTGGGGAGCTTGCGCGTCTCGGCGATGTCCTTCGCGATGTCCAGCAGCTTGCGGTTGGAGTGGGACGACACCCGCCGCAGGTAGTCGATGGCCTGCTCGGCGTCCACGCCGAGGCGCTCCATGAGGATCCCCTGGGCCTGACCGATCAAGGTACGGCTGTGCATGCCGCGGTGGAGGTGCTCGATCTCGTGCTCGGCATCGGCCAAGGTGTCGCTGACAGAGTGGACCTCGCGCCTCGATGATCGGGCGTCGTTCATACTCGCTCCTGCGGTGCTGGGTTGCCGAGTGGGCTTGCCCAAACTCTAGACATGACTGCTCAGGTTTCCCAACACCCCGTGCGTAGGATGCGTCCGTTCCCGCGGCTCCCGTGTGCACCTCGCCCGCCCCGCCGGTCGGCTCTCCATCGCGACGTACGCGGGCACACGCCGCATCGGACCCCCACCCGCTGGGTATCGAGACGCAAGCCACGACGTAGCCCGGGCTGCTTCGACGGCTGAGGCCCCGGTGCTCAAGGAGCCGGCACCGGGGCCGCCCGGCAGTCGCGGGCCCGGGGACGCGTCGCGCTGTGCTGCTCGTTGTCGGGGCTGGGTCGGCCCTCGTACGCCGGGGGTCGGGGAGTCGGTGGCTTGCCACAGGTCTAGACCTGTGGCACTGTCGAGGGTTACGCCTGCTGGAGACAACGGTGAGCGTCCTTCTGTACGGAAGGAAACATCACCATGGTTTCCGCAACAATCACGCGCGGTCACCGCGCAGATCCCGCCACCTCCCCCACGGGGAGGGTCGAGCGCCAGCGGCGCACGGACTCGATCGTGTCCCACCTGCGAGTCGCCCAGCCGCACTCCGGCGACGAGCACGGCCTGACCCAGCAGCTCATCGAGTGCAACGTCGCCATGGCCGTCACCATCGCGTCCCGCTACAAGAACCGCGGGATCGACCAGGACGACCTCGAGCAAGTGGCCCTGCTGGGGCTGACCAAGGCCGCGCAGCGTTTCGACGCCAACGCCGGTCACGACTTCATGTCCTTCGCCGTCCCGACCGTCCGCGGCGAGGTCCGTCGTCACTTCCGTGACTCGGGGTGGGTCATCAGGCCGCCGCGACGGATACAGGACCTGCAGCCGCGTATCGCGAGGGCGCACAGCGAGCTCGAGCAGACGCTCGACCGGTCACCGCGACCCAGCGAGGTCGCGGAGCACCTCGGCGAGGAGCTCGACGCCGTCGTCGAGGCGCTCACGGCCGACGGCTACTTCTCGCCCACCTCGCTGGACAACGTCGTCGGCGCCGGGACGTCCACCCTGGGCGACCTGCAAGGCGGGGAAGACCCGGCCATGCGCTCGGTCGAGGCGAAGATGCTGATCGATCCTCTCGTCCACCGGCTGTCCGACCGCGACCGCGACATCGTCCGCCTGCGGTTCTACGAGGAGCGCACGCAAGGGGAGATCGCCGAGTCCATCGGGGTCACCCAGGCGCAGGTCTCGCGCATCCTCGCGCGGATCCTGGCGCAGCTCCGGGCCGGCCTCGACGGGACGTCCGACGCAGCCTGACCGCGTCGTCCTCCGTTCGCGGAGAGCCCGGCCGACACGGCAATCGCCCCGACCCCCTCGAGGGGGTCGGGGCGATCTGGTGTCTCAGCCGACGGTGCGGCGCGCCCGAGGGCTCACTGCTGGCTGTCGCCGCGGGTGTCGTCGTCGTAGAAGTCGCGGCTGCCCGACTTGGCGAGCCCGCGGCTGACCATGTAGCCGATGGTCAGCAGCGTCACGTAGAACCACGCCTCCTGGGTGCCGAAGTCGCTGGTGTCGGTGACGGCCGACGCGACGAGGACGCCGATCGCCACGACGACGAAGGCGATGAGCTCGGTGGTCTTGTACGACGACTTGGTCTCGGTGCTGACACGACGACGGTCGGTGAGGTGGGTGTTCGTGTGCGAGTTATCGGTATGGGTGGACATGGTGTCTCCTTGCGGCTGTCAATGGGCACGGGGTGAGCCGCTCACACGGGTTCGTGTGCGCTGTCGGGTACCCGGGCCCCTCGGCGGGATGCGCCTCCCCGCGTGTGTCGTGGGTCTCCCCGGCAAAGCCGCGTCGAGCCAGCTCGCCCAGCGCGCCCGGTTGGTGCCATGGCAGGGATTGCGGCTGGCGGCGCGGCGTGCGCCATCACAGACTCCTTGTCAGAGCCGGACGTGCTCGATCACCCGGGCCCACGGCCCATCAACGAACAAGGAGCTCCATCGCATGGCAACCACGCGCACCGCAACGACGCACTGGCACGGCACCCTCCTCGAGGGCGCCGGCAAGGTGTCCCTCGACTCCTCGGGCACCGGCACCTTCGAGGTGTCCTGGCCCTCGCGGGCCGAGGAGGCCGACGGCCGGACCAGTCCCGAGGAGCTCATCGCTGCCGCGCACTCCTCCTGTTTCTCGATGGCCCTCTCGCACGGCCTGACCGAGGCCGGCACCCCGCCGACCTCGCTCCGGACGAGCGCCGTCGTCGAGCTCACCCCCGGCACGGGCATCACCGGCATCCGGCTCAGCGTGCGGGGTGTGGTCGAGAACATCACCGGTGACGAGTTCGTCGCCGCCGCCGAGGCCGCCAAGGCCGGATGCCCGGTCAGCCAGGCGCTGGCCGGCACCACGATCACCCTCGACGCCGCCCTGGGCTGACCAGCCCGGCCGCCGTAGGGGGCTGTTGCACCGGGACCACCACAGGGGAGTGGTCCGGGCGCACGAACACGGGTCCTGCGCAAAGGGGTGCGCCGGACCTTCCTCACCACGGGGAGGTGGGGACCAGGGGAGCGCGCTCCCAGGGGCACGCAGACCACCTGCTGCCTCTGGGAGCCGCTCCCCTTCTGCTGTCACTGAACAAGGGAAGGACCCTCCATGTGTTGTCGCACCCACGCCAGGCCCGTCGGATGAGCGGGCTCAGGGCCAAGGACGCAGACCGGGACCGCTTCGTCGAGCTCATCGAGGCGGCGTACGTCGACGGCCAGCTGGGCACGGAGGACCGCGAGCTGCGGGTGAGCCGCGCGCTCGCGGCCGAGACGCTCGGCGAGCTGGAGACGCTGACGCACGACCTGCAGCGTCCGTCCGGTCGCCGCGCCGGGACCGTCGCCACCGGGACCGTCGCCACCGGGACCGTCGCCACGGGGCCCGTCCGTGCCGAGCGTCGACCGCGGCAGCCGGGCGCCTGTGCCGCCGTGCTGCTGGTGCTCGCCGTCATCACCGCATTCACGGGCGGCCTCGCCGCACTCATCCTGCTCCTCGTCGCGTGGGACCCCGGTCCGGACCCGGCCACGCCGTCCGGCGCCGCCGGCCCCGCCCGGCCCGGGACGGCGGACGAGGCGTCGGGCGAGACCGCGACGTTCGAGATGACGGCCGCGCACGTGCGGGAGCTCGTGCGCTCCTACGAGGCTGAGTTCGGCACCTTGGACACCTACGAGGTCGGGCTCTACCCCGAGCGGGCCTACACCCAGGTGCCGGTGCGGGGGTCCCGCGCCCGCTCGGAGGACTGGTCGTGGGAGGGCGCGTGGCACCAGGACTCCGACGCGTCGGCGGTCGTCGGCCTCTACGAGGTGCTCGACCTCGGCGAGCTCGACGTACGACGCCTCTTCGCCAACATCGCCCTTGCCGAGCGGACCCTCGACGTGCCGGGCGGTGAGCTCACCCACGTGCTCGTGCACCGGTGGACCGACGAGGCGCCGGACGTCAGCATCCACGTCGCCAACGAGTTCGAGGAGAGCGGCTTCCTCAGGACCACGCTGTCCGGCGACGTGGTCGCCGGCCATCCCTTCGAGCCGTGACCGCCGTGCGTGCGTGCGCGGTGATCCGCTCCTCGGTGCGTTGCCGCGTGGCGCCGGGGGACCCGCACGGCGGGTCCGACCTCGACAATGACTGCCACGGCATCACCCTGCACGCCGATCTCCTTGTCGGCGCCGTGCAGCCGTTCCTAGGTTCTCGGGTCATGACCACAACACCCCGACGGCTGCGCCTCAGCGCCCCGTCCCTCGCGATCTCCCTGGCCGTCGGCCTCGTCGGCGTCCTCCACGCACCTGCCGCGGCCGACACCACCACGACCTTCGGCCAGTCGACGAAGCTCTACGTCGGCGGGAGGAACAACAACGTCGAGACCACCGGCGGGCCGCTCGTCCTCCCCAACCAGGGGCCGGCGTCGCAGTACCCGTCCACCCTCTCGGTCGCGCACCGCGGCGCGATCACCGACGTCGACGTGACCCTGCGCGGGATCTCCCACACCCACCCCGACGACCTCGACGTCATGCTCGTGGGGCCGGGCGGGCAGCAGGTGACGCTGATGAGCGACGCGGCAAGCAGCAACGACCTCGTGGACGCGAACCTGACCTTCAGCGACTCGGCCGGCGCCGGGCTGCCGGACCAGTCGGCGATCACGCAGTCCGAGGCGAGGCCCACCGACTGGTCCACGGACACCGACCCCTTCCCGGCGCCGGCTCCCACCAGCGACCACACCACCTCGCTGGCCGTCTTCAACGGCACGGACGCCGCGGGGACCTGGCGCCTCTACGTCCTCGACGACACCGGTGGCGACACCGGCTCCATCGCCGGCTGGAGCCTGTCCATCGACCAGGACTCCACGGCGTACCCGAGCACCGTCGAGGTCGGCGGCCTGCCCTCGCTCTCCGACGTGGACGTCCGGCTGGACGGACTCACCTCGACCTACCCCGACGACCTGGCCCTGCTCCTCGTCGGCCCCGGCGGCCAGCAGGCCACCCTGCTCGCCGAGACCGGGGGCCAGCACGTCGTCGACGGCGTCGACCTGGTCCTCGACGACGAGGCGCCGGGCGCGCTGCCCGACGAGACAGCACTCGCGAGCGGCACCTACCAGCCGGCCAGCTACTTCGGCGGCACGGTCCCGTTCCCCGACCCCGCCCCGGTCGCGACCGGCCAGACGCCCCTCGCCGCGTTCGACGGGACGAACCCCAACGGCGTCTGGAAGCTCTACGCCTACGACGCAGCGAGCGGTGACACGGTCTCGATCGACGGCTGGTCCCTCGACCTCGCCTGGTCCGAGTCGCAGCGACCCAGCGGCGACGTGGTGATCGACGGAGGCGCAGCGACCACGGCGACGCCGTCCGTGCGGCTCGACCTGTCGGCGAGCGACCCGGCTCCCTCGAGCGGGCTGGACCAGGTGCGCCTGAGCAACGACGGGACCACGTTCTCCGCCTACCAGCCCTACGTCACCTCGGCGGCCTGGACGCTGAGCGCCGGCGACGGCGTCAAGACCGTCTACGCCCAGTTCCGCGACAAGGACGGCAACGAGTCGGCGGTGGTCAGCGACACCATCGCCCTCACCTCGTCCGCGGCGCCGACCGACACCTCGGGTCCGACCGCGACCCGGACGACCCCGAGGGCCGGCGCCCGGAAGGTCCCGGTCTCCACGACCGTCAAGGTGCGGGCCAGCGAGTCGCTGAAGGCCGGCTCGGTCACGCGACGAACCGTCTTCCTCAAGGGCAGGGGGAGCGCGAACAAGGTGCGCGCCGAGGTCCGCTACGACGCAAGGACCCGGACCGTCGTGCTCGACCCGGCCAGGGCGCTGGAGCGCCGCACGACCTACACCCTCACGGTCACCACCGGGGTCCGGGACGTCGCCGGCAACGCCTTCGACGCGAAACCCGGAACACCCGGCCCGCAGGCGCTGACCCTGCGCTTCCGCACGGCCTGACCGCAGCACCGCCGCACCACGCCGCACCACGCTGCACCCGCCGCACCGCGCCGCGCCCCGACGTCCTCCGGACGTCGGGGCGTCGGCGATCAGGACCGCAGCGTCTGCGAGGGCGACACCCCGAAGCGGTCGCGGTAGGCCGCCGCGAACCGGCCCAGGTGGGTGAAGCCCCAGCGGTGGGCCGCGGCGGCCACGGTGGTGCCGCCGGCGACGAGGTCGGCGTGGACCCGGTCGAGCCGGATCTCGTGCAGCACCGTCAGGGGCGCGGCGCCGCGGTGCTCGCGGAAGCCCTGCTGGAGGCGCCTGATCCCGACCCCGGCGATGCCGGCGAGGTCGGACGCGGTCCACTGGCGGGACGGGTCGGCCTCGAGGGCGTCGACGACGCGCGTGACGATGCGCGGCTGCAGCGAGTGGCGGTCCACGTCCTCGGGGTAGCACGCCATGACCAGCGCGGCGGTGAGCGTGGCGCCCAGCCGCCGGGCGACCGGGTCGTCGCCGACCAGCTCGGGCCTGCGCAGCGCCTCGGCGCCGATCGAGGACACCAGCGTGAGCCACATCAGCCCGGCGCCGCCCCGCAGGTCGAGCTGCTGCGGCATCGCCCTGGTCGAGGAGCCGACGAGGGTGGCGACCTCCTTGTCGAGGTAGTCGCGCTCGACCCGCATGCCGAGGATCGAGCAGTCGGCCGACCAGTGGGTCATGCTCGTGCGGACGTCGGGTGGGCACACGGTGGCCTGGCCGTCGACCGAGAGCACGTGGCGCTCGCCCAGCCGCGCCTCGAGGACACCGCTGCGCGGGACGTTGACCGCCCACGCACCGGGGTGGTCGGACTCGACGGCCACGTCCGAGCCCCAGCCGATGCGTGCCAGCCGGACCGACCCCAGGGTGACGGCGCGCAGGGTGGCGTCGGGGCCCGGGCGTTCGCGCTGCACCGTCAGGCGGTGCGGGAAGTAGGCGTCGCTGACCGCGCCGGACAGGGCGTCGTAGTCGACCTCGGGCCGTGGCACGCGCACCTCCTCGTCGTCCGGGCCAGTGCACGGGACTCGGGCCTGTGACGCGAGACATGCTACGGCCGCGCGCGTCAGCGCGCGAGCGTCTCCGTCGCGCAATGCGGACAGGCGGTGCGCGATGCGGATCGACAGGGCGGTCGCGGCGTCCCTAGCGTCCCGCCATGGACACCCTGACCGCGAGCGCGACCCACGAGGGCGCGCCGAGCGTCAACCCGGCGGCCGGCTCGCCGGCCAACCGCCGGCAGAGCTTCGCGTCGCGTCCGATGACCGGTGACGAGTACGTCGAGTCGCTGCGGGACGACCGCGAGATCCACCTCGGCGGCGAGCGGGTCGCCGACGTGACCACCCATCCCGCCTTCCGCAACCCGGTGCGGATGACCGCGCGCCTCTACGACGCCCTGCACACGGGGCCCCACGTCGACGAGCTGACCGTCCCCACCGACACCGGCAGTGGTGGGGTGACGATGCCGTTCTTCCGCACGCCGACGTCGTCCGCGGACCTGCTCAGGGAGCGCGACGCGATCGCCCGCTGGGCGCGGATGACGTGGGGGTGGATGGGCCGCTCGCCCGACTACAAGGCCAGCTTCCTGGGCACGCTGCACGCCAACAAGGAGCTCTACGCGCCGTTCCAGGAGAACGCCGAGCGCTGGTACCGCGAGTCGCAGGAGAAGGTCCTCTACTGGAACCACGCGATCATCAACCCGCCGGTGGACCGCCAGCTGCCGCCCGACGAGGTCGGTGACGTCTACATGAAGGTGGAGAAGGAGACCGACGCCGGCCTGGTCGTCTCCGGCGCCAAGGTCGTCGCGACGGGGAGCGCGATCACCCACTACAACTTCATCGGCCACTACGGGCTGCCGATCCGCAAGAAGCAGTTCGCGCTGGTGTGCACCGTGCCGATGAACGCCCCGGGCGTGAAGCTCATCTGCCGCACGTCCTACGCCCAGCAGGCCGCCCGGAACGGGTCGCCGTACGACTACCCGCTGTCGAGCCGCATGGACGAGAACGACACGATCTTCGTCTTCGACAAGGTGCTCGTGCCGTGGGAGAACGTCTTCATGTACGGCGACGTCGACCGCGTCAACGCCTTCTTCCCCCAGTCGGGCTTCCTGCCCCGGTTCACCTTCCAGGGCTGCACCCGCCTGGCCGTGAAGCTCGACTTCCTCGCCGGCCTGCTCCTGAAGGCGCTCGACTGCACCGGGTCCGGGGGCTTCCGTGGCGTGCAGACGCGCGTCGGTGAGGTGATCGGCTGGCGCAACCTGTTCTGGTCGCTGTCGGAGTCGATGGCCCGCGACCCCGAGCAGTGGGTGGGCGATGCCGTCATCCCGAAGCTGGAGTACGGCCTCACCTACCGGATGTTCATGATGCAGGGCTACCCGCGCGTCAAGGAGATCATCGAGCAGGACGTCGCGTCGGGGCTCATCTACCTGCCGTCCGGTGCCGCCGACTTCCACTCGCCGGAGGTGCGGCCCTACCTCGACAAGTACGTCCGCGGCTCCGACGGGATCACGGCCGTCGAGCGGGTCAAGGTGATGAAGGCGCTGTGGGACTCGATCGGCTCCGAGTTCGGCAGCCGGCACGAGCTCTACGAGCGCAACTACTCGGGCAACCACGAGAGCGTGAAGGCGGAGCTGCTGCACGCCGCGCAGGCGCGCGGCGACGTCGACGCGATGAAGGGCTTCGCCGACGAGTTCCTCTCCGAGTACGACCTCGACGGCTGGACGGTGCCCGATCTCTTCTGACGCCCGCCTCCGCCCCGCTGCGCTACCGCTCGCCGGTGCGCCGCGGTCGCTGCGGTGCGCGCAGCGAGACGGTGAAGCGGGGCAGCAGCGCCTGGGTGACCGGCCCGATCGTCACCGCGAAGACCACCGTGCCGGGACCGATCACCCCGCCCAGCAGCAGCCCGACGGCCACCACCGCGACCTCGAGCCCGGTGCGCACCAGTCGCAGGGACAGCCCCGTGCGGCGGGCCAGGCCGGTCATCAGCCCGTCCCGGGGACCGCGCCCGAGCTGCGCCCCGATGTAGAGGGCGGTGGCGAGCCCGCACATCGCGACGCCGAGCAGCATCATCAGGAGGCGTGCGGCCAGGTGGTCCGGCCGGTCGATCAGCGGCATGGTGAGGTCGCAGACGACCCCGACGACGACGGCGTTGGACAGCGTGCCGAGGCCGGGCTTCTCCCTCAGCGGGACCCACAGCAGCAGCACGACGAAGCTGACCGCCACGACGGCCTGCCCGAGCGTCAGGGGCACGTAGCGGGTGATGCCCGACTGGAGGACGTCCCAGGGCGCGAGGCCGAGGTCGGCACGGACCATCACGGTGAGCGAGGCGCCGTAGACCGCCAGCCCCGCGTACAGCCGGAGGAGCCGGGCGCCGAGGCGTCCGGCGCGCAGCTGCTCGACGGGGCCCAGGTCGACGAGCGACGCCCTGCCGGCGGGGCTGCCGGCGGGGCACGCCTCGCCGTCGTCGTGCTCCACGAGCGCCGTCGTGCACGCGGCTCCGCCCTGCGGTGCTGTCCCTCGTCTGCGTCCTGGCACGGTGCCGGTCCTTCCTCGGATGGTGGCGGGCGGGAGCCCGCCTCCTCATCCTCACCGCGCCGGGGTGGGGGCGCGATCGGCAATGGCTGCCACGGCCGACACCTGCCGACGGCGGGCGGACGAGGGGAGTGGACGTGACCGGACACCACGACGCCGTGTGGCTCGACGAGCGGCACCGCTCCCTCCTGGTGGAGGTGCTGCGGTCGCGCTCGTCGTCACTGGCCGAGCTCACCCGGCCCGACCTCGGCGGCGACGTGCTGACCAGCCTGCACCGCCTCCGCGACGCCGGCTTCGTCGAGATCGACGGCGACGTGGTGACCGCGGTCCCTCCCGACGCGGCGGTGGCCGGGGTCGCGACCGCGGCTCTGGGGCGCCAGCGGGAGTCGCTCGCGGCGCTCACCCGGCTGGTGCGGCAGCTGCCCTCGATGTCGCGGGCCTGGGACATGGGCCAGACCCCCCACGACTACGACGTGCGCGGCGAGGTGATCGAGGGCGACGAGCGCGCCACGCAGCGCTGGGCGAGCGTGACCCAGCAGCGACCGCCGCTCGACCCGGGCGTGGCCTACGGCCACTTCGGCCCCGTGCACGAGCAGCTGCTGCCCCACCTCGCCGCCGCCGGCGCCGCCTCGCAGGAGGCGGGCGCCCGGATGCGGGTCATCCTCCCGGCCGACCAGCTCGGTGACACGGCCAACCGCGAGGCCTGCGACACGCTCGTCGCGTCGGGCGTCGACGTACGCCTCGCGACGACGGTGCCCACGTGGCTCTACGTCGACTCCGGCGTGATGGCCGGGATCCCGCTCCGCTGGGGGGCGCCGGGGCCGCACGGGTTCGTGCTGGTCTACGACCCGGCCCTCATCGACGCCGTGGGCTCGATCTTCGACCGCTGGTGGACCTCGGCGACGCCGTGGCCGATGGAGCCGGCGGGGTGGCTGCCGGTGATGCGCCTGCTCGCCCGGGGCCGCACCGACGAGCAGGTCGCCGCCATCCTCGGCATGGGCGTGCGCACCGTGCGTCGCCGGATCGCGGAGGCGATGACCCACTTCGGCGTCTCCTCGCGCTTCGAGCTCGGGATGCACTGGGCGCAGCGCTCGCGACCGCACAACCACGTGGCGCTGGACCTCGACATGGGCCAGCTCCCGGCCCGGCCGGTGGACCGGCCGGCGCAGTCGTTGCCATGACAGGTTCAGGCCGACGCGGTTCGTTGACCCGTCGTCCGCGCCGCGTGTTGAGTTCAGGAGGGCGAGCCGCCGCGTCGACAGACCGCTCCCGGCCCGCCTCGCGGCCGCCACAGGCCGTCCACCGTCCCGTCCCGGAGAGAACCCGACATGCACACCACCGATCGTCCCCGCCGTCGTCGCACCGCCGGTTCCGTCGAGGCCGCCGTGCGCCTCGCCGAGTGGCGCACCCGGCAGGCCCGCCTCATCGACTCCGACATCCGCCTGCTCACCGACTGGCCCCGCGGCGGACCCCGGTGACCGGCGCCCACCGGTGCCATACTCGTCCGTCCAGGTGTCCGCGCAGCCCGCGGCCACCAGAGTGCGACTGACGAGGATCCGCACGTGCCCGTTCCCTCACCCCCTCTCGCCGGCCTCGACTGTCGCGGGCTGAGGCTGGCTGACCAGTCCTCCGTCGCGGCCCTCGTCGCGGCGTCGGAGCGGTACGCGTTCGGGCACCCCGTCACCACCCCTCTCGACCTCGTGTCCCGGTGGCAACGACCCGGCTTCGACCTGCCCGGCAGCAGCCTCGGCTACTTCGACGGCGCGGTGCCGGTCGCGTTCGGCGAGCTCGGGTCGTCGGCCGACCTGGTCGTCCACGTGTCGCCCCTGCGCCGGGGGGAGGGGCTCGGCAGCGACCTCGCCGAGTGGGGGGAGGCCGTCGCCCGCCGCCGTGGCTTCTCGACCCTGCGCCAGATGACCGCTGCCTCCGACGTGGCGGCGGCCGCCGCCCTCGCCGAGCGCCAGTACGTCCGCGGTGACACGACCTGGATCCTGGTCGCGGGCGCGCCCGAGGACGCGCCTCCCGCCGCCCCCGACCTCGTCGTGCGCCCGCCACGCACGGACCAGCGCGCGGTGGCCGACCGCCTCCTCGAGCGCCACGGCGACCTCGCGGTGCGCCGAGCACCGGACCTCGGCGGCCGGCTGGTGGTGACGGGCCACGACCCGTGGGAGCTGTCCGCGGAGTCGGTGCAGGTGGCCACGGTCGACGAACGGGTCGTCGGCGCCTGCGTCGCCGAGGACGCGGGCAGCATCTGCTGGATCCGCCAGCTGTCGGTCGACACCGACCACCGGGGGCGCGGGATCGCGCGCATGCTCCTGCTGGCGACCCTCCGGGCCGCGGCGGGACGCGGCCGCGAGCGCGTCAGCCTCGTGCTGCCCTCCGGCCCGCACCTGCCGTCGCTCCACGACTGGCCCGGCCTCGTGGTCGCCGCCGAGCTGTGGGCCTGGCGCCGTCCCCTGTTCGTCCGCTGACCGGCGCCCTCGCGCCCGGGCGCACCGGAGTTGCTGCCACGGCAGCTCCCGGACAGCCATTTCCCTCGCCCTCGGGCACCCGCGCTGCCTAGCGTTCTCGGCACCGGCACCCGCGCTCCGCGGGACTCCAGCCGGCCCACCAGGACAGGAACCAGGATGCGTACGACAACCGTCATCATCGCCTCGGCCGTCAGCTCGATGGTCCTCGGCATCCCCGCCGCGGCGCAGGCCCGGCAGGACGACGCCCCGGCGTCGAGCGACACCAGGAACACCCCCGTGGTCACCAAGGCCGAGTACCGCAAGGTCCACGACGGGACCGACCTCACCCGGGTCCACCGGGTCTTCGGCACGTCCGGCAAGAAGATGACCTCCAACCCGGGCGACCCGCTGGCCAACCAGCCGGCGACCCAGAGCCGCGAGTACCGCACGGGGTCGAAGTACGGCTTCGTGTCCGTCTACTACGTGCGGGTCGACGGCGCGTGGGTCGTGACGCGCAAGGCGGTGTACTGGGGATGAGCGACGCCGAGCTCTACGAGCTGCGCCGCCGCACCCTGGCCCTCGAGCGCCGTCTCGACGCGCTCGACGGCGGCACACCGGCCGCCTCCGGGCCCGAGGGGGACGCCGAGCTCGAGCGACTCGTGAGCGAGGGGTCGGCGATGCTGGCGATCGTGCGCTACCGCGACCTGACCGGCGTCGGCATGGCGGAGGCCAGGACGGCCGTCGACGCCCTCATGAGGGGCTGAGCGGCTCCCCGGCGGCCGGGTCGGGGACGCCCTCGGCGGCGTGGCCCTGCTGGGCCCAGTGCATGCCGAGCTCGAAGCGGGAGTAGACCCCGGCGTCCTCCATCGCCATCGAGATGCGCCGCCTCACCGTGCGGACACCGAGCTCGAGGATCGCGGCGATCTGCTCGTCGGCGAGGCCCAGTCCGAGCAGCTGCATGACCGGCTCCCAGCCCGACCCGACCAGCGGCCAGGGCGTCGCTGCCCGCCACCACCGGTCGAAGATCTGGTCCACCGGCTCCATGAGGACCGGGTCGTAGAGCAGGACGATGCCGTCGGCGGGCAGGCGGGCACCCCAGGTGAGGGGCAGGCCCGCCATCACGCCGGGGTCGCTGTAGATGTAGGACGGCACGTTCGCGGCCACCCGCATCTCGATGCCGGCCACGGCGAACGCGTCGACGGCCTCCCGGTTGTCGGGGTCGGTCATCTGGTCGACCGGCAGGAGCATCTTCATCCCGTGCCCGCGTGCCTCGAAGGTCGCCTGCACGACGTCGAGCTGGTGTCGGTACTGCGCCCGCACGAAGGGGATGTCGCCGTAGGAGCACCCCGGGTCGGCGGGCGGTCGCTCCTCGCTCACGGCGTACCACCGGTCCGCGAGCGACTCCGCGCTCCCGTGCAGGACCTCCCCCTGGAGGTGGCTGGCGCGCTGGGCCCGCCCGTCGTCCCAGGCGTCGGACAGGGTCGGCAGCAGCCGGACCAGGTGGTCGAGGGCGTCGAGCGCCTCGCGCTCGCGGGCCAGGGCCGAGCCCGCGATGCGCGACAGCGCCTCGCCCGGTGGGACGGGCGTCAGGTCGGGGCCATCGCCGCGCAGGAAGCCGGCCTCGCGCAGCGCCGCCAGGCTCTCCGGGACGTCGTCGTCGGCGAAGGTCTCCGACAGGCTGGACGCGGACGACGTACGCGTGCGCAGCAGGAGCAGCAGCAGCTCGGTGCGGCGCTCGTCCAACCACTCGTCGTGATCGGTCACTCTCCCCCCTCGGGGCGCAGGGCCTCGTCCTCGGCACGGCGGGCGGCCGAGGGCTGGTTCGCGGCGGAACCGGCTCGCAGCCTACTGCGGCGCCGCTCCGCCTGCCCGCGACCGGCCGGGTGCGGGGCCGGTGGCCAGCAGCGGAGGAGCAGAAGTAAGGTAAGCCTTACCTATTGTCTCGATGTGAGGATCTCCGTGACTCCGATGAAGAAGCTGGCGGCACCGGCCGCAGCGGTCCTGCTCTCCCTCAGCCTCGCCGCGTGCGGCGACGAGGCGGCCTCCGACGACACGGCCTCCGACGACGGCGGCTCCAGCGCCGCCGAGTGGGAGCCCGTCACCATCACGCACGCCTACGGCGAGACCGTGATCGAGGAGAAGCCGGAGCGCGTCGCCACGATCGACTTCGCCAACCAGGAGGTGCCCTTGGCCCTCGGCGTCGTGCCCGTCGGCATGTCCGAGATGACGTGGGGCGACGACGACGGCGACGGCGTCCAGCCGTGGACCGAGGAGAAGCTCGAGGAGCTCGGCGCCGAGACCCCGGTGCTCTTCGACGAGACTGACGGCTACGACTTCGAGGCCATCGCCGGCACCGAGCCCGACGTCATCCTCGCCGGCTACTCCGGGATGACGGAGGACGACTACGACACGCTGAGCGAGATCGCTCCCGTCGTCGCCTTCCCGGACGACCCGTGGGCGACCGAGTGGCGCGACTCGCTCATGCAGAACGCCCGCGGCCTCGGCATGGAGGAGGAGGGCGAGCAGCTCGTCGCCGACGTCGAGCAGTCGATCGAGGACGCCGTCGCCGCGCACCCCGAGCTCGAGGGTGCCACCGGCATGTTCCTCACTCACGTCGACCCGGCCGACCTCAGCGAGGTCAACTTCTACAGCGCCGCCGACACGCGCTCGAAGTACCTCACCGACCTCGGCATGGAGATCGCGCCGAGCGTCGTCGAGGCCACCGGCGACAGCGGTGACTACGCCGGCTCGATCAGCGCCGAGCGCGCGGACGAGCTGGCCGACGCCGACGTGATCATCACCTACGGCGGCGACGAGCTCATCGACGCGCTCGAGGGCGACCCGGTCCTGTCCCAGCTCCCTGCGGTGAAGAACAAGGCCATCGTCAACCTCGACGGCACCAAGCCGATCGGCACGGGCGCCAACCCGACGCCGCTGTCGGTGCCCTACCTCGTCGAGGAGTACGTCGGCCTGCTCGCCGAGGCAGCCGCCTACACCAACGAGTGAGCACCACCGCCCCGGCCACCCGTACGCCCGTCGGGCCCGCTGCACCCCTGCAGCGGACCCGGCGGGCGCGCGGTGCGTGGCTGCTCGCCTCCGTCGCGGTGCTGGTCGTGGCGTGCGCTGCCTCGGTCGTCCTCGGGTCCCGCGACGTCGACTGGGCCGACATCTGGGCCGGCCTGACGGGCGACACCGACGGCTTCGCCCAGGCGGCAGTCGCCAAGCGCGTCCCCCGTACGGCCCTCGCCGTCGTGGCGGGCGCCGCGCTCGCCGTGTGCGGGCTGGTCCTGCAGGGCATCACCCGCAACCCGCTCGCGGACCCCGGCATCCTCGGGGTCAACGCCGGAGCGTCCCTCGCGGTGGCGGTCGGCATCGCCTGGTTCGGGCTGTCGACGGCCACCGGCTACATCTGGGTCGCCATCCTCGGGGCCGCCGTGACCTCCCTCTTCGTGTGGACCATCGGCTCGCTCGGGCGGGGCGGGACGACACCCCTCAAGCTGACCCTCGCCGGCGCCGCGACCACCGCGACGCTCACGTCGTTCATCACCGCCGTGGTCCTGCCGCGCCCGGACATCTCCGAGAACGTCGTCTCGTGGCAGATCGGCGGCGTGGGCGGTGCCACCGACGACAAGCTGTGGCAGATGGCGCCGTTCCTCCTCGCCGGCGGCCTGCTGTGCGCCTGGTGCTCGCGCGGCCTCGACATGCTGGGCCTCGGCGACGAGCTCGCCGCCGGGCTGGGTGAGCAGGTGGCGCGCACGCGGCTGCTGGCCGCGCTGGGCGCGGTGACGCTCGCCGGGGCGACCACGGCCGTGACGGGTCCGGTCGCGTTCGTCGGGCTCGTCGTCCCGCACTTCTTCCGGATCCTGATCGGCGTCGACCACCGGTGGCTCATGCCCTTCAGCGCCGTCGGCGGCGCCGTCCTGCTCGTGGTGGCCGACGTCCTGGGCCGGGTGGTCGCACCGCCGTCGGAGGTCGACGTCGGCATCATCACCGCCATCGTCGGCGGTCCTGTCTTCATCGCCGCCGTCCGGCGGGGCCGGGTGCGCGAGCTGTGAGCGCGCCGCAGAGCACCGACCAGCGACCCCCCGGGCTGGCCGACCCGGCGCCCGCCGTGCTCGACCGCGTCCGCGCGGGTCGACGGGCGCGACGGCGTCGGCGTGCCACGGCGATCGGCGTGCTGGCAGCGCTCGTCGCGGCGGCGTACGCCGGCAGCCTGATGCTCGGCCCCACCGTCTACCCGCCCTCCGACGTCCTCGCGGTGGTCCTCGGGCAGGAACCGCCGGGTGCCCAGTTCGTCGTCGGCCGCCTGCGCCTGCCGCGCGCGTCGCTGGCCGTGCTCGTCGGGCCGGCCTTCGGCCTCGCCGGCGCCACCTTCCAGACGCTGCTGCGCAACCCGCTCGCAAGCCCCGACATCATCGGCGTCACCGAGGGCGCGAGCGCCGCGGCCGCGGTGGCGATCGTGAGCTTCTCGCTCAGCGGGCTGCTGGTCTCGTGGCTGGCGGTCGCCGCCGGGATCGGGGTCGCCCTGACCATCTACCTGCTGGCCTACCGCCGCGGGGTCGCCGCCGGCACCCGCTTCGTCCTCATCGGCATCGGCGTCGCCCTGATGATGCAGAGCGTCATCTCCTGGCAGCTCGAGCGCGCCCGCAACTTCGAGCTCGCCGAGGCGATGCGGTGGTTGACCGGCAGCCTCAACGGCGCCCTGTGGCGCGACAACCTGCTCGTCCTGGCCGCGCTGCTGGTGCTCGGGACGGCGATCCTCCTGCAGGCCAGGAGCCTGGACGCCTCGCAGCTCGGCGACGACACCGCGTCCGCCCTGGGCGTCCGCGTCGAGCGGCTCCGACTGCTGGCCATCGTCTCGGCCGTGGGCCTGGTCTGCTTCGCGACGGCGGCGTCCGGGCCGATCGCGTTCCTCGCGTTCCTCTGCGGGCCCATCGCGGCGAGGATCGTCGGGCCGCGCGGCTCGTTGCTCGTGCCGGCGGCGCTGGTCGGCGCGCTGCTCACCCTCGTCGCGGACTTCGTCGGGCAGCACGCCTTCGGCACCCGCATGCCCGTCGGTGTCGTCACCGGCATCCTCGGGGCGCCCTACCTGATCTACCTCATCGTCCGCGTCAACCGAGTCGGAGGCACCGTGTGAGCCCGTCGACAGCTGTCCCGCCCCGCCTGGAGATCTCCGGGCTCACGCTCGGCTACGGCGACCGCGAGGTCATCCACGGCCTCGACCTCGTCATCGCGCCGGGGGAGGTGACCGCCATCGTGGGTCCCAACGCGTGCGGCAAGTCCACCCTGCTGCGGTCGATGACCCGCCTGCTGCCGCCGCGCGCGGGCCGGGTCGTCCTCGACGCGGAGTCGGTGCACGCCATGCCCGCCAAGCAGCTCGCCCGACGCCTCGGCCTGCTGCCGCAGTCGCCCATCGCGCCGGAGGGCATCACCGTCGGCGACCTGGTCGGTCGCGGACGCCACCCCCACCAGCGGGCGTTCGCCCGGTGGTCGGCGGCCGACGACCGCGCGGTCGCGGCGGCGCTCGAGGCGACCGACACCGCCGAGCTCGTCGACCGGGCCGTCGACGAGCTCTCCGGCGGCCAGCGCCAGCGGGTCTGGATCGCGATGGCCCTGGCCCAGGAGTCGGAGGTCCTGCTCCTCGACGAGCCCACGACCTTCCTCGACGTCAGCCACCAGGTGGAGGTGCTCGACCTGCTCACCGACCTCAACCGGGCCAAGGGCACGACCATCGTCATGGTCCTGCACGACCTCAACCTCGCGGCCCGCTACGCCGACCACCTCGTCGCCCTGCAGGACGGACGGCTGTACGCCGCCGGCCACCCGCGCGACGTGCTCGTGCCGGACCTCGTGGAGGACGTCTTCGGCCTGTCGAGCACGATCATCGACGACCCGGTGTCGGGCCGCCCCCTGATGATCCCCATCGGCCGGCATGGCGTCCTGGCCCAGCGCGGCGGGTCCACCGACCGGCGGATCGACAGGCCGCGGGGTGGGTACTGACGACCACGGCCGCAGTGGGGCAGGCGGCTCAGGCCCCGCCGGCTCCCCCCCGTGGTTGGCGGGGCCGTTGCCCGCCCCGCACCGGTCGCCGGTGGAGGTCAGGCCTCAGGACGGCCTGGTCCACTCGATCGTGTGCCGGAAGGCCAGGCGGTGCCGCATCGTCGCGCCCGGCATCGCGGCCGTGACGTGACCGTGGAGCTCGTCGTACGTCATCGTCGGCTCCCGCACCGGGTAGGGCGGGGGGCCGGACACCCTCGCGCGCGGGCCACGGGTGGAGCACGAAGCCGATCGCCGGGTTCGTCAGGATCGACGCGGCGTCCCAGACGTGGTCGGTCACGCTCTGCGACTGCGCCAGCCCGACCGCCAGGAACCGTCCCCCCGGCGCGAGGAGCTCGCGCACCTCGGCGAGGGCCGTCGGGACGTCGAGGTGGTGCAGGACGGCGACCATCGTGACCAGGTCGAAGGGACCCCCCACGTCGGTCCACGCACCGTCCTCGACGGAGACGTTGGCCGCGCCGCGACAGCGCGCGGCGGCCTCGCGCGCCATGGCCGGGTCGGCGTCGTTGCCCACGACGCGACCGAAGTGCGGTGCCAGGGCGGCCACCAGCCCGCCCTGGCCACAACCGACGTCCAGGGCGGCTCGGCGCTGCTCGGGGAGGTTCGCGAGGATCCAGCCGTGGAACCAGTCGTTGTGGCTCCACGGGTGCCGCGCGTTGAGGCGCGCCACCGCGGTCGACACGGAGCCGCCCGCCCACGTCCTCGCCCATCCTCGGAACGCCACGGGCGCGAGTCTGCCGCAGGTCAGCGGCCCGCCCGTGACCGCCACTCGTCCTCGAGCATCGCGAACACGAGCTGGGTGGCCCACTCGCCCTTGAAGTGCACCCCGTCGACCATCCGGCCCTCCTGGCGGAACCCGAGGCGACCGAGCAGCCGCGCCGAGGCGTCGTTGCCCTCGATGACCACGGCGCAGATGCGGTGGAACCCGAGCTCGCCGAACCCGAGGCGCAGCATCGCGGTGGCCGCCTCGGCGGCGTAGCCCTGTCCCTGGTGGTCGCGGCCGAACGCGAAGCCGACCTCGCCCTGGCGGTCCGAGGCCCACTTCAGCAGCACCTCGCCGATGACCCGACCACGCGCGCGGTGCTCGACCGCGAGCACCAGCCACTGGCCGGGAGCCTCGAGCTCGGTCTGCGTCAGCTTCACCCGCAGCGTCTCCTCGGTCGCGGCGCGGTCGCGCACCGGCCACGGCACGTGGCGTACGACGTCGGGGTCGCCGTGGAACCGGGCGAGGTCGTCGAGGTCGTCCATCCGGTGCGGGCGCAGCAGCAGCCGCTCCGTCCCGATCGGCAGCTCTAGGCCCAGCCCGGTCACAGGGAGAAGTACCCGTCGGCGAGGCTCCGCAGCACGCAGAACTCGTTGCCCTCGGGATCGGCCAGCACGACCCAGCTCTCGTCGCCGGTCTGGCCGACATCGGCATGGGTCGCGCCGAGCGCCAGCAGCCGCTCGACCTCCTCGTCGCGGGAGCGGTCGACGGGGGAGAGGTCGAGGTGCATCCGGTTCTTCACCACCTTGTCCTCCGGCACCGCGGCCAGGAACATCGTCGGCGGCACCGGTCCGGACCGCACGGCGTCGAGCAGCGCCTGGTCGCTGGCCCGGTCGGGGCCGATCTCCACGAGGCCCGGCTCCCGGTCGAGGACCACCCAGTCCAGCGCCGCCGTCCAGAAGCCGGCGAGCAGCTCGGGGTCGTGGCAGTCGAGCGAGATCTCGGTCAGTCGGGAGGCCATGGCCCGATCCAAGCACGAGCCGGCCACTGCGCGCCCCGGTCTGGTTTGATCAGGTGGTGCGCCTGGTGCTGAACGTCGTGTGGCTCGTCCTCGGCGGCTTCTGGCTGTTCCTCGGCTACGTCCTGGCGGGCGTGCTGCTGTGCATCCCGATCATCACGATCCCGTGGGCGGTGGCGTCCTTCCGGATCGCGGGCTACGCCCTGTGGCCCTTCGGCCGCACGATCGTCGCGAAGCCGTCGGCCGGCGTCGGCTCCTTCCTCGGCAACGTGATCTGGTTCGTCCTCGCCGGCTGGTGGCTGGCGATCGCCCACGTCGTGTCCGCCGTCGCGCTGGCGATCACGATCATCGGCATCCCGCTCGCCCTCGCAGACCTGAAGCTGATCCCCATCTCGCTCGCACCGCTGGGCAAGGACATCGTGCCGACCCGCCGTGGCGACTTCGACGGCGCCGGCACCCGGCCCTAGCGGGCGGCGTGCTCCCGCGCGATCGCGGCGCCGAGCCGCGCGTTGTGCTCGACGAGCGCGATGTTGGCGACCAGCGAGGCGCCATCGGTGATCTCGACGATGCGACCCAGCAGGTAGGGCGTGGCGTCCTTGCCGCGGATGCCCCGGGCGTCCATGTCGGCGAGCGCGCGGTCGATGATCGCGCCGATCTCGTCGGCCGGGATCTCCGCCTCGGCGGGGATGGGGTTGGCGACGACCACGCCGCCGGCCAGTCCCAGCTCCCACTTCGCGGCCATGAGGGCGGCGACCTCGGCGGGGGAGTCGAGCCTCATGGGGGCGCCGAACCCCGAGGAGCGCGAGTAGAACGACGGGAACTCGTCGGTGCCGTAGCCGACCACCGGGACGCCCAGCGTCTCGAGCTTCTCGAGCGTGAGGCCGATGTCGAGGATGCTCTTCACGCCGGCGCAGACGACCGCGACGGAGGTGGTCGAGAGCTCGGTGAGGTCGGCGGAGACGTCGTACGTCGTCGCGGCGCCGCGGTGGACGCCGCCCAGCCCGCCGGTCACGAAGACGCCGATGCCGGCGAGGGCCGCCAGGCGCATCGTCGAGGCGACGGTCGTCGCGCCGTGCAGCCCGCGGGCGACGACGTAGGGCAGGTCGCGGAGGGAGACCTTGAGGACCGAGTCGTCCGAGGCGAGCAGCTCGAGGTCGTCGGCGGACAGGCCGATCGTGGGCCGGCCGTGCAGCACGGCGATCGTGGCCGGGACGGCCCCGCCGTCGCGGACGATGCCCTCGACGGTGCGCGCCATCTCCACGTTCTGCGGGTAGGGCATGCCGTGGCTGATGATCGTGCTCTCCAGAGCGACGACGGGCTGCCCGGACGCGAGCGCGTCGCGGACCTCGTCGGTGACGGTCAGCATTCAGGACCCCTTCTCGGATGCGTGGTGACGGACGGTCCCGATGGCGTCGGCCAGGTCGGGACGGACGGTGTGCGGGCTCTCGACGGTGGCCGCGGCGGCCAGGTGGCCCACCCGGGCCGCGGCGACGGGGTCGTCGCCCCGCAGCCAGGCCGCGACCCACGCGGCGAGCATGGCGTCGCCCGCGCCGGTCACGTCGACGACGGACGCCGGCGCGGCCGGCAGGTGCACCGGTTCCCCGCCGCGCGTGCACATCCACGAGCCGGCCGCCCCGTCGCGCAGCCACACGTGCTCGACCCCGCGCCGGTGCAGGTCGTCGACGGAGTCGCGCCACGCGTCCGCGGGGCGACCGGTGAGGGCTGCCAGCTCGTCGGCGTTCGGGGTGACGAGGAACAGGTCGTGCACGAGGTCCGCGAGCCGGCCGGCCTTCGCGACCGAGACCGGCTCGAACGCGAGCGGCACCCCGGCCTCCGCGGCCGCGGCGACGACGCGGGTGGCCTGCGGCAGCGCGAGGTTGCCGTCGAGGACGACCAGCGCGGCGTCGGCGAGGTGGACGGTGTCGAGCTCGAGCGCGTCGACGGTCGCCATGTCGGACACCGCCGCCACCAGCTCGCCGCGGTCGTCGAGGACCGCGGTGTAGGTGCCGGTCGCGCCCGGCACTCGTCGTACGGCGCCCACGTCGGCGCCGCAGGCGGCGGTCACCCGCAGCGCCTCCTCACCGAACGCGTCGTCGCCGACGGCCGACACCAGGCGCACCGGGGCCCCGAGCAGGCCGAGGCAGGCGGCGATGTTGCGGCCCACGCCGCCGGGGGAGATGCGCGTGCGGCCCGGGTTGCTGGTCGCCGGCACGAGCGGGGCCGAGGTGCGCGCGACGACGTCCATGTTGGTGCCGCCGACGACCACCACCCACTGCTTCACGCCGCAGATCCTGACAGACCGCTCAGATCTCGTCGTCGACGTACGTCGGGCTGGCCACGCGCAGTCCCGCGAGGGTCAGCGGCACCGACGTCAGCGCCAGCAGCACGATCACGAGCTGCCAGTCCCCGGTGGCCTCGTGGATGAGTCCCACGACGAACGGCCCGATCGCCGCGAGGGCGTAGCCGATGGGCTGCACGAAGCCGGACAGCTGCGCGGTCACGGACGGGTGCCGGGTGCGGGCGGTGATAAGCGCGATCGCGGTCGGGAACGCCAGTCCCGACAGGCCGAGCAGGAGGGCCCACAGCCACGGGACGGTGGCCGGGGCGACCAGCAGCCCGGCGTAGCCGAGCGCGAGCATCACGCCGAAGGCGATCATCAGGGCGTGCAGGCCGCGGCTGCGCGCGATGATGGTCGGCATCACCAGCGCGCCGGCGATCCCGACGCTCGAGAGCAGCGCCTGCAGGGCGCCCGCGGACGACGCGGAGATGCCGGCGTCGCGGTAGATCTGGGGCAGCCAGCCGAACTGGACGTAGGCGTGCATCGACTGCACGCCGAACAGGACGGTGAGCGCGACGGCCGTCGGCGAGTGCGCGATCCGACCGCTCGGCGCGGCCTCCCCACTGACGTCGTGCTCGGCGGGGGAGCGTCGCTCACGCAGTGCCAGCCAGCCCCAGAGCGGCAGGGCCAGCGCCACCATGAGCCCCCACATGCCGAGCCCGGTCTTCCACGAGCCGGACGCCTCGGTGACGGGCGCGGTGACGAGCGAGCCCACCGTGCCGCCCACGACGAGGCCGGTGCCGTAGACGGTCATCAGCACGACCGCGTGGCCGTGGGCCTTGATCCAGGCCGGGACGAGCACGTTGCCGACGGCCATGCCCGCGAGCGCGACCAGGGTGAAGAGGAGGAAGACCGGTACGTCGTCGGTGGCGACCCGCAGCAGCAGCCCGACCGTGGCGGCGGTGAGCCCGATCGCGATCGCGGCCGTCATCCCGACCCGCCGCGCGAAGCCCACGGCGAGCGCGCCGACCAGGCCGAAGCAGAGGCCCGGCAGCCCGGTCATCGCGCCGGCGACGCCGGCGCTCATGCCCAGGCCCTCGCGCACCTCCTCCAGCACGGGGCCGGGCGAGGAGGCACCCGGGCGCAGGTTGACCGAGACGAGGACGACGGCGACGAGGAGGATGCCGAAGGGGACTGCGGAGCTGCGGGGTCGGGCATCAGCGTCGGGCACGTGCACCGACTCTAGGCAGCACGAGCAGGGCGCCGAGGACGAGGGTCGCCACGACGACGAACGCCGTGGCGGTGCCCTGGCCGCTCGCCTGGCGCAGCAGCATCCCGACCACCAGCGCCCCGAGCCACACCACGACGCCCGAGGTCGGTGCCGCCGGCGGCCGTCGCGCCACCGTCAGCGCCGCCCAGGCGACGAGCGTCCCGACGAGGAACGGCCACGCGGTGGTCCACCAGCCGCCGGCCGTCAGCGTGCCGTAGTGGCTGAGCCGACCGACCACCGCGAAGACGCCGACGAGCAGGAGGTCGACCACGAGCCACATGTGCCCACCCTAGAGAGGTCCGGACTACCCTCCGTCCATGACCTCGATAGCCGACCTGCAGGTCGCCCACGAGGTCAGGTCGGGCGTCCACTGGGGAGTGGCGCACGGGCTGCCGACGGTGTTCCTGCGTCGCGCCGCCGACCGCGGCGACCTGCAGGCCCGCCTCATCCGGGTCGGCTCGCGCGGCAGCGACGAGGTCTTCGACCTCGTCGAGGAGATCCGCACGCACGGACCGGTCTACCGCTCGCGCATCGGCTTCGTCACGACCAGCCACGCCGCGGTGCGCCACGTGCTCACCAGCGACGACTTCCGCACCGGCCTGCCGACGAGCAGCGGGACGCTCGGCCGGGTCGCGCGCTGGTCCGCGCCGACGACGCTGCACCCCGTCGAGCCGCCGTCGCTGCTCGTCACCGAGCCGCCCGACCACACGCGCTACCGCCGCCTGGTGACCCGCGTGTTCACCATGCGCGCGGTGGAGCGGCTGCGCGAGCGCACCGAGGAGATCGCCGCCGACCTGCTCGACGCGCTCGAGCCGCGCGCGACGGGCGTCGTCGATCTCGTGGAGACCTACTGCGCCGTCCTGCCGGTCACCGTCATCGCCGAGATCCTGGGGGTTCCCGAGGCGGAGCGCGGCCAGGTGCTCGAGTTCGGCTCCGCCGCCGCGCCCAGCCTCGACCTCGGCCTCGGGTTCCGCCGCTACCGCTCGGTCACGCGCGCGCTGGCGCAGTTCGACGCGTGGCTCGGCCAGCACCTCGAGCGGCTGCGCCGCACCCCGGGCGACGACCTGCTGAGCGAGCTCGTCGCCGCGCGCGCCGACGGGAAGGGACTGGACGAGTCAGAGCTCAAGGCGACCGCCGGCCTCGTGCTGGCGGCGGGGTTCGAGACCACGGTCAACCTCCTCGGCAACGGCATCGCGCTGCTGCACGACCACCCCGACGAGCGCGCCCGCGTCGTCGCCGACCCGTCGTTGTGGACCAACGTCGTCGAGGAGGCGCTGCGCCTCGACCCGCCGGTCCTGCTGACCGGCCGGATGACGGTCCGCGACACCGAGCTCGCCGGAGAGCGGGTGCCAGCGCGGTCGATGGTCACCGCCATCCTCGGCGGGGCCAACCGCGATCCCGAGGTCTTCGCCGACCCGCTGCGCTTCGACGTGGCCCGCGCCAACGCCCGCGAGCACATCTCCTTCTCCGCCGGCCGGCACCACTGCCTCGGCGCCCAGCTGGCCCGGATGGAGGGCGAGGTCGGGCTGCGAGCGATCTGGGAGCGCTTCCCGGACCTGCGCCTCGAGCCCGGCGCCCGGCGTCGCGAGACCCGCATCCTGCGCGGCTTCGAGACGCTTCCCGTGACGTTGCGCCCCTGAGGGAGCCCGAGCAGGTACGGTCCCCCGGTGCCGATCCGGGGAGCAGTACGCCTGCTCGTGCTGCTGCTGACCGCCGTCACCCTCGCCGTCGCCGGGCCGGCGCTCGCCGAGGACGCGGTCCCGCGACCGGTGCTCGACGTCGACTTCCCCGACCCCGCGGTCGTCGCGACCCCCGGCGGGCTGGTGGCCTACGCCACCGGCGACCGGGTCCCGCACGCCTGGTCGAGGAGCGCGGACGGCCCGTGGCGCCGCGGCCCCAGCCTGCTGACCCACCGCCCGGACTGGTCGCGTGAGGGAGGCGTGTGGGCCGTCGACGTGGCTCGGGTCCGCGGCCGCTGGCTCCTCTACTACGCCACCCCCGTGCGCGGCATGGGCGAGCACGGGCGCTGCATCGGCGTCGCGCGGTCCGGCTCGGCCCGCGGGCCGTTCCGCCCGGTCGGGAGCGCGCCGCTCGTGTGCCCGTCGTACGCCGACACGCCGCCCGCGCAGGACCCGCTCCTGCCGCGCGACCCGACGCTCCCGCGCGCCGGCGTGATCGACCCCTCGCTGTTCCGCGACCCCGACGGGTCGACGTACCTGCTCTACAAGACCGACCGCATCCCCTCGACCATCCGGCTGGTGCAGCTGACCCGCGACGGCCAGTCGGTGCGCACCGGCGCGACGAGCGTGGAGGTGCTGCGCTCGGAGGGCGTGATCGAGAACCCGGTCCTGGCCGCGCGGCCGGAGGGCTACGTCATGCTCGCCTCGGAGGGCGACTGGACCCGGTGCAGCTACAGCACCCGCTGGCTGCGCTCGACGAGCCTGCTCGACTGGAGCCTCGCCGAGACCGGCGTGCTGCTCGACACCGCGACGACCGGGCTCTGTGGTCCCGGTGGCGCCGACCTGGTCGACGTGGCCGGCGGCGCGACCACCATGTTCCTGCACGGGTGGACGTGCCGGGGCACCGCGCTGCCCTGCGCGGGCACGGGCAAGTGGGACCACAAGCCGCGGATGCAGGGCCGGCGCGCGATGTACGGCGCGCGGGTCGAGTGGGTCGGCGGCCTGCCCTACGTCACCGAGTGGCACAGCCCGGGCTGACCCTCGCCGGCCTCGTCGGCCTCGTCGGGGTCAGTCGAAGAAGGACCGGTCCATCGATACGATGAAGCGGCGCCGCGGGTGCTCGGTGACCGACCACAGCCGGTCCGTCGAGGGCCAGTAGGACAGGTCCTCCGGTCCCATCGGCAGCGCCCACCGGCGCTCGCGCATCGACCCCGGCCGCCCGGACCACACGGACCCGGGCATCCACGGTCCGTGGGAGACGGTGACGTGGTAGCGCCCCGACGCGATGACGGCGCCCTGCATCTGCCGCACGCCGCCCTCGTCGACGGCGATCGGGCGGGAGAACCCGTCGTCGCCCACGGCGAGCTGCCACGTCTCCGGGTCGAGGTGGTAGCGCGCCAGCCGGGTCGTGGCGTCGCGCTTGAGGGCGTACTCGCCCGCGAGCAGCGCCGGCGGGTCCGATCGCCGGTCCAGCGACATGAAGGAGTAGCGCAGCTTCTCGTGGCCCTCGTCGGCGTGCGCCTGGTAGGTGAAGCGCACCGGCAGGACGTAGCGGTGTCCGAAGGAGCGGAGGGCGGTGCCCTCGATGCCCAGCTCGTCGGGGTGGTCGTCGTCGCCGGCCACCCGCATGATGTCGTCGACGCGCGCGGTGACGAACCCGCGGCCGGTGGCGGCGACGTGCAGGTAGGGCCCGGCCCACACGATCCCGCCGGCGTGGATGCTCGTGGGTCGCAGGGTGAGGTTGCCGGCCTTGTCGAAGACCGGCGAGACCAGCAGGACGTGGCGGTACGTGCCGGAGTCGAGATCCACGAAGCTCACCCGCGACCCGCGCTTGATGCCGTCCTTGCCGGTCGAGTACCACGTCGTCACGACGACGCGGCGGCCGTCGATGTCGCCGGTGTCCGAGGCGTCGGCGCTCGTCGAGATGCCCTGCGGGTACCACTGCAGGTCGCGCTCGTCGTAGGCGTCCCAGCGCCACGCCTCCCGCACCGCCCGGCCGAGCAGCCTCGGCACGACCCGCGCCCGGCGGACGTCGTACTTCAGGTCGTCGAGGAGACCGGCCAGCCCCGGCGGCTCGCCGGTGATCGCCGTCAATGCGGCGATCTCCCGGACGTTCTCGTCGGTGCGCTGCAGGTGCACGCCTTGGACGTACGGCACCTCGGAGGCCGTCGGGCGTGCCTGCTGGTCGTCCGTCGTGTTGTCCGTCGGGTGGTCCGTCGGGTCCTCCGGCCCGTCGTTTGCCGGGTCCTCTGGGAGGTCTGCGGGCTCGGGCGGGGTGTCGCCTTCGGATCGCATGCCGCGACCCTAGCCAGCGGCGGTCTGCCCCTGGCCCTCCCTGCGGGTGTCCGTCGGGGTAGTCCCCATCAAACAGGTCGCCCGGGGGGCCTCCGAGCAGCCCGATTGATGGGGACTACCCCGGGAGAAGGACCGCCAGGCGTCCACAGGAGGCCGCCCCGCCCGCTCGTCCACAGCCGCGCACCGCGGGCGCAGCGGTGGCCAGCCTGCACGGCTGTGCTCGTCGCATGGACGAGCACCGGTGGTCCCCGCGTACGCCCCGCGCGACGGACCTCGTCCGCCCGCTCCGCGTCGATGTCCGCGGGGTGTCCGGCCCGACGAAGTCGCAGGCCCGGGGTCCAAGGTGGCGGCAGACGTCCGCCGGGATGTACGTCCCGGCCGACACCGACGGCTCTCACGTCGAGCAGCGCATCCTCGAGCAGGGCAGCCGCATCCGGATGCACGGAGCCGTCACGGGGTGGGCGGCCCTCCGCTGGCGGGGAGCGACGTTCTTCGACGGCACCGCAGCAGCCGACGAGCTGTTGCCGGTCCCCGTGGTGGTGGGCCACGGACTGCTCCGACCCGACCCGAGGATCTCGATCAGCTGGGAGCAGCTGCCGCCGGGCGAGCGCGAGCTGGTCGACGGCGTGTGGACCGCGGTGGCCGAACGAGCGCTCTTCGACGAGGTCCGCCGCCACCGCATCCTTCGGCAGGCGGTCGTCGACATCGAGATGGCCATCGCTGCTCGCGAGGTGAGCGCCGGCGGCTTCAGGGCGTACGTCGCCTCCCGCAACGCGTGGACCGGCGTCGGGCTGGCGCGGGACGTGGCCGCCGTGGCGGGACTCGGGTGCTGGAGTCCGCAGGAGGTGCGGATGGTCCTCGCGTGGATGTGGGACGCCGACCTGCCGCGTCCGCTGTGCAACAAGCCGGTGTTCGACCTCGACGGGAACCTCTTGGCCATCCCCGACCTGTTCGACGAGATGGGCTGCGCGGGGGAGTACCAGGGCGCCGACCACAAGGACGGCCAACGGCATCGCCAGGACGTCGCCCGGCACGAGCGGCTCCGCACGGCGGGCATCGAGGTCTTCGAGGTGGTGGGCGGCGACCTCCTCGACACGGACCTCGTGGTCACACGGATGCGAGCCGCCCGCGAGCGATGCCTGCTCCTGCCGCCGGATCGCCGACGGTGGACGCTCGAGAAGCCCGCGTGGTGGGAGCCGTGGGCCCGTACGCGCGGGCTCGAGTCGGTGTAGTCCCCATCATTCGGGTCGTCGGCGGGTGTCCGGCACGACCCGATTGATGGGGACTACCGGGTGGGAGGGGGTGATGGAGAATGGCCCCCGTGAGGGCCATCTTCTTCGACGAGGACGACGCACGGGCGGCCGTGGCGCGGCTGCGGGCCGACGGCTTCGAGGCTCAGCTGGAGCGCGAGCGGCTGGCGGGGGAGGACGACGACGAGGACCACCCCTGGGCCATCACCAGCGACGCACCGGGCTTCATGCTCGAGGTGCTCGTCGACACCCACGACGGGTGGCTCGACGAGGAGCCCGCCCCCGAGCAGCCGGTGGCGCCGCTCGACCTGCCTGACGCGCCCCGCCGCATCAAGCGGGCCTGACCGTGGGCCACCGCGCCGCCGGCATCGTCGTCGCGGTGGTCGTGACGGCGCTGATGGTGGGCTGCTCGGCCGGCGCCGACACCACCGCGCCGGCGCGGTCGGCGCCCGGCGAGCAGGCCGGCGAGCAGGCCGGCGAGCCGGCCGGTGGCGGCGCCCCTGCGGCCGACCCGGCGCCACTGCGGCAGCCCGACCCCTTCGACCTCACGCGCCACTCGATCGACGACCCCCGCAGCCCCTGGGTCGTGGTCAACCAGCGGCGCCCCCTGCGCCCGGCCACGCACCGGCCCGAGCTGGCGGTCGTCGAGGGCTACCTCGTCCACCCGCGCGTCGTACGTCCGCTCGCCGCGCTGCTCGGCGCCGGCCGTCGCGCCGGGCTGGACCTGCGCGTGATGAGTGCCTACCGGTCCCACGGACGCCAAGCTCAGCTGTACGCCGGCGCGGTGGCCGCCCGCGGGGCCGAGCGGGCCGCGCGGACCACGGCGCCCGCCGGCCACTCCGAGCACCAGACCGGCCTCGCCGTCGACCTGGGCCGGGCCTCGACGGGCGCGTGCAACGTCGAGGCGTGCTTCGCGAGGACGCGCGAGGCCCGCTGGCTGCGGCGCCACGCGCACCGGTTCGGCTTCGTCCTGCGCTACCCGGCCGGGGGTCAGCGGATGACCGGCTACGCCCACGAGAGCTGGCACTTCCGTCACGTCGGCCGGCCGCTCGCCACCCACCTGCGTCACGAGCGGATCCCGACGCTGGAGGAGGCGTTCGGCCTTGTCGGAGCCGGCTCCTAGTCTGGAGCCATGACCGACCACCGCATGCTGCTCGTCCACGCCCATCCCGACGACGAGTGCATCAACAACGGCGCCACGATGGCGCGCTACGTCGACGAGGGTGTCGGCGTCACCCTCGTCACCTGCACGGCCGGCGAGATGGGCGAGGTGCTGGTGCCCGAGCTGGCCCACCTCGCCTACGAGGAGAAGGGCGGGCTCGGTGAGCACCGCCGCGGCGAGCTCGACGAGGCGATGGAGGTCCTCGGCGTCACCGACCACCGCTTCCTCGGCGGCTTCGGCCGTTTCCACGACTCCGGCATGCAGTGGCACGAGGACGGCCACGCGATCCCGTCCGAGACGCTTCCCGACAACGCCTTCTGGACCGCCGACCTCAACGCGGCCGCCGACGAGCTCGTCAAGGTGGTGCGCGAGGTCCGCCCGCAGGTGCTGGTGACCTACGACCAGTTCGGCGGCTACGGCCACCCCGACCACATCCAGGCCCACCGCGTCGCGATGTACGCCGCCCAGCTGGCCGCGGCCCCGTCCTACAAGCTGGAGCTCGGCGAGCCCCACGACGTCGCGAAGATCTACTGGACCGCGATGAGCGAGTCGCGAATGCGCGAGAGCCTGCGCCAGCTGCGCGCGTCCGGTGACACCGAGACCTTCAAGGGGATGGAGCCCGACGGCAAGCTGCCGCCGTTCGTCACCCCCGACGAGCTGATCAGCGCGCGGGTCGACGGCCGCGCCACCGTGCAGCGCAAGATGGACGCCCTGGCCAAGCACGCCACCCAGGTGGAGCCCGACGGGTCGTTCTTCTCCGGCGCGGAGAGCGGCCACTCGTGGTGGGCCGAGGAGTTCTACCGCCTGGTCAAGGGCACCCCGGGACCCACCGGCGCCGACGGGTTCGAGGAGGACCTCTTCGCCGGTCTGTGACGACGCTGCTGGCCGCCCTGCGGGTGGCGGGCGCGCTGGTCGTCGGCGTCGTGTCGGGGGTGGCCGGGACCCTGCTCCACCAGCTCTGGTGGGGTCTGGCGCTCGCGCTGGTCGCCGCACTGGTGGCACTGGCCTGGCTGCCACCCGGAGAGACGCGGGTCGGCTTCGCGCTCGGGTGGTGCACACCCGTCCTGCGGGGTGCGCTCGAACGCCCGGCGGGCGGGTTCCTCGTCGGGGCAGACGCCGCGGGCTGGTCGTTCCTCGCCGGCTCGGCCGTCCTGCTCGTGGCCGCGCTGGCGACCGTCGGGTCGGGTCGCGCACGCGCCGACGATCCGGGGGATCCGGGGTCGGCCACCTAAACTCGCGGCGTGCCGAAGAACCCGAAGACCACCGACGGACCCCGCGACAAGGCGGGCGCCAAGGTCGTCGGCTGGCTGCTCCTCGGGCTCGTCGTCATCTTCGGCGGCCTCTACGTGGCGGCCCACTACGTCGCCGGCGACAAGGTCCCGCGCAACACCACCGTGTCCGGCGTACGCATCGGCGGGCACCCGCAGGACGAGGCGGCCGACCGGCTGCGCGCCGGGCTCGCCGACAAGGTCGACCGCGAGATCGCGACCACGATCGAGGGCGAGCAGGTCGCCGTCGTCCCGTCCGAGGCCGGTCTCGGCGTCGACTACGACGCGTCCGTCGCCGAGGCGGGCGGCGAGGAGAGCTGGGACCCGGTGAGGCTCTGGAACTACTTCACCGGCGGCGACGACTTCGAGGCGGAGGTGACCGTCGACGACGCCGCCTACAACGCCTACCGGGCCCGCCTCGACGAGCAGCACGGCACCCCGGCCCGCGACGGCGCCATCGCCTTCGACGGCGCCGAGATCAGCACGACCGAGGCCCGTACGGGCTCGGCGCTCGACCCGAGCGACACGTTGACCGCGCTGCGCGAGGCCTACCTCGACGACGCCCCCGGCACCGTCGCGCTCGAGATGGCGGAGGTGGTGCCCCAGGTCGACGCGAGCGACGTCCGGGAGGCGCTCGACGGCTTCGCCTCGCCCGCGGTGGCCGCCCCGGTGACGCTGCGGTTCGAGGGGTCCGACGTCAAGGTCTTCCCCGCGGACTACACCGCCGCGCTCAGCCTGGTGCCGACCGACGGCGAGCTCGTCCCGACGTTGGACGGCGCCGCGCTCAGCGAGGTCGTCGACGGCCTCGTCACTGCCGGCGCCCCGGTCGACGCGAGCGTCGCCCTGGTCGGCGGCCGGCCGCAGGTCGTCCCGGCCAGGCCCGGCGTCACGTTCGACCGGGCGCAGCTCGAGGCCGGCTTCCTCGACACCGTCGCCAAGCCGCAGGGCCAGCGCACGATGACGCTCGACGCCACCGCGGCGCAGCCCGACTTCACGACCAAGGACGCCCGGGACCTCCAGGTGCGCGAGCGGGTGTCCAGCTTCACCACCTACTTCCCCTACGCCGAGTACCGCAACATCAACATCGGCCGGGCCGCGGAGATCATCGACGGCACGCTCCTCAAGCCGGGCGAGACGTTCTCGCTCAACGACACGGTGGGGGAGCGCACCGAGGCCAACGGGTTCACCAAGGGCTACGTCATCAGCGACGGCATCCTCGTCCAGGACCTCGGCGGCGGCGTCTCGCAGATGGCCACCACCCTCTTCAACGCGATGTTCTTCGCCGGTCTCGAGGACGTCGAGCACAAGCCGCACTCGTTCTACATCGACCGCTACCCCGTCGGTCGGGAGGCCACGGTGGCCTGGGGTGCCGTCGACCTGCGCTTCAGGAACGACACCCCCTACGGCGTCCTCATCGACACCAACGTGACGCCGTCCACCCCGTCGTCCTCCGGCGTGGTCACCGCGACGATGTACTCCACCAAGTACTGGGACATCACCACCACGACCGGCGAGCGCTACAACATCACGCAGCCGGAGACGCGGCGGATCGACTCCCTCACCTGCCACCCCAACGAGGGCTACGGCGGCTTCGACATCGACGTCGTGCGCTACTTCGAGCCGGTCAACGGCAACACCGAGTCCCGCGAGGACGAGGTGTTCAGCACGACGTACACCCCGAGCGACACGGTGATCTGCACCAACCCCGACGCCGTCGACGAGTAGCCGGGCTGCTCCGACCAGGGTCAGCGCCCGACGAGGTAGCGGTTCGTGTGGTGCGTGACGAAGCCGTGGCGCGCGTAGAGCGCCAGCGCCGGCTCGTTGGCGACCTCGACGTGCAGCATCGCCGTCCGGGCGCCCTGCGAGGCGCCCCAGTCGAGCAGCTCGACCAGCACGCCGCTCGCGAGCCCGCGCCGCCTGTGGCCCTCGTCCACCGCCAGCCCCTCAACCAGCAGCCAGTCGTCCGACAGCACGCCGGTCCCGGTGGCACGACCTCCCGCCAGCCTGACGCTGACCCGGTCCGCGGTCTCGTCGAGCTCGGCGTCGGCCTCCGGCGCCACCGCCCGCAGTGACCTCAGCGCCTGCGCGACCGGCGCCAGCTGCGCGTGGGCATCGCCGTCCCCCATCGGTGTGAAGCCCAAGGTGGCGAGCTTCTGCTCCACCGCCGACCCGAGCTGCACCTGGATCAACGGCGTCTGCTCGAGGCCGTCGTAGAACCGCCGTACGCCCCATGCCGCGTCGACCCAGCCGAAGCCCGGCTCGTCCATGGCCAACGCCGAGTTGCCGCGGCGGCGCAGCCTCCCGCCGTGCGGAGGGGAGGCGCGCAGCAGCCACGACCCGAGCGGCTCCGTCGTCGTGGAGGCCCACAGGGCGGCGATCCGCTCCTCGCACTCGCGCGCGCCCACCCACGCCCGCACCGACGCGCGGGGCGGGACCGGCTTGCCGGTGACGACGTCGGCCAGCGCGACGACGACCGGGCCGGCGCCGGCGTGCGGGCCGTCGCGCTCGATCGTCAGCGTGCCCGCGCCCCACGCCGTACAGGTCCCGAGGACGTCGGTCGCGCGGCCGTCCGGGAGCAGGTGGCGGACCACGATCCGCTGCCCGACGACGTGCGGTCCGAGGGTGTGGCCACGCACGGCGGTCTCGGCTGCTGTCTCGCCTGCACGGGGTTCTGACATGTCCGGCACCCACCGGATACTAGAGTGGAGCGACACGCTCCCCATCCGTGCCCAGCCGTCTTCAGGAGGACCTGGTGACCTACGTCATCGCCCAGCCGTGCGTCGACCTCAAGGACCGCGCGTGCGTCGATGAGTGCCCCGTCGACTGCATCTACGAGGGCAAGCGGATGCTCTACATCCACCCCGACGAGTGCGTCGACTGCGGCGCCTGCGAGCCCGTGTGCCCGGTCGAGGCCATCTTCTACGAGGACGACACCCCGGAGGAGTGGAAGGGCTACTACGACGCCAACGTCCACTTCTTCGACGACCTCGGCTCGCCCGGCGGTGCCGCCAAGATGGGCGTCATCGACAAGGACCACGAGCTCGTCGCCGCGCTGCCCCCGCAGGAGCACGACGAGTGATCCCGTCCCAGGCGAGGGGGCCGGTCTCCGGCCGGCTCCCGGACTTCCCCTGGGACAAGCTCACGGCGCACGCCTCCACGGCTCGCGCGCACCCCGACGGGGTGTGCGACCTGTCCGTCGGCACGCCGGTCGACCCCACGCCCGAGGTGGTGCAGGCAGCGCTGCGGGCGGCCGCTGACTCGCCGGGCTACCCGACGACGATCGGCCTCGAGGCGACGCGCCGGGCGGCGGTGGACTGGCTGTCGCGACGCCACGGCGTCACCGGGCTCGGCCTCGACGGCGTGCTGCCGGTCACCGGGTCCAAGGAGCTCATCGCCTCGATGGCGGTCCAGCTCGGCATCGGCGCCGGCGACCTCGTCGGCTACCCCGCGCTGGCCTACCCGACGTACGAAGTGGGCGCGGCGCTGGCCGGTGCCGACAGCCTCGCCACCGACTCGCTGACCGCGTTCGGGCCGCGCACGCCGCGGCTGCTGTGGATCAACAGCCCGGCCAACCCGTCCGGCCGCGTCCTGCCGCTCGAGCACCTGCGCAAGGTCGTGGAGTGGTGCCGCGAGCGCGGCACCGTGCTGGTCTCCGACGAGTGCTACATCGAGTGCGCGTGGGAGGGCGACCAGCCGCTGTCGCTCCTCGACCCGCAGGTCAACGGCGGCTCGCTCGACGGGATCCTCGCCGTCCACTCGCTGTCGAAGCGGTCCAACCTCGCCGGCTACCGCTGCGCCTTCGTCGCCGGCGACCCGGCCCTGGTGGGCGAGCTGCTCGCGGTCCGCAAGAACCTCGGCCTGCAGATGCCCGGCCCGCAGCAGCGGGCGATGGCCGCGGCGCTCGACGACGACGAGCACGTGGCGGAGCAGCACGCCCGCTACGCCGCCCGGCGCCTGGTGCTCAAGGACGCGCTGCGGTCCGCGGGCTTGCGCATCGACCACTCCGAGGCGTCGCTCTACCTGTGGGCGACCCGCGACGAGGACTGCTGGAGCACGGTCGCCGACCTGGCCGGGAAGGGCGTCCTGGTCGCGCCCGGGGAGTTCTACGGAGCGGCCGGTCGCCGGCACGTCCGCGTCGCCTTCACCGCCACCGACGAGCGCGTGGCGGCCGCGGCCGCCCGGCTCACGGCCTGAGGTCGGAGCGCCGAGCCCTCAGTCGAAGACGTCGACGTGGACGTGGTCGCGGTGCTCGAGGATCGCCCGGTCGCCGCCCGATGACGACGGGACCCGGTAGTCGCGCCAGCCGTCGTCCGAGCGGTTCGCCTGCCAGATCCGGTCGTCGAAGATGATGGTGCGCACGTCGAGCCGGTGGGCGTTGGCCACGAGGTAGGTCGCCATCGCCCAGCCCCGCTTGCGGTTCTCCGCGGTCACCGGGCGGTGGAAGACGTCGACGGCGCGCCCTTCGTAGTGCGCGGAGCCCTCCATGTGCCCGCTCGACACCCCGCCGGGCTCGAAGCCGCCGAGCGACAGGGTGCCGAAGCGCGCCTCCAGGTCGCGGCGTACGGCGGCCGCGCGGGGCACCAGCCCCGTCTCGTCGAGCTCGTCGGTGGCCTCCTCGGCGTCGCCCGGCACGTCGCACCACATCGCCCGCGGCGAGTTGCCGGTGAGGGCCGAGGCGAGGGCGCGGCCGTCCTGCTCGTGGTCGGCGTACGCGTCGGGGTAGGCCGAGCGCTGCACCTCCTGGGCGGCGGCCGTGATCTGCATGCCCTCGTAGCCCTCGACCTGCGCGAGCGCGTCGTAGAAGGCGTTGGTGGCGTAGACCGGGTCGGTCAGCTGCGCCACGCTGCCCCAGCCCTGCGACGGACGCTGCTGGAACAAGCCGACGGAGTCGCGGTCGCCGTAGTCGATGTTGTAGAGCTTCGACTCCTGGTAGGCCGTCGCCAGCGCGATGCTCGCGGCCCGGGCGGGCATGCCGCGCTGGACCGAGATCGCCGTGATGAGGGCGGCGTTCTCGGCCTGCTCGAGGTCGACCTCCACGGTGTGGCCGTCCACCTCGGCGGTGCACCCGCTGGAGTCGAAGGGCGTGTCCACGCCGCTGCGGTCGACGAGCACCACGGCAGCGGCGACGGCGCCGAGGGCCACCACGGTGCCGACGGCCGCCGTGCGCAGGGAGGGCACGGCTAGTTGGCGTGCAGCGCCGCGTTGAGGGCGATGCCCTCGCCCTTCCACGGCACGGCCTCGATGGCGCCGCTGACCGAGTTGCGGCGGAACAGGATGTTGTCGACGCCCGAGAGGGTGGCCGCCTTCACGACCTGCGGCTTGCCGTCCATGTCGCTGACGGTCACCTTGGTGCCGGCGGTGACGTAGCAGCCGGCCTCGACCACGCAGTCGTCGCCCAAGGAGATGCCGATGCCCGCGTTGGCGCCGATCAGGCAGCGCTCGCCCACGGAGATGACCTCCTTGCCGCCACCGGACAGCGTGCCCATGATCGACGCGCCGCCACCGACGTCCGAGCCCTCGCCGACGACGACACCGGCGGAGATGCGGCCCTCGACCATCGAGGCGCCGAGCGTGCCGGCGTTGTAGTTCACGAAGCCCTCGTGCATGACGGTCGTGCCCTCGGCGAGGTGGGCGCCGAGGCGGACGCGGTCGGCGTCGGCGATGCGGACGCCGCCGGGGACGACGTAGTCGGTCATCCGCGGGAACTTGTCGATGCCGAAGACCTGCACGACGTGCCCGGGCACCACGGTGCGGAGCCGGGCGCGGACCTGCTCGAAGCCCTCGACCGCGCAGGGACCGGCGCTGGTCCACACGACGTTGGTCAGCAGGCCGAAGACACCGTCCATGCTCATCCCGTGCGGGCGCACGAGGCGGTGCGACAGCAGGTGCAGGCGCAGCCAGACGTCCTCCGTGGACGCGGGCGCCGCGTCGAGGTCGGCGATCTCGACCAACCGGACCTGACGGGTCACGCCGCGCATGTCGTCCTCGCCGCCGTCGAGGTGCGCGAGCTCCGCGGACGGCTCGCCCTCGGTCGCACCCAGCACGGGGGAGGGGAACCACGCGTCGAGGACGGTGTCGCCGTGGAGGGTCAGCAGGCCGTAGCCGGAAGCAGCAGTCACGCGGGCAAGCGTACGGAGGCCGCCCCACCGTGGGACGTCAGGTGCGGCGCCCTACTGGCCGGCGCGGCCGTCGATGCACTCGCGCACCAGGTCGGCGTGCCCGCAGTGGCGGGCGTACTCCTCGATCATGTGGACGACGATGTCGCGCACCTCGGTGGGCTCCCCGTGCACGTCCACGACGGTGGCGAGGTCGGTGCGCTCCAGCACCTCGCGCGCGTAGGCGATCTCCGACTGCCACAGCGCGTGGCTCACGCGCACCAGCTCGTCGTCGGCCTCGGGGAAGGTGAAGCCGGCGTCCTCGGCCTCGTCCTGGAAGAGGCGCGGGATGTCCATCCGGGCCTCGATCACCCGCCTGAACCAGCTCTGCTCCACCCGGGCCATGTGCCGCACCAGGCCGAGCAGCGAGATGTTGGACGGCGGCACGGCCCTCGTGGCGAGCTGCTCCGCGTCGAGCCCGTCGCACTTGAGGGCCAGCGTCTGCCGGTAGAACTCGAGGTAGCCGACGAGGCACTCGCGCTCACCGCGCGTCGGACCCATCTGCATCCGCGGGTCCTGGTCGGTCGGGAGCCACATGCCGTCGTATCCGGGGTGCGCCATGGGAGCAGCCAACCGTGGGCGACGAGCCCGCGCAAACGGGTTCCCGCGGTCAGTCACCGTCCGGCGCCACGAGGTCGCCGTCCGGCACGAAGACCTCGTCGACCGGGACGGCGAAGAGGCGGCTGATCCGGAAGGCGAGCGACAGTCGGGGGTCGAAGTGCCCCTTCTCGATCGAGATGACCGTCTGCCGTGACACCCCGAGCGCGTGGGCGCACTCGGCCTGCGAGAGCCCGGCGCCCTCCCGCAGCACCCGCAGCCGGTTGTCCATCAGCCCTCCCGACGCTGCAGCAGCACCAGGCGGACCGACATGTCGGCCAGGCCCAGCACCACGAAGAGCCACAGCGGCAGCGACGCGGTGTCGAGGACCGAGGCGGCGAACGTCGCGAGGCCCATCGCAATGATCGTGTCGTAGAAGGCGCCGCTGCTCGCCCGCGTCGTCCACTGCGACTCGATGGAGTCCTCGTCCTGCTCGGGGTGCTCGGTGCGGTCGAGCAGGATCGCCACCAGCGCGGCGACGAACGGCAGGGTGAGGGCCGCGAAGACCGCGAACGTGACGGTGTCGGGGGCGTCGTCACGCACGGCGGCCGCCACGGCTCCGACAGCCCCGGCCGCCACCAGGCCGGCGACACCCGCGATCACCCAGCGTGCCGTGGTGCCCGGGCCGGTGCTCTGGCCGGCGTGGTTGGTGAGGGGCATGGCGTCCTCCAGGTGGTGATGGTGTCTGACTTCTTTGACAGCGCCAGGCTCTCGTGACGACCGGGAGATGTCAAGTTTCTTTGACTTCGCGGTGCCGGCCATCGGGTAGTCCACGGGTGACGTGCTGCCCGCCTGGGTAGTCCAGTGGCGACATGCTGCCGCCGGGGTAGTCCAGTGGCGACGTGCGGACCGCCGGGGTAGTCCAGGGGCGACGTGCTGGCCGCCGGGGTAGTCCAGTGGCGACGTGCTGCCGCTGGACGCCTATGGCAGCGGTTCGCCACTGGACTACCCCGGCAGGGGCGACACCCAGGAGTACCTGTCGCGAGGACCGCCGCCGGGCCCGGCCGAGATCGCCCTGTGGATATCGGGCGCGGGGCGTCGAGCGACGGAAACATCGAGCCATGTTCGTGCCTCCGCCCTTCCACCCCGACCGGCCCGGGTTGGTGCTGCCCGTGCGTCACGATCCACGTGGGGAGGAGGGTCCGACTCCCGGTGAGGCCCGCGGACCGCGATGGCGTACGACGAGCCGTGGGTTCTTCGTGCCTGCCCACGTCGACCCGACTCCGCGGCAGCGGATGGTCGAGGCGAGCGTCGTCCTCCGCGAGGGCGAGGCAGTCACGGGCTGGGCCGCCCTGAACTGGCTCGGCGGCGCGTGGTTCACCGGTTCGGCGGACGGAGTGGTTGCGCGCGACGTGCCGCTCGCTGCCAGAAGGCACCCGCTGGCCCAGGCCGGCTTCGGCGTCAGCCAGGAGTTCGTCTCGCCGTCCGAGGTCGTGATCCAGGACGGGCTCCCGGTCACCCGGGCACTGCGGTCCCTGGTCTTCGAGATGCGGTACGCCCCCACGCTCGGTGACGCCGTGGTCGCTCTCGACATGGCCTGCTACTCGGACCTCGTCAGCCTCGCGCAGGTGGCGGCGTACGTCGCCGCGCTCGGGCCGGTCACCGGGGTCCAGCAGGCGCGCGACGCCGTGGCCGAGGGCGAGGAGAACTCGTGGTCTCCACAGGAGACCCGGATGCGGGGCGTGTGGACGAAGCGCGCCGGCCTGCCCCGGCCGAGGTGCAACGTCCCCGTCTTCACCCTGGACGGACGCCACGTGGGCACGCCGGACCTCCTCGGTCCGGAGCTGGGCCTGGTCGGGCAGTACCACGGCAGCGCCCACCTGAGCCTGGCCGGCGCGGCGAGCGACATCCGCAAGGATGCGGCGTTCCGCGACCTGGGCCTCGAGACAGTCGCCATGGTCGCCAGCGACTGGGCCGACGTCGACGGGTTCGTCGCCCGGCTGCGGGCCGCGGCGGACCGGGCTCGCGCCAGCACCGCCGTACGCGGCTGGACGATCGATGCGCCGGCGTGGTGGACCCCTACGGACACGGTCGTCCGACGCCGCGCCCTCGACGAGGCGCAGAGGCAGCGCTACCTCGACTACCGCCGGGCCGCCTGACGCCGCACGGCGCAGGGTGACGCCGGCCTCGGCCCGCACGTCGGGGTAGTCCAGTGTCGCGACGTTCCCGCGGGGCGCCTCTGACGACCGCTCGCCACTGGACTACCTGACCGGACGGCTTACCACTGGACTACCCAGGGGACGACGGCTCGCCACTGGACTACCGAGGGCCGGACAACGGATTGGCGCGGCCCGACGCCCGCGCCGTACGATCGCACCAGGCGTCTGAGCCGTCATCAGCGGCGAGCCTCGGGAAGAACGGGTACGGCGATCCGGCCGCCACCTCACTAGAACCCGACGGGTACGGCCCGACACAGCCGAACGAAGCGGTCGCCCGGTCCCCGGGCGGCAAGCGAGGTGGTACCGCGGTCAGCAGATCGTCCTCGTGGAGATGATCCCGAGTCGAACGACGCACCGCGAGGAGCAGCCCCCATGGCCTACCCGAAGGTCTCGCACACGGACGCCACGAGCGTCCCCAGCAGCCCGCGCTTCCCCTCGATCGAGGAGGCCGTGCTGGCCTACTGGGAGGCCGACGACACCTTCCGCGCGAGCGTCGAGCAGCGCGAGGCCGGCGAGGACGGCGGCAACGAGTTCGTCTTCTACGACGGCCCGCCCTTCGCCAACGGCCTGCCGCACTACGGCCACCTGCTGACCGGCTACGTCAAGGACCTCGTCCCGCGCTACCGCACGATGCGCGGGCAGCGGGTCGAGCGTCGCTTCGGGTGGGACACCCACGGCCTGCCCGCGGAGCTGGAGGCGATGCGCCTCAACGGCATCAAGACCACCGACGAGATCGTCGAGCTGGGCATCGAGAAGTTCAACGAGGCGTGCCGCCAGAGCGTGCTGAAGTACACCGGGGAGTGGCGCGACTACGTCACCCGCCAGGCGCGCTGGGTCGACTTCGACAACGACTACCGCACCATGAACCCGGAGTTCATGGAGTCGGTGATGTGGGCCTTCAAGCAGCTGCACGAGAAGGGCCTGGTCTACGAGGGCTTCCGGGTGCTGCCCTACTGCTGGCAGGACGAGACCCCGCTGTCCAACCACGAGCTGCGGATGGACGACGACGTCTACCAGGTCCGCCAGGACCCCGCCGTGACCGTGGGCTACGACGTCACCACCGAGGGCCCCTTCGCGGGCGTCAAGGTGCTCGTCTGGACGACCACGCCGTGGACGCTGCCCTCCAACCTCGCGGTGATGGTCGGCGAGGACATCGACTACGTCGTCGTCGAGTCGTCGGGCCCCACCGGCAGCCCCGAGCGCTACCTGCTCGCCGAGGCCCGCGTGGCGTCGTACGCCCGTGAGCTGGGCGACGAGCCCACCGTGACCTGGCGGGGGACGGGCGCCGACCTCGTCGGCCTGGAGTACACCCCGCCGTTCTCCTACTACGCCGCCCACGAGCGCGCCTTCCGCCTCGTGCCCGCCGAGTTCGTCACCACCACCGACGGCACCGGGCTGGTGCACACCGCCGGCGCCTTCGGTGAGGACGACAAGGTCGTCACCGACCGCGAGGGCATCGAGGCGGTCATGCCGGTCGGCAAGGACGGTCGCTTCACCTTCCCCGTCGTCGACTACGAGGGCATGCAGGTCTTCGACGCCAACCTGCAGATCATCGACCACCTCAAGGCCGCGACGAAGGGGGAGCAGGCCGGCTCGGTCACGCCCGGCACCGTCCTGGTGCGCCGCGAGACCTACGACCACTCCTACCCCCACTGCTGGCGCTGCCGGCAGCCCCTGATCTACAAGGGCGTCTCGTCGTGGTTCGTCGAGGTGACCAAGGTCAAGGAGCGCCTGATGGCGCTCAACCAGGAGATCCGCTGGGTCCCCGACCACATCAAGGACGGCCAGTTCGGCAAGTGGCTGGAGAACGCCCGCGACTGGTCGATCACCCGCAACCGCTTCTGGGGCAGCCCGGTGCCGGTGTGGAAGTCCGACGACGAGCACTACCCGCGCCTCGACGTCTACGGGTCGTTCGAGGAGATCGAGCGCGACTTCGGCCGGCTGCCGGTCGACGGCGACGGCAACCCCGACCTGCACCGGCCGTTTGTCGACGACCTGACGCGCCCGAACCCGGACGACCCCACCGGCCGGAGCACGATGCGCCGCGTCACCGACGTCCTCGACGTCTGGTTCGACTCGGGATCGATGAGCTTCGCGCAGGTGCACTACCCGTTCGAGAACAAGGACTGGTTCGACGACCACTTCCCCGGCGACTTCATCGTCGAGTACATCGGCCAGACCCGCGGCTGGTTCTACACGATGCACGTCCTGGCGGGCGCGATCTTCGACCGCCCGGCGTTCTCCACGTGCCTGAGCCACGGCATCGTGCTCGGCAACGACGGCCAGAAGATGTCGAAGTCGCTGCGCAACTACCCCGACGTGCGCGAGGTCTTCGACCGCGACGGCGCCGACGCGATGCGCTGGTTCCTCATGTCCAGCCCGATCCTGCGCGGCGGCAACCTCGTGGTCACCGAGCAGGGCATCCGCGACTCGGTGCGGCAGGTGCTGATCCCGCTGTGGAACAGCTGGTCCTTCTTCAGCCTGTACGCCAACGCGGCCGCCGACGGCACGGGACACGACGCCACGTGGCGGGCCGACAGCTCGCACCCGATGGACCGCTACATCCTGGCCAAGCTGCGCGACCACGTCGCCACGATGACCGACCAGCTCGACAACTACGAGGTGGCGGCCGCCTGCGACTCGACGCGCACCTTCCTCGACGTGCTGACCAACTGGTACATCCGGCGCTCGCGCGAGCGGTTCTGGGACGAGGACGCCGACGCGTTCGACACCCTCTACACGGTGCTCGAGGTGGTCTGCCGCCTCACCGCTCCGCTGCTGCCGCTGACGACCGAGGAGGTGTGGCGCGGCCTGACCGGCGAGCGCTCGGTGCACCTCACCGACTGGCCGTCCGCCGACGTCCTGCCCCTCGACGAGGAGCTCGTGGCGTCGATGGACACCGTCCGCGACGTCTGCTCGGCCGGCTCGGCGCTGCGCAAGGCGGCCAACCTCCGCAACCGCCTGCCGCTGTCGCGGCTGACGGTGGTCGCCGAGGGCCACCTGGCGCAGTTCACGTCGCTCGTCGCCGACGAGCTCAACCTCAAGGCGGTCGAGGTGCTCGCGCCCGACGCGCCCGAGGCGGCGTCGTACGGCGTCTCCGAGCGGCTCACGGTCAACGCCCGCGCCGCGGGCCCGCGCCTCGGCAAGGACGTGCAGCTCGCCATCAGGGGCGCCAAGTCCGGCGACTGGTCGGTGGCCGACGACGGCACCGTCACCGCTGGCGGGCTCCCGCTGGTCGAGGGGGAGTACACCCTCGAGACCGTCGCCGGGACCTCCGGCGACCACAGCGCGATCGGGATGCTGCCGCGCGGCGGGTTCGTCGTCCTCGACACGGCCGTGACGCCCGAGCTCGAGGCCGAGGGCACGGCCCGCGACCTGGTCCGTGCGGTCCAGCAGGCCCGCAAGGACGCCGGCCTGCAGGTCAGCGACCGGATCGTGCTCACCCTCGCCGCGCCCGAGGCCACGCTGGCCGCGGCCCGCACCCACGAGGCGCTGATCGCCGAGGAGACGCTGGCGACGGAGGTGTCGTACGCCGACGCGGCGGAGCTGGCGGTCGAGGTGGCGAGGGCCTGAGCAGTCGGCGGACTGGTTGAATCGGGGCCATGCCACACCTCGACCTCTCCGCCGACGTCGTCGCCCTGACCCAGCAGCTGGTCGACATCGAGTCCGTCAGCCACGACGAGCAGGAGATCGCCGACGCCGTCGAGACGGCGCTGCGCTCCCTGCCGCACCTCACCGTCACCCGTCGCGGCCACACCGTGGTCGCGCGCACCGAGCTCGGGCTGGGGGAGCGGGTGGTCATCGCCGGGCACCTCGACACGGTCCCGCTCAACGACAACCTGCCCTCCCGCCTCGAGGACGGCGTCCTGCACGGCCTCGGCAGCTGCGACATGAAGGGCGGCGACGCGGTGATGCTCAAGCTCGCCGCCGACGTCACCGAGCCCAACCGCGACCTCACCTTCATCTTCTACGAGGCCGAGGAGGTCGACTCGGTCCACAACGGGCTGCGCAAGCTCACCGTCAGCGACCCCGACCTCGTGCAGGCCGACTTCGCGATCCTGATGGAGCCGAGCAACGCCTCCATCGAGGCCGGCTGCCAGGGCACGATGCGCGCCGACGTGCGCACGACGGGCGAGCGCTCCCACAGCGCGCGCAGCTGGCGTGGCGTCAACGCCATCCACCTCGCCGCCCCGGTCCTCGCGCGGCTCAACGAGTACGTCGCCCGCGAGCCCGAGATCGACGGCCTCGCCTACCACGAGGGCCTCAACGCCACCGGCATCCGCGGCGGCGTCGCCGGCAACGTCATCCCGGACGAGTGCGTCGTCGAGGTCAACTTCCGCTTCGCGCCCGACCGCAGCGAGGAGGACGCCGAGGCGTTCGTCCGCGACTTCTTCGACGGCTACGACGTCACGGTGACCGACATGGCCGCCGGCGCGATGCCCGGGCTCGACCGGCCCGCCGCCAAGGCGTTCGTCGAGGCCGTCGGCGGCGAGGCGGCACCCAAGTTCGGCTGGACCGACGTCGCGCAGTTCACCAAGCTCGGCATCCCGGCGGTGAACTTCGGCCCCGGCGACCCGATGTACGCCCACAAGCAGGACGAGCACGTCCCGACCGAGCACCTCGAGCGCTGCGAACGCACCCTGAAGGAGTGGCTGGCATGACCGACCGCGCGACCGACCACATGAAGGGGCCGATCCTGCAGCGCCGGGGACAGGTCGACGAGGGCGGCAGCACGACCGACCAGCGCCTGCTGGACTCGCGCGGGCCGACCGACTGGGTGCACACCGACCCGTGGCGCGTCCTGCGGATCCAGGCGGAGTTCGTCGAGGGCTTCGGTGCGCTGGCCGAGCTCGGTCCGGCCATCGCGGTCTTCGGGTCGGCGCGCACGCCGGCCGACCACCCGCACTACGCCATCGCCGAGGAGGCCGGCCGCAAGCTGGCCCAGGCCGGCTTCGCGGTGATCACCGGAGGCGGCCCGGGCACGATGGAGGGCGCCAACAAGGGCGCGAGCGAGGTCGGCGGCGTGAGCGTCGGGCTCGGCATCGAGCTGCCCTTCGAGTCGGGCCTCAACCAGTGGGTCGACCGCGGCATCAACTTCCGCTACTTCTTCGCCCGCAAGACCATGTTCGTGAAGTACTCGCAGGGCTTCATCGTCCTGCCCGGCGGGCTGGGCACGCTCGACGAGCTGTTCGAGGCCCTCACGCTGGTGCAGACGCGCAAGGTCACGTCGTTCCCCATTGTGCTCATCGGGACGTCCTACTGGGAGGGCCTGCTCGGCTGGCTGCGGGACACGGCGCTCGCCGACGGCAAGATCAACGCCGACGACCTCGACATGATGGTGCTCACCGACGACGTCGACGAGGCGGTCGCGCTGATGGTCGCCGCCCGCGAGCACCGGTTCCCCTCGCCGGCGCCCGAGCGGCCCGAGTGACCGGCGCGAGCACGGCGACGACGAGGACGAGGGGGGTGCACCGATGACGTGGCTCTTCGCCGTGCTGATCGTGCTGGCCATGGGCGCGATCGCGATGGTGGCGTCGGGGCGCGGCGGCTCGATGGCACCGGCGTACGACGACCGCCCCGACCTCGACGTGCCCACCGACCGTCCCCTCGAGGCCCGCGACCTGCGCACCGTGCGGTTCCCGCTGGCGCTGCGCGGCTACCGGATGTCCGACGTCGACGCGCTGCTCGCCCGGCTCGCGACCGAGCTCGAGGACCGGACTGGACCGGACGGCTCGTCTGGCGACGTCGAGCGCGACTAGGGCAGACTGCGCCGAATGTCGTTCCCGATCGTCGTCTGGATCCTCACGGCACTCGCCGCCGTGGTGGTCGTGCTGACCCGGCTGCGACTGAGCCGTGGTGACGCGGCCGGGCAGTTCTCCCTCCACGACCGGCTGCCCCTGGCGCACTTCGTGACCGGCATGCTGGCGCTGGTCCTCTGGCTCGGCGTGCTGGTCTTCCCGGAGGACTCCGTCGTCGGCGGCCCCCTCGTCGGCATCCTCGCGGTCGCGCTGTGGTGGCTGACCGCGATCCTCGGGCTGCTCGTCCTCGCCCGCTGGCTCCCCTCGCGCGGGCGGCACGTGCCCGAGGCGTCCGGCGACAGCTGGAGCGACGGGCCCGGCCTGTCGCTGCTCGCGCACCTCGGCATGGTGGTCGGCGTCCTCGTGTTCACCTACGCCTACCTCACCGCCGCGGTGTGATGCGGCGCCTGCTCGCAGCGGCCGCTGCCGCCGCGCTGGTCGTCGTACCCCTCGCTCCGCCGTCGGCGACGGCCGTCGAGGCCGGCCCGGGGGAGCGCCCGGCGGTGGTCGAGGCGCGCACGATCGGCCACTCGGTGCAGGGACGCCCGATCCGGGCGTGGCGGCTGGGGGAGCCGGGCAAGCGACGCATCGTGCTCGTCTCGACGATGCACGGCGACGAGCCGCACACCCGCACGATCCTCGAGACCCTGCGCGACGGACGGCCGGTCCGGGGCGTCGACCTCTGGGTGGTCCCGACCTACAACCCCGACGGACTGGCCCGGGGCACGCGCCGCAACGCGCGCGGCGTGGACCTCAACCGCAACTTCCCCCACCGCTGGGCCGACCTCGACGGCTCGTACGAGTCAGGCCCGCGCCCGGGCAGCGAGCCGGAGACCCGGGCGGTGATGGCCTTCCTCGAGGAGGTCCGCCCGCGCCGGGTGGTCAGCTTCCACCAGCCGCTGCACGGCGTGGACACCGACACGAAGGACCGCGGCTTCGCGCGCCGCCTGGCCCGCGCGCTGCGGCTGCCGCGTACGTCGCTCGACTGCGGCGGCCTGTGCCACGGCACCATGACGATGTGGTTCAACCACCGGTTCCGCGGAGCCGCCCTCACCGTCGAGTACGGCACCCGGCCCTCGCGCCACCGGATGGCGGTGCAGGCGCCCCGGCAGCTGCTCGGGGTGCTCGGCGCCCACCGCGCCCGGCGGTAGTCCGTATCGAACGGGTGCTTCCGGGCGCCCTCGAGCGACCCATTTGATACGGACTATCAGGGCGGGGCGACTCAGCGGCCGTGGAAGACCGGCTTCTCCTTGGCCATGAACGCGTCGACGGCGGCGAGGTGGTCCTCGGTCCCGCCGGTGAGCGCCATCTTCTCCGCCTCGAAGGCGAGCGACTCCTCGAGCGGGTGGGCTGCGGCGTACGCCACGGACTGGCGGATCGAGCCGAACGCGACGGTCGGGCCCGCAGCGAGCCGGGCAGCCAGCTCGCCGACGGCGCTCCGGAAGTCGTCGGGCGGGACCACCTGCGTGGCCAGGCCGAGGTCGAGCGCCTCCTGGGCGGAGACCGTGCGCGGGAAGTAGAGCAGCTCCATCGCCTTGCCCCGGCCGACGAGTCGCTGCAGCGTCCAGCTCGACCCGGTGTCGCACGAGAGCGCGACCCCGGCGAAGGAGGTGTTGAAGCCGGCCGAGTCGACCAGGATGCGGAAGTCGGCGGCGAAGGCGAGGCTCGCGCCGGCACCCGCGGCGATGCCGTTGACGGCGGCGACCACCGGCTTGGGCATAGTCGCCAGCGCCTGCGCGATCGGGTTGTAGTGCTTCTCGACCGTGTCGGACAGCGGCACGTCGGCGTCGCCCTTGAGGCCGGCGAGGTGCTCCTTCAGGTCCTGCCCGACGCAGAAGGCGCGCCCGCTCCCGGTGAGGACGACGCAGCGCACCTCCGGGTCCTCGGCCACCTGCCGCACGGTCTCGAGGAGCAGGTCCTTGGTCGCCACGTCGAGGCCGTTCATCGCGTCGGGGCGGTTGAGCGTGATGGTGGCCACCGCGTCGACCACGTGGAGCAGCACGGGCGCGGTCGCGGCGCCGGTCGCGGCACCGCTCCCGGCCCCGGCGTCGTTCGCGGAATCGGTCGAAGAGGTCGTCATGGGGGCAGTCTGCCCGACACCCTCCCGGGCTCCGTGCGCCCTGTGGTGCCGATCACGCGCCCGATGAGGGATAATGAATCCTGTACGACGCCGATCGAGGTGGCCAGGCACGACTCAGCCGCCTCGTTTCGCATGTGAAGAGCCACCATCGCCGACAGATGGCTGAACAGGAAGAGGTGCGCCGATGGCCGCCATGAAGCCCCGCACGGGCGACGGACCGCTCGAGGTCACCAAGGAGGGCCGCGGGATCGTCATGCGCGTCCCGCTCGAGGGCGGTGGGCGTCTGGTGGTCGAGCTGAACGCCGATGAGGCAACGGCTCTCGGGGACGCCCTCAAGGACGTCGTCGGCTGATCGTGGCCACGCAACTGCCGACGCAGGTCTCCCCACCCGAGTTCGCGCTCAGCGCCGCACTCCCGCACCAGATCGGCGGAGCCGAGGTGTGGGCCTTCCCGGTCCTCCCCGGCGACGAGGCGCCGCTCCTCGGCCCCGGTGCCGAGGAGGCCTCCGAGGCTCTCGGGATCGACCTGCTCGCGGCGCTCGAGGCCGCCCGCGGGACCGGGCGCACGGGTGAGGTCACCGTCGTGCCCGTCTCCGCCCAGGAGACCTCCGACGACGTGAGCGTCGTGCTCCTCATCGGAGTGGGGGAGGCGTCCCCGACCGACTTCCGTCGCGCCGGAGCAGCACTCGCCCGCGCCACCAAGGACCGCGTCAGCGTCGTCACCACCCTCGCGGCCATCGCGCCCGACGACGGCCTCGGCGCCGTCGTGGTCGGTGCGATGCTCGGCTCGTTCGCCTTCCACTGGCGCTCGACCGGCCCCAAGGAGCGCCCCGTCGGCCGCATCGTGCTGGCCGACATCTCCGACGACGGCGCCGACGACGAGCTCGCCCGCGCCCTCGCCCTCGGCGGAGCCGGCTGGCGCTCGCGCGCCCTCGCCACCGTCCCGGCCAACCTCAAGACACCGGCCTGGCTGGCCGAGCAGGCCGTCGAGGTCGGCGCGGCAGGCGGTCTCGAGGTGACGGTCTGGGACGAGCAGCGCCTGGTGGCCGACGGCTTCGGCGGCATCCTCGCCGTCGGTGGCGGCTCGGCACACGAGCCGCGGCTGATCCGGATGGACTACACCCCGCCCGGCGCCTCGCGCCGTACGCCGACCGTCGTGCTGGTGGGCAAGGGCATCACATTCGACAGCGGCGGCCTCGACATCAAGCCCAGCGAGGGCATGCTCACCATGAAGCGCGACATGAGCGGCGGCGGCGCGGTGATCGCGACGATGGCCGCCCTGCGCGACGTCGGCTGCCCCGTCCGCGTCATCGGCCTCGTCCCGGCGGCCGAGAACGCCGTCAGCGGGTCCGCGATGCGCCCCGGCGACGTCATCACCCACTTCGGCGGCCGCACCTCCGAGGTCAACAACACCGACGCCGAGGGTCGCCTCGTGCTCGCCGACGCCATGGCGTACGCCGTCGCCGAGCTGTCGCCGACCGTGCTGGTCGACATCGCCACCCTCACCGGCGCCATGAAGGTGTCGCTGGGACAGTGGACCGCCGGCTACTTCGCCAACCGCGACGAGCTCGTCGCGCACGTCGAGCAGGCCTCGGCGACGTCCGGAGAGAACGTCTGGCGGATGCCACTGGTCAAGGACTACGAGGAGCGGGTGGCGTCCAAGATCGCCGACGGCGACAACGCCGCCGGCGGTGCCGGCGCGATCACCGCGGCGCTGTTCCTCCAGCACTTCGCCGGTGACGTGCCGTGGGTCCACATCGACTTCGCCTCTGCGGCGGAGTCGCCGGCCGACCGGCACGAGTGGACCGCCGGCCCCAGCGGCTTCGGCCCGCGCCTGCTGCTCGCCTGGCTGGGCAGCGAGGACCCCCTCGACGGGATCGCCTGAGGTAGTACTGATGGCGCTCGCTCCGCTCGCGCGTGCTGTGCTTGATGGGCTCGCTCCGCTCGCCGTGCTCGGCGCCCTGGAAGACGTCGTCTTCCCTCCTCGCTCGACGGCGCTGCCTCGCTGCGCTCGTCACGCTTGCTCGCTCGTCAGTCCAGACGACGTCGGGCGCCGAGCGCGTGCGCTGAGGCGGTGAGGAAAGTCCTCACGCGTGGCGCAGCGAGCGTGGCGAGCCCCGAGGTCAGATGATCTGGAGGCCGAGCACGCGAGCGGAGCGAGCCAAAGAGCACCGCCCCCAGCGCCCGACGGCGTCGGGACCGATCAGCCCTCCGGGGCCCACTCCTTCTTCGCCACGAGCAGGCCGTCGCCGACGGGGAGGAGCACGGGCACGAGGGACTCGTGGTCGAGGACGGTGCGCCCGAGCTCGCGGATGGTGACGGTCTCCTCGTCGCGCTGGGACGGGTCGGCGACGCGGTCGTGCCAGAGGGCGTTGTCGAAGGCGACGATCCCGCCGGGGCGCAGGAGGCGGAGCGCCTCCTTGAGGTAGGCGGCGTACTCGCGCTTGTCGCCGTCGCAGAACACCAGGTCGTAGTGGCCGTCGGTCAGGCGGGGGAGCACGTCGAGCCCAGCGCCGGCGATGGTGCGGGCCCGGTTGCCGGGGATGCCGGCCTCGGCGAAGGTCTCCTTGGCGAGGCGCTGGTGCTCGGCCTCGATGTCGACCGTGGTCAGCACGCCGTCGGCGCGCATGCCGCGCAGCATCCAGAGGCCGGAGACGCCCGTGCCGGTGCCGATCTCCACCACCGCGCGGGCGTCGAGGACCGAGGCCAGGAAGCGCAGGGCAGCGCCCGCTCCGGGGCCCACCGGCGACACGCCCACCTCGTCGGCGCGGCTGCGGGCGGCGGCCAGGACCTCGTCCTCGGCCACGAACGACTCGGCGTAGGACCAGCTCGCGGGCTTGATCGAAGAGGTGTGGTTGGGCACCTGCGGACTCTATCGCGCAGCAGAGCGCCGACGTGGCCGGGAACACACGGCGTACGCCGGTCGTTGGACGCAGTACGCCGACCGGGTTTCTTGGCCGGAGCGCATGAGGTTCACAGGGAACTCTCAGGCGGGGTGCCTAGCGTCAGGAAGGACAGCGAACCGTTGCAGCTGCGGTCGAGGAAGACGAACCAGGGAGCGCCCGTGGGCGATCAGGCCGACAGCACCGCGCCGGAGCCTGTCGCAGCGGTGGTGGCTGTCCCGACGTGGGACGAGGTCGTCGAGGAGCACTCCGACCGGGTGTTCCGCCTCGCCTACCGGCTCACCGGCAACCGCCCGGACGCCGAGGACCTCACCCAGGAGGTGTTCGTCCGGGTCTTCCGCTCGCTGGACACCTACACGCCCGGCACGTTCGAGGGCTGGCTGCACCGCATCACCACCAACCTTTTCCTCGACGGCGCCCGCCGCAAGCAGCGCATCCGCTTCGACCCGCTCTCCGACGAGCGCGCCGCCCGGCTCACGAGCCCGGCGCCGGCGCCGGAGCTCGCCGTGGCCGACCGGACCTTCGACGACGACATCGAGACCGCTCTCGCCACGCTCCCGCCCGACTTCCGCGCCGCCGTGGTGCTGTGCGACGTTGAGGGGCTCAGCTATGAGGAGATCGCGGAGATCCTCGGGGCCAAGCTCGGCACCGTGCGCTCCCGCATCCACCGTGGCCGCGGCATGCTGCGCAAGGCGCTCGCCCACCGCGAGCCGGCCGCGGGTCGCCAGCGCTACTCCGGCCCGACCACCCACGGGCTCGGCCTCCGTCCCGGGACGGTGTCGTGATGACGCACCTCGGCTCGCGCGTGAGCGCACTGCTCGACGGCCACCTCTCGGCGGAGGAGGAGGAGCGCTGCTGGGCCCACGTCCACGGCTGCCACTCCTGCCGTGACCTCGTCGAGCAGGAGGGCTGGGTCAAGACCCAGCTCGCCCAGCTGTCCCACGGCCCCGCCCAGACCTCGCACGACTTCAAGTCCGCGCTGCGCGGACGCTGCTCGTCGCTCGAGCCGAGCGCCGGCGGAGCGCTCGCGGCGCCGCCGTTCCCGACCTCGCAGCACCGCTCCCGTCGAGGCCTCGTGGCCATCGGCGGAGGGGCGGCGAGCGCCTGCGTCGTGGGCGTCCTCGCCCTCGGCGTCGCCGGGGGGCCGCGGGTCGAGCCGCGCCCGCCGGTCACCGACCTGACCCGACCGGTCGCACCCGTCGCGCCGGTCGCACCGGCCGTCAAGGTCGACGACCGGTCCGCTCGCGGCCCGGTCTCACCCTCCCGGACGCCCCTGGCCGAGCGCCTCGTGGCGATCCGGGAGAAGATTGCTCCGTGAGCGACGCGCGCGAGCCCGACGAGCAGACCGACTCCGACGCGGGACGGTCCGAGCCCGGGCACGCGCCCGAGCGCCAGGCGTACGAGTCCGCGCCGGAGCAGGCGCACGACGAGCCGACCCAACCGCTGGCCGGCTGGCGCCCCACGCAGCCCGGCACGGAGGCCGACCACCAGGCCGATGCCGCCGCTCCTGACCACGCGGTCGATGCCGCCGACGCCGTCGACCGGCCCGCACCCCGGGTGCAGCCCGAGGGCCGGCCCTACGGCAGTGACGGCATGCTCGCCGGACCCCCGCCGCACCCGGGGCGCTACGGCGAGGCGCCGTCCGCCGAGCCCGCGGCCCGCACGGTCCCGATGAACCAGACGGGCCCGATGGGCCCCGGCGCCCCGCAGGGTCCGCAGCCAGGACCGGGTGGCCCCGGTGGCCCCGGGGGCCCGGGCGACCCGAACGCACCCGGCCCCTGGTTCGGGCCCGGTCCCGCGCCGTACGGCCGGCCCGCCTTCGCAGCCCCGTCGACCCCGTCCCGACGGTTCCCGCTCTGGGTGTGGCCGTCGGTCGCGGCGCTCGCGCTCGTCGTCGGGCTGCTCGGCGGCCTCGCCGGTGGCGCCCTGCAGGACGAGCTCGCCTCGCAGCCCGGCACCAACAGCAACGGTCTCGGTGGCGTCCGCACCCAGACCGCTGCACCCCTCGAGGCCGACAACGGCTCGGTCTCGGCCGTCGCCCAGGCGCTGCTGCCCAGCACCGTGCAGATCCTCGCGGAGTTCGACGGCCAGTCCGGGGGAGCGACGGGGTCCGGCTTCGTCCTCGACCGCGACGGCCACGTCGTGACCAACAACCACGTCGTCGCCTCGGCCGCCGACGAGGAGGGTCCCATCGTCGTCATCGACGAGTCCGGCGAGCGCTACGAGGCCACGGTCGTGGGACGCAGCGCGGTCTACGACCTCGCGGTGCTCGCGATCGAGGGAGCCGGCGGCCTCGAGCCGGCGGCGCTCGGTGCGTCGCAGGTCCTCCGCGTCGGTGACTCGGTCGTCGCCTTCGGTGCCCCGCTCGGCCTGAGCCAGACGGTGACGTCGGGCATCGTCAGTGCCCTCAACCGCCCGGTAACCACCTCGGGCGAGTCCGACGACCAGTCGTCCTACATCAACGCCGTGCAGACCGACGCCGCGATCAACCCCGGCAACTCGGGAGGACCGCTGGTCAACCTCGCCGGCGAGGTCGTCGGGGTCAACTCCGCCATCGCGACCACCGGCGGTGCCACGGCCGAGTCGGGCAACATCGGGGTCGGCTTCGCGATCCCCATCGAGCAGGTCCGCACGACGGTCGACCAGATCCTGCGCACCGGCAAGGCGGAGTACCCCGTGATCGGCGCTCAGGTGCGCACCGGCGGTGAGCCCGACGCCGAGGGCGCGACCATCACCGAGGTCATGCCGGGCACCCCGGCCGAGCGTGCCGGCCTCACGCAGGACGACGTGATCGTCTCGGTCGACGACCAGCCGGTCAACGACGGCATCGCCCTCATCGTGGCGATCCGTACGCACCTGCCGGGCGAGACGGTCGAGATGGCCGTCGTGCGCGGCGGCGAGCAGCGCGTGGTGCAGGTCGAGCTCGACGGCAAGGTCGGCTGACTAGTCGCTCTCCTGCGCCGGGGCCGCCTCGGCGTCGACGAACGGGTGCTGGTCGACGAACGTCCGGGTCTCGACGTACATCCGCTGGATGAACTCCTCGAGCTGCGCCCGCTCGACGCGCCACTGGCCGCGCCCGCCGATCTTGATCGCGGGCAGCTCGCCCCTCCGGACGAGGGCGTAGACCTGGGCGCTGGAGGTGTTGAGCACGTCGGCGACGTCGGCGAGCGTCAGGAAGCGGGGGTCGTCGGCCATGGGGTCATCGTGCCACCGACGGGGGTGCCGGGGGCGACGCCCGGGCCGGGGCCTGTGGAAGGACAGGTGTGAACCCCGGCGGGTGAGGCAATGATGGGCCTGTGTCTCGGAACCTGTCTCGGAGCCTGTCCCGCAACCCCGACCTCCGGCCACCCGCCGGTGACGTCCCGGTGGCGACCCGGGCCGCCACCTCCGGGTGGCGCGACCCGCGGCTGTGGGTGGGTGTCGTCCTGGTCACCGGGTCGGTGGTGGCCGGCGCGCGCCTGCTCTCCACCGCCGACGACATGACGTCGGTGTGGTCGGCCTCCGGCGACCTCGTCGCCGGGCAGACGCTGACGGCCGCTGACCTCGAGGCGACCAGCGTGCGCTTCGGCGACAGCGCCGACCACGACCACTACCTCGCCGTCGGCGACGAGCTGCCCGCTGCGCTCACCCTCACCCGGCCCCTCGCCGCCGGCGAGCTGGTCCCGGCCGGTGCGCTCGGCGAGCCGACCGGCGACGGCACGGTGGCGGTGTCGATCGCCGTCGCGGCCGAGCACGTCCCGACGGACCTGGCGCGCGGGTCGCGCGTCGACGTGTGGGTGATCGGCGACCAGGCGTCGGGCGGCCGTGCCGCGCGTCGTGTCGCCGAGCCGGTGCTGGAGGACATCGCTGTGCTCGACGCCCCGCTCGTGTCCGACTCGTTCGCGTCCGCGACGAGCCGCCAGCTGGTGCTGGCCGTCCCCGACGACGACGAGGACTCGCTGGGGCTGCTGCTCGCGGCCAGCGGCGACGACCGCGTGCGCGTGGTCGGCCGGGGCTGAGCGTCGTGATCTGCGTGCTGCTCCTCGCGGCGGGGGAGCCGTGGGAGTCGCCGGCCCTCACCGACCTCGAGGCGCACCCGGGCGTGGTCGTCCTCAAGCGGTGCGTCGACGTCGACGACCTGCTCGCGTCGGTCACCAGCGGGCAGGCCGACGTCGCCGTGGTCTCGCTCGACGCGCCGGGCCTCGACCCCGCCTCGGTCGCGCACCTGCGCCGGCACGCCGTCCGGCCTGTCGCGGTGACGTCGGTCCGCCCCGACGACGTCGACGTCCGCGAGCGCGCCCAGCGCCTCGGCATCGCCGCCGTGGTCGGCGCCGGCGAGCTCGACTCGCTGCCCGAGGTCGTGACGACGGCCGACGACGTCGCCGACACGGCGGTGGTCCGCCTCGACGACGCGGTCGCGGGCGCCGTCGTGCCGGACCTCGCGGCCGGTCCGGGGGCTGCACCCGGGACCGAGGCCGGGCGGGTCGTCGTCGTGTGGGGGCCGGCGGGCGCCCCGGGCCGTACGACCGTGGCCACCAACCTCGCGTGCGAGGTCGCCCGGCGTGGGGTCGACGTGGTGCTGACCGACCTCGATCCCTGGGGCGGCGCCGTCGCCCAGCAGCTCGGCATCCTCGACGAGGTCTCCGGGCTGCTCTCCGCCGCCCGGCTGGCCGCGGCGGGACAGCTCGACGACCGGTTCCCGTCGGTGTGCCGCGGCGTCGGCGACCACCTCGCCGTCGTCACCGGGCTTCCTCGCGCCGACCGCTGGCGCGAGGTGCGACCCGCCCACGTCGAGCAGCTGCTCGACCGCGCGCGCGGCCACGGCCAGGTGGTGGTCGACAGCGGGTTCTCCCTCGAGGACGACGCCGGCTCCGACTTCGGCGGACGCCCGGGCCGCAACGCGCTCACCCTGGCCGCGGTGGAGCAGGCCGACGAGGTGGTGGTCGTCGGTGCCGCCGACCCTGTCGGCCTGGCGCGGCTCGCCCGGGGGCTGGTCGAGCTCGGCGAGCGCACGGCCGGCACGCCCGTGCGCGTGGTGGTCAACCGGATGCGCGGCTCGATCGGCTGGACCGAGAAGGAGATCGCCGGGATGGTCGAGGGGTTCAGCCGGGTGGCCGGGCTGCACTTCCTGCCCGAGGACCGCGCGGGCGTCGACAAGGCGCTGGTCTCGGGCCGGCCGCTCGCCGAGGTCGGCGACTCGCCCCTCGTGCACGGACTCGCGGCGCTTGCCGACGCGACGTTCCCCGCGTCGGTGGACGCACCGACGGGCCGGGCCGGACGGCGCCGTGGGCGACTTCGGACAAAGTTCTAGATTTCCTCAAGATTTGCCTAAGATCGAGGTCTATCTATCAAGGGACTTCGATCGTGGACCTCATGCGCACTGCCGGCGTCGCTCTCGCGGCCCTCTCCCTCGCCCTGACCGCGACGTCCGCCCACGCCCTGGCGCAGGGCACCACGGGCAACGACGTCATCAAGGGCAACGGCAACCCCAACCGGATCATGTCCCTCGGCGGTCGCGACGTCGTCGCAGCCCGGGCGGGCAACGACACGGTCTACGCCGGCAACGGTGACGACGAGGTGCACGGGGACTCCGGCGACGACTGGATCACGGCCCAGCCCGGCAACGACTGGGTCGCGGGGGACGTCGGCAACGACAAGATCGACGGCGGCCAGGGCGACGACGTCCTCTACGGCGGCGAGGGCAACGACAGCCTCTCGGCGAGCATCGGGAACGACACCGTCTACGGCGAGGCGGGTGACGACACGCTCGGCGGCAACGACGGTGACGACCGCCTGATCGGCGGCGACGGCAACGACAAGTCCATCGGCGGCGACGGCAACGACTGGATCGACGCGGGTCCGGGCGACGATGGCGCCGTCCAGGGTGGACCGGGCGACGACGTGCTGATCGACGGCGACGGCAACGACGTCAAGGTCAAGGGCGACGAGGGCAACGACGTGGTCTTCCTCGGACCCGGCGCCGACAAGGTGTTCACCGAGCAGGGCAACGACACGATCTACGTCCTCCCCGACGGCCAGCAGGACAGGATCCACTGCGACGACCCGACCCTGGGCGACGTCGGTGACGCCGACCGCGTCGTGTTCGTCGGCCACCGCGACCCGCTCGACGTGATCGACTACCGCGGCTCCTGCGAGCTCGTGACGGTCGTGTCCGAGCCGCCGGCGGGCTGGCCCTACGGGCCCGTGGCCTGAGCGTGGCCGCTCACGCGGCGAACAGCAGGTAGAGCCCACCCACGGTGAAGCCCACCATCGCCACGAGAAGCGGGAGCTGACCGGTCAGCTGGTGGCGCCTCGGCAGCAGCCTGACCGCGCGGTCGTGGGCCGCCACGACGCCCACCACGTGGCCCAGCGTCACCGCCAGCACCTTGGTCACGGCCACGAGCGTCGGGTGCGAGGAGAGCCAGTAGCTGACCTGCAGGTCGGCGGTCCCCAGGAAGTCGTCGCCGCGGCTGAAGGGGTCGCTCAGCTGGATCACGGTCTGCTGGCCGTACTCGACGAAGTAGGTCAGGTAGTGGGCCACGATGTAGCCGACGATGATCGGCACGACCGAGTGCGCGAAGAGGTCGGGCAGGGCCCGTCGCGGCGTCTCGCTGGTGACGCCGGTCGCCATCGTCGCGACCGTGAGGACCAGCGCCACGCCGCCGGAGAAGGCCACCAGGGCGAGGGTGTCGGGCAGCACCCGTGACGCCGACAGGGACTGCACGAGCTGGAGCCAGGCCGTCGACTCCCGGAACGAGTCGAACGCCGTGCTGCCGAACAGCACGCCGACGACCATCACCAGCCCGGGGCGCGGCACCACGGTGGCGAGGTTGGCCAGCGGGCTGCGCAGCACGAGTCGGCCGTCGCGGTGGCCCCAGACCGAGAGCTTGCCCACGAGCGAGGAGTAGACCTCGAACGGGTCGGCCCGCTCGAGGAACGTCGTGCCCCACACGGCCGAGCCGATCAGCATGATCCCGAGGTAGGCCGCGCACCACAGGCGCACGGGTCCGACGTCGGTCGAGGCGGTGTAGACGAGCTCGAGCCACACGAACGCGAAGAGACCCAGCGCCGCCGGCCAGTAGCCGAGGCGGGCGGGATAGACGTACAGGCCCTCGCCCTCCGGCACGCCGGAGACCTTCGCGAACAGCATGCTGACCGTGCGGGCCGGGCTGACCGCCTTGAAGAACGGGCCGAGCAGCAGCGACGCCGGCACGAGCCCCACCCACAGCAGCACGTAGAAGGTCCCGAGGAACGGGTTGATCAGGGAGTCCTTGCCGAACACCGCAGCAGCGGCGACGTAGAGGAAGAACGCCATGCCGAGCACCCGGGCCGCGATCGCCAGGATCCGGGAGGACGCGAGGCGGTCGAGCCAGTCGGGTGCCGGCCGGCCGGTGGGGACGCCGTCGTAGCGCGGCTCGCGCCACGCCACCGCCAGGACGGTGAAGGAGATGACGAGGGCCGCCACCGCGCCGGCGATCGCCAGCTCCGCGGGGACCGGCAGGTCCTTGGCGCCGCCCAGCCCGTGGGCCGAGATGGTGCCGCCCGCGCCCGTCTGCCCGGCGCTCACCGGACTTCGAGCTGGAGGACGATGGAGTCGGGGTCGTGGCTCTCCACCTCGACCACGCCGGGCCGGTCGACGGTGATCTCGTGCTCCGAGGTGCCCTCCTCGTAGGCGATGTCCTGCTCGGGGGTGCTGTGCACGTGCAGCTCGCCGGCCTCGTCGGCGGTGACCTCCAGGACGAGGGTCTGTCCGGTGCCGAGGTCGACCCGCTCGCCGTTGGGCGTGAACGTGTCGCCCTCGCGGGTCACCTCGACGACCACGGAGTCGCCCTCGGTGCGCGGCGACTGGCTGGTGGCCGGCGGCTCGGCGTCGCCGCCGCACGCGGCGAGGCCAGCGGCGAGGAGGAGGACGACGGGGGCGAGGGCTTGGCGCGCACGACCGCGACCGGACACAGGGATCTCCTTGGGGTGCGTTCCTCGGACGAGGGTGGCCACGGCGAGGATGGTCGGGCACCGCGACACCACCTCTGTCAGAATCCCATGCGGGACAAGCGCGACGAGCACCGGCCCGGACCGCGGCCGGTGCGGCACGACGGTCGACCGAAGGGGCAACGAGATGAGTGAGCGGCTCCGGCCGCGGGACCTGGCCATCCTGGCCGCCGAGTCCCCCACGACGCCCATGCACAACGCGACCGTCGAGGTCTTCGACCCGGGGGAGTCCGGGTTCGACCACGACCGCCTCGTCGAGCTCATCGCGGACCGCATCGCCTTCGTGCCCCGCTACCGCCAGCGCCTCCAGACGGTGCCCGGCCGGCTGGCGAACCCCGCGTGGGTGGACGACGAGAACTTCGACCTCGGCTACCACGTACGCCGCTCGGCGCTGCCGCGGCCCGGCACGATGGACCAGCTCCGCGAGCTCGTCGCCCGCATCGCCTCGCGTCCCCTCGACCGCAGCCGGCCGCTGTGGGAGTGCTACTTCGTCGAGGGCCTGGCCGGGGGCCGCTTCGCGCTGCTGGCCAAGAGTCACCAGATCCTCGTCGACGGCCGCGAGACCGTCGACATCGGCCAGGTGCTGCTCGACACCTCACCGGACCGCTCCGCGCTGGGCCACGACGACGCCTGGCAGCCCCGGCGCGCCGCGGGACCGGTCGCGACCGCGGTCACCGCCGTGACCGACACGCTGGAGAGCCCACGCACGCTGTGGTCGACCACCCGCGCCAACGCCGAGTCGCTCGGCCGGCAGGCCAGTGCCACCGGCGCTCGCGTCACCGAGGTGGCGAGCGCCCTGGCCGGGCGCGGCCCGGTCCACTCCACTCCGGTGCACCGCAAGCTGTCGCAGCAGCGCCGCTTCGTCACCGTGCGCACCGAGCTCTCCGACTACCGTGCCGTCCGCGAGGCGCACGGCGGCACGGTGAACGACGTCATCCTCGCCACCCTCGCCGGTGGCCTGCGCGGCTGGCTGATGACCCGCGCGGAGTCGATGTCGGGCCTCCGGGCGATCAAGGCGTTCGTGCCGATGTCGGTCATCGACGACGAGCTGGAGGCCACCTCGCTCGGCAGCCAGGTCACCGGGCACCTGGTCAACCTGCCGATCAGCGAGGCCAGCCCGGTGGTCCGGCTGCACCAGGTCAGCTATGACCTCAAGGCCCACCGCGACAACGGACGCAACGTGTCCGCGCGGCGGCTGTCGGGCATCGCCGGCTTCGCGCCGACGACCTTCCACGCGCTCGGCTCCCGCCTGGCCGCGGCCGAGCTCCGGCGCGGGTTCCACATGTCGATCACCAACGTCCCCGGCCCGCAGTTCCCGCTCTACGCCGACGGCGCCCGGATGCTCGAGACCTACCCCGTGCACCCGCTGCTGCCCGACCACCCGCTGGCGATCGGCGTGACGTCCTACGACGGCGGCGTCTTCTACGGCATCACCGCCGACCGCGACGCCGTACCCGACGCCGACGTCCTCGGCCAGTGCGTGCTGGAGGCGCTCGAGGAGCTCAAGGACTCCGCGGCCGACTCCCGCCCCCGGGCACCGAGGGGACGCGGAGCGACATCGACGAGGACGACCGAGGGGAAGGAACCGACGTGACGACACGGGTGTTCGTGGTGGGTGCGTGGGACGCGGTCCTGGAGTGGCACGGTGTGCTCGCGGCGACGGGTGACGACGAGCCCCAGGAGCTGGCGTGGCCGGGGTTCGCTGTCACCGACGCGCTCCGGGCGGCCCTGCCGGGGCTCGACGAGGAGGAGCTCGAGCACTACGCGATGACCGACGCCGCCCAGGCGAGCCTGGGCAGCTTCGTCGACGAGGGGGAGCCGATGCGGCGACTGGTGATCGCGGTCGACACCGACGCCGTCACGCCGGGCTTCCCCGACCCCGCCGGCTGGCCGGCCCTCGACCGGGAGCACCCCGGCCTCGTCACGGCGACCTTCGGGTTCCCGCACGACGTCGCCGCGTGGATGGTCGACACCGAGGACGCCGCCGAGGACGTCCGGCGGGCGTCTGCTGCCTACCGGCTCGAGCGGGAGGACGCCGCCGAGGTGGCGCAGAAGTGCCTCCGCCACGAGCTCGCGTGGTTCACGTCGGGGGAGACCGAGACCGTCATGCAGCTGCCCTGACGCGTTCTTGGAGCCCGCGCGGGGTGTCTGACACGATCACCCGCATGGACGCGATCACCTTTCCTCCGGCTCCCACCAACGAGCCGAACCTGACGTACGCCCCCGGCAGCCCGGAGCGGGAGACCCTCGTCGCCGAGCTCGCCGAGATGGAGAAGGACCAGCGCTCGTTCCCGGCCGTGATCGGCGGCGAGCACCGTGACGGGGGCGGCGCGGAGATCGAGGTCGTGCAGCCCCACGACCACCATCACGTGCTGGGCACGCTGAAGAACTCGACGACCACCGACGCCGAGGACGCGATCCGCGCGGCGGCCGACGCCGCGCCGGGCTGGCAGGCGATGCCGTTCGACGAGCGCTGCGCCGTGATCCTCAAGGCCGCCGACCTGCTCGCCGGCCCGTGGCGCCAGCGCCTCAACGCCGCGACGATGCTGGGCCAGTCGAAGACCGCGTTCCAGGCCGAGATCGACGCCGCGTGCGAGCTCATCGACTTCTGGCGCTTCAACGTCCACTACGCCAAGCAGATCCTCACCGACCAGCCGATCGCCAACAGCCCGGGCCTGTGGAACCGCACCGACCACCGCCCGCTCGAGGGCTTCGTCTACGCGATCACGCCGTTCAACTTCACCGCGATCGCGGGCAACCTGCCCACCGCGCCCGCGCTGATGGGCAACACGGTCATCTGGAAGCCCAGCCCCACGCAGCAGCTCGCCGCGTCGCTGACGATGGAGCTGCTCGAGGAGGCCGGGATGCCGCCCGGCGTCATCAACATGCTGCCCGGCGACGGCCTCGACGTCTCCAAGGTCGCGCTGGCGCACCGCGACCTCGCCGGAATCCACTTCACCGGCTCCACGCCGACGTTCCAGCACCTGTGGCGCACGGTCGGCGAGAACATCGAGGGCTACCGCGCCTACCCCCGCATCGTCGGGGAGACCGGCGGCAAGGACTTCATCGTCGCGCACCCCAGCGCCGACCCCGACGTGCTGCGCGTGGCGATGATCCGCGGCGCCTTCGAGTTCCAGGGCCAGAAGTGCTCGGCCGCCTCGCGGGCCTACGTCGCCCGCTCGGTGTGGGACAGGATCAAGGACCAGCTGATCGCCGACACCGAGGCGCTGTCGATGGGCGACGTCACGGACCTGTCGCACTTCATGGGCGCGGTCATCGACCGGCGCGCGTTCGACAAGCACAAGGTGGCCATCGAGCGGGCCCGCGCGACCGACGGGCTCGACATCCTCGCCGGTGGCCAGGTCGACGACTCGGAGGGCTTCTTCGTGCGCCCGACGATCGTCGAGGGCGGCGACCCGACCGACGAGATGTTCAGCACCGAGTACTTCGGCCCGATCCTCACCGTCCACGTCTACGACGACGCCGACTTCGAGTCCGTCGTGGCGCAGATGGAGTCGTTCGCGCCGTACGCCCTCACCGGCGCGATCATCGCCCAGGACCGCGCCGCGATCGCCTGGGCCCGCAAGACCCTGCGCTTCGCGGCCGGCAACTTCTACATCAACGACAAGCCCACCGGCGCCGTGGTCGGCCAGCAACCCTTCGGTGGCGGTCGCGCGTCCGGCACCAACGACAAGGCCGGCGCGCCGGTCAACCTGCTGCGCTGGACCTCGCCGCGCTCCATCAAGGAGAACTTCGTGCCGCCGAAGGACCACCGCTACCCGCACCAGGGCTGATTCCGGCCGGGCTCCGTGGTGGGGGAGGATGGGGGCGTGCCCGTCCCCGTCCTCCCGCTCCGTGCCCTGTGGCACATGGGGGCGCTGCACCCCTACGAGCAGGCGCTGACGATCCTGCTCGCGTTCGGGCCGTTCGTGCTGCTCGGCGTGGTGGTGTGGCTGCGGCGCCGCGCCGACGCGGCGCTGCCGGAGGAGGACCCCCGGCCCGCCGACTCCTCCTCACCCACCGCCCGGCACGACTGAGCCCGGGCGCCGCCGGCCGTCAGCTGAAGACCGGGAGCCGTACGTCGGACAGTCGGGCACGCTCCTCCGCGGTCGGGGCGGCCCGTCCGGTGCCCACCAGCGCGACCCGCTCGTCGGTCCAGCCGGGCAGCTCCTCACCGAGCAACGCCTCGACCACGCGTCGCGCCTCCGCCGTGCCAGGAGCCGGGGGAGCGGCCGCACCGTCGAGGTGGGCGATGAGGTCCAGGTGGTGCAGCGTCGCCTCCACGGCCAGCGTGCTCGCGAGGTCGGCGGCCCGGAGCGTGTGGCCCTGGGTCGCCACGACCTGCTCGGGCGGCAGCGCGCCGACCGCCCGGGCGGCCGCCGCCGACGCCTCGAGGTACCGCTCGCGCAGCGCCGCGAACGGGTGCAGTCCCGCCTCGACGCGGGTGAGCCGCCGGTTGCGCTCGTCGGCGTCCGGGTCGCTGCCCCACGCGCGCCAGTAGGACACGGCGTCGCGGTCGGCCGGGCCGGGCGCCGGCGTGTGGGCGGCCACCAGGCCGCGGACCGCGTCGGCGTGCAGGTGCCACACCAGGTCGCGCACCGCCCAGCCCGCGCAGCCTGTCGGCGCCCATGCGTCGTCCTCGCCGAGTCCGGCCACGACGGCACGGAGGGCGGCGTACGCCTCGTCGAGCGGGGTCAGGTCCGCGCGAGCCACTCCACGCCCACCTCGTGCTCGCGGTCGAAGGCAGCCCCGAGCAGGTCGGCGATCATCCCCTCCACCTTGCCACCGACGAAGGGGACGCGCACCGACACGTCGAGGACGACCGTCTCCGTGGTCGTCGCGCCGGCCCCGGTGAGGGTCAGAGAACCCGACGCCTCGCCCGGCTTGCCGGGGATCGCCAGGTCGATCCCCGCGGCGGCGGGTGAGGTCCAGGTCTCGGTCTGCACGATGGCGATCTCGTCGCCGACGAACGAGCGGGCGAAGGACGGGACCCCGTCGGTCGAGTGCACCTGCTCGATGGTGACGACGTCGCCGTCGACGCGGGCCGAGCCACGCACGACGTGCTGCCTCCGGAGCACCGCCTCACGGAAGGCGGGGTCGCGCAGCATGGCGCCCACGGCGTCGGCGGGAGCGTCGTACGTCAGCTTCTTGGTGAGCTTCTTCATGGCGCCCATCATGGCCCCATCGACGCCCCCACCCCCGTGTTGTGAGGGTCACACGGCGGGTTCTATGGTCGGGGCGTGGCGACGCCCGAGGAGACCAAGGACCAGCAGCTCGACGCAGCGGCCCAGGACCGTCCCGAGTGGGAGGAGCTGCTCCGCGCCTACTACCGCCACGTGGCGCCCGAGGAGGTCGCGGAGCGCACCCCGGAGGACCTCTACGGCGCCCTGGCCTCGCACCGCGAGCTGGCCGCCTCGCGTCCCCAGGGCACCGCGACCGTGCGCGTGGTGACGCCCACCGTCGCCGACGGCGGCTGGTCGGCGTCGGGCCGCTCGGTGGTCGAGGTGGTCACCGACGACATGCCGTTCCTCGTCGACTCGGTGACCATGGAGCTCAACCGGCTCGGTCACAACGTGCACGCCGTGATCCACCCGCAGTTCCACGTCGAGCGCGACATCACCGGCGCGCTGCAGCACGTGCACACCCAGGAGCCGGACCGCGACTCCCCGGACGGCGCCGAGTCGTGGATGCACGTCGAGATCGACCGCACCGACGAGGACGAGGCGGCCGACATCACCGAGGGCCTCCAGCGGGTCCTCCGCGACGTCCGGGAGTCGGTGGAGGACTGGGAGAAGATGCACGCCCAGGCCCTCTCCGTGGTGACCGACCTCGACGCCACCCCGCCGCCGCTGCCGCCCGCCGAGATCCGCCAGGGCCGTGACTTCCTCACCTGGCTCGCCGACGACCACTTCACGTTCCTCGGCTACCGCGAGTACCAGCTCGAGGCCGAGGAGGGCGAGCCCGACGAGTGCGGCCTGCGCGCCGTCCCCGGCTCCGGCCTCGGCATCCTGCGCCACGACCAGCACCTGTCGAGCTCGTTCGCCAAGCTGCCGCCGCTCGTGAAGGCCAAGGCCCGCGAGCGGACCCTGCTCGTGCTGGCGAAGGCCAACTCGCGCGCCACCGTGCACCGCCCCGCCTACCTCGACTACGTCGGCGTCAAGACGTTCGGGCCCGACGGCGAGGTCGTCGGCGAGCGACGCTTCCTCGGCCTGTTCTCCAGCGCGGCCTACACCGAGTCGGTCACCCGCATCCCGGTGCTGAGGGAGAAGGTCGCCGAGGTCATGCGGCACGCCGGCTTCGACCCGCGCAGCCACGCCGGCAAGGCGTTGATGGACACGCTGGAGAACTACCCCCGCGACGAGCTGTTCCACACCTCGCCGGCCGAGCTGGCGCCGGTCGCGCAGGACGTGATGTTCGCCCGCCAGCGCCGCCAGCTGCGCACGTTCGTGCGCCGCGACACCTACGGCCGCTACGTCTCGGTGCTGGTCTACCTGCCGCGCGACCGCTACAGCACCGCGGTGCGCGAGCGGTTCTCGGCGATCCTGCGCGAGGACCTCGGCGGGGAGCACGTCGAGTTCACCGCCCGCGTCAACGAGTCCACCACCGCGCGCGTGCACTTCGTGGTCCACCCGCCCCACGGCGAGAGCATTCCCGAGATCGACGTCGCCGACCTCGAGCGTCGGCTGACGGAGGCGTCGAGGTCGTGGCGCGACGACTTCGTGGCGGCGGTCGTCAGCGAGCACGGCGAGGACCGCGGCTCGCAGCTGGCCCGGGCCTGGGCCGACGCCTTCCCCGAGGCCTACAAGGAGGACTACAGCCCCCAGCGCGGGTCCGCCGACCTCGGCCGGATCGAGGCGATCCGGGGCGAGCAGGGCATCGACCTCGCGCTCTTCGACCAGGACGAGCAGACCGGCAGCTACCGCCGCGGCGAGTCGCGGCTCAAGGTGTTCCGGGTCGGCGAGCCGCTGTCGCTGAGCACCATGCTGCCGATGCTCACCTCGATGGGCGTCGAGGTCGTCGACGAGCGGCCCTACCAGCTGAGCGGGCTGTCGCGACCGTCCTACATCTACGAGTTCGGCCTGCGCCACGGTCGTGTCCTGCCGCCCCACGAGCGGGCCCTGTTCGCCGAGGCGCTCCGCGCGGTCTGGGACGGCTACAACGAGATCGACGGCTTCAACCAGCTGGTCCTCGCGGCCGGCCTCACCTGGCGCCAGGCGACGGTGCTGCGGGCCTACGCCAAGTACCTCAAGCAGGGCGGCTCGCCCTTCGCACTGGACTACATCCAGGAGGCGCTGCGCAGCAACGTCGACATCACCCGGCTGCTGGTCGAGCTGTTCGAGTCCCGCTTCGACCCCGGCCGCGGTGACCGCGCGCTCGAGGCCGACGCGGAGGCCCGCGTCGCCAAGGTGGAGGCCCTCGAGGAGCGCCTCGCCACGGCCCTCGACGACGTGGTCAGCCTCGACCACGACCGCATCCTGCGCTCCTACCGCACGCTGGTCCGCGCGACGCTGCGCACCAACTTCTTCCAGCGCACCGAGACCGGCGAGGTGCACCCCTACATCTCGTTCAAGCTCGAGCCGTCGGCGATCCCGGACCTGCCCGAGCCGCGGCCGCGCTACGAGATCTTCGTCTACAGCCCCCGGGTTGAGGGCTCGCACCTGCGCTTCGGCGCGGTGGCCCGCGGTGGCCTGCGGTGGTCCGACCGCCGCGACGACTTCCGCACCGAGGTGCTCGGCCTGGTCAAGGCGCAGATGGTCAAGAACACCGTCATCGTGCCGGTGGGCGCGAAGGGCGCGTTCTTCTGCAAGCAGCTGCCCGACCCGTCCGACCGCGACGCGTGGCTGGCCGAGGGCGTGGCCTGCTACAAGACGTTCATCTCCGGCCTGCTCGACATCACCGACAACCTCGTCGACGGCCGCACCGTGCCGCCGAGCGAGGTGGTGCGCCACGACGGCGACGACTCCTACCTCGTCGTCGCCGCCGACAAGGGCACCGCGACGTTCTCCGACATCGCCAACGGCGTGGCGAAGGACTACGGCTTCTGGCTCGGCGACGCCTTCGCCTCCGGCGGCTCGGTGGGCTACGACCACAAGGGGATGGGCATCACGGCCCGCGGCGCCTGGGTCTCGGTGCAGCGCCACTTCCGTGAGATGGGCGTCGACTGCCAGGCCGAGGACCACACGGCCGTGGGCATCGGCGACATGTCCGGCGACGTCTTCGGCAACGGCCTGCTCTGCTCCGAGCACACCCGCCTGGTCGCCGCCTTCGACCACCGCGACATCTTCATCGACCCGGACCCCGACGCGGCGACGTCGTACGCCGAGCGGCGCCGGCTCTTCGACCTGCCGAGGTCGAGCTGGAAGGACTACGACACCTCGCTGATCTCCGCGGGCGGCGGCGTGTGGCCCCGCTCGGCCAAGTCGATCCCGGTCTCGGCGCAGGCTCGCGAGGCGCTGGGCATCAGCGCCGACGTCACCGCGCTGACCCCCGCCGAGCTGATGAAGGCGATCCTGCTCGCGCCCGTCGACCTGCTGTGGAACGGCGGCATCGGCACCTACGTGAAGTCGTCGGAGGAGACCGACGCCGACGCCGGCGACAAGGCCAACGACGCCATCCGCGTCAACGGCGAGGACCTCCGCGCGCGCTGCGTCGGCGAGGGCGGCAACCTCGGCTTCACCCAGCTCGGCCGGGTCGAGTACGCCCGGTTCGGCGTCAACGGCGACGGCGGCCGGATCAACACCGACTTCATCGACAACTCGGCCGGGGTGGACACCTCCGACCACGAGGTCAACATCAAGATCCTGCTCGACAAGATCGTCCGCTCCGGCGAGATGGACGAGCCGTCGCGCAACGCGCTGCTCGCCGAGATGACCGACGAGGTCGGCGACCTGGTGCTGCGCGACAACTACGAGCAGAACCTCGCCCTGGCCAACGCGCAGGCCCACGCGCCGTCGCTGCTGCACGTCCACGAGGACTGGATGCGAGCCCTCGAGCGGCGCGGCGTCCTCAACCGCGAGCTCGAGGGCCTGCCCAGCACGCGACAGGTCAAGCGGCGCCTCGACCGCAAGCAGGCGCTGTCCGCGCCCGAGCTGTCCGTGCTGCTCGCCTGGACCAAGATCGTGCTGGCCGACGAGCTCATCCAGTCCGACCTGCCCGACGACCCCTACCTGCGCGAGGACCTGCTGGCCTACTTCCCGAGCCGGATGAAGCCGGACCTCGAGGCGGCCATCGAGGAGCACCCGCTGCGCAGGGAGATCATCGTGACGCAGGTCGTCAACGACCTCGTCAACGGTGCCGGCATGACGTTCTGGCCGCGGCTGCAGGGCGAGACCGGCGCCAGCCCGGCCGACCTGACGCGCGCCAACTTCGTCGCGCGGGAGATCTTCGGCTCGCTCGCGATCCGCCAGGAGATCGCGGCGCTCGACAACGTGGTGCCGGCCGAGCGGCAGACCCGGATGCGCATCGAGATGCGGACGCTCGTCGAGCGCGCCTCGCGCTGGCTGGTCACCAACCGGCGCCCGCCACTCGACTCCATCGCGACCGTGGAGTTCTTCCGTGGTCGCGTGCAGGCGGTGATGGCCGAGCTGCCCAGCATCATGAGCGGTCGCGAGCTCGACGACCACCGTGCCCGCGAGAAGCGGCTGACCGACCACGGCGTGCCCGAGGACCTCGCCTCGCGGGTCGCCGTGCTGGCCCCGGCCTACGCCCTGCTCGGGATCGTCGAGACCGCGGACCGGTTCGACCTCGACCCCGTCGAGGTGGCCCGGGTCCACTTCGCGCTGGGGGAGCGGCTCGGCCTGCCGGCGCTCGTCGAGCGGATCTTCGCGCTCCCACGCGACGACCGCTGGCAGACGATGGCGCGCGCGGCGGTGCGCGACGACCTCTACGGCGTGCACCAGCAGCTCACCGCGCAGGTCCTCGAGTCCACCAGCGCCGACGACCCCGCACCCGTGCGGGTCGCGCAGTGGGAGGACGCCGACCAGGAGCGGATCACCCACTCGGCCGCGACGCTGGAGGAGATCTGTCGCGAGGAGACCGCCGAGCTGGCGCGCCTGTCGGTCGGCCTGCGCGTGGTGCGGAGCCTGCTGTCCTGATGGGCCTGTCCTGATGGGCCCGTCCTGATGGGCCTGCTCCTCGTGACGCCGCGGGCCCGCCTGCGCCGGCTCGCGGCCCGCCTGGGCCGCGACGCGCCGAGCCCGCTGGTGGGCCGCACGGTCCTGGTCACCGGGGCGAGCTCCGGCATCGGCGAGGCCACCGCCCGGGCCGCGGCGGCGGCCGGTGCCCGCGTCGTCCTGGTCGCCCGGCGGGAGGCGGAGCTCGACCGGGTCCGCACGGCGATCGAGGAGCGCGGCGGGCGGGCGTCGTCGTACGTCGTCGACCTGACCGACCTCGACGCGGTCGACGCGCTGGTGCGGCAGGTGCTGGAGGAGGTCGGCACCGTCGACCACCTCGTCAACAACGCCGGCCGCTCGATCCGCCGCTCGCTCGAGCTGTCCCAGGACCGGTTCCACGACGTCGAGCGCACGATGGCGATCAACTTCTTCGGCCCCGTCCGCCTGACCATGGGCCTGCTGCCCTCCATGCGGGCGCAGGGCTTCGGCCACGTCGTCAACGTGGTGACGTGGGGCGTGCAGCTCAAGGCGCCGAAGTTCTCCGCCTACATCGCCTCCAAGACCGCGCTCGACACGTGGTCGCGGATCGCGGGTCGTGAGACCTACGCCGACGGCGTCACCTTCACCAACATGCGCTTCGGGCTGGTGCGCACCCCGATGGTGGCCCCGACGGACGCGTACGACGGCCGCGCGAGCATGTCGGCCGAGGAGGCGGCGGCCCGGGTGGTGCGGGCGCTGGAGGACCGGCCGGTCACCTGGGACACCGCCGCGGGCCGGGTCGGGGCGGTGGTCAACGTCGTGGCGCCGCGGCTCAGCGACGCCCTGATGTCGCGCTTCCACCTCGCGTCGCCGGACTCGGCCGCCGCCCGCGGGACGGCCGGCCTCGCTCCCCGGGCCTCGGACCTGCAGGCCTCAGAACAGCAGGCCTCAGAACAGCAGTAGCGCCGCCACCACGCCGGCCGCCACCACGGCCCCGCGGAAGACCGAGTCGGGGAGCTTGCGGCCGATGCGGGCGCCGACGTAGCCGCCGACCAGCGAGCCGGCGGCGAGCAGTGCGGCGACGTCCCACCGCGGATCGGCGACCACCACGAAGATGAGGCCCGCCACGATGTTGCCGACCATGAGCGACAGGGTCTTGAGGCCGTTGACGATGCGCAGCTCGAGGTCGGTGCCGAGCCCGAGGACGGCCACCATCATCACGCCGGCGCCGGCCCCGAAGTAGCCGCCGTAGACGCCGGTCATCGTGGCGAACGCCGTCGTGGCCGGCGACATGTGGCGCCGCTCGGCGCGCTGCTCGCCGTGCTGCTGCTCGTGGCGGGCCCGCAGCCAGGCACTGATCCGCGGCTGGATGGCGACCAACACGCAGGTGAAGAGGATGAGCCACGGGACGACGGCCTCGAAGACGCCCGGCGGCAGGCCGAGCAGCAGGGCGGCGCCGAAGACCGCGCCGATCGCGCAGACGACCACGATGACCACGGCGACCCGGCCGCCCTCCCTGACCTCCTGGCGGTAGCCGACGACGCCGCCGAGGCCGGCCGGGATCATCCCGAGCGTGTTGGTGACGTTGGCGACGACCGGCGGCAGCCCGAGCGCGACCAGCACGGGGAAGCTCAGCAGCGACGCGACGCCGACCGTGGAGGACAGGATGCCGGCGCCCAACCCGGTCGCGAGGACCAGGAGCGCGTCGAGCGCCGTCACTGCTGCTCGCGCAGGAGCGCGACGTCGCTGACCATCTCGACGTGCGCGTGCATGGCGGCCGCCGCCGCGTCGGGGTCGCCGGCGCGGATCGCCTCGGCGATCGCGCGGTGGCCGGCCAGCGAGTCCTGCGGCCGGCCGGGCTGGCCCAGCGACTCGAGCCGCGTCTCGCGCACCAGGTCGCCGATCTCGTCCATCAGCCGGGCCAGCAGCAGGGAGTGGGACGCGGCGGTGACGGCGCCGTGGAAGCGCTCGTCGCCCTCCACGCCGCGACCGCCGGCCGCGATGTCGGCCTCCATGGAGGCGAGCGCGTCGTCGATGCGGGCGAGGTCGTCGGCGGTGCGTCGCAGGGCGGCCAGCGAGGCGATCTTGGTCTCGAGCGCGTCTCGGGTCTCGATGACCTCGGGCAGGCGGTCGGCGTGGCTGCGGATCGCCTCGACGATGCGCGTCGAGGTCTGGGCCCGGGCGGTGACCACGGTGCCGTCGCCGTGGCGGACCTCGACGACCCCGACCACCTCCAGCGCGACGAGCGCCTGGCTCAGGGTGGCCCGACTGACGCCGAGCCGCTGGGCCAGCTCGCGCTCGGCGGGCAGCTTGTCGCCGGCCTGGAGGCCGTTGTCGCTGATCCACGCCGAGATCTGCCCCGCCACCTGCTCGTAGAGGCGGGTACGGAGCAACCGGGGCGGGAAGGACGGCACGGCCATGCGGACAGCCTATTGACTCACGGTTCATTGTCCTATTGGCTAGGCCACTGAGCCAGCATCGTGACGAGGGTCACCCCCGGTCCCCGCCGTGCGGTTCGACTCGGAGGTCTGACATGGGTCCGGAATGGGTCGCGATCATCGCCCTGGTCGCGTTGTTCGTGATCGGCACGGTGCTGCCGATCAACATGGGAGCGTTGGCCTACGTCGCCGCGTGGTTCGTGGGCATGTACGCCCTCGACCTGGACGAGAAGGAGATCCTCGCCGGCGTCAGCGGTGACCTCATCCTCACCCTGATCGGCGTCACCTACCTGTTCGCCATCGCGCGCAACAACGGCGCGGTCGACCTGATCGTGCGGACCGCGGTCAGGGCCGTGGGCGGCCGCGTGGCCCTCATCCCGTGGGTGATGTTCGCGGTGACCGCCGTGCTGACCGGCATCGGCGCGGTGAGCCCGGCCGCCTGCGCGATCATCGGCCCGATCGCGCTCGGCTTCGCCGGCCGCTACGGCATCAGCCCGCTGATGATGGGCATGTTCGTGGTCCACGGCGCCCAGGCCGGCGGCTTCTCGCCGATCAGCATCTACGGCGTGATCACCAACTCCGTCATGGAGGACGCCGGCCTCCCGTCGAGTGAGATCACCGTCTTCCTCGCCAGCCTCGTCGTCAACACGATCATGGCCGCGATCCTCTTCGTGGCCCTCGGCGGCCGCAAGCTGATGGCGATGCGGATCGACCCCGACGAGCCCGACACGCTCGACGACGACCTGCACCGCGGCGGCGCCACCGTCCCGGCCCGGGGCTACGGCACGTCCGCCCCGACCGGCACGCAGGCCCAGGGCGTACGTCGTGACCAGGTGCTGACGCTCCTCGCCTTCGTCGGCGTCGCCGTCGTCGCGCTCGTCTTCGACAAGAACATCGGCTTCGTCGCGATCACGGCGGCCGTCATTCTCGCCATGCTGAACGCCGAGGAGCACAAGGACGCGGTCAAGCAGATCGCTTGGCCGACCGTGCTGCTCGTCGCCGGCGTCAGCACCTACGCCACCATCTTGACCACCGCCGGCTCGCCGGAGTTCGTCGGCAACTGGGCGGCCGGCCTCGGTGCGGCCGCGATCGGCGCGCTGGTCCTCTGCTACGTCGGCGGCGTGGTGTCCGCGTTCGCCTCGTCCACCGCGCTGCTGCCGGTGATCATCCCGATCGCCGTGCCCCTCATCGCCGACGGCGGCATCAACGCCGCGCTGTTCGTCGCGGCCCTCGCCGTGTCGTCGACCATCGTCGACGTCAGCCCGTTCTCCACCAACGGTGCGCTGATGCTCGCCAACCGGCCCGACTCGATCAGCGAGCCGGTCTACTACAAGCAGATCCTCGGCTACGGCGTCGTGGTGACCCTCGTCGGCCCGCTGCTCGTCTGGGCAGCCCTCGTCCTCCCAGGATGGTGACCCGCATGACTGACCCGACCACCCACCCGACCGGACCGCTCGCGGACCTCCTCGTCGTCGACCTCACCCGCGCCCTCGCGGGCCCGCACGCCACCCAGATGCTCGGCGACCTCGGCGCCCGCGTGATCAAGGTGGAGTCGCCCGGCAGCGGCGACGACACCCGCGGCTGGGGGCCGCCGTTCGTCGGCGAGCCCGACGCCCGCCAGTCGACGTACTTCCTGTGCACCAACCGCAACAAGGAGTCGATCGCGCTCGACCTCAAGGACCAGACCGACAAGGACGTGCTCATCGGGCTCGTGGAGCGCGCCGACGTGCTGGTGGAGAACTTCCGCACCGGCGTCCTCGAGCGGCTCGGGCTCGGCATCGAGGAGCTGATGCGCCGCAACCCGCGGCTGGTGATCCTGTCCATCACCGGCTTCGGCCACGACGGTCCCGAGGGCGGCCGCGCCGGCTACGACCAGATCGCCCAGGGGGAGGCCGGCCTGATGTCGCTGACCGGGTCGGGTCCCGACGACCCGCAGCGCGTCGGCGTACCCATCGCCGACCTGCTGTCGGGGATGTACGGCGCCTACGGCGTGCTCGCCGCGCTGCACGAGCGGCACGCGACCGGCAAGGGCACGGTCGTGCGGACGTCGCTGCTGGCGTCGGTCGTCGGCGTGCACGCCTTCCAGGGCACCCGGTGGACCGTCGCCGGCGAGGTCGGCCGGGCGCAGGGCAACCACCACCCGTCCATCTCGCCCTATGGCCTGTTCCACTGCCGTGACGGCGCGGTGCAGATCGCGCTGGGCAGCGAGGGGCTGTGGAAGCGGTTCTGCGAGGGCTTCGGGCTCGACCCCGAGGCCGAGGGGCTGGCCACCAACCAGGAGCGCGTCGCGCAGCGCGACCGCGTCATCGAGGTGGTGGAGCAGGCCTTCGCGGACTGGGACGCCGAGCCGCTGCTGGCCCGGCTCGCCGAGGTCGGCGTGCCCGCCGGCAAGGTGCGGACCCTCGACGAGGTCTACGAGTGGGACCAGGTCGCCAGCCAGGGCCTGCTCGTCGACGTCGAGCACCCCACCCTGGGCGGCATCACGCTGCCCGGGCCGCCGCTGCGCTTCTTCGACGCCGAGGGCACCGAGGTGACGCGCCGCGACCACGTGGCGCCGCCGCTGCTCGACCAGCACGCCGACGAGATCCGCTCGTGGGTCGGCGGGGGTGGCTCGTGAGCACACCCCACGCCGTTCTCCTCCTCCGCTGCGCTCCTCCGGACAACGCCGTGGGGACCCCATGACTCGACGCTGGACCGCCCACGAGCTCCTCGACCTCGTGCTCGACGCGGGGACGTTCGTGTCGTGGGACTCGCCGGTGGACCTCACCGGCGTCGACGCGGGCTACCGCGCCGTGCTCGAGGCCGCCGCGGAGAAGGCCGGCACGGACGAGTCGGTGCTGACCGGTCGCGGCGAGGTCCACGGCCGACCGGTGGCCGTCGTGGTCAACGAGTTCCGCTTCCTCGCCGGCTCGATCGGCCGGGCCGCCGCCGACCGGATCACCGCGGCCGTGCGCCGCGCCACCGCCGAGGGACTGCCGCTCCTGGCCAGCACGGCCTCCGGCGGCACCCGGATGCAGGAGGGCACGCCCGCCTTCGTCCGGATGGTCGAGATCTCCCGCGCGCTGATGGACCACCGCGCCGCCGGCCTGCCCTACCTCGTGCACCTGCGTCACCCGACGACCGGCGGCGTCTACGCGTCGTGGGGCTCCCTCGGCCACGTGACCGTGGCCGAGCCGGGAGCGTTGGTCGGCTTCCTCGGCCCCAAGGTCTACGAGGGGCTGCACGGCCGGCCGTTCCGCCCCGGCGTGCAGGTGGCGGAGAACCTCGCGGCCGTCGGCGTCATCGACGGCGTCGTCGCCGCCGAGGACCTCCCGGCGATGGTCGAGGCCGCGCTCGCGGTGCTCGTCGACCCGCCCGGCCCCGGCCAGCTCCCCGCGCGCCCGGCGCAGACCATCGGCGACCACGCCGCCTGGGACAGCGTCGAGCGCACGCGTCGTACGGACCGGGCCGGCGTGCGCGACCTGCTGGCCCACGGCGCGGCCGGGACGCTGCAGCTGCGGGGCACCGACGAGGGGGAGCGCGACTCCACCGTGATGGTTGCCCTCACCCGCCTCGACGACCAGCCGTGCGTCGTCATCGGGCAGGACCGCTCACGCCAGGCACCCGGCCACGCGATGGGCCCGGGCGCGCTGCGCGAGGCGCGCCGCGGCATGCGGCTGGCCGAGGAGCTCGGCCTGCCCCTGGTCAGTGTCATCGACACCCCGGGCGCCGAGCTGTCTCCGGATGCGGAGGAACGTGCCATCGCCGGCGAGATCGCCCGGTGCATCGCCACGCTGACGACGATGAAGGTGCCGACGGTGTCGGTGATCCTCGGTCAGGGGTGCGGGGGAGGGGCGCTCGCGTTCCTGCCCGCCCGCACGGTGGTCGCGACCGAGCACGCGTGGCTCTCGCCCCTGCCGCCCGAGGGGGCGAGCATCATCGTCCACGGCGACGTCGACCACGCCGCCGAGATGGCGTCGGCCCAGCGGGTGCGGGCCGCCGACCTGCTGGCCGACGGGGTCGTGCAGCACGTCGTGCCCGAGGTCGAGGGCGAGACCCGCGCCGAGCTGGCCGTGGCCGTCGCCGCGGAGGTGGGGGCGCAGCTGCGGCGGATGACGCGGGCGTCGGTGGCCCACGCCTCGTGAGCGTGCCACGATCCGGCATGACCTCTGCTCCCCAGTCGATCCCCCAGTCGATCCCCCAGTCGCTGACCCTGCCCGACGGCCGGCGGCTGGAGTTCCTCGTCGGCGGCGCCACCGACGGCGTCACGCTCCTGCACCACTCCGGCACGCCGAGCGCCGCTGTCGTCGACCCGTCGCTGTGGGACGCGGCCGGACGCGCCGGCCTCCGTCTGGTGACGTACTCGCGTCCCGGCTACGGCGCCTCCACCCCGCGACCGACGCCGGACGGATGGCCGGTCCCGCTCGTCGCCGACGCCGAGGACTCCGCGACGCTGCTCGACCACCTCGGGACGGATGCCTTCGTCACCCTCGGGCACTCCGGCGGCGGACCCCGCGCCCTGGCCTGCGCCGCCACGATGCCGGACCGGTGCCGCGCGGTCGCCAGCCTCGCCGGCGTCGCGCCCCACGGCGCCGACGGCCTCGACTGGGACGCGGGCATGGGGCCGGAGAACGTCCGTGACTTCGAGGCCGCCGTCGCCGGTCGTGAGGCCTTCCGGACGATCGCCGTCGAGCAGGCCGAGGAGCTCGGCGCGGTCACGGCCGACGACATCGTCGCGGCCTTCGGTGGCCTGGTCGACGAGGTGGACGCCAGTGCCCTGACCGGCGAGTTCGCGGAGGTCGTCGCCGCCTCCTTCCGCCACGCCATGGCGCAGGGACCGGTCGGGATGGTCGAGGACACGCTGCAGATCGTGCGGCCGTGGGGGTTCGACGTCGCCGACCTCACCGTGCCCGTCTCGGTGTGGCAGGGCGCCCACGACAAGATGGTGCCGTTCGCCCACGGGCGCTGGCTCGCCGGCGCGATCCCCGGCGCGCGGGCGCACCTGTTCGACGACGAGGGACACATCTCGCTGGTCGCGAGGTACGACGAGATCCTCGCCGACCTCCGGGAGCTCGCGGGACTCTGACCCGGCGCGCCCGCCGGATAGTCCCCATCAAACGGGTCGTCAGGACGCGCCGCGGACGACCCGTTTGATGGGGACTATCCCCGGGGCCGACCGAGCGGTGAATGAGGCAGGTTCCTCGCGCCGGAAACCGGTCTCACTCACCGCTCCTCGTCCCACGCCGGTAGTCCGTACGCAGACGCTTGCCCGGACGGGCGTTCGGCCAGCCATTCGACACGGACCATCCCAACGTGGGCGGGAGCGCCCAACCGCGCGCCGTACGACGACGAGGTGGCCGACGCGCCGCCCGACGAGCAGCAGACGGTCAGCTGGCCTTCTTGGCCGCCGTCTTCTTCGAGGTGGTCTTCTTCGCCGCGGTCTTCTTGGCGGCGGTCTTCTTCGCGGGGGCCTGCTTGGCCGTCGACTTCTTCGCCGTGGACTTCTTGGCGGCCGACCGCTTCGGAGCCTCGTCGTCGGAGTCGGAGTTGGAGTCCGAGTCCGAGTCCGAGTCCTCCCCGCGGGCGGTCTTGGCCGCGGCGACGGACTTCTGCAGCGCGGCGAGCAGGTCGACGACCTCGCCGGACGTCTTGGTGGAGGTCTCCGTGCGCTTGATCTCGCCGCCCTCGATCTTCGACTTCACGAGCGCCTCGACGGCACCGGCGTAGTCGTCCTCGAACTCGGTCGCGTCGAACTCGCCGGCGAGGGTCTCGACGAGCATGTGGGCCATCTTGACCTCCTGCGGCTTGGCGTCGTCGACCTCGACCTTGAAGTCGGGGACGCGCACCTCGTCGGGCCACATCATCGTCTGCAGCACGATGACCTCGCCGGCCTCGGTCTCGCGCACGCGGAGCACGGCGATCGTCGTACGTTGGCGCAGCGCGACGGTGACGACGGCCATCCGGTCGGCGTCCTTGAGCGCCTGGCGCAGCAGCGCGTAGGGCTTGGCGCCGGCGCCCTCCGGCTCGAGGTAGTAGGACTTCTCGAAGAGCAGCGGGTCGATCTGCTCGCGGGGCACGAACTTCTCGACCGCGATCTCGCGCGACGACGTCGACGGCAGCTCGGCCATGTCGTCGTCGGTGAGGATGACCATCTCGCCGTCCTCGGTCTCGTAGCCCTTGGCGATGTCGGCGTAGGCCACCTCCTCCCCGTCGAGGGAGCAGACGCGCTGGTACTTGATCCGGCCCCCGTCCTTGGCGTGCACCTGTCGGAAGGACACGTCGTGGCTCTCGGTCGCCGCGTAGAGCTTGACCGGCACGCTGACCAGGCCGAAAGACACGGCACCCTTCCAGATCGCTCGCATGACCCGACGATAGCGGCCGGCGCGGACGCCTGTCTCCCACCGAGGGATGACCCGCGGGACCACCCGAGGGGTGACGGCGCGCCGCCGGCGGGATGCCAGACTGACCGCGTGCGTCCCATGCTCGCCACCAAGACCGACCGCGTGCCGAGCGGTGACCAGTGGCTGCACGAGGTGAAGTGGGACGGCGTCCGCGTCCTCGTCGACGTCCGCGACGGCGCCACGCGGATGACCAGCCGCAACGACAACAACGTCACGCCGGCCTGGCCGGACCTCAGCGTTCCGCCGCTCGGCGACCGCGACCTCCTCGTCGACGGCGAGGTCATCGCCCTCAACGAGCGTGGGGTGCCGGACTTCCGGGTCCTGCAGCACCGGATGCACGTGCGCAACGCCAATGACGTCGCCCGCCTCGTCACCACCGTGCCCGCCACGCTCATGGTCTTCGACCTGCTACGCCTCGACGGCCAGGACCTCGCCGCCCGCCCGCTCGAGGAGCGCCGGGCGCTGCTCGAGGAGCTGCCGCTCGCCGACTCGACGTGGCAGGTCCCGGCGGCGTACGACGACGGCGACATGCTGTTCGACGCCACCCTGCAACAGGGGCTGGAGGGGGTGGTGAGCAAGCGCCGCGGCTCGCGCTACCGCTTCGACGCCCGCAGCGACGACTGGCGCAAGCTCGCGCACCGGCACCGCGGCTCGTTCGTCGTGGGCGGCTGGCGCCCCCAGGTCGGTACGACGAGCCGGCTGGCCGCGCTGCTCGTCGGCGAGCCGACTCCCGACGGCCTGCTCTACCGGGGCCGCGTCGGCAGTGGCATCACCGGCGCCACCAGCACCCGGCTCGCCGAGCTGCTCGCGCCGCTGGCCGCCGGTGGCTCGCCGTTCGCGGACGACGTACCCAAGGTCGACGCGTCCGGCACGGTCTGGGTGGAGCCGCGCGTCGTGGTCGACATCGACACCCACGGCCTCGGCTACGACCGCCTGCGCCAGCCCTCCTTCCAGGGCGTGCGCGACGACGTCTCTCCCGAGGACCTGGCACGAGAGGGCGATCGATGAGCCCCGCCGCCGGAGAGGTGCAGGTCGACGTCGAGGGCCGGACCCTCACCATCAGCAACCTCGACAAGGTCCTCTACCCGCGCACCGGGACGACCAAGGGCGAGGTGCTCAACTACTACGCCCAGGTGTCGCCGGTGCTGCTGCCGCACCTGGTCGACCGGGCCGTCACCCGGATCCGCTGGCCGCACGGGGTGCAGGGATCGAGCTTTTTCGAGAAGAACGCGCCGGCCGGCACGCCGTCGTGGGTGCGTACGCACGAGGTGCCCACCACCGGGTCGCGCTCCGGCAAGGGGGAGGGCACCATCCGCTTCCCGATCTGCGACGACCTCGCGACCCTCACCTGGCTGGCCAATCTCGCCGCGCTCGAGCTGCACGTCCACCAGTGGACGGTCGACGACGACGGGCGCCCGCGCGACCCGGACCGCCTCGTGATCGACCTCGACCCCGGGGAGCCCGCTGGCCTCCACGAGTGCGCCCAGGTGGCCCTGATGGTCCGTGACGCGCTCGCCGAGCGCGACCTGGGCTGCACGCCGGTCACGAGCGGCAGCAAGGGGCTGCACCTCTACGCCCCGATGCCCGGCGGGAAGGACAGCCTCGACAGCGACGGCACGACGGCGCTGGCCAAGGAGGTCGCCGAGGAGCTGCAGAAGGAGCACCCCGACCTGGTGACGAGCGTGATGACCAAGGCGAAGCGGCCCGGCAAGGTCTTCCTCGACTGGTCGCAGAACTCCGGCTCCAAGACGACGATCTCGCCCTACTCGCTGCGCGGTCGCGAGCGACCGACTGCCGCGACGCCGCTGACGTGGGACGAGGTCGAGGAGGGCGCCGAGGACGAGCTGGCCCTCGAGCAGTTCTCGATGGAGCAGGTGCTGGAGCGCGTGACCGACCTCGGGGACGTCTTCGAGGCCTGACCGGGCCCCGATCCGGCCCTGACCAGCCTCAGCCCCTGCCTGGGGGTGGGCCACGACGTCAAGATCCTGGTCAAGTCTGCTCCTGCCCGATCGTGCCCGAACACGTCCGAAACATTTCCCTCGTGTGGACCACGCGAGGATTGGGTGTGGATGTCGCGGACGCATGCTTTTCCCATGTCCCGCATCCTGCTGATCCCCGTCGCGGTGGTCCTTGCTGCCGGTGGCGTCCTGTCCGCTCCGAGCGAGGCGGCGCCGCCGTCGCCGACCTCCACGAGCATCTCGACCTCCGTCGACATGGGCATTCAGACCACGAACCGCTGACCCTGCATCTATGCTCGACCGCATGGTGCACGACGTGTTGGTGGTTGAGGACGAGGAAGACATCGCCGTCCCCCTCATGCGCACCCTGGAGCGGGAGGGCTACGACGTCAACCGGGTCTCGGGTGGCGCGGAGGCCGTGTCCTTCGCCGTCGACAAGGGTCCGGCGGTCGTGATCCTCGACCTCGGCCTGCCCGACATGGACGGCATCGACGTGTGCCGCCAGATGCGTTCTGGTGGATATCTGGGCGGAATCATCATGGTCACCGCCCGCGCCGGTGAGCTCGACCGCGTGGTCGGCCTCGACGTCGGCGCCGACGACTACCTCGCCAAGCCGTTCGGCCTCGCCGAGCTGCTGGCCCGCGTCCGCGCCCTACTGCGCCGCAGCGCGCAGGTCCCGCAGGAGGACGACAGCACCGTCACCACCTCCTCGGGCCTCAAGATCGACGCCGCCTCGCGGCGCGTGCACCTCGGCGAGCGCGAGATCGCGCTGACCGCCAAGGAGTTCGACGTGCTGGCGGTCCTCGCGTCCAACCACGACAAGGTCGTGCCCCGCGAGACCCTGATGAACCAGGTGTGGGACCAGAACTGGTACGGCTCCACCAAGACCCTCGACGTCACCATCGGTCGTCTGCGCAGCAAGCTCGAGGCGGCCGAGGCCGGCGAGCGCGTGGTCGCCATCCGTGGCGTCGGCTTCCGATTGGAAACCGGCACCTGACGTGCGCCGACGGCTCGCCGCCATCCTCGTAGGTCTCTCACTGCTGATCGTCGCCACCGCCCTCCTGGTCGGTCGCTCGATGCTGGCCGACGCGGTGCGTGACGGCGAGCGGGACCACCTCACCGACCTGGCCCGCCAGGCGGCGACCGTCGTCGAGGAGCAGCACGACCGCGGCCTGGAGGTCTCCGAGGACGACCTGGCCCGGTGGGTTTCGGCGGACATGCGGCTCACGGTCTCCCGCGACGGCGAGCCCGACCTCACCGCCGACGGCGCGATGTTCTCGGCCGCGGACCTCGACGAGCCGCTCGTCGTCGAGCGCTCCGTCGGCACCACGACGGTCACGCTGACGAGTGGCGCCACCCACGTGGGTGCCATGACGGCCGGCGTCTCCCGCGCCCTGCTCGTGCTGATGGCGGCCGCCGCACTGGTGGCCGGCACGCTGGCCCTGCTGGTCGCGCGCGGCTTCTCCCGGCCCTTCGCCGAGCTGGCCGAGAGCGCGGAGGCGCTCGGCCGCGGCCGCTTCGACATCGAGGCGCCCGTGTCCAGGGTGCCCGAGGTCGCGGCCGTGGGGGCGGCGCTGCGGTCGAGCGCGCGCAACCTCGAGGAGCAGTTCCGCCGGATCAACGACTCCGTCCAGCAGACCTCCCACTCCTTGCGCACGCCGCTCACCGCCCTGCGCCTCGAGCTGGAGGAGATCCTGCTGCGCGACGACCTCGACGACGACGTACGCCGCACCGTCGTGCGCTGCCTGGCCGACGTCACGCGGCTGCAGGACACCGTCTCCGAGCTGGTCGACGCCGAACGCAGCCGTGGCGTGGTGACCGGCCGCACCGTCACGCTGCGCGACCTGGCCGCCCTCACCGTCGACCGGTGGGGACGGCGGCTCGCGCCCGGTCGCCAGGTGGAGGTCGTGCTGGGTGACGGCGGCGACCTGCCCGTCACCCACGGGCCGGTGGAGCAGGTGCTGGACAGCGTGGCCGCCGACCTCGACTCCCACGGCGACGGTCCGGTGTCGCTGCACCTCGAGGCCGAGCAGGACCACGTCCGGATCCGGGTCGGCTGCGGCGCCGCGCGGGCCGGTGCCACGGAGGAGCGCACGGCCGCCCGCACCGGCGAGGCCGTCACCGAGGTGCTCGGCGGCCGCTGGCAGGGCGACGCCGTCGGTGCCGGCCTGGTCATCGTCCTCCCGCGCCGCTGAGGGCCGCCCCGTACGGTCGGGAAGGGACCGACCAACACCCGGAGGCGCAGTGGCGGACGCAGGGCAGCACCACGACGTGCTCGTGGTCGGCGGCGGCAACGCCGGGATCTCGCTCGCGGCCCGGCTGCTGCGCGACGGCGTGCGCGACGTGGCGGTGGTCGAGTCCCGGGCGGTCCACCGCTACCGCCCGCTCCTCAACTACGTCGGTGGCGGCGAGGCCACGATGGGCTCGCTCCAGCGCCCCGCAGAGCGGGTCCTGCCGCGCGGCTGCACGGCGATCCGCGACGAGGTGGTGTCGGTCGACCCCGAGGGGCCGTCGGTGACCACCCGGTCGGGGCGCCGGATCGCCTGCACGACGCTCGTGGTCTGCCCCGGCCTCGACGAGGACTGGGACGCGACGCCGGGCTTGCGCGAGGCGTACGCCGACGGGTGGGCGGCGTCGACCTTCGACGACGACACCGTCGAGCGGGTGTGGCCGACGCTGCGCGGCCTCCGCGCCGGGCGCGTGGTCTTCACCGTCCCACCGGAGCCCGCGCCGTGCGGCGCGACGGCGCTCAAGCCGCTGTTCATGGCCTGCGACCACTGGCGGCGCGCCGGCGTGCTGGCCGACCTCGACGTGCACCTGGTCCTGCCCGGGCCGTCGCCGCTCGGCCTCGCCGGCCCGGACGCCGTGCTGGAGCGGGCGATCGCGTCGTACGGGGTGCGCGTGCACCGCGAGGCGGTGGTCTCCGCCGTCGAGGACGGCCGGGTCACGCTGGCGACGCCGGCGGGGGAGGAGACCCTCGACGGCGTGGCGTTCGCCCACGTCGTGCCGCACTACCGCGCACCGCAGTGGGTGGTCGACGGCGGCCTCGCCGGCGACACGCCCGCCGGGCTCGTCGACACCGACCCGCAGACCCTGCAGCACCGCCGCTTCCCCGTGGTGTGGTCGTGCGGGGACGTGGCCGACATCCGCACCCCGTCGTCGGGCGGTGCGCTGCGCAAGCAGGTCGCGGTCCTCGCGGCCAACATCCTCGCGGCACGAGAGGGCGGCGGGCTGCAGCACTACGACGGCTACACCGTCATGCCGATCACGACCTCGCGGCGCCGCCTGATGCTCGTCGAGGTGGACCGCGACGGCCGACCGCAGCCGTCCGTGCCGGTGCTCGACCTGGCCCGTCCGCGGGCGCTGACGTGGTGGGTGGACCGCTACGCGCTGCCGCAGGTCTACTGGCGCCGGATCCTGCGTGGCAAGGTCTGAGCGGTTGTCCACAACCTTTGCCTGACCCCTGTTTCCACGGCGTCGCTGCTGGGTAGCGTGACGGTGCACGTTCTCGGGAAGCAGGGCACTCATGGCAGTGGACCGTCTGGCAGTCGACCGTCCGACACTGGACCGCGGGCGTCCGCCTGCGCACGCCGACCTGGTCGAGCGGCTCGACGGACAGGTCCGTGAGCGGGTCCGGCGCGAGGGTGTCGACCCGCAGCGCGATGCGACGCTGGTGCGTCGCATCGCGGAGGACGTGGTCCGTGCCCACGACGACCTAAGCCTCACCGGGGTCGTCGCGCCGATCGCCGACGACGGCGCGATGGTGGGTGAGCTGGTGGCCCGCGTCTCCGGCTTCGGCCCCCTGCAGCCGTTCCTCGACGACCCCGAGGTGGAGGAGGTGTGGATCAACGACCCCAGCCGGGTCTTCATCGCCCGCCGCGGTCGCCACGAGCTGACCAACCTGCGCCTCGACGCGGCCCAGGTCAACGAGCTCGTCGAGCGGATGCTCAAGTCGAGCGGACGCCGCCTCGACATCAGCACCCCGTTCGTCGACGCCATGCTCCCCGAGGGCCACCGCCTCCACGTGGTGCTCGAGGGCATCACGCGCGGCTTCACCGCGGTCAACATCCGCAAGTTCCTGCTCCGCGCCCACCGCCTCGCCGACCTCGTGGCGCTCGGCAGCCTGACGCCCCAGGCGGCCCGGTTCCTCGAGGCCTCCGTGCGGGCGGGGATGAACGTCCTCGTCGCCGGGGGCACCCAGGCCGGAAAGACCACGATGCTCAACTGCCTGGCCGCCGCGGTGCCCGGCGGGGAGCGCGTGGTGAGCGCGGAGGAGGTCTTCGAGCTGAGGTTCAGCCACCCCGACTGGGTGGCGATGCAGACCCGGCAGGCCGGTCTCGAGCAGACCGGCGAGATCGTGCTGCGCGACCTCGTCAAGGAGGCGCTGCGCATGCGGCCGAGCCGCATCATCGTCGGAGAGGTCCGGGCGGAGGAGTGCCTCGACCTGCTGCTCGCGCTCAACTCCGGGCTGCCCGGCATGTGCACGCTCCACGCCAACAGCGCGCGGGAGGCGCTGGTGAAGATGTGCACCCTGCCGCTGCTCGCGGGCGACAACATCTCCGCCCGTTTCGTGGTGCCGACGGTCGCCAGCTCGGTCGACCTGGTGGTGCACCTCGGCGTCGGCGCCGACGGCGTACGCCGCGTCAACGAGATCGTCTCGGTGCCCGGCCGGGTCGAGGCCGACGTCATCGAGGTCGAGCCGATCTTCGTGCGCCACGGAGCGGAGCTGCGCCGCACCGGAGGAGTGCCCGCGCGGGTCGACCGCTACGAACGGGTCGGCATCGACGTCCACGAGGTCCTCGCCGACACCGCCGGGGTCGGCTGATGGGCGCGCTGGTCGGGCTCGGCGTCGGAGTCGGGCTGCTGCTCATCTGGTCGGCCTTCGCCCTGCCCCGCACGCCCCGGACCTCGGCGCGTCCGGCCACGGCGCTCGAGCGCCTGCTCGGGCGTGCCGGGCTGTCCGACGTGACGCCGGCCAGCGTGGTGTCCCTGTGCGTCGTCCTCTTCGCCGTGGCGTTCGCCGTCGTGCAGGCGGTGTCCCGGACCGTTCCCGTCGCCGTCGTGTTCGCCGCGATGGCCGCCTACGTCCCGATCGCCGTGCTGCGGCAGCGCGCCGCTCGACGGCTGCGCGACTTCGCCGAGGTGTGGCCCGAGGCGGTCGACAACCTCGCCAGCGCGGTCCGCGCGGGCCTGTCGCTGCCCGACGCCGTCGCCGCGCTCGGCACCAACGGCCCCGAGGCGCTGCGCGCCGACTTCGCCCAGTTCGCGCTCGACTACCAGGTCACCGGCCGGTTCGGCGAGTGCCTGGACCGCCTCAAGGAGCGACTGGCCGACCCGGTGGGCGACCGCGTCATTGAGGGGCTGCGCCTCGCGAGGGAGGTGGGCGGCGGCGACCTCGGCCGCCTGCTGCGCAACCTGTCGGGCTTCCTGCGCGACGACGCCCGCACCCGCTCCGAGCTCGAGTCGCGGCAGGCCTGGACCGTCAACGGGGCGCGCCTCGCCGTCTCGGCGCCGTGGATCGTGCTGCTGCTGATGTCGTTCCAGACGACGGCAATCCGCCACTACGCCTCGCCCGGCGGCATCCTCGTGCTGGGCATCGGCTTCGGCGTCTGCGTCCTCGCCTACACCGCGATGATGCGGATCGGCCGGTTGCCCGTCGAGAAGCGGATCCTGTCGTGAGTGCCGCGGTGTGGGGCGGGCTGCTCGGCGGCCTGGCCGGCGCAGGACTGCTGCTCGTCGGGCTGCGCATCGACGTCCTGCGGCGTCCGCAGCTGTCGGTGCGGGTGCTGCCCTACCTCCGCGACCTGCCGCTCCGCGACCAGGGCCCGGCCCTGCGGACGACGTCGACGTCCCCGACGTCCGCGGCGGCCGGGATCTTCGGCCCGGTCCTGAGGTCGGCGGCCGACGTGGTCGAGCGCGTCCTGGGCGGCAGCGGCTCCGTACGACGCCGGCTCCAGCGCGCCGGGCTCGACCGCACCGTGCAGGACTTCCGGATCGAGCAGGTGGTGTGGGGCCTCGTCGGCTTCGCGGTGACGGCAGCCGTGAGCCTCGTCCGGGCGCTCGGCGGCGTCGGCGGCGTCGGGTCGGCGGTCGTGTTCTGCGTCCTCGGCTTCGTCGGCGGCGTCTTCCTCCGCGACAACCGGCTCAGCACCCAGGTGCGCAACCGCGAGCGGCAGGTCCTCACCGAGTTCCCGACCGTCGCCGAGCTGCTCGCCCTGTCCGTCGCGGCGGGGGAGAGCCCGGTCGCCGCCCTCGACCGGGTCGTGCGCCGCAGCCACGGCGCTCTCTCCGAGGACCTCGCGCAGGTGCTCGCGCGGATCCGCACCGGCGAGCCGGTCGGCGCGGCGTTCGAGTCCCTGGGTCGAGCGACCGGGCTGCCGATCGTCGCCCGCTTCGCGACCGGGATCACCGTCGCCATGGAGCGCGGCACGCCGCTCGCCGACGTCCTGCACGCGCAGGCGGCCGACGTCCGCGAGGCCGGTCGCCGGCTGCTGATCGAGACCGCGGCCCGCAAGGAGATCGCGATGATGGCGCCGGTCGTGTTCTTCGTGCTGCCGGTGACGATCCTTTTCGCCTTCTACCCCGGCGTGCTGGGCCTGCGCCTGACCACCCCATGACCTGCGACCACCCGGGCGCACCCATCGAAAGGACACCTCCATGCACCAGTCGATCTCGGGACTGCTGTTCCACCTGGCGATGCTCGTCGAGCCCGGAGCGCGAGCGCCCCGGCAGAAGGACGAGCGCGGCGACGTGCCCGGCTGGGTGATGGTCACGCTGATGACCGCGATCGTCGTCGCCGCCCTCACCCCCTTCGTCAGCGACGAGCTGCGGTCCCTCCTGTCCCGCGCGTTCTCGATGGTGAGCGGCTAGGTCGCAGCGTGCTGCGTCCCAGCCGTCGCGGCGAGAAGGGAGCGGCGGTCGTCGACGTCGTCCTCGTCCTGCTGGTCCTGCTGCCACTGGTGCTCGGCATCCTGCAGCTGGCCCTCGTGCTGCACGTGCGCAACACCCTCGCCTCGGCCGCGGCCGAGGGTGCCCGGCACGCCGCCGTCGCGGGGTCGTCCGCACCGGCCGGCCGGGCCAAGGTGCAGGAGCTGGTCGACGGCGCCCTCTCGCAGGACTTCGTGCGGTCGGTGACCGTACGCCCGGCGCTGGTCGGAGGTGCGCCCGGCTACGAGACCGTGGTCGAGGCCGACGTCGGCCTGCTCGGCATCGGCGGCACCAGCATCCACGTCCGGGTGTCCGGCCATGCGATCGCCGAGCAGGGCGCGGTGCAGCGGTGACGACGCGGCGCCGCGACGAGTCCGGCTCTGCCCTCGTCGAGCTGACCTGGCTGGCGATCATCCTGCTGGTGCCGCTGGTGTGGGTCGTGATCTCGGTGTTCGAGGTGCAGCAGGGCGCCTTCGCGACCAGCGCCGCAGCGCGGGCGGCCGGGCGCGCGTACGCCCTGGCGCCCGACGACGCCACCGGCGAGGCCCGCGCCCAGGCCGTCGTACGCCAGGTGCTCGCCGACCAGGGCACTCCGAACCAGCGGGCACGGGTCTCGGTGACCTGCGAGTCGCCGGCCGGGAGCTGCCACACCGGGACGTCCGTCATCACCGTGCGGGTCGACTCCGGGGTCGAGCTGCCGTTCTTCCCGGCCATCCTCGGCGGCGGGCGGGCGAGCTTCTCGCTCGACGCGACCCACACCGTGCCGATCGGTCAGTACGTCGAGAGTGCCGGCGAGGACAGCGACGAGGAGACCGACCCGTGAGCCGCCGACCGGCGTCACGGGAGCGCGACGACCGCGGCCAGGTCACGCTGCTCATCATCGGCTTCGCCAGCATCCTGCTGATGGCGATCGTCATGGTCATCGACGCCTCCGCCGCCTACCTCCAGCGGCAGGGGCTCGACAACCTGGCCGACGGCGCCGCGCTCTACGGTGCCGACCTCGGCTCGGCCGGGATCTACGAGCAGGGCCTCGACGACCAGCGGCTGCTCCAGCAGGAGGAAGCGGTCCGGGCCGCCGTGCGCGAGTACCTCGCGAGGGCCGGCGCCGGAGCGTCGTACCCCGGGGTCGACGTGGCCGTCCGGGTGGACCCGGTCGGGCGGTCGGTCACCGTGCGACTGCGGGCTCCGTTGGACCTGCCGCTGACCATCCCGGGCTCGCCGAGCCGGCCGATGGTCGGCGCCAGCTCGACCGCAGCGGTCACGGTCGTCGCCGGCGACTGAATTGCCGGACGCAACCCGCCTACAGACGGAGTGACCATCGCCACCGCCCCACCCCGCTGGATGATCCGCGAAGAGGGCTCAGGGCCGATCGCCGGTAGCGTCAAGGCATGATCGAGACCTGGCCCGGCACCGCCTATCCCCTCGGTGCCACCTTCGACGGCACCGGCACCAACTTCGCCCTCTTCAGCGAGGCCGCCGAGCGCGTCGAGCTGTGCCTCTTCGACCCCGACCCGGAGGGTCCCGGCGGCTTCCGCGAGACCCGCCTCGAGGTCCGCGAGGTCGACGCGCACGTGTGGCACTGCTACATCCCGACCATCCAGCCCGGGCAGCGCTACGGCTACCGGGTGCACGGCCCCTGGGACCCGAGCCAGGGCCTGCGCTGCAACCCCAGCAAGCTGCTCCTCGACCCCTACGCCAAGGCGACCGCCGGCGACATCGACTGGGACCAGTCGCTGTTCGCCTACAACTTCGGCGACGAGGACTCGCGCAACGACGACGACTCCGCCGGGCACATGACCCACGGCGTGGTCATCAACCCGTTCTTCGACTGGGAGGGCGACCGCCGCCTCTCGATCCCCTACAACGAGTCGTTCATCTACGAGGCGCACGTCAAGGGCCTCACCCAGCAGCACCCCGACGTCCCCGAGGAGCAGCGCGGGACGTACGCCGGCCTGGCGCACCCCTCGATCACCGCCCACCTGCAGAAGCTCGGCGTCACCGCCATCGAGCTGATGCCGGTGCACCAGTTCGTCCAGGACTCGACGCTGCTCGAGAAGGGGCTGCGCAACTACTGGGGCTACAACACCCTCGGCTTCTTCGCGCCGCACGCCGACTACGCCTCGAGCCAGCAGGGCCAGCAGGTGCAGGAGTTCAAGGCGATGGTGAAGGCGATGCACGTCGCCGGCATCGAGGTCATCCTCGACGTCGTCTACAACCACACCGCCGAGGGCAACCACCTCGGGCCGACGCTGAGCTTCAAGGGCATCGACAACCCGGCCTACTACCGGCTCGTCGAGGACGACCAGCGCTACTACATGGACTACACCGGCACCGGCAACACCCTCAACGTGCGCCACCCGCACTCGGTGCAGCTGATCATGGACTCGCTGCGCTACTGGGTGACCGAGATGCACGTCGACGGCTTCCGCTTCGACCTGGCCGCGAGCCTGGCGCGCGAGTTCTACGACGTCGACAAGCTCTCCACCTTCTTCGAGATGGTGCAGCAGGACCCGGTGGTCAGCCAGGTCAAGCTCATCGCCGAGCCGTGGGACATCGGCCCCGGCGGCTACCAGGTCGGCGGCTTCCCGCCGCAGTGGACCGAGTGGAACGGCGCCTACCGCGACACCGTGCGCGACTTCTGGCGCGGCGAGCCGTCGCTGGGCGACTTCGCGTCGCGACTGTCCGGCTCCTCCGACCTCTACGAGCACTCCGGGCGCCGGCCGTTCGCGAGCATCAACTTCGTCACCGCCCACGACGGCTTCACCCTGCGCGACCTCGTGTCCTACAACGAGAAGCACAACGAGGCCAACGGCGAGGACAACAACGACGGCGAGAGCCACAACCGCTCGTGGAACCACGGTGTCGAGGGGCCGACCGACGACCCCGAGATCCTCGGCGCGCGGGCCCGCGAGCAGCGCAACTTCATCGCGACGCTGCTGCTGAGCCAGGGCGTGCCCATGCTCCTGCACGGTGACGAGCTGAGCCGCACGCAGGACGGCAACAACAACACCTACGCCCAGGACAGCGAGATCAGCTGGGTCGACTGGAGCCGCGCGGACAACCCGCTCATCGAGTTCACCGCCGCGGTGGCCAAGCTGCGCGCCGATCACCCGACGTTCCGCCGCAAGCGGTTCTTCACCGGCAACACGGTGCGCACCGGCGACGGCGAGCGCCTCAACGACATCGTGTGGCTCGACCTCGACGGCGAGCCGATGGAGGATGCCGACTGGGAGGGCGGCAAGGCGATCGGGATGTACCTCAACGGCAACGGCATCGCCGGCAAGGACGCCCGGGGCGCCACGATCACCGACGACCACTTCCTCGTCTACTTCAACGCCGACGGGCCCAAGGACGTGACCCTGCCGACGGAGGAGTACGCCGCCGCGTGGGACGTCGTCATCGACACCGGCGGGGAACCCGACGCCGACCCGACCTTCGAGGCGGGCGCCACGCTCAGCCTCGAGACCCACAGCCTCGTGGTGCTGCGTGAGCACGCGGAGCCGGAGTCGGCGCCGGACCACTCGGTGGCCGCATCCCTGGCCGCCCGGTCGGGTACGGACGCCCCGTGACGCGGACCCCCCACAGCACGTACCGGTTGCAGGTCAGTCCGGACTTCACCCTCCACGACGGCGCACGGGTCCTGCCCTACCTCCGCGACCTCGGCGTCGACTGGGTCTACCTGTCGCCGCTGCTGGCCTCGGAGCCCGGCAGCACCCACGGCTACGACGTGGTCGCCTTCGACCACGTCGACCCCGAGCGCGGTGGCGAGGAGGGACTGGCGGCGCTGTCCGCCGAGGCGCGCCGCCTCGGCATGGGGGTGCTCGTCGACATCGTGCCCAACCACGTCGGCGTCGCGACGCCGTCGGAGGACCCGTGGTGGTGGGATGTGCTGCAGCTGGGCCGCGGGTCCGAGCACGCGAGCGCGTTCGACGTCGACTGGGCGGCCGGCGACGGCCGCATCGTGATCCCGGTCATCGGTGACGACGACGAGGGCTCGATCACCATCGCTGCGTCGGACACGGGGGAAGGCGAGGTCCGCTACCACGACCAGCGCTTCCCGATGGCTCCCGGCACGACCACGCTGGAGGAGCAGCACTACGAGCTGGTCAACTGGCGTGCGGCCGACGAGGACCTCAACTACCGCCGCTTCTTCGCGGTCAACACCCTCGCCGCGGTGCGGGTCGAGGACCCCGAGGTGTTCGCCGAGACCCACGTGGAGGTGAAGCGCTGGTTCGACGAGGGCCTCGTCGACGGCCTGCGCGTCGACCACCCCGACGGCCTGCGCGACCCCAAGCGCTACCTCGACGACCTCGCCGCCCTCACCGGCGGCGCCTACGTCCTGGTCGAGAAGATCCTCGAGCCGGGGGAGGAGCTCCCGCAGGACTGGGCCACCGCCGGCACCACCGGCTACGACGCCCTCGCCTTCATCGACCGGGTGCTCACCGACCCCGCCGGCGAGGCGCCGCTGACCGTGCTCGAGGACCGCCTGCGTGGCACCACGGTGGACTGGCACGCGATGGTCCACGACAACAAGCGCGCCGTCGCCGACGGGATCCTGCACTCGGAGGTCCTGCGGATCACCCGCGAGGTCGCCCGCGTGCTGGAGACCAAGGGCGAGAAGGCCGACGACGACGCGGTCGCCGACGCGATCGGCGAGCTGTTGGCCTGCTTCCCGGTCTACCGCTCCTACCTTCCCGAGGGCCGCGACCACCTCGACCAGGCCTTCGCCATGGCGCGCGAGGAGCGGCCCGAGGTCGCCGAGACGTACGACGTCCTCGAGCCGGTGCTGCACGACGAGTGGAGCCAGCCCGCGCGGCGCTTCCAGCAGACGTCCGGCATGGTGATGGCCAAGGGCGTCGAGGACTGCTCGTTCTACCGGTGGTCGCGGCTCACGTCGCTCAACGAGGTCGGCGGCGACCCGTCGATCTTCTCCGTCGGCGTCGACACGTTCCACGAGGCCATGGCCGCGCGGCAGCGCGACTGGCCGCAGGCGATGGTGACCCTGTCGACCCACGACACCAAGCGCGGCGAGGACGTCCGCGCCCGCATCACCGTGCTGGCCGAGGAGCCGGGCCACTGGGAGCGGGCGCTCGACGAGCTGCTCCGGCTCGTGCCCGTGCCCGACCCCGCGTTCGGCTCGCTGCTGTGGCAGGCCGTGCTCGGCGCGTGGACGCCGGACCACCTGCCCGACCTGCCCGAGCGGCTGCACGGCTACGCCGAGAAGGCGATGCGCGAGGCCGGCGACCGCACCACGTGGACCGAGCCCGACGAGGCGTACGAGGCCGCGGTGCACGCCGCGGTCGACGCGGTCTTCACCTCCGACGAGGTGCGCGAGGTGCTGGTCGGGCTCGCCGCCCGCATCGACGAGCCGGCCCAGGCCAACTCGCTGGCGGCCAAGCTGCTGGCGCTGACGATCCCGGGCGTGCCCGACGTCTACCAGGGCAGCGAGCTGTGGGAGACGTCGCTGGTCGACCCCGACAACCGCCGGCCGGTCGACTTCGAGCACCGCGCCGAGGTGCTGGCCGGCACCGCTGAGGACGACGCCGCCGCCAAGCTGCACGTCACCTGCTCCGCGCTGACGCTGCGGCGCGAGCGACCCGAGCTGTTCACCGGCTACACGCCGGTGACCGCCACGGGCGACGCGGCGGGACACGTGCTGGCCTACGACCGCGGCGGTGCGATCACCGTCGTCACCCGGCTCCCGGTCGGGCTGGCGGCCGCGGGCGGCTGGGGCGGCACGGTGCTGGACCTGCCCGAGGGCCGGTGGCACGACGTGCTGACCGGGCTCGACGCCGACGGACGGCTCGACGGCCTGCTGGCCGTCCACCCCGTCGCACTGCTGGTGAGGAAGGACTGACATGAGCACGTCGATCTCCCGGGGACCCTTCGACGTGTGGGCACCGCGGCCCGAACGGGTGCGGCTGAGCCTGGCGGGCGAGGTCGTCGACATGGTGCGCGGTGACGACGGCTGGTGGACGCCGGCCGAGCCCGTGCCGTCGACCGACGCCGCCGTCGACTACGGCTACCTCCTCGACGACGACCCGGACCCGCGGCCCGACCCGCGCTCGCGGCGGCAGCCCGACGGCGTGCACGGGCTGTCGCGCCGGGACGCGTCGACGTACGAGTGGGGCGACGGCGACTGGACCGGTCGGCAGCTCGCCGGCTCGGTGGTCTACGAGCTCCACCTCGGCACCTTCACGCCCGAGGGGACGCTCGACGCGGCCATCGGGCGGCTCGACCACCTGCTCGACATCGGCGTCGAGCTCGTCGAGCTGCTGCCGGTCAACGCCTTCAACGGCACGCACAACTGGGGCTACGACGGCGTCGGCTGGTTCGCGGTCCACGAGGGCTACGGCGGGCCGGACGCCTACCGGCGCTTCGTCGACGCCTGCCACGCCGCCGGGCTCGGGGTCGTGCAGGACGTGGTCCACAACCACCTCGGCCCCTCGGGCAACTACCTCCCGCTGTTCGGGCCCTACCTCAAGGACGGCCGCAACACGTGGGGCGACCTGGTCAACCTCGACGGTGACGGGTCGGCCGAGGTCCGGCGCTACATCCTCGACAACGTGCGGATGTGGTTCGAGGAGCTCCACGTCGACGCGCTGCGCCTCGACGCGGTGCACGCGCTCAGCGACACCTCGGAGGTCCACCTGCTCGAGGAGATGGCCGTCGAGACCGCGGCCTGGTCGGCGCACGTACGCCGGCCGCTGACGCTGATCGCGGAGTCCGACCTCAACGACACCCGCCTCGTCACCCCCCGCGAGGGCGGCGGCCACGGCCTCGACGCCCAGTGGAGCGACGACTTCCACCACGCCGTGCACGTCGCCCTGAGCGGCGAGACGGCCGGCTACTACGCCGACTTCGAGCCGCTGGAGGCGCTCGCCAAGGTCTGCGAGAAGGGCTTCTTCCACGACGGCACCTGGTCGTCGTTCCGCGAACGCGACCACGGCCGGCCCGTCGACACCGCCCACATGCCGACCTGGCGGCTCGTGGTCGCCAACCAGAACCACGACCAGATCGGCAACCGCGCGCGCGGCGACCGGCTGGCCGAGCACCTCGACGACGACCAGCTGGCCTGCGCCGCGCTGCTCACCCTCGCCGGGCCGTTCACGCCGATGCTCTTCATGGGGGAGGAGTGGGCCGCCTCGTCGCCCTTCCAGTTCTTCACCTCCCACCCGGAGCCCGAGCTCGGGAAGGCCACCGCCGAGGGCCGGATCGCCGAGTTCGAGAAGATGGGCTGGGACCCGGCCGTCGTCCCCGACCCGCAGGACCCCGAGACGTTCACCCGCTCCAAGCTCGACTGGGACGAGCGCTCGACCGGCCGCCACGCAGTGGTGCTCGACTGCTACCGCGAGCTCGCCCGCCTGCGGCGGACGCTGCCGGACCTCACGGACCCGTCGTTCGGCTCGACCTCCTGCACGGTGGAGGGCCGGCTCTTCACGATGCGCCGCGGCGAGCTCCTCGTCGTGGTCAACGCCGGGGCGGAGCCCGCCACGCTCGAGGTGGGTGACCGGGAGGTGCTCTTCCAGACACCGTTCGGGGTGTCCGTGGACGGCGGCACCCTCGCCGTCCCGCCCCACGGAGGGGCGCTCCTCGGATCCGCGGCAACTATTCGGTGACCGGCTGAGTCTCCTTGGTGAACAGGCCTTCAGGGCCTCACGCACACGGAGGAACTCCCATGAACCGCATCACCACCTGGGCCGCGGCTGCGGCTCTCGCCGCCGGCTCGCTGGCCCTGGCCACGCCGGCGCAGGCCGCCCCGGCCAAGGCCGCGAGCTACAAGGTCACCGCCAGCGTCAACAAGACCGAGGTCGTCGGCAAGGAGGACGTGGTCAAGGTCCGCGGCCGCGTCACGCCGAAGGCCGCCGGCCAGAAGGTCACGCTCCAGCAGCGGGTCGGCAAGAAGAAGTCGTGGAAGGCCACCGGCACCGCGAAGATCAAGCAGAACGGCACCTACGTCCTCAAGGACGACCCGTCGACGGCCGGCACCCGGCAGTACCGCGTCCTCAAGCCCGCCTCGAACGGCTTCGCCAAGGGCTTCAGCGAGACGCTGGACGTCACGGTCTACCGGTGGCAGAAGCTCGGCTTCCGCACGCCCGGCCCGTCGGTGAACATCACGCCCCGGGGCGTCACCATCGGTGCGGAGTACTTCACCGCCAGCCTGGCGACGACCACCTCGGGCACGCCGTCGTCGGTCGAGTACACCCTCGGTCGCAAGTGCACCGAGATGCGGGCGACCTTCGCCCTCACCGACGACTCCGCCACCGGGTCGAGCGGCGCCGTCACGGTGTCCGGCGACGGTGCGGTCCTGGCCGCGCACTCCCTGTCCGTCGGCGTGGTCGTGGCCGACCAGGTGATCGACATCGAGGACGTCTTCCGGCTCAAGCTCGACCTCTCCACCAGCGTGGCCCCGGCGGCGGTGGCCGCGGTGGCGACGCCGGAGGTGCTCTGCGCGGGCTGACCTGCGCGGGCTGACCTTCGCGGTCTGACGCACACCCATGCCGACGCGGGCGTGATCCGGGATACAGGCTCCCGGATCGCGCCCGTGTTGTAGATCTGCTGTTGATATCTTTACCCTTCGTGTAGATATCGACGAACGGGGACCGTGATGGACGACCAGCACGAGGCGGGCGACAGCCCTCGCCGCGAGCTCACCCGACGCACGTTCACGCGCGGCGTCGCCTGGAGCGTTCCCGTCGTCTCCGTCGCCGCGGCGGCGCCCGCCTTCGCGGCCAGCTTCACCCAGACGTTCACCACGCCTGGCACCTTCTCGGTCACCATCCCGGCGGGCTACACGAGCATCGCCTTCGAGGTCGTCGGCGGCGGTGGCGGCGGTGGGGGCGTCGCCGGAGGCTCCGGTGGTCGGGTCACCGGCACGATCACCCTCCCGTCCAATCCTGGTGGCACGACGCTCACCGTGATCGTCGGCGCGGGCGGCGGCGAGGGCAACGGCATAGCCGCGACCGCAGGCGTCGGCGGGTCGGGCTTCGGCGCCGGAGGTAACGGCGGGCGTGGCACTGCGATCGTCGCCGGAGGTGGCGGAGGAGGCAGTGCCGTGCTCCTCGGCACGGCGCCCGTCGTCGTCGCAGGCGGAGGCGGGGGCAAGGGAGCCGTCAACACGTCCGCGACGGTCGGCACCCCCGGGGTCGGCGGCACGTCGACGAACCCGGCTGGCAACGGCGGTGACGCCACCGTGACCGGAACGGCTGTCCTCACCGCGGGCGGCGGTGGAGGCGCGGTCGGCGCTACGACCGGTGTCACCACGGGTGGCGCCGCCGGATCTGTCGGGACCGGCGGTGCGACTGGCGCCGTTGGTGCGGCGGGTGGCAACCGCGGCACGGGCGCCAGCGGTGGCGGCAACGGTGGCTCCGGCGCCCAGCGCGGCACCGCCGGCGCGGGCGGCGGCGGCGGCGGGTACGCCGGCGGCGGCTCCGGGGGCACACGTGCGACCGCGGGGACGCCCGTTGCCGATGCGGGCGGCGCCGGCGGCGCCGGGTCGAGCTACACCGGCGGGACGACGGGCGCTGCGGTCTCCGGGGTGACCGGTCCCGTCAGCGCCGGCAACGCTGGCTCGGGCACCGGCACGGTCGGCCGCGGCGGCAACGGCCGCATCACCCTGCAGTTCTGAGCCGCCGAGACTGACGCGTTGTCCCGGGGCCCCGGGACTCCCGCCCCATGCCCCGGGCGCCGGCCCGGCACGAGCGTGGCCGCATGCCCGCCATCGACCACCGGCCCGACGTGCAGGGCCTGCGCGCGGTCGCCGTCCTGCTCGTCGTCGCCGACCACGCCGGCGCCCGTCTCCTCGCCGGTGGCTTCGTCGGCGTGGACGTCTTCTTCGTGCTCTCCGGCTTCCTGATCACCTCGCTGCTGGTGCGCGAGGTGGCGGCGCGCGACCGGATCTCGATCACCGGCTTCTACGTCCGGCGCGCGCTGCGGATCCTCCCGGCGGCCACCGTGGTGCTGCTCGTCGTGACCGCCTGGTGCGCGGTCCGGCTGGCGCCGGTGCAGGTGGCCGAGGTCGGCGAGGACGCGCGCTGGTCGGCGTTCTTCGCGGCCAACGTGCACCTCGCCGGGGCGGGGGAGGACTACTTCGACGACGACCGGGCGGTCTCGCCGTTCCAGCACTTCTGGTCGCTGGCGGTCGAGGAGCAGTTCTACCTCGTGTGGCCGCTGCTCCTCGGCCTGGTCGTCCTCGTCGACGGCCGCCTGATGCGCCACGTCGCGCCGCTGCTGACCGTCGCCTGCCTCGCGTCGCTCGCCTGGTGGGCGCACCTGGGAGCCACCGACCCGCAGCAGGCCTACTTCTCCTCGGCGGCACGGGCGTGGGAGCTCGGGCTCGGCGCACTGCTCGCGGTCCTTGCCCCGGCCCTGGTCCGCCTGTCCCGACCCCTGCGTACGGCGCTGGGCGCCGTCGGGCTGGTCGCGGTCCTCGCCGCCGCGGTGTCGGTCGGCACCGCGGCCGCGCCGGGCACCGAGTGGCGCATCCCGCTCGCCGTCGCGGGCACCGCGGCCCTGCTCGCCGCCGGGACCGGCGGATCCACCGGGGCCACCGGCGCCCTGCTCGCCTCCCGGCCGCTCACCTGGCTGGGTGACCGGTCCTACTCCCTCTACCTGTGGCACTGGCCAGTGCTCGTCCTCGGCGCTGCGTACGTCACCGCGCTCGAGGGCCCGACCGGCACGCTCGTCCTCCTCGCGGTCGCCGCGGCGCTGACGCTGGCGTCGTACCACTTCGTCGAGCAGCCGTTCCGCCGCGGCCGGCTCGTCGGCCGCGGCCCGCGTGCGCTCGTCATGTGGCCCGTGGCCCTGGCGTCCGTGCTGGTCGCCACCACGGGCGCCGTGGCGCACGCCGACGCGGAGCTCGCCGACCGGATGGGCGTCGGCTCGGCGCGACCGGCCCCGCTGGTCGCCGAGGAGGCACCCGTGGCCGCCACGAGCCGGCCACGGGGCCGGCGGGTGCCGCCGCTGCCGCAGCCGCGGTCCGTGGACGACCTCGTCGAGCGCGCGGTCGAGGAGGCCCGGCGCGGCGACGCCCTGCGCTTCCCGATGAGCAACCTGCCGGGCCTGGCCTACGACTCCTGGCACCTGGCCCACCCGTGCAACTCGCCGCTCGCCGTCGAGCGCTCGCGGATCTGCCCGGTCGGCGACCCGGACGGCCGGACGACCGTGGCCGTCTACGGCGACTCGCGCGCCGGGCAGTGGCTGCCGGCGATCGACCGCCTCGGCCGCACCGAGGGCCTCCGCGTTGTGCCGCACGTCAAGTACGGCTGCCCGCCCTACCCGATCCGCACCCTCGACGGGGGCGGCGCGGAGTTCCACACCTGCCACGCGTGGCGCGACTGGTCGCGGCAACGCATCCGGGACCTCGACCCCGACGTGGTGCTGCTCAGCTCGGACGTCATGTCGTGGCGGATGCAGGCGGCGCCCGGGCTCAGCCACGCGCAGACGTGGGCCCGCGGGGTGGGCGACCTCGTCGACTCGCTGCGCCGCGACGGTGCGCTGGTCGTGGTGCTCGGCGACATCCCGGTGCACGAGGTCGACCCCGAGTCCTGCCTCACCACCCCCGGGTCGGTGGCCGGGTCGTGCGACCTGTCCGCGACCGGGTGGCCGGCCGAGCCCAATGCCTTCACCGCGGCGACCGCGACCGCGCACGGGGCGGCGTACGTCGACGTCAACCGCCTCAGCTGCGCGGACGGCCGGTGCCCGCTGGTGGTCTCGGGCACGGTGACCTACAGCGACGAGTCGCACCTCTCCGTCTCCTGGACCCGCACGCTCGCCGGGCCCCTGGGCGCCGCGCTCCGGGACGCCGTCGGCTCGCTGCGCCCCGCGGACCGGCGGAGGACCGGCGATCGGGCCCCGGCTGGCGTTTGGCCGTAGTGTTGGCTCTTGTGGCAGGCATCGACTACGACGCAGAGATCAAGCAGCTCCAGGCGACCATGAAGACCATCGGTCACGTCCTCGACGTCACCCGGATGCGCACCGAGATCGCCGACCTCGCCGAGCAGGTGGCTGCTCCCGACCTCTGGGACGACCAGGCCAACGCCACGCGGGTCACGGGCCGCCTCTCCGCGCTCCAGGGCGAGCTCGATCGCTACGACGGCCTCGAGTCCCGCATCGAGGACCTCGGCCTGATGGTCGAGATGGCCCAGGAGGAGGGCGACGCCGACTCGCTCGCCGACTCCGAGCGCGAGCTCGGCCGCATCAAGAAGGCCGTGGAGTCCCTCGAGATCCGCACCCTGCTGTCCGGCGAGTACGACGAGCGCGAGGCGATCGTGACCATCCGCGCCGGCGCCGGCGGCGTCGACGCGGCCGACTTCGCCGAGACCCTCATGCGCATGTACACGCGCTGGGCCGAGCAGCACAAGTACGGCGTCGAGGTCTACGACGTGTCCTACGCCGAGGAGGCGGGCATCAAGTCCGCCGAGTTCGCCATCCACGCGCCCTACGCCTACGGCACCCTCTCCGTCGAGGCCGGCACCCACCGCCTCGTGCGGATCAGCCCGTTCGACAACCAGGGCCGCCGCCAGACCTCCTTCGCCGCCGTCGAGGTGGTGCCGGTGCTCGAGCAGACCGACGAGATCGAGGTCGACGAGAACGACATCCGCACCGACGTCTTCCGCTCCGGCGGCCCCGGTGGCCAGTCGGTCAACACGACCGACTCCGCGGTCCGGCTGACCCACATCCCGACCGGCATCGTCGTGTCCTGCCAGAACGAGAAGTCGCAGCTGCAGAACAAGGCGTCAGCGATGGTCGTCCTCAAGGCCAAGCTGCTCGCGCAGAAGAAGGCCGAGGAGGCCGCGCTCAAGAAGGACCTGAAGGGCGACGTGCAGGCCAGCTGGGGCGACCAGATGCGCAACTACGTCCTCAACCCCTACCAGATCGTCAAGGACCTGCGGACCGGCCATGAGTCCGGCAACCCCAGCGCGGTCTTCGACGGCGACCTCGACGACTTCATGGAGGCCGGCATCCGCTGGCGCCGCGGGGCGGAGAAGGTCGACGCCTGATCCCCCGAGCAGGGGACGGCCCTAGGGTCGGGGTCATGGGACTCTTCAGCAAGCCCGAGGTCATCAGCCCCGGCAGCGGCAACGACGCCGACCGCGCCCGGATCGCCGAGCTCGAGCGGCGGGTCGCGCGCCTCGAGGCGCAGCTGGCGCAGCTCGCCGCAGCCGGGTCGGCGGGGACGCCGGCGGCGGTGCCGGCCGAGCCGTGGATGGCCGAGGTCCAGGCACTACGGAGGGCCGGCAAGACGATCCACGCGATCAAGCTCTACCGCGACCACACCGGCGTCGGGCTCAAGGAGGCCAAGGACGCGGTGGATGCCATGCCGGGCTGACCCGGTTGCGGCGCGGCGCGGAGTTTCGAGAACCCGCACACCCCTCACGTAGCCTCGACGCCGTGATTCGCTTCGAGAAGGTGACCAAGAGCTATCCGGGCCACCCGCACCCCGCGCTCGACAACATCTCGGTCGACGTCGAGAAGGGGGAGTTCGTCTTCCTCGTGGGGTCCTCGGGGTCCGGCAAGTCGACCTTCCTGCGCCTCGTGCTCCGCGAGTACCGCCCGACCACCGGCCGGGTCTACGTCGCCGGCAAGGAGATCAACCGGCTCGCCAGCTGGAAGGTCCCGCGGCTGCGCCGCGACATCGGCACCGTGTTCCAGGACTTCCGCCTGCTGCCCAACAAGACCGTCACCGAGAACGTCGCCTTCGCGCTCCAGGTCATCGGCAAGTCCCGCAAGGAGATCAAGGACGTCGTGCCCGAGACGCTCGACCTGGTCGGCCTCAGCGGCAAGGGCGACCGGATGCCCGACGAGCTCTCCGGGGGCGAGCAGCAGCGCGTCGCCGTGGCGCGGGCCTTCGTCAACCGGCCGATGATCCTCATCGCCGACGAGCCGACCGGCAACCTCGACCCGACCACGTCGGTCGGCATCATGAAGCTCCTCGACCGCATCAACCGCACCGGCACGACGGTCGTGATGGCCACCCACGACGCCGGCATCGTCGACCAGATGCGCAAGCGCGTCATCGAGCTCGACAACGGCCACGTCGTGCGCGACCAGGCGCAGGGCGTCTACGGCCACCAGAACTGATCCACCCGGCCCGACCTCCCCGGTCGGGCCACCGGACCTCCGGATCTCCCCGACAGATCGAGAGCCTCTCCTCCATGCAGCTTCGCTACGTCTACTCCGAGCTCGGCCAGGGCCTGCGGCGCAACCTGTCCATGCACCTGGCGGTCGTGCTGACCCTGTTCGTCTCGCTGACGCTGGTCGGCATCGGTGTCCTGTTCAACCAGCAGGCAGCCAAGGCCGCGGACCACTGGGGCGACCAGCTCCAGATCACCGTCTACCTGTGCCGGGTCAACGACAGCAGCGCGGTGTGCCCCAACGCCGTGACCGACGCGCAGAAGACGGAGATCTCCGCCGTCGTCGAGGAGAACCCCGAGGTCGCCGACTTCCACTTCGAGACCAGCGAGCAGGCGCTCGACAAGGCCCGCGAGCTCTACGGCAACGAGCTGTTCTCCGGCGACAACCCGGCGATCACCGCCGAGGACATGCCGCAGACCATCTGGATCACGCTGCAGGACCCGGAGGAGTACGAGGGCATCACCAGCGCCGTGCAGGGGCTCGACGGCGTGTCGCGGGTCCGCGACATGCGCGAGCAGGTGGCGCCGATCCTCGAGTCCATCAACATGCTGCAGTGGGTGGCGCTCGGCACGGCGGCGTTCCTCGTGTTCGCCGCCCTCCTGCTGGTGGCCAACACCATCCGCCTCGCCGCCTTCGCCCGACGCAAGGAGATCGGCATCATGCGGCTGGTGGGCGCCTCCACGCTCTACATCGCCCTGCCGTTCCTCCTCGAGGCCCTCGTCACCGCCCTCATCGGTGTGGCACTGGCCGGCGCGGCGCTGTGGGGCTTCATGTACTTCGGCATCGACGAGATCTCGCAGAACCGGCTCAAGTTCGTGCCATGGATCGGGTGGGACGAGTTCTGGCTGGCTGCCGGGGCGGTCGCGATCCTCGGTCCGCTGCTCACCCTGCTCCCGACACTCGTGCTGACGCGCAAATACCTCAAAGTCTGACCGCCGGGGGTTAGCGTCTAGGCGTCTTCCTCGTCGAGCCGTCGGGGCAGGCACCTTCCCCGCTTCCCCAACGCAAAGGCTTCCCCGGTGCGTCACTTCCCCCGTACCGCTCATCGACGCATGGCCGCAGCACTCGTCGCGGTCATGGCCCTGGGCGTCTCCGCTGCGCACGCCGACGACCTCAAGGACAAGAAGAACAAGGTCGAGCGCGAGCTCCGCGGGGCCCACCAGGACCTCGACGAGTCCAGCTCCGACCTGCGCCGCGCCACCGCGCGGCTCGACGCCGCGCAGACGCAGCTGGCCGACGCCAAGACCCGGCTCGCCACCGCACGCGGCAAGGTCGAGGTCGCCCAGGAGCGCGACGCCGAGATGCAGGCCGCCCTCGCCACGGCCGAGGCCGAGCTCGCCACCGCCGAGGCCGCGCTGGTGCAGGGCCGCGACGACCGGGAGGTCCAGCGCCAGCAGGTGGCCAGCACCGTCGCCGACATGTACTCCGAGGGCGACCCCGAGCTGATCGCCTTCTCCTCGCTCATCGACGCCGAGTCGACCGAGGAGCTCACCCGCCGCGACGGCGTGCGCGACGTCATCGTCGGGCAGGAGGCGCGGGCGTACGACGAGCTCAAGGCCGCCGAGGTGCTCCTCGAGGTCCGGGAGGAGCAGGTCTCCGCGGCCCGCGACGACGTGGCGGCCAAGCGTGCGGAGGCCGCCGAGCACCTCGCGCTCATGCAGGAGCTCGAGGCCGAGCAGCAGGCGGCCAAGGACTCGGTCGTCTCGCTCGTCCTCGAGCGCCGCGACGCCCGCGTCGGCGCCCGCGAGGCGCGCGCGCAGGACCTCGCCAAGCTGCGCGAGCTCGAGCGGGAGCAGTCCCGGATCGAGGAGATGCTGCGCAAGAGGGCGCTGGCCGCGCTGCGCCGCCAGCGCGCCGCGCAGGCCCGGTCCCAGGCCCTGGCGACGCCCGGCGCGCCGTCGGGCGGCGTGCTGGCCTACCCCGTCGACGGCTACGTCACCTCGCCCTTCGGTTACCGCACCCACCCGATCTACCACTACTGGGGCCTCCACGACGGCGTGGACTTCGCCGGCGGCTGCGGTACGCCCCTGCGGGCCGCCGCGTCGGGCAAGGTCGTGTCGTCCTATTTCAGCGACGTCTACGGTCACCGCCTCGTCGTCGACCACGGCGCCCTGGCCGGCCGCGGCGTGGCGAGCATCTACAACCACGCGACCAGCTACACGGTCGGGGTGGGGGACCAGGTCGAGCGCGGCCAGGTCATCGGCTACGAGGGCAGCACCGGCTGGTCCACCGGCTGCCACCTGCACTTCACCGTGATGGTCAACGGCCAGGCCGTCGACCCGATGAACTGGCTCTGAGGCGGCTCCGCACGGCCCTGGACCGCACAAACCGCTGTGCGCGCCGCTGGTCCCGCCTGAGAGAATGGCCAGATGGCGAAGGAGCAGGGCCAGAAGATGGTCGCGCAGAACAAGAAGGCCCGCCACGACTACCACATCGAGGACACCTGGGAGGCCGGGCTCGTCCTCATGGGCACCGAGGTGAAGTCGTTGCGGCAGGGCCGCGCGTCGCTCGTCGACGGCTTCGCCGAGATTCACAACGGCGAGGCGTGGCTGCTCGGCGTCCACATCCCGGAGTACACCCAGGGCACGTGGACCAACCACTCCGCCCGGCGGCGCCGCAAGCTGCTGCTCAACCGCTCCGAGATCGACAAGATCGAGCGCAAGATCACCGACAAGGGCTACACCATCGTGCCGCTCGCCCTCTACTTCAAGGACGGCCGCGCCAAGGTGGAGATCGCGCTGGCGAAGGGCAAGAAGTCCTACGACAAGCGCCACACGCTGGCCGAGCGCACGGCCAACCGCGAGAAGGTCGAGGCCGTGCAGCGCCGGCTCAAGGGGCACCGGGACTGAGGCCGGAAATGAGCCCGGGACCGAGCCGGTGACCGACCCGCGCGCCTTTGCCGAGGCCCTCGGCCTGCCCGGGCTGATGGACCTGCACACGCACTTCCTGCCGCCGCGGGTGATGGCCAAGGTGCGGGCGCAGTTCGACGCGGCCGGACCGCTGATCGGTCGGCCGTGGCCGCTGCACTACCGCGACGACGACGAGGTCCTGGTCGAGACGCTGCGCTCGTTCGGCGTGCGCCGCTTCACCGCGCTGCCCTACGCCCACAAGCCGGGGATGGCGGAGTTCCTCAACGACTGGGCCGCCGCCTTCGCCGCCCGCGTACCCGAGGCGGCGGTCTGCGGCACCTTCTTCCCCGAGCCCGGCGTGGCGTCGTACGTCGCCGCCCGGTCCGCTCCCTCCCCGCACCGGGTCGAGGTCTGGAAGGTGCACGTGCAGGTCGGCGCCTTCACCGTCACGGACTCGCTGCTCGACGAGGCGTGGTCCGTGGTCGCCGCGAGCGGCGCGCCGGTGGTCCTGCACGCCGGCAGCGGCCCGGTGCCGACCGAGCACACCGGCCCCGCGCCCGTCGCCGAGCTGTTGGTCCGGCACCCGCGGCTGCGCCTGGTCATCGCCCACGCGGGCGCGCCGGAGTACGCCGAGTTCCTCGCGCTCGCCGAGACCCACGAGCGCGTCGCCCTCGACACGACGATGGCGTTCACCCCCTTCTTCGCCGAGATGGGTGGCGCCTACCCGTCCGCGCTGCTGCCGCGGCTGAGGGACCTCGGGCTCGCCGGGAAGGTGCACCTCGGCAGCGACTTCCCGCACATCCCCTACGCCTACGGCGAGCAGCTGGCCGCGCTCGAGGCGCTGGGGCTGGGGGAGGACTGGCTCCGCGCGGTGTGCTGGACCAGCACGGCGGAGATGCTTGACAGGGGATAAGTAAGTGCGGTGAACTAACTAATGTGACCCCGCACACTCCCGTCGGACGCCCGCTGCGGCCGCGAGGCAAGCTCCTCCAGGAGGACGCCCGCCGGCACCACCGCTCGCTGCTGCTGCAGCAGCTGTTCCGCGACGGCCCCGCGAGCCGCGCCGACCTGGCCCGCGCCAGCGGCCTCACCCGCGTCACCGTCTCGGACCTCGTCGGCGAGATGCTCGCCGAGGGGTTCGTCAGCGAGCTCGGCGCCCCCGCCGAGAGCCGGGTGGGCAAGCCCCCGACGCTGGTCGGGCTGGCCGCCGACTCCCACCACATCGTCGCCCTCGACCTGTCCGAGACCGACCGGATGTCCGGCGCCGTGGTCAACCTGGCCGGCACGCCGCAGGCACGGCACGTGGTGCACGTCGACGGCGCCGAGGGCGAGCAGGCGGTGCAGCTCGTCCTCCAGCTGGCCACCGAGCTGATGGCGATGACCGACCGCCCGGTGCTGGGCATCGGCGTCGGCAGCCCGGGCGTGGTCGACACCGCCGGCACCGTCATCGACGCCCCCAACCTGGCCTGGACCGACACCCCGCTGGCCGCCCGGCTGGCCGAGGCGCTCGAGGTCCCCGTCTTCGTGGCCAACGACGCCAACACCGCCGTGCTGGGTGAGCACACCTTCGGCGAGTCCGGCGACGGCGGCCTGATGGTGCTGCGCGTCGGCACCGGCGTCGGCGCCGGCTTCGTGCTCGGTGGCTCGCTGCTCCACGGCCACCTCGGTGCCGCCGGCGAGATCGGGCACGTCGTGGTCGACCCCGACGGCGAGCGGTGCGCCTGCTCGCGCACCGGCTGCCTCGAGACCGTTCTCTCCGCGCCGCGCCTCCGGCGCCGCATCGGCGAGCCCGGCGTGGACGGGCCGGCGGTGCTCGCCGAGGTCGGCGGGCTCCTGGGCGAGGTGCTGGCGCCGATCGTGGCCGCCCTCAACCTCCACGAGATCGTCCTGAGCGGCCCCGCGGAGCTGCTCGACGGTCCGCTGCTCGACGCGGCGGACCGCACCATCCGCGAGCGGACCATGCCGATCAGCTCCACCGGGCTCGGCGTCCGCACCTCCAAGCTCGGCGAGGACGTCGTGGTCGTGGGAGCGGCCGTTCTCGTGCTCGCCGGGGAGCTGGGCGTCTCGTGAGCGCCTCACCCCGACCCCCCAAGCGGTACATCGATGAGAGGAACCCTGTGGTGCGCATCAAGAAGTCACTGACCGGCGCGGCGGTCGCCGCGCTCGCGCTGACCACGCTCGCCGCGTGCGGCAGCGATGACGAAGGAACGTCCAGCGAGGACGGCGGCGCCGAGTCCGCCGAGATCCGCGTCTGGCTCAACGGCACGGACACGCCCCAGGAGGCGCGGGACTGGCTGAAGACGACCTTCGAGGAGGAGAACCCCGGCTCCACGCTGACGATCGAGCAGCAGGAGTGGGACGGGCTCGTCGAGAAGCTCACGACCGCGCTGTCCAGCGAGTCCGAGACCCCCGACGTCGTCGAGATCGGCAACACCCAGGCCCCGACCTTCACCTCGGCCGGCGCCTTCGCCGACCTCACCGACGAGGTCGACGACCTCGGCGGCGACGACCTGCTGCCCGGGTTCGTCGACGGCGCCACCGTGGACGGCAAGACCTACGCCGTCCCCTACTACGCCGGCTCGAAGTACATCTTCTACCGCAAGGACCTGTTCGAGAAGTCGGGCCTCGAGGTGCCGACCACCCTCGACGAGTTCATGCAGGCCGCCGTCCAGCTCAAGAAGGACAACCCCAAGCCGGCGAACTTCTCCGGCTTCTGGTTCCCCGGCCAGGACTGGCGCAACGGTGCCGCGTTCATCTGGTCGGCCGGTGGTGACCTCGCCGTCGAGGAGGGCGGCGAGTGGACGCCGGCCCTCAGCTCCGAGGAGTCGGTCGCCGGGCTCGAGATGGCCCAGCAGCTCTTCACCGAGGCCTCCGGGGCGCCCAAGGACGGCAACGAGGCCGACCCGTGGACGCCGTGGTGTGCCGGTGAGGTCGGCATGATGTCGACGCCGGGCTGGGTCAAGGGCCTCATCGAGGCCGAGGACACCGGGTGCCCCGACACCTTCGCCAAGGAGATGGGCGTCTTCGCCCTGCCCGGCACCGACGGGTCCCCGGCGCCGGTCCTGCTCGGTGGCTCCGACCTCGCCATCGCGGCGAAGTCCGCCAACCAGGACCTCGCGCAGGAGGCGGTCGAGCTCATGCTGAGCGACGACTACCAGACGATCATGGCCGAGGCCGGCCTCACGCCGGCCAAGGAGTCGCTGGCCTCGCTGCTCGGTGACGACGAGTACGCCGAGGCGACCGTGGCCGCGGCGTCCAACGCCAAGCTCACCCCGGCGGCGCCGGGATGGGCCACCGTCGAGGGATCCCGCGTGCTCGAGGACCTCTTCAGCGCCATCGCCCAGGGCGGCGACGTCGCCGAGCTCGCCGGCAATGCCGACGAGCAGATGGCCGGCCAGCTCAACGGCTGACACGACCCGGCTCTCGTCCGGCGGGTGGACACCGTCCCCCGCCGGACGAGGACACTGGACCGTGGGCACCCGTGCCCCGACCCGCCCTGACCCGCCCTGACCCGCCCCGGCCAGAGCACGTACGCCCCTGCGCCCCTCACGGGTGCCCGCCCCGCGGGGGAGGAGGAACGATGAGCAGCGCCCCGACCAGCCCGCCGGCCGTCCGGCCGACGAGCCCGCCCGCCGTCCCGGTCGATCCGCGGCCCCGGCCGCGCCGCCCGCGGCGCACGCCGTTGCCCTACGTCCTCGTGGTGCCGTCGGTGCTCGCGCTCGCGCTGGCCCTCGGCTACCCGCTGGTCCGCCAGGTGGTGCTGTCCTTCCAGGACTTCGGCCTCGCCCAGCAGTTCGGCCAGCCGCCGGAGTGGCTCGGCCTGGAGAACTACCGCACGCTGCTGACCGACCCCTACCTGTGGCGGGTGACGCTGCGCTCGATCGCGTTCTGCCTGGTCAACGCCGCGCTCACCATGCTCATCGGCGTCGGGCTGGCTCTCGCCATGCGGCACATGTCGCGCAGCGTCCGACTGCTCCTGCAGACCGGTCTCCTGCTGGCCTGGGCCATGCCGGTGGTGGCGGCCCTCACCGTGTGGCAGTGGCTCTTCGACACCCAGTACGGCGTCGTCAACTACCTCCTCACGCAGCTCGGCGCCGACTACACCGGCCACTCCTGGCTGCTGCGCCCGCTGTCGTTCTTCTTCGTCGCCACCGTCATCGTGGTCTGGATGAGCGTGCCGTTCGTCGCCTTCACCGTCTACGCCGCGCTCACCCAGCTCCCCGCCGAGCTGCTCGAGGCCGCGGAGATCGACGGGGCCGGTCCGGTCGGCCGGCTGCGCCACGTCATGCTGCCGACGATCCTGCCGGTGCTGCTCGTCGTCGGGCTGCTGCAGGTCATCTGGGACCTGCGGGTCTTCACCCAGATCTACGTCCTGCAGAAGGCCGGCGGCAGCGCCCAGGACACCAACCTCCTCGGCACCTACATCTACCGGCTCGGCATCGGCGGAGGTGAGTTCGGCATGTCGGCGGCCGTCGCCATCTTCATGCTCGTGCTCACCGTCCTGCTCACCGCGCCCTACGTCCGCGCCATGCTGCGCCAGGAGGGGTGACCCCGATGTCCCGCCCAGCTCCCCGCCCGACCCGCGTCGCGGCCAACACCCTCGGGATCCTGGCGTTCCTCGTCTCGGTGTTCCCGGTCTACTGGATGGTCAACAGCTCGTTCCTGGCCCGCAACGAGATCCGCAGCCCGACGCCGACGTGGGTGCCGTTCGGCGGCAGCCTCGACAACTACCGCACGGTCTTCTCCACCGACCAGTTCTCCGACGCGCTGCGCACCAGCCTCATGGTCACCGGCCTCACGATCGTCGTCGCGCTGCTGTTCGCCTTCGTCGCGGCGGTGGCGGTCTCGAGGTTCCGCTTCCGCGGCCGGATGTCGTTCATCGTGACGCTCCTCGTGATCCAGATGATCCCGGTGGAGGGGCTGTTCATCTCCCAGTACAAGATGCTGGAGGCGTTCGACCTGCTCAACACGGTCATCGGGCTCACCCTCGTCTACGTCGCGGGCGTGCTGCCCTTCACGATCTGGACCCTGCGCGGCTTCGTCGCAGGGGTCCCCTACGAGCTGGAGGAGGCGGCGATGATGGACGGCTGCTCCCGCACCCAGGCGTTCTTCCGCATCACCCTGCCGCTGCTGGCGCCCGGGCTCGTCGCGACCGGCGTCTTCGGCTTCCTGCAGGCGTGGAACGAGTTCACCCTCGCCCTGGTCGTGATGACCCGCGAGGACCAGCGCACCCTGCCGCTGTGGCTGTCCACCTTCGCCGACGTCAACCGCGGCACCGACTGGGGCGGCATCATGGCCGGCTCCTCGCTCATCGCGATCCCGGTCATCATCTTCTTCCTCGTCGTCCAGAGCCGGATGACCAGCGGCCTCACCGCCGGGGCCGTCAAGGGATGAGCGCCGCACTGGAGACCTCCGTGGACCGCCTGGCGCTGCAGGTGCTGCTGCCCGGGTTCGAGGGCACCACGCTGCCCGACGACTACCGCGAGCTGCTCGAGCAGGGGCTCGGCGGCGTCTGCTACTTCGGCAGCAACACCGCCGACGGCCCCGACAGCATCGCCGCGCTCAGCGCCGCCGTCACCGCCGCCAACCCCCGCGCCGTCATCGCGGTGGACGAGGAGGGCGGCGACGTCAGCCGGCTCCACACGCGAACCCCCAGCCCGGTCCTGGGCGCCGCGGCGCTCGGCGCCGCTGACGACCTCGACCTGACCGAGGCGGTCGGGCGGTGGGTGGGCGCCGAGCTGGCCGCCGTCGGGATCACCCTCGACCTGGCCCCCGACGCCGACGTCAACTGCGACCCCGACAACCCCGTCATCGGCACCCGCAGCTTCGGCGCGGACGCCCGGCAGGTCGCCGCCCACACGGCCGCCTGGACCCGGGGACTCCAGTCCACCGGGGTCGCCGCGTGCGCCAAGCACTTCCCCGGCCACGGCGACACCGCCACCGACAGCCACCTCGCGCTGCCGCGCATCGACGTGGACGCCACCACGCTCGCCGAGCGTGAGCTCGTGCCGTTCGCCGCAGCGGTGGACAGCGGGATCGCCGCCGTGATGACGAGCCACATCGTGGTGCCGGCGATCGACCCGGACCGTCCGGCGACCCTCAGCCCGGCGGTGCTCGCCCTGCTGCGCGAGCGCCTCGGCTTCGACGGCGTGATCGTCAGCGACGCCCTCGACATGGCGGGCGCCTCGGCGGAGCTCGGCGTCCCGGAGGCGTCCGTACGCGCCCTCGCCGCCGGCTGCGACCTGCTGTGCATCGGTCCCGACAAGCCCGCCTCGCTGGTCGAGGAGGTCCGCGACGCGGTCGTCCGCGCCGTCGCGGAGGGTCGGCTCCCGCTCGCCCGGCTGCAGGACGCGGCATCACGCGTCCACGCGATGCAGCCGGCCCCGGCCGCGTCGTCCGTCGGCGCCACCGATGGTCCCGACGCCGACCGGCAGGTCGGGGCGGCGATCCGCGCGACGACGGTCGACGGGCGGCTGCCCGGCCTCCCGGGCGCGATCGTCCTCAGCGTCGAGACCGTCGCCAACATCGCCGTCGGCGAGGTGGCGTGGGGACTGGCACCCGACCATCGCCTCGACCCGGCCGCGCTGCCAGGCGGTGTCCCGGACGACGTGCCCGACGACGTCCCGCTCGTGGTGCAGGTCCGCGACGCCCACCGGCGCCCCGAGGTGCTGGCCTTCCTCCGCTCGCTGGCCTCGTCGGGGCGCACCGCGGTCGTGGTCGAGTGGGGCTGGCCGGGCGGCCACGACGTCGGGCTGGCCACCATCAGCACCCGCGGCTCGTCCGGACCGGGCGTGGCCGCTGTCACCGAGCTGCTGCGAGAGGCAGGGTGGACGCGGTGAGCACCGCACACGCAGGCGCACCGACGAGGGCGACGGCCGCCGGCACCGCCACCGGGGCCGTGGCGTCGACGCAGGCCGGGGGGATGCGCGCGGTTGGCCTCGACATCGGCGGCACCAAGACCCACGGCGTGGTCGTCGGCGACGACGGCACGGTCCTGGCCCAGGTCCGCCGCTCCACCGAGCCGGGCGCCGAGGGCGTCGTGGCCACGGCCGCACGGGTCTTCGAGGACCTCGGCCGGGCGATGGGCAGCCCCCTCACCTGCAGCGTCGGCGTGGGGGTGCCGGGCCTCGTCGACGTCGAGCGCGGCATGCTGCGCCACGCGGTCAACCTCGGCGTCAACGGCGACGACCTCCCGCTGCGCGACCTGCTCGCGGCGCGGCTGGGCGTGCCGGTGGTGGTCGAGAACGACGTCAACGCGGCCGCGCTGGCGGCGCGGGCCCTCGTCGCCGCCGATGACGTGGTCTACCTCAGCGTCGGCACCGGCCTCGCGGCCGGGCTCGTGATCGACGGCCGGCTACGGCGCGGTGAGCACGGTGCGGCGGGCGAGATCGGGCACCTGCCCATCGATCCGGCCGGGGCGGCCTGCGGCTGCGGTCAGTTCGGCTGCCTGGAGACGGTCGCCTCCGGGCGCGCGCTCGCCAAGGCGTGGCCGACGGTCGACGGCCCGCCGGCCGCGGCGCTGTTCGCGGCGGCCGCCGACGGCGACCCCGGCGCCGTCGCCGTACGGGACCGGTTCTGCTGGGGCGTGGCGTGCGCCGTCCGGGCGCTCGGCCTCACGATCGACCCCGAGTGCATCGTGCTCGGTGGCGGCGTCGCCGAGGTAGGCGAGCCGCTGCGCGTCGAGGTCGTCCGCCAGCTCCGGGCGCTGGGGGAGGGGTCGGCGTTCCTCGCCTCCCTCGGCCTGGCCGACCGGCTCAGCATGGTGCCGCAGCACTACCCCGTCGCGGCCGTGGGAGCAGCGCTGGTCGCCGCCGGCTGAGCAGCCCCGGCTAGGTTGTCGGCGTGGATTCCGGCACGTGGGTGGACGTCCTGCTGGTCCTCGCCTTCATCCTCGTGGGCGGGGTCTTCGCGGCGACCGAGATCGCGCTCGTCTCGCTGCGGGCGGGCCAGGTCGACCGGATGGAGTCCCAGGGCGGTCGCGGGCACGCGGTCGCCTCGCTCGCGCGCGACCCCAACCGCTTCCTGTCGGCGGTGCAGATCGGCGTCACCGTCGCGGGCTTCTTCTCCGCCGCGTTCGGTGCCTCCACGCTCGCGCCGTCCTTCGCCCCGGCCTTCGAGAGCCTGGGCCTGCCGGCCCCGGAGACGGTGTCGCTGGTCGTGACCACCCTCGTCGTGTCCTACCTGTCACTGGTGCTCGGCGAGCTGGTGCCCAAGCGGTTGGCGCTGCAGCGCTCGGTCGGCGTGGCCAAGATGTTCGCCCCGCCGCTGGGCCGCTTCGCCACCGTGATGACCCCGGTGATCTGGCTGCTGTCGCTCTCCACCAACCTGCTGGTCCGCCTCCTCGGCGGCAACCCCGACGCCGCCGGCGACGAGGTCGACGAGGAGGAGCTGCGGATGATGATCTCCGGCCACGAGGACATCCCGGCCGGCGAGCGCAAGATCGTCGACGACGTGTTCGAGGCGGGCGACCGCTCCCTGAGCGAGGTGATGCGCCCCCGCGGCGACGTGGTGTTCCTCGCCGGCGACCTGAGCCTCGCCGAGGCGGTGCAGGTCATCGTCGGCGAGGCCTACACGCGCTACCCGGTCACCGGCGAGTCGTTCGACGAGGTGCTCGGCTATCTCCACCTGCGCGACGTGCTGGGCCGGTCCGACGACCACGCCACGACCGTCGCCGACATCGTGCGCGAGCTGCCGGTGCTGCCGCGCACCAACCGGGTGCTGCCCTCGATCGACCAGCTGCGCAGCCTCGGCGCGCACATCGCGCTGGTCGTCGACGAGTACGGCGGCACCGACGGCATCGTCACGCTCGAAGACCTTATGGAGGAGCTGGTCGGGGAGATCCACGACGAGTACGACCGCGACGCCGAGATCGCCGCGTCCGCCGATCCCACCACCGTCGATGCCGGCATCACCATCGAGGAGTTCCGCGAGAGGACCGGCGTGGAGCTCGACGACGGGCCCTACGAGACCGTGGCCGGCTACGTCCTGCACCGCCTCGCACGGATGGCCGAGAGGGGCGACCGGGTGGTGGTCGAGGGCCGCGTGCTGGAGGTCGTCGAGGTCGACGGGCACCGCATCACGCGCGTACGACTGCACGCACCCACGACGGCTGCCGAGGGGCACGAGGGACGCCCGGGGGAATAGCGTTCGCGGGTTCGCGGTTGTGGCACCTAGACTGGGGCGTGCAGGCCGCGAACGACGTGTGCGGTCCGGTCTGCTTGACAACACAAGAGGGGCTGATCGGTTTCGACTTGGGACGTTAGTTCCAGGGGAAGCGGGTCGAGAAGCCAGCGTCATCTCGTAAACGATCGCTGGAAACCACAGTTGCCGACTCCAATCGCAACGACTTCGCTCTCGCTGCCTGAGCAGTGATCGAAGGGTCTGACCGGGCACCCGTCTCCGTCCCGGATCCAGGCCTCATCTAGGAGACTTGCTGGTCGCTCTCTGTCAGGAGGGGCGGCCGGGACTCAATCCTGACTGGGCCTGTCGGCGACGTGTCTGTGCGAGCGCCGGGGCCGAGAAAACGACATCACGGACTGCACCCGGAGAAGACCTGGTTCGGCGCTCGAGGACCGGGGTTCGATTCCCCGCAGCTCCACTCGTCACGAGGCGAGGTGTCCCGCACTCCATGCGGGACACCTCGCCTCGTCGTCGTTCAGGCGGTCGCAGCCGGTGTTGCCCGCCCACCGGGCCGGACTGGGCGGCTGAGCCGCCGCTCGGTGCGGGGTCGCTCAGACCCGCCTGGCCGCACGGGGCTCGTCGCCGTGCAGGTGGAGGATGCCGGCCAGCGCCTCGACCCCGTCGACGAGCCGCGGGCCGGGGCGGGCGAAGTGCCCGTCGGCGTCGACGGCCCACACCGGGACGCCGGGGAAGCGGTGGCGCACGTCCGCCGCGAGGGCGGCGCTGCCGTCGAGGCCGAAGCCGCACGGGGCGCACACCACCACGTCGGGCCGCGAGCCGACGGCGTCGTCCCACGTGATCCGGCTCGACCGGGTGCCGGCGACGCCCAGCGTCGGCTCCCCGCCGGCGCGGACGACCATCTCGGGGATCCAGTGCCCGGGCGCGAACGGCGGATCGGTCCACTCCAGCACCAGCACGCGGGGCCGCGCCCGCCCAGCGACGCGGTCGGCGACCGCCTGCAGCCGGGCGTCGAGGGACGCGACGAGCGTCGCGGCGGCCTCCTCCCGGCCGGTGAGGCGGCCGACCTCGCGGACCGAGGCCAGCACGTCGTCGAGCGTGTGCGGGTCGATCGTCGCGACGTCGGCGCGGCAGCCGAGGTAGGACAGGGCGTCGTCGACGGTCCCCACGTCCACCGCGCACACGGCACACAGGTCCTGCGTCACGACGAGGTCGGCGTCGAGCTCGGCCAGCGCGCCGCTGTCGAGGCGGTAGAGGTCCTCCCCGGCGGCCAGGGCCGCGCCGACGAAGTCGTCGATCCCCCTCGGCGTGAGCCCCTCCGGCATCGCGGACGTCGACACGACGCGGCGCTCCCGCGCCTCGGCCGGGTGGTCGCACTCGAAGGTCACCCCGACCACGTCGTCGCCCGCGCCGAGCGCGAACAGGATCTCCGTCGCGGAGGGGATGAGGGAGACGATGCGCATCCCGCGAGCCTAGAAGACGTTCCAGCAGATGCTGTTGCGCCGCTGCTGGTCCGCCAGCACCAGGTCGCGGACCGCGTCCGGGAGCCGGTCGCGCTGCCAGCGGTTCTCCGCCTGCCTGGCCTGCTCCGCCCCGTCGGCCGGCGCCGCCGCCACCGCGGCCTTGACGGCGTACGCCGCCGCACCGAGGTCGTGCTCGGCGACGTGCGCGACCACCGCGGCCTGCCCTGCGGCGTACGCCGCGAAGCGCGGTGCGCCGCGCAGGTCGCGGGCGGCTCCCATGGCGTGCCCGCCCGCCGCGCGGGTCTCCATCATCCGGCGCTCCCCGCGGGACCAGGCGCGAACGGCCTCGATCGCCTCACGGGGCCGGACGTCCTGCGGACGCACCGCCTCGAACAGCGGCAGGACGTGCTCGGCGCAGTCGGCGGCCCAGCGCGCGAGCAGCCGGTGGTCCTCGTCGGTGAGCGTGCCGCCGCGCCGGACGGTCACCATCCGCGGGTCGCGGACCTCCGGCAGGATCATGCGGCGACGCTACTGCGCCGCGGGCGCCGGAGCCGCTGTGGCAGCATCCGGTCCGTGACCGCGTGTGTCTTCTGCCAGATCATCGCCGGCGAGCTGCCCGGCCACACCGTGCTCGAGACGGACGACCTCGTGGCCTTCCTCGACACGCGCCCGGTCTTCAGGGGGCACGTGCTCCTCGTGCCCCGCGAGCACGTCGAGACGCTGCCCGACCTGCCGGCCGGGCTGCGCGACGCGTTCCTGGCGGCGGCGCAGCGGCTCGCGAGCGCCGTGAAGGACGGGCTCGGCGCGCAGGGCTCCTTCGTCGCGATCAACAACACGGTGAGCCAGTCGGTGCCCCACCTGCACCTCCACGTCGTCCCGCGCACCAAGGGCGACGGGCTGCGCGGCTTCTTCTGGCCGCGCACGAAGTACGCCGACGGCGAGGCGGCGTCGTACGCCGAGCGGCTGCGCGACGCGCTCGCCGACCAGACCGGTGCCTGACGTGCCCGACCGCCCCGAGATCGTCTGCCTCTGCGGCTCCGCCCGGTTCGCGGACGAGATGGCCGCCGCGAACCGCGACCTGACCCTCGCGGGTGCCATCGTCGTCGCGCCCGGGGTCTTCGCGCGCTCCGAGCACGACGCAGCAGGTGTGCCGACGGACGCGCAGAAGGCAGCGCTCGGCGTCCTGCACCTGCGCAAGATCGACCTGGCCGACCGCGTCCTTGTCGTCAACCCCGGCGGCTACGTCGGCGAGTCCACCACCCGCGAGATCGCCCACGCGCGGGCCACCGGGAAGCCGGTCTCGTTCACCCACCCGGTCGCGGAGTCGGACCCGTCGTGACGGAGACGGGCGGGGACCGCTAGTCCGCCGCCTGCTGCGCGTCCTCGCGCACCAGCGCCGGCCGTGACCACGGCTGGTCACGCCGCCGCAGCGGGTGACCGGTCACGCGGGCGCCGAGGACGACCGCCACGACCCCGACGGCCGCGCCGGCGACCACGTCGACGAAGAAGTGCCAGCCGAGGTAGACCGTCGACAGCGACGTCAGCACCGCGAAGGTCCACGCGGTGACGCGGATCCAGCGGGGGAGCCGGATCAGCTCGGCGACCAGGCACGTGGTCACCGTGATGGCGACGTGCAGCGACGCGAACGCGGCGATGGTCTGGACGGCTCGGGTGTCCCAGGCGCCGGCCAGGACGGCGACGCGGTCGTCGAGGAGCAGGTCCTGGACCCCGGTGTTGAACGTGTCGGGCAGCCCCGCGAAGTCGCGCGGCGCGGAGTAGATCGGCCCGAGCGACGGGACGAGGTAGTAGACCGCCACGCCGATCAGCCAGTTGAACGAGACCGCGGTGACGTAGAGCTCGCCGGTGCGCGAGCGCCGGGTCCACACGAGCGCGATCGCCAGCATCGCCGGCACCAGGCCGATCCACAGCACGTAGACCCCCGACATCAGCCACGCCGCCCAGCCGGTGCCGAGCACCTGGTGCAGCACGTCGGCCGGGTCGTGGCCCAGCCACAGCAGCCGGTCGGCGCTGGCGAGCTCGGTGTCCCAGAGCCGCTCGGTGACGAAGGGGAGGTAGCCCTTGAGGTTGCGGAACGCGACGTAGGAGACGTACCAGGCGGCGAGGCCGATGACGGTGAACCGGACCTGGTCGCGGTTCCAGCGCTCGCGGACCACCCCGCGCAGCGCCTGCCAGGCTCCGTCCCGGTCACGTCGGGTGGCGGCCACCCAGCGCGGCACGACGTCCAGCGCGACCGCGAGCAGCACGATCGCCGGCAGCCGCACCCAGGTCGGGATCGACACCCCGTCCGGGTCGCGCACCGGCAAGTCATAGGCCGCGGCGACGAGCACGGTGGCGACGGCCATCGCCGCCGCCACGGCGACGGCGCCGCGGAAGTCCCCCCGTCCCATCCGCTCACCGTAGCGAGGAAGGACCGGCCGGCGCGACGCCTGCACCGAACCTTCACGACTTCTGGCGATGCGCGCCCACTACGCTCCGACGACAAGCAGCCACCGAGATCGAGGAGTCAACGAGATGGGTCGTTACGACGGGCGGGTCGCCGTCATCACCGGAGCAGCACGAGGCATCGGCTTCGGGATCGCCCAGCGGTTCGCCTCCGAGGGCGCCTCGATCGCCGTCCTCGACCTCGACGAGGCGGCGGCCCAGGACGCCGCCACGCGCCTGGAGACGGTGGGCGGCGCCGGGGCCGTCGGCATCGGCTGCGACGTCGTGGACTCCGCCGCCGCAGAGGCAGCGGTGCAGCGCGTCGTGGACGAGCTCGGTGGCATCCACGTCCTCGTCAACAACGCCGGCGTCACCCGCGACAACCTGCTGTTCAAGATGACAGAGGAGGACTGGGACCTGGTGATGAACGTCCACCTCAAGGGCGTGTTCAACATGACCAAGTCCGCGCAGGCCCGCTTCGTGGAGCAGAGGTACGGCAAGATCCTCAACCTCTCCAGCGTCTCCGCGCTGGGCAACCGCGGCCAGGCCAACTACAGCGCCGCCAAGATGGGCATCCAGGGCCTCACCCGCACGCTGGGGATCGAGCTCGGCCCCTACGGCATCACCGCCAACGCGATCGCCCCCGGCTTCATCGTCACCGAGATGACCGACGCCACCGCGCGCCGCCTCAAGATGGAGCCCGAGGAGCTGCAGCGGCTCAACGCCGAGGCCACGCCCGTGCGGCGCGTCGGCCAGCCCGAGGACATCGCCGCCGCTGCCGCGTTCCTCTGCAGCGACGAGGCGGCCTTCATCACCGGCCAGACCCTCTACGTCGACGGTGGTCGCAAGCTCGGCTGAGCGTGACGCTGGCCACGTGCCACGCGTGGAGGCCGGGGAGCGTTTTGCGTGCGCCCCCGGCCTCTGTCACGTTGGACGGCGGTCGGAAGACCGCCCGTCCCGGACAACGCCGAGTCCCGCCCGACCGGGACGGACCCCCGAGATCATTGAGGGCGGGAGTGGGGGACCCACAGGTTCCACTGCCGGTACGTGCGCTGCACGCGTCGGCTCGGGGTGAAGCCACCACACGGTGGCGGGGCACTTTCCAGCCCCAACCCGACAGCTCACCTCACAGGCGTGGGAAAGGAACGACCATGCCTGCGACCTCTCGCACGGCGCGAGCCTGCGCGCTCGCCCTCGCCGGACTGGGCCTCACCGCATCGACGCTGACGACCAGCCCGGCCGCCGCCTCCGACGGTGGGGCCGGCACCGCCGACCGCACCACCCAGCAGACCGCCACCACCGCGACCAGGACCGCCCAGCGGTCCCCGGCGGCTCGCGTGGCCGGGCGGGTGCTCGCCGCGCGCAACACCGCACTGCGGCAGCGCGGCAACCCGTACGCGTACGGAGCCGCGGGTCCCGACCGCTTCGACTGCTCCGGCCTCGTCTACTACAGCTTCCGCCGCGCCGGGTTCCCGGTGCCGCGCACGTCGTCGGCCCAGGCCGGCTTCACGCGCCGGGTGGCGAAGAAGGACATGCGTGCCGGCGACCTGATGTTCTTCACGGGCAGTGGCGGGGTCTACCACGCGGCGATCTTCCTGCGCTGGACCCGCGGGCACGCGCTGATGGTGCACTCACCGGGCTCTGGCCAGCGGGTCCGCGTGGCCGTGCCGTGGACCTCGCAGTGGTTCGGCGGGACCCTCCGCCGGTGACGTGACGACCGGCGCGCGAGCGCCGTCGGTCACAGTGATCGGCTCCGCCTGAAAAGCAAAGCCTGCTGATCTACCCTGTGGCGCGCCTTCTCCGATCGGGGAAGGCGCGCCCCCACACTTCCCAGAAGAGCCAGCGGCTCGACACCCCCGTTCGATCGGAGCCCCCGTGCGTCACCGTCTTCCCACCGCCGTCGCCGCGTTCGTCGCGGCCTCGCTCCTCCTCGCCGGCTGCGGCGGAGGGGACGACGAAGACACCCCGAGCGGCAGCAGCTCCGCCCCGGCCGAGCCGACCGCCTCCGAGACCACCGAGCCGCCCGAGCCGACCTACTGGCCGCTCACCGGCCTCGAGCGCACCGGCAAGGCCCCCGAGCACCCGGTCATCGTCACCAAGGTGGACAACACCTCGTCGAGCGCCCCGCAGGTCGGCCTGGGCGCGGCGGACCTCGTCGTCGAGGAGCTCGTGGAGGGCGGCTACACCCGCCTGGCGGCGTTCTACTACTCCCAGGTCCCGGCCAGCATCGGTCCCGTGCGGTCCATGCGGGCCAGCGACATCGGCATCGTCCCGCAGGGCGCCACCGTGGTCACCAGCGGTGCCGCCCCCGTGACGATCAACCGGATCAACGGCGCCGGGATCCCGTGGATCACCGAGGGCGACGCGGGCGTCTACCGCGAGAACACCCGCTCGGCGCCCTACAACCTGTTCGCCCGGCTCGGCGAGATCTCCAAGCGGCTCGACGCCGAGGAGGAGCCGCCCCCCTACCTGCCGTGGGGCACCGAGGCCGACCTGCCGCAGGGCGTCAAGGCGCGCACCCTCACCGCCGACTTCGGGGCGCACTCGACGTCGTGGCAGTTCCAGGACGGAGGCTACGTCAACACCGACTCGTACGCCGCGGCCGGTGACCAGTTCCCCGCCGACTCCGTGCTCGTGCTGCGGGTCAAGGTGGGCGACGCGGGCTACACCGACCCGGCCGGCTACCCGGTCCCCGAGACGAAGTTCGAGGGCAAGGGTGCCGCGCTGCTCTTCCACGGCGGTCGCGTCGTGCGCGGCACGTGGAGCAAGGACGGCCTGCACGGCGACATCGAGCTGTCGACCAAGTCCGGCGAGCTGACCGTGCCCGCGGGCCGGGTGTGGGTCGAGCTGGTGCCGGCCGTCAACGGCGACGTCACCTTCGCCAAGTAGGTCCTACGGCGTCGGGTCGAGCACGGGGTCACCGTGCTCGACCACCTGCCGGAGCCCGGCGAGCACCATGCCGACGGCCGTCTCGGCCCGCACGGCGGCCGCCGTGGGGTCCTCGCTCACGGCGACGGACCCCCCGACGGCCGACATCGCACCGAAGAAGATCCGGGCGAAGGTGTCGACCATCGCCGCGTCGCGACCCCCGTCCGTGGCGGCCAGCAGCGAGCGGACCACCTGGTGCACGACGGCGTACGTCGAGCGTGACTCCTGCTCGCGGTACCGCTCGGGCCCGAGCACCGAGGGTCCGTCCGAGACGACGATCTGGCGGTAGCCCGGCTCTTGGACGGCCTGCAGGAACGCGCGCAGGCCGGCGTGCGCCTGCTCCCACGGGTCGTCGTGCCCGTCGGCAGCCGCGGCGATCCCCAGGGTGGCCCGCTGCTCCACCTGCTCGAGCGCGGCCTCGAAGATCGCCTGCTTGCCGCTGAAGTGGTGGTAGAGCGCGCCCTTCGACACCTCCGCCCCCGCCACGATCGCGTCGAGCGAGGTGGCGGCGTATCCGCCCTCGGTGAACAGCCGCACCGCCACGTCGACGAGGGCGCTCCTGGTCTCGGCCGGGAAGCGCTGGCGGCGGGGGTCCATCAGCGCAGCCTAGGTGACCCGGGTCACCTCGGGCCGCCTGTCATAGTGGACGGCATGCAGCTGGCATCGGGGATGCTGCTCGTGGCGACGCCGGCACTCCAGGACCCCAACTTCGCGGACACCGTCGTGCTGCTGCTCGACGTCACCGACGAGGGAGCGCTGGGCGTGGTGCTGAACCGCCCCTCGCAGGTCCTCGTCGCCGACGTGCTCGAGCCGTGGCGTGACGTGGTGGCCGAGCCGGAGGTCCTCTTCCGCGGCGGCCCGGTGGGCACGGACGGCGCCCTCGCCGTGGCCGCGCTGCGCGACCCGCAGGCGCCGCCGGTGGGCTGGCGCCCCGTCGCCGGCCTGCTGGGCATGGTCGACCTCGACACCCCGACCGAGCTGGTCGACGGCTCGCTGACCGCCATGCGGGTCTTCGCCGGCTATGCGGGGTGGGGCGCCGGGCAGGTCGAGGGCGAGGTCGAGCGCGGTGACTGGTACGTCGTCAGCGCCGAGGCCGGTGACGCCTTCCGCGGGGACACCTCGGCCCTGTGGCGCGACGTGATGCGCCGGCAGCCGGGCATGCTGGCCTGGCACGTCAACCGGCCCGTCGATCCGGACATGAACTGACCCGGAGGTTAGGCTTTCCCATCATGAGCACCATCGGATTCTCCCCGGGCAGCCAGACGGTCGAAGAGCGTCAGACCGTCCCGACCGATGAGGGCGACCACGAGCGGTTCTCCCACTACGTCCCCAAGGAGAAGCTCACCGAGGCGATGGTGATGGGCACGCCCGTCATCGCGCTGTGCGGGAAGGTGTGGGTGCCCTCGCGGGCCCCGGAGAAGTTCCCCGTCTGCCCGGACTGCAAGGAGATCTGGGAGTCGATGAAGCCCGGTGACAAGCCCGGCGGCGGCTCCGGTTCGGACGGCTCGGGTCCCGAGGCGTGACGGGGCGGCCCGACGCGCCGCTGCCCCCCGCGTGGCCCGACCGGGCTGCGTGGGGCACGGCGCCGTCCCTCCGCGCGTGGCAGCAGGCGGCCATGGACGCCTACCAGTCCCGCCAGCCGCGTGACTTCCTCGCGGTCGCGACACCCGGTGCGGGCAAGACCACCTTCGCGCTCACCGTCGCCGCCGACCTGCTGAGCCGGCGCGTCATCGACCGGATCACGGTCGTCGCGCCGACCGAGCACCTCAAGACCCAGTGGGCCGAGGCCGCAGCCCGGGCGGGCATCCCGATCGACCCCACCTACTCCGCGGGCAAGGGCAGGACGTCTGACGACTACGTCGGCATCGCGGTGACCTACGCCGGGGTGGCGGTCAACCCGCTCGCGATGCGGATCCGCACCGAGCGGTTCAAGACCCTGGTCATCCTCGACGAGATCCACCACGCCGGCGACGCGCTGTCGTGGGGCGAGGGCGTGCGCGAGGCGTTCGACCCGGCCACCCGCCGGCTCGCGCTGACCGGCACGCCGTTCCGCTCCGACATCAACCCCATCCCGTTCGTGAGCTATGCCCCCGGCGAGGACGGCATCCCCACCTCGGCGGCGGACTTCACCTACGGCTACGCCCACGCGCTGTCCGACCACGTCGTGCGCCCGGTCCTGTTCATGGCCTACTCCGGCGAGATGCAGTGGCGCACCCGCGCGGGCGACGAGGTCGTGGCCCGCCTCGGCGAGCCGCTCACCAAGGACATGCACGCCCAGGCGTTGCGGACGGCCCTCGACCCGCGCGGGTCGTGGATCCCGGCGGTGCTCGAGGCCGCCGACAAGCGGCTCTCGGAGGTACGCCGCCACGTCCCCGACGCCGGTGGGCTCGTCATCGCCGGCGACCAGGAGACCGCCCGCGCCTACGCCGCGCTGCTGAAGAAGATCAGCGGCGAGACCCCCACCGTGGTGCTCTCGGACGAGAAGGGCTCGTCGAAGAAGATCGAGAAGTTCACCGCATCCGAGGACCGGTGGATGGTCGCGGTCCGGATGGTCTCCGAGGGCGTCGACGTGCCACGGCTGGCCGTCGGCGTGTGGGCGACCACCGTGTCCACGCCGCTGTTCTTCGCGCAGGCCGTCGGCCGCTTCGTGCGCGCCCGCTCGCGGGGCGAGACCGCGTCGGTCTTCCTGCCGTCGGTCCCGCACCTGCTCGAGTTCGCCTCCGACATGGAGGCGCAGCGCGACCACGTGCTGGGCCGCCGGGTCACCGACGAGGACGACATCTTCGCCGCCGAGGAGGGGCTGCTCGCCGAGGCGCAGCAGGGGGAGTCGGCCTCCGACGAGCTCGAGATGTCCTGGGAGGCGCTCGGCTCCACCGCCTCCTTCGACCACGTGCTCTACGAGGGCGCCCAGTTCGGCCACTCCGGCGAGGTGCTGTCCGGATCGGAGGAGGAGATGGACTTCCTCGGCATCCCCGGGCTCCTCGAGCCCGACCAGGTCCGCGAGCTGCTGCACTCCCGGCAGAGCGAGCGCGCCCGCAAGCAGAAGTCCGACGGCGGGGGCGACCGGGTCGTCGACTCCGTCGAGCAGCTCAGCACCCACCAGCAGCTCGGCGTGCTGCGCCGCGAGCTCAACGGCCTGGTCGCCGCGTGGCACCACCGCACCGGCCAGGCCCACGGCATCACGCACTCCGCGCTCCGCAAGGAGTGCGGCGGCCCGCCGGCGGCCGTCGCCAACGCCGAGCAGCTGCACGAGCGGATCAACCGGATCCGCGAGTGGGCGATGCGCCAGTCGTCCTGAGCGGAGTTGCGCCATAGTGGTCCCGTGCCCTCCGAGACCTCGCAGACGCTCGACCGCGGGCTGCGGGCGCTGCGGGTGCTGGCCGAGAGCCCGGAGGGGCTGACGATCACCGAGCTCTCGGGCCGCCTCGAGGTCAACCGCACGGTGGTCTACCGGCTGGTCAGCACCCTCGAGCAGCACGGCCTGGTGCGCCGCGACGCGCGCTCCCGACTCTTCGTCGGCCTCGGCGTCCTCCACCTCGCCAGCGGGGTGCAGCCGCTGCTGCGCGACCTCGCGATGCCCGTCCTGCGTCGGCTCGCGGAGTCCATCGGCTCCACCGCTCACCTCACCGTCGCCGACGGGGAGGAGGCGCTCGCCCTCGCCGTCGTCGAGCCGACGTGGACCGACTTCCACGTGTCCTACCGGGTCGGCGCCCGCCACCCGCTCACCCAGGGCGCGGCCGGCAAGGCCATCTCGCTGCTCGACGCCCCCGCACCGGCGTACGCCGTCACCAGCGGGGAGCTGCAGACCGGGGCTCGCGGGCTGGCCGCCCCGGTGCGTGGCGTCGACGGGCTGCGCGCCAGCGTCGGGGTCGTGACTCTCGACGGGGCCATCGACGAGGACGTCGTCGCACCCCTGGTGATCGCGGCTGCCCGCGACGTCGCCGAACGGCTCGGCTGACCCGGGCGGTCAGCCCTCGAACGGCTTGATCCCGGGGCCCGGGCGGGCGGCGATGTCACGGGGCTCGTCGAGCGCGTGTCCCTGCGCGCACCGGACCACGACCTCGACCGGGGCACCGCACCCGCGGTGCTCGAACGCCACCGGCGGACCGGCCTCGTCGGCGTAGTGTCGGTCGCCCCAGGCGGCGACGGCGACCATCAGCGGGAAGAGCTCGAAGCCCTTCTCGGTGAGGCGGTACTCGTGGCGCTCGCGCTGGCCGGCCTCCCGGTAGGGCACCCGGCGCAGGATGTCGTGGTCCACGAGCAGCGCCAACCGGTCCGTGAGCACCTGGCGGGGCATGCCGGTGTGGCGCCGCATGTCGTCGAAGCGCCGGATCCCGTTGGCGACCTCGCGGATGACCACGAACGTCCAGCGCTCGCCCAGCACGGACATGGTGCGGCCGATGGTGCAGTTGTCGGTCGCGTAGGCGAGGGCAGCGGGGGAGTCCGGCATGCCCGCATGCTAAGTCCAGTTGACAGACTCAGACAAGCACTGGCACCGTGGGTCCATGACGGAGACCCAGTTCCAGACCGAGAGCCGCACCTTCTCCTGGGTCACGCCCGGCCAGGCCGACCTGTCCCGCCTGCTGGACCTCGACGGCCTCCAGCAGCTCGAGGCCATGCGTGACGGCGAGCTGCCGCACCCGCCGATCATGGACACGCTCGGCTTCACCGACCTGCGTCCCGAGCCGGGCCGCGTCGTCGTCGAGATGCCCGCCGCGGAGTTCCACTACAACCCGCTCGGCGGCGTGCACGGCGGCGTCATCTCCACGCTCCTCGACACGGCGGCCGCCTGCGCGGTGCACACCACGCTGGCCGTCGGCGAGCTCTACACCTCCGTCGACCTGACGGTGAAGTTCCTCCGCCCCGTGACCGTCGACTCCGGGCTGCTGACCTGCGAGGGCACCGTCATCCAGCGCGGACGTCGTACGGCGCTGGCGCAGGCACAGCTGACGGACGGCGCGGGGCGGCTCGTCGCCCACGCCACGTCGACCTGCCTCATCATGCGGGCGGGGGAGTAGGCGGCGCGGCCGTCGCCGTCGCGAGGGGCAGCACCCGGTAGGGGATCTGCGTCGCCAGGGCGATGACCGTCGTCGAGCGGTCGATCGCCGGCTCGGTGAGCACGAGGTCGATGACCCGCTGGAGGTCGGCGTTGGAGCGGGCGACCACGCGCGCCCACATGTCGCCGGCGCCGGTGATCGTGTAGGCCTCGAGCACCTCGGGGATGGCCGCGAGGTGCCGGGCGACGGCGTCGTGCCCGCCCGTGTCCGGTGGGCTGCCCGCGGCACGGCCGACGGCCCCCTGGCGGATCTCGAGGGTGAGGAACGCCATCACGGGGTAGCCGATCGCCTCGGGGGAGAGGTCCGGTCCCCAGCCGGTGATCACGCCGGCCGCGGAGAGCTTGTCGAGCCGGGCCTGGACCGTCCCGCGGGCGATGCCGAGCCGGCGGCTGGCCTCGAGCACGCCGAGCCGTGGCTCGGTGGCGAAGATCTCGATCACCTTGCCGTCGATCTCGTCCACTTCGGCTCCTCGGGCTGTGCAACTTGCGCAACGTTTCGTCGTACTGTTGCACACCTTGCCGGGCGTTGGGAGGGTGTGCGCATGACGACTGACATCGCCTCGACCGGTGGCGCCCTGACCGTGGACGAGATGAAGGCCGACCTCTCCCTCGAGCAGCTCCAGCAGCTCGTCGGGCTGGTCGAGTACGACGCCGACGCCGACCCCTTCCCGGTCACCGGCTGGGACGCGATCTGCTTCGTGGTCGGCAACGCCACGCAGGCCGCCCACTACTACGCCTCGGCGTGGGGCATGGACCTCATCGCCTACTCCGGACCGGAGAACGGCAACCGCGACCACAAGTCGTTCGTGCTCAAGTCCGGCTCGATCAAGTTCGTCCTCAGCGGCGCGGTGTCGCCCGACAGCAGCCTCGTGCAGCACCACGCCCGGCACGGCGACGGCGTCGTCGACATCGCCCTCGAGGTCCCCGACGTCGACCAGTGCATCGCCCAGGCCCGCCGCGCCGGCGCGACCGTGCTGTCCGAGCCGCAGACCGTCACCGACGAGCACGGCTCGGTCCGCGTCGCCGCCATCGCGACCTACGGCGAGACCCGCCACACGCTGGTCCAGCGCACGGTCGACGGCGTGACCTACGCCGGCCCCTACCTCCCCGGCTACACCGCCGTGGCGCCGCGCTGGCACAAGAAGGACGACCAGCCCAAGCGCCTGTTCCAGGCCCTCGACCACATCGTCGGCAACGTCGAGCTCGGCAAGATGGACGAGTGGGTCGGCTTCTACAACCGGGTCATGGGCTTCGTGAACATGGCCGAGTTCATCGGCGACGACATCGCCACCGACTACTCCGCGCTGATGTCGAAGGTCGTGGCCAACGGCAACCACCGCGTGAAGTTCCCGCTCAACGAGCCCGCCGTCGCGAAGAAGAAGTCGCAGATCGACGAGTACCTCGAGTTCTACCGCGGCCCGGGTGCCCAGCACCTCGCCCTCGCGACCGGCGACATCATCGCCACCGTGGACGCGCTGCGCGCCAACGGCGTGGAGTTCCTCAACACCCCCGACTCCTACTACGAGGACGAGGAGCTGCGCGCCCGCATCGGCGAGGTGCGCGTGCCGATCGAGGAGCTGCAGAAGCGCGGGATCCTGGTCGACCGCGACGAGGACGGCTACCTGCTGCAGATCTTCACCAAGCCGCTCGGCGACCGCCCGACGGTGTTCTTCGAGCTCATCGAGCGCCACGGCTCCCTCGGCTTCGGCAAGGGCAACTTCAAGGCGCTCTTCGAGGCCATCGAGCGCGAGCAGGACCGCCGCGGCAACCTGTGACCGCCGCTGCTCGTCGCGCGGGCGGTGAGTGAGGCAGGTTCTGGCGGCCGAGAACCTGCCTCACTCACCGCCCGCCCGGGCTCTGGCAGTCTTCTCGCATGATGATCCGTCCCGCCGAGCTGGCCGCGATCAAGGCCGGCACGATCGACCTGGCGTTCCGACGCTGGGCCAAGCCTCGGGTGGTGGTCGGCACCCGGATGCGCACCGCGGTGGGCGTGGTCGAGGTGACCTCGCTGGAGCAGGTGAGCGTCACGAGCCTGCGCGCCGAGGACGCCCGGCGGGCCGGGGCGCCGTCGTTGGCTGCGCTCAAGGAGGCCCTGTCCGCCCGGTCCACCGACCCGGCGTGGCGCATCGGGCTGGCGTACGCCGGTCCCGACCCGCGCGAGGCGCTGCGGCAGTCCGTCCCGGACGCCGACGAGATCGCGGCGATCAACGCGCGGCTCGACCGCCTGGACGCGTCGTCGGCGTACGGCGCCTGGACCCGCGAGACGCTCGACCTGATCGACCTGAACCCGACCGTCCGGGCGCCCGACCTCGCCGCGCAGGTCGGCCGCGAGACGCCCGACTTCAAGAAGGACGTCCGCAAGCTCAAGGAGCTCGGCCTCACCGAGTCGCTGGCGATCGGCTACCTGCTCTCGCCGCGCGGCGAGGCGGTGGTCGACGCCTCGCTGCCGGAGCCCCGCCAGCGAACCCCGCGTACGTCCGGCACGCCGCTGCCCCGCACCATCGGCGCACCGGCGACTCGCGCCCTGCGCGAGGTGGGCGTGACCACGCTCGAGCAGGTCCCCGCCTGGACGGCCGCCGACCTCGCCGCCATCCACGGCGTGGGACCCATCGCCATCGCCCGGCTCGCCGAGGCGATGGTGGAGCAGGGGCTGGGATACCGGGAGGAGTGAGCTCAGGGGGGCTGGGAGTGAGCTCGGGGGGTGAGCTGGGGGCTGTGCTTGATGGGCTCGCTCCGCTCGCCGTGCTCGGCGCCCTGGAGGACGTCGTCTTCCCTCCTCGCTCGACGGCGCTGCCTCGCTGCGCTCGTCACGCTTGCTCGCTCGTCAGTCCAGACGACGTCGGGCGCCGAGCGCGTGCGCTGAGGCCGTGAGGAAAGACCTCACGCGTGGCGTAGCGAGCGTAGCGAGCCCCGAGGTCAGACGATCTGGAGGCTCGGCGCCCGGCGCTGTCTGGACTGACGAGCGACGCGAGCGCAGCGAGCAAGCCGAGGAGGGAAGACAGCGCCCTCGAGGGCGCCGAGCACGCGCGAGCGGAGCGAGCGCAGACAAGCACGGAGCGAGGGCACATCAGATCAGTGCGCCAGCAACCCGATGCCCAGCGCGCCCATGACGACGGCGATCCCGGAGTCGAGCACGCGCCAGGCCGTGGGGCGGGCGAAGAGCCCGCGGAGCAGCCGGGCGCCGTAGCCGAGGCCGAAGAACCACAGCAGGCTCGCGATGAGCGTGCCGGCGAGGAACCACCAGCGGTCGGTGCCGAAGCTGTTGGCGACGGTGCCGAGCATGAGGACCGCGTCGAGGTAGAAGTGCGGGTTGAGCCAGGTGAGCGCGAGGGTCAGCAGCACCGCGCGGCCGGGGGTGAGGGCGGTGCCCTCGCCGGCGTCGAGCGTCCCGGGGCGCCACGCGCGCATCGCGGCGTGGACGCCGAACGCGATGAGGTAGACGCCGCCCAGGATCTGCGCCACCGGCAGGACCGCGGGCCATCGCTCGAGCACGACGCCGAGTCCGGCGACCCCGGCGGTGATCGCCACGACGTCGGAGACCAGGCAGGTCAGCACGATGGGCAGCACGTGCTCGCCACGGATGCCCTGCCGGAGGAGGAAGGCGTTCTGCGCGCCGACGGCGACGATGAGTGCGAGTCCGGTGAGGAGACCGGTGAGGACGACCTGGATCATGAGGACAACGCTAGGTCCCGCGAAGTCGTCAATCCAGCGAAGGATTCTGACGAATCATTAGGATGTCTTGTTATGAGAGACATCACCCAGCTCGACCCCGTGGCCCTGCGCACACTGGCCGTCGCGGTGCGGCTCGGCACCTTCGAGGCGGCGGCCCGTGAGCTCCACGTGACGCCGTCGGCGGTGAGCCAGCGCATCAAGGCTCTCGAGACCCGCATCGGCCGGGTGCTGCTGCACCGTGTGAAGCCGCTGGAGCCGACGGAGGCCGGCCTGGTGCTGGTGCGGCTCGCCACCCAGACGGAGATCCTCGAGCGCGAGGCGGTGGCCGAGCTGGTGGAGGAGGCCGACGAGGACGGGACGACGTACACCTCCCTGCCGATCGCGGTGAACGCCGACGCGCTCTACGGCTGGTTCGTCGACGCGCTGGCCGAGGTGCAGTCGCGGCACCGGGTGGTGTTCGAGGTGATCCGCGAGGACCACACCCGGACCGCCGAGCGGCTGCGACGCGGCGAGGTGGTCGCGGCCATCACCGGGGAGCCCAAGCCGGTCCCGGGCTGCCGGGTGGTCCGCCTGGGCCGGCTGAGGTACGCCGCCGTCGCGACGCGCGAGTTCCACGCCACCCACTTCGCCGACGGCGTGGGGTCGGCCTCGCTGGGGGAGGCGCCGATCGTCGCGTTCGACCGCAACGACTCGCTCCAGCACGACTACATCCGCCGGGTCACCCGCCGCCACCTCGCACCACCGGTGACCTACCTGCCGTCCGTGCGGGAGTTCGATCGCGCCATCCGGGTCGGCATGGGGTGGGGCCTGCTGCCGGAGTCCGACGTCGCTCACGAGCTCGACCGCGGCGACATGGTGGAGCTCGTCCCGGGCCGGCGGCCCGAGGTGGCCCTGTTCTGGCAGCACTGGCGGCTCGGGTCGTCGCTCGTGTCGGAGCTGACCGACGCGGTCGTGGGGGCGGCGCGCGGCTGGATGGCGTCCTGACCCGTTGTGAGCAAGATCTCGCGTTCTCCGGACAGGGCCGGGCGACGGTCCTACGCTCCCGACAGGGACCCAGGACGGATCCCCCTCACTCATCCGAACGGGAACTCCTGTGACACGACACCACGCCCCGCGGGCCGCGGCCCTCGCCGCCGGTCTGCTGATGGTCCTCACCGGCTGCGGCGGCTCGGGCACTGCGGCGACCGGCAAGCCGACGAGCACGGTCCTCCTCGGCGAGCAGGTCCAGAGCCTGGTCACGCAGGTCGACGAGATGAGCATCGTCGAGTGGCACGGCCAGCTGCTGACCAGGAACCCCGACAAGCGCGGCAAGCGCCTGCTCGACCTCGAGGCGCGCTTCGACCCCGACACCGGCGACAGCGCCATCTCGATGGAGTCCACGCTCGACGGCCAGCCGCAGCAGGTCGACTATCTCGTCGTCGCCGGACGCGCCTACTTCAACAGCGAGGGCTGGGGTCCGGTCGCCGACAAGTGCTGGGCGGAGATCACGGGTGACGCAGCGCGCACCTGGGCCCTCCCGACCGCGTTCGACCCGGGCTGGCCGCTCAAGGCCGCCCGCCCGATCGAGCTCGACGGCGAGGACGTCAAGGTGACCGTCCCGTTCAAGCAGGTGCTGGCCGGGCTGCCGCGCGGCCTGTTCGCCGCACTGCCCGCCACCGTGCCCTACGACACCGAGGCGCGCGGCGTCATCTCCCCGCACGGCCCCCTCATCGAGGTCGGCGTCGACGTGCTGAGCATGTGGAAGAAGCTGCCGAAGGACCAGCGCGCCACGGTCGACACCCGGGGCGCCGGGTGGTGGGCGATGACGATCAAGGAGTCGCAGGACGACACCGACATCGTGTCGCCGCAGTACGTCTTCGACCCGACGGTCACCTCGCCCAACGACTGCAAGCGCGGCTGAGCGCGCTCCGTCGCCAGCGGCCGCCGCGCCGGGCATGATGTGTCCATGCCCACCTATGTCGCGTTCCTGCGCGCCATCAACCTCGGCCGGACGCGGAAGTTCCCCAAGGACGCCATCAGGGCCGCGACCGAGGCGGCCGGCGGGTCCGACGTGGAGACCTACATCAACACCGGCAACGTCCGGCTGACCCACCCCGCGCGATCCGTCGCGAAGGTGCAGGCGGCGCTCGAGGCGGCGTACGCCGACGCGACCGGGTTCGAGGTGCCGACGGTCGTCTTCACCACCGCGGAGCTCGCGGCGCTCACCGCGAGGGCCGAGGAGCTGCACGCCGAGCACGACCCGGCCGGGCAGCACTACGTCACCCTCTACGCGGCGCCGCCGGGCGCGGAGGCGGTCGAGGCGGCGCACGCCCTCGAGCACGAGGGCGAGAAGGTCGTCGTCGACGGCCGCGCGGCCTACGTCCTGCTGGACGGTGACATCCACACGTCGAAGGTGATGGCGTCCAAGCAGGTCACCGCCCTCGGCCGCGGGACCGCCCGCACGGTGAAGGTGCTGCGCACCGTCACCGAGAAGTGGTGCGGCCAGGGCTGAGCGAGGACTGCCCTGACCGGACGGTGCCCGGTGTCAGGCGATCTCGATGCCGGCGCCGGCCATCTCCGTGACCGCCGCGGCCGTGGACTCCTCGGCGACCCCGGCGCACAGGGCCGTCAGCACGCGCGTCGTGAAGCCCGCCGCCGCGCTGTCGAGCGCGGTGGCGCGGACGCAGTGGTCGGTCGCGATCCCGCACACGTCCACGTGGGACACGTCGCGGGACCGGAGCCAGTCGGTGAGCGCCGCGCCGGACGCCGTACGTCCCTCGAAGCCGGAGTAGGCGGCGGCGTGCTCACCCTTGTAGAACACCTCGTCGAAGGGCTGCGGGTCGAGGTTGGGGTGGAAGCCGGCGCCGTCGGTGCCGACCTTGCAGTGCACCGGCCACGACGCGACGAAGTCGGGCTTCACCGACCAGTGCGCTCCGGGGTCGACGTGGTGGTCCTTGGTGGCGACCACGACGTCGTAGGGCGGGCCCACCGCGCCGGAGGACCAGCGGTGCAACAGCTCGCCGATGTCGGCGGCCACGCGTGCACCACCCGTCACCGGGAGCGACCCGCCCTCGCAGAAGTCGTTCTGGACGTCGACCACGATCAGTGCTCGTGCCATCCCGTGAGCCTAGCCGGGAGCGGGGGCGGAGCAGCCCTCCCACCTCGCGGTGAGAGGGCTGCTCCTGACCGCGACCCTGTGGGCCTGGTCGGTGTGCCCCGGGGAGCATCCCTGTCCACGGCGTCAGCGGCGGGTGGCCGTGACGATGCGGTACTCCCAGTCACAGACCAGGCCGCCTCCCTCCCCGCGGTCGTGGGACTCGGCGAGCGCGACCAGGTCGGCGCGGAGCGCGGCGCGCCCCTCGTCGTCCAGCCGGCCCGCCGCTGCGTACGTGGGTCCGTACCAGGTGAGGAAGAGGTCCGCGAACTCGGCGGCGTCGGTGAAGCGCTGCCGCACCGTGGCCGTCACCGAGCTCACGTCGGTGACGCCCTCGCCGAGCAGGCCTGCGACGACCTCCTCGGTGCCCCACCGGGTGGCGGGCTGCGCGCCCGGGGGCGGCGAGACGTGCGCGCCGACGGTGCGGAGCATGCCCCCGACGAAGCCCTCGGGCGTCCAGCTGGCCAGGCCGATCCGGCCACCGGGACGCGTCACGCGGACGAGCTCGCGGCCCGCGGCGTCGTGGTCGGCGGCGAACATGACGCCGATGGCGGACAGGACGACGTCGAAGGAGGCGTCGTCGTACGGCAGGTGCTCGGCGTCGGCCTCGGCGAGCTCGACGACCAGGTCCTCCGCCTCGGCGCGTCGCCGGGCGATGTCGAGGAGCGCCGGGACGTAGTCGATGCCGACGGACTCGGCCGAGCGCCGGGCGGCGGCGAGGGCCACATGGCCCGTGCCGGTCGCCACGTCGAGCACGCGATCGGTGGGACCGACGCCCACGTGGTCGACGAGGTGCTCGGAGACCGGGACGGTCAGGGCGGCGATCTTGTTGTAGTCGCCGCTGCTCCAGACCTTCTGCTGCTTGTCGCGCAGCTCCTTCAGGTCGGGGCCGGTGCCGCTGGTGGTGCTGCTGCTGCTGGTGGTGCTGCTGGTGGTGGTGCTGGTCATGCTGGTTCCTTTCGTGGTGTCGGCCGGCGACTCCTGTGCGCCGGCGACGGACGTGGTGGCCGCCGAGACGTGCTCGAGCCGGAGTCCGGCCCGCCCCACCGCCTCGGTGACCAGGGCGGCCGAGTCCGCCTCGAAGAGCAGGAAGCACGTGTCGTCCTCGGGGACGAAGATCGACCGCAGGAAGCGCACCGCTCGCCCCTCTCGGGCAAGGTCGGCGCCGGCCTGCTCCGCCAGTGCGACGTGGTGCTGCGCTGCGACGTGGTCGCCCTGTGCGACGTAGAGCTCGACGAGGTACTCGGCCATGACCACCACGGTGCTCGCCCGGGAGGGGGTGTCGAAACTGGTGGGAACCCGAGGAAATGACCCGAGGGCAAACCCCAGTTGACAGCCGGGGGCACCTCCCTGAGGCGTCGCGGCGGCGGTCAGGTGGGGATGTGGTCGAGCTCCTGCAGGCGGGTCGCGAGCTCCATCCGCGAGCGGATCCCGAGCTTGGTGTAGGCGTTGCGGAGGTGGAACTCCACGGTGCTGACGGTGACCACGAGGGTGCGGGCGATCTCCTTGTTGGCCAGGCCCTGCACGGCCAGGTCGGCGACGCGGCGCTCGGTCGTGGTGAGCCGGCCCGCCGCGCTCGGACGCCGCGCGCCGACGCGCTCGAGCTCGGCGCGCGCGGCGGCCGCCCAGCCGGGCGCTCCCTGCGCCTCGAACATCGCGACCGAGCACTCCAGCGAGTCGGCGGCGGACCCCCACTTGCGCGCTCGTCGCTGCGCGCGGCCGAGCGCCAGCCAGGTGCGGGCGGCGTCGGCGGCCAGCCCGAGGCCGGCGTACGCCGTCGCTGTCGCCGCCAGGGCGTCGGCGTCTGCGTCGGACCACCGGCCGGCGAGGGCGATCGTGGCGCCGCCGCGGGCGGCCGCGAGCCGGGCCCAGGCGTGGTCCTGCGCCCGGTCCGCCTCGGTCAGGACCCGGACGACCCCGCCGGCCTCCTCGACGTTGCCGATCTCGGCCAGCGCCTCGACCAGGTCGGGGGCCGCGGGGAAGGTCCCCGGGTCGAGCACGCCCTCGCGGAGGGTGTGGTCCCACACGGTCCGCAGGTGCGTGACCGCCTGGTCGGGGTGGTGGTCGAGCAGCGCGGCGACCCCGAGCGCGCGCGTGGCCTCCAGCCAGTCCCAGCGGATCCCCAGCGTCTCGGCCTCGGTGACCGCCCGCTCGGCCCAGTCGCGGGCGCCGGCCGCGTCGCCGCGCCCGGCGAGCAGCAGGGCCCGGCACCGCTCGTACATCGGCCAGTGCAGCAGGCTGCTGTCGGTCGAGGCCGCCCACTCGTCGAGCCGCTCCTCGGCCGCGTCCCAGGCTCCCGCGCGCAGGTCGAGCTCGCAGAGGTGCAGCCGGGCCAGCGCGTAGGGCTGCGGCTCGGCGCGGTCGTCGGCGAGCAGCCGGAACGCTTCGAAGCGGGCGGCCGCCAGGCCGAGCTCGCCGCGCCAGACGTGCTGCTGCCCGGCCACGCGGAAGGGTGTGCGGGCGAGGTAGACCTGCTCGTGCATCAGCCCCTCGAAGCGATCCACCAGGTCCGCGACGGGACGTCCGCGCAGCACCGCGGTCCACGCCTGCGTGTAGAGCGCGAGCCGCTGGGCGCCGCGCGACAGCTCGCCGGCGGCGGCGACCGCCTCGGTGGCGCGCGCGTCGGCCGTCGCCACGTCGCGCACCTCGATCACCGCCTCGTTCTCCGCCAGGTGGCACAGCACCCGCAGGCGCAGCCCGGCGTCGTCCGCCGCCTCGTCGAGGGCCCGCTGCAGGAGGAGCACGATGTCGCCGTTGTCGCGGACCACGCCGCCGGTGAGGAGGATGTGCGCGCGCACCCGGTCGGCGGGCTCCGGCAGCGAGGCGGCGCGGGGCTCGAGGAGGTGCGTCAGCCGTTGCTTCTCGCCCGCCGCGTGGAGCAGCCGGGCCAGCCGCATCACCCGCGCGGTGTCCTCGACGCCGTCCGGGGTCAACCGCAGGGCGTGCGTGGCCAGGTCGACGGCGAGCCTGGTCGCACCGCGCGCGGCCGCGCGGTCGACGGCGGCGTCGAGGCGCTCGGCCAGGTCCGCGTCCGGCTCCGTGGCGGCGAGCGCCAGGTGGAGGGTGCGCCGTTGCTCGTCGGCGACCACGTCCGCGAGGTCGCGGTGCAGCAGGCGGACCTCGGTGCCCGACGCGGAGCGCCGGGCGGCCTCCGCCAGGAGGGGGTGGGCCGGTCGGAGGCGCTCGCCGTCCGCCCGGACGACGCCGGCGGCGACCGCGCACTCGACGGCGTCCGGACCGGCGAGCGCGCGGGCGTGGGCCACGCGCAGGTCGGCGTCGAGGGCGAGCGCGAGGAGGACCCGGGCGGGGACGGGGTCGAGGTCGGCCACCCGGAGGCCGAGGGCGTCCTCGACGGCGTCGGGCACCGGCAGGTCCTCGCCGATCTGGTCGAGGTCGACGGTCGTCATCATCCGACCGACCTCGAGCACGAAGAGCGGGTTGCCCGTGGTGGTGTCGTAGACCCGGCGCAGCAGGTGGTGGGGCAGCCGGAGGTCGAGGCGCCGCGCGAGGATCTGCCGCGTGCCGCCCAGGCTGGTCGTGCCCACCACCAGGTGCTCGAGCCGGTCCTCGGCGAACGCCCGCTCGAGCGGCGTACGCGGTCCCGGGCGCCGCGAGAGCAGCACCGTGACGTCCTCCGTCAGCCGCCGGGAGGCGTAGGCGAGGGCGGCCTGCGACGAAGGGTCGAGCCACTGCAGGTCGTCGACCGCCACGACCAGGGGCTGCTGCACGGCGAGCGCGCGCAGGGCGGAGAGGAGGGCCAGCGCCACCACCTGGTCGGTGGGCGGCTGGTCGCCGGGCTCCGCCCGGTAGAGCGCCACCTCGAGCGCCTGGAGCTGGGGCGAGGGGATCCCGGCCAGCTCCTCGGCGCCGACCTCGTCGAGGAGGTCGATGACACCGGCGAGCGGCAGGCCGGTCTCCGACTCGCTGGCCCGCGCGCACAGCACCCGCATGCCACGCTCACGGGCGCACGCCAGCCCGTGCTCCCACAGGCTCGTCTTGCCCACCCCCGGCTCGCCCTCGAGCACCAGGGCACGCGTGGTGGCCGGCTCGCGGTCCAGGACGGCGGCCAGCGCGCCGAGCTCCGCCTCACGCCCGACGAGACCGCCGGGGACGCTCTCGTCCGGTGCGGCGCGAGGTCGGGGCGCGCGGGGCGCAGGCTGGCCCATCCACCGATGATGGCAGCCGGGGAGCCCGAGCGGCACTGCAATTGCGCCGGACCTGGCGAGAGGTCACGGCGGGTGCCTTCAGGGACCGAGGTGCACCGTGGGGATGGCGGCCTCGCCGGCCGACATCATCGTGACCTCCCGCGGCAGCTCCGCGAGCGAGCTGCGGTGGCGCGCGCGGGCCTCCTCGAGCGTCGTCCGCCCGACGACCTCGCCGCGCTCGACGAGGGGGACGAGCAGCGGGCGGTCGTCGCCGTCGTCCTCGGGCGGCGAGCCGATGCCGATCACCTCGGCCTCGGCGACGCCCGCGGCGCTGCGGCGGCGCAGGGCGTACTTGCGGCCTCCGATCGACTGCTTGTCGGTCGACTTCTTCGCCACCGAGACCATCTCACCGTCGTCGCCCTCGCGGGCGACGAGCTTGTAGACGAAGCCGCAGGTGGGGTGCCCGGAGCCTGTCACCAGCTGGGTGCCCACGCCGTAGGCGTCCACGGGCGCCGACGCGAGGCTGGCGATCGCGTGCTCGTCGAGGTCGCTAGTCACCACGATGCGGGTGCCGGTCGCGCCGAGGCCGTCGAGCTGCGCGCGGACCTCGCGGGCCACCTCGCCCAGGTCGCCGGAGTCGAGCCGGACCGCGCCGAGGCCGGTGCCGGCCACCTCGACCGCCAGCCGTACGGCCTCCGTGACGTCGTAGGTGTCGACGAGCAGCGTGGTGCCGACGCCGAGGCTCTGCACCTGCGCGCGGAAGGCATCGGCCTCGGCGTCGTGGAGCAGCGTGAACGAGTGCGCCGCCGTGCCGGTCGACGGCACGCCGTGGCGCGCCCGCGCGGCGAGGTTGCTGGTGGCCTCGAACCCCGCGACGTACGCCGCCCGCGCCGCCGCCACCGCGGCCTCCTCGTGGGTGCGCCGCGAGCCCATCTCGATGCACGGCCGCTCGCCGGCGGCGACGACCATCCGCGAGGCGGCAGAGGCGATGGCCGAGTCGTGGTTGTAGATCGACAGCAGCACCGTCTCGAGCAGCACCGCCTCGGCGAAGGTGCCCTCGACCACGAGCACGGGGGAGTAGGGGAAGTAGGCCTCGCCCTCGGCGTAGCCCCACACGTCGCCCGAGAAGCGGTAGGACGCCAGCCACTCGAGCATGCCGGGGTCGACGACGCCGTCCAGCGCGGCCACCGTGGCCGGGTCGAATCGGAACGCCTCGAGGGCGTCCAGCGCCCGCCCGACGCCGGCCACGACGCCGTAGCGGCGGCCCTGCGGCAGCCGCCGCGGGAACAGCTCGAACACCGCCCTCCGGTCGGCCGTGCCGGCCTGGCGAGCGGCCTGGACCATGGTCAGCTCGTAGTGGTCGGTCAGCAGCGCCGCTGACGTACGGGGGGAGCTCGTCACGACGCACACTGTGCCACCATGGGCCACGTGTCAGCCGCCAGTCCCGTAGAGGTCGAGCCGACCCTGACCCCCGACGAGATCACCTTCCTGGCCAAGCCGTGGGTGACCCTCGTCTGGGACGACCCGGTCAACCTCATGTCCTACGTCTCCTACGTCTTCCAGAAGTACTTCGGCTACGACAAGGCCAAGGCCGAGAAGCTCATGCTGGAGGTGCACAACGACGGCAGGTCGGTCGTGTCGACCGGCACCCGCGAGGAGATGGAGCGCGACGTGCAGGCCATGCACGAGTACGGCCTGTGGGCCACGATGGAGAAGGCCTCGTGAGCGGCTTCGAGCGGCACCGCCGCTCGGACCGGGTCATCGCCACCTTCACCGGCTTCGAGGCCGACCTGCTGCGCTCGCTGGCCTCGCAGATGGTGGAGCTGCTCCGCAACGAGCGGGCCGAGCCGGCAGGGCCGAGCGCGGACGCCTTCGACGCCCTGATGGTCGAGTTCTCCGGCGCCACGACGATCCCGGAGGACCCGGTCCTGGCGCGCCTGTTCCCCACCGCCTACCCCGAGGACGAGGAGGCGGCCGCGGACTTCCGCCGCTTCACCGAGGGCGGCCTCCGCGACGGCAAGGCGGCCGCGTCCGGGCTGGTCATCGACACGCTCGAGGACGCCGGGCTGCCGCCCGAGCTCGACGAGGACGGGCTCGTCATCGACGTGGAGCTCACCCCCGACGAGGCCGAGACGTGGATGCGGGCCTTCACCGACATCCGGCTCGCCCTCGCCACCCGGCTCGGCGTGGAGGCCGGCGACGAGCACTACTGGCACACGCTGCCCGACGACGACCCGCGCGCCCAGGCGCACGACATCTACGAGTGGGTGGGCTACCTCCAGGAGACCGTGGTCGAGGCCCTCATGGGCGAGCGGTGAGCGCCGGGTGAGCGCCGGGTGAGTCCCGTCCCCGACTTCGTCCTCGCGATCCGCGAGAAGATCGGCCACGACCCGCTGTGGCTGCCCGGCGTCACCGCTGTCGTCCGGCGCGGCGACGAGCTGCTGCTGGTCAAGCGCTCCGACAACGGCGCCTGGGGGCCCGTGACCGGGATCCCGGACCCGGGGGAGGAGCCCGCCGTCGCCGCCGCCCGCGAGGCGATGGAGGAGGCCGGCGTCACGATCCGAGTCGACCGGCTCGCCTCGACCGCCGTCCACGGCGAGATCCTGCACGTCAACGGTGACCGGGCGACCTACCTCGACCTCACCTTCGCCTGCACCTGGCTGGACGGCGAGGCCCACGTCGCCGACGACGAGTCGACCGACGTGCGCTGGTGGCCCATCGGCAGCCTGCCGCCGATGCCGGAGGTGATGCTCGCCCGGATCGGCGCGGCGCTGAGCGGGGAGCGGGAGGCCCGGTTCGTCGCGCCCGCCGGGCAGGGCGAGGTCGAGCCGCCACCGGTCCTCGCGCCCGACGAGCCCGTGCTCGGCGTCGACGCCTGCCCCGGCGGCTGGGTGGGGGTCGTGCTCGACGTGGACCGCCGGGAGTCGGTCTTCGTCGGACGCACGATCGCCGAGCTCGTCGCCCTGGTGCGCGAGCAGCACGCGGTGTCCGTCGTCGCCATCGACATCCCGATCGGCCTGCCCGACACCGGCGGCCGGCAGGCCGACGCCGAGGCGCGCCGGGTGCTGGTCGGCAAGTCCTCGTCACTCTTCTCCACCCCGGTGCGGTCGGCGCTCGAGGCCGCGACCTACGAGGAGGCCCGCGCGGCCAACCTCGCGGCGACCGATGGACGCACCAGCGTCAGTGCGCAGGCGTACGCCCTGCGCGAGAAGGTCCTGCAGGTGGACGCGTGGGTGCGCTCGCGGCCCGGCGTGGAGGTCGTGGAGGTGCATCCCGAGGTGAGCTTCGCGCGGATGGCCGGGGCACCGGTGCTGGCCCGCAAGAAGGACGCGGACGGCGTACGAGCCCGCCGCGAGGCGCTGGCCGCGCACGGCATCGTCGCGCCGCCGTGGTTCCGCGGCGCGGGCTTCGGGGAGGACGACCTCCTCGACGCCTGCGCGGCGGCGTGGTCGGCCGTCCGGCACTCGCTCGGCGTCTCGGAGTCGTTCCCGGCGACGCCCGAGGTCTTCTCCGACGGGATCCCGGCCGCGATCCGCGCCTGACCGGCTGACCGGTCGGGCTCAGCCGGAGTGGGTCAGCACGCCGTAGCGCTCGCGTGAGGCCAGCGCCCAGCGCGAGACCGGCACCGAGACCAGCGCGATGGCGAGCATCAGGGCGGCCAGGACCAGCCAGCCCGTCTCGCCCATCTCGACGCACAGCAGCGTGACGACCGGCGGCCCGACCACGGCGATGACGCTGAAGCCGAGGCCGGCGAAGCCCTGGTACTGGCCCTGGCGCTCGTGCGGCGCGAGCCCCATCTGCAGGCCCCACTGTCCGCCGGAGCCGATCATCTCGCCGACGACGTGGACCAGCGAGCCGATGACGAGCACGACGACGGCGAAGGTGGCGTCGCCGCGGTCGGCCAGCGCCACGATCGCGAAGCCCGCGGCGATCCACACCGCGCCCCGCACCAGCGCGCGGGCGCCCGCCTCGACGGAGTCGGCGCGGCGGGAGAGGCGCACCTGGAAGAGCGCGACGCACGCGGTGTTCACCACGAGGAGGACGGCCACCATGACGGGCGGGGCCGACGTCCGCTCGGAGATGTAGAGCGCCAGCCCGAGCTCCATGACGAAGAAGTGCAGCGAGAACAGCCCGGTCACGGCCACCACGACGACGTACGGCCAGTCGCGCAGCACGGCGAGCCGCGGCTCGCCCTCGACCCGCACGTAGGCCGGCAGGTCGGGCAGGCGCGTGGAGTTCCACGCCGCGAAGCCGGTGAAGAGCGCGTTGAGCACGAAGACGGAGACGTAGGCCCACGACTCGTCGATCACCAGCGCGGCACCGCCGAACACCGAGCCCAGGCCGATGGCGGTGTTGGTCACCGCGCGGAGGTAGGCCTTGAACAGCACGCCCCGCCCACCCGTGGCGAGCTGGGCGATCACTCCCTGCTGCACCGAGCCAGCCGAGCGCTCGAACAGCGCCAGCAGGCCCAGCAGCAGGGCGAGCTGCCACGGCGTCCGCGCCAGCACGGGCAGAGCACTGGTGAGGGCGGCTCCGGTCATGCAGATGGTCAGCACCCGGCGCGGGCCGCGGCTGTCGCCGAGGTGGCCGGCGGGGACCTGCACCACGATCCCCACGATCGCCGCCACCGACAGCGCGAGGGCGACCTCCGCGGCCGAGAAGCCGACCTGGCGGGTGAAGTAGAGGGCGCTGGTCGTCATCACGGCGCCGGCGCCGAACCGGTTGGCGAAGGAGCCGAGCGCCAGGACCCGCAGGTCGCGCTCGAGGGGTATGCCGCGGCGGGTCAGTGGCGGCGGCACCTCACGCAGCGACATCCGATCCTTCCCCCGTGCACGAGCTCTATCGACGTCAAGGCTATGTGCTGAGACGTGGAGCCTCGGCATCGGTGGGCGACCTACCCTTGGCCCGTGCTGACCATCGCCCAGGAGACGTACGACGCCATCGTGGCGCACGCCAAGCGCGACCACCCCGACGAGGCGTGCGGCGTCGTCGCGGGTCCCGAGGGCAGCGACCGGGCGGAGCGGTTCATCCCGATGGTCAACGCCGCCGGCAGCCCGACGTTCTACGAGTTCGACTCCAGCGAGCTGCTCGCGCTCTACAAGGAGATGGACGCGCGCGACGAGGAGCCGGTCGTCGTCTACCACTCCCACACCGCCACCGAGGCCTACCCGAGCCGCACCGACATCGGCCTCGCCAGCGAGCCGAACGCCCACTACGTGCTCGTCAGCACACGCGAGCACGGGAATAGTGACGGCCCGGTGGAGTTCAGGTCCTACAGAATCGTCGACGGTGTCGTGACCGAAGAGGACGTCACGATCACCCCGACACCCGAGCACCAGGAAGCGAGCACAGCCTGATGGCCATCGAGGTCCGGATCCCCACCATCCTGCGCACCTACACCGACGGCGCCAAGGCCGTCGAGGGCGCCGGCGCCAGCCTGGCCGAGCTCATCGACGACCTCGAGGGCAACCACCCGGGCATCAAGGACCGCCTCGTCGAGGACAAGTCCGGCTCCATCGACCTGCGCCGCTTCGTCAACGTCTACATCAACGACGAGGACGTCCGCTTCATCGGCGGCCTCGAGGCCGAGCTCTCCGACGGCGACCAGGTCGTCGTGCTCCCCGCCGTCGCGGGCGGCTGCTGACCCGTCCGGGTCAGCCGAGGATCCCGCGCTCGTACGCCGTCGCCACCGCGGCGGCGCGGTCGCTGACGCCGAGCTTCTCGTAGACGTGCACGAGGTGCGTCTTGACCGTCGCCTCGCTCACGAAGAGCTCCTCGGCGATCACCCGATTGGAGCGACCCCGCGCCACCAGCCCGAGCACCTCGCGCTCACGGGCGCTGAGCGCGCCCGACGTGGCCGGTCGTCGCACGTGGGAGGCGAGCCGCGCCGCGACGGCCGGTGACAGCACCGTCTCGCCGGCGGCCGTCGCCCGGACGGCGTCGAAGAGCGTCCCGGCAGGGGTGTCCTTGAGCAGGTAGCCCGTGGCGCCCGCCTCGATCGCCGCGACGGTGTCGGAGTCGGTGTCGTACGTCGTCAGCACCAGCACCGCGGCACGCGAGCCGCGCTCGCGCAGGGCCCGCACGGCGTCGACGCCGCCGCCCCCGGGCATCCGCAGGTCCATGACGACGACGTCCGGGTCGGTCGCCATGACGACCTCGACGGCCTCCGGCCCGCTGGCGGCCTCGCCGACCACGTCGAAGCCGGTCACGCCGGCCAGCATGCTGCGGACGCCGTCGCGCACCACCGGGTGGTCGTCCACGACGACGATCCGCACGCTCACGCCGCCTCCCGGGCGAGGGCCGGCAGCCGCGCCGAGACGGCCGTGCCGCCACCGGGCCGGGACTCCAGGGTGAGGTCGCCGGCCAGCCGTGCCGCGCGCTGGCGCATGCCGCGCAGGCCGAAGGAGCTGGGGCGGGTCGGCGCGCCGAGGTCGAAGCCGGCCCCGTCGTCGCGCACGTCGAGCACCACCTCGTCGCCGTCGTAGGACAGCGTCACGCCCACCCGCTGCGCGCCGGCGTGCTTGGCGACGTTGGCGAGCGACTCCTGCGCGATGCGCAGCACGGTCGCCTCCACCTCGGGGTGCAGCGGCACCGGCTCTCCGGTGACCACGACGTCGGCGCGCACGGACTGGTCCGCCGACCACGCGGCGACGACACCGTCGAGCGCCTCGGGGAGGGTCGCCCCGTCGAGGTCGGCGGGGGAGAGGTCGAGCATGGAGCGCCGGGCCTCGGCGAGGGCCTCGCGGGCCAGGGCGAGCGCCCGCTCCTGCCGCTCGCCGCCGACGGAGGCCTCGAGCTGGGTGACGATGCCGGCGAGGCTCTGGGCGATCGTGTCGTGGATCTCGCGCGCGAGCCGCGCCCGCTCCTCCTGGACGCCGGTGGCGCGGGCCTGCGCGATCAGCTGCTGCTGCAGCACGTCGTTGGCCACGAGCGCCTGCTCGAGGTCGGCGTTGAGCCGCTCGAGCGCGGCGTTGCGCTCCTCGGTGCGCAGGCCCATCTTCATGAAGCCGCTCGCGAGGCCGCCGTTGACGACGACGAGCACGACGAAGAGCAGGGCCTGGCCGGCGCTCTCCGGGGGCAGCCCACCCGACTGGGCGCCGGCCTGCGTGATCGCCACGACGCCGACCCCGACGTGGACCCAGCGCCTGCTGAGCGCCTCCCAGGCGTCGATGAACCCGAAGAACCCGAAGATCGCGAAGAGCGGGTTGAGCCAGCACAGGACGAACGCGAGCGCCGTACGGCCGGCGTAGTTGAGCGGACCGGGGCTCGGCGTCACGAGCATCCAGACGGCGGTGACGGCCGCGACCGCGAGCGTCGGGGGGACGTCCGCGGCCGCGTCGCCGAGGGCCGGGGACGCGATGGCGGCGACCGCGCTGGCCATGCCCAGGAGGCCGAAGGGCAGCCACCGCAGCCAGCGCTCCTCGCTCATGGCGACATCTTGGCAGCCCGGACTGGCCATCTCACCCATGTCACTCCCACCGGAACCGGCGCACGGCCACGAGCGACAGCACGGCGGTCCAGGCGAGCATCACCGCGAGGTCGGCGAGGTCCGGTGTCCGGCCGACGAGGGAGTCGTTGAGCGCCTCCGCCGCCGCGCCGAGCGGGGTGGCGGTCACGACGTCGTGCAACCACCCGCCCATTCCCTGCACCGGCAGCCAGACGCCGGAGGTGAACATCATCGGGAAGAAGACGATGGTGCCGACGGTCTGCACCACGCGCGTGTTGGCCGACACGGCCGTGACGACCGCGCCGATCGAGAACGCGGCGGCGGTGGCCAGCACGAGGCTCACGGCGTACCCGAGGACGTCGCGGGGCAGGGGCACGTCGTAGACGAGGCGCGCACCGGCGAGCGCCAGCACGATCGAGACCAGCACCGCTCCGGCGTGCAGCCCGACCTGGGCGCCGAGCAGGGACGCCGGGTGCATCGGCGTGGTGCGCATCCGCCGCAGCACGCCGCTCTCGCGGTAGCCCGCGATCACGGGCGGCATCGCCATGATCGAGGCCATGATCATCGCCAGGATCACGCAGACCGAGGCGTAGAGGTCGATGACGCGCTGCCCGCCGAGGTCCGCCTCGGGGGTGCGGTAGTCCGGCACCAGCCCGATGATGAGCAGCAGGATCGTCGGGAAGAGCAGGATCCAGAACAGCGAGCCGAGCTCGCGGCCGAACAGCCGCGCCTCGGTGCGGACGACGGCTGCCGTGGGGGACGTACGCGCGGCGGGCGCCGTCGCGGGTGACGGGGCCGGTGTGGAGGTGCTCATGCGGGTGTCTCCTCGCGGGTGTCGGTGAGCTGGAGGTAGGCGGTGTCGAGGGTCCCGTCGACGACGCGCAGGCCGTGCGGCGTCACCTGCTGCCGGCCCAGGCGCTCGAGCACCTCGAGCGCGGCGCCGTCGCGTCCCTCCACGACGATGCGGTCGGACTCGGCGCGGACCGCGGAGACCGACGTGAGGTCGCGCAGGGACTCGAGGTCGACCGGCTCGTCGGTGGTGAACGAGGTGACGGTGGCGGCGGTCGCTCCCGCGATCAGGGCGTCGGGGGTGTCGAGGGCCCTGATCCGGCCGCCGTCGATGATGGCGATGCGGTCGCAGAGCTGCTGGGCCTCCTCCATCGAGTGCGTGACGAGCAGGATGGTGACGCCGTCGGCGCGGAGGTCGCGCACGATCTGCCACACGTCGCGCCGGGCCCGCGGGTCCAGGCCGGTGCTGAGCTCGTCGAGGATCACCACGCGTGGACGCCCGACGAGGGCCAGCGCGATGGAGAGGCGCTGCTGCTGCCCGCCGCTCAGGTCGCGGAACCTCGTGCGGAGCTGCTCCTCTAGCCCGAGCCTGCCGATCAGGTCGCGCCACGGGAGCGGGTCGTCGTACAACGCGGACCAGAGGCGCAGCGCCTCGTCCACGGTGATCTTGGGCTGCAGCCGGCAATCCTGGAGCTGCACGCCGAGGAGACGGGTGAGCTCGTCGCGGTCGGTGAGCGGGTCGAGACCGCCGACCCGCACGGTGCCGGAGTCGGGGACGCGCAGGCCCGCGAGGCACTCGACGGTCGTGGTCTTGCCGGCTCCGTTGGGACCGAGGACGCCCAGCACCTCGCCCTCGGCGACCTCGAGGGAGACGTCGTCGACGGCGACCGTGTCGCCGTAGGTCTTGCGCAGGTGGGAGATCGAGATCATGGCTCCAGCCTCGCGGGCCGCGACGTCTCGCACATCGGGCAACCAGCGCTCGCGGCCATCCACCGATCGGTGGATGTCATGCTTGGCGGCATGCGCTTCGACAGCCTGCTCGAGTCGGTCGGCGGCACCCCCCTCGTGGGGCTGCCGCGGCTCTCACCCAGCCCCGACGTCCGGCTCTGGGCCAAGCTGGAGGACCGCAACCCCACCGGCTCCATCAAGGACCGCCCGGCCCTGAAGATGATCGAGCAGGCGGAGAAGGACGGCACGCTCCGGCCCGGCTGCACCATCCTCGAGCCGACGAGCGGCAACACCGGGATCTCGCTCGCCATGGCGGCCAAGCTCAAGGGCTACCGCATCGTCTGCGTGATGCCCGAGAACACGTCCGAGGAGCGGCGTCAGCTGCTGCGCATGTGGGGCGCCGAGATCGTGTCGTCGCCCGCCGCCGGCGGCTCCAACGAGGCCGTGCGCGTCGCCAAGCAGGTCGCGAGCGAGCACCCCGACTGGGTGATGCTCTACCAGTACGGCAACGAGGCCAACGCGCTCGCGCACGAGGAGGGCACCGGCCCCGAGCTGCTCGCCGACCTCCCCGGGATCACGCACTTCGTGGCCGGCCTCGGCACCACCGGCACCCTCATGGGCGTCTCGCGCTACTTCCGGCGCGCCAAGCTCGACGTACGCATCGTGGCCGCGGAGCCGCGCTACGGCGAGCTCGTCTACGGCCTGCGCAACCTCGACGAGGGCTTCGTCCCCGAGCTCTACGACGCCTCGCTCATCGACTCCCGCTTCTCGGTCGGACCGCGCGACGCCGTGCGCCGGGTGCGCGAGCTCCTCGAGCTCGAGGGCATCTTCGCCGGCATCTCCACCGGCGCGATCCTCCACGCCGCGCTCGGCCAGGCGGCGAAGGCGATCAAGGCCGGCGAGCGCGCCGACATCGCCTTCGTGGTCTGCGACGGCGGCTGGAAGTACCTCTCCACCGGGGCCTACGAGGGCACCGTCGACGAGGCCGAGGACCGGCTCGACGGCCAGCTCTGGGCGTGAGGTCGGGAGTCGGCTCGGTGGTCGGGTAGCCGAGGTCTGTCGGTGGTCGAAACCTCTCCCTCGCTGGTCGAGTGGCAGTAGGTCTTCGGTGGTCGGGTAGCCGAGGAACGAGGCGTATCGAGACCCCACCATCAGCTCGCTTCCTCGGTGGTCGAGTAGCCGAGCGAGGGACGAGCGAGGCGTATCGAGACCTCTTCAACAGATCTTCTCGAGCACCGTCCGCTGTCGGTGGTCGTCCGTAGAATCGAACACATGATCGAGACGCTGGCAGCGGCACCCGGAGCTGAGGTCGAGGACCTCTCCGCCTCGGCGCTGCTCGCCTCGTTCCGCTCCGCTCGCAGTGACGAAGCGGCCGCGGCTGCACGACAGCTCGACCTCGCCGCGCGGTGGGCCGACCTCCACCCGCCGGAGTCGATCCACGCCGCCGCGACCTTCGGCGACGGTGGCCGTTACGGCCTGGAGCACGAGGAGCCCATCGCCGGCGAGGGTTGTCCGGCGGTGGCGGAGTTCTGCATCGCCGAGCTCGGCACCGTCCTCGGCATCTCGTCGACGTCGGCGAAGCGGCTCATCGGCCATGCGCTCGAGCTGCGGCACCGGCTCCCGCGGCTGTGGGCTCAGGTCCACGCCGGGCAGGTGCCGGCCTGGCGCGCCCGCACGGTCGCGGAAGCCACCATCCACTCGACCCCGTCGCTCACGGTCGAGGCGGCGCGGTGGGTCGACGCCCAGGTCGCGGCCGTCGCCGGCCGGGTCGGTCCCGCGCAGCTCGACCGACTTGTCGCGGAGACCATCAAGCGCCACCACCTCGACACCCACGACCCCACGAAGGATCCCGACGACGGCTGGCAGCACGTCGACCCGCGCCACGCCACCCTCCACTCCGAGGACGTGCACTACGCCGGGACCATGCGGTTCGAGGCCGAGCTCGACATCGCCGACGCCCTCGACCTCGACCGAGCCCTCGCCCACGGAGCAGAGACGCTGAAAGCCCTCGGCTCACAAGCTCCGCTCGACGCCCGCCGGTCCGCAGCACTCGGCGACCTGGCCCGCACCCAGACCGCGCTCGACCTCCACACCCAAGGCTCGACCGCCGCCACGGGCGGGGACGGGTTGCCGGTTGCGCGTGAGGTAGTGCTGCACGCCCACTTCGACGCCAGCGTTGACGGGTTGGAGACCGTTTTCGGCCCCACCGGCCGGATGGAGGAGGGCCAGCGGTTGGTCCTGCTGGAGCAGGTGCGGGACTGGTGCGGCGACTCCCGGACCAAGGTGACCGTCAAGCCGGTCATCGACCTCACCGCCGAGCTCACCGCACTTGGCTACGACATTCCCGACCGGATCCGCGAGCAGGTCATCCTGCGTGACCGCACCTGCGTGTTCCCGTGGTGCACCCGACCAGCGCGAGCTTGCGACATCGACCACGTCGTTCCCTTCGACCACGACGCCGCAGCCGAGGGACGCCACCAGCCGGGGGCGACCGTGTCCTCGAACCTCGCCGCGGAGTGCCGCTCGCACCACCGCCTCAAGACCCACACCGGCTGGCGCTACGAGGTGACCGGAGTCGGTGTCTACGAGTGGACCAGCCCGCACGGCCACCGCTATCGACGCGACCGCACCGGGACCACCCGGATCAGTGGCGCTGCTGCTGGGGCCGACCCGCCCGACCGACCATGACCCCGCCCCACACCCCGCCGACCTGACCACGGCGGGGCCACAGGCATGTCCGCCGCTGCTGAGCGCGCTCCAGGCCCCAGGTCGCTAGCTGGACCGCCGGCCTGGACGTCCCACTTCCCGGCGCGCGGGCTATCAGGCCGATATCCACCGCCAGGGCACCGGCGCAAGGTCGACCGGCCGGAGTCCGCTTGCAGGCCGATGCAACCGCAGCCCGGCCCCGCGCGAGCCGAATCGACCTGCGCGAAGCGCGACCGGCCCCGACCCGCCGCCACGTCAGCACATACCGACCCCGGCATCAAGCAGCCCAGACATCCCACCCCCCTCACCACCCCGCGGGCGGCTGCAGCTCGTCGAGCGGTGCATGGGGTGACCAGAAGCCGAGGTCGTCCGGGATCTCCAGGCGCGCGGAGTTCTCCGCATCGCTGAGCTCCAGGCTCACCCGCTCGGTGCTCGTAGGGACGAACATCGTGGCCTTGTCCAGGCCCGGCACGGGTCCGGCGTGCTCCCGCTCGCTGAGGATCGTCACCTCGACCCGCACTCCGTCGCCCACGAGCCAGTGTCGTGTGCCGAGAGCGGCCGACCTCGAGCCCGGGAAGTCGAAGCCCTCGATCTCCCGCTGCTGCGGCTCCCCGACTCGGTCGAAGCCGGCCTCCTCCAGGGCGCGCAGCACGTCGTCGCCGCCGCCCTCGTCGACCAGGTAGTCCACGGACATCCGGGGGCACCCGAGCACGCTCGTGAAGCCGGGCGCGCACCATGCCGGGCCCAGCTCGAAGATGGTCGGATCGCCGATGCCGCCGCCGTAGTCGACCCGGTCGAAGGCCGCCCGCACCTCGGCGCGGGTCGCGACCATCGGCCAGAACGCGACGCTCAGCGCCACCGTCGCCCAGGCGAACGCGACGACTCCCGCCAGCACGCGCATCCGCCTGTGCGGCCACCACAGGCCCGTGGCGATGCACCCGCTGAGGCCCGCGACCAGGACCACGCAGAGCGGCAGCCACGTCCACGACCCCGCCACCTCCCCCTCGAGGAGGAGGAGGACCGTGACGGGCACGACGACCAGCGCGCCCACGGCGGAGGCCACGATCCGGGCCGACATGGCCACCACCTTCATGCGACCCCCTCGCCACGGTGCGGCCGCCAGTCTGGGGCACCACCGCGACCCGCCGCAGGCCAACGACGCACACCGGCGGCAATGCCTCACCGCCGTCCCGGGTGCCTGGGTCCGCGGTCCCCGCGCTGACGCGGGCACCGGGACCTCGACGACGCGACGGCCCGTCGGCGACCGGAAGAGGGACCGGCGTCCCGGACGTACGCGGGGGAGTCCCGCCGGAGCGAGACCCCGGGCTCGGGTGCCCGGAGCCGCCCCGGCGCGACGGTCGATCCATGAGGCGGGAGGGTCCCGCCGATCGGGATCGGGTGATCGAGATGCACACCATTCTCCTGACGGGAACGATGCTCCTCAGCCTCGCGACGGTGGTCGTGACCCCCGCGCTCGGCGAGGTCATCGGGCGCGCGCCCGCCGCGTCGTCACAGCCCGCCGCCGCGATGGGCGGCGCGGTCGGCAGCCAGGTGGCGGCGCAGGCCGCGCCCCCGATGGCCTCCGTCATCTTCAACGACCCGACCGGCGACGAGGAGGCGCAGAACCGCATCGCCGACCACATCCGGCGGGCGGTCGACGCCACACCGCGCCACGGCGCGATCCGGATGGCGGCCTACAGCTTCGATCGGCCCGACATCGCCCACGCCCTCGCGCGGGCGTGCACCCGGCGTCAGGTGAGCGTGCAGGTGGTCCTCAACGACAACGCCGTCTCCCCGTCGTCACGTCGCCTGCGGCGACTCCTGGGCGCGGACGCCGACTCCAGCCGCGGTGCCTGCGGCACGCGCAGCGGGGACCATGAGCCGGTCCCGAGCTTCGTCAAGGTCTGCCACGCCAGCTGCCGGCTCGGCGACCGCGGCAACCAGCACATGAAGATGTACCTCTTCTCCGCCAGCGGCGACACCCAGCACGTGGTGATGCTCGGCTCGGCCAACCTCACCGGCTACTCCGCCGGGGTCCACTGGAACGACCTGGTCACCTTCACCGGCAGCCAGCAGCTGTACGACGACTACGCCCACGTCTTCGACGAGCTGGCGGCCGACCGCACGGTCACGACGCCGGGGGTGCAGGTGGCGCACGGGGACGTCACGACGAGCATCGCCCCGGGGCCGTCGACGACGCCGGACAGCGACGTCGTCGCCGCCCGCCTGGCCCGGGTCGGCTGCCACGCCCTTCCGGGGACGGGGCACGCCGGTCGGACGGTGGTCCGGATCGGGATGTACGGGTGGCAGGGGCACCGCGGCCTCGACCTCGCCCGGCGCGTGGCCCGGCTGAGCCAGCAGGGGTGCCGGGTCCAGGCCCTGGTGAGCGCCGCCTGCCCCGAGGTCGTGGAGACGCTGCTCCGGGCCGGTGTCCGCGTCCGCAGCGCCTCGCTCGACGTCGACGGCGACGTCGCGACCGGGTTCGAGGACTCCGGCTGGGAGCACTTCGTCCACGAGAAGTGGATGTCGGTCGACGGCACGTGGGACGGCTCGGCGACGCGAGCCGTCTGGACGGGCTCGGAGAACTGGTCCGACGTGTCCCTCCTCAACGACGAGGTGGTGGTCATGATCCCGCGGGCTCGGGTGCACGACGCCTACGTCGCCCACTTCGACGACATCTGGAGCCGGCACTCGAAGAAGATCTAGGCTCCCGTCATGTCCCGGGTCGTCCGCCTGCTCGCCGTCCTCGCCGTGCTGGCACCCGCGCTGCTCGCGGCACCCGCCGGGGCCGGCGAGGCGGACGCGCGCGAGCACCGGCGTACGAGCGCCGCGCAGGACAGGACCGGACCCGCGGCCCGCGCAGCGGAGCCCGTACGCCGCCGGGTGACGTACTCCGTCACCACGCGGGGGCGGGTCACCAGCTCGATGAAGGTCTTCCGGCGCCAGGCTCAGGAGACCTTCGACGACCGGCGCGGCTGGCGGGCGGCGGGCGTCCGGTTCCACCGGGTGCGCCGCGGCGGCGACTTCACGCTCGTGCTCGCCGCCGCCCGGGCGGTGCCGTCCTTCTCCTCCGCCTGCTCCGCCCAGTGGTCGTGCCGCGTCGGGCGGCACGTGATCATCAACCAGCTGCGGTGGCGGAGCGCCTCACCCGCGTGGAACGCGGCGGGGCGCTCGCGGCGCGACTACCGCCACACGGTCCTCAACCACGAGACCGGGCACTGGCTCGGCCGCGGCCACGCGTCGTGCCCCGCCCGCGGGCGCCGGGCACCGGTGATGATGCAGCAGTCGCTGGGCACCGGCGGTTGCCGGCTTAACCCCTGGCCGCTCCCGTGGGAGGCCCGGGCGGTCCGGTGAGCCGCCGGTGAGCCCTCAGCGCTTGGAGGGCGCGATGGCGACGACCCCGGCCGACGGGGAGCCGACCACCACACCGTCGGTGGCGCCGGTGATCTCCACGTGGATGAGCTCGCGCCCCTCGGTGACGTCGTCGTCCAGGACCTGCACGGGGATGTAGCGCTGCACCTGCCCGGGCGCGAAGGTGATCCTGCCGTCGGCGTCGACGAAGTCGACCCCGGCCTCGGCCCGCAGCGCGGTCAGCGCCCACGACACCTCGACCGCGGCGCTCGGGGCGCTCTGCAGCTCGACCGGCACCCACACGGTGCGCGCCCGCTCCTGGGTCGCCAGCCGGGCGTCGCCGAGGCGCACCTCGTTGCGGCTGAGCCACCGCACCCGCTTGGTCAGCCACTCGCCGAGGAAGGCGACCTCGCCGCGGCGCGTCGGCGCGTGCCTGGTCCACTCGAGGTCGGCGCCGTCGGCGTGCCACCGCTCCCAGTCGACGTCGGCGACCTCACCCAAGGACTCGCCGGCCGCCGGCAGCTGCGCGACGACCTGCTCCACGGCGGGGCGCAGCCTCGCCCAGCGGCTCTTGACCCGGCGGGAGAACGACGGGTCCTGCAGCATGCGCGCGACCCAGTGCTGCCCGGTGCGGGTGTACCACGCCTCGGGAGAGCTGCTCGCCTTCCACTTCGTGCCCGCGCTGAGGTCAAAGTCCCAGACGGGCCCGAAGACGAAGCGCCTGCCGGGCACCCAGCTCATGTGCACGCTCGACTGGAAGTTGGAGTCCTGGTTGGCGAACAGCTCCTCGACGAGGTACCAGTCGATGAGCTTCTTGACGTTGACGTGGGCGGCGTAGCCGCGCTCGGGGTCGGCGAAGGACGGGCCGTAGAGGATCTTCTCGAACCGCGTCACCCCGCGCCGCACGGTGCGGCGCTGCTGCTTGGTGACCTCGTCGGGGTCCTTGAACGCGATGGACGACCCGCGCCGGGTCCGGAAGCCCGGCTCGCCGTCGCGCAGGTAGCGCTTGTTGAACTCCAGCAGGAAGCCGTCGTCGGGCAGGTCGACGCGCCCGCTGCCCTCCTCCACCTGCTCGGTCAGCATGTAGAGGCCCTGCGACTGGCCGTCGAGCACGACGTCGACGAAGCGGAATCGCGGGGTCCACGCCAGCCGGGTCTGGGCGGCGACGGCGAACGCCGCGGCGGTGCGCAGGGCGCTGCGGTCCCCGTAGCCGGCGAGCAGGACCCACTCGTCGAAGGCCTCCGTGCCGACCAGCGCGGCGTCGTCCTCCAGCTTGAGCTTGTAGGGCTTCTTGGCCCAGCTCCACGTCGAGTTCCCGCGTCCGCGCACCTCGGTGGCGTGGGTGACGCCGTCGAGCGTCACCGTGCCCGCGACGTAGTCCTCGCGGTCGATGGGCTGGCCCTGGGTGTCGATCACCAGCTGCGCCGGCGGCGCGGGCGGCCAGCCCACCTCGGCGGCCGCAGCGGGGTCGGGGAGCGCGGGCTCGGCGGCGCGCGCCGACGCGGGTCCGGTCGCCGCGGTCGTCAGCGCCAGGGACGACGCGAGGGCCAGCGCAACAGCCGCGGACAAGTGCCTCAGCAGGGACATCGGGTGCCTCCTCGGTCCGCCGGGCCGTCCGGGCGGTGGTGGGTCATTCGGTCGGTGAGACGTCGAGATCGAGCGCGGAGTTGTGCTCGCTGCCGGGGACGGCGCCGAGGTCCAGCAGGTCGAGCGCGAGGTTGGCCAGGGCGCCGTTGCGCACCGGCTGGCGCTCGTCGGCGTACGTCGTGCGGCTGGCGCCGGGGTCGAGGTAGTCGGGGTTCAGCTCGTAGAGGTCCGTGCCGGCGGCCACACCCGGGCCGCTCACCAGGAACGGGACCCGGTAGTTGTGCAGCTTGCCGGCCTCGGAGTGGCCGTCGCCCAGGCCGCCGTGGTCGCTCGTGACGATGACCACCGTGCCGGCCGCGAGCTCGGGGTCGGAGGTGACGGCCCCGACGATCCCGCCGACGAGGGCGTCGACCCGCTTGACCGCCCGGAGGTAGGGCTTGGACATGAAGCCGGCGTCGTGGCCGACCGAGTCGGGCAGCGACAGGTGGACGAAGCGGAAGTCGCGCTCGGTGGTGCGCAGGTCGCGCTGCACGGACCGGGCCAGCAGGGCGTTGTCCAGCTTGATCCGGGTGGTGTCGATGCTCAGCGGCCAGCTGCGCTTCCAGAGCGAGAACTTGGTCTTGCTCGCGAACAGCGCCGTGGAGCCGCCCGCCGCGTGGACCTCGGTCCACACCGACGCCACGGGGCCCCCGGCGGCCGCCTGCACCGTGGCGGGTCGGCGCCGGTCGTCGTTCCACCGCACGCCGTGCCCGCCCGTCGAGGCCTCGACGCGTCGGCCCGTGACCATGCCGGTGTGGTTGGGCAGGGTGATCGTCAGCTCGCGCTCGGTCCGCGCGTTGAAGGTGGAGGCGCCCGAGTCGCGCAGCGCGTGGAGGTGCGGGGTGCCGGCCCGGCCGAGCCTGTCGAGCGCGTCGGGGTTGAGGCCGTCGATCGAGATGGCGAGGACCGACTCGACCGCGTCGTCGGAGGCGGCTGCCGCGCGAGGCGCCTCGTCCGAGGGCAGCTGGGCGGGCGCCGGGGCGGCCGTGATCGTCAGCACGGCGCCGGCGACGAGGGCGACGAGACGGCGTACGTCGGTGGTTCTGCGCATGGCGCCACCCTAGGCGCTGCGACCGGGCGGGCGCGTCCGTCCCCGGGGGTGGCGCGTCTGGGAGACTTCCCGCGATGTCACCGACCAGCCCGTCCTCCAGGTCGCGGGCCGCGTCGGGCCTGGCCGCCGGCTCGGTGGTGTCGGGCGTGCTGGCCTACGTCTTCTTCGCGGCGAGCACCCGCGGGCTGGGCGCGGAGGCCGCCGCCCCCGTCGCGGTGCTGTGGTCGTGGTGGGGCTTCGCGGCCGCCGGGCTGACCTTCCCCGTGCAGCACTGGATCACCCGCACCGCCGCGGTGTCGGGGGAGGGTGCCGTCCGCGCGGCGCGGGGGACGCCGGCCCGACTCGTGGCCGTGGTCGTGGTGGTCACCGGGGTGGGGGCGTGGCTGCTGCGGGAGCCGTTGTTCGGCGGTGACGGGCGCTTCGCCCTGCTCGTCGCGCTCGTGACGGCCGGCGCGGCCGGCATGGGCGTGGTGCGCGGCCTGCTGGCGGCACGGCGCCGCTTCGCCGCGGTCGGCGCCGTGCTCGTGGCCGAGAACCTCGTGCGCTGCGTCGCGGCGCTCGGGCTGGTGGTGCTGGACGTGGACGACCCCGCGGCCTACGGCGCGGCACTGGTGCTGGGCTATGCCGCGTGCGCCGGGTGGGTCTCCGCGTGGCGGACGCTGCCGGACCAGCACCCGGACGCGTCCGGCGTCGGTGACGCCGGACGCGCGAGCGCCTTCCTCGGCAGCGCGGCGGGCGCCCAGGTGGTGGCGCAGGCGGTGCTGACCGGCGGCCCGGTCCTCCTGGCGGTGCTCGGCGGGTCGCCGACCGACGTCACGGTGCTCTTCGCCGCGCTCGCGCTCTACCGAGCGCCCTACACGGTCCTGGTCGGCCAGGTCGCCCAGGCCACCGGTGCGCTGGCCCGGCTCGTCGACGCCCGGCGCCTCGACCGGCTCCGCCGGGTCGAGGTCGCCCTCCTCGCCTCGACCGGCGTGGGGGTGGTCGTGGGGGCCGCGGTGGGCGCCGGTCCGGGACCCTGGCTGGTCCGCCTCGTCTTCGGGCCCGACGTACGCGTCGAGCAGAGCGTGTCGGCGGCGCTCGCCGTCGGGTCGGTGCTGGCGCTCGCGACCCTCCTCCAGGGAGTGGTGCTGCTCGCCCACGACCGGCCGGAGCGGACGCTGCTCGCCTGGCTGCTCGCGCTCGTGCCCGCGGCGGCGGTCCTGGTGGACGCTCCCGGCAGTGCGACCACGACGGTCGTCGCCGCGTTCGTGGCCGCTCAGGCCACCGCGTGGGTGCTGCTGGCCGTGGCCACGCACCGGGCGCGCTCTGCGCTCAGCGACGCCTGACGGCAGCGACCAGGATGGACGACCCGAAAGGCAGGTCGCGTCGCGCGAGCAGGCGCACCTCGCGCCGGCACAGTGCCCGCAGCAGCCGGTCCACGGCCGGGGCCGGGCGCGGGAGCCGGCCGGCACCCGGCGCCGGCGGTCGCAGCCGTCGTACGAGCCGCTCCGCGACGAACATCGGGAACACCAGCGCGAAGGCGTGCGTGACGCGCTCCACCTCGAGGCCCTCGCGCTCGAGCGCGGCGACGATGCGGCGTCGGGTGTAGCGGCGGTGGTGCCCGGCCCGGACGTCGTGGTCGCTCCACGCCCACTGGTAGGCCGGCACCGAGACGAGCAGCCGCCCCCCGGGGGAGAGCACGCGGGCGAGCTCGGCGACCGCCTGCGACTCGGGCTCGCAGTGCTCGACGACGTCGAAGGCGGCGACGAGGTCGAAGGTCGCGTCCCGGAACGGCAGCGCCAGCGCGGAGGCGCACGCGTCGCGCCCGGCGACCAGGCCGCGGGGGTCGAGGTCGACGGCCACCCGACCCTGCTGCGGGAGCCAGTGCGCGCTCGGCCCGTCGGCGCTGCCGACGTCGAGCACCCGCGCCGGCCGGCCCACCCAGTGGCCGAGCCCGGCGCGCAGGAGGTCGTTGCGCGCGGCGTACCACCAGTAGGTCGGGTCGTCGATCGAGGACGAGCCCGCCTGCTCGACCGGGGCCACGTCGCTCATCGGCCCGACAGCACGTCGACGAGGGCCGTGACCACCTGCTCGCAGTCGTCGGCCTCGAGCTCCTGGTGGAAGGGCAGGCGGAGCAGCCGCGCGCTCACCTCGGTCGAGGTGGGGCACTCACCCGGCGCGGCGGCGAACCGGCGACCACCTTCGGAGTCGTGCAACGGGACGTAGTGGAACGCCGTCGGCACACCCTTGGCCTTCATCGCCGCGATGACCTCGCCACGCCGCTCCGCCTCGGGCAGCAGCACGTGGAACAGGTGGTAGGCGGGCTCGCGGTCCTCCGGCACGTCGGGCAGGACCAGGCCGAGGTCGGCGGCGTGCTCGGCGAGCCCGGCCTGGTAGCGCTCGAAGACGGCGCGGCGGCGGGCCTGGATCACCTCCCGCTCCTCGAGCTGGGCGAGCAGGATGGCCGCCAACGGGTCCGCGAGGCCGAACGACGAGCCGGTGTCGCGCCAGGAGTACTTGTCGACCTGGCCCTCCATGAAGGCCTGCCGGTCCGTGCCCTTGTCGTAGTGGATCCACGACCGTGCCACGTCGCCGGGGTCGTTGAGGACCAGCGCGCCGCCCTCGCCGCAGCTGATGTTCTTGGTCTCGTGGAAGCTGAGGGTGGAGAACCGGCCGAGCGAGCCGAGCGGCTCCCCGCGCCAGCGCCCGAAGAGGCCGTGCGCGTTGTCCTCGACGAGGGCCACGTCGGGGCGGTCGGCGAGCGCCTCGCGGATTCCCGCGACGTCGCAGGCGATGCCGGCGTAGTGCACGACCACCACGGCGCGCACGGTCGGGCCGTGGACCGGGTCGGCCAGCAGCTCGGCCACGTGCTGCGGGTCGAGCCCGAGGGTGCGCGGCTCGATGTCGCAGAACAGCAGCCGGGCGCCCTGGCGGACGAAGGCGAGCGCGGTGGTGGTGAAGGTGAAGGACGGCACGATGACCGTGTCGCCGGGCTCGAGGTCCATGAGCATCGCCGACAGCTCGAGTGCGGAGGTGCAGGACGTGGTGAGGAGCACCTCGGCCGACCCGGTCTCGGCCTTCAGCAGCTCACGGACCTGTCGCGAGTAGGTGCCGTTGGCGGACTGCTGCCCGCCCGTCAGCGACTCGCGCACGTAGTCGACCTCGCTGGGCACCCACGTCTGCACGTTGAACTCGATGTCGGCGATCTCGGTGTCCATGGCTCTCTCTCCTCAGGCGGGCGGTCGCGTCGGCGACCGCCAGGGCAGCTCGCGGCCGAGCAGGTCGGCCAGCTCGGCGTCGGCCTCGGTGAAGTGGTCCCGCAGGCGCTGGTGCAGGTCGGGGTCGAGCGGCGGGGCGGTGTCGCCGTGGCTGGCGTTCTCCGGCGTCCCCCACGAGTCCGGCACGTGGTCGGGGTCGATCCCGAGCCAGGCGTACGTCTCGCGCATCGTCGCCGGGCTCGCGACCAGGTCCTCGAGGAGCTGGATGCGCACCCGGTCGCCGTGCTCGGCGAGCCACGGTCGGAGGTGGTCGACGTAGCGGCCGCGCTCCAGGTAGGCGAACGGCGACACCGAGGCGCCGGACCCGTCCCACGGCAGCGGGCCGGCGAGGTTGGCCTCGAGGACCTCGGCGAGCGGGCGGCGTTCCATGCCCTGCTCGGTGCTGAAGGACCAGTGCGACACGGCGCGGCGGACCGGGTCGCGGAGCTGCACCAGGACCAGTGGCTCGCCCAGCAGGCGGCTGGCCGCGGCGGCCGCCTCGGGCAGCTCGAGGTAGCTGGTCGACTTCTCGCCGAGCAGCTGGCCGTCCCGGGCGTGCGGTAAGTACGTCGCGCGGTACCACTCCGCGCCACGGGCCACCTGCGCCGGGTCCAGCAGCACCTTGGGCTCGGGTCGGGCCGGCTCGGCCATCGCCACGCCGGGGTGGTCGGCGAGCAGCCTGCGCAGGTACGTCGTCCCGCACCGCTGGGCGCCGGCGACGAGGAGGTGCCGGCTCACCCCGGCTGCTCGGAGGCCGGTCCGCGGACGAGCTCGGCCACGTGCGAGGTGACCGGGTCGCTCACGGCGTTGAGGGTGCGCACGACGTACTCCCCGAGGATCGAGAGCAGCGCGATCGAGAACCCGTTGAAGATGGAGAGCAGCACCATGAGGCTGGTCCAGCCGGGCACCCGGGTGTCGTTGACCACGCGGGAGATCACCAGGTAGGCGCCGAAGAGGAAGCTCAGCCCGGCGAGGACGAAGCCCAGCAGGGCGCCCAGCCGCAGCGGGAACGAGGAGTAGCTGAACAGGATGGTCATCAACAGGCGCACGATCCGGACCAGGTTGTAGTTGCTCGAGCCGACGGGCCGCGGGTCGTGACGGACGTCGACGTTGGCCCGCTGCGAGGAGTACATCAGCGCCTGGCCGGTGATGTAGGGGTGCGCCGTGCGGGACGTGACGATCCGGGTGACGACGTCGCGCCGCAGGATCCGGAAGTTGGAGACGGTGAGGTTCGAGGGCTGGCCGAACACCCGCCGGTTGATCATCGAGATCATCTTGCTGCCGATCCGGCGGTAGCCCGCAGCCTGCTTGGTCTCGAACCGCCCGAAGACGACGTCGTAGCCCTCCATCGCGCGCTCGATGAGCAGGAGCGCCTGGTCGGGCGGGTTCTGCAGGTCGTCGTCCATGGTGATGACGTAGTCGCCCGTCGCCTCCCGCATGCCGGCGACGTTGGCGTGGTGCTGGCCGTAGTTGGTGAGCAGGTCGATCGCCACCACGCCGGGGGTCGTGCGCGCCAGCTCGGAGACGACCGCCCAGCTGCCGTCCTCGCTGCCGTCGTTGACGAGGATCAGCTCGTGGCGCAGCCCCGCGTCGCGGAACACCGCGAGCGTCCGGTCCACGGTCGTGGCGACGATCTGCTCGCTGTTGAAGACCGGGATCACCACGGAGTAGGTGAAGTCCCGCGCGTCGGCCGGGCCGGTGCCGGCGGACGGCCGGGACGGGGCGTCGGTCATGGGTGGATCGTGTCACAGGCCGTACGGCGCCCGAGGCGGGCCTGCGGCTCAGTCCTCGACCGCGTCCCGGAGCTCGGCCACGGTGTTGGCACCGAGGTCGCGGTCGACGAACCAGTACCACCCGGTGGTCGTGCCGATCTCGACGTAGTCGGCGTCCAGCACGGGCATCAGCCAGTCGTAGCGGGCCCCGCCGCCGACCGCGACGATGTCCGGGCTGCGCTCGGCGATCCAGTCGGCGTAGCCCTCCAGCCCGCCGGGCCAGGTGTCGCCGACGTACGTCTCCAGGCCCAGGCGGAACATCTGGTGCTGGCTGGGGTTGACCCGGTGCGCCAGCACCAGAGGCTGCGGTGCCTCGATCGAGACCATGGTCGCGTCGGGGAGGACGTCGAGGACCGCGTCGACCTCCGCGCGCTGCGCGGTCAGGACCGGCTCGTGGTCCTCGAACACGTAGGCGAGGCCCCCGGCGAGCAGCGCCAGGCAGGCCGCCACGGGCACCGCCGCGCCGACCCGGCCGGGGAGGGCACGTGCCACGAGGGCGAGGGCGCCGGCGAGCCCGAGGGCGGCGAAGGGGACCAGCACGAGCGCGTCGGCCCAGCCGTTGAAGGTGCGGTAGCTCCACACGAGCCCGGCCACCTCGCCGGCGGTGGCGGCCACCAGCGCGACGTCGCCGGTCCGATCAGGCAGCCGCGTGCTGCGCCGGACGAGCCGCCACGCCGACGGCACGGTCACGAGCGGCAGCAGGACCAGTCCGGCGAGGAACGGGTAGGTCGCGAACCCGAAGGCGATCCGGAAGGCCTCCCACGTCTCGTCCCACTCCTCGGTGAGGCCGGGCTGGTAGGTCGCGGTGAGGTGGATGCGGATGAAGCCGTCGAGGGCCTCCGGCAGGGCGCCGGCGAGGGCGAAGCCGGCGACGAACACGAGGGTGGTCAGCGCGCCCGCGACCGCCACCCGGAGCATGGCGCGGAGCCGGTGGCCCGGCGTCAGCAGGGCGGCGACCGCGACGGCGGCGATGCCCGGCAGGAACGCTGGCTGCCAGGTGAGCGTGGCCAGCGCGACGCAACTCCCCGCCCAGCCCCAGCGGCCCCGGACCATCGCGACCAGGGCGAGCGTGAGGAACAGCACCATCGTCGTCTTGTCGCGCGGGCCGCCCACGGCGTAGATGACGAAGCCCGGCATGGTGGCCACGAACGTCGCGGCAGCGGCACCGACGGCCCGGGACCAAAGGACGTCCCGACCCAGGACGTAGGTCGCCCAGACCACCAGCACGGAGACGAGGAACATGACCAGGCGGGTGGCCAGCAGGTCGTCCATCCCCACCAGGTCGCCCAGCCAGGCGCCGGCGCCCGGCACGAGGTGGGCGAGGGGGCCCGAGCGGTTCATCACGCCGACGTAGGGCGGCACCCCGTCGGCCACGCGCTGGCCGGCGTAGGCGTAGAGGGCCAGGTCCCGGGTCAGCACGGAGTCGAAGCCCCGCAGCACGAAGAGGGCGCCGGCCAGAATCGCGAGGAGCGGTCCGAGGGGGTCCAGGCGCCGCGTCACGGCCCTCACCCTAGGCAACGACCCGGCGCGGCGGTGTGACCGGGGCGACGCCCCCGACGGCGTGACCCGCGGCGGCCCGACCGCCTAGCCTGCTTCCTGTGCCGACCCCCTCGCCGCGGAAGACCGCCGACGCGCCCATCGGCATCTTCGACTCCGGCTTCGGGGGGCTCACGGTCGCCCGCTCGGTGATCGACCAGCTGCCCCACGAGTCGGTGGTCTACCTCGGTGACACGGCCCGCCAGCCCTACGGCCAGAAGCCGATCGGGGAGGTCCGCGAGTATGCCCTCGAGTGCCTCGACCACCTCTACGAGCAGGGCGTCAAGGCGCTGGTCATCGCCTGCAACTCGGCCAGCGCGGCGATGCTGCGCGACGCCCGCGAGCGCTACGACGTCCCCGTGGTCGAGGTGATCCTCCCCGCCGCGCGCCGCGCCGCCGCAGCCACGCGCAACCAGCGGGTCGGGGTCATCTGCACCCGCGCGACCGCGAGCTCGATGGCGTACGACGACGCGTTCGCCGCCGCGCCCCACCTCGACCTGCACATCCGGGCCTGCCCGCGCTTCGTCGACTTCGTGGAGCAGGGGGTCACCGGCGGCGACGAGCTGCTCGCCGCCGCCCACGACTACCTCGACCCGATGGCCGCCGCCGGCGTCGACACCCTCATCCTCGGCTGCACCCACTACCCGCTCCTGACCGGCGTCATCTCCTACGTCATGGGGGACGGGGTCACCCTCGTCAGCTCGGCCGAGGAGTGCGCCAAGGACGTCTACAAGATGCTCGCCGGCACCGGGCTGATGCGCGACGGGGGCGAGCCCGCCTACACGTTCTCCACCACCGGCAGCCCCGAGGACTTCGCGACCATCGGCCGTCGTTTCCTCGGCTCGGAGCTGCTCGGCGCCAGCCAGTTCGCCGGAGGCCTTCGATGAGGCTCACCGTCGTCGGCTGCTCGGGGTCCTACCCGGGGCCGGACTCGCCGGCCAGCTGCTACCTGCTCGAGGCCGAGCACACGTCGGAGGAGGGCCCGGGGGCGGGGGAGACCCGCACCTGGCGGATCCTGCTCGACCTCGGCAACGGCGCGCTCGGCGCGCTGCACCGCCACGTCGACCCGCTCACGGTCGACGCGGTGCTCCTCAGCCACCTGCACGCCGACCACTGCCTGGACCTGTGCGGCTACTACGTCATGCGCAAGTACCACCCCACCGGCCCGCAGCCGCGGATCCCGGTGTGGGGGCCGGCCGGCACCGCCGAGCGGATGGCGCGCGCCTACGACCTGCCGGTCGACCCCGGCATGACCGAGGAGTTCGACTTCCGCGAGCACGCCGACGACGCGGGCCCCGTGACGATCGGCCCGTTCCGCGTCGAGCCGCACCGGGTGGTGCACCCGGTCGCGGCCTACGCCCTGAGCGTCACCGCCGGTGGCCGCACGCTGGTCTACTCCGGCGACACCGGCCCCTGCCCGGCCCTCGACGAGGCGGCCGCCGGGGCCCACCTCCTGCTGGCCGAGGCGTCCTTCCGGACCGCCGAGGACAACCCGCCGGACCTCCACATGACCGGCGCCGACTGCGGCCGCACGGCGTCGAAGGCCGGTGTCGAGCGGCTCGTGCTGACCCACGTCCCGCCGTGGCACGACCGCGCTGACGCCGAGGCGGAGGCCCGCACCGAGTGGGCCGGCCCGCTCGACGTGGCGCGCGCCGGGGCGACGTACGACGTCTGAGCGAGCGGCCGGTCGCTCAGACCAGGCCCGCGTCGTGCACGACCATCGCGACCTGCACCCGGTTGGTGCTGCCGAGCTTGGTCAGCAGCCGCGACACGTGTGACTTCACCGTCGGGATCGACAGGTAGAGCTCGGACGCGATCTGGGAGTTGCTGAGGCCGCGGCCGACGCAGACCGCCACCTCGAGCTCCCGCTCGGTGAGGGCGGTCAGCCGGTCGGAGGCGGTGGCGACCCGGTCCGACGAGGTGGTGCTGCGCAGCCGCGAGACCAGGCTGCGGGTGGCCGACGGCGACAGCATCGCGTCGCCCGCGGCGACGGTGCGGATCGCGGCCACGATGTCGCCCGGCGGGGTGTCCTTGAGCAGGAACCCGTCGGCGCCCGAGGCGACCGCGCGCAGGACGTGGTCGTCGGCGTCGAAGGTGGTCAGCACGACGACCGAGGGCGGGGACGGCCGCCGGTGCAGGACCTGGGTGGCCTCGAGGCCGTCCATCACCGGCATCCGGATGTCCATCAGGACCACGTGCGGGGCGAGCTCGTCGACCAGCGCGAGGCCCTCCTCGCCGTTGGGTGCCTCGCCGACGACCTCGAGGTCGGACTGGCCGCCGAGCATCAGCGACAGCGCCGACCGGACCAGCGGGTCGTCGTCGACGATGAGGACCCGGATCACGCGCTCCACGGTAGCCATGCCTCCAGAACGAACCGTGACCCGTCGGTGCGCTGGTCGAGCCGGCCACCGCGCAGCTCGGCGCGCTCGCGCAGCCCGACGAGCCCGAGACCGGCGCCCGGGGCACCGGTTCCCCGGTCGCCCATCGGGTTGGCGAGCACCACCGTGATGCCGGCTCGCGGGTCGCCGGTCGAGCGGATCTCCACCTCCGAGCCGGGGGCGTGCTTGCGCACGTTGGTGATGCCCTCCTGCACGATCCGATAGAGGGTGCGACCGGTGGCGGGCGGGACCGGGACGGTGGCGTCCACGTCGTCGGACCAGTCGACCTCGAGGCCGAGCGTGCGGGCCTCGGCGACCAGCGCCACGATGTCGTCGTACGTCGGCTGCGGGCGCGCGGTGGCCGGGCCGGGGTCGTCCTCGCGCAGCACCCCGAGCACGTCGCGCAGCTCGTGGAGCGCGTCGTTGGCCTGGGCCTGGATCTGGCCCAGCCCCTCGCGGAGCCGCTCGCGGTCGAGGTCGTCGCGGAACGCCAGTGCTCCCGCCTGCATGGACACCTGGGTGATCCGGTGGGCCAGCACGTCGTGCATCTCGCGGGCGATCCTGGCCCGTTCCGTGGAGCGTGCCTGCGCCAGCCGGAGCTCCTGCTCGGTCTCGGCGCGCTCGGCCCGGCTGCGCAGGCTCCACAGGAGCTCGCGGCGCGAGCCGATGTAGAGGCCCCAGCCCATCATCCCGGCGTTGACGGTGAGGTTGACCAGGGTGGTCACCAGGTAGTCGTTGTCCTCGATGGGCGCGAGGCTGGTCCACGTCTGCGCGGCGAGGAAGTTCACGACGCCGACCAGCACGACCTCGCGGGGCTCGCGGCGGGTGGCGACCGAGACTGCCGCGAGCGTCGCCGGACCGGCCGCGAGGCCGGACAGCGCGCTCATCGCCGCGACCGCGAGCGCGACCTGGACGGGGGCTCGGCGGCGGAAGTGGACCAGCACGAAGGCGGCGACGCCCAGGACGACCTCGAGGAAGAACGTCGGCCGGCTGTCGCGCCACTCGGCCGCCGCGACCGTCTGCCACACCGCCACGGAGAAGACGAGGCACAGCGCGTAGCGCCACGCGTTCGCCGCCCACGTCAGCTCCGGCTGGGTCTCGGAGTCGGCGGGGCGGGTCGTCACGGCGCTCAGCGTAACGACCACTTTTCCTACTTTGGTCGCACCCGACATGGCCGGTGGGCCGATGCGCGGCGAGGCGGTCGCCGCGCAGGCTGGAGCCTCCACCGCGCGGAGGGAGCTGCGCGGCGTGGGGCCGCGCACCAGCTCGGTCCCGCTGGGGAGGGGCCTTCGAGCCGGGTCCGGTAACACACGGGGGTGACCGGACCCGGCTCTGCCATGTGATCTCCCACGTCAACTCCCACGACGGGCCGCGTCGGTGGTGGGCTCTAGGGTCGAGCCATGACTGACTCCACTCCTCGCGCCGACGGCCGGGCCGACGACGAGCTCCGCCCGATCACCTTCACCCGCGGCTGGCTCGACCACGCCGCCGGGTCCGTGCTCGTCGAGTTCGGCGGCACCCGGGTGCTCTGTGCCGCCTCGGCGTCCGAGGGCGTCCCGCGCTGGCGCAAGGGCTCGGGCCTCGGCTGGGTCACCGCCGAGTACGCCATGCTCCCCGCCGCGACCAACACCCGGTCCGACCGCGAGTCGGTCAAGGGCCGCATCGGCGGCCGCACCCACGAGATCTCCCGCCTCATCGGCCGCTCGCTGCGCGCGGTCATCGACTACCAGGCCCTCGGCGAGAACACCATCGTCCTGGACTGCGACGTGCTGCAGGCCGACGGCGGCACCCGCACGGCGGCCATCACCGGGGCCTACGTCGCGCTGGCCGACGCCGTCGCCCACCTGCGGGCCAGCGGCGCGCTGGCCGGCGAGCCGCTCACCGGCTCGGTGGCGGCGGTGAGCGTCGGCATCATCGACGGGGCGCCGCGGCTCGACCTGCCCTACGTCGAGGACGTCCGCGCCGAGACCGACATGAACGTCGTGATGACCGGCGACGGCAAGTTCGTCGAGGTGCAGGGCACCGCCGAGGGCGCGGCCTTCGACCGCGCCGAACTCGACGCCCTGCTGGGCCTGGCCGAGAAGGGCTGCGCCGACCTCACGCGCCTCCAGCAGGAGGCGCTGGCGCGATGAAGGTGTTCCTCGCCTCGGCCAACGGCAAGAAGATCCTCGAGATGCAGCGCATCCTGGCCGAGGCGGTGCCGGACGTCGAGGTCCTCGGCATCGCCGACGTCGAGGGCTACGTCGAGCCCGTCGAGGACCAGCCCACCTTCGCCGGCAACGCGCTGCTGAAGGCCCGCGCGGGGGTCGCGGCCACCGGGATGCCGTCGGTCGCGGACGACAGCGGCCTGTGCGTCGATGCGCTCAACGGGATGCCCGGCGTGCTGTCCGCGCGCTGGTCCGGCCCGCCCAAGAGCGACGCGCGCAACAACCAGCTCCTGCTCGACCAGCTCCACGACGTCCCTGACGAGCGCCGGGGCGCGCACTTCGCCTGCGCCGTCGCGTGGGTGATGCCCGACGGGCGCGAGCGGGTGGTCGAGGGACGCATGGACGGCCGCATCATCCGCGAGCCCAGGGGGAGCGGCGGGTTCGGCTACGACGTCCTCTTCGTCGCCGTCGAGCACGATGCGGAGGGCCTCACCTCCGCCGAGCTCGACCCGGCCGAGAAGGACCGCATCTCCCACCGGGGGCGGGCGCTGCGCGAGCTGGTGACCCACGTCGCCGCGGACCTCTCAGGCGACTGAGACGTCCTCGCGGGACGACACCCGGCGCGACACCCACGTGCCCCACAGGGCGGCGAACACGAACATGACGATCGAGTAGACCGCCGCCGGCACCGAGATCTCGACCTCGTCGAGCACCTCGACGGCGACGAAGATGGCGAGCGTCGCGTTGTGCACGCCGACCTCCATCGACGAGGCGATCGCCTGCGGCCCGGTGACCCCGAACGCCTTGGGGACGACGTAGCCCACGACCAGGCTGATCGCGCAGAACAGCGCGGTGATCAGCCCGACGTCGGCGAGGTAGTCGCCGACGTTCTCGAGCTGGTCGACCAGGATGCCCAGGACCAGGATCGCCAGGATCACCGCCGAGCCGATCCGCACCGGCTTGTCCATGCGCCGCGCGAAGCCCGGGGCGCGGTTGTTGACCACCATGCCGATGCCGACGGGCAGCAGGATCAGCGCGAACACCTTGACGATCTCGACCAGCGGCATCGTGACGTCGTCCTGGCGGTCGTACCACGCGATGGCCAGGCCGGTGATTAGCGGCAGCGTGACGACGGCGACCACCGTGTTGATCGCGGTGAGCGTGATGTTGAGCGCGACGTCGCCGCGGAACAGGTGGCTGAAGAGGTTGGCCGTGGTGCCGCCGGGTGAGGCGGCGAGCAGCAGCATGCCGATGCCGAGCAGGGCCGGCAGGTCGAAGAGCACCACCAGCCCGAAGCAGATCGCCGGCAGCAGGACGATCTGGCACGCCAGCGCCACCGCGACGGCGCGGGGCGCCCGGCCGACCCGCCGGAAGTCGGCGACCGTCAGGTCGAGGCCGAGGCCGAACATGATGATCGCCAGCGCGAGGGGCAGTCCGACGGTGGTCAGCGCGGAGTCCATGCGCGGACCCTAGTGGTGAGCGGGGTCACACCGCGGGAGGTCGGGCGAAGTCCGCGACGTCCGCGTGCGCTCGGAGAGACTCGAACTCTCACTGGCCAGGACCTAAACCTGGTGCCTCTGCCAATTGGGCTACGAGCGCGCGGCCACATCCTCACACGTGTCCGAGATGCTGCCCCGCCGCCGGTCGCGGCGAGGCGACATCTCGGACACGTGTACGGCGCGGGGCCTCAGTCCAGCCCGAGGTCCCGGCGCAGCTTGGCCACGTGGCCGGTGGCCTTGACGTTGTACTGCGCGAGCTCGACCTTGCCGTCCTCGTCGACCACGAAGGTCGAGCGGAGCACACCCTGGACCTCCTTGCCGTAGAGCTTCTTGGTGCCGTGCGCGCCGTACGCGCGGTGCACCGCCAGGTCCTCGTCGGACAGCAGGGTGAGGGTCAGGGCGTCGCGCTCGCGGAACGTCGCCAGCTTGGCCGGCTTGTCCTTGGACACCCCGAGGACCTCGTAGCCGGCCCCGCGCAGCGAGTCGAGGGACTCGGTGAAGTCGCAGGCCTGCGTCGTGCAGCCGGGCGTCATGGCCGCCGGGTAGAAGTAGACGATCACCTTCTTGCCGCGCAGGTCCGCGAGGCTCACCTGCTCCTCGGTGTCGCTGGTGAGGGTGAAGTCGGGGGCGGGGTCGCCGGGGGCGAGACGGTCGGACATGGGAGCTCCTGTGCGCGTGGGTGGACCCGGGTGGTTGTTGCAAGACGATTGCAATAAGGTCGAGGCGTGCCGGCGCGGTATCGGGGGATCCGTGCCGGCCACCAGACATCCAACCAGCAGCCGACCAGCAGCCGACCAGCCAGGAGTGACGACGTGCACGTGCCCGACGGCTTCCTCGACGCCCCCACCTCGGTGGCCACTGGCGCGGTGGCGGCGGCCGCGGTGGCGGTGTCCCTGCGGGGCGCGCGCCGCGAGCTCGACGACCGTACGGCGCCCATGGCCGGCCTCGTCGCCACCTTCGTGTTCGCCGCCCAGATGATCAACTTCCCCGTGGGCGCGGGCACCAGCGGCCACCTGATGGGCGGCGCCCTCGCCGCCGTCCTGGTCGGGCCCTGGACGGCCGTGCTGTGCCTCTCGGTCGTGCTGGTGGTGCAGGCGCTGCTCATGGCCGACGGCGGCGTGACCGCGCTCGGCACCAACGTCACCCTCATCGGCGTCGTCACCGTCGCGGTCGGGTGGGCCGTCTTCGTCCTGCTGCGCCGCGTGCTGCCCGGCCGCCTCGAGCTCGTGGCGCCGGCCGCGGCCGTCGGCGCGTTCGTGAGCGTGCCGGTCGCCGCCCTCGTCTTCACGGGCCTGTTCGCCGTCGGCGGCAACGCGCCGGTCGACCTCGGCGCGGTCGCGACCGCGATGCTCGGCTGGCACACCGTCATCGGGATCGGCGAGGCCGTGATCACCGGGCTCGTCGTCGCCAGCGTGGTCGCCACCCGCCCCGACCTGGTCCACGGCGCCCGACCGCTCGTCGCCGAGCGCGAGCTCATCACCCGCACGGTGGTGCCCTCGTGAGCACCCGTCGCTTCTTCGCCGTCGCGCTGGTCGTCTGCCTGCTCGTGGCGGGTGTCGCCAGCTACTACGCCAGCTCGCACCCCGACGGCCTCGAGCACGTCGCGGAGCAGACCGGCTTCATCGACTCGGCGGAGGACTCCGTCACCGCCGACAGCCCGCTCGCGGACTACCAGACCTCCGGCATCGACGACGCCCGCACCAGCGGCGGGGTCGCCGGGGTGATCGGCGTCCTGGTCATGCTCGCGCTCAGCACCGGCCTGTTCTGGGTGGTCCGGCGGCGCCAGCCCCACGACGCGGACGCCTGATGGGCGCGGGGCACGGGCACCGCCTCCACTTCCACGCCCACAGCCCGGTCCACCGCGCCCCCGCGCACCTCAAGGTCCTCGCGCTGCTGGGGTTCATGCTGCTGGTCGTCGCGACCCCGCGGGAGGCGTACGCCCTGTTCGCGCTGGAGGCGCTGGTCCTGCTCGGCGTCATCGCCGTGTCCCGGGTGCCGCTGACCTACCTCCTGCCGCGGATGGTCGTGGAGCTGCCGTTCGCGGTCTTCGCGGTGCTGATGCCGTTCATCTCCCACGGGCCGCGCACCGAGGTCCTGGGTGTGACGGTCTCCGAGCCGGGCCTCGCCGCCGGTGTCGCGCTGCTCGTCAAGGGCAGCATCGGCGTGCTGGCCTCGCTCACCCTCGCCGCCACGACCGAGCCGGAGGACCTGCTCCGCGGCCTCCAGCGGCTGCGCATGCCCGAGCTCGTCGTGCAGATCATGGGGTTCATGATCCGCTACCTCGACGTGGTCACCGCCGAGCTCGCGCGGATGATGACGGCGCTGCGCTCGCGCGGCTGCGACCCGCGCTCCCCGCGGCACTGGCCCGTGCTGGCCCGCTCGCTCGGCGCGCTGTTCATCCGCTCCTACGAGCGCGGCGAGCGCGTCCACCTCGCCATGCTCTCGCGCGGCTACGACGGCAAGCTGCCGTCGTGACCACCGCCAACCCGCCGGACGGGGGTGAGACGTCCGGCGCCGTGCTCGACGTCCGCGGGCTCGCCTTCGCCTACCCCGACGGCCACCAGGCGCTCTTCGGTGTGGACCTGCGCGTCGACCGCGGCGAGCGGGTGGCGCTCCTCGGCCCCAACGGCGCCGGCAAGACCACGCTCGTGCTGCACCTCAACGGCATCCTGACCGCCGGGAGGGGATCGGTGGCTGTCAGCGGCCTGCCCGTCGCCAAGCAGCACCTGCGCGAGATCCGCCGCCGGGTCGGCATCGTCTTCCAGGACCCCGACGACCAGCTCTTCCTCGGCACCGTGCGCCAGGACGTCGCCTTCGGCCCCGCCAACCTGGGCCTCAAGGGCGCCGCGCTGGAGCGCCGGGTGATGGACGCCCTGGAGCGTGTCGGCATGGCCGACTTCGTCGACCGGCCGCCCCACCACCTGTCCTACGGCCAGCGACGCCGCGTGGCGGTCGCCACGGTGCTGGCGATGGAGCCGGAGGTGCTGGTGCTCGACGAGCCCTCGTCCAACCTCGACCCGGCCTCGCGCCGCGAGCTGGCCGACATCCTCCGCAGCCTCGACGTGACGGTCCTGATGGTGACCCACGACCTGCCCTACGCGCTGGAGCTCTGCCCACGCAGCGTCGTGCTGAGCGAGGGGGTGGTGGTGGCCGACCGGCCGACGTTCGACGTGCTCACCGACGAGGCGCTGATGGCCGCGCACCGGCTGGAGCTGCCGTGGGGCTTCGACCCGCGGCGGATTGATAGCCTGCCCCGGTGACCCAGGACATGAGCGCGCTCGAGCGCGAGATCGAGGAGACGCGGCAGCGTCTGGCCTCGACCATCGACCAGCTCGCCCACCGCGCCCACCCCAAGACCATCGTCGGTCGCCAGGTGGCGGCGGTGAAGGCCAGCTTCGTGGACCCCGGCACGGGTGAGCCGCGCACCGACAACATCCTCAAGGCCGCGGGCGCCGTCGTCGGCGTCGTCGTCCTGCTCGTGATCGTGCGAAGGGTCGCGAGCTGAGCACCCCGACCGGCGGCATGGCGACGGGCGGCAGCGCCCCGATCAAGATGCTGCACGACCGGGTGCTGGTCGAGGTCGACCAGGAGGCCGGCGAGCGCCGCTCCAGCGGCGGCATCGTCATCCCCGCCACCGCGGCGATGGGCGCCCGGCGACTGGCCTGGTCCCGCGTGATCGCCGTCGGCCCGCACGCGCGGGCCGTCGAGGTCGGCGACCGGGTGCTGTTCGACCCCGAGGACAAGTCCGAGGTCGAGGTCCACGGCGAGGTCTACGTCGTCATGCGCGAGCGCGACGTCCACGCCGTCGCCGCCGAGCGCCTCGAGGGCGGCTCCACCGGGCTCTACCTCTGATGGACCTCTGATGGCCTACCTTGTCAAGCAGTCCCACCGCGCACCGGCCCAGACCGTCCCGGTGCCGGTCGACGAGTCGCTGCCCCGCGCCTGCGTCATCGGGGCCGGCTCCTCGGGCATCACGGCCGCCAAGCACCTCTACCTGGCCGGCATCCCGTTCGACTGCTTCGAGATGGGCCACGACATCGGCGGGACCTGGGTCCTCGACAACTCCAACGGCCAGTCGGCCTGCTACGACTCGCTCGAGATCAACACCTCGTGCCCGCGGATGGCCTACTCCGACTTCCCGATGCCGGCGGACTACCCGCCCTACGCCCGCCACGACCAGGTCGCTGCCTACTTCGACCAGTACGTCGACCACTTCGGCTTCCGCCACACGATCACCTTCAACACGACCGTCGAGGACGTCTCGCGCACCGCCGACGGCCGCTGGCACGTCCGCGTCACCGGCCCCGGCGGCACGGAGACCCGGACCTACGACGCGGTCCTCGTCGCCAACGGGCACCACTGGGACCCGCGCTGGCCCGAGCCTGCCTACCCCGGCACGTTCGACGGCGACCAGCTGCACGCGCACGACTACCGCTCGGCCGACCAGGTCGAGGGCCGCGACGTCGTGGTCGTCGGCGCCGGCAACTCCGCGATGGACATCGCCGTCGACGCCTCCGCCACGGCGCGTACGACGACGTGGTCGGTGCGGCGCAGCGAGTGGGTGCTGCGCAAGTTCTTCCTCGGCCGGCCGTCGGACCAGGCGGCCCTGCCCGGCTGGATGCCGTGGCGGGTGACCGCCGCCCGGCTGCGGCTCGGCGCGACGGTCGCCGGCAGCCTGACGAAGTACGGCCTGCCCGACCCCAGCCACAAGCCCGGCCAGTCGCACCCCGTGCAGTCGGAGAAGATCCGCGACCGGCTCGAGGCGGGCGCCGTCACCGCCAAGCCGGGCATCGAGCGCCTCGACGGCGACCGCGTGGTCTTCGTCGACGGCTCGAGCGTCCCGGCCGACCTGATCGTGTGGGCCACCGGCTACCGGGTGAGCTTCCCGTTCCTCGACCCCGACCTGGTCTCCGCCCCCGGCAACGAGCTGCCGCTGTGGAAGCGGACGGTCCACCCCGACCTCCCCGGCCTCTACTTCCTCGGCCTGCTCCAGGCCATCGGCGCCGTCATGCCGCTGGCGGAGGCGCAGTCGGCGTGGATCGCCGACACGCTGACCGGCCGCTACGTCCCTCCGTCCGACGCGGTCGTCCGACGCCAGATGGCCGCGGAGCACGCGCGCGACAGGCGCCAGTTCTACGACTCGCCGCGGCACACGATGGAGGTCGACTTCGACCACTACCTGTGGGACCTCGCGCGCGAGCGCAAGGCGGGTCGCGCCCGGGCCGCCGCGTCCCGCACGTCCTCGGTCGAGCCGACCGCACCCGTCCCGGCGGCGACCGGCGGCGGGGGAGTGCGGCGTACGGTCGCGCGCCTTGCCCTGCGCGCCGTCGGCTGGAGGACGGCGGGAGAGGTGCCCGAGCGTGGCGTGCTCGTCGGCGCCCCGCACACGTCCAACTGGGACTGGGTGCTGACCCTGCTGCTCGGCTGGAGCTACGGGATCACCATCCGGCTGCTGGTCAAGAAGGAGCTCTTCGTCGGGCCGCTGGGCTGGCTGCTGCGGCGCACCGGCGCCGTCGAGCTCGACCGCAAGAACCCGTCGGCGACGATCAAGGAGCTGATCGCCGAGGCCGAGGGCGGCGCCCCGTGGCTGCTCGGACTCGCGGCCGAGGGCACGCGCTCGCGTGGCGACTACTGGAAGTCCGGCTTCTACCGGATCGCGCGCCAGACCGGCCTCCCGATCACCCTCGCCTTCCTCGACGTGCCGTCACGGACCGTGGGCTGGGGGCCGACGTTCCACCCGACCGGCGACGTGGGCGCCGACATGGACGTCGTGCGCGAGTTCTATGCGGACAAGACCGGCTTCCACCCCGAGGGGTTCACGCCTCCGCGCCTGCGCGAGGAGGAGCGAGACACCCTCCCTCCGAAGGGGTGACGCCGACTGGCTTGCTCCCAACGCTGAACGCTAGGTTCAGGGTTCAACCGAAGGGAGCATGAAATGGCATTTCTGCTGTGGATCCTTGCCGTCATCCTCGTGGTGGCCGGCATCGTCTCGCTCGTCCGGGGTCAGGTGCTCTGGGGCATCGTCCTCATCATCGTCGGCCTGCTGGTGGGCCCGGGTGGAGTCAGCCTCTTCACGAAGTAGCGCCCAGAGGATGAACAACGAAGAGCCGGTCCGCGAGGACCGGCTCTTCGCATGTCGGGGGCGTCATGGCGGATGGTCGCTCGGGCAGCCCGTTCCCATGACGTACGCCGACGACGTCATGGCGCGTGGTCGCCTGGGGAGCCCGTGCCCATGACGTCCGGGACCGGTCTCCGCGCTGTCCGTCTCGGGCCACGGCTCTCACGGTGGGGGGATCAGCAGGCGTTCGTCTGGTACGCGCCGTACGAGGCGTTGGCGTAGGAGAACTGCTCGTAGACGAGCTGGTCGATGAGACCCTCGCAGGAGAACGGCATCGTCTGCAGGTAGCGCTTGGCCATCTTCACGGCCTGGACGCGCCAGTTGACGCGAATGCTGTTGACGGCCGAGTTGGCGACGGCGGGGCTGAACCCCTCGTACTCGAGCTGGTCGGCCAGTCCGCCCTTCGAGAAGGGCATGGTGCGGATGTAGTTGTAAGCCATGGCGATCGCCTGCGAACGGGGCGACGCCGCGGCCGACGACGCGGCCGGCGCAGCAGAGGCCGGCGCGGTGGCGGCGACAGGTGCGAGCACCGCGATCATGGCGGTCAGGGCGATGACGAGCTTCTTCATGAGGGTCTTCTTCCGGGTGATGTGGGCGCGCCACTGAGACGTGACGTCGAGCCCCCGTGGCGCAAGTCATCCTTGACACATGCGCCAGGCCCCAGTCTCCACACGGAGTCGTGGTCTGTCTCGAGTTCGGCCGAACGTCGGCCCCAGGTGTACGAGCACATCGTGAGGCGCACCAGCTCGCTCTCCATGTCGTCGGCCAGCCGCTCCAGCAGGACGAGGTCTGCTGGTGCTCGCCAACGCCACCCCAGTCGCCGTTCGGGCAGCAACGCAGCGGGATGTGAAAGCGGTGCAACGTGCTCTCGAAGCTCTACAGCTCCACGGATCTGACCGCCGCCAGCGGGTACGTCGCTGTTGTGCCCTGCGCTGACGGAACTCCGACGCGCGCTAGCCGGCAACGCCGTTCCGCCGCCTGTCGGGGACATCTGAAACCCCACGACGCGCCTGCGTCCCTGTGCTCTCGGGAACGTCGTGCACGCGGAGGGCGCGGGTGAACCAGTCGAAGACGAGGGTGAGGTCTGGCTGTGGTGTCCAGCCGTTGATGAGCGCGAGCAGGTGGAGGTAGCGCTGGGTGCGGAGATCTGCTGCGATCTCGAGCCGATGCAGGATCTCGGAGCGGTATCCGGCGGTGTCCGTGCGTTGGAAGGTCGTGGCATAGGCACCGACGAGCTCGTCGACGGTGGCGGCAGCGGCTGGTGACGTGGGGTCGATCTCCAAGGCGATGTTCGCTCGGACCCGTTCGATCACGCGCACGGTGAGGTCGTGGTGCAGGCCCGTCTGGTCGCCGTTCGCGCGTTCGGACGCCTGGAACTCGGCCATGCGCCGCACCGCGGCACGGAAGTCGGGATCGCGAACGAGCTCGGCCAGCTCGACCCACGCCTGCACCTTTGCGGGCTCGGCGTCCTCTGGAAGCTCCGGGCGCATGCTGCGCAGGAGCTCGAGCAGCTCCGGGTTGGCGTCGACGCCACCGAACGCCTCGTCGAGGAACTCGTCGATCAGTCGCTGCCGCTCGAACTCGGACATGGTGACGAGCTGGTGCATGAGGACCGCCCTCGGTGTCGTGGTCTCGGTGGTGGCCACGGCTCGGAGCACCGCTCGCCGTAGCCGGAGAGTCCGGATCTGCTCGTCCAAGAGCGAGACGTGGGTCCTGGCCACCTCGCTCAACGACGTCTGCGCTGCGAGTACGGACCGGATCGTGTCGAGCGGCAGACCCAGGTCACGCAACGTGCGCACGAGGTCCAGCCGAGCAACGGCCTCCTGGTCGTAGCGCCGGTACCCGGCATGGCTGCGCGCGCTCTCGGGCACGACCCCGGCGTCGGAGTAGAACCGGACGGTGCGGGTGGGCAGGCCGCTGCGCCGCGCAAGGTCGCCTATCGAGTACATCTGGTCGTCGGTCACACTGCGAGCCTGTTCCTTCCACCCACTGGAAGGTCAAGCCCGAGGTCGCCCCGGGTCGAAGGTTCGCATCTGTCAATTGGGGTGGCCCTGAGCGAAGCAGATGCTCAGGACCCTCAGGTTGCGTGCTGCTGCACGATGTTGAGCACGTTGCCGTCGGGAGCGCGGACGAAGAAGCGGGTCACGCCCCATGCCTCGGTCGTCAGGGGGTGCACGATCTCGTACCCACGCTCCTGTGCTTGGCGGTAGGCGGCCTCGACGTCGTCGACCATGACCGAGACGACGGGGTCCGCGGGCGCGGTGGCATCGCTCGTCATCACCTGGAGCGTCGCCCCGGACACCGGCGACGTGTGACGGGCCACCCAGCCGAGGTTGAACTCCTCCTCGGTCAACCCGAGGTAGTCGCTGTAGAAAGTCCTGGAGGCGGGAAGGTCCGAGACGTGGAGATCGGCGATGACCTGCGTGACGCGGATGCGTGACGGGTCGGCACTGTCAGCCGGGCCGCTCTCGCCCGGGTCCTGCTCCGGTGCGACGCCCAGGAGGTGGATCCAGCGCGGATCCTGCTGGCCCGACCGGCGCTCGAGCTCGCGCACCAGTGGTTGCGGGCGGCTCGCCATCCGGCGCAGGCACTCCTCGACCTGGCCCCGGTCGGCGAACCCGTGCAGCCGCTCGGTGCGGGTGCGCAGCTCACCCGGCGCCTGCGGGCCGCGGAGCAGCATGACGGTGAGCAGCGCTCGCTCGTCGGGCTCGAGGGCGAGGTGCTCGTCGAGGATCTGGTGGTACTTCAAGGTCCGGCGACCGGTGTCGGACCACACGATCCGCAGCAGCCCGCGCTCCTTGAGCGACTTCGCGGTCCGCTCGACGGTCTGCTGGTCGAGGTCGGTGACGGGCTCGCGGCTGCTCCTCTGGTTGCACGCCGCCACGAGTGCGTTCGCGGAGAGGGGATAGCTGCTGGGCACGGTCGTCTGCTTCTCCAGCAGGCTGCCGAGGATGCGCTGGTCAGTCGCATCGAGGACGGGGAGGTCTCTCACGTCATGACCATAGGCCCGCCTCGGCCAGCGGGGCGCGTCAGGCACACTTCAGGAGTGTCCGACGCGCTGCGCCACCTGCTCGCAGCGCCGCCCGACCTCCCGGTCATCGTGGGACTGGCCCCTCTTGCCGAGGCGCTCCGCGCCCGCGGAGTCGCGGTGGTCCAGGCACCTCCGGGCACCGGCAAGACGACGTTGGTCCCCCCTGCGGTCGCCGAGGTCGTCGCCGGACGGGTCGTCGTCACCCAGCCCAGCCGCATCGCGGCCCGCGCTGCTGCCCGCCGTCTGGCCCACCTGCTGGGCGAACCGGTCGGTGAGACGGTCGGGTACTCCGTACGAGGAGATCGACGCACCAGTCGCCGTACGCGTGTCGAGATCGTCACCACCGGTGTGCTGCTCCGGCGGATCCAGTCCGATCCCGAGCTGCTCGGTGTCGGGGCCGTGGTGCTCGACGAGGTGCACGAGCGCCACCTGGACGCCGACCTCACCCTGGCGCTGCTCGTCGACGTCCGGGCCAACCTTCGTGAGGACCTCTCCCTGGTGGCGATGTCGGCCACCATCGAGGCTGAACGGACGGCCGCCCTGCTCGGTGACGGAGGCGCTCCGGTGATCCGCGTCCCGGGTGCCCTGCACCCGGTCGACGCGGTCTGGTGCCCGCTGCCCGCGGGGGTGCGCCGCACCGACGACCGGGGAATCACGCCGGCCTTCCACGACCACGTGGCGGCGACCGTGCGCCGTGCGCTGGTCGGGCACCAGGGAGACGTCCTGGTGTTCGTGCCGGGCGTCGCGGAGGTCGAGGCAACCGTACGTCGCCTTGCCGGCGTGGACGCGGCCGTGCACGCCCTGCACGGACGGCTGTCCGGCGCCGAGCAGGACCGTGCGCTGAGCGAGGGCCCTCGTCGGCGAGTGATCGTCTCGACCGCGGTTGCCGAGTCGTCGCTGACGGTGCCCGGCGTACGCGTCGTCGTCGATGCCGGGTTCTCGCGCGAGCCGCGCACCGATCACCGTCGCGGACTGGCCTCCCTGGTCACCGTCGCGGTGAGCCGGGCAGCGGCCGAGCAGCGGGCGGGGCGGGCCGGACGTCTTGGTCCGGGGACCGTGCTGCGGTGCTGGTCCGAGGCGGAGCACGCGCACCTGGCCGCTCACCCGGACCCCGAGATCGCCACCGCCGACCTGACGGCCTTCGCCCTGGAGGTGGCGTGCTGGGGCACCCACGACGTCCAGGACATGGCGCTGCTCGACCAGCCCCCGGCGCACGCACTGGCGGCGGCCAAGGAGGTGCTGGTGGGGCTGGGGGCGATGACCGAGGACGGGAGGGCCACCTCGCGGGGCCGGGTGATGGCTGGCGTGCCGACCGATCCCCGGCTGGCGCGCGCCCTCATCGACGGGGTCGGTCTCGTCGGGGCCGAGCGGGCCGCAGAGGTGGTCGCGATGCTGAGCGAGGACGTGCGCGCTCCCGGCGGAGACCTGGTGGCTGCGCTCCGGACACTGCGCGCTGACCAGCGGGCAGGATCGTGGCGCCGTCAGGTCGCGCGCCTGCAGGAGGTCGGTGCCGGGCACGGCGCCGCCGGCGACCGCAGCGAGGCCTCGCACGCCCGAGCACTCACCGACGACGTGGCGGTGGGTCTGGTGGTGGCCCTGGCGCATCCGGACCGGATCGCACGCAAGCGCTCGGGCGCGTCGAGCTACCTGATGGCCTCCGGGACAGGCGCGGCGCTCGACTCGCGCGCCCCGGGGCCGCTCGCCGGACTCGAGTGGCTCGCTGTCGGAGACGCGGAGCGACGGCCCGGGCAACGTGACGCCCGCATCCGCGCGGCGGCGCCCCTCACCGAGGACCTCGCGCTGGAGGCAGCGGGATCGCTGTGGACCGAGGTGGACCGGGTCACCTGGACCGGCGGGCGGGTGCTGGCTCGCCGACGGACGTTGCTGGGCGCGATCGAGCTCAGCTCGGCCCCGCTCCGCGATCCACCCGCGCAGGCCGTGAGCGACGCGATCCGGGAGGCGGTCGCGAGCGAGGGGCTCGCGCTGCTCTCCTGGACGGAGGCGGCCACGGCGCTCCGCGCCCGCCTCGACTTCCTGCACCGCGCGCTCGGTGACCCGTGGCCCGACGTGAGCGACGCAGCGCTGACCCGGGACCTCGACTCCTGGCTCGGGCTGCAGCTGGCACGGGTCCGCTCGGCGCACGATCTTCGTCGGGTCGACGTGACCGCCGCTCTCAGGGCGATGGTGCCGTGGCCGGAGGCGGGCAGGCTCGACGACCTGGCCCCGGAGCGCGTGGAGGTGCCCAGCGGGTCGGCCGTGCGGATCGACTACTCCCAGGACCAGCCGGTGCTCGCCGTGCGACTGCAGGAGGTCTTCGGCTGGACCGCAGCGCCGGTCCTGGCCGACGGCAGGGTCCCGCTCCTGCTGCACCTGCTCTCTCCCGCGCGCCGCCCGGCCGCCGTGACCGCGGACCTCGAGTCCTTCTGGGACAACGGCTACCCGGGCGTGCGTGCCGACCTGCGCGGGCGCTATCCCAAGCACGCGTGGCCCGAGGATCCCCGCAGCGCACCCGCCACCGCGCGGACGAACCGAGGTCGCCGAGGCTGAGCCGAGCCCGACGGCCTCGTACGGTGAGTGCGGTCCCTAGACTGCCGGCCGTGAGCGCGCGGGGCCCGATCTGGCGCGAGCCGGGCATGGCGCCGCTGGTCGTGATGACGTGCGCGGGATTCTCCGGGTACGCAGTGCTGCTCACGGTCGCTCCGCTGTGGGCGGTCGACGGTGGGGCGACCACCGCCGGGTCCGGACTCGTCAACGGCGTGCTCCTGCTCTTCACGGTGCTGACCCAGCTGTTCGTCCCACGCGCTCTGCGGCGCTTCGGGTGGGGACCGGTGCTCGCTGTCGGCCTGGTCCTGCTCGGTGTCCCCGGCGTCCTGCTGTCACTCAGCAACGAGCTCGGCGTCGTCCTCGGCCTCTCGGCGGTCCGCGGGATCGGGTTCGGTGTCCTCACCGTCACCGGCAGTGCCGCAGTCGCCGCTCTGGTGGATCCGAGGCGGCGCGGGGAGGCGATCGGGACCTACGGCCTCGCTGTCGCGGTGCCGAACCTCGTGCTCCTCCCCGCCGGACCGTGGATCGCCGAGAGCTTCGGCTACTGGGTGACGTTCGCCGTGAGCGCTCTACCTCTGGCCGGCATCCCCGCGGCGCTCCGTCTCGCGTCGGCCCTCCGCCTCAGCGCACCGGACCTGCACCCCGGCACGTCCGCGTCGCCCGACCCGAACGACCCGGAGTCCGCTGCCTATCGCCGGCTGCTGCGGCCGATGCTGCTGTTGCTCGCGGTCACCTTGGCGGGCGGTGCGGTGATCACCTTCACGCCCCAGATGGTCGACAGCCCGTCGGTCGCGGCCGGCGGCCTGCTGCTGATGGGGCTGGCTGCCGCGCTGAGCCGGTGGCGGGTCGGGGTGCTGGCGGATCGCTACGGCGCCCGACGTTTCCTCGTGCCCCTGGTCCCTCTCACCGGGGTGGGGATGGCGCTCGTGTCGTGGTCGGTCGCGGACTCCGACGGCGTCCGCGTCGGCTCCTTCCTCGTCGCCATGCTCCTGGTCGGCCTGTCCTACGGAGGTCTGCAGAACCTGACGCTCGTGGTCTCCTTCACGGCCGTCTCCCGCCGGCACCACAACCTCGCGAGCGCGGTCTGGAACGTCGGCTTCGATGCGGGTACGGCGCTGGGCTCGGTGGCCGTCGGGGTGATCGCCGAGCTCACGTCCTTCGCCACCGCCTTCCTGGTAGCCGGCGCGCTCGCCGTGGCGACGCTTCCGCTTGCTCTGCAGCGACCGGCCGCCACCGAGAGGGACGGCTGACCACGGCACTCGTGCGGCATCCTGTGCTGATGGCGAACATCCACATCCTCGGCTACCCGAGCAGCGCGGGCGCCTACTGCGTGGGCGTCGAGCATGCACCGGCCGCCCTCCGCGACGCGGGCCTGGTCGTCGCGCTCGAGGCTGCCGGGCACCAGGTCGACGACCTCGGGGACCTGCCCGTCCACCTCTGGAAGCCGGACCAGAGGCGGCCGCTGGCCCAGAACCTCGACGAGGAGGTCGGAGCGCTGCGCGCGCTCGCCGACGCCGCAGCACCGCTCGTCATGACCGGCCACCGCGTGCTCGTCCTCGGCGGGAGCTGCACGGTGGCACTCGGGCTGTGCGCCGCCGTGCAGGACGGCGGGATCGAGCCCCACCTCGTCTACGTCGACCGACACCTCGATCTCAACACCCCCGACTCGACCACCGAGGGCTCCCTCAGCTGGATGGGGATGGCCCACGCCCTCGGCCTGCCGGGCGCTGCAGAGCCGCTGGTCGGACTGGCAGGGCGGCAGCCCCTTCTACAGGCGGCGCACCTGAGCTACCTCGGGGTCGACCTCGCCGACGAGACCACCCCGTGGGAGCGTGACCAGGTCGAGCGGCTCGGGATCTCCGTCACCACGCAGGCGGAGATGGTGGCGGACCCGACGACCGCCGCACTCAAGGCCAGGGGCGCGCTCCCGGACGGGCCGTTCGTGGTCCACGTCGACGTGGACGTGCTGGACTTCCTCGACGCTCCGCTGGCCGAGAACGTCAACGGCCGCAACTCCGGCCCGACCCTGGTCCAGCTGGGCGCGGCGTTGACCACGCTGTGGTCGGAGCCGGACTGCCTCGGGATGTCGGTCGGCCAGCTCGTGCCTGCGCACGCCGCGTCGGACCCGACATCCCTCGCCCGCTTCGTGGAGGCGCTCGTCCCGCCCAGCGACGGCTGACCTCGACGACCGGCTGACCGGGAGGCGGCGGGCACGTCTGTGCGGCACTTCGAGCATCCCGGTGTCCTCCCTCGTCCCGGCCGTCAGTGCATGGGGTGCGAGGTACGTGGTGAGCGGATCTCTACGGCGCTGTGAACCTCTCGGGCAGCTCACCCGTGACGCCGCTCGGCGCGAGGTCACCGGCTTCACCAGCACCGCGACACCCTGCGAACGGCGGTTCACACGCTTCGTCAGGGGATGACGCGTGCCCTGCGGTACTGCGCGGCGTAGTCGAAGAAGCTGGCCCGGGTGTCGCGGGTTGCGGAGAATCCCGCGGTGCGGCTCTTGTTCATGTCGGTGACGACCTCCATGTCGCGTCCGAGGTCGGCGTCCGTGTGCCACCATGACGCGACTCGGTCGAGGTCGGGCTCGACGAGTTCATGTCGAGCAGCGAGGGTGCGCCAGGTCGGTCCCATGTCCCGCATCGAGATGTCCAGGGTGCGTGGCGACTCCGCGTAGCCCTCCCAGTCCAGTCCGAACCACTCGGCGATCTGGGGCCACAGCCAACGCCAGCGGAAGACGTCACCGTTCGCGGTGTTGAACGCCTGGTTCTGGCCGGCAGGGGTGCGGGCGGCCCACGTCATCTGCTCGGCGAGCAGGTCGGCGTCGGTCACGTCGGTCAGGGCGTTCCACTGCGTCTCGGAACCGGGGAAGACCAACGGGCGGCCGAGCTCGTTGCAGAGGGAGGCGTAGGCGCAGATGGTGGCCACCATGTTCATGGCGTTGCCGGTGGCGAAACCGAACACGGTGTGCGAACGGTGCACGCTCCACGTGAAGTCGTCCCGCTCGGCCGCTGCGAACAGCTCGTCCTCTTGGGCGTAGTAGAAGTTCGGGTAGGGGAGGCGGTCCTCCTCCTCGCGGAAGGGGGTGTCCGGCACCTTGCCCTGGCCGTATGCCTCGAAGGGGCCGAGGTAGTGCTTGAGCCCGGTCATCAGCGCGACGTGCCGTACGCCTCCCGCTGGCGACAGAGCGGTGAGGAGGTCGCGTACGGCGCCGCCGTTGACGCGGATGTTCTCCGCTTCGGTGTCCATGCGTGTCCAGGCGGTGATGGCGACCAGCTCCGGTGCCAGGTCGTCGAGGACCGCAGCAAGGCTCGCGGGGTTGGTGAGGTCGGCGCGCAGCGGGTGTATGTCGGGGTGCGTGGTCTTGCCGCTCCGAGAGAGCCCGTAGGTCTGCCACCCGTCCTCGATGAGGCGCCGAGCGACGGCCTGACCCACGATGCCGGTGGCCCCCACGACCAGGGCGCGGGGAGATGGACTCGAAGACGGCTCAGGCATGAGGTGTCCTTTACGAAGCGGTCGATCAATCGTCTAGTGCCACAACCTTCAGTACCGATCTGCGATTCCCTGGCGGTGGGCTTCAGCGCATGAGCGCGATCCCGTCCGGATCCGCGCCGGGTCTGCCTTCCGCGACGACGGTCAGCTTTCGCGGGAGCACGCGCGGATGGCGCTCAGTGCGACCCGTCGGCACCTCGAATCTCCCGCCATGGTGGCTACGCCCGGGACGTGAGGACCGGCGTACCTTCGCCGTGGCGATGTCAGCAGGGCGCAGTCGGCGCCCCGTGGTGCCGACCTGAGCATCGTGCGCTGACATGTGAACTGCCCTCCAGCTCGGCCACCGCAACCCGTCGATGACCACCGACGTCTACATGGGCCGCAACACGACCGCCGCTGCGCGGCCGAGATCCTGGGCGGGCCGACCTCGGGGGGCCGAGACTGAGCGCGGCCAAGGGGGTGCGCCACGCGGCCGCGATGCGTTCCGGGGAGCCGGACTTCTCGGGCACTCAGCGGGCACCCCGGGGCGACGAAACAGCCCCTGACCTGCGTTTCCGCTGGTCAGGGACTGTATGTGTACGCCATCAGGGACTCGAACCCCGAACCCGCTGATTAAGAGTCAGCTGCTCTGCCAATTGAGCTAATGGCGCAGGCGGTGAAGCGAGTAGAACATTACCCCGTCGTGACCGGCAGGCGAAATCGAGGTCCCCGGCGAGGACGGCGTCGTCAGAGGTCGGCGAGGACCGCCTGGGCGGCGTTGTGGCCACCCAGCCCGGAGACCGCGCCGCCCCGGCGCGCGCCCGACCCGCACAGCAGGACGGTGGGGTGCTCGGTCTGCACGCCCCACTGCTGCGCCGGGGTGTCGAGCCGGGTCCGCGACGGCGCCCACGGCCACTCGAGGTCGCCGTGGAAGATGTGCCCGCCCGGCATGGCGAGGTCCCTCTCGACGTCCTGCGGGACCTTCGCCTCGATGCACGGCCGGCCGTCGGCGTCGGTGGCGATGCAGCCCTCGAGCGGCTCCGCCAGCACGGCGTCGATCGAGGCGATGGCCCGCTCGACCGCGAGGTCACGGGCACCGGGATCGGCGTCGAACAGCCAGGCCGGCGTGTGCAGGCCGAAGTAGGTGAGCGTGTGCGCCGAGCCGGCCAGGTCGCCGAGGATGGAGGGATCGGTGAGGCTGTGGCAGTAGACCTCGCCCGGCAGCGGGTCGGGCACCGAGCCGCCGGCCGCGGCGGCGTACGCCTGCTCGAGGCAGGTGTAGTCCTCAGCGAGGTGCAGCGTGCCGGCGAAGGCGACCGCGGGGTCGACGCCCGACCTGAGGGCGGGGAGGCGGTCGAGCAGGAAGTTGATCTTCAGCTGCGACCCGACCGGCTTGGACTCAGGGTCCTCGCCCTCGCCGAGCAGGATCCGCAGCACCCACGGGGCGACGCCCGAGAGGACCCGCCGGCCGGAGACGGCGTGCTCGCGCTCGCCGTCGTGCCAGGTGACCTCGGCGCCGTCCGGGCCCGGCCTGATGGCGCTGACGCCCGCGCCGGTGACGATCTCGGCGCCGGCGTCGACCGCCGTCCGGGCGAGCGCCCCGGTGACCGAGCCCATGCCGCCGACGGGCACCCGCCACTCGCCGGTCCCGTTGCCGACGAGGTGGTAGAGGAAGCAGCGGTTCTGGACCAGCGACGGGTCGTCCAGCGAGGCGAAGGTGCCGATCAGCGCGTCGGTCGCGACCACTCCGCGGACCGTGTCGTCAGAGAAGCGCTCGGTGATGGCGTGGCCGAGCGGCTGCTCGACCACGTCGCGCCAGATGCGCTCGTCGACGCGGGTGCGGAGGTCGCGCTCGGAGGGCAGCGGCTGCATCAGGGTCGGCGCCACTGCGTCGGCGAGCCCGCCGACCTCGGCGTAGAACGCCTGCCAGGCGGCGTACTCCTCGTCACCACCCGTCAGCTCGCGGAACGAGCGCCGGGTCGCGTCGCCCTCGGGGCGCTCGACGAGCAGCCCGCCGGTGCGGTCGCCGCGCGTCCAGGGCGTGTACGACGCCGTGGTGCGCGAGGCCAGGCGCACGTCGAGGTCGAGGTCGGCCATCAGCTGCTCGGGCAACAGGCTCACCAAGTAGGAGTAGCGCGAGAGTCGCGCCGGCACTCCGGCGAACGGCTCGACGGAGACGGCGGCGCCACCGGTCTCCGCCAGCCGCTCGAGGACCAGGACCGACAGCCCGGCCCGCGCGAGGTAGGCGGCGCTGACGAGGGCGTTGTGCCCGCCGCCGACCACCACGACGTCATAGCTGCTCCTGCCCGCACTCACCGACACAACCTAGACCCTGGGGCGCCCGTTTCCGCGGACCCGACCCCTCCCTACGAGGCTGCGACGCCGGCCCTCGGTCCGTAGGCTCGATCGGATGAGGGAGTACGTGAGGGAGGACGTCGAGGATGCGGAGGAGGGCCCCGGGAAGGCCTTCCGCCCGAGCAGGGAGGAGCGGCTGAGGGAGCGGATCAACGACCGGCTCGGCGACCCGATCTGGTGGAACGACCTCCTCCAGCTGGGCAAGACCGTGCTCGCCGCCGTGGCCGCATGGGTGCTGGCCGCGAGCGTGCTGGACCTGCCGCAGCCGTTCCTGGCGCCGTGGGCCGCGCTGCTCGTCGTGCACGCCACGGTCTACCGAACCCTGTCCAACGGCACCCAGCAGGTCGCGGCCACGGTCGTGGCGGTGCTCCTCGCCACCGTGGTGGGGGAGGTGCTCGGCCTCACGACGGGCGCCATCGCGCTGCTCCTCGTCGTCGCGCTGCTCCTGGGCGCCGTGCCGTGGCTCGGCGCCGAGGCGACCACCATCGCCACGACCGGGCTCGTGGTGCTCACCACCGGGTTCGATAACGACACCCTGCTCGTCTCCCGGCTGCTCGACACGGCCGTCGGCGTGGCGGTGGGGCTCCTGGTCAACGTCATGGTGTGGCCCCCGCTCGGGCGGCACGCCGCCGCCAAGGCGCTGGACCGCGTCGACGAGGGCATCGGCGAGCTGCTCGTGGAGATGGCCGACGGGCTGGGCAGCCGGTGCGGCCAGGAGGACGTCGACGGCTGGGTCGACCGCACGCGTGACATCGACGAGGAGCTCGACCACGCGTGGGCGCTGGTGCGACAGGCGCAGGAGAGCGCGCGGATGAACCCGCGCCGGTCGGCCCGGGCGATGAAGGAGCCCCGCCAGTGGCACGGGCTGCTGCGGCGCATGGAGCAGGCCGTCGCCGAGACGCGCAGCCTGGCCCGCACGCTCGGCAGCCAGCAGTCGCACCGGGAGACCTGGGGCGAGGAGTTCTCCCGGGCGTGGATCGGCATGCTGCGCGACGCCGGCCGGGCGGCCGTGGACGCCGACCCCGAGGGCATGCTCGCGGTCCGCGCCCGCCTGGTGTCGCTCAGCGACGACCTGCGTCGCACCGAGCGCTCCGCGGAGTGGGCGATCTACGGCGCGCTCATCATCAACCTGCGCAACATCGTCGACTCGATGGACGTGGTGGCCGAGGCCAACCCGATCGGCGGCCCGACCCTGCCGCTCCGCATCCCGGCGCGGCGGCGACCGGTCCGGGGTTGATGGATCGCTCGGCTGTGGGTACATCTGGAGGCGGCACGCCCGCCACCGACCCCGAGGAGGTCACAGTGCCCGGCAAGCAGGAGCTGCCCTCGACCCTCGAGCGCTCGTCCGCCAAGGCGCAGCGCACCTGGATCAAGGCGCACGACGCGGCGGTGGAGGAGTACGGCGAGGGTGAGCGCGCCCACCGCACCGCCTTCTCGGCGCTCAAGCACTCCTTCGAGAAGGTCGGCGACCACTGGGAGGCCAAGGACGAGAAGGGCCCCTCCGACGCGCAGTCGGCCAAGACCGGCAAGGCGGCCCGTCAGGGCGGCGAGACCGCCGAGGGCGTCGACGCCAACGCGTCCAAGGCGCACCTCATGGACCTGGCCAAGCGGCTCGACGTCACCGGCCGGTCCCGGATGACGAAGGCCGAGCTGGTGGACGCCATCAAGAAGGCGAACCGCCGCGAGACCCGCAAGAGCCGCGGCTGAGGCACGCGCCCCAGCCCGGCGCCCCTCATTGCGGGTCGGCACCCTCCTGGCGCGCCTGCTCGTCGAGCAGGGCACGGGCGTGGTCGCCGTCGTCCTCCTGCGCCAGCCCGCGGCGGAAGCTGTCGAGCTTCTCCCGTCCGCCGGGGAAGGGCGGGAGCAGCGGCACGTCGGGATCCACCACCGCCTCCAGCACGACCGGCCGGTCCGCGGCCAGGGCCCGGTCCCAGGCGTCGTCGACGTCCTCGGGGCGCTCGACCCGGATGCCGGTGAGGCCGAGCAGGTCGGCGTACGCCGCGTAGGGGAAGTCGGGGAGCGTCTGGCTGGCGTCGTAGCGCGGGTCGCCCTCGGTCTCGCGCTGCTCCCAGGTGACCTCGGCGAGGTCGCGGTTGTGCAGGACCAGGACGACGAACCGGGGGTCCGCCCACTCCCGCCAGCGGTGCGCGACGGTGATGAGCTCGGAGACGCCGTTCATCTGCATGGCGCCGTCACCGGCGAGGGCGACGACCGGGCGGTCCGGGGCGTGGAGCTTGGCCGCGAGGCCGTAGGGCAGCGCCGACCCCATCGACGCCAGGGTCGAGGACAGGTGGGCCGGCACCCCGGGCGGCAGCGTGAGGTGCCGGGCGTACCAGTAGGTGATGGAGCCGACGTCGACGCTGACCTGCGCGTCGCCCGGGAGCCGGGGGGTCAGGGCCCGCACCACCCGCTCCGGGCTCAGCGGGTCGGCCGGACCCTCCGCCCGCTCCTGGGCCAGGTCGTGCCAGCTCCGCACCCGGTCGGTCACCTCGCTGCGCCAGTCGGACCCCTCGCGCTCGCGCAGGAGCGGCAGCAGCGCGGTCAGGGTCTCGGCCGCGTCACCGACGAGGCCCACCTCGACGGGGTAGCGGTTGCCGACGTGGCGGCCGTCGAGGTCGACCTGCACCCCACGGGCCTGTCCCGGGGCGGGGTAGAACTCGGTCCACGGGTCGTTGCTGCCGACGATCAGAAGGGTGTCGCAGCTGTCGAGGAGCCAGCCCGACGCGGTGGTGCCGAGGTGGCCCATCACGCCGCAGCTGGTGGGCAGGGTCTCGTCCCACCAGGGCTTGCCCAGCAGGCTCGTGGTCACACCGGCGCCGAGCCGGTCGGCGACGGCCCGCACGTGCTCGCCGGCGCCGCGGGCGCCCTGCCCGACGAGCAGGGCCACCCGCTCGCCGCCGTTGAGGACCGCGGCGGCGGCCTCGAGGTCCTCGTCGGCCGGTACGACGCGCGGCGGGCGCCACTGCGGGACGGTCGGGACCACCCCGTGCTCGTGCGGCAGCTCGTCGGGAGCGGGGGAGACCTGGACGTCGTGCGGGAGGATGATCACGCAGGGGGACCGGGTGGCGAGCGCGGTGCGGAAGGCGCGGTCCACGACCATGGCGGCCTGCTCCGGGGCGAGGACGGCCTGGACGTACTGCGCCGCCACGTCCTTGAAGAGGGCGCTGAGGTCGATCTCCTGCTGGTACTCCGCCCCGAGGGCGGTCGTCGGCTGCTGCCCGACGATCGCGACGACCGGCTGGTGGTCGAGCTTGGCGTCGTAGAGCCCGTTGAGCAGGTGCACCGCGCCGGGACCCTGGGTGCTCGTCATGACGCCCACCTCGCCCGTGTACTTGGCGTGGCCGACCGCCATCAGGGCGGCGTTCTCCTCGTGCCGGGCCTGCACGAACTCCGGGTCGCCGCCCGCTCGACGCAGCGCTCCCATCAAGCCGTTGATGCCGTCGCCGGAGTAGCCGAAGACGCGGTGCACGCCCCACGCGAGCAGGCGCTCGACCACCAGGTCGGCCACCAGGCGCTGGTCTGCCATCGATCTTCTCCTCCGCTCGGGAGGTGTCCAGTGCCCACAGCCGAGGGGGTCATGTGCGTCCCGACCGCTGCGCGTGCTCAGCGGTCGGCGTCGGAATGCACCAGGCGTACGGCGCCGGCGACGACCGCGACCGCGGCCCACACGCCGAGCGTCACGCCCGCCGCCGTGGCCGACAGCGGGACCGGGGCCTCGCCGGCCAGCAGCCGCATCGCGCCGGTGCCCGGCAGCAGCCCCGCGGCGTCGACCGCCCACTGGAAGGGCAGGAGGGCGAGCATCAGCGGGAGCACGAGCATCGCGCCGAGCACGGCGACGAGGCTGCCCGCGGTGTTGCGCACCAGCAGGCCGGTGCCCACGGCGAGCAGCGTGCTGGCGGCGTAGACGTACGCGACGTCGGCGAGGAAGTCTGTTCCGACGTCCACGGGGAGGCCCATCTCGGGTGCGAAGCCGAGGACGATCACGCTCGAGCCGGCGACCACCAGGCTGCCTAACAGGGTGGCGAACGCGACCACCACCACCGTGCGGGCGACGACGAGCACGTGCCGCCGCGGCGTCGCCTGCAGGGTCGGGACGATGCCGCCGGTCGCGTGGTCGGCGGTGGCGGCGACGGCGCACAACGCCAGCAGGCCGTAGAGGCCGAACGTCGAGGTGATGGAGCCGCCACGCCAGGCGGTCCCCTCGGGCAGCTCGTCGGGGGGAGCGTCGGACACGTCGATCCCCAGCACCAGGCCGAGGCCGAGGACGGTCACGGCGGTCGCGAGGGCGAACCACCAGGTCGAGCGCACCGTCCACAGCCGACTCCACTCGGCGCGGCAGGTGCGGGCGAGGACGGTGGCCGCGGAGGGCTGCGGCCCCAGGTCGACGGCGGGGTCGACGGCGGGCCCGGCGGTGGGGTCGACGGTGGTGCTGCTCATCGGGTGGCTCCCTCGGGTGTGCGGGTGGTGTGGTCGGGGTCCGCCGGGACAGTGCCGTGGTACTCCACGTCGTCGCCGGTGAGCCGGAGGAAGGCCTGCTCGAGCGAGTGCTCGACCGGGGCGAGGTGGTGCACGGGCGCGCCGACGGCCAGCGCGACGTCGCCGACCTCCCGGGCCGCGAGCCCGGTCACGTCGAGCTCGTCGGGGCCCACCTGCTCCACCGTCGCCGCGCGTCCGCGCAGGGCTGCGGCGAGGACTGCCGCCGCGGTCGTGACGACGCGGACGCGCTGGCCGCCCAGCCCGAGCAGCACCTCCTGCGTGGTGGCGTCGGCCACGAGCCGGCCGCGGCCCACGATCACCAGCCGGTCCGCGACGACCTGCATCTCGCTCATCAGGTGGCTGGAGACCAGCACGGTGCGGCCCTCGTCGGCGAAGCCGCGCAGCAGCGCCCGGATCCACCGGACGCCGTCGAGGTCGAGGCCGTTGACGGGTTCGTCGAAGAGCAGGACGGCGGGATCGCCGAGGAGCGCCGCGGCGATGCCGAGCCGCTGTCGCATGCCGAGGGAGTACGCCTTCACGCGACGGCCGGCGGCCTGGCCGAGGCCGACCTGCTCGATGACGGCCTCCACGCGAGCCGCCGGGATGCCGTTGCTGAGGGCGAGGGTGCGCAGGTGGCCGCGACCGCTGCGCCCCGGGTGCATCGCGTTGGCGTCGAGGAGGGCACCGACCTGGCACAGCGGCGCGCGGAGGTCGGCGTACGGTCGCCCGAGGACGAGCGCGGTGCCCGAGGTCGGCCGGTCGAGGCCGAGCACCATCCGCATCGTGGTGGACTTCCCGGCGCCGTTGGGCCCGAGGAAGCCGGTCACCGAGCCGGGCTCGACGGTGAAGTCGAGGTCGTCGACGGCGCGGACCGCGCCGAAGTCCTTGGTGAGGCCTCGCACGGTGATCATGCGGGCGCTCCCGACGCGAGGCGATGGCGTGCGGGCTGCTGAGGGTGAGCCGGGTGGTTGTCCATGTCCGTCATCGTCGGGCGGCGACGACGACGCGCACATCCCTCCCGAGGGCCACGGATGACCCCGCACGGGGGAGGGGCGACGACCCTCGCGGGGGACGTCCCTGAGCCCTGCGCGGTGAGACGATGGCGAGGTGCAGCACGACGTCACGGCCCCGATCGGCCCGGCCACGGTCGAGCCGCCGGTCCAGCCGCCCGTCCAGGGACCGCCCGGGGACCCGGTCGAGCCACCGGTGGGAGGTGCCCCCGAGCCCGTCGCCAGCCGGCCCACGCGCAGGGTGCTGCCCCGCCGCGAGGGACTGGTGGGGCGGCTCGCCTACGCCGTCCTCGGGGTGCCGCTCGCCGCCGGCTACGCCGCCCTGTTCGCCGCCCTCCTCGGGTCGGCGGTCCTGGCCGTCTACGGCGTCGGGATCGTGCTGGTGGTGCTCGTCCTCATGGTCGTGCGCGGGTGCGGCGGCTGGGAGCGGGCCCTGGCGCGGCGGTTCGCCGGCGTGGACGTGCCCGACGCGCCGGCCGTCCGCCACGACCGCGGCGTCGTACGTCGCCTCCGGCTGGTGGTCATGTCGGGTTCGACCTGGCGCACCCTCGCGTGGCTGGGCGTCCGCGTCCTCGTGTCCGCAGCGGTGCTCGCGGCGCTGGTGCTGACCGGGGCCGCAGCCGCGGTGCTGCTCGCCTACTCGTACTCGCTGGACCTTCCGCGACACCTGCTGCTCGACCTGCTGTCGGTCGTGCTGGCGGCGGGCTGCGTGCTCGTGGCGGTGCACGTGCTCGACCTGGCCACCCGTGGCCTCGCGGTCGTCGCGCCCACGCTCCTCGGCGCCGGCGCCGAGGAGCGCATCGCCGCCATGCGCCGCGCCTCGGTCCGGGTCGCGGGACGGACGGCGGTGGCGCGCGACCTCCACGACACCATCGGGCACTCCTTGACCGCCAGCCTGGTCCAGGCGGAGGCGGCCCAGCGAGCCCTGGCGCCGCGGGACGGCAACGGCTCCGAGCCCGTGGACCTCGAGTTCGCCCGCGCGGCCATGGGCCACATCGAGGACAACACCCGACAGGCGCTGGCCGAGCTGGACCGCGCCCTCGCCGTGCTCGGCGATCCGTCCCGGGCCGGTGACCTGGACGAGCAGCCGCCGGACCTCCGCGACGTCGCAGGACTCCTCGCGGGGCTCGGCGACGCCGGCCTCGAGGTCGAGCTGTCGCTGGGCGTGTCCGCACCGGCGCTGCCGCACGAGGTCAGCCGGCTGGCCTACCGCGTCGTGCAGGAGGGCACGACCAACGTGCTGCGCCACGCCGGCCTCGTCGCCACGCACATCGACGTCGTCGACCGCGGCGACGGGATCGTCGTACGCCTGCGCAACGCCGCGGGCCGGCGGACCCCCGCTCCTCCGGGGCGCAACGGTGGCCACGGCCTCACCGGCCTGCGCGAGCGCGCCGAGGAGCTCGGCGGGAGCCTGCACGCGGGTCCCACGGAGGACGGTGGCTTCGAGCTCGTCGTCGAGCTGCCCACCGGGGCGATGCGTGAGTGACACGGCGCCGCCGACACGGCTGCTCCTCGTCGACGACGACGTGCTCGTGCGCTCCGGCCTCCGCCTCATCTTCGACACCGAGCCGGACCTCGAGGTGGTGGGCGAGGCTGGCACGGGCGCCGAGGCCCTCGCCCGGGCGGAGGCGGTCCGACCCGACGTGGTGGTCATGGACGTGCGGATGCCCGACCTCGACGGCATCGCGGCGACCGCGACGCTCACGGCCCGGGGTCCGACCCCGCGGGTCCTCGTCCTGACGACCTTCGAGGACGACGACTACCTGTTCCGCGCGCTGCAGGCGGGTGCGACGGGGTTCATGCTCAAGCGCGCCCGTCCGACCGAGCTCCTGCACGCGGTGCGGGTGATCGCCTCGGGCACCTCGCTGGTGATGCCGGACATCACCCGCCGGCTGATCGCGGAGCGCCGTCCGCGCCGCGGTCCCCGGGGGGCCGAGGCGCTGCCGACCCTGACCGAGCGCGAGGCGGACGTCCTGCGGCTCGTCGCCGAGGGACTCACCAACGCCGAGATCGGCGGCCGGTTGCACCTGAGCCCGGAGACGGTGAAGACGCACCTGAGCCACGTGCTGGCCAAGCTCGGTGCGCGCGACCGCACCCAGGCGGTGATCGTGGCCTACGAGAGCGGGTTCATGGCGCCGGCTCGGTGACCCGTCGCGAGCCGGGCTGCCGACGGCCGGGGACGGCTCGAGCCCCTGGCCCGGAGGCCAGGGGCTCGATCACGTCTGGGGTGAGTAACGGGACTTGAACCCGCGACATCCGCCACCACAAGGCGGCGCTCTACCAGCTGAGCTATACCCACCATGCTCTCCGCGCGAGCGCGAAGACGTCGAGAAGTGTAGGGCAATCAGTCCGTAGAACCGGAATCGGCCCCGGCGTCGGAATCGGCCCCGGTGTCGGGAGCGGCCGCCGCGGGACCGAGCCCGGTCAGCTGGCCGCCGTGCCGCGCGGCGATCTGGCGCGCCTGGGCGCTGTCAGGCCCGGGCTGCGGCACGAAGACGGCCTCGCGGTAGTAGCGCAGCTCCTCGATGCTCTCCTGGATGTCGGCCAGCGCGCGGTGGTTGCCGCGCTTGGTCGGGGCCGCGAAGTAGGCCCGGGGGTACCACCGGCGCGACAGCTCCTTGATCGAGGAGACGTCGACGATCCGGTAGTGCAGGAACGACTCGAGGGCCGGCATGTCGCGGGCGAGGAAGGCCCGGTCGGTGGCGACGGTGTTGCCGGCGAGCGGGGGGCGGCTGCCGTCGGGGCAGTGCTCCTTGATGTAGGCGAGCACCTGCTCCTCGGCGTCCGCGAGCGTCGTACCGCCGGCGAGCTCGTCGAGCAGGCCCGACTTCTCGTGCATGCTGCGCACGAACTCGACCATCTGGTCCAGCGCCTCGGCGGTGGGCTTGATGATGACGTCGAGGCCCTCGCCGAGCACGTTGAGCTCGAAGTCGGTCACGAGCGCCGCCACCTCGATCAGCGCGTCGGCCCCGAGGTCGAGGCCGGTCATCTCGCAGTCGATCCACACCAGTCTGTCGCTCACCGGACAGACCCTACCCATGACGCGCCGCCCACCCTGCGGCGCTCTCAGCCTCGACTCAGGCTCGCCTCATACGCTGTCCGGGCCTACCACCACCGAATCCTGGAGGAAAGCCTCGATGGCGCAGAAGAAGAGCTCGCAGAAGTCCGCCCAGGACAAGGCGGCAGCGCAGGCCAGGCGCGAGCAGCGCCAGGCCCGCACCGAGCGGGCCCGCGCGCAGGCGGAGGAGCGTCGCAAGGCCGCCAGGCGCAAGCAGCAGCTCACCCGCTTCGGCGTGATCGCCGGCGTCATCGTGCTGCTCGTCGGCGGCTGGTTCCTCGTCACGAACCTCGGCTCGGACGAGCCCGACACCCCGCCCGCGGGTGCGAGCGACGACTACGGGCTGGTCGTCGGCGAGGCCGACGCCCCCAAGTCGATCGTGATCTACGAGGACTTCCTCTGCCCCTTCTGCGGCCAGCTCGAGCAGACCGTCGGCGACCAGCTCGACTCGCAGGTCGAGGCCGGCGAGGTGAAGGTCGAGTACCGCCCGCTGCCGTTCCTGAGCCGGATCAGCGACTACTCGCCCCAGGCGGCCAACGCCTTCGCCGTCGTGCTCGACGCGTCCGGACCCGAGGTCGCCAAGGAGTTCCACGACCTCCTCTTCGACAACCAGCCCGAGGAGAGCGGCCCGTTCCCGGACGACGACCAGCTGGTCGAGTGGGCCGTCGAGGCCGGCGCCACCGAGGACGAGGTGCGCCCCGGCATCGAGGACATGGCGTTCGAGGGCTGGGTCGACGCGGCGGGTGACGCCGCGTCGGACGCGGACGTCGACTCCACGCCGACGGTGCTGATCGACGGCGAGCGGGTCGAGGGCCAGACCCTCGACGACATCGCGAACGCGATGGTCGGGTCGGCCGGCTGACCCGGCTGCTGGGACACTGCCGGTCGTGAGCCTCCACGACTTCATCACCGGCCTCCCGAAGGCCGAGCTCCACGTCCACCACGTCGGGTCGGCGTCGCCGCGGATCGTCTCCGAGCTCGCGGCGCGCCACCCCGAGGCGGGTGTGCCCTCCGACCTGGAGGGGCTCGAGCGGTTCTTCACCTTCCGCGACTTCGCGCACTTCATCGAGGTCTACCTCGCCGTCGTCGACCTGGTCCGTACCCCCGAGGACGTGCGGACGCTGACCTACGAGGTCGCGCGCGAGATGGCCGAGGGCCAGCAGCTGCGCTACGCCGAGCTGACCTGCACGCCGTACACGTCCGTGCTGCGCGGCATCCCCATCGACGCCTACACCGAGGCGATCGAGGACGCGCGCGTCGCGGCCGAGCGCGACTTCGGTCTGGTGCTGCGCTGGATCTACGACATCCCCGGCGAGCTCGGCATCCCGGCCGCCGACGCCACCCTCGAGTACGCCCTCGAGCACCGCACCGACGCTCTCGTGGGCTTCGGCCTCGGCGGGCCGGAGATCGGCGTACCGCGAGCGCAGTTCCGGGAGCACTTCGAGCGGGCTCGCGCAGCCGGCCTGCACTCGGTGCCGCACGCCGGCGAGACCACGGGGCCGGAGACGATCTGGGAGTCCGTACGCCTGCTCGGCGCCGAGCGCATCGGGCACGGCTGCTCGGCCGCCCAGGACCCCGAGCTGCTCGCCCACCTGGCGGGCTCGGGGATCGTGCTCGAGGTGTGCCCGACCTCCAACGTCGCCACGCGGGCGGTGGACCGGATCGAGGACCACCCGTTGCGCTCGTTCGTCGACGCGGGCGTCACCGTGACCATCAACTCCGACGACCCGCCGATGTTCGCCACCACGCTCAACCACGACTACGAGGTCGCGGCCGGGCTGCTCGACCTCGACGAGTCGGGCGTCGCGGCGCTGGCGCGCGCGGCGGTCGACGCGTCGTTCGCCCCCGCGGACGTGAAGGCCCGGATCACGGGGGAGATCGACGACCACCTGCGCCGGGAACTTTTTTCTCCCAACCCGTAACACCTGCGTGGGTGCCGCCGCTGAGGGTGGTGAGCGGCCGCGTTCCGCGGGGCCCTCACCACACCCGTTCATCGAGCTCCCGCCCTTGGACGGATCCCCCCAGGACTCGTGGTGAGGCCCTACCAACGCAGTGACAGCGGCACGATCCTCCGGGATCGTGCCGCTGCTCTGCGTGCCGTCGACCGGTGGGCCGGGTCCGGGAAGCATTCGGCCCCGCTACCTCATACGTGGCGGGGCCTGGCCACATCCTGACGTGACCGGGCGTCCCGGTCGGGGAGGCTGGCGGGCGTGTCGGCGCACCGGGGAGCGGGCGTGGCGCTGGGGTCGCGGGTTCCCGGGAAGGTGCCCGGCGCGGCCGTCCACCACCTACGATCGGTACGACGTCTTCGGGGGAACATGAACAAGCTGGTCACGCTCGTCGCTGCCGCGTTGGTGGCCGTCGTTCCCGCGCCCGCCGGCGCGCAGTCCGTCGCCGACCCCCTCCCAGACCCCCTTGCCGACCCCCTCGCCGCGTGGCACGCCGCGTACGACTCGGCCGGGACCGCACAGGCGAACGTCGTCTGGCTGGGCTCATCGACCACGTACGGCGTCGGGGCCAGCACGCCGGACAAGCGCTACACCGACCTCGTGATCGCCGAGCTGCGCGGCGACCCGGAGCCCGTCACCCACGTCGCCGGCTCCTATCCCGCCAGGAACACCTCGCCCGGCGTGCACGGCTACGTCTCGGCGCCCGGTGGCTCCACCAGCGAGAACTACGTCGGCGACGTCAACCGGCCCTGGATCCTGTGGGAGCGCCCGTCGCTCGTCGTCCACATGGTCGGGTCCAACGACTCGGTGACCTACGAGCCGTTCGCCGTGCCCGTCGACGAGTACGAGACCAACATCGGCGAGAAGATCGACCGCCTCGACGCCTCCACCAGCCGGCCCACGAGCCACCTGCTCGTCCACACCTACCGACGCCCGGACGTCACCGCCGCGACGTGGCGGACCTACGGCGAGGCCCTGGACCGGGTCGCCGCGGCCCGGGACAACGTGGCCGTGGTCGACGTCTCCGAGGAGTACGAGTCGGCCGACCACCACGGCGCGGACCCCCGCGACCTGATCCACGACGCCGACGGTCTGCACCCCTCGGACACCGGACACGCGCTCCTGGCCCGCCGGATCGCCGACGCCGTGCTGGCCGGAACGACGCCCGAGCCGGAGCCGGAGCCGGAGCCGACGCCCGAGCCCGAGCCGGAGCCCGAGCCGGAGCCCGAGCCGACGCCCACGACGGAGCCCGAGCCGACCCCCAGCCCGACGCCCGCCCCGACGCCGGTCCCCGCACCCGGCCCGATGCCGCCGACCACACCGCCGGCGCCCGCGCCCACCCCGGCGCCTGCCACGACGGGCACCCCCGAGCCCGTGCCGGCCGCTGTGCCGGCCGCTGTGCCGGCCGCTCCGGCCGCCCCGCGCAAGGTCAGGGCGATCCGCCACGGTCGCACCATCCGGGTCAGCTGGCGGTCGGTCGCCGGAGCCGAGCAGTACGTCGCCCGGTGCGGCCGCAGGACGGCCGTCGTCACCACGACCGCGGCCGTCGTCCGCGGCACCGCCACCGTCTGCAAGGTCCGGGCGATGGGCCGCGGCGGCGCGTCGTCGTGGGCCAAGGTCCGCGTCCGGTCCCAGCTCGTCCCGCGGGGGGCGTGACGCCCCGACGGGATCCGAACCCGTGACCGCGGACGAGACGTGCGCTCGAGGCCGGCTCGTCAGGGCTCACAAGCCGTGGACGGCCCGACTCCTGAGAGCCGGGCCGACCCGGAGACTCACTCGGGGGACGTCGGGAAGTCAGGCACGACGACGTAGTAGCTGATCCCCTTCGGGGCGCCCTTGCCGTTGAGGAGCGTCGACGTGAGGATCCCGTCCTCACCGACGGTCGTCGTCATGACACGCGTCCCGGCCTTGTAGCAGACCGTCGCGTGGGCACCGACGTAGACGCTGGTGGTCTGGTGGTCGAGCTCCACCTTGTCCGCGCTGGTGCGGTCGTCGCAGTGCTGGGCGGAGGCAGCGCTGGGGCCGGCGGTGCCGACCAGGGCGACGGCTGCCAGGGCCAGGGCTGCGGTGGAACATGCGATGCGCTTCATGTGCTTCTTCTCCTGTCGGGGGCACCGGCCTGGTGGCGCGGTATCAGGCCGTGGCGGCGACGACTCGTCGAGGAGCGGTGCGTCCGGTTCCGGCTCGCCCACGCTAGGTCATCTGGTCTGGACCAGTCCCCGTTTTGCGCAAGGTCGTGCACAGGTCAGCATGGCGCCCCCGACAGGATTCGAACCTGTGACCCGCGGATTAGAAGGCCGCCGCTCTATCCAGCTGAGCTACGGGGGCTGGCGGCGTCAGTATCCCAGCCGCCGCGGAGGCGTCGGGAGGTGGCATCCTCGACCCGTGCGTCCGCACCTGGTCCTCGTCCACGGCTCCCGCCTCGCCAGCTCGCAGTGGCTCCCGCAGCTCCCGCTCCTCGCGGGCAGGGCGACCGTGGGCCTGGTCGACCTGCCCGGCCACGGCCGCCTGGTCGACGAGGCGTTCACGCTCGCGCGGTGCGTCGAGGTGATCGACGAGGCGGTCGACGCAGCGCCGGCGGGTGCGCCGGTCGTCCTCGTCGGGCACTCCCTAGGCGGCTTCGTCGCCATGGCGTACGCCGCCGAGCGCGGCCCTCGACTCGACGGCCTGGTGCTCGCCGGGTGCAGCGCGACGCCCACGGGCCCGGGTGCTGCGGTCTACCGCGGCGTCGCGGCGCTCACGGAGCGGATCGGCCCGGAGCGGATGACGCGGGTCAACAACCGCGTCCTGCGCCGGCTCTATCCTGCAGAGCTCATCGAGCCGGTGATCGCCGACGGCTACTACTTCACGCCGACCCCGGCCGCATGGCGTGCCGTCATGGACGAGTGCCGCCCAGCGATGCTGCGGGGGCTGGCGTGCCCGGTGCTGGTGCTCAACGGGCGGTGGGACCAGTTCCGGCTGGGGGTCCGCAGCGTCCTGCGCGTGCTGCCGGACGCCCGGGTGGCCACGGTCCCGGCGGCCTCGCACCTGGCGAACCTCGACCAGCCGGAGGCCTTCGCCGAGGCGGTGCTGGGCTTCGCCGAGGACGTGTGACGATCCGGTCGCCGGGGCAACCGGATCGTCACACGTCCTGCGTCCGACCTCAGGCCGAGACGGGCACCGGGTCGGGGTCGACGGTGGTCTCCTCGCGCCAGGCCGTGCGGGCGCGCGGGGCGTCGTACACCTCCTGGTCGATGATGCCCTCGCGCTTGGCCACGATGGTCGGCACGAGCGCCTGGCCGGCGACGTTGACGGCGGTGCGGCCCATGTCGAGGATCGGGTCGATCGCGAGCAGGAGGCCGACGCCCTCGAGCGGCAGGCCCAGCGTCGACAGGGTCAGCGTCAGCATCACGGTCGCGCCGGTGACGCCGGCCGTGGCCGCCGAGCCGATGACCGAGACGAACGCGATCAGCAGGTAGTCGGTGACCGACAGGTCCAGGCCGAAGAACTGCGCGACGAAGATCGCCGAGATCGCGGGGTAGATCGAGGCGCAGCCGTCCATCTTGGTGGTGGCGCCGAGGGGCACCGCGAAGGAGGCGTACGCGCGCGGGACGCCGAGGTTGCGCTCGGTCACGGACTCGGTGACCGGCATGGTGCCGACCGACGAGCGGGACACGAAGGCCAGCGAGATCGCGGGCCAGGCGCCGGAAAAGAACTGCTTCACCGAGAGGCCGTTGAGGCGGAGCAGAGCGGGGTAGACGCCCAGGAGGACGATCAGCAGGCCGGCGTAGATGGCGATCGTGAAGGTGCCGAGCGAGCCGAGCGCGTCCCAGCCGTAGCTGGCCACGGCGTTGCCGAGCAGGCCGATCGTGGCGATCGGGGCCAGCAGGATGATCCACCACAGTACCTTCTGCACGACGGCGAGCGCCGAGCGGACGAAGCCGAGGAACGGCTCGGCAGCCTCGCCGACCTTGAGCGTGGCGATGCCGATGGCGATCGCGACGACGAGGATCTGCAGCACGTTGAAGGACATCGACACGCTGCCGTCCTCGGCGGCGGAGCCCTCGAGGCCGAGCACGTTGGCCGGGACGAGACCCGTGAGGAAGTCCAGCCACGAGCCCGTCGTGCCGGGCGCGGTGGCCCCGTCGGAGGTCACGCTGGTGTGGTCGCCGGGCTGCAGGACCAGGCCGAGCGTGATGCCGATGGACACCGCGATCAGGGCCGTGATGGCGAACCAGGCGAGGGTCTTCCATGCCAGCCGGGCGGCACCGGTGACGTCGCGCAGGTTGGCGATGGAGGCGACGATCGCGAGGAACACCAGCGGCGGGACGACCGCGCGCAGCAGCGTGACGAACGTGCCGCCGACGGTGCTCAGGGTCTCCGTGAGCCAGTTGGGGTCGACCTCGCCCGTGGTCGCGTCGACGCCGTCGGCGCCCATGCTGCGGGCGACCAGGCCGAGGACCACGCCGAGCACGAGTCCGATCAGGACCTGCACGCCGAACGAGGGGAGCTTGAAGCGGGTGTGCTTCGCCTGCTCCTTAACAAAAGTATTCATACTGGAAAGATAACCTTTCGCAACGGCACCGCGACGAGCGGGTGCCGGGGACGCAAGCGGATCGGGGAGACCGGGGAGGACCCGGGACGGACCGAGGGATCAGGCGATGCGTCGGAGGCGACAGAGCGCGCTCTGGGTGCGGGCGAGGTCGACGGCGCGACGCTGCGTCAGGAGGTCTCCGACGCTCGTCGGTGTGGTCGTGGCGGCTCGCACGTCAGGCACAACCTGACCCCCCGGCACCGGATTCCGTGCGTCGCGTCACAGCGGGCCCGCCGGCCGCCAGGGTGCCGAGCACGTCCTCGGGTGCCGGTGCGGGGCTGACGGGCGCACGACGTCCGCATGCGCCCGCGCCCAGCGGGTACGCCACCGGCATGAGCAACCACCACCCCCGGCTGGCCATCGTCACCGGCAGCGACTCGGGCATCGGCCAGGCGACGGCGACCCTGCTGGCGAGCGAGGGCTTCGACGTCGGACTGACCTTCCACAGCGACGAGGAGGGCATCCGAAGGACCGCCGTGGAGGTCGAGCGGCGCGGGCAGCGCAGCTTCGTCGAGCCGTTCGACGCCTCCTCCCCGGACGCCGGCGCGGTCGTCGACCGGCTGGCCGGCCAGCTGGGCGGCCTCGGCGTGCTGGTCAACGTCGCCGGGACCGGCCACTCCGACCGGGTGCTCGACCTGGACCTCGACACCTGGCGCCGGGTCCTGGCCACCGACCTCGACGGACCCTTCCTCTGCTCGCAGCACGCGGCCCGACGGATGGTGCAGCAGGGCGACGGCGGCCGGATCATCAACGTCACCAGCGTGCACGAGCACCTGCCGCGACTGGGTGCCGCCGCCTACTGCTCCGCCAAGGCCGGGCTGGGCATGTTCACCAAGGTGCTGGCCCTGGAGCTCGCCGAGCACGGCATCACCGTCAACGCAGTGGCGCCGGGCGAGATCTCGACCCCGATGACCGGCCAGGACGAGTCCGAGGCCTACCACCAGGAGCGGCCGGGCAACCCGGTCGGACGCCCGGGGCACGTCGCCGAGGTGGCCTCGGTCATCGGCTTCCTCGCCTCGCCGCGGTCGGCGTACGTCACCGGGTCCTCCTACACCGTCGACGGCGGCCTCAGCCTGATGGCCGCGCACGGGCACGACACGGCCACCGGGTGGCGCGAGATCTGAGGCGCAAGACCCGGCGCGTCAGCGCTCCAGCAGCACGAGCACCTCGTAGTGGCCGGTGTGCGGGAACATGTCGAGCACCCGCGCCTCGACCGGGCGCAGCGAGGGCATGGCCGCCAGGTCGCGGGCGAGCGACTCGGCGTTGCACGACGAGTAGACGACGTGGCGCGTCGCCGAGCCCTCGAGCCAGCCGGCCAGGTCGGTGCCGATGCCCCGCCGCGGCGGGTTGACGACCACGAGGTCGGGGGAGGCGCGCGAGGCCAGCGCGTACGCCGTCGCGTCGGCGGCGACGAACTCGGCGGCCACGTCCAGCTCGGCCGCCGTCGCGGTGGCGGCGGCGACGGCGTCGGCCGACACCTCGACGCCGAGCACCTCACGACCCGGCGATGCCAGGTGCAGCGCGAAGCCGCCGACACCGCAGTAGAGGTCCCACACCGCGCGCACGCCCGGCAGTCCGTCCACCCATGCGCGCGCCTGCTCGTAGAGCGCCTCGGCGACCGGGGTGTTGGTCTGGAAGAAGGAGCGCGGTCCGAGCCGCAGCGTCACTCCCGTGGACAGCCGCATCGGCAGCGTCGCCTTCCCGGTGAGGACGACCTCCCGCTCGCCCTCGAGCACCGCCTTGTGCTCGGGCTGCACGTTGATCGTCACCACCCGCAGCGCGGGCACCGCCTCCAGCAGCGCGGGCAGGCGGGAGCGGATCCGCGCCTCGAGGGCGGTCGAGCGCACCACCAGCCGCAGCATCAGCTCGCCGTCGGGCGACTCGGTCAGCAGGACGTGCTTGAGCTCGCCGGTGCGGGTCGCGACGTCGTACGGCGTGAGGCCGGCGGCCGCGATCCACGCGGCGATGCGGTCGAGGGCCGACGTCAGGCCCGCCGAGTGCAGGCCGCAGTCACGCAGGTCGACGCCCCGGAGGTCGCGGTCCAGGATCCCGAGGGTCGGGACCTCGACGCTGCCACCGACCGCCATCTTGGCCTTGTTGCGGAAGCCCGCCTCCGGCCCCGCCACGGTCGGCAGCCAGACCGGTGCGTCGACCAGGGACCGCGCGTGCAGCTCCTTGTCGGAGAGCTGACGTGCCCGCGGCAGCTCGAGCAGCGTGCAGGAGCGGCAGCGGAACGCGTCGTAGTGGTGGCAGTCCACTAGCCGCGGAGCCGGCCCATCCACTCCTCGACGTCGGCGGACGTGCGGGGGAGGGAGGCCGACAGGTTCCGGTTGCCGTCGGCGGTCACGAGGATGTCGTCCTCGATGCGGATGCCGATGCCGCGCAGCTCCTCGGGCACCAGCAGGTCGTCCTCCTGGAAGTAGAGGCCCGGCTCGACGGTGAGCACCATGCCCTCGGCGAGGTCGCCCTTGGGGTAGATGTCGGCCGAGGAGCGGCCGCAGTCGTGGACGTCCATGCCGAGCATGTGCGAGGTGCCGTGCAGCGTCCAGCGCGCGTAGACCTTCGACTCGGGGGCGAGGGCCTCCTCGGCGGACACCGGCAGCAGTCCCATGCCCTCGAGGCCGTGGGCGAGCACGTCCATCGCGGCGTGGTGCGCCGCCAGGAACGGCACGCCCGGTCGTACGGCGTCGATGCCGGCCTGCTGCGCCTGCTGCACCAGGTCGTAGAGCTCGCGCTGGAGCGGGGTGAAGGTGCCGTCGACGGGGATCGTGCGCGTGACGTCGGCGGTGTAGAGGTTGTGGCCCTCGACGCCCATGTCGAGCAGCACCAGCTTCCCGGGCTCGATGGAGCCGGTGTTGTCGATCCAGTGCAGCGTCGTGGCGTGTGATCCGCCGGCGCAGATCGAGTCGTAGCCGATGTCGTTGCCCATCGCGCGGGCGCGGCGGAAGAAGGTGCCCTCGATCCACCGCTCGCCGAACTCGAGCACGCGGTCCCAGTCGCGGACCGAGTCCTCGAAGCCCAGCGCGGTGATGTCGCACGCCTCCTGCAGCTCGCCGACCTCCCACTCGTCCTTGACCAGGCGCAGCTCGTCGGCGACGCGGGCCAGGTCCTCGTCCGTGGTCAGGTCGCGGACCTTGCGGTCGTCGTCGAAGGACGGCAGGTCCTTGACGTGGCGCACCTCGATGCCGAGCGAGTCGGAGATCTCCTGCGCCGACGGGCGGCGGCCCGCCCACAGCTCGCCGTACTGCCGGTCGCGGAAGAACTCGTCGGTGTCACGCTCGGAGCGCGGCCGGGCGTAGAGCACCGACTGGCCGTCCTCGATCACCAGCACCGCGTCGGAGGTCTGGTTGCCGGAGAAGTAGGTGTGCGCGGTGTCCGGGCGGAACCGGTAGTCGGTGTCGTTGGAGCGCACCTTGTAGGTCCCGGCGGGCAGGACCAGCCGGTCGTCGGGGAACGCCTCGGACAGCCTGGCGCGGCGCTCGGCGGCGCGCTCGGCGACGGGGTGCCGCGGGACCTCGAGGGTCCGGTCGCCCCATCCCTCGCGCATGAAGGCGGCGTAGGCCGCGGGCACCGCCGGGTCGTGCGACTCCGTCCGGGGCTGCTCGGCGCCCTCGGGGGTCGTCTCGACGGTGACGTCGACGGCGGGGTCTGCGGGGGTTGCGGTGGGCTCGCTCACCCGGTCACTGTACGACGCTCGCGCGGCGGCCCGACACACGAGGAAGCGCCGGCCGGGCCCGCGCGGGACCTGCCGTGCGACCGTCCCGACAACTGGCCGAGCCGCCGCGTTCACCCGGCGTACCGCATCGATTCACCGCCTCCCTGTGGGGTGACGCCCATGCCGTCTGCCAGGTCGCTCCTGACCTCCTTCCAGTGCCTCGCCACCTCCCTCGCCCTCGCCGCCGGCGCGCTCGCCGTCACCGCGCTGCCCGCCCACGCCGCGGCCGGGCGACCGGCGCTCGTGGTGACCGAGATCAACGTCGACTCGAGCAACCGACCGGCCGCCGACGGGACGTCGGTCGACGCGTTCGAGTTCGTCGAGGTGCGCAACACCACCGACGCCGCGATCAACCTGGCCGACGCCGGCTACTCGGTCGTCTACCTCAGCGGGTCGACCCAGAAGACGCTCACGCACGACCCGGCGACGACCGTCCCCGCCAACGGCACGCTCGTGCTGTGGCCGCGCAACAGCGGGCACTCGGGCACCGCGGCCCTCACCAAGCAGGACTTCCGCACCTTCTACACCGGCCTCGGCTGGACCGGCTCGTACGACCTCGCCGTCCTCTCCGGCCAGAACGGGCTCAACAACAGCGGCAGCACCCTGTGGATCCGGCGCACCGACGCCGGCACGACCACCGACGTGGCGCAGGTCAGCTGGACTGCCACCGACAAGGCCGTCGACAAGACGGTGGAGTACGTCGCCCCCACCGACGGCACCGCCGTCCACCGTGTGCTCGCCACGCAGCAGGCGCCCAACCCGGGCGCCGTGCGCGACGAGCAGCTGGGCGCGCCCACCCCCACCGACCCGCCCACCGACCCGCCGACCGACCCGGGCGTGCCGACCCAGCCCCCGGCGCCGCCCACCGACCCCGACCTCGAGGCGCCGATCCTCCAGGTCACCGAGGTGGCCCCCGACACCGCGAACGCCAACGGCGGCGACGCCTACGAGTTCGTCGAGGTCTACAACGCCTCCGACGCCCCGGTGAGCTTCCGCGACTTCACCCTCAACTACCTCTACATCGACGCCAACGCGGTCACCACCAACCAGGCGCTGTGGCCCGCGGTGCCGCGCGACGCGGTCATCGACCCGGGCCGGACGCTGGTGCTCTGGGTCCGCAACGGCGCCAACGACGCGCTCACCGCCGCCGACTTCAACGCCGCGTTCGGCGCGGACCTGACCGCCGGCGAGGACCTCGTCGACGTACGGTCCGCGGGCATGGCCAACGGGGGCCTGCGCGGCATCCAGGTGATGACCAACACCGGCCTCGACGTGAGCACGACCTACTACTTCACCGACGCGCAGACGACGCCGACCACCGCCATCCAGTACGCCTGGAACCCCGCGCCGTCGACGGACCACCTGTGGGTGCCGGAGCCGAGGAACGGCACGGTGCAGACGATGACCGAGCTCGCCGTGCCCACGCCGGGCTACACACACCCGCGTCAGGTGCCCGCCGGGCTCGTGCGCACCCCGACCGCCGACACCGCGCCCACGATCGACGACCTCACCGGCGGCCCGCTGCTGCCGGAGACCGAGGACCTCACCCTCGGCTTCGACGTCCTCGACGACCACCAGGTCCGCACCGCGGAGCTGACCCTCACCACGGACGTCGGTGACCCGGTCACCCGGTCGCTGCGCTTCGAGTCGCCCGACCGCTTCGTCTACACCGTCCCGGCGGTCGACCTCTACGGCAAGCAGTGGGTCGACTACACCCTCGAGGTGTCGGACGGCACCCACACCACGACCCTCGGCCCGGTGCGCATCGACCTCACCGGGGGACCGCGTCCGCCCGTCCGGCTCAACCACGCCGACGGTGACTTCGTCCGCGGCACAAGCCCCCTCACGGCGACCACCGACGGCGACCCCGCCGGTCTCACCCTGGCGGTCGACGGCCAGCAGGTCGGCGCCGCCGTGCCGTCGCTGGAGGCCTCGCCGCGCTTCGCCTTCGAGGCCACCAACACCGACGCGTTCTTCCGCAACGGCGTGAAGATCGGCGACGAGGTGCTCACCGTCTTCGACGAGGGCTTCTACGAGCGGACCGAGACCGTGTCGGCCGCCGTGCCGCTGGAGAAGGTGGTGCGCGGCCAGCGCGTCACGCTCGGGATCTACGCGGGCACCAAGGCGTGGCCCCAGCCTGACCCCAACGAGAACAACGACGACTTCGCCGCCATCGACCCCCGCCTCGCCCTGCCCGACGGCCGGGTGCTGCGCCCCGTCACGTGTGCGAGCGCCGCCGAGGGCCAGGAGCCGACGACCCGCGCCTGCCCCGCCCCCGACGCCCGCATCGGCTTCGCCGACGCCAGCCTCGTCTACTTCCTGGCGACCTTCGAGGTCCCCGACGACGCCTTCGACTCACTGCTGCACCAGTGGGACACGACCGCCGTCGCCGACGGGCAGCACGCCGTCACCGCGACCGCCGGCGGGCAGTCGGCGACCCGCACGCTCGTCGTCGACAACACGGCGCCGCAGATCACCTCGTCGATCGAGCCGGGCGCGAAGATGCGAGGCTCGTTCGACGTCGACGCGCAGGCCACCGACGCCGGTTCCGGGGTCGAGGCACTGACCGCGACCCTCGACGGCGAGGAGGTCACCCTGCCGCACCGCACCTCCTCGGTGGACCTCGAGGCGGGTGAGCACCGGCTGGTGCTGACCGCCGTCGACGCGCTGGGCAACAGCCGCACCCGGGAGATCGCCTTCGCCACGCCCGAGGAGCAGCCGTCGGCATCGCTGGACGCACCCGCCGACGGTGCCGAGGTGCCGTCCGGTGAGGTGGCCCTCGAGGCCACCCCGAGCGACCCCGAGGGCGACGTCCTCGACGTCGAGCTGCGGCGCGGGTTCCACTTCGAGCCCGGTGACGAGGCCGTCACGGCGAGCGCCGGGACGGCGTACGACGCCGGACGGGTCACGCGCGAGGGCGCCGTGCTGCTCACCGCCGAGGAGCTGGAGGCGGTCGCGACCAACGACGGCCTCACCGCCAGCACCACCTCCGAGAGCCTGTTCCCCTACCAGCTCTTCACCCTCGAGGTGCCCGAGGGCGCCGGCGGCGACTTCACCGCCCGGGTCCACTGGTCGGGGTCGGCCAACGCCGAGGCGCGCGTGGGACTGCACGTCCTCGACGTGACCGCCGACGCGTGGGTGGAGGTCGACGAGCACCTCACCACCGGTGGTGCCCCCACCGACTTCGACCTCGACGCGCTGGTGCCGGCGAAGGACCACGTGGAGGACGGGAGGATCACCGTCCTGGTGCAGCACTCCGAGGGCTTCACGACCCCGGGCCAGAGCACCCGCGGCAGCCAGGTGCCGCCGTACTCCGGCAAGGGCGTCACACCCCGCGACCAGTACGACTTCACCGTCGCCTGGGAGTCCGACACGCAGTACTACAACCAGAACCCGGACTTCTACCGCCACCAGCGCGCCATCCACGACTTCCTCGTGGCGCAGCGCTCGAACCTCGACCTGCAGTACCTCATGCACACCGGCGACATCGTCAACGACTGGGACCAGCCGGCCCAGTGGCAGCGCGCCGACGTCGCCTACCGCGATCTCGACGAGGCGCGGATCCCCTACGGGGTGCTCGCGGGCAACCACGACGTCGGCCACCACCGCAACGACTACGGCGCCTACGGCCGGTGGTTCGGTGAGCAGCGCTACGCCGCCAACCCCTGGTACGGCGGCTCGCACCAGGACAACCGCGGGCACTACGACCTCGTCAGCGCCGACGGCATCGACCTGATGGTCGTGTCGATGGGCTGGGGAGCGGGGGACCAGCAGATCGCCTGGATGAACCGGGTCATCGAGGAGCACCCCGAGCGCAAGGTCATCATCAACCTGCACGAGTTCATGCTCACCACCGGCGGGCTCGGCCCGATCCCGCAGCGGATCATGGACGAGGTCGTCCGACCCAACGCCAACGTGATCGCCGTCGGGTCGGGGCACTACCACGACGCCTACACCCGCACCGACGAGATGGACGACGACGGCGACGGCGTCGCGGACCGCACGGTCTACTCGATGCTGTTCGACTACCAGGGCCTGCCCGAGGGCGGCCTGGGCTACCTGCGCCTGCTGCACTTCGACAACGCCGGCGGCAGGATCGTCGTCCGCACCTACTCGCCGTCGCTCGACGACTTCGACTCCGACGACCCGTCGCTGGAGCAGGTGCACCAGGAGTTCGAGATCCCCTACGCCGCCTCCGGCATGACGGCGCGGGTCAAGGAGCTCGCGACCGACGAGATCAGCCTGGACATCCTCACGACCGAGACCATCGCGTCGTTCACCGGAGTCGCCAGCGGCACCGCGCTGTCGGCAGCGTGGGCCGTCGAGCCGGGCGAGCACGGCTGGTACGTCCGCACCTCCGACCCCCACGGCGCCGTCGACCACTCCGTCGTGCACACCTTCACGGCAGCCGGGGAGTCCACGACGCCGACGCCGACTCCCACCACGTCGCCCACCACGTCGCCCACGCCCACCACCACCGCGACACCCACGCCGGCGCCCGGCGCCGTCGTCGCCGGGACGCCGTCGGTCGCGGGCAGGGTGCGGGTCGGCGAGACGCTGCGGGCCGAGCCCGGCACGTGGGCACCCGGGACCGTGCTGTCGTACGCCTGGCTGGCGGACGGCGAGCCGATCGCCGGGCAGGCGGGGCAGACCCTCGTGCTGCGGGCACGGCACCGCGGCGCACGGATCAGCGTCGCGGTCACCGGCGCGGCGTCCGGGCTGACGCCGACCACGGCGTCAGCCACCGCGCGGCGCGACGTGCGTGCGGGCCGCCTCGAGGCCGACCGGCCACGGGTCACCGGCCGGCCGGTGGTCGGAGGCGTCCTCCGTGCCGACGCGGGCGAGTGGACGCGGGGGACGAGGCTCCGCCTCACGTGGTTCGTCGACGGGCGGAGGGCGGGCGCCGGCAAGCGATTCACCCTGCGCGCGGTCCACCGCGGCGAGCGAGTGACCGTGCGCGCGACCGGAACCCGGACGGGCTATGCCACGGCGACGCGGACGAGCGCGCCGACGGCCGTCGTCCGCGGCCGCTGACGCCCGCCCACCGACACACCGCCCTAGGGGTGCGCCCCCGGTCCGCCGACCGGGGGCGCACGCCCATGCTCCGTTAGGCTGCGCCACATGCACCGAGGTCGCCGCGACAGTGTCGCATTCACCGTCGTGGTGGGCGTCCTGGTCCTGCTCGGTGGCCTCGCGATGGCGCTCGTCGTCGCCCTCTCGGGAGCGCCGGGGTCATTGGCGCTCGCAGCGCTGCTCGCTGCCATCCCGGTGGGACCACTGGTCGGCTGCTTCATGTGGCTCGACCGCTACGAGCCGGAGCCGCGCAACCTGCTCGTCGCCGGCCTGCTGTGGGGCGCCTTCGTCGCCACCGCCGCGGCCCTGGTCTTCCAGGGGATCGGCGTCGCGGGCGGCGCCAGCGAGCGCGACAGCCTCGCGGTGCTCGCGCCGCTCACGGAGGAGGCGACCAAGGGCGCCTTCCTCATCCTGCTGCTGTGGTGGCGCCGCCACGAGCTCGACGGCATCCTCGACGGCATCGTCTACGCCGGCATGGTGGGCATCGGCTTCGCCTTCACCGAGAACATCCTCTACCTCGCGGCCGCCTACGACGGCACCGACGGCCTCGGCCCGGGCGGCACCACGGCGCTCACCGGCACCTTCGTCCTGCGCGGTGTGATCAGCCCCTTCGCGCACCCGTTCTTCACGGCCTTCATCGGCATCGGGGTGGGCATCGCGATCGCCTCCCGCCGGACGTGGCTGCGGGTGCTCGCCCCCCTCGTCGGCTTCGCCGTCGCGGCCCTGCTGCACGGGACCTGGAACTCCTCGACGCTGATGGGCACCGGCCACTTCTTCGTCGTCTACGGCCTGCTGATGTTCCCGGCGTTCCTCGGCGTCGCCGCCTTCGCGGTCTACCGCCGGCGCTCCGAGCGCCCGCTCCTCACCACCGCCCTGCAGGACGCCGCCGACCGCGGGCTGCTGCCCGCCACCGACATCCCGTGGCTGGTCGACCTCCGTGCCCGCCGGCACGCGCGGCGCTGGGCCCGCGCCCAGGGCGGCCAGCAGTCCGAGCGAGGCATGCGGGCCTACCAGGCCGCGGCCATCGAGCTCGGCTACCTCCACCACCGCTACCTGCGCGGCACCGCCCCGGAGGACTTCTCCGTGCGCGGCCAGGAGCACGTCGAGGAGCTGCGCCGCATCCGCCCCTACATCTCCTTCCCCGGACAGGTGGTGCCGACCAGATGACCGAGCCCGAGGCGGAGCAGGCGGCCGCCGGCCGTCGTGTGCCGGACGCTGCCACGGCGATGGTGACCGCGCTGGTGCGGCTGCGCGGTGCGCTGCAGGAGGCCCGGCTGCCGCTCGAGCTGCCCGGTGCCGAGGCGCAGCGCGTCGCCCGTGCCGAGATGGTCGACCAGCTCGAGGACTACGTCATCCCGCGCCTGATGACCCTCGACGCGCCGCTGCTCGCGGTGGTCGGCGGCTCGACCGGCGCCGGCAAGTCGACGCTGGTGAACTCCCTCGTCGGCACGCGCGTGACCACGCCGGGCGTGCTGCGGCCGACGACCCGGTCCCCGGTGCTGGTGCACCACCCCGACGACGCGAAGTGGTTCGGCCAGGACCGGCTGCTGCCCGAGCTCGAGCGCGTCACCCGCCAGACCAACGACCCCGAGGCGCTCCAGCTCGTCGAGTCCACGGCGATGACGCCGGGCCTGGCGATCCTCGACGCGCCCGACATCGACTCGGTCGAGGAGCGCAACCGCGTCCTCGCCGCGCAGCTGCTCGCCGCCGCCGACCTCTGGCTCTTCGTGACCTCCGCGGCCCGCTACGCCGACCAGGTGCCGTGGGACTTCCTGCGCAAGGCCGCCGAGCGCTCGGCCGCCGTGGCGATCGTCCTCGACCGCACGCCTCCCGAGGCCGTCGACACCATCTCCACCCACCTCGCCCGCATGCTCGCCAGCCGCGGGCTCAAGGACTCGCCGCTCTTCACCGTCGAGGAGGGCCCGGTCTCCGACATGGGGCTGCTGCCGTCGGGGTCGGTGCTCGAGATACGTCAGTGGCTGCAGGCCCTCGCCGACGACCAGGAGGCGCGAGCAGCCGTCGTGCAGCAGACCCTCGACGGCGCCATCCGCACGCTGGGCCGTCGTACGCACACGGTGGCGGACGCGGCCACCGAGCAGGTCGACTCCGTGCGCCGGCTCCGCGAGGACGCCAACGAGGCCTACGACCGCGCGGTCAAGGGCGTCGGCGAGGCCTCCGCCGACGGGACCCTGCTCCGCGGGGAGGTGCTGGCCCGCTGGCAGGAGTTCGTCGGCACCGGCGAGCTCCTCCGCTCGCTCGAGACCCGGGTGGGCTGGATCCGCGACCGGGTCGTCAACGCCGTCAAGGGCAAGCCCCAGCAGGCCGAGCGGGTCACCGTCGCCGTGGAGTCCGGCCTGGAGACGCTGATCCTGGAGCACGCCGAGGCCGCCGCCGAGCGGGCGGAGGCCTCGTGGCGCAGCACCGCCGCCGGCCAGGTCCTGCTGCGCGACGCCGGCGAGGACCTCGGCCGCGCCTCGCGCGACTTCCGCCGGCGCGCTGAGCGCGCCGTGCGCGACTGGCAGGACGACGTGCTGGAGATGGTCCGCACCGAGGGTGCGGAGAAGCGCTCGACGGCACGGTTCCTCGCGTTCGGCGTCAACGGGCTCTCGGTGGCGCTCATGGTCGTCGTGTTCGCCCACACCGCCGGCGTCACGGGCGCCGAGGCGGGCATCGCGGGCGGGTCGGCGGTGCTGGGCCAGAAGCTGCTCGAGGCGGTCTTCGGCGACCAGGCCGTGCGGTCCCTGGCCGAGCGCGCCCGGGTCCGGCTCGAGGCGTCGATGAGCGACCTCCTCGACGCCGAGCGGCGCCGCTACACCGACCTGCTCGACAGCCTCGAGGTGTCCCCGGAGGCGCCCGAGCGGATGCGCGCCGCGGCCCGCAAGGTCGACGACCTGCGCTACGCCGCGACGCAGCCGGTGACCCCGCCGGAGGTCGAGCTCCCGACCGAGCCGCAGACCGGGCCGGAGGCGCGACCCGCGCTCGACCCTCCCCAGGTGTCGGACGATGGCGACACCGCCCCCTAGGGTTGAGGGTGGAAGCAGAGCCACCCGGACCGTGAGGGAGTCATGACGTCGTTGCTCGAAGGGGCCAAGAAGCTGGTCACCAGGAGCTCTGACATCGGCGCTCGCGTCGAGGGACTCGAGCGTGCCGCCACCGCGGCCCGGGGCCGGGTCGACGACGCCCTCGTCGACGAGGCGTCGACGGTCGCGTCGCGCGCCGCGAGCCGGCTCAAGCTGTCCGCCGACCACACCGTCGTCGCCCTCGCGGGCGCGACCGGCTCGGGGAAGTCCTCCACCTTCAACGCCCTCAGCGGCCTCGAGCTGGCCGCGGTCGGCGTACGCCGCCCCACGACGTCGTGGGCCACGGCCTGCGTGTGGGGCAGAGAGGGGGCCGAGGAGCTGCTCGAGTGGCTCGGCATCCCCTCGCGCCACCAGGTCACGCGCGACTCGATGCTGTCCAAGGCCGACGAGGACGTGGAGATGCGGGGCGTCGTGCTCCTCGACCTGCCCGACCACGACTCCACCGAGGTCTCGCACCACCTCGAGGTCGACCGGCTCGTGCAGCTCGCCGACATGCTCGTGTGGGTGCTCGACCCGCAGAAGTACGCCGACGCCGCCATCCACGACCGCTTCCTCAAGCCGCTGGCCGGCCACCGCGACGTGATGCTCGTGGTGCTCAACCACATCGACGTCATCCCCGAGGACCGCCGCGCGTCCATGGTGGACGACGTACGCCGCCTCCTCGAGGCCGACGGGCTGGCCGGCGTGCCGGTCGTCCCGGTGAGCGCCCGCAACGGGTGGGGCATCGACGAGCTGCGCGGCATGATCGCCAAGCGGGTGGCGGAGAAGAAGGTCACCCGCTCCCGGCTCGAGGCCGACGTCAAGACCGCGGCGCAGCGCCTGCAGGAGTCGACCGGCACCGGCAAGGTGCCCGGTCTGTCGAAGGAGCGCGTCGCCGCGCTCGACGACGCCTTCGCGGAGGCGGCCGGCGTTCCGACCGTCGTCAAGGCGGTCGCCGACTCGACCCGGCTGCGCGCCAACCGCGCCACCGGCTGGCCGGTCACGGCCTGGTTCTCCCGGCTCAAGCCCGACCCGCTCAAGAGGCTGCACCTCGACCTCGGCGCGTCCGGCAAGGAGCTCACCGGCGCCGCCCGGACGTCGGTCCCGAAGGCCACCGGGGTGCAGCGCGCCCGCGTCGACACCGAGGTGCGCGCCCTGGCCGAGCAGGTCGGCGAGGGCATGGCCCCGCCGTGGGCCACGGCCGTGCGGGCGGCGTCGGTGTCGCGGCTGCCCGACCTCGGCGACCGCCTCGACCGCGCGGTGGCGTCCACCGACCTCGGCGCCGACAAGATCCCAGTCTGGGCCGGTCTCGTGCGGATCCTGCAGTACCTCCTCATCATCTCCGCCGTCGTGGGCGCCGTGTGGCTCGCGCTGCTCGCCTTCGGCTCCTACGCCCGCCTGCCCGAGCCGCCGACGCCGGAGGTCGGCTCCTTCCCGCTGCCCACGCTGCTGCTCCTGGGCGGCGTCGGACTCGGGATCCTGCTCGCGCTCGTCAGCCGCTGGCTGGTGTCGCTGACCGCGAGGGCGCGGGCCCGCACGGCCGACAAGCGGCTGCGCGACGCCATCTCGGAGGTCTCGGCCGAGGTGGTCGTCGAGCCGATCCAGGCCGAGCTCGCCTCCTACGCCGAGGTGCGCGAGGGGCTCTCGACCGCCCTGCGCTGAGCCGTCCCGGGCCACCCGGCGTCCACAGGTCCGGCCGCATCGTGGTCCTCCACAGGTCCGGCGACCACGCGGGTGCCGGTGTCGGCCGGGTTGCCGAGGCTGGGTGCACCGCGGCGGGACCACCGCCGCCCCACACCCGGAGGCACCCCCATGTACGACACCCAGATCACCCTGACCGGCTGGATCGGCGGCGAGGTCACGCTCCGCGAGGTCGGCGAGCACCGGCAGGTCGCCTCGTTCCGCGTCGCCTGCACGCCGACGCGCTACCGCGACGGCGAGTGGGTCAAGGGCACCACGACCTGGCACACGGTGAAGGCGTGGAACCGGCTCGGCCGCCACGTCGTCGCCTCCCTCTCCAGCGGCGACCCGGTCGTCGTGCACGGCCGGCTCGTGGCCGACGTCTGGGAGCGCGACGGCAAGCTGCAGACGTCCTGGGAGGTGGTCGCGAGTGCCGTCGGCCACGACCTCACCCACGGCACCACGACCTTCGCCAAGCCCGTGGCTCCCGCGGTCGAGGACGAGCGTCGGGGCACGGTCCCGACGGCCGCTCCGGTGGTGGCGTCCGACGTCGCCGAGTCGGTGCCCGACGCCGCCTGAGAGGAGCCGCCCGGCGCGATTGTCGGCGGGGGAGCGGTTCCCCGTAGGCTCGCCCGCATGGCTGAGTACGTCTTCACACTGCGCAACGTGCGCAAGGCCCACGGTGACAAGGTCGTCCTCGACAACGTCACCCTCTCCTTCCTCCACGGCGCGAAGATCGGCGTCGTCGGGCCCAACGGTGCGGGCAAGTCCACGCTCTTCAAGATCATGGCGGGGCTCGAGCACGCCAACAACGGCGACGCGATCAAGGACCCCGAGGCCACGGTCGGCATGCTCCAGCAGGAGCCGCCGCTGACGGAGGGCAAGACCGTCCTGGAGAACGTCGAGGAGGCCGTCGCCGACCTCAAGGGGAAGATGAAGCGCCTCGAGGACGCCTACATGGAGATGGGCGAGCCCGACGCCGACCAGGACGCCCTCATGCAGGAGACGGGCGACCTCCAGACCGAGCTCGACAACGCCAACGCGTGGGACCTCGACAGCCGGCTCGACCAGGCCATGGACGCGCTGCGCTGCCCGCCGCCCGACGTGCTGGTCGACAACCTGTCCGGTGGCGAGCGACGCCGCGTCGCCCTGTGCAAGCTGCTGCTCGAGCAGCCCGACCTGCTGCTCCTCGACGAGCCCACCAACCACCTCGACGCCGAGTCGGTCCAGTGGCTGGAGGGTCACCTCAAGACCTACCCCGGCGCCGTCATGGCGATCACCCACGACCGCTACTTCCTCGACAACGTCGCCGAGTGGATCGCCGAGGTCGACCGCGGCCAGATCCACGGCTACGAGGGCAACTACTCGACCTACCTCGAGACCAAGCGCGACCGGCTCAAGGTCGAGGGGCAGAAGGACGCCAAGCGCGCCAAGATGCTGGAGAAGGAGCTGGAGTGGGTCCGCTCCAACGCCAAGGCCCGCCAGACCAAGAGCAGGTCGCGTCTCGCGCGCTACGAGGAGATGGCGGCCGAGGCCGACCGGATGCGCAAGATCGACACCTCCGAGATCAACATCCCCGCGGGCCCGCGCCTCGGCGACGTCGTGCTCGAGGCCGACAAGCTCGGCAAGGGCTTCGAGGGTCGCACCCTCATGCACGACGTGTCCTTCAAGCTCCCGCGCGCGGGCATCGTCGGGGTGATCGGCCCCAACGGTGTCGGCAAGACGACGCTCTTCCGGATGATCACCGGCGAGGAGCAGCCCGACGCGGGCGACCTCAAGGTCGGCCAGACCGTCAAGATCTCCTACGTCGACCAGTCGCGCGGCGGCATCGACCCGCAGAAGAACGTCTGGGAGGTCGTCTCCGACGGGCTCGACTTCATCAAGGTCGCCAACTTCGAGATGAACAGCCGCGCCTACGTCGCCTCCTTCGGCTTCAAGGGCCCGGACCAGCAGAAGAAGGCCGGCGTGCTCTCCGGCGGTGAGCGCAACCGGCTCAACCTCGCGCTGACGCTCAAGATGGGCGGCAACATGCTGCTGCTCGACGAGCCCACCAACGACCTGGACGTCGAGACCCTGTCCTCGCTCGAGGACGCGCTGCTCGACTTCCCCGGCTGCGCCGTGGTCACCTCCCACGACCGGTGGTTCCTCGACCGCGTGGCGACCCACATCCTGGCCTGGGAGGGCGACGACGAGGACCCGGCGAAGTGGTTCTGGTTCGAGGGCAACTTCGCGTCGTACGAGGAGAACAAGGTCGAGCGCCTCGGCATCGACGCGGCCCGTCCCCACCGGGTGACGCACCGCCGCCTCACCCGCGACTGACCCCGCGACAGACCGTTCACCATGGTCTGTCGCCGGATGGGCGCTTCCCTCGGTCAGCTGACCGGGGGAAGCGCCCGTCCGTCTGCACACCGTGATGAAGGATCACAGCAGGGACGAGCGGCTAGCGGAGCTCGCTCTCCGGGTGCCGGTTCACGAGGTGGTCGGCGACCCGGTCGAAGACCCGGCCCACGGCGGCGAAGTCGCCCTCGGGAACCAGGTCGACGAGGTTGCGCCGGACGCTCTCGACGTGGCACGGCGCGGCCCGCACGAGGAGGTCGTATCCTGTCTCCGTCATCGTCGCGACGACGCCGCGGCCGTCCTCGGGGGTGGTGCCCCGCGTGACGTAGCCGGCGTTCTCCATGCGGGCGATCGTGTGGGTCACCCGGCTGCGCGAGTGGGCCATGGCGTCGGCCAGCTGCGCCATCCGCATCGCCCGCCCGGGCCGCTCGGAGAGCCGCACGAGCACCTCGTACTCCGTGAGCGACATACCGAACTCCCGGCGGAGGTCGTCGTCGAGACGCTCCTCGAGCAGGGTGATGCCCATCATGAGCGCGCGCCAGGAGTGCTGCTGGTCGTCGTCGAGCCAGCGCGGTTCGCTCGTCGAGGTCATGGGCGCAGCCTAGTCGTGCGGCGCCCCGGCACGCCTCAGGAGACGCGCTCGAGGATCATCGCCATGCCCTGACCGCCGCCGACGCACATGGTGATCAGGCCGGTGCTCTTGTCGTGCCAGTCGAGGCTGTTGAGCATCGTGTTCTGCAGGCGGGCGCCCGTCATGCCGAACGGGTGGCCCACCGCGATGGCGCCGCCGTTGACGTTGAGCCGGTCGAGGTCGATGCCGAGGTCCTGGTAGGACGGCACGACCTGGGCGGCGAACGCCTCGTTGATCTCGACGAGGTCGATGTCGCCGATGCTCATCCCGGCGTGCTTGAGCGCGTTCCGGGTGGCCTCGACGGGGCCAAGGCCCATGATCTCGGGGGAGATGCCGGAGACGCCGGTCGACACGATGCGGGCGAGCGGGGTGAGACCGAGCTCGGCGGCCTTGGTGTCCGACATGACCACCACGGCGGCGGCGCCGTCGTTGAGCGGGCAGCAGTTGCCGGCGGTGACCACGCCGTCGGGGCGGAAGACGGGGTCGAGACCGGCGATGGCGTCGTACGTCACCCCGGCGCGGGGGCCGTCGTCCGTGGTGACGACGGTGCCGTCGGGCAGCGTCACCGGGGTGATCTCGCGCTCCCAGAAGCCGTCGGCGATCGCCTTCTCGGCCAGGTTCTGCGAGCGGACGGCGAACTCGTCGATCTCCTTGCGGTCCAGGCCGCGCAGGCGGGCGACGTTCTCGGCGGTCTGCCCCATCGCGACGTAGATGTCGGGCAGCAGGCCGTCCTCGCGCGGGTCGTGCCAGTCCTGGCCGCCCTTGGCGTACTCGTCGGTGCGGGCCGAGGCCTCGTCGAAGCGCGGGTTGCGGGTGCCGGGGATGTGGTCGGACGTTCCCTTGGCGAAGCGCGAGACGGTCTCGACGCCGGCGGAGACGAAGATGTCGCCCTCGCCGGCCTTGATCGCGTGCAAGGCCATCCGGGTGGTCTGCACGGACGACGAGCAGTAGCGCGTCACGGTGGCGCCGGGCACCTCGAGGCCGAGGAGGGTCGTCACCACGCGTGCCATGTTGTTGCCCGACTCGCCGCCGGGCAGGCCGCAGCCGAGCAGCAGGTCCTCGATGGTGGTCGGGTCGAGGTCGGGGATCTTGTCGAGCGCCGCCTGCACGACCAGTGCGGTCAGGTCGTCGGGACGGAAGTCCTTGAGCGAGCCCTTGTTGGCCCGGCCGATGGGGGAGCGCGCTGCGGAAACGATCACTGCCTCGGGCATGGGGAACTCCGGTTACTGGTCGGTTGCGGTGTCTCCCGGCACCTTAGTGCGCCGGTTCCCGTCAGGCGTTCGGAGGGTTGGGGCCGAGGCCGGTCAGCAGCTGCTCGACGCTCTCGGCCACGAAGGTGCGCCGGCGTCGAGACGGCAGCATCAGCGACGCGAGCAGCACGCCCTCGAGCGCGGCCACGAGCGTCTCGGCGGACGCGCCGCCCTCGTTGCCGCCCTGCTGCCCGGCTGCGTCCAGCACCTCGCGGACCATGCGCACCAGGTCGTCGCGCCACAGCGTGAAGCGCTCGGCCAGGCCTGGGTCGCGGGTGGCCGCGACCGTGAGCTCGAGGCGCGCCGCGAGGAGGTCGGGCCGGTCGAGCCAGCGGGAGAAGAGCCGGGACACCTCGGCCACCGCGCGCTCGTGGTCGCCCGGGCAGGACGCCAGCCGGCCACCGAGCGCCTCGACGTCGGCGCCGAGCCGGTCGGCGACGAACTCGCCGAGGGCGCTGACCAGGGCGTCGCGGGTCCGGAAGTACGCCGACGAGCTGCCCTCGGCGAGACCCGCCTCGCGGTCGACGGCGCGGTGGGTCAGGCCCCGGATGCCCTGCTGGGACAGCACGGTCGTGGCCGCCTCGAGTATCTGGCGGCGCCGTGGCGACAGCTCCCGGCTCGCTGGGCTCACCGTGCTCCTCTCGACCGCGCGGGGTGGTGGCGCAGGACACTACCGGGCGGTCTTGCGCAGCGCTGGCGGAGGCGTATGCTTCTACATACGTAGACACTACATCTGTAGAAAGGACTGGTCATGGAGGCCGTCACCATCTATCTCGTCGTCATCGGCATCGTCTCCCTGGCGGCCGTCGCCCTCGCCGCCGCCGCGCTCACGACGACCCTCCGCGAGACGCGCAGCGACCGCCGCGCCCGCCACGAGTCGATCCCCGCCTACTACGGCCGGATGATCCACGCCAGCTGATGGGGGCGGGCCCCTGAGGACGCCGGCTCGCTGCCCCGAGCGCCCGGCGTCGAGGTCTGCGACGATCGTCGTGTGCGCCATCTCTACCGCTGCCCGCTGAGGTGGGCCGACCTCGACCTGCTCGGCCACGTCAACAACGTGACGTACGTCGACTACCTGCAGGAGGCGCGCGTCGACATGTTCCGCACGCACGCCCCGGAGAGCCGCGCCGACGACCTCGCCGAGGGCGTGGTGGTGGTCCGGCACGAGGTCACCTACGTCTCGTCGCTCACGTTCGGCTTCGAGCCGGTCTCGATCGAGTGCTGGGTCACCGAGGTCCGCGCCGCGAGCTTCACCATGGCCTACGAGATCTTCGCCGAGGACGAGGCCGGTGAGCGCACGGTCCACCTCAGGGCGCGCACCGTGCTGACGCCGTACGTCTTCGCGACCGAGCGGCCCCGCCGCCTGCACGACGAGGAGAAGGCGTCCCTGTCCCGCCTCCTCGAGCCCGACGAGCCCGTCCGCGCCCCGTCGGCGCCCGCCGTCGTCGACGTCCCCGGCGGCGCCTACCCGGTGCACGTGCGGTTCAGCGACGTCGACGTCTACGGCCACGTCAACAACGTGAAGTACTTCGAGTACTTCCAGGAGGCGCGGATCCAGCTGATGGTGACGCAGGGACGCGACCTCGGGGACGGCTACCACCTCGTGGTCGCCCAGACCGACGTCGACTACCGCCGGCCGATCCTGTTCCGGCCCGAGCCCTACGACTGCCGGACGTGGGTGTCGCGCATCGGCAGCACCTCTGCGGTCTTCGAGTCGGTCGTCCGCGACGGCGACGAGGTGCTCGCGCGCGCCCGCGTGGTCGGGGTCTGCCTCGACAGCGCCACCGGTCGCCCGGCTCCCGTGCCCGACGGCTTCCGGGCGCTGGCCGTGGGCTAGACGCCGGACCTCAGAGCACGTCGGCGGGCGTCGGCGGCTGCGGGTCGGGGGAGTTCACCATGAACTGCGCGGCGTGGGTGACGTACTCCCAGAACCGGGCGTCCTGCTCGGGCGTCAGGTGCACCGCGTCGAGACCGGCCCGGAAGTGCCGCAGCCAGTGCTGCGCGGCCGTCGGGGTGACCATGAACGGACCGTGGCGCATCCGCAGCCGCGGGTGGCCGCGGGTGTCGCCGTAGGTCGTGGGCCCGCCCCAGTACTGGATGAGGAACAGCGCGAACCGGTCCTCGGCGGGTCCGAGGTCCTCCTCGGGATACATCGGCCGCAGCACCTCGTCGGTGGCCACGCCCTCGTAGAAGCGGTGGACGATCGCGCGGATCGTCTCCTCGCCGCCGATCTCGTCGTAGAAGGTGGTGGTCACGGCTCCATTGTCCCCGGCTGCGACACCCGCGGCACGCCGGGGCTACGCCTTCTCGGTGGGCTCGGCGGAGGCCGCCGACGGTGCGCTCTCCTGCCACAGGACGCGCTGGGCGACCGCGAGGTTGATCCCCTCGCTCTCGAAGCGCGCCTTGACGCGCTCGCGCATGGCACGCGCGACGCCCCACTGCTCCATGGGGGCGGTCTTGAGGGTGACCCGGACGACGATGCCGTCCACCCCCAGGGACTCCACGCCCCAGACCTCGGGCTCCTCCACGACGAGGCCGGTGAAGTCCTCGTCCACCCACAGGTCGTGGGCGACCTCCTCGAGCACGCGGCGGACCTTGACCAGGTCCTCGCTGTAGCCGACGGTCACGTCGAGCACGGTGCGCGCCCAGTTCTGGCTCATGTTGCCCACGCGCAGGATCTCGCCGTTGCGGACGTACCAGACCGTGCCGTTCACGTCGCGCAGCCGTGTGACGCGGAGACCGACGGCCTCAACGGTCCCGGACGCCTCGCCGAGGTCGACGACGTCGCCGACGCCGTACTGGTCCTCGAAGATCATGAAGATGCCGGAGAGGAAGTCCTTGACCAGCGCCTGCGAGCCGAAGCCGAGCGCCACGCCGAGGATGCCCGCGCTGGCGATCAGCGGTGCGATGTCGTAGCCGAGCTCGGAGATGAACATGAGGGCGACGACCGTGAAGACGACGCCGGTGATGATGCTCTTCAGGAGCGAGCCGAGGGTGGCCGCGCGCTGGACGCGGCGGGTGTAGCCAGGGTCGTCGCGCAGGTTCAGCGCGGCACCCACCCGGCCGCCGGTGATGGCACGACTGAGCCGGTCGGGGAGCACGCCGACCTCGGCGCGCGCGACGATGCGGTCGATGATCCGATGCAGCAGCCACCGGACCACCACACCGATCAGGAGCAGTCCCAGCAGCGCGCTCGGCTTGCCGACGACCCAGTCGACGGCGGTCGCGAGCCTCTCGTTGCCGGTCTCCTCGAGGACCCACGTGCACAGGTTCTCGTCGGTCGAGCAGGTGGTGAGGGGGGTGAGTGGATCGGTCTCGCTCCCGGAGACCTCGGTCACGTCCATGACAGGGGTGAGGGGGTGAGGCATGCCCGCCAGTATGGGCGATACGCTGTGGACCGTGACCACGCACGTCAGCCCGCCCGCCAGCTCCCGCTCGTCGCGCCGAGCGCTCCGGACCGCCGTCCTGGCGGCCGCGCCGGCGCTGGCCCTGCTGACGTCGCCGGTCCACGCCGACGTCCCCGAGGGATGGGGTGGCGAGACCGAGGTCAACAGCCTCGACACCCTCAACGCGCTGGCCATCTACGTCGGGGCGCCGCTGCTGCTCTTCGTGATCATCCTGGTCGCGGTCTACCTCCCGGCGATGGTCCGCGGCGAGAAGCTGCTGCCCGACCACTCCGCCGGCGAGGGCCAGTGGATCGGCGGACCCCGCCAAGGCGTCGCCGAGCTGCCCGCACCCGACAACGAGAACTCCCGAGCGGGTGGCGCCAGTGGCAGCTGGTGACCTCCTGACCGAGGCCGACCGGCTGGCGCTGGACAAGACGATCCGCGTCGCCGAGCAGGCCTGCCGCTTCGAGTTCTCGGTCTACGTCGGTCCGGCCGAGGGTGACGACACCCGCGCCTGGGCCACCCGTCTGCACAACCGCCTCGTGGCCCCGCCCCGCAGCGTGCTGATCCTCGTGGACCCCACCCGCCGGGCCCTCGAGATCGTCACCGGCGGAGACGTACGCCGCCACCTCACCGACGCCGAGGTCGAGCTCGCGGTGCTGGCGATGTCGTCGGAGTTCGCCTCCGGCAACCTGCTTGCCGGTCTGCAGCGCGGCATCACGATGCTCGCCGAGCACGCCAGGCCGCAGAACACGCTGCACGCGTAGTTGGATGGCGCTCGCGCGTGCTGTGCTTGATGGCGCTCGCTCCGCTCGCGCGTGCTCGGCGCCCCTGAGGACGTCGTCTTCCCTCCTCGCTCGACGGCGCTGCCTCGCTGCGCTCGTCACGCTTGCTCGCTCGTCAGTCCAGACGACGTCGGGCGCCGAGCGCGTGGGCTGAGGCGATGGCGCACGACCTCACCCGTGGCGCAGCGAGCGTGGCGAGCCCCAAGGTCAGATGATCTGGAGGCTCGGCGCCCGGCGCTGTCTGGACTGACGAGCGACGCGAGCGCAGCGAGCAAGCCGAGGAGGGAAGACAGCGCCTTGAAGGGCGCCGAGCACGCGAGCGAAGCGAGCCAGATAGCACCGCCCCCAGCCCAAGACAACGAAGCGGAGCGAGCCAAATAACACCGGCCCCCACCCCGGACGGGGTGAGGGCCGGTCGAGCCAGCGAGCCGGTCAGCCGGCGTCGTACGCCTGGGCCTCCAGCGCCCGGGCGATCTCCGCGCGCGCCTCGCCGATGTAGCGCTGCGCCTGCTTGGGCGCGTTGTTGTCGGCGAGCCACTCGTCGAGGCGGTCCAGCGTGGCCTGCGACGCGAGCGGCCGCGGGAAGCCGTACTCGAGCACGACCGAGGCCTTGTGGAAGCCCAGCACGTCGACCAGCGTCTCGGAGGCGGTGAGGAACTTCTCGAGGTAGGGCTGGAGGACGTCCTCCTGACCGAAGCGGAAGATCGAGAAGGCGATCTCGCGCGAGGTCTCGTTGGGCGTCGACGGGTCGAGGACCGCGTTCCAGCCGGCCTCCTTGGCCTCCGCCGTGGGCTGCGAGGCGCGTGCCGCGGCGGCCTGCTCCTGGCCCGAGATGGTCTTGTCGACCTCGAGCTCCGCGTCGATCTCCGCGTCGCCGAAGCAGCCGGCGCGGGCGAGGGCGGTGATCAGCACCCAGCGCATGTCCTGGTCGACGGCGAGTCCCTCGACGGTGAAGGACCCGTCGAGGAGGCCGACCAGGTCGTCGAGCGCGGCGTCGCGGTGCGCGGCGCCGGCGTACGACCGGGCGAAGGTGAGCTGGTGGTCGCTGCCGGGCTCGGCGGCGAGCAGCAGCTCACGCAGGCCGGACTCCCAGGTGGCGCGCAGCTCCGCGCGGTGTGCGGGGTCGGAGTAGAAGTTGACCGCCAGCGCCGTGGACGCCGGGATCCTGGTGACGGCCCACGCGTCGGTCTCCTGGCCGATGTTGGCGAGCACCAGGTCGGTCCAGTCGCGGGTGCGCATCTCGGCGTCGCGGGTCATGTCCCACGTCGCGCCCCAGACCAGCGCCCGGGGGAGCGAGTCCTCGAAGGTCGACAGCGAGGAGATCGCCGTGGCCAGCGACCGCTCGTCGAGGCGGATCTTGGCGTAGGCGTGGTCCTCGTCGTTGAGCAGCAGCAGGTCGGGCTGCTTCACGCCGGCCAGCTGGGGCACGTCGGTGCTCGCACCCTCGACGTCGATCTCGAGGTAGTCGCGCCGGACCAGCCGGCCGTCCACGTCGTCGTAGAGGCCGATGCCCAGGCGGTGCCGGCGCAGGGTCGGCCAGTCGGGGTGCGCGGACTGCGCCACGGCGAAGGAGGCGTACGTGCCGTCCTCGGCGAGCTCGAACGACGGGGCGAGCGTGTTGACGCCCGCGGTCTGCAGCCACTCCTGGGCCCAGCCCTGGAGCTCACGCCCGGAGGCCTTCTCGAGGGTGGCGAGCAGGTCCTTGAACTCGGGGTTGGCGTACTCCCACTCCTTGAAGTAGGCGCGCAGGCCCTCGAGGAAGGGCTCGATGCCCACCCACGCGACGAGCTGCTTGAGCACCGAGGCGCCCTTGGCGTAGGTGATCATGTCGAAGTTGACCTCGACCGCGTGCAGGTCGACGTTGTCGGCCGCGATCGGGTGCGTCGAGGGCAGCTGGTCGGCGCGGTAGCCGGTCTGCTTGCGGGCGTTGGCGAAGCCGGTCCACGCGTCGGTGAACTCGGTCGCGTTGGCCTCGCACCAGTAGCAGGCCCACTCGGCGAACGACTCGTTGAGCCAGAGGTCGTCCCACCACTTCATGGTCACCAGGTCGCCGAACCACATGTGCGCCATCTCGTGGGTGATGACCGAGGCGCGGAACTCGAAGAACGACCGCGGCTGGCGGCTGCGCGGGAGGTACTCGTCGCGCAGCGTCACGCAGCCGGCGTTCTCCATGGCGCCGGCGTTGTACTCCGGCACGTAGAGCTGGTCGTACTTGCCGAACGGGTAGGCGTAGTCGAACTGCTCCTCGAAGAACGCGAAGCTCTGCTTGGTCAGCTTGACCAGCGCGGCCGTGTCCATGTGCTCCTTGAGCGACTGGCGGCAGTAGTGGCCGAGCGGGATGGTGCCGAACTTGCCCTCGTAGGTGTCGAACTCGCCGTGGTACTCGCCGGCCACGATGGCGGTGATGTAGGTCGACATCTTCTTGGTGGTCGGGAAGCGCCACACCGCGACGCCGTCACCGGCGGCCTCGGGCTCGGGGGTCGGCGCGTTGGAGACGACCAGCCAGTGCGACGGCGCGGTGACGGTGAAGGTGAAGACCGACTTGAGGTCGGGCTGCTCGAAGGTGGTGAAGACGCGGCGGGCGTCGGGCACCTCGAACTGGCTGTAGAGGTAGACGCGGTCGTCGGCGGGGTCGACGAAGCGGTGCAGGCCCTCGCCCGTGTTGGAGTAGGCGCAGTCGGCGGTGACGACGAGCGTGTTGGTCGCCTCGAGGTCGTCGAGCGCGATGCGGCTGTCGGCGTACGTCGTCGCGGGGTCGAGGCTGCGGCCGTTGAGGACGATCTCGCGCACCGTCGGCGCGACCAGGTCGGCGAAGGTGCTCGCACCCGGCTCGCTGCAGGAGAACTCGAGGGTGGTGACGGACACGAAGGTCGACTGGTCGGGCTGGGTGGCGCTCGTGAGGTCCAGGTCGACGGTGTACGACGTGACGTCCAGCAGGGTGGCGCGGGTGGCGGCCTCGTCGCGGGTGAGGTTGGTTCCAGGCATGGGCGCATCCTGCCACCGCCGGTGTGTCCGGGCCCACACCGGTGGGGAATAGGGCGCACCCGTCGGTGCTTGGGATGGACATGGCTACCGCTGACCTCTGGTTCGACCCGCTCTGCCCGTTCGCCTGGATCACCTCGCGCTGGATCCGCGAGGTCGAGCAGGTCCGCGACATCGACGTGCAGTGGCACGTGATGTCGCTGGCCTACCTCAACAAGGACAAGGACATCCCGCAGGAGTACCGCGAGATGCTCGCCGGGACCGAGCGCCCCGTCCGCGTCGCGATCAAGATCGCGCAGGAGCACGACAACGCGAAGCTGGGTGAGTGGTACACCGCCGTGGGCACGCGGCACCACAACAACGGCGAGGAGCTGACGCGCGAGACCGTCGCCGCGTCACTCGCCGACGTGGACCTGCCGGCGGACCTCATCGAGGCCTGGGACGACGAGTCGCTCGACGACGCGGTGGCGACGTCCCACCACGAGGGCATGGACCCCGTCGGCGACGACGTCGGCACGCCCACCATCCACATCAACGGCTCGGCGTTCTTCGGGCCCGTCTTGTCGAAGATCCCGCGCGGCGAGGACGCCGGCGATCTGTGGGACGGCGCCGTCGCCGTGGCGAAGTTCCCCTACTTCTACGAGCTCAAGCGCTCGCGCACCGGCGAGCTCGACTTCTCCTGAGCCGCCGACCGGCCGACCTGCCGCTGAGCGGCCGGGCGGTGCGGGACCGGGGCGCGACCCGGCGTCATCGGGTCGCGCCCGGTCACTAGGCTTGCGCCCATGACTCGTGTCCTGTCCGCCGTCGCCTGGCCGTACACCAACGGCCCGCGCCACATCGGCCACGTCGCCGGTTTCGGCGTGCCCTCCGACGTGTTCAGCCGCTACATGCGGATGGCCGGCCACGACGTCCTGATGGTCAGCGGCACCGACGAGCACGGCACGCCGATCCTGGTGCTCGCCGACAACGAGGGCCTGCCCGCGCGCGAGCTCGTCGACAAGTACAACCAGGTGATCGTCGACGACCTCTGCGGCCTGGGGCTCTCCTACGACCTCTTCACCCGCACCACGACGGGCAACCACTACGCCGTCGTGCAGGAGATGTTCGAGACCTGCCGCCGCAACGGCTACATGGTCGAGGAGACGACGAAGACCGCGATCAGCCCCTCGACCGGCCGCACGCTGCCCGACCGCTACATCGAGGGCACCTGCCCGATCTGCAAGTACGGCGCCGCGCGCGGCGACCAGTGCGACAACTGCGGCAACCAGCTCGACCCCACCGACCTGATCGACCCGCGGTCCAAGATCAACGGCGAGACCCCGGAGTTCCGCGACACGCAGCACTGGTTCCTCGACCTGCCCGCGCTGGCCGCGGCGCTGGGGGAGTGGCTCGACCAGCGCGAGGCCACCGGCCTCTGGCGGCCCAACGTCATCAAGTTCAGCCAGAACATCCTCAAGGAGATCCGGCCGCGCGCGATGACCCGCGACATCGACTGGGGCATCCCGGTGCCGGGCTGGGAGGACCAGCCCACCAAGCGGCTCTACGTCTGGTTCGACGCGGTGATCGGCTACCTGTCGGCCTCGATCGAGTGGGCCCGACGCACGGGCGAGCCCGACAAGTGGCGCGAGTGGTGGAACCCCGCCGCCGAGGGGGAGCAGGAGGCGGAGGCCTACTACTTCATGGGCAAGGACAACATCGTCTTCCACTCCCAGATCTGGCCGGCCGAGCTGCTCGCCTACAACGGCAAGGGCGACAAGGGCGGCGAGCCCGGTCCCTACGGCACGCTCAACCTGCCCACCGAGGTGGTCTCCAGCGAGTTCCTCACCTTCGGCGACTCGCAGTTCTCCACGAGCCGCGGCAACGTCATCTACGTCGGCGACTTCCTCGCCCGCTACGGCCCCGACGCGCTCCGCTACTACATCTGCGCCGCCGGGCCGGAGACCTCCGACGCCGCGTTCACGTGGGCCGACTTCGTCACCCGCAACAACTCCGAGCTGGTCGCCGGCTGGGGCAACCTGGTCAACCGCACCGCGACGATGATCGCGAAGAGCTTCGGCGAGATCCCCGCGCGCGGACCGCTGGAGGAGGTCGACCACCAGGTGCTCACGACCGTCCAGGACGGCTTCGACGTCGTCGGCGGGCTCGTGGAGAAGCACCGGCTCCGGGCCGCGATCGCGGAGGCGATGCGCGTCGTCGGGGAGGTCAACAAGTACCTGACGCTCACCGAGCCCTACAAGATGAAGGACGAGGCGCAGCGCGAGCGCCTCGGCACCGTCCTGCACGTCGCGGCCCAGTGCGTGAGCGACTGCAACCTGTTGCTGTCGCCGTTCCTGCCCCACGCCGCCAACAAGGTGCACGCCGTCCTCGGCGGTGAGGGCGAGCTCGTGCCGATGCCCCGCATCGAGCAGGTCGACGAGCTCGAGCCCGACAACGGCGCCGGCCACACGTCGTACTCGATCATCACCGGCGAGTACTCCACGACGCCGGCGTGGGAGTCGCGCCCCGTCGTGGTGGGCACGAAGGTCGCCAAGCCGACGCCGGTGTTCACCAAGCTCGACCCGTCAGTGGTCGAGGACGAGCTGGCCCGCGTCAGCGACTGACCGGCCACACACGAGGGAGACGCATGACCGCCGAGATGTACCTGCCCCACTTCGTGGTGAGGCAGAAGCTCACCATGATGGTCAACCGCTACGAGGTTTCGGAGTCCGACGCGGCCGGCAACCCGGTCCGCGTGATGGCGCTGGCCGAGCAGAAGCGGATGGCGTTCAAGGAGCAGGTCACCTTCTTCTCCGACGCCGGCAAGTCGCGGGCGGTCTTCGGGTTCAAGGCGCGCAGGAAGCTCGACCTCAACGCCGGCTACGACATCACCGACGAGTCCGGCGCGCAGATCGGCTTCTTCCGCAAGGACTTCGGCGCCTCCCTGCTGCGCTCGACCTTCCACGTGGAGGGCCCCGGCTACGCGGGCACCGGCCAGGAGCGCAACCAGCTCGTGGGACTGCTGCGTCGCTTCACCGACCTCGACTTCATCCCGATCCACTTCGACTTCGCCGACGCCGAGGGCCGCCCGCTCTTCTCGGTCGAGCGCAAGATGTCCCTCGGCGACCGCTACCGCGTCACCGTGCCGGACCAGCGCGTCGACTTCCGCGTCGCAGCAGCGGTCGCGGTCGCGCTCGACGCCCTGATGGCGCGCTGAGCGCCGAGGCCCCCGCCGTGATGTATCCCGAGGTCCGCACGGCAGTCGGGGCCGACACGAGCATGGCCGTCACCGATCCCGGCTTCGACATCTCTGCGCAGCGCGAGCAGGCCCGGGTGGCAGCCCTCGCCGAGCCCCGCGAGGACGTCGCGTCCGTCGAGGAGGTCGACGCGGACGGCGTGCGGTGCCGGCTCTACACGCCGGCCGACGCGCTGCCCGGCGTGGTCGTCCACGCCCACGGCGGCGGCTTCGTCCTCAACGACGTCGACGTGCACGACGGCGTCTGCCGCCGGCTCACCAACCGGGCGCGGCGACGGGTGCTCAGCGTCGACTACCGCCGCCCGCCCGAGGCGCCGTTCCCCGCCGCGCCCGACGACCTCGACACGGTGGTCGGCTGGCTGCGCCGCGAGGGTCCCGCCGGGCCGTACGCCGCGCACGGCGACTCGGCCGGGGCGAACCTCGCGCTGGTCGCCGCGCTCCGCAACCCGGGCTTCTTCAGCGCCCTGGCGCTCGTCTACCCGTTCCTCGACCCGCGGGCAGGCTCCGCGTCGTGGGCCGAGGGGGCCGCGTCGGGCTTCGACCCGGCCGAGGCGACCTGGTACTGGCAGCACTACGCCCGCACCGAGGCGGACCTCGACGACCCCGACCTGGCTCCGCTGCTGTCCGACCGGCTGCACACGGTGCCGCCCACCTTCGTCGCGACCGCCGAGCACGACCCCCTGCGCGACGAGGGGGAGGAGCTCGCCCGGCGCATCGCCGAGTCCGGTGTCGAGACGGTCGGCGTGCGCTGCCTGGGCCAGGTGCACGGGTTCTGGCGGCACGCACACTTCACCGCCTCCGAGCCGCTGCTGCGGCAGGTGGCCGGCTGGCTCGACCTCCACCTGTCCTGAGGACGCGCGCCACCGTGCGCCCGGACCGCCCCGACGCTCTGGAAGACTTTCCCCATGCGCGTTCACCTGGGCTCCGACCATGCCGGCCTCGAGCTGAAGGACCACCTGACGACCTGGCTCGTCGACCACGGCCACGAGGTCGTCGACCACGGCCCGTTCGTCTACGACGCCCTCGACGACTACCCCTGCTTCTGCCTGCGGGCGGCCGAGGGGGTCGCCGCCGACCGGCAGGAGGGCCTCGACAGCCTCGGCGTCGTCATCGGCGGCTCGGGCAACGGTGAGCAGATCTCGGCCAACAAGGTGGAGGGCATCCGGTGTGCGCTGGCCTGGTCGGAGGAGACCGCCGCGCTCGCCCGCGAGCACAACGACGCCAACGTCGTGTCCGTCGGCGGCCGCATGCACTCCGTGGAGGAGATGACCCGCTTCGTCGAGGTCTTCCTCACCACCCCGTTCTCCGGGGACGAGCGCCACGTGCGCCGCATCGACCAGGTCGCGACCTACGACGCCACCAAGGAGCTCCCGCCCCTCCCCGAGTCGGCGCTGCGGGGGCCCGGCTCCTCGACGTCCGACGACCCCGCGGATGCCTGAGGGCCACACCCTCCGCAAGCTGGCCGACGACCTCGGCGCGGCGTTCGCCGGCCGCACCGTCCGGGTGACCTCCCCGCAGGGCAGGTCGGCCGCCGACGCGGAGCAGGTCGACGGGTCGCGCCTGCTGGGTGCCGAGTCGGCGGGCAAGCACCTGTTCGTCGAGCTCGAGGGCGAGCGCTTCTGGCACGTCCACCTCGGGCTGATCGGGCGGTTCGACGTCCACGCCGGCCTCCCCGAGCACGCAGCGGTCCCGGCGCCGGTGGGCCAGGTGCGGCTGCGCCTGGAGACCTTTCCGGACGGCGATCCCCGCGGGACGTCGTACGCCGACCTGCGCGGTGCGATCCTCTGCGACCTCGTCGGCCCCGAGCGGCGTGACGAGGTCATCGGTCGGCTCGGACCGGACCCGCTGCGACCCGACGCCGACCCGGCGGTCGCGTGGCGGCGCATCTCGCGGAGCCACCGCCCGATCGGCGACCTGCTCATGGACCAGAAGGTGCTCGCCGGCGTCGGCAACGTCTACCGCGCCGAGGTGTTGTTCCGCCACCGCATCCACCCCCTCCGGCCCGGCGACACGCTGCGGTCCGGGCAGTGGCGCGCGATGTGGGCCGACCTCGTCGAGCTGATGGGGGAGGGCGTGCGCACCGGGCGCATCGACACCGTGCGACCCGAGCACACGCCCGAGGCGATGGGCCGGGCGCCGCGCCGCGACGACCACGGAGGGGAGGTCTACGTCTACCGCCGGACCTCGATGCCGTGCCTGGTGTGCGGCTCCACCGTGCGCACCGGCGAGCTCGTCGGACGCAACACGTTCTGGTGTCCCCGATGTCAGCCCGTCTTCCGCTCGCGAGCCGTAGCATCACCCACCAAGGACACGGCACCGTCGCGAGGAGCTCGGCCATGAGTTCTCCTCGGTGGCTCAACGAGGCACTGAACCGCGTCGTGCCGCGGGGCTACCGGTTGCTCGTGGCACTGGTCGCCTCGACCCTCCTGATCGCCCTGGCCATCTGGCGGTTCGACGAGATGCCGCTCAACAGCCTGCTCGTGCCGCTCGTGGTGGCCAGCCTCATGCTCGGGCCGCGCCAGCTGCCCTGGTTCGTGCTGTTCGTGCTCCTCGTGCTGGCGCTCCTCGTCCCCTCGCAGGACGTCACCACGCGAGTGGCGCTCACCGTCGTCATCATCTTCGGCCTCGGCTTCCTGGTGCTGGTCTCGTCGTTGCGGCGCTCGCGGCTCGGGGTGGCCGGCCTCCAGGGCGAGACGATGTTCGTCGACCTGCGCGACCGGATCCTGCGCCAGGGCGGCATCCCGGCCCTGCCCGAGCAGTGGTACGCCGCCGCCGAGCTGCGGTCCGCCGGCGGGACGCCGTTCGCGGGCGACTTCGTCGTCGCCTCGCGGGTCGGTGACCGGCTCGAGGTCGCGGTCGTCGACGTCTCCGGCAAGGGCCAGGGAGCGGGCACCCGCGCCCTCCTCCTGTCCGGTGCCATCGGCGGCCTCCTGAGCGCCCTGCCGCCCGCGGAGTTCCTGCCGGCCGCCAACACGTTCCTGCTGCGCCAGGAGTGGCAGGAGGGCTTCGCCACCGCCATCCACCTGTCGCTCGACCTCCGCACCGGCCACTACGACATCCGCAGCGCCGGTCACCCGCCGGCCGCCCTGCGGCACGCCGGCTCGGGCCGCTGGGAGGTGCTCGAGTCCGAGGGCCCGGTCCTCGGCCTCATCGACGACGCGACCTACACGGTCGTGTCGGGCGAGATGCGCCACGGCGACGCCCTGCTGCTCTACACCGACGGCATGGTCGAGACCCGCAACCGCGACATCAGCCTCGGCATCGACCGGATGCTCGGGCAGGCCGAACGGCTCCTGCGGGGACAGTTCGAGGGCGGCGCCACGCGCCTCATCGAGTCCCTCGGCTCGCGCAACGACGACCGGGCCCTGCTCCTGGTCCACCGGCGCTGAGCACCTGCGAGCCGGTTGGGGCGACCACCTCGCGGTGTGGCACCATGACTTCCGCACCGGGGGCCGCCAGGCAGCCGGGCAGCGCGCGGATGTAGCTCAATGGTAGAGCCCCAGTCTTCCAAACTGGCTACGCGGGTTCGATTCCCGTCATCCGCTCCAAGCAGGCCCAGAGACCTCCGTCCGGAGGCCGTCGGGGCCCGTTTGGCGGGGCGTAGCGTAGTGGCTAGCGCGCCTGCTTTGGGAGCAGGAGACCGCAGGTTCGAGTCCTGTCGCCCCGACCCACCGGCCCCACGCGTCGCAGCCGCCGGGCGTGATTCGGCCTGTGCCCACGCCGTCGATAGACTCAACGGGTTTGCGGTCGCCGGGCACCCCGAGCCGGCGCTGCCGCACGTCACCCAGACCATCAGCATCAGGAGACATTTGTGAAGAGCGCCGTCGAGACCTTGAGCCCGACCCGGGCCAAGCTGACCGTCGAGGTGCCCTTCGAGGAGCTCAAGCCGAGCCTCGACGCGGCGTACCAGAAGATCGCGAAGCAGATCAACGTCCCGGGCTTCCGCCGGGGCAAGGTCCCGCCGGCGGTCATCGACCGCCAGGTCGGCCGTGGGCCGGTCCTCGACGAGGCCATCAACGCCGTCGTCCCGCAGTCCTACATGGCCGCGCTGCAGGAGCACGACCTCGAGCCGCTGGCGCAGCCCGAGATCGAGGTGACCAAGTTCGAGGACAACGAGTCCCTCGAGTTCACCGCCGAGGTCGACGTCAAGCCCGACTTCGAGCTCCCCGCCTACGACGGGCTCGAGGCCAGCGTCGAGGACATCGAGATCTCCGACGCCGACGTCGAGGAGCAGGTCCAGGCGCTGCGTGAGCGCTTCGGCACCCTGGTGCCCGTCGAGCGCGCGGCCGCGGACGGCGACTTCGTCACGATCGACCTCCTCGCGGCCAAGGACGGCGAGCCCGTCGAGGGCGGCGAGGTCACCGGCATGTCCTACCAGGTCGGCCGCGGCGGCATGATCGACGGCCTCGACGAGGCGCTCGTCGGCCTCTCCGCCGGTGACGACAAGACGTTCGTGTCCGAGCTGGTCGGCGGCGACCTCGTCGGCGAGCCGGTCGAGGTCACCGTCAAGGTGAGCGCCGTGCAGGAGCAGCAGCTCCCCGAGGTCGACGACGAGTTCGCCCAGCTCGCCTCCGAGTTCGACACCGCGGAAGAGCTGACCGCCGACGTGCGCGAGCGCCTCGGCCGCGGCAAGCGGCTCGAGCAGGCCGCCGCCGCCCGCGACGCGGTGCTCGAGGCCCTGCTGGAGAAGGTCACCATCCCGCTCCCCGAGGTCATGGTCACCGACGAGCTCAACGCGCGTCGCCAGAGCGTGGAGCAGCAGCTCGGCTTCGCCGGCATCACCATGGAGAAGTACCTCGAGGACGAGGGCCAGACGCAGGAGGAGTTCGAGGCCGACCTCGAGCGCCGTGTCCGCGACGCCGTCGCCGCCCAGTTCATCCTCGACAAGATCGCCAAGCAGGAGGAGTTCGGCATCGAGCAGAACGAGCTCTCCGAGCACCTCGTGCGGCGCGCCCAGCAGTCCGGCCAGGACCCGCAGGAGTTCGCCAACCACATGTTCGAGCACAACCACATCCCCGAGCTCGTGCAGGAGATCCTGCGCGGCAAGGCGCTGGCCACGATCGTGGAGGCCGCGACCGTCAAGGACGCCTCGGGCAACGTGGTCGAGCTGAAGAACCTGCGTCCCGACGGCACCATCGGCGAGCCGGTCGACGAGACCGCTGAGGTCGAGGCGGCCGACGAGGCCGAGGTCTCCGAGGTCTCCGAGGACTCCGAGCAGTCCTGATCGCCTGATCCTGACCGGACGACCGGCGTCCACCCCCTCGGGGTGGGCGCCGGTCGCCGTTCGCCCCGCTGGCTGGTGCACGTCCCGGAGCGAGGCGCGCGCTCGGCGCGGGCTCAGGCGGCCGACCCGGTGGTGGCGAGCACGTCGAGCGCGTAGCGCGCGATCGCGGCCCGCTGGCGCACCCAGTGCTCGAACGACGCGCGGAACTCGTCGGTGACCCCGCCGGCGGCCTCGAGCGTCGCCTCCTCCTGCAGCATCTCGGTCGGCAGGCTCGGCAGTCCGTTGAAGAGCATGAGGCTCACCGCGTGACCGCGGCGGACCTCCGGCAGCGGCACGTCGAGCCCCTCGTCGGCGAGCCCGGCGGCGTACGCCTCCACGCACGCGGCAGCGCGCTCCGGCAGGTCGTCGGCGTCCTGGCGGCCGATCTGGATGTCGCCCACCAGGAGCTGGGACAGGTCGAAGCCGACCGGCTGGCTGCGCCAGAACCCGAAGTCGATGAGGACGAACCCCGGCTGGCCCTCGCGGCGCAGCAGGTTGTTGGGGCAGGCGTCGCCGTGCGAGGCGAGGTGGCGGCTCGCGGCGAACTCCCGGGCCAGCGCGTCGAGGTGGTGGGCCACGTCGGTGAGGCCGGCCCGCAGCGGTCCGAAGTGCTCGGCGACGGTCGGGTGGCGCCACGTGGCCTCGTCGTGGAAGCCGGGGAGCACCGTGTGGGCCAGCCGGCCCACCGCGAAGTCGTCGATGTGCCACGGCTGCGGGTCGATGCCGGCGAGGGGGGCGACGTCCGGGCTGCCGGCGAGCCGGCCCAGCAGCCGTGCGGCGCGGACGCTGTCGTCGTACGTCCACGGCACGTCGTCGCACTCCACGGCCTCCATCCAGATGACCGCCGTCTCGTCGGGGTGCTCGACGACCCGCAGCCCGCGGGGCATGGTCAGCCCGTCGGGCAGCCGCGGTGCGAGGTCGGAGGCGTAGAGGAGGTGCTCGGCCCGCCAGGGGAGGGTCGTGGCTGCCCACTCCGCGATCTCGGGCGGGACGAAGGCGAAGGCGGGGGAGTGGCGCCAGTGGTGCACCCGCTTGACGAAGAGCCGGAACGCGCGTGGCCCGTCGCCCGCGTCGGCGTGGCCGAGGACCCAGGTGCGGGCGCCGGTGAGGATCGAGGGGACGTCGTAGGCGACCGTCTGCGCGGTCGAGTCGACCAGTGTCGCGGCGGGGACGCCCCACAGGTCCGCGACCATCGCGGCGAGCTCGCCGTCGCTGACGTCGTCCTCGCCCAGCAGGTCACGCCGGGCCACCGTCCGCCCTGGCGTGAAAGTTGCTTTCATGGTCAAAGAAGGTAAGTTGCTTTCATGACTGGTGTCAAGGGCCGCATGCCGACGGTCGAGCCGCACCTGCCGATGCTCATGGGCATGGTGTTCGGTCGGCTCCGCGAGCGCCTGGCCGAGGACCTGCCCGAGCTGCGTGCCTCGCAGCTGCGACTGCTGGAGTGGCTCCCGCCCGAGGGGCTCACCATCTCCGAGCTGGCCGAGCGGGTGGAGATGACGACGCAGGGGTGCGGACAGTTCGTCCGCCAGCTCGCGGACCTGGGGATGGTGGAGGTGGCGGTCCCCGACCACGACGCGCGCGCCCGGCTGGTCCGCATCACCGACCGCGGCGGCGACGCGGTCGCCCGGGCCGGAGCGCTGCTGCGGGCCTGCGACGAGGCCTGGGCCGACCAGGTGGGCGCGGAGCGCTACCGGGTGTTCCGCGAGGTGCTCCGCGAGGTCGCCCTCGGCTGACGGCGCCGGTCCGGGCCGGGCGCCTGCGACCCGCCCGGGCGCCCGTGAATCCGCTGTGGGCGAACAGGGGGGGTTCTCGCGTGGAAGTGTCCGACCTTCCGGCTAGTGTCGCCAGCGTGAACCAGAACTCCAGCCCAGCCCTCTCGCCCGAGATGAACGGCGCCGGTGGGATGTATGGCCTCGACGACCACATCTACCAGCGCCTCCTCCGTGAGCGCATCGTCTTCCTCGGCTCGGAGGTGCGCGACCAGAACGCCAACGCGATCTGCGCCCAGCTCCTGCTGCTCTCCGCCGAGGACCCGGAGGCCGACATCTTCCTCCACATCAACAGCCCCGGTGGCTCCGTCGACGCCGGCATGGCGATCTACGACACGATGAACTACATCCCCAACGACGTGGCGACCGTCGGCATGGGACTGGCGGCCTCGATGGGCCAGTTCCTGCTGTGCGCCGGCACGAAGGGCAAGCGCTACGCCCTGCCCCACGCCCGCATCATGATGCACCAGCCCTCCTCGGGCATGGGCGGCTCGGCCTCGGACATCAAGATCCAGGCCCAGCAGTCGATCCACATCAAGAAGGTGCTGCTGGACCTGATCGCCGAGCACACCGGCCAGACCGTCGAGCAGGTCGTCGCCGACGCCGACCGTGACCGGTGGTTCACCGCCGACCAGGCCGTCGAGTACGGCCTCGTCGACCAGGTCATTACCAGCGCCCGCGAAGCCGCCGACGAGGGCCGCCCGGCCCGGACCAAGGACTGACATGAACTACTACATCCCGCAGTGGGAAGAGCGCACCTCCTACGGCTTCCGCCGCATCGACCCCTACGCCAAGCTGTTCGAGGAGCGCATCATTTACCTCGGCACGCCGATCAGCGACGACGTCGCCAACGCGGTGATCGCCCAGCTGATGTGCCTGGAGACGATGAACCCCGACACCGACATCAGCATCTACATCAACAGCCCCGGTGGCTCGTTCACCGCGCTGACCGCGATCTACGACACGATGCGCTTCATCAAGCCCGACGTGCAGACGGTGTGCCTGGGCCAGGCGGCCTCGGCGGCCGCGATCCTGCTGGGCGCCGGCGCCAAGGGCAAGCGGATGGCGCTGCCCAACAGCCGCATCCTCATCCACCAGCCCTACACCGAGGGCACGTTCGGCCAGACCTCCGACATCGAGATCCAGGCCAACGAGATCCTGCGCATGCGCGAGCTGCTGGAGCGGATGATCGCCGACTCGAGCGGCAAGGACATCGACCAGGTCAGCCGCGACATCGAGCGCGACAAGATCCTGACCGCCGAGCAGGCCGTCGAGTACGGGCTCATCGACGCGGTCATCGAGTCCCGCAAGGGCGCCCCGGCGCTCGTCTGACCCCGGTCCGAGACCGGAATGAGGGCACCCGACATCTCGTGTCCGGCCCCCGCTGGGGGCCGGCACGGGGTACCGTCGTGGGGCCCGTTGCAAGGTGTTGAATGCCGGGGCCCCCACCCGGCGAGACTGGAGGACACAACTCGTGGCACGTATCGGTGACGGCGGCGACCTGCTCAAGTGCAACTTCTGCGGAAAGAGCCAGAAGCAGGTCAAGAAGCTCATCGCTGGCCCCAACGTCTACATCTGCGACGAGTGCATCGAGCTCTGCAACGAGATCATCGAGGAGGAGCTCGCCGAGGGCTCCGAGGTCAGCCTCGAGGAGCTGCCCAAGCCCCGTGAGATCTTCGAGTTCCTCAACTCCTACGTCATCGGCCAGGAGCACGCCAAGAAGTCCCTGGCCGTGGCGGTCTACAACCACTACAAGCGCGTGCAGGCGGGCCTGCAGCCGGTCAGCGGCAAGGCCAAGGACGACGTGGTCGAGGTGGCCAAGTCCAACATCTTGGTGATCGGGCCGACCGGCTGCGGCAAGACCTACCTCGCCCAGACGCTGGCCCGGATGCTCAACGTCCCGTTCGCGATCGCGGACGCCACGGCGCTGACCGAGGCCGGCTACGTCGGCGAGGACGTCGAGAACATCCTCCTCAAGCTGATCCAGGCCGCCGACTACGACGTCAAGAAGGCCGAGACGGGCATCATCTACATCGACGAGATCGACAAGGTGGCCCGCAAGTCGGAGAACCCCTCGATCACGCGCGACGTCTCCGGTGAGGGCGTCCAGCAGGCGCTGCTCAAGATGCTGGAGGGCACGACCGCGTCGGTGCCCCCGCAGGGTGGGCGCAAGCACCCCCACCAGGAGTTCATCCAGATCGACACCACCAACATCCTCTTCATCGTGGGTGGCGCGTTCGCCGGTCTCGAGCAGATCGTCGAGCAGCGGGTGGGCAAGAAGTCCCTCGGCTTCACCGCCGAGATGCGCAGCCAGGCCGATCGCGACAGCGACGACCTGCTGGCCCAGGTGCGTCCCGAGGACCTCACGAAGTTCGGGCTGATCCCCGAGTTCATCGGTCGGCTCCCGCTGATCGCGAGCGTGAGCAAGCTCGACCGCGAGGCGCTCGTGCAGATCCTCACCGAGCCGCGCAACGCGCTGGTCAAGCAGTACCAGAAGCTCTTCGACCTCGATGGCGTCGAGCTCGAGTTCACCGACGAGGCGATCGACTCGATCGCCGAGGCGGCCCTCGAGCGCGGCACCGGCGCCCGCGGCCTGCGCGCGATCATCGAGGAGGTCCTCCTCTACGTCATGTACGACGTCCCCTCCCGCGGCGACGTCGCGAAGGTGATCGTGACCCGCGAGGTCGTCGAGGACGACGTCGCGCCCACGCTGATCCCGCGCGAGTCCGAGGGCCGGAAGAAGAAGTCCGCCTGACCCCTGGTCCCACGTGACTAGTCGCTCCTAGTCATTTCGGGCCATTCCGGGCCATCGACGCGGATCACGCGTCATGACCCGCCCACACTGGCGTCTCGTCAGCATGTGGGAAGGGGAACCCGTGGGGGTCGACCAGAAGAGGCCGCTCATCGGCTTCGCGCTCGTGGCCGTGCTGTGCGCGGTCCTGATGGCTGTCTCGGTGGGTCGTGGATGGGGTGCGGACTTCCTGCGCCCCGGCAAGCCGATCGCCGCCGCCACGTCCGTCAGGCCTGACGCTGCGCCCGCGCCGCGGTCGACGGAGCCGGTCGAGGTCGTCATCCCCGCCGAGCTGAGCGCCCAGCCGCTCGCCCTCACCGCCGCTGCCGCGGCCGCCTCGCTCTCCGGCTCGGGCTCCGCCCGGGGCGCCGAGGCCACTGGCGCCGCGATGTCCGGTCGTGCGGGGGACCAGGTTCGCACCTCCACGAACGAGCAGCAGTCCCGCGAGCGGGAATCGCGCGACCGCGAGGCCGAGCAGGCCGCAGAGAAGGCCGAGCGCGAGGCCGCCGAGGCGACCGAGAAGGCGGCTGACAAGGCTGCCGCGAAGGCTGAGCGCGACGCTGCCAAGGCTGCGGCGAAGGCTGAGCGCGACGCAGCCAAGGCGGCTGCGAAGGCTGAGCGTGACGCTGCCAAGGCGGCTGCGAAGGCTGAGCGTGACGCTGCCAAGGCGGCTGCGAAGGCTGAGCGGGACGCGGCGAAGGCTGCGGAGAAGGCTGAGCGGGACGCGGCGAAGGCTGCGGAGAAGGCTGAGCGGGACGCGGCGAAGGCTGCGGATAGGGCTGAGCGGGACGCGGCGAAGGCTGCGGATAAGGCTGAGCGGGACGCTGCCAAGGCTGCGGCGAAGGCCAGACGCTAGTCCGTCGCCCGGGCGGTGGCTGAGCCACCGCTCGCGCGCGCTTCGTACGACACACGCCGTGGGGGCGGTGAGTGACGCAGGTTTCCGGGCGTCAGAAGCTGCCTCACTCACCGCTCACGCGCGCGTCGTACGCGCCGCGCCGGGGCGGCGGTGAGTGACGCAGGTTTCCGGGCGTCAGAAGCTGCCTCACTCACCGCTCGCGCGCGCGTCGTACGCGCCGCGCCGGGGCGACGGTGGCTGAGCCACATGCTCGAGGCTCGAAATGTGGCTGAGGCGGCGCTCGCGCGCGTCGTACGCACACGCCGGGGTGGCGGTGAGTGACGCAAGGTCTCCGGGCCTCAAAGGTGCCTCACTCACCGCCCAGGGCGAGCAGCGGTGGGTGAGACACGTTCCGGAGTCCCGGAACCTGCCTCACTCACCGCTCGAGGTCACTCCTCCGTCGGTGCGAGCTCCGCGCTGACCCGCAGCTCGGTCGCGGACTCGTCGGTGACGAACTCCAAGTCGCCGACGATGGTGCCGACGGCGCGCAAGTCGTCCTCGGCCTGCTGGGCCGCGTCGACCAGCGACGACGGGCCGGTGATCACCACGCGGGAGAGCGGGGCGCGCATCTTGGCCTTGGCCTGCGACTTCGCCCCGCGGATCCCGGTGAGGGCGCCCGCGACGGCGTCGAGCACCAGCGGCTGGGCGGCAGCGGCGGAGCCGAGGTCCGCAGCGGTCGGCCACGAGGCGTGGTGGATCGACCCCTCCTGCCACCACGACCAGACCTCCTCGGTGGCGTAGGGCAGGAACGGCGCGAGCAGCCGCAGCTGCGTGTGCAGCGCGATCGCGAGCGTGGCGCGGGCCGAGTCGGTGGCCGCACCGCCCTCGGTGCGGTAGGCGCGCTCCTTGACCAGCTCGAGGTAGTCGTCGCAGAACTCCCAGAAGAACTTCTCGGTGACCTCGAGCGCGGTCGTGTAGTCGTAGGCGTCGAAGGCCTCGGTGGCCCTGCGGACCACGATCTCGAGCCGCCCGAGCAGCGCGCAGTCCACCGGTGCGCTGACGGCGCTGGGGGTCAGGTGCGTCGCCCCGACGTTGCCGAGGACGAACTTCGAGGCGTTGAGGACCTTCATCGCCAGCCGGCGGCCGACCTTCATCTGCGACTCGTCGAAGGGCGAGTCGGAGCCGGGACGGCCGATGGCGGCGCGCCAGCGGACGGCGTCGGCGCCGTACTTGTCGAGGATGTCGGTCGGGACGACGACGTTGCCCTTGGACTTCGACATCTTCTTGCGGTCGGGGTCGACGATGAAGCCGGAGATCATGGCGTGCGACCACGGCGCGGCCTGGTGCTCGAAGTCGGCGCGGACGACGCGGGCGAACAGCCAGGTGCGGATGATGTCGTGGGCCTGGGTCGCGAGGTCGTAGGGGAAGACCCGCGAGAACAGGTCGTCGTCGACCGCCCACATGCCGGCGATCTGCGGCGTGAGGGACGAGGTGGCCCACGTGTCCATCACGTCGGGGTCGCCGACGAAGCCGCCGGGCCTGCCGCGCTGGTCCTCGGTGTAGCCGTGCGGCGCCTGCGTCGACGGGTCGACCGGCAGCTGGTCCTCGCTGGGCATCAGCGGGTGGTCGTGGTCGGGCTCACCGTCGGCGTCGAGGGGGTACCAGACCGGGAACGGGACGCCGAAGAAGCGCTGGCGCGAGATGAGCCAGTCGCCGTTGAGGCCGCCGACCCAGTTGTCGTAGCGGTGCTTCATGTGCGCGGGGATCCAGGTGATCTCCTCGCCGCGGACCAGCATCTCCTTGCGCAGCGCCGCGTCCTTCCCGCCGTTCTTGATGTACCACTGGCGGGTGGCGACGATCTCGAGCGGCTTGTCGCCCTTCTCGTAGAAGTTCGCCATCCGCTGGGTCGGCGTCGGCTCGCCGTCGAGGTCGCCCGACTCGCGGAGCAGGCCGACCATCGCCTCGCGGGCGCTGAACGTCGTCTTGCCCGCCAGCTCGGCGTACGCCGTCGACGCGGCGTCGGCGGCCAGCCACTCGGGGGTCTCGCGGGTGAGCCGGCCGTCGCGGCCGACCACCGTGCGGACCGGGAGGCTGAGCTCGCGCCACCACATCACGTCGGTGAGGTCGCCGAAGGTGCAGCACATCGCGATGCCGGCGCCCTTGTCGGGCTCGGCCGCCGGGTGTGCCAGGACGGGGATCTCCACGCCGAAGACCGGCGACGTGACCGTGGTGCCGAACAGGCCCTGGTAGCGCTCGTCGTCGGGGTGGGCGACCAGCGCGACGACGCTCGGGATGAGCTCGGGGCGCGTCGTCTCGATGTGCAGCGGGGTGCCGTCGGGGCGGTGGAAGGCGATGCGGTGGTAGTGGCCGGGGTAGTCGCGCGCCTCGAGCTCGGCCTGGGCGACGGCCGTCTGGAAGGTGACGTCCCAGAGCGTGGGCGCCTCGGAGAGGTAGGCCTCGCCGCGGGCGAAGTTGCGCAGGAACGCCCGCTGGCTCACGGTGCGCGAGTGGTCGCCGATGGTGGTGTAGGTCGGGTCCCACTGGACCGACAGGCCGAGCTGGCGCCACAGGGCCTCGAAGGCCTTCTCGTCCTCGACGACCAGCTGCTCGCACAGCTCGATGAAGTTGGGCCGGCTGATCGGGACCTGCTTCTTGGGGTCCGGCTTCTCCGGCGGCGTGAAGTCGGCGTCGTAGGGCAGGGCGGGGTCGCACCGGACGCCGAAGTAGTTCTGGACCCGACGCTCGGTCGGCAGGCCGTTGTCGTCCCAGCCGATTGGGTAGAACACGGCCTTGCCCTGCATGCGCTGATAGCGCGCGATCAGGTCGGTGTGGCTGTAGGAGTAGACGTGACCCACGTGCAGCGACCCGCTGACGGTCGGCGGCGGCGTGTCGATGGAATAGACGTTCTCGCGCGGCTGCGTGCGGTCGAAGGCGTACGTGTCGTTCTCGGCCCACGTGCGCGACCACTTCTCCTCCAGGCCCTCCAGGGCGGGACGCTCCGGTACGACGACGGCACGCGCGTCGGTGCTCGTCGTGTCCGGGCCGGCGTCCGGCGTCTGGGTGGCAGGAGTCTCAGTCATGCCGGAAGTCTATTGACGGGCCTCCTGCCTGCGAAAACGAGTATCGACCGGCCGTCGTCCGTCGCTAGCGTCGGCGCATGGAGCTGGAGTTCTTCGACACCCCGCAGCCGTTCCTCGAGGCGGCCGGCGACGTGCTCGCCGCGGACCCCGTGCTGGGCAGCGTGATCGCCAGCGTGAGCGAGCGGACGTCGCGCGAGCTGGCCGACGGCCGCGACGAGTGGCTCGAGGTCGACGCCCCCTTTGCGCGCTGGTGGGCCGTCGTGCGCGACGGATCCGGCGAGGTCGTGAGCGCGGCGATGCGGACGGCGCCGTTCAAGCCCTACCCGACGTTCTCCCTGCCGATGCCGGACGACGCCGCGCGCGCCCTCGCCGTCGCGCTGCACGGGCGTGGTGAGCTCCTCGGCGGCGCCAACGGGGCCCTGCCCGGGGCCGACGTGCTGGCTCGCACGACCGCCGAGCTCACCGGCGGCGAGGTGGTCGTCGCCAAGGCCACCCGGCTGTGGGAGGCCACCACGGTGCACGTCCCTCCGCCGCCCGAGGGTCGGCTGCGCCTCGCCACGGAGGACGACGCCGACCTGGTGCTCGCGTGGTTCGAGGCGTTCCACGTCGAGGCCGACGAGCAGGCGGGTCGCGAGCCCGACCCCACGTCGGGCGAGCACAACACGCTCGACAGCGTCCTCGTGCGGATCCGCGAGGGGGTCGAGTGGTTGTGGGAGCTGCCGGACGGCACGGTCGCCCACCTGACCGGGGCCGGACTGCCCTCCTTCGGCGTCTCGCGCGTCGGCCCGGTCTACACCCCCCGCGAGCACCGGGGGCGCGGCATCGCGTCGTACGTCGTCGGCGAGCTGACCCGCCGCGGGCTCGAGGCCGGCCACCGGATGTGCCTGTTCACCGACCGGGCCAACCCGACGTCCAACAAGATCTACGCCGCCCTCGGCTACGAGCCGGCCGTCGAGATGGCCGAGCACCTCGTCCGCCCGGGCGGTGCGCCCCAGCCTCCGCGGGTCGTGCCCCGCGAGCACGTGTCCCTAGACTCGAGGAGCCATGACTGACGCTCCCGACACGCCCCGGCTCGCCCAGACCTTCGACGAGGTCGAGGACGCCCTCCTGTCCCGCTGGCCCGAGAGCAAGCTCGAGCCGAGCCTGGACCGGATCGAGGCCTTCATCGAGCTGCTCGGGGAGCCGCAGCGCTCGTTCCGCGCGGTCCACCTGACCGGCACCAACGGCAAGACCAGCACGAGCCGGATGGTCGAGACGCTGCTGCGTGCGCTGGACCTGCGCACGGGCCGGTTCACCTCCCCGCACCTGGAGCGGATGAGCGAGCGGATCACGATCGACGGCGAGCCGCTCGACGACGAGGCGTTCGTCCGCGCGTTCAACGACGTGGCCCCCTACACCCACCTCGTCGACGCCGAGCAGGACCACCCCCTCAGCTTCTTCGAGACCGTCGTCGGCATGGCCTACTCCGCCTTCGCCGACGCCCCGGTCGACGTCGCGGTGATCGAGGTCGGCATGGGCGGCAGCTGGGACGCGACCAACGTCGTCGACGCCGACGTCGCCGTCGTGCTGCCGATCGCGGTCGACCACGCCAAGTACCTCGGCGATGACCCGGCCACGATCGCGGTCGAGAAGGCCGGGATCATCAAGCCGGGCTCCGTCGCCGTGCTGGCCGAGCAGACCCCCGAGGTGGCCGCCGTGCTGCTGGCGCGGGCCACCGAGGTCGGCGCCACGGTCGCGCGCGAGGGCATCGAGTTCGGCGTCGCCGCCCGCACCCCGGCGGTCGGCGGCCAGGTGGTCTCGCTGCAGGGGCTGCGGGCGCGCTACGACGAGGTGTTCCTTCCCCTCTACGGCGCCCACCAGGCGCAGAACGCCGCGGTCGCCCTGGCGGCCGTCGAGGCCTTCGCGGGCACGGGCGTCCTCGACGACGACCTGGTCCGGGCGGCGTTCGCCGAGGTCACCTCGCCCGGCCGGCTGGAGATCATCCGGCGCAGCCCCACCATCGTGCTGGACGCCGCGCACAACCCCCACGGCGCCGAGGCGGTCGGCGAGGCGCTTGAGGACTCGTTCTCGTTCAGCCCGCTCGTCGGCGTGATGGGCGTGATGGAGGACAAGGACGCCGAGGGCCTCCTGACCGCCTTCGAGCCGCACCTCACGCACGTGGTGTGCACGCAGAACTCCACCCCGCGCTCGATGTCGGCGGCCGCCCTCGGCCGCGTCGCGAGCGAGGTCTTCGGCGAGGACCGGGTCAGCGTGGTCCCCGACCTGGCAGAGGCCATCGACCGCGCGGCCACGCTGGCCGAGGCGCACGAGGCGATCGACGTCTCCATCGGCGCCGGCGCGGTGCTGGTCACCGGCTCCGTCGTCACGGTGGGCGAGGCGCGCTCGCTGCTCAAGGGCCGCCGATGAGCACGTCGGCGCCGAACCCCGCGGGCGAGCCCGACGAGCCGGGCCAGGACCCGGCCCCGCCCCCGGCCGCCGCGGCCGAGCGCTCGCCGCGGCGTGGCATGTGCGCCGCGGTGCTGAGCCTCGAGGCCATCACCCTGGGCCTCACCACCCCGGTCATGATCACGATCGCCGACGTCCCGACCGGCACCGCCGTCAGCATCGGCCTCGGCCTCGCCGTGGTCTGCCTGCTCCTCGCCGGCATGCTGCGCGCGGAGTGGGCCTACGGCGCCGGGTACGCCGTCCAGGTCGCGGCCGTGGGCCTCGGGTTCGTCGTGCCGGCGATGTTCGTGCTCGGTGCCGTGTTCGCCGCACTGTGGGCGACGGCCGACCTGCTGGGCCGCAAGATCGAGCGGGAGCGGGCCGCCGCGTGGGCGGCGTACCGCGCCGAGCAGGGCTGAGCCCCACCCACCGGGACCGGGGCAGGACTGGGCGCCGGCCCACCGCGCGTGCTGGCTAGGCTGCTCGCATGACCGACGTCCAGCGCTCCCTCGTCCTCGTCAAGCCCGACGGCGTGCGCCGCGGCCTCTCGGGCGAGATCCTCCGCCGGATCGAGGCCAAGGGCTACACGCTCGCGGCCGTCGAGCTGCGGCAGGCGACCCCCGAGATCCTCGCCGTCCACTACGCCGAGCACGAGGGCAAGCCGTTCTACGAGCCGCTCGTGGAGTTCATGCTGTCCGGCCCGGTGCTCGCCGTCGTGATCCAGGGCCAGCGCTGCATCGAGGGGTTCCGCTCGCTCGCCGGCGCCACCGACCCGACGGTCGCCGCCCCGGGCACCATCCGCGGCGACCTCGGTCGCGACTGGGGCCTCGCGGTCCAGCAGAACCTCGTGCACGGCTCGGACTCCGAGGAGTCGGCCGCCCGCGAGATCGGGATCTGGTTCTCCGACCTGGGCTGAGCCCCGCTGCCGCGGCCCCGGGGTGGCGGCAGATCGCGCCTACAAGGCCTCGACCGTTGTGATGTGCCGCCACCCCGGCCGGCGAAACTCTGGGGGTGGCGGGATCGCGCCTGCGAGCCCCCGACCGTTGTGATGTGCCGCCACCCCGGCCGGTGAGACTCTGGGGGTGGCGGCGGATCGCGCCTCTGAGCCCCCGACCGTTGTGATGTGCCGCCACCCCGGCCGGGAGACTCTGGGGGTGGCGGCAGGTCGCGCCTCCGAGACCCCGACGACGGTGATGTGCCGCCACCACGCCGGGTGAATCCGTGGGATGTGCCGCCACCAAGCCGGCTGCAGCCGGTCAGCGCTCGCCGCGCGTGTCCTGCCGGGAACCGGCAAATCGCTTACCTACCCTGAGACACGGGTCGGCTGCGGTTGTCGTCCCCTCTTCCCGGCACGACCCGACCTGCAAGGGCACCAGAGGCATGGCACACAGCTTGATCGGCCGAGACATGGCCGTCGACCTCGGCACCGCCAACACGCTCGTCTACGTCCGCGGCAAGGGCGTCGTCCTCGACGAGCCGTCCGTCGTCGCCATGAACACCACGACCGGCGAGGTGCTGGCCGTCGGCCACGAGGCCAAGCGGATGATCGGGCGCACCCCCGACAACATCGCCGCCATCCGCCCGCTGAAGGACGGCGTGATCGCCGACTTCGAGGCGACCGAGCAGATGCTGCGCTACTTCATCCACCAGGTGCACCGCCGCCGCTACTTCGCCAAGCCCCGCATGGTCATCTGCGTGCCGAGCGGGATCACCGCCGTCGAGCAGCGAGCGGTCAAGGAGGCCGGCTACCAGGCCGGTGCTCGCCGGGTCTACATCGTCGAGGAGCCGATGGCCGCCGCGATCGGCGCCGGCCTGCCCGTCCACGAGGCCACCGGCAACATGGTGGTCGACGTCGGCGGCGGCACGACCGAGGTGGCCGTCATCAGCCTCGGCGGCATCGTGACCAGCCTGTCGGTGCGCACCGCGGGCGACGACCTCGACCAGGCGATCATCGCGTGGATGAAGAAGGAGTACTCCCTGATGCTGGGGGAGCGCACCGCCGAGGAGATGAAGATGACCCTCGGCTCGGCCTTCCCGCTCCCCACCGAGCCCGACGCCGAGATCCGCGGTCGCGACATGGTGTCCGGCCTCCCGCGCACCGTCGTGGTGTCCAGCTCGGAGCTGCGGCAGGCGCTCGAGGAGCCGCTGCACAACATCATCGACGCGGTCCGCACCACCCTCGACCAGACGCCGCCCGAGCTGGCCGGCGACATCATGGACCGCGGCATCGTGCTCACCGGGGGCGGCGCGATGCTGCGCGGCCTCGACGAGCGGCTGCGCCACGAGACCGGCATGCCCGTGCACGTCGCCGAGGACCCGCTGTCGTCGGTCGCCTACGGCGCCGGCAAGTGCGTGGAGGAGTTCGAGGCGCTCCAGCAGGTCCTCGTCTCGGACCCGAGGCGCTTCTGATGGGTGCGTTCGGGGGACACGACGGTCGCGAGCGGCGCTGGACCGGCCTCGACCGGCTGGAGTCGCGCAACCGCCCGCCGCGCTCGCTGCTCGTGGCGCTCGTGCTGGCGAGCATCACGCTGATCACGCTCGACGTGTCCGGCGACGGCGGCTCGCCGCTCGAGCCCGCGCGCCGGGTGGTGGGCGAGGCGGTCGGGCCGGCCGAGTCGGCCGCGGCCGCCGCCGTACGCCCCTTCACCGCGGTGCCCGACTGGTTCCGCAGCAAGGATGACCTCGCCGACCGGGTCCGCGACCTCGAGGCCCGCAACGCCGAGCTGCGGGGCAAGGTCGAGCTCGCCGGCTTCGACCGCAACCGCCTCGAGCAGTACGACGGCCTCACCGCCGCCGCGGCCGACCTGGGCTCGGCCCTGGTCCCGGCCCGCGTGGTGGCCGTCGGGTCGCGCCAGTCGCAGAGCTTCACCGTCACCATCGACGCCGGCTCCGAGGCCGGCATCGGCCCCGACATGACGGTGGTCAACAACGACGGCCTGGTCGGGCGGGTGCTGCGGGTGACCCGCGGCACGGCCACCGTCCTGCTGGTCATCGACCCCGACTCGACCGTGGGCGGCCGGGTCGGCTCGAGCATGGAGATCGGCTTCGTGACGGGCAGCGGCTCGCTCGACCACGAGTCGGGGCTCGACCTGCGTCTCGTCGACGACGCCTCGGTCCCGGCCCGCGACGACACCGTCGTCACGTGGGGGAGCACCACCGGTCCCTACGCCCCCGGCGTGCCGATCGGCACGATCACCGAGGTCTACAGCTCGCTCCGCGAGGCGTCGCAGCGGGCGGTGGTCAAGCCGTTCGTGGACTTCTCCTCCCTCGACGTCGTCGGCGTGATGGTGCCGAGCGGCTCCGACAGCGACCGGGCGATCGTCGAGGCCGACGGGAGCCTGCGATGAGCCTGGGCTCGCTCCGCTGGGTCGCCGCGCTCGGCGCCGTCCTGGTCGCGCTCGTCGTGCAGGTCTCGCTGTTCCCGCACGTCGCCTGGCACGGCATCGTGCCCAACCTGTGCCTCCTCGTGGTGGTGGCCGCCGCGCTGACCGTCGAGGCCCCCTTCGCCCTCGTGCTCGGCTTCACCGCGGGCCTCGTCCTCGACCTGGCGCCGCCGGCCGACCACGTCGCCGGTCGCTGGGCCCTGGCCCTCACGGTCGCGGCGTTCCTCGCCGCCCGGGTCCGCCAGGACGTCAAGCCGACCGCGCTCGCGGTGGTGGGCACGGTGGCGGCCGCCTCCTTCGCGGCCACCTCCCTCTTCGCGCTGAGCGGCGTGCTGCTGTCCGACCCGGCGATGTCGGTGACGGGGCTGCTCGAGGTGGTGCTCATCGCGGTGGTCTGGGACGTGCTGCTCACGCCGTTCGTGCTGCCGCCACTGATGAAGCTGTTCGCCCGGCTCCACCCCCAGTGGGCGGCCTCGTGAGCACGACCACCAGGAGCCGGCTCCGGCTGGTCGTCGTGCAGGCGCTGGTGTTCTCCCTCTTCGCGACGCTGTTCGTCCGGCTCTACTACCTGCAGGTCATCGGCGGGGAGTCCTACCAGGCGCAGGCCGCCGACCAGTCGGTGCGCGACATCGTGGTCCAGCCGCAGCGGGGCCTCATCGTCGACGACCAGGGCCGTCCGCTCGTGGCCAACCGCACCTCGTGGGTCATCTCGGTCGACCGCACCCTGCTCGGCAAGCTCGAGGAGCGCCAGCGCACCGAGCTGGTCCGCCGGGTGTCCGTCGTCGTCGACGCCGAGCCCGAGGACGTCGAGGCCCGGCTGGTCACCTGCGGCGACCCCGGCAGCGTCCGCGACGTGTGCTGGAACGGCTCGCCCTACCAGCCGGTCCCGGTCGCCACCGACGTCCCCAAGTCCGTCGCGCTGCGGGTGCTCGAGCAGCCCGAGGACTATCCCGGCGTGCTCGCCGAGCAGCAGAGCGTCCGCTCCTACCCGCGACCCTTCGGCATCAACCTCGCCCACGTGCTCGGCTACCTCAGCCCCGTCACCGAGGACGAGTTCGACCTCGCCGCCGAGCGCGACGACCGCTCGCTCAACGGCGCCTCGGTGGTCGGCCGCGCCGGCGTCGAGAAGCAGTACGACGAGTGGCTGCGCGGGCTGCCCGGCTACCGCCGCGTCGCCGTCGACTCGATGGGCCGCGTCCTGGGCGACGACTCCGTCGTCGAGAGCACCCCCGGCGACACCCTCGTGACCTCGATCGACGCCAAGGTCCAGTCGGTGGTCGAGAGGCAGCTCGCCGAGCGCATCAAGGTGCAGCGCGCCACCGTCGACCCGGTCACCGGACGCCGCTACGAGGCCGACTCCGGCGCCGCGGTCGTCCTCGACGCCCGCACCGGCCGGGTCGTCGCGATGGCCAGCCAGCCGACGTACGACCCCGACGTGTGGACCGGTGGCATCAGCGAGTCCGAGCTCGCCCGGCTCTACTCGGAGGAGGCCGGCACGCCCCTGCTGTCGCGCGCCACCCAGGGCCAGTTCGCGCCCGGCTCGACGTGGAAGCCGTTCATGACCGCCGGTGCGCTGACCAACGGCTACTCCACGGACACCGCGCTGGCGTGCTCGTCCGGCTTCCAGGTCGGCAACCGGGTGTTCAAGAACTACGAGTCCGGGGCCTACGGCTCGATCGGCTTCGCGAAGGCGCTCGAGGTCTCCTGCAACACGTTCTTCTACCGCATCGGTTACGACTTCTGGCAGCGCTTCGGCAGCGACCCGGCCGACCTCGGCGCCAAGGACCCGCTGGTGCAGGAGGCGAAGGACTTCGGCTTCGGCTCGCGCACCGGCATCGACCTGCCGGGCGAGGCGCCGGGGCGCATCGCCGACCGCCGGTGGAAGCAGGCCTACTACGAGTCGCAGAAGGACTACTACTGCGGCATCGCCGACAAGCCGCAGACCGACGGCACGAGCGACTTCGTCTACCGCTTCTCCCGCGAGTTCTGCCTCGAGGGCAACCTCTACCGCGCCGGCGACGCCGTCAACTTCTCCATCGGGCAGGGCGACACGATCGTCACCCCGCTCCAGCTGGCCCGTGCCTACGGCGCGCTCGCCAACGGCGGCACGCTGTGGGCCCCGACCGTCGCCAAGGCGCTGGTCAGCCCGGACGGCACGGTCCTGCGTCGCCTCGCCCCTCGCAAGGTGGCCGAGGTCGACGTCCCGCAGAAGTACCTCGACTACATCGACGGCGCGCTGCAGAACGTCAGCAGGGTCGGCACGATGGCGTGGAAGCTCGGCGGCTTCCCCCTCGACGACGTCACCGTCCGCGCCAAGACCGGATCGGCCGAGGTCTACGGCAAGCAGTCCACCGGCTGGGTCGCCTCCTACACCGAGGACTACGTCGTGGTGATGATGATCAGCCAGGGCGGCACCGGCTCCGGCTCCACCGGTGACGGCATCCGCGCCATCTGGGAAGCCCTCTACGGCATCGAGGGCGAGACCGTACGCCCCGCGCGGGCGGCGATCCCCGGCACCGTGTCGCCGGCCAGGCTGCCGCAGTTCCTCGACGACGGGTCGATCATGCCGCCGGCCGTGGGGGAGTGAGCGCGATGTCCGTCATGTCCCCGCGCACCACCTCGCGACCTGCCTCGCGACCTGCCTCCCGGCCTTCCTCGCGACCTGCGTCCCGCCCCGGCCAGTCGGGCGGCACCCTCCGCGTCCCCGGCCTCGACTGGGTGCTGCTGCTCGCCACGCTGGCGCTCGTCGTGATGGGCACCCTGTTGATCTGGTCGGCCACCGCGACGCGCGCCGAGCTCACCGGGGGTGACCCGGACGCCTACCTCCGCAAGCAGCTGGTCAACGTCGCGATCGGCCTGGTGCTGATGGTCGCCGTGGTCGCCACCGACCACCGGTGGGTGCGGATCCTGGCCCCGCTGGCCTACCTGGCCAGCGTCGGCGGGCTGGTGATGGTGCTCGTGGCCGGCAGCACGGTCAACGGGTCCCGCTCGTGGATCCAGCTCGGCAGCATGTCGATCCAGCCCTCCGAGCTCGCCAAGCTGGCCGTCGTCATCGGCATGGCGCTGGTGGTCGCCGAACGCACCGAGCGCCGCTGGGGCCGGGGCGTGGGCAGCCTCGAGGTGGTCGCGATGCTCGCCATCGCCGGCGTGCCCGCGGTCCTCATCCTGCTGCAGCCCGACCTCGGCACCATGCTCGTCCTGTCCGCCACCGTCTTCGGCGTCCTCGCCATCGCGGGCGCCGGGCGCCGCTGGCTCGTCGGGCTCACCCTGGGTGCCGTCGTCGGGGCGGTCGCCGCGGTGTCCGCCGGCGTGCTCAAGCCCTACCAGGTCGACCGGTTCCTGGCCTTCACCAACCCCGGCCTCGACCCCCGCGGGGCGGGCTACAACGTCGAGCAGGCGCGCATCGCCGTCGGCAACGGCGGCCTGTTCGGCCAGGGGCTGTTCGACGGCTCCCAGACCCGCTCCGGCTTCGTCCCCGAGCAGCACACCGACTTCATCTTCACCGTCGCCGGGGAGGAGCTCGGCCTGCTGGGCTCCGGCCTGATGATCCTCCTGCTGGCCGTCGTGATCTGGCGGGCGCTGACCATCTCGGCACGCGCGGGCGACCTGTTCGGGCGGGTCGCCGCCGCCGGCATCGCCTGCTGGTGGGGCTTCCAGGCCTTCCAGAACATCGGCATGTGCCTGGGCATCATGCCCGTGACCGGCGTCCCCCTGCCGTTCGTCTCCTACGGCGGCAGCTCGCTCTTCGCCGGCATGCTGGCCCTCGGCCTGCTGCAGAACATCCACCTCAGGTCGGCGGGTGCCGTGCCGTCCCGGCTGCTCGCCACGGCGCGTCCCGCTGCCCGCTGACTAGGTGGCAGCCGCGGCGGGGACGTAACCTTGATGGTCGGCCACCCCTCGCGTGGCCCCTCCGGCTGTCGCTGTCCCACCCGTCGTCCGTCCCCGTCCCGCATCGAGGTGTTCCCCACATGTCCGTCGCGTCGGTCTTCCCGCGCCTGGAGGCGAAGCTGCCGTCCGTGCAGAAGCCCATCCAGTACGTCGGCGGCGAGCTCAACTCCGTCGTCAAGGACTGGGACTGCGCCGCGAGCTCGGCGACGGGCGGACCCACGGTCCGCTGGGCGCTGATGTATCCCGACGCCTACGAGGTCGGCCTGCCCAACCAGGGCGTGCAGATCCTCTACGAGGTGCTCAACGAGCGCGACTGGATCCTCGCCGAGCGCACCTACTCGGTGTGGCCCGACATGGAGCAGGTCATGCGCACCGGCGACGAGCACGGCCCGATCCCGCAGTTCACCGTCGACGGCCACCGTCCCGTCGGTGCCTTCGACCTCTTCGGCCTGAGCTTCTCCACCGAGCTCGGCTACACCAACATGCTCAACGCGCTCGACCTCGCCGGCATCCCGCTGCACGCGGCCGACCGCGGCGAGGACGACCCCGTCGTCATCGCCGGCGGTCACGCGGCGTTCAACCCCGAGCCGATCGCCGACTTCGTCGACGCCGCGGTGCTCGGCGACGGCGAGGAGGTCGTGCTCGCGATCTCCGAGGTGGTGCGCGAGTGGAAGGCCGAGGACCGGCCGGGCGGCCGCGAGGAGCTGCTGCGACGTCTCGCCGTCACCGGCAACATCTACGTCCCGCGCTTCTACGACGTCGCCTACGCCCAGGACGGCTCCATCGAGGCCGTGGTGCCCAACCGTCCCGGGATCCCGTTCCGGGTGCGCAAGCACACGCTCATGGACCTCGACCAGTGGCCCTACCCCGCCAACCCGCTCGTGCCGCTGGCCGAGACGGTGCACGAGCGGTTCTCGGTGGAGATCTTCCGCGGCTGCACCCGCGGCTGCCGGTTCTGCCAGGCGGGCATGATCACCCGGCCGGTGCGCGAGCGGTCCATCAAGACCATCGGCGACATGGTCGAGAACGGCATCCGCAAGTCGGGCTTCGAGGAGGTCGGCCTCCTGTCGCTCTCCAGCGCCGACCACACCGAGATCGGTGAGGTCGCCAAGGGTCTCGCCGACCGCTACGAGGGCTCCAACGTCTCGCTGTCGCTGCCCAGCACCCGCGTCGACGCCTTCAACATCACCCTCGCCAACGAGTTCTCCCGCAACGGCCGCCGCTCGGGCCTGACGTTCGCCCCCGAGGGCGGCTCGGAGCGGATGCGCAAGGTGATCAACAAGATGGTCACCGAGGAGGACCTGATCCGCACCGTCGCGGCGGCGTACTCCCACGGCTGGCGGCAGGTGAAGCTCTACTTCATGGTCGGCCTCCCCACCGAGACCGACGAGGACGTCCTGCAGGTCGCCGAGCTCGCCAAGCGGGTCATCGCCAAGGGCCGCGAGGTCTCGGGCCGCAACGACATCCGCTGCACCGTCTCCATCGGCGGCTTCGTGCCCAAGCCGCACACGCCGTTCCAGTGGGCCGCGCAGCTGGACCACGTGACGACCGACGAGCGGCTCAAGAAGCTCCGCGACACCGTCCGGGACGACAAGAAGTACGGCCGGGCCATCGGGTTCCGCTACCACGACGGCAAGCCCGGCATCGTCGAGGGCCTGCTCTCGCGCGGCGACCGCCGCGTGGGTCGGGTCATCGAGGAGGTGTGGCGCGACGGCGGCCGGTTCGACGGCTGGAGCGAGCACTTCTCCTACGACCGCTGGATGCTGGCCGCCGAGCGCGCGCTCGCCGGCACCGGCGTCGACGTCGACTGGTACACCACCCGCGAGCGCGACTACGACGAGGTGCTGCCCTGGGAGCACCTCGACTCCGGCCTCGACAAGGACTGGCTGTGGGGTGACTGGGAGGACGCGCTCGCGGCCGCCGAGGGCGCCGACATCGAGATCGAGGACTGCCGCTGGACCCCGTGCTACGACTGCGGCGTGTGCCCGGAGATGGGCACCGAGATCCAGGTCGGCCCGACGGGCCAGACGCTCCTGCCGCTGTCGGTCGTCTGACGACCCGGTCACCGCGTCGCAAGCCCCGTCGCGCCCCGTCGGGAGCCGCCGGGCGTGGGATAACCTGACGCGCGCAACAGCGGGAGCGAGCGGAGGAGACAGCGTGACCCAGGACGCGACGACGTCGGAGGGACGGGACCGGGGCGACCGGCAGGAGCTCGAGCGGCTCCGCGCTGAAGTGGCCGAGGCCCGGCACCACCTGCTGACCGTCCAGGACCACGTCGTGGGCATCGAGGCCGAGAACGGTCGCCTCCACCGCGACCTCACCCGCGTCACCATGGAGCTGCGCCAGGCACGCCGGCGCACCAAGCGGCTCACCGAGCAGCGCGACGAGCTGCGCCGCCGTCTCGACGACCTCCGTCCCCGCCTGGACCGCAACCGCGCTCGGGTCGCCGAGCTCGAGGGCGCCGGGTCGGCGCGTCCGTCGGTCGCCCGGCGGGCCGCCCGTCGGGTGCGGAGCGCCCTGAGGTGAGCCCCCGGCGCAGCGCGACCCCGCGCTTCTCCATCGTCACACCCGTCTACGACCCGCCCGTCGACGTGCTCAAGGAGTGCATCGAGTCGGTGATCGCCCAGGACTTCGAGGACTGGGAGCTGATCATGGTCGACGACTTCTCGTCGAACGCCGCGGTGCCGATCGTCATCGCCCAGTACGCCCAGCGCGACCCGCGCATCACGCTGGTCGAGCGCGACGTCAACGGCCACATCGTGGCGGCCTCCAACGACGGCGTGGCCGCCGCGGCCGGCGAGTTCATCGCCCTGCTCGACCACGACGACCTGCTGGTGCCGCACGCCCTCACGCAGGTGGTCAACGCGATCGACCGCCACGACGACGTGGACTACCTCTACACCGACGAGGACAAGGTCGGTGCCGACGGCACGACGTACGGCGCGTTCCACAAGCCCGACTGGTCCCCGGAGCGGCTGCGGGGCCAGATGTACACCTCCCACCTCTCCGTGCTCCGCACCAGCCTGGTCCGCGAGGTCGGCGGCTTCCGGGAGGGCTTCGAGGGCTCGCAGGACCACGACCTCGTGCTGCGGGTGACCGAGCGGGCCCGGCGGGTCGTCCACGTGCCGGAGGTGCTCTACCACTGGCGGGCGGTCGAGGGCTCCACCGCCGTCGACATCGAGGCCAAGCCCTACGCCGAGACCGCCGGCATCCGCGCGGTGCAGGAGCACCTCGACCGGCTCGGCATCGACGCGGTCGCCGGTCCCGGCGCCGAGCCGGGACGCTACGTCGTCGACCGCCGGCTGTCGCCGGACGTGCGGGTCTCGGTCGTCATCCCCACGGCCGGCCAGTCCTCGATCGTGCGGGGGGTGCGCCGGGTGCTCGTGGTCGACGCCGTGCGCTCGCTCCTCGAGCACACCGAGCACGCGGACGTCGAGGTCGTGGTGGTCCACGACTCCCACACGCCTCCGGGCGTGCTCGACGAGCTCCGCGCCGTCGCCGGTGACCGGCTCGTCGACGTGCCCTTCGACCGGCCGTTCAACTTCAGCGAGAAGATCAACGTAGGGGTTTGCCACGCCAGCGGCGAGCGCCTGGTCTTCCTCAACGACGACGTCGAGGTGATCTCGCCGCGGTGGCTCGAGCAGCTGGTCGCCCCGCTCGACGAGGAGGACGTGGGGCTCACCGGCGCCAAGCTCTACTTCAGCGACCAGACCGTGCAGCACGCCGGCCACGCCTACTACAACGCGGGCTACCACCACCCGTTCAAGTTCTGGACCCGCGACGAGGTCGGGCCGTTCGGCGAGCTCGTGGTCAACCGCGAGGTCACCGGCGTGACGGCCGCCTGTGCCGCGATGCGCCGTGACGTGTTCTTCGAGGTCGGCGGGTTCTCCGAGGCGCTGCCGGGCAACTTCAACGACGTGGACCTCTGCTACAAGGTCGCCGCGAGCGGGCGGCGTACGGTCTTCGTCGCCACCTGCGAGCTCTACCACTACGAGTCGCGCACGCGGGAGTCCCGCGTGCACGAGTGGGAGCGGCTGGCCGTCGTGTCCCGCTGGGGGGTGCCCGACGAGGACGCGTTCACGCCCCGCGCCGTGGCGATGCCCAACCTCAGGCGCGTCCAGCAGCTGCCCGACGACCTCTTCGAGCGGTCCGGCACGAGCTCCGGCTAGCGGGTCACCGAGCGGAGACGTAGGGCGCGAGCGCCCGGTGGAACGGCTCGGTCACCGAGTCCCACGCCCACCGCTCGTGGGCGGCGTGCGCGGCGGCGGCACCCAGCTCGGCGTAGCGGCCGGTGTCGCGCGCCAGGTCCACCGCCTCGGCGAGGGCCGCGTCCCACTCGTGCGCCTTGGCGAGCCGGCCGGTGGTCCCGTCCTGGATGGCGTCGTCGAGGGACGGGGTGTGCGAGGCGACCGTCCACGTGCCCACCGCCGCGGCCTCGAAGTACTTGAGGTCGGACTTGCAGATGTTGAACGGCGTGTGCTGGAGCGGGGCGATGTTGACCTCGACCTCGCCGATCGCGCGCTGCAGCGCGACGTAGTGCATGAACGGGAGGAACTCGACGCGGTCGCGGTGGCGCTCGAGCTCGGCCAGGTCGTCGAGGTAGCCGACGATGCGGACGGCGACGTCGGAGTCGCGGTCGAGGAGCCGGGCGAGGGCCCCGCTGGCGACCGAGAAGTCCCGCACGTGCGACGGGGTGCCGCTGAAGTAGCCGATCGTCACCGGGCCCGAGCGCTTCCAGCCGGACGCGAGCTTGTGCTCGAGGATCGCGCGGGAGTAGGCCTGCTGCTCGCGGTTCATCACGTTGGGCACGATCGAGACCTCGTCGTCGACGAACGCCGAGAGCTGGTCGGCCAGGGTGCCGTTGGTGGTCAGCGCGCCGCGGCACGCGCGGAGGGACGCGTTGAGCCGGCCCATGTAGGCGAACCACACGTCCCACTCGGCGTTGACGTCCTGGTCCTTGCCGAGCGACGACATGACGAGCTCGGCGAAGCGGACGTCGAAGACCAGGTCGTCGCAGTCGAAGACGAGGGGCACGCCGTGCTTCTCGGCGCGCTGGATGAGCTCGCGCAGGGCCGCCCCGTAGGGGTAGCGCGCGACGACCACGAGGTCGAGCTGCGGCACCAGGCGGGTGAGCGCCCGCAGCTCGTCGTCGCAGAACCAGCCCGCGCGGACCGTGCCGCCGGGGTCGTGGTTGAGGGCGTCGACGACGTTGGAGACGCGGTAGCGGAACGTGCTGGTGTCGGGCGTGCGGTAGACGAAGGCGACACGGCGCTCGCCGTCGAGCATGGTGCCGACCCGCTCGGCCATCGACGAGTCCCAGAGGTCCGCCACGTCGGTCGGGGCCTCGGGCAGGTCAGAGAACATGGAGACCGTCGTCCTGCCGCGGGCCGACCACGGCACCGAACCGGTCGACCACCCAGTCGACGACGGGCGCCGTCGCGGCGGCCCAGTCGCGACCGATGTGGTCGGCGGCGACGTTGGCCGCCCGCTGCTGGGGGTCACGGGCCAGCGCGACCAGCCGCTCGAGCCCGGCCAGCAGCCCGTCGACGGTGGACGGGGCCACGATGATGTTGTCGGAGATGTCGGACAGGTCGGTCTTGATGCCGTGGGAGTTGGTCAGCACGGCCGCACCCACCGATGCGAGGTCGTACGGCGGGTAGGAGGGGTGGGGGGTGTCCATGAGCACCAGCGCCGCGTCCATCGTCCGCACGAAGGCCTGGTAGTCGGTCCAGCTGAGGCCCTCGACGACCTCGACCTGGACGTCGCGCGGCAGCGTGAGGTCGGGCGTCCCGCGGCCCACGAAGTGGAAGCGCCACTCGTCCGGGTCGAGCAGCCGCGACTCCACCGCGCGCGCGATGACCTGCCCGCCCCGCCAGAACAGGTTCCGGGCGTTGTGCGGGCGTGAGTAGAAGAAGAAGTTGCGCCGACCGTCGCCGGAGCCGGCGGGGGTGGTCGCCACCTCGCCGGGGAACGCCGGCTCGAGCGCGACGGCCTGCTCGCGCAGGTGGGGGAGCCCGTCCGCGACGAGGTGGCTCAGCAGGCGCGAGGTGTTGACGACGACGGCCAGGTCGGGCTCGGCCAGCGTCTCGCTGCACAGCAGGCGCTCGTCGCCGAAGGCGTAGAACATCCGCTCGTCCTCCTGCAGCAGGTAGAGGACCTGCTCGCGGGGGACGTCGCTGTCGAGCACCGAGCGGGTGGTCCACCACGACGTGGTCATGACGATGTCGCGGTCGGTGAACTGCAGGCGCTGCGTGCCGTCGGTGGACACCTGGTCGAGCTCGAGGACGCCCTCCAGCCGGATTCCGGTCGCCTCCTGCAGCAGGGAGATCACCTGCCCGTCGGGCGCGTCGGTGCGGGTGACCAGCCGCAGGCTCGCGCCGAGGCGGTTGGCGATCTCGACCCCGAGGATGATGGCGGTGCCGACGCCGCCGAAGAGGCTGTGCGGCGCCACGCTGTCGGTGACGATGGTGATGCGGTGCGACCCCCCCGCCACCTTGGTGACGGGCATCGGGGCGATCTGCGCCCAGCGGTCGGCGTAGAGCGCGTCGAAGTAGGGCTCGCGCAGCGCGCCGCGGGGGGCGATGCGCCCCTCGGTGCGGCCGTGCCGGAGGTAGTGGACGAGCGGGTTCCACGTCGTCCTCGCGACGTCCGGGTTCTGCCGGAGGTAGCCGGAGGTCGAGAACCTCTCGCTCGGGTCGAGCCCGTCGCGACGGCCGAAGCGGAGGTAGTGGCGTACGGCGTCGCGCTCGGCGGGCAGGTCGGGCTTGAAGTGGCGGTAGTAGTCCTCGTCGAAGAACCCGGACTCGCGGACCAGGCGGAGGTCGTCCTCGAGCGGGTTGAGCGCGCGCCCGGCGGGCTTGCCCACGCGGAGGTAGTGCACGAGCGGGTTCATCTGGCCCACGTCGTCGTTGCGGCGCAGGTAGGCGTTGGTGGAGAAGGCCTTCGACGGGTCGCGCCCGTCGCGGGCGCCCTGGCGCAGGTAGTGCAGGACCGGGTCGATCCCGGAGGTGCGCACGTCGGGGTTCTTGCGCAGGTAGAACTCCACGTCGAAGAGCTCCGACTCCCGCAGGAGGTCGGCGTCCGACTTCGGCTGATCGCTCACCCGGGGATGGTAGTTGACCGCGGGGGTGCCCAGGCTCAGGGGAGGCCGATGACGCGGGCCGCGGTGAACACGAGGACGACGACGGCCAGCCCGGCGGTGATCGCGACCGACGAGCGGGTGCGCAGCATGCCGGCGGTGACCAGCACCATCCCCGGCACGAGCGCCACCCCGTAGCGCGCCGGCAGGGGGAAGTACTGCGACGCCGTGACGTAGCCCATCGTCACCAGGCCGAGCGCGACCAGCACCGCAGCCGCCAGCATCGCGCGGGCGGCGACGGTCGCGCGCGGCGTGCCGGTGGAGAAGAACGCCGCGGCCGCGGTCCCCGCGATCAGCACCAGCGAGACGACGGTGGTGGTGAAGAACAGCAGGGACGGCGTCCCGACGCCCACCCACGGCTGGGAGAGCGGCTGCGCCATGATGAGCGCGCTGTCGAGCAGGCCGTTCCACGGGAACTCGGTGACGGCGAAGCGCACCGCCATGTCGGGCACGTCGTCGGGGTCGGCGTGGTTGCGCGAGTTGCTGATGACCGTCCAGGCGCCGCCCGCGACGACGGCTGCGACACCCGCCACCGCGCCGGTCGTCCAGCGCTGTCGGGCGGGGATCGGGCGGGCCTCGTCCGGTCCGTCCGTCGCGTCCTCGTCGGACCGTCGCTCCGACGCGGCCTGCCGAGGGCGGTTGAACGCCAGGTAGAAGACCAGCGCCGCCACGGCCACGATGTTGGTGAGCTTGATGAGCGGCACGAGCACGCACACCAGGACCAGGACCGCGGTGCGCACCCGGTCGGGTCGACGCTCCCAGGCGAGGGCGGCGAGGACCACCAGGGCGCCGGCCACCAGGCCCATCGCGTCCGGGGTGACGGTGGCGCTGGGGTAGAGGATGGCCGGTGAGGCCGGGAGCAGGGCGAGCACCGCCAGCAGCGGGGCGGGCCGGATGCCGGCGCGGCGCCCGGCGAGGTAGACGAGGGCCAGCCCCAGCGCGAGCCAGATGCCGCTCGCCAGGCGGCCGGCGACGAAGAGGCTGCCCGTCGGGGTCAGCGCGCGGACGACCTCCGCGACGGCGCGGGTCGCGGTGTAGTAGATCGGCGTGTTGGTGGCGGCCGTGTTGAAGCCGTGCTCCTGGTAGATGTCCGCGTCGTACTCGTGGTCGCGGTCGCACAGCACCGGGTCGAAGCCCGGTGCGTCGACGCCGCGGCACGCCTGCTCGTACATCGCCTGCTGCTCGACCTTGTCGCCGGGCGCCAGCACGGCCGGTGCGCGGAACATGTAGTCGAGGTGCGAGAGCTCGTCGATGGGGCTGAGGCGCGTGTAGGACTCGACGTGCACGGCGACGAAGGCGAAGGACACGCCGATGATCGCCAGGAGGGCGGCGAGCGCCCAGCGGGGCCGGGTCAACATGCGTGAGGTCCCCCGCACGGTCGAGGTCAGGTGGTCGACGCGCGAGTATAGGCGCCGCGCACGCCGTCAGCCCTCCTCGGGCTCCTCCATCGCCGCGAGCATCGCCGGACCGAGGTAGGGCGCCAGCGTGCGGGAGAACGTGGCGGACAGGTGGTTGAAGTCGGCGTAGGTGATGATCCCGCCGAGGATCGCGGGACACCTGGTGTCCGTGCAGATGTGGTCGTTGAGGTCGACGCGGTGCACGAGCGGGGAGTCGCTGCCCTCGGCCGCCGTGGTGAGGGGGTCCTGACGGATCCACTCCTGCGGCGTCCCGTCGCAGACCGACGGGTCGGCGGCGTTCAACCCCAGGCAGGTCGGCGGGTCCTGCGCCTGGTCCATCGACGCCGGGGTGTCACGGACCACGAGCACCGGTACGCCCGCGTCGGTGATCGTCTCCAGCGTCGAGCGGTAGATGTTGTCCTCCGCCACCTCGTGGGCCGGGTCGTGGTCGAGCGTGGACATCACGACCAAGGAGTAGTCCTGGGTCGTGATCCGCTCGAGGCTCTCACGGTTGAGCCGCTCGCAGTCCGCCCTCAGCTGCTCCGGCGGCACCCCCGACACGGGGGCGGGATGAGGTACGGGCTCCACCGACGGCTGGCACACGCCGATGACGTACGAGTCGACCTGCCATCCCTCCTCCTTGCCGAGCACCTCGACCGGCGGGAGCAGGTGGCCGGCGTGCGAGTTGCCCAGGAGTGCGATCTTCTCGGTCGGCGCCTCGGTGTCGCCGAAGCTGCACGAGACCAGCTCGCCGAAGGGCGGCCAGTTGAGGCATCCGCCGACGGTGATGGTGGTCGGGATGTCGCCACGCGCGAACTCGGGCGTGGTGATCGGGGTGGCGTCGGGGTCGCAGTCGGCACCCGGGTCGAGGGCGGCCGCGCCGACGCACGGCGTCACCTCGACGCCCGTCGTCAGCGCGTCGACCCGCTCGCGGACCGCCTCGCTGCGACGCTCGACCACCGCCCGGACCGCGAGCGCGGAGCCGAGCACCAGCGCCGTGCACAGCACGAGCACGACCGCGGCGCGACGACGCAGCGAGCCGCCGGTGGGCACCCGGCGCAGGGGGTTCTCCAGGTGCACCGTGCTCACCCAGGCCACCAGCACGAGGACGGGAAGGAGGGCGACCTTGACGACCTGCTGGGCACCCTCGCCGTCGGCGAGGGCGGGCGGGACGAGGAGCGCGAGCGGCCAGTGCCAGAGGTACGCCGCGTAGGACACGTCGCCGACGAGCTGGACGCCGCGCGCGTGCATCGCGGGGCGCAGGGTGAAGCGCCCGGCGGGGTCGCCCGCGTGCAGCAGCGCCAGCGTGGCCACCGTGGGCAGGAGCGCGGCCCAGCCCGGGAACGGCGTGGTGCCGGTGATCAGCACGCAGCTGAGCGCGAGCCCACCCAGGCCGGCCCAGGCGAGCGTCGCCCGCGTGCGGTCGGAGCCGCGCCGGGCGCCGCCCACGTGCAGGAGGGCCAGCAGGCCGCCGACGGCGAGCTCCCACATGCGCGCCGGGCTGGCGAAGTAGGCCGCCGGGGGGTTGCTGCCGGTGAGCAGCAGGCCGTGGGCGAAGCTCGCGAGCACGGCGGCACCCACGACGAGCACCATGGCGCGGTGCCGGCGCTCGGGCCGGGAGCGGGTGGCGAGCACGGCCAGCCCGATGACGAAGGGCCACACGAGGTAGAACTGCTCCTCGACCGACAGCGACCAGAAGTGCTGGAACGGCGACGGGGGAGCGTCCGCGCGGAGGTAGTCGGTGGCGTCGTGGATCAGCAGCCAGTTCTCGACGTAGAGCATGGAGGCGATGGCGTGCCGCACGGCGGCCGACCACTCGGCGCTCGACAGCGTGACCACGACCAGCGCCAGGGTGCCGAGGATCGCGGCAGCGGCGGCCGGGATGAGCCGGACCACCCGGCGGGACCAGAACTCCGTGAAGCCGCGGACGTCGGTGGGCGGGTGGCGCCACAGGTGGCTGGTGATGAGGTAGCCGGAGATGACGAAGAAGACGTCCACCCCGACGAAGCCGCCGGGCAGCGCGCTGGGCCAGAAGTGGTAGACGACGACCATCGTGACGGCCACGGCGCGCAGCGCCTGGATGTCACGCCGGATCTCGGTGCCGATGACGCGCTCGGTCGAGGTCGCCCTGCCGAGGGCCTGGAGGTCGGTCATGGCCGCGGCCCGCTCCGGCCGCGCAGGCCGGCTCGCAGGCCGCCGTACGCCTCGCGCAGACGCGCCAGCCGCCCCGGTGCCAGCGCGGTGACGATCGCCAGGTGACGCACCGCGCGGACGACGGCGCGCACCGCCCACACGGGGTGGCGACGGGCGTGGCGGCGCACGAGCGCCACGAGGTTGCGCCACTGGTAGTAGTAGCGGAACGTCGAGGCCACGAGCAGCGGCAGCTCGCGGTCCTCCCCGACCGTGATCGCCGTCCCGAGCCGGTGCTCGAGACGGGTGTCGGGCGCGAGGACGCACACGAGGCCGAGGTCGAGGGCGCGCAGCCAGAAGTCGGTGTCCACGCCGTCGATGAACAGCGTCTCGTCGAAGCCGCCGACCCGCTCGAGGACGTCGACCGGCACCAGCAGCCCGGACTGGATCGGCTCGCCGCCCACGCGGACGCCGTGGCGCGGCGCGCGCCGGCGGAGCGGGAGGCGGAGGATCGAGCCGACGCTGGCGGGCGCCACCATGCCGACCGGGACGCCGGAGCGGTCCGCGGCCGAGGCGGCGGCGAGCAGCGCCGCGACGTAGCCCGCCGGCACGACGGAGTCCTGGTCGAGGGTGAGCACGTGGGTCAGGCCGGGACGCAGCGTGCGCAGCCGCTCGACCCCCGTGTTGAGGGCGGCGCCGATGCCGCGGTTGGCGTCGTGCTCGACCACCTCGGCGCCGGCCGCGCGACAGGCGTCGAGCAGCTGGCTGGTCGCGCCCGACACGGGGTGCTCGTCGACGACCACGACCACCGCGTCGACCTGGTCGACGAGAGCTCGCAGACCGGTCGCCAGCTCGGGTCCGGGGCGGAAGACGGCGATCACGGCACCCACCGCTGGAGGGGGCATTTCGCCGTGTTCCCCGGGGAGGGTGGGCCTGCGCACCGTGCGTAGAGTAGTCCACGATGTCTTCGGCACCGGTCCCCGCCACTCGGTCGCGACGAGACGCCGTCGGAGCGTCCTCGGTCGCTGCTGCCTCGCTGTGGTCGGCCGCGGTGACCTACGTCGTGATGAGCATCGCCGCCTGGGCTCTGCCGCAGGAGCGCGCGACGGTCCTGCTGACCTTCCTCGCCGTGCTCTTCGCCGTCTACGGCGTGCTGTCCGGCGTCGCGCTGGAGACCACCCGGTCGGTCGCCGCAGCCGCCCGCGACGACCACGCCGCCGGTCCCGCGCTGTGGCGGGTGGCCGCGGTCGTCTCCGCCTGCTCGACCGTGACCGTGCTCGCCCTCGTCCCCTTCTGGCGCGGTCGCGTGCTGCACGGTGGCGACGACGTGCTCGTCGCGGCCCTCGTCGTGGCCGTCGCCGGCTACGGGTTCCACTCCGTCCTCGCCGGTGCCGCGTCCGGCCGCGCGTGGTGGCACCAGGCAGCGGCGGTGATCGCCGGCGAGGCCACCGTGCGGCTGCTCGCCACCCTCGCCGTCGTCCTCGTCTCGGCCACGGTGGCCGGCATGGGCGTGGCGAGCGCGCTCGGCGCCCTCGCGTGGCTGCTGCTGGCCGCCTCGTCGGGGCGGGTGCGCGACAGCCTGGCCCTGCACGCCGACTCCCCGGCCCGGACGCTGGCCCGGCGGATGTCGGCCGCGCTGGTGGCGCAGGGGGCGAGCGCCGTGCTCGTCGTCGGCTTCCCCATCCTGCTGGCCGCGACCACGGACCCGGCCGACTACGCCACCGCGGCCCCGCTGCTCCTGGCCATCTCGCTGACGCGCGCGCCCGTCCTGCTGCCGCTCAACGCCCTGCAGGGGGTCGCGGTGTCCCACCTCGTCCGCGCCGGGTCCCGGCTCGGACGCCTCCTCGTCCGGCTCCTGGCCATGGTGGCGGCGGTCGCCGTCGTCGGGGCCCTCGCGGCATGGGTCGTCGGGCCGTGGCTCATCCAGCTCCTCTTCGGCGACGACTACGCCGTCGACGGCGCGGTGCTCGCGCTGCTCACGCTGGCGGCCGGCGGGACGGCCGCGCTCACGCTCACCGGCGCGTGCGCGCAGGCGCTCTCCGCCCACGGCTGGTACGTCGCCGGCTGGGTGGTGGCCCTCGTCGCCTGCGTCGTGCTCCTCCAGGTGCCGGGCTCGCTCGAGGCGCGGGCCTGCCTCGCGCTCGGGCTGGCTCCACTGGCCGGGTTCGCGGTGCACGTCGTCGGCCTGGCCGGCATCCGCCGGTCCGGTCGCATCGCCGCGGTCGAGGGCGCCGATGCCTGACCACGCGCACGAGCCGGTCCCGGTGTCGGTCGCCATGGCGACCTACAACGGCTCCGCCCACGTCTCGGAGCAGCTCGCCTCGATCCTCGCCGAGCTCGGACCGCGGGACGAGGTCGTCGTGGTCGACGACGCCTCGACCGACGACACGCTCGCGGTGCTCGCGACGGTCGACGACCCGCGGGTGCGCGTCGTGCCGAGCCGCGTCAACCGCGGCTACGTCCGTGCCTTCGAGGCCGCGATCGCCGCGACCCGCGGCGACGTCGTCCTGCTCTCCGACCAGGACGACGTGTGGCTGCCGGGACGCCGCGACGCGATGGTCGAGGCGCTGCGCAACCACCAGGTCGTGGCGAGCAACCTCGCGATGCTGGGCGGGCCCGACGCGCTCGAGGGGCCGTTCGGGCAACCGGACTGGCGCCTCGGGCCCCGTGACGACGGTCGCCGCGTCGCCAACGTCGCCGGCATCCTCGCCGGCCTCAAGCCCTACTACGGCTGCGCGATGGGGGTCCGTCGCGACGCGCTCGCGACGGTCCTGCCGTTCCCGCCGCACCTCGTCGAGTCGCACGACCTGTGGCTGGCGCTCTACGGCAACCTCGCGGGCACCATCACGCACCTCGACCGGCGTACGGTGGCGCGGCGCCTGCACGACAACAACGCGACGCCGTCGCGGCCGCGCGGACCCCGGGCCGTGCTCGCGTCCCGCGCGCGCCTGGTGCGGGCGCTCCTCACGATGGGTCGCCGGGTGCGTGGGCTGAAGGGTCAGCGGCCGGTGGCGAGGGCGTGACGCGCGAGCGTCCGCACCGAGTCCCACGAGCGGCGACGCGCCGCACCCGGGAGCTGGGTGACCGCGTAGAGCCGTGACGCCAGGTGCATCCGGGCGGCGCGAGCCGCGCGCGGCCACCCCGCCTGCGCGCAGCGCCGTGCAGCGACCTCGAAGTAGGTCCGCTCGCCCGCGAACCGGCCGCCGTCTGCGACGGTCGTCGACGACGCGCTCTGCGAGTGGCGCCGGTAGGCGAAGACGACCTCGGGCAGCACCAGCATCGACGAGCCGGCCAGCGCGAGGTCCACGAGCAGGGCCAGGTCCTGGATGAGTGGCAGGTCGTCGATGAACCCCTGCCGGCGGACCGGCTCGACCCGGAAGGCGAGGGACGGCCAGTAGGTCCAGTTGCCCCACAGCAGCGAGACGGCCAGGTCCTCGCCCGTCAGCACGCGGGGCCCGGACAGCCGGGGTGCGAACAGCCGCTGCTTGACCCGGTCGACCAGCGGGTCGGACTCGACGCCGTGCTCGTCGATCACGGTCGCACCGGGGGAGACCACGTCGACCCCGGCCGGTGCGCCCTCGGTCGCGGCGCGCACGGTGGCGACGTACGTCGGGAGCATGAGGTCGTCGCAGCCGAAGAAGACCATCCACTCGGCCGAGGCCAGCTCCAGGCAGCGGCGGTAGTTGCCGGTGATGCCGAGGTTGGTCTCGTTGCGGTGGTAGGTCACCCGATCGTCGCCGAGCCCGGCGAAGAACTCCGCGACCGACGGGTCCGGGTAGTGGTCGTCGACCACCACGAGACGCCAGTCCGGGTCGGTCTGCGCCTGCACGCTGGCGACGGCCTCGTAGAGGTAGCCGGGGTCTCCCCAGTAGGGGAGGAAGATCTCAATCATCCGACGGGGCCGGCCCGGGGTCGGTCTCGTCGCGGTGCGCGATGTGGTAGCGCTCGAGGGCCTCGAGCACCGCGATCCGGCGGGCGAGGCGGTGCAGCTGCTGCCGGTTGTCCTGCCCGCGCAGGTAGTCGTTGACGACGTAGAAGCCGAACGACACCGCCATCAGGTAGAGGACCAGGTCGGTGCCCCGCCCGACGCCGACGAGGTTGGCCGCCTCGGTGACGAGGTTGGGCGCGAGCACGGCCACCACGAGGACGGCCATGAGGAGGAGGAAGAGCAGCTTCTTCGACGCGGAGACGCCGTGCGCGGTGCGACTGCGGATGGCGACGTAGAAGAGGAAGAGGAACGCGCCGATGAGGAGGAACTGGACGATGATCACTGACGCGTCACCCTTCGCAGGAGCGTGTCCACCGCGATGTTGACGGCGTTGACGCTCGCCTGGCCCTTGCTGGTGGAGTAGTCGGTGTAGCGGATCGTCACCGGCATCTCGCGGTAGCGGTAGCTGTTGGCCGCGATGAGCTCGATGATCTCGCTCGCGTGCGTCATGTCGGGGGCGGTGATCTCCATCGTCTCCGCCACGTGCCGGTTGAACGCGCGCAGGCCGTTGTGGGCGTCGGTGAGGCGGATCCCCGACGTCACGTTGCTGAACTTCACCGCCGCCTTCAGGAGCACGCGCTTGCTGCGCCCGGCGCCGATGACCTCGCCGAGGAAGCGCGAGCCCAGCACGATGTCCAGGTCGCCCTCCTCGAGCAGTTTCAGCATCCGCACCGCGTCGGCGACGAGGTGCTGGCCGTCGGCGTCGAAGGTCACGAAGCGCTGGATCTGGGGGAGCGCGCGGGCGAACTCGATGCCGGTCTGCAGCGCCGCGCCCTGGCCCATGTTGATCGGGTGGTCGACGAGGTAGCCGCCGGCCCGCACGATCGCGGCCGCGGACCCGTCCCGGCTGCCGTCGTTGACGCACACCACGTAGGGGGTCACGGCGCGGATCTCGGTGATGACGTCGCCGATCACCGAGGCTTCGTTGTAGACGGGCACAACGAACGCGACATCACTCACGTCGGGGGATGCTACCGGCGAGCGGCCCCGGCGCCGACTCGGCACATCCGGCGGCTCCGCGGGTTCGCAGCTTCGCCGAACGCCGCGGCGGGTGTCTAGCCTGAGCGCGTGCGTGAGCAACCCGAGCAGCAGGCCCCGCCCGTCCAGCGCCTCCGGGTGCGCTACGCCAAGCGTGGACGGCTCCGCTTCACCAGCCACCGTGACTTCAGCCGTGCCTTCGAGCGCGCGGTGTTCCGCGCTCGGGTGCCGATGGCCTACAGCTCCGGCTTCAACCCGCACCCGCGGATCTCGTACGCCGGTGCCGCGCCGACCGGCTCCGCGAGCGAGGCGGAGTACCTCGAGCTCGCGCTGTCGGAGGTCGTGGTGCCCGCCGACGTCCACGCGATGCTCGACGAGGCCCTGCCGACCGGGCTCGACGTCCTCGAGGTCGTCGAGTCGCCGGGCGGCTCCCTGTCCGACCTGCTGGAGGGCAGCCGGTGGCGGATCGACCTCGCCGCTGACCGGGTCGCCGTGACCGAGGCCGTCGGCACGTTCCTCGCCGCCGAGGAGGCCCTCGTCGAGCGGATGACCAAGAAGGAGATGCGCGAGTTCGACGCCCGCGGGGCGGTCGTCTCGCTCCTGGTCCTCGCCGACGCCGACACGCCCGAGGGACGGACGTCGCTGGACGTGGTGCTGCGCCACGGCACCCCCGCCGTACGCCCGGACGACGTGCTGCGCGGCCTCGAGGCGGTGTCCGACCTCGTCACCGGGGAGGCGCCGCTGATGACGCGCCTGGCCCAGGGCCCCCTCCTGGAGTCCGGCGGGCTCGGCGACCCGCTGGCGGCGCGGGCATAGAGGTCCTTCACCGGTGGTGTGCGATACTCGCCACGTTCGACGCCCCCGGCGCCCGTCGGGGATCCCGTCGAGCCGACGACGTTCTCGCCGGCCGCACCACGTGGTCGGCACCCCGGACGGGTGGACGTCACCGGACCGCGACGCGGCCACACGAGTCGGTGACAGCGACTCCACGGTGGCCCGGCGACCGCGGCAGGTGACGGATCGGCCGCTCGGAGACGCATCCGCGGAGGGGGTCGCCGCCACAGAAGCTTTGCGTCCCCGGGATCGCCACACGAGAGCGGTGGACGCCGTATCGGCACCGTGACGGTGCCCGAGGAGCACCACATGCTCGATGACGACCAGCCCGACCGCACCGAGACCGAGGGCACTCCCTCCTCCGTCGGTGACAGCGCCGCGGCCAGTGCCCCCGAGGCGACCGCCCCCGCTGCGCCCGTCGTGACGAGGCGCACGCGCAAGGCCCCCGCCAAGAAGGCTGCCGCCGCGGCCCAGGACGCCGGCTCCGGAGAAACCAGCCCCACCGACGTGCCCACCGACGTCCCGACCGACACGGCTGCCGCCGCCGAGGCCCCGGCTGCCAGGAAGACCGCCAAGCGCGCGCCCGCCAAGAAGGCGCCGGCCCGCCGGTCCACCGCCAAGAAGGCGGTCGCCGAGCCCGCCGCCGCGGCGACCGACGTGCCCGAGCCGGCCGAGCTGTCGGCTGCCGTCGAGGCGGCCGAGGCCGCCGAGGTGGCGCCCGCCAAGAAGACCGCGGCCCGCCGCAGCACGGCCAAGGCGCCCGCCAAGAGGGCGGCCAAGAAGGCCGCGAGCACCACCGAGGCCGGCCAGGCCACCGCCACGGACGCCGACGCCGCCACCGACACCAGCTCCGACACCGGCGCCGACACCGGCTCCGACGCTGCGGCTGACACGAGCACGCCGGCCGCCGCCGGTGCGCCCGCCGGCCCCGCCGTCCTGTTCCAGCCCCCGGTCGTCACCACGACCACCCGACGCACCCGCAAGAAGCCGCAGCCGGTCCCGGTCGAGCCCGAGCTCGAGACCGAGGACGAGGACGAGGTGGCGCTCGAGGACGCGGCCGCGGCGACGGACCAGCCCGCCGACGCCGCACCCGCGGCGGCACCCGAGACCGACGACGCCCCGACCGCGCGCAAGCGGTCGGCGAGGAAGGCGTCCGGCAGGTCCGGCGCCAAGAAGTCCGGTGGGCGCCAGGCCGCCGAGGCTCCCGCGGACGAGGCCGGTGACGAGCCCGTCTCCGAGGACGCGATGGCGCTGGGCACCCAGGGCGACGCCCTCGGCGACGTCGCGGCCGACACGATCGAGGACCAGGACGCCACGTCCGGTCCGGACGACGACGAGGGTGACGGCGAGGGTGACGGAGAGGGCGGCACCGCCCGCCGCCGCCGTCGCCGCGGTGGCCGCCGCCGGCGCAAGTCCTCCGACTCCGCCGAGGGCGAGGGGGACGACACCGAGGCGACCGAGGGCTCCGACGAGGACTCCTCCATGGACGCCTCCACGGACACCGCCGACTCCGGTGACGACGCCAACGGAGCCGACGCCGGCACGGACGGCAACGGCGAGGGCTCCTCGCGACGCCGCCGTCGCCGCCGGCGCGCGGGCGACGAGGGCGGGTCGGACGACGCCGAGCCCAACACCGTGACGCGGGTGCGCAAGACCCGGTCCGCCGAGGACCAGATCACCTCCGTCCAGGGCTCCACGCGCCTCGAGGCCAAGAAGCAGCGCCGCCGCGAGGGCCGCGAGGCCGGCCGCCGCCGGGCGCCGATCGTGAGCGAGGCCGAGTTCCTGGCCCGCCGCGAGTCGGTCGAGCGGGTCATGGTCATCCGCCAGCGCCAGGACCTGATCCAGATCGGCGTCCTGGAGGACAAGGTGCTCGTCGAGCACTACGTCGCCCGCGAGTCGCAGATTTCGCTGATCGGCAACGTCTACCTCGGCCGCGTGCAGAACGTCCTGCCGTCCATGGAGGCCGCCTTCATCGACATCGGCAAGGGCCGCAACGCGGTGCTCTACGCCGGTGAGGTCAACTGGTCCTCGCTGGGCCACAAGGAGGGCCAGCCCCGCAAGATCGAGTCGGTCCTCTCCAGCGGCCAGATGGTCCTGGTGCAGGTCACGAAGGACCCGATCGGCCACAAGGGCGCCCGCCTGACCAGCCAGATCAGCCTCGCCGGCCGCTTCCTCGTCTACGTGCCCGACGGCACCACGTCCGGGATCTCGCGCAAGCTGCCCGACACCGAGCGCAACCGCCTCAAGTCGCTGCTCAAGGAGATCGTCCCCGACACCGCCGGCGTCATCGTGCGCACCGCGGCCGAGGGTGCCAGCGAGGAGGAGCTCACCCGCGACGTCGAGCGCCTCAAGTCGCGGTGGGAGGACATCGAGAAGAAGTCCGGCCACAAGGGCTCCGGCCCGCAGCTGCTCTACGGCGAGCCCGACCTCACGCTCAAGGTGGTCCGCGACCTCTTCACCGAGGACTTCTCCAAGCTCGTCATCGAGGGTGACGACGCGTGGAACACCGTCCACGGCTACGTCGAGTCCGTGGCGCCCGACCTCGCCGAGCGGGTCGAGCGGTTCGAGCGCGGCGGCACCGGCGGCGACATCTTCGCGACCTACCGGATCGACGAGCAGATCCACAAGGGCCTCGACCGCAAGGTCTGGCTCCCCTCCGGCGGGTCGCTGGTCATCGACCGCACCGAGGCGATGACCGTGGTCGACGTCAACACCGGCAAGTTCACCGGCTCCGGCGGCAACCTCGAGGAGACCGTCACCAAGAACAACCTCGAGGCGGCCGAGGAGATCGTGCGCCAGCTCCGGCTGCGCGACATCGGCGGCATCATCGTCGTCGACTTCATCGACATGGTGCTGGAGTCCAACCGCGACCTCGTGGTCCGCCGACTGGTCGAGTGCCTGGGACGCGACCGCACCCGCCACCAGGTCGCCGAGGTCACCTCGCTCGGCCTGGTGCAGATGACGCGGAAGCGGATCGGCACCGGCCTGCTCGAGGCGTTCAGCGAGAACTGCGAGCACTGCCAGGGCCGCGGGGTGGTCATCAAGGACCAGCCCGTCGACCCGGACGCGAAGCCCGAGGACGGCGAGGGTCGTCGCGGCGGTCGTCGCCGCGGGCGGCGTGGAGCCTCCGACGAGGGCACCGGCAACGGCGGCAACGGCGAGTCCCGCGCGGCGGAGCACCACGCGCCGTCGCCGAAGGACGTCGCTGCGATGGCACGCCACGACAAGCAGGCCGAGGAGTCGGCGACCGACGAGACGCCGACCGACGAGACCCCGACCGACGAGACGCCGACCGGCACCGAGTCCGGCCAGCCGGAGGCCGCTGCGGTGGCGGAGGTCCCGACCGACGTTCCGGCCGACGCTGCGACCGAGGCCCTGGCACAGGTTCCGACGGAGGTTCCGACGGAGGCACCGGCGGAGGCGCCGGCGGCGGTCGAGCCGGCCGTCGTGGACGCTCCCGTCGCGGACGCCTCGACCGAGGCCCTCGTTGCGGACGCCCCGACCGAGGCTCCCGTCGAGGACGAGAAGCCGCGGGTGGTCACGCGTACGCGCCGTCGTTCCGCCAGCCGCCCGGCCGGGCCGCCGGCCCTGCCGGCTGCCACCGGCGGCACGTCGAGCGGCGTCGCGGGCACGCTCCCCACCTCGGGAGCGGTCGAGCCCGGCACGGTCGACGTCGAGCCCGGCACGCAGGCCGACGGCTCCACCGATGGCGCGGTCGACGGCTCCGCAGACGGCTCCGCCGACGCGCCGGTCATCGAGCACGTCCCGATCAAGAAGAAGGGCGCGCGCAAGCGCTGAGCCCGCGGGGGAGGGGCGGCCGGACGTCGTTTTGCCCGGTCGCCACCCGATCCCGTACTCTTGACCCTCGGTGTTCCGACACACCGATCCTGCGCGCCCGCCCCGCGGCCGCACCTCGCCCGTAGATCAGGCGGTGTCGTGCGCAGGCCCTGAGTTCCCACCCGAGTTTCCGCAGTTCTGATGAGGAGAGTGGCCGTGTACGCGATCGTGCGCGCTGGCAGCAAGCAGCAGAAGGTTGCCGTGGGCGACGTCATCGAGATCGACGCGATGGGCGCCCAGGGTGACACCCTCACCCTGCCCGTGGTGATGGTCGTCGACGGCGAGACGGTCACCGCGACCGGTCTCGACAAGGCGAGCGTGACCGTCGAGGTCACCGGGCGCACCAAGGGCCCGAAGATCATCATCCAGAAGTACAAGAACAAGACCGGCTACAAGAAGCGCCAGGGTCACCGCCAGAAGTACACCCAGGTCAAGGTCACCGACATCTCCCTCTGAGCTCCGCTCGAGGTCGACCACCCACTCCAGACTCCTCGAAGCAGAAGGACTGAACAATGGCTCACAAGAAGGGTGCCGCGAGCACCAAGAACGGCCGTGACTCCAACGCCCAGCGCCTCGGCGTGAAGCGCTTCGGCGGCCAGGCCGTCCTCGCCGGCGAGATCATCGTCCGCCAGCGCGGCACGCACTTCCACCCGGGCACGGGCGTGGGTCGCGGTGGCGACGACACCCTGTTCGCCCTGCAGGCCGGCGCCGTCGAGTTCGGCACCCGCCGCGGTCGCCGCGTGGTCAACATCGTCCCGGGCGAGTGACCCACCCGCTGCACTGAACGTCAACCGAAGGGCGCCCCACGATCGGGGCGCCCTTCGGCATTTGCTCCACTCACCTCTTCCGCAAAGGTTCTCCCATGGCCATCCCCTCGTTCGTCGACCACGTCACGCTGCACCTCGCAGCCGGACGAGGTGGCAACGGTGTGGCCTCGGTGCACCGTGAGAAGTTCAAGCCGCTGGGCGGTCCCGACGGCGGCAACGGCGGCCAGGGCGGGTCGATCATCCTCGAGGTCGACACGAGCGTGACGACCCTCGTCGACTACCACCACAACCCCAAGCGTCGCGCCGACAACGGCGGCCAGGGCGCCGGCGACCACAAGAACGGCGGCAACGGCAAGGACCTGGTCCTGGCCGTGCCCGACGGCACCGTCGTCAAGGACCGCCAGGGCACCGTCCTCGCCGACCTCGTCGGCCACGGCACGACGCTGGTCGTCGCGCAGGGCGGTCGCGGCGGGCTCGGCAACGCGGCGCTCGCCTCCTCCAAGCGCAAGGCCCCCGGCTTCGCGCTCCTCGGCGAGCCCGGCGACGAGCTCGACGTACGCCTCGAGCTCAAGGTCGTCGCCGACATCGGCCTCGTGGGGTTCCCGAGCGCCGGCAAGTCCTCGCTCATCGCCGCGATCTCGCGGGCGCGGCCCAAGATCGCCGACTACCCCTTCACCACGCTCATCCCCAACCTCGGCGTGGTCACCGCCGGCGAGACGACCTTCACGGTCGCCGACGTGCCGGGCCTCATCGAGGGCGCCGCCGAGGGGCGCGGTCTCGGGCACGACTTCCTGCGGCACATCGAGCGCTGCGCGGCCCTGGTCCACGTCGTCGACACCGCGTCCATCGAGCCGGGCCGCAACCCGCTCGACGACCTGGAGATCATCGAGGGCGAGCTGGCCCGCTACGGCGGGCTCGAGGACCGGCCGCGGCTGGTCGCGCTCAACAAGGTCGACGTCCCCGACGGCCAGGACATCGCCGACATGGTCGTCGAGGAGCTCCGCAGCCGCGGGCTGCAGGTGTTCGAGGTCAGCGCGGCCTCCGGCGCCGGGCTGCGCGACCTCACCTTCGCCATGGCCGAGATCGTCACCGCGTCGCGGGCCGACAAGCCCGAGGTCGAGCCGCAGCGCATCGTGCTGAGGCCGCCGGCCGTCGACGGCGGCGCGGACTTCGAGGTCCTCGCGACCGACGAGGGCTGGCGGGTCCGCGGCACCAAGCCCGAGCGCTGGGTGCGCCAGACCGACTTCAGCAACGAGGAGGCCGTGGGCTTCCTCGCCGACCGGCTCAACCGGCTCGGCGTCGAGCTCAAGCTGGTCGAGATGGGCGCCCAGGAGGGCGACACGGTGCTCATCGGCCCCGATGACAACTCGGTCGTCTTCGACTTCAAGCCCAGCATCGAGGCCGGTGCCGAGATGCTCGGCCGCCGAGGCGAGGACGAGCGCCTGCGCGAGCAGCGCCCGGCCCGCGCCCGCCGCCACGACATCGACGCCGCGATGGAGACCAAGGCCGAGGAGGAGGCGCGCGCCGACGTCGCCCGCCGCCTCGACGCCGAGCGCAAGAAGGGCCCCAACCGCAGCTCCGGCAGCTCCGGGGTCGGCCCGATGTCCTACGAGATCGGCAGCAAGGACGACCCCGACTGGGACGGCAGTGACGACGACTGACGGGTCCGCCGCCCGGGCCAGCCTCGTGGCCGGTGCCCGGCGCATCGTCGTGAAGGTGGGGTCGTCGTCCCTGACGACGGCCGCAGGCGGCATCGACCCGGCCCGCGTACGCCGTCTCGTCGAGGTGCTCGCGGCGGTGCGCGGCACCGGCGCCGAGGTCGTCCTGGTCTCCTCGGGAGCCATCGCCGCGGGGCTCGCGCCCCTCGGGCTCACCACCCGCCCGCGCGGGCTCGCCGCCCAGCAGGCGGCCGCGTCCGTCGGGCAGGGCCTGCTGGCCCACCGCTACCAGGAGGAGTTCGCCCGGCACGGCATCGTCACCGGCCAGGTGCTCCTCACCGTCGACGACGTGACGCGGCGCGTGCACTACCGCAACGCGCACCAGACGTTCGCCAAGCTCCTCGAGCTCGGCGTCGTCCCGATCGTCAACGAGAACGACACCGTCGCCACCTCCGAGATCCGTTTCGGCGACAACGACCGCCTGGCCGCGCTCGTGGCGCACCTGGTCCACGCCGACCTGCTCGTGCTGCTGTCCGACGTCGACGGCCTCTACGACGGGCCGCCGAGCCGCGAGGGGTCGCGGCTCGTCCCGCTCGTGCGCTCGGAGGAGGACCTGGCCGCGGTGACGATCGGGTCGGCCGGGTCCTCCGGCGTCGGCACCGGAGGCATGACGACGAAGGTCGACGCCGCGCGCATCGCGACCGGCGCGGGCATCGACGTCGTGCTCACCTCCGCCGACCAGGCGGCGGCAGCCCTGTCGGGGGTCGAGGTCGGCACGCTCTTCGCGGCCACCGGCAAGCGTCGTCCGACCCGCCTGCTGTGGCTCGCCCACGCCACGTCCGGCCAGGGCACGCTCACCCTCGACGCCGGCGCCGTGCGGGCGGTTGTGGAGCGTCGCGCCTCGCTGCTGGCGGCCGGCATCACCGCCGTCGACGGCGGGTTCGTCGCGGGCGACGCCGTGGACCTGCTCGGTCCCGACGGCGCGCTGGTCGCCCGCGGGCTCGTGAACTTCGACGCCGAGGAGCTCCCGGCGCTCCTCGGCCGCTCGACCAGCGAGCTGAAGGTCGCGCTCGGCGCGGCGTACGAGCGTGAGGTCATCCATCGCGACGACCTGGTGCTGCTCGAGCGCTGACCCCTCGTGGCACACTCGCGGACGTGGACATCCCGGTCGACGACCAGCCGGCGGCGCACTGGCGGCCCTCGGACGAGGACGTGGCCGAGGAGGTCGCGTTCCGGCGCCTCTACGGCGAGTGGGCGGCGCTCGACCCGGCGGGACTCGCCGCGTTCATGGCGGCGTACGACGCCGAGTGGTGGGTCGTCGGGGGTTGGGCCATCGACGCGTTCACCGGTCGCTACCGGCCGCACGAGGACATCGACCTGGTGATCTGGCGGCGCGACCTCCCGCTGTTCCGCGAGATGGTGGGGGAGCGGCACCACGTCTGGAGCGTCGGCAGCGGCGCCCTCCGGCCCGTGGACGACACGTGGCCGGAGCCGCACGCCGAGGCCGGCCAGGTCTGGCTGCGCGACCACGCGCTCGCGCCGTGGTTCCTCGACTGCATCCTCGCCGAGAACGCCGACGGCCTGTGGGTCTCGCGGCGCGACCCCGACCACGTCGTACCCCTGGCGGAGGTGACTTGGGTGGCCGGCGACGGCATCCGCTACATGCGGCCGGAGGTGGTGCTGCACCACAAGGCCCGCCTGGACCGGCCCAAGGACCGCGCCGACCTCGAGGTGGTGTGGCCGTTGCTGGGCGCCGCCGAGCAGGACTGGCTGCGCGACGCCGTACGACGGTCGCAGGCGGACCACCCGTGGCTGCACGGGACGATGGAAGGCTGACTCGGAGTGCCGCGTAGGCTTGGCGGGCCATGACCCACCCGCTCGTCTACCTCGACCACGCCGCGACCACGCCCATGCTGCCGGTCGCCGTCGAGGCGATGACCCGCCACCTCAGCGGGGTCGGCAACGCGAGCTCACTGCACGCCTCGGGACGCGGCGCCCGCCGCGTCGTGGAGGAGTCGCGCGAGAGCATCGCCGGGATGGTCGGCGCCCGGCCGGGCGACGTCGTGTTCACCTCCGGCGGCACGGAGTCCGACAACCTCGCGCTCAAGGGCATCTTCTGGGCACGCCGCGCCGAGGACCCCCGCCGCACGCGGATCCTGTCGACGGCCATCGAGCACCATGCGGTCCTCGATCCGCTCCACTGGCTCGGCCAGAGCGACGGCGCCGACGTCGAGCTGCTGCCGGTGACGGGGGAGGGCATCCTCGACCTCGACGCCCTGCGCGACTCGGTCCTGCGCGACCCCGCCTCGGTGGCGCTCATCTCGGTCATGTGGGCCAACAACGAGGTCGGCTCGCTGCAGCCCGTCGAGGAGGTCGTGGCCCTCGCGGCCGAGCACGGGATCCCCGTCCACACCGACGCGGTGCAGGCCCTCGGCCAGGTGCCCGTCGACTTCGCCGCGTCCGGCGTCGACGCGCTGACCTTCACCGGCCACAAGGTCGGCGGCCCCTACGGCGTCGGCGCGCTCGTCGTACGCCGCGACCTCGAGGTCAGCGCCCTCGTGCACGGCGGCGGGCAGGAGCGCGACATCCGCAGCGGCACCCTCGACGTCCCGGCCATCGCCGGCCTGGCCGCCGCGGTCGAGGAGTCGGTGAAGGCCCAGCACCAGCACGCCCTCCGCGTCGCCGAGCTCCGCGACGACCTCGTGCGCCGCGTGGTCGAGGTCGTCCCCGACGCCCACCTCCACGGGGCGCCGGCCGGCCCGCTGCGCCTGCCCGGCAACGCCCACCTCGGCTTCCCCGGCTGCGAGGGCGACTCGATGCTGATGCTGCTCGACGCCCGCGGGATCGAGTGCTCGACCGGCTCCGCCTGCTCCGCCGGTGTGCCGCAGCCGTCGCACGTGCTGCTGGCGATGGGCTGCGACGACGACCAGGCCCGCCACTCGCTCCGCTTCACGCTCGGCCACTCGAGCACGCCCGCCGACGTCGACGCGCTGGTCGAGGCGATCGGCCCCGTCGTCGAGCGCGCCCGCGCCGCCCGGGCGCGATGAGGATCGACCGGATGAGGATCGACCGATGAGGGTCGTCGCCGCCATGTCCGGCGGGGTGGACTCCGCCGTCGCGGCCGCCCGCGCCGTCGACGCCGGCCACGACGTCACCGGCGTCCACCTCGCGCTGAGCCGCAACCCGGCGTCGTACCGCTCCGGCGCCCGCGGCTGCTGCACGATCGAGGACAGCAACGATGCCCGCCGCGCGGCCGACGTCATCGGCATCCCGTTCTACGTCTGGGACCTCTCCGACCGCTTCCACGAGGACGTGGTCGAGGACTTCATGGACGAGTACGCCGCCGGCCGCACGCCGAACCCGTGCCTGCGCTGCAACGAGAAGATCAAGTTCGCCGCCGTGCTCGACCGGGCGCTGGCGCTGGGCTTCGACGCCGTGGCGACCGGCCACTACGCGCAGCTGCGCACCGGGGCCGACGGGCTGATCGAGATGCACCGCGCCAGCGACCACGGCAAGGACCAGTCCTACGTCCTCGGCGTGCTCGACCAGGAGCAGCTGCGGCACTCGATGTTCCCGCTGGGCGACACCGACAAGCCGGCGGTGCGCCGCGAGGCCGAGGCCCGTGGCCTGCTGGTCGCCGACAAGCCCGACTCCCACGACATCTGCTTCGTCGCCGACCGCGACAACGCCGGCTGGCTTCGCGAGAAGCTCGGCGACCGCGCTCCCAACCACGGCGGAGACATCGTGGACGTCACCACGGGCGAGACGGTGGGCAGCCACTCCGGCACCTACGGCTTCACCATCGGCCAGCGGCGCGGGCTGCGGCTCGGCACCCCCGCAGCGGACGGCAAGCCCCGGTTCGTGCTGGACATCGAGCCGGTGAGCGGAACCATCACCGTCGGCCCCCGCGAGCGCCTGGCCGTCGACCGCATCACCGGCACCAGGCCGCGCTGGTGCGGCACGGTGCCCGACCGGGTGGACGGCACGGTGCAGCTGCGCGCCCACGGCGCGGAGCACCGCGCGACCGTCGTGGTCGACGGCGACCGCGTCGACATCGAGCTCCTCGAGCCGGCCGAGGGCATCGCCCCCGGCCAGGCCGCGGTCGTCTACGACGGCACCCGCGTGGTCGGGTCGGCCACCATCACCGCGACCCGTCCGGTCGGGGCGCCGGCGTGACCACCCGCTCCGCGCTGGCCGCCCGCGCCGGCGAGCTCCTCGGCCCGCGGCACACGACGTACGTCGTGGCGCTGGTGACGCTGGCCGGCGACGAGGTCGACGCCGTGGGCACGGACCCGCACGGCGACGTCGAGCTCGGCTCGGTCAGCAAGGGCGTCACCGGCCTGCTCTGGCGCGACGCCGTCGCCCGCGGCGAGGTGTCCGAGGACGCCGCGCTGGGGGCCCACCTCGCTGTCCCGCCGGTCCTGGCCGGGATCCGCCTCTCGGCGCTCGCGACGCACACGTCGGGGCTGCCGCGCCTGGCGCCGGGCACGCACCCGGTCCGCCGGACGTGGGAGCTGTGGCGGGAGGGCCGCAACCCCTACCGCGAGGACCTGCCCGAGCTGCTGCGCCGGCTCGACGACGTGAAGGTCCGCGCGACCTCGAAGCCGGCCTACTCCAACCTCGGCTTCCAGCTGCTGGGCCACGCGGTCGCCTCCGCGGCGGGGACGTCCTACGCCGACCTGGTCGCGCAGCGCCTCGCCGCACCGCTGGGGCTGACCGACACCTACGTGGCCACCTCCGCCGACCGGCTCCGACCCGGCGCCGTGGCGCCGCGCAACAGGTCCGGCACCGAGGTCGAGGCGTGGGCCAACGAGGCGGTCGCGCCGGCCGGGGGAGTCCGCTCCTCGGCGGCCGACCTGGCGGTGCTGCTCCGGGCGCTGCTGGACCGCAGCGTGGCAGGTGCCGACGCCCTCGACCCGGTCGCGCCCTTCATGGGGCGGTTGCAGATCGGCGCCGCGTGGCTGACGGGACCGCTGCTGCGGCGCACCGTCACCTGGCACAACGGCGGCACCGGGGGCTTCCGGTCCTTCGTCGGGATCGACCGCGAGCACGGTGTGGGCGTCGCACTGGTCAGCGCGTCCAGCCGGTCCGTCGACGGAGCGGCCGCGCGCCTCCTGGCCGAGGCGGGCGACGCGTGAGCACGGCCACGGGGATCGGCTCGCTGCCGGGGACCTCGGACCACGACTACGCCGAGGCCGTCCGCCTCGTGCTCGACGAGCTCAGCGACCTGCCGCATGTCCCCGAGCTGCCCGGCCGCGGCGTCACCGCGGCGATGACCGGCCGCGGCCTCGCGGTGGTGGACGGTCTCGCGGCCGACCTCCAGCCCGCGGGGTGGAGGCTGACCGACACCAGCGGCGTCGACCACCGGCGGGCGCGATCACTCCTCGCGCAGGACCTCGACACCCTCGAGGAGCTCGCGGACGGGGCGACCGGCGCCTTGAAGACGCAGGTCGCCGGGCCGTGGACGCTCGCCGCGACGGTGGAGAAGCCCCGCGGTGACAAGGTGCTCAGCGACCATGGTGCCCGCCGCGAGCTGGCGCAGGGCTTGGCGGAGGGCGTCGGTGCGCACCTCGCCGAACTGCGCCGCCGGGTGCGGGGCGTCGACCGCTGGATCGTGCAGGTCGACGAGCCGGCCCTGGCCGCCGTCGCCCTCGCGCAGGTGCCCACCGCCAGCGGCTTCGGACGGCACCGCCGCGTCGACCCGCCGGAGCTGTCGGCCCACCTCGAGTGGGTGGTCGCCGCGATCACCGACGCCGGCGGCGAGGCGTGGGTCCACTCGTGCGCGCCGCAGACCCCGTGGGCCCTGGTGGCCGGCACCGGGGTGGCCGGACTCTCGACCGACCTCGACGTGCTCGGCCCGGCGGACCTCGACACCTTCGCGGAGGCGCTGGAGGCGGGGCGCACGGCGGCGCTGGGCGTCGTACCGTCCACCGACCCGGCGACCGAGCCGTCCGACGCCCCGATCACCGAGCGCGTGCAGCGGTGGCTCGACATGCTCGGGCTCGATCCGGAGGTGGTCGCGGAGCACCTCGTGGTCACCCCGACCTGCGGGCTGGCGGGCGCGAGCCCCGCCTGGGCGCGGCGAGCCGTCCGGCTGTCGGCGACGGTGGCGCGCAACCTCTGACCTCCACCCCCGGGACGGTGCGCACGGGCGGCCAGGGGTCGGTCCCGTCGAGCCAGCGGGCGACACGACCCGTGTGCAGCAGGCGTACGGCGAGCAGCGCGGCGGCCATCGTGGCCGCGACCAGCGGCAGCAGCTCGCCCGGTCGCAGCACGAGCGCGTCGAGGAAGGCGTTGCGCCACCACACGTCGCGCACCGGGACGTACATGTCGTCGGACACGGCGCCCGGCGCCACGAGCGCTACCTGGAGCACCGCGACCGGGACGAACCAGCGCTTCGCGCGCAGCGAGAGGTGCGGCGAGGCGAGGGCGAGCGCGGGCGACAGGCAGACCACCAGCTCGAGGCTGGTGCGGTAGCCGTAGAAGTGGTCGCCGCCGCTGAAGCGGTTGAGCACCGCCTGGCCGAGCAGGTACGACGCCCCTGCCGCGGCGAGCCAGCGGCTCCAGTCCGGCAGCGCGGCGCGGTGCCGCCAGGCCGTCGGGCCGAGGACCAGCAGCATGGGGCACCACCACAGCAGCCCCCGGTCGGCCGAGACGACGAAGCCGAGGTGGTTGAGCGGGTCGAGGGCGTGGCCCGCCACCCCGCTCGTGAAGTCGGAGGCCCGGTAGCCCGAGCTCGGGTCCCACGAGCCGTACATCCACCGGGTCCAGCACGCGCTCAGCGCGAGGGCGGCGGTCGCCGCGGTCCCCACCCGCCACGCGACGCCGGGGCGGCCGCGCGACCAGGCGAGGCCGAGGCCCGCGACGGCGCAGATCACCGCGGCGTGGAGCCGGCCCCACAGCAGCACGCCGCCGAAGACGCCGACGAGCCACCACCGGCCGCGGTCGGCGGCCCAGGCCGTGCCGACGATCCCGAGCGTGGTGAGCGTGTGCGGCCAGACGGCGTCGGCGGCCACCGACCAGACCGGTGTGGCGAGTCCGAGCAGGCCCGCCGCGACCAGGGAGCGCCGCGTGCCCAGCCGGTCGCGGAGCAGGAGGAAGAACAGCAGCACGGCCGTCGCGGTGAGCAGCGCGGCCGTGAGGGCGCCGGGGAGCGGACTGACGGTGGCGGGTCGCGCGACGGCGTACGCCGGCACCGATGCGGCGATGACGCCGGGAGCGCGGCCGACCGCCTCACGGCCGTCGGCGGTCTCCACGATCCAGGTCTCGCGGATGACGTTGTCGTCCAGGAGCGGGAAGTCGCCGATGTCCGGCACGGGGTCGCCGGTCATGGCGATGTGCCGCGCGGCGAAGTCGGCCGTCCAGGCGTCGGGGCTCGGGTCGGGGTTCGTCGTCAGCGCGTAGAGGCCGGCCAGGGCGAGGAACAGCAGCGTGGGGACCAGCCGGCGGCGCATGTGCGCCATTGTCCGGGCGGGGGGCGGCGGGATCGAGGGGTGTGGCCGAGCGCTCGTCCACCGTTCGCCGCCCGGCCACCTCCGCGACCGGCCGGGGTCCCGGCCCGCCCCTAGCGTCCACGACGTGAAGCTCGTCGTGCAGGTCCCGTGCCTGAACGAGGAGGAGACCCTTCCCCTCGTGCTCGCGTCGATCCCGGAGTCCGTGCCCGGCATCGACGAGATCGTCGTGGTCGTCATCGACGACGGCAGCACCGACCGCACGGTGGAGGTGGCCCGCTCGCACGGCGTCACCGAGATCGTGCGGCACCACCGCACGCAGGGGCTCGCGCGGTCGTTCACCGACGGCGTCAACCACGCGCTGGCGATCGGCGCCGACGTCGTGGTCAACACCGACGGCGACAACCAGTACCCGCAGGACCGCATCGGCGACCTGGTCCGGCCGATCCTGGACGGGCACGCCGACATCGTCGTCGCGGACCGGCAGGTCGGGCTGATCGCCCACTTCTCGCCGGCCAAGAAGGCGCTCCAGCGCTTCGGGTCGCAGGTCGTCAACGTCGCCGCCCGCACCGAGCTGCCCGACGCCGCCAGCGGGTTCCGGGCCTACTCGCGGGAGTCGCTGATGCGGCTGAACACGGTGACGCGCTTCTCCTACTGCATGGAGACGATCATCCAGGCGGGCAACAAGAACCTGGCGATCGCGAGCCTGCCGGTGCTCACCAACGCCCGGACCCGCGAGTCGCGGCTCTTCTCCTCGACGCGCCAGCACGTGTTCCGCTCCGGGGCGGCGATCGTGCGGGCCTACGTGATGTACCGCCCCTACGTGATCTTCGGGGTGATGGCCGGCGTCTTCGGCGCCCTCGGCCTGGTCCCCTACGCCCGCTACGCCGTGCTCGCCGCCGCAGGGCAGGGCGGCGGCCACGTGCAGTCGCTGCTCGTCGGGGCGGCGCTGGTCGTGATGTCGTCCCTGTGCGTGATGCTCGGCGTGATCTCCGACCTGATCCGCACCAACCGGGCGCTGATCGAGGCCAACCTCGAGCACACCAAGCGCGCGCGGTTCGACATCCTGCGGGTGCCCGCGACGGCGTCGATCGAGCCGGCGCCCTACGAGGGGACCGGCCTGCGGTGAAGCAGCTCTACGTCCGCGTCGTGCGGGTGCTCGCCGTGCCGCTGCGGGCGGTCGGCGTGCTCGACGCGCTGCAGCGCCGCGCCCCGGGCTCGCGGGTCGCCACGTGGCTGCTGTCGCTCGTCGCGATCCACGACGTCGACGGCCTCCGGCGGCTTGACGTGCCGTGGTGGACCTTCGACTCCGCCGACCGGGTGGCCGACTGGCTCCGGGCCCACCCGGGCGCGCGGGTCTTCGAGTGGGGCTCGGGCGCCTCCACCCTCTGGCTCGCCGCTCGGGCGCGGTCCGTGCACTCCGTCGAGCACCACCCCGGGTGGGCCGCCGTGCTGGCACCCCGGCTGCCGGACAACGTCGACCTGCGCGTCGTCGAGGCGGAGCGGACCTCCTCGCCGGTGGTGGCCTCCGCGAAGCCGGGGCACGCCGGGATGGACTTCGCCCGCTACGTCGCGGCGATCGACGACGTCCCCGGCGACTTCGACCTCGTCGTCATCGACGGTCGCGCCCGCGAGGCGTGCCTGGCCCGGGCGGTCGCACGGCTCGCTCCGGGCGGGATCATCGTGTTCGACAACGTCGACCGGCGGCGCTACCGCGAGGCCATCGACCGGACGCTCGAGGGGGCGGGGGAGCGGCTCTCGGTGACCATGACCCGCGGCCTGACGCCCGCCCTGCCCTACCCGACGCGCACCGCCCTCCTGCGGTCCTCCGCGCTCCGGGCCCCGTGACCCGGCACCGGGCGCTCGCGGCCGCCCGCTGGCTCTTCGTCCTGGTGACCCTCGCCCTCGCCGGCTGGGGGTTCCGTGGCCGGTGGTCCGAGATCGGTGCCGCCGTCGCCGCGACCGGCCCGCTGCGGCTGGCTGCGGCGCTCGGGTGCACGGCCGCCGGTCTCCTCCTGACCGCGCGGCTGTGGCGGCTGCTCCTCCGCGCTGTCGGTCCGGACGTCCCGGCGCGCGACGCGGCGTCGGTCTTCCTCGTCGGCCAGCTCGGCAAGTACGTCCCCGGCTCGGTGTGGAGCATCGCGGTGCAGGCCCGGCTCGGCCGGCGTCACGACCTACCTGCGCGGTCGGTCGTCGCCGCTTCCACCGTCTTCCTGCTGGTCCACACCGCGAGCGGCCTGCTGGTCGGCGGCGCGCTGGTCGTCGGCGGTGCGCTGGCGGGGTCCGCCGTCGCCGGTGGCCCCTGGCCGTGGGCCGCCGCGCTGGTGGGCGCCCTTACGCTGGCTCCGCCGCTGGTCCGGCGGCTCGCGGGCCGGATCGCCGGAGCCGGCGTGGGCGCGACCTGGGGCCGGACGGACGCGGCGCGGGCGGCCGCGCTGATGGCCCTCGTGTGGCTGGCGTACGGCGCCTCGCTCCTGCTCCTCGTGCCCGGTCCCGGGTCGCCGGGCATCGCTGGCGCCGTGGCCGCCTTCGCGCTGGCCCACGCCGCCGGGGTCCTCGTGGTCGTCGCCCCGGCGGGCGTCGGCGCGCGGGAGGCCGTCCTGGTGGCGCTGCTCGCGCCCGCCGTCGGCCTGGCCGACGCCGCGGCCGCCGCCCTGCTCGCTCGCGTGGTCCACGCCGTGGCCGACTTCGCCGTGGCCGGCGGGGCGGCCCTCGTGGCCGGCACGACGACCGGCTCCGCGGCCGCCCGGCGGCGCGGGCGCACGGGCGGGGACCGCGCCGCAGCACCGGAGCGGGCCGGTGCCGATGCGCGGTGAGCCGGTCGCCGGGGCCGTCCCACGGGCACCGGCACGGCACGCAGGCGGCGTACGGGCGGTCGCAGCGGTCGTGGCTGCGGTGCTGGCGGTCCACGTCCTGTTCGTCGTGGCCCGGGCCCTCACCGTCGGTGGCCTGGACGGCTTCGTGGTCTACGACGGTCGCGCCTACTACCGGCTCGCGCTGGACCCCCTGACCCTGCGGGTCGAGGATGCCGGCATCGCCTTCACCCGCCCGGCCTACTGGCAGGCCCGCACCGGCTATCCGCTCACGGCCTGGGCGGCCTCCCTCGGCGGCCGCCCTGCCCTTGTCCCGGCCGCGCTCGTGCTGGTCAACCTCCTCGCGATCGGCGCGACCGCCCTGGTCGCCGCGCGGCTCGCGCTCGGTGCCGGGCGCAGCGCCTGGTGGGGAGCCGTTCCCGCGTCGTGGGCCGGGTTGCTGGTCGGGCTGGGCCAGGACCTCACCGAGCCGCTGGCCGGGATGCTGCTCCTCGCGACCCTCGCCCTCGCGCGGTCGGGGCACCACCTCCTCGCCGCCGCCGCGCTGACCGCGGCGGGACTGACCCGGGAGACGACGCTGGTCGTCGCGGTCGCCGTGGTGGTGGCGGGCATCGTGCCGGGCGTCGTGCCGGGCGTCGTGCCGGGCGTCGTGCCGGGCGCGGAGCCGGTGCGTCGGCCCGGACTCCGGGGTGCGGTGCCTCCGTGGTGGGTGGGCGTCGTCCCGCTGGCGGTGTACGCCGGCTGGCGGACGTGGGTGCGTGCACGCTGGGCGGAGGTGGTGCCGGAGCCGCCGTCCGACTCCGTGCTGGGCGTCCCCGGCGTGGAGCTGGTGCGCTACCTCGGCTCGGCCCTGGCACATCCGCTCGCCGAGCTGCCCAACGTGGCGCTGCTGGTGCCGACGCTGCTCGCGATGGCGGTGGCCGCGACCGCGGTCCGGGGGGAGGGGCCCTGGCACGAGCGGCTCGCCCTGGCGGCGTACGTGCTGCTCCTGACCAGCCTCCCGGTGTGGGACCGCGGCCAGGCCTACCTGCGGTGGGGGTGCGAGCCGCTGCTGCTCGGCTGGCTGCTGCTGCTCGGCCGTCCGTCCGCCGGGCCGGCGCGGGCGCTCCCGGCGCTCGTCGCGGCGGTGTGGGTGGTCACCGCGACGCAGAGCCTGTCCTACCCGTCGACCGCCGGCCCGGTGGGCGGGTGGTGGTCGTGGTGAGGCGTGCCGCGCGGCTCGTGTCCAGGCTCGTGTCCCGGCTCGCGTCCCGCCCCGACGCCGTGCCGCTGCTGGCCGCCGCCATGCTCCTCCTCCTCGGTGCGCAGGTCGCGCTGGTCTTCAAGGTGCCGAGCTGGGGCAACGACGAGCCGGCCCACATGGGCTACGTCGCCTCGCTGGCCGAGGGCCGGCTGCCGACGATCGAGACGGACATCGTGGACGACCCCGCTCGGTTCCCGGGGACGGCCGAGGAGCTCCGGGGGTGGGACGAGGAGCACGGCGACGTCTGGACGGCCAACCACCCGCCGCTGTTCCCGCTCGCGATGGTGCCGGTCTGGTGGGCGCTGTCGGACCACCAGAGCGCGATGGTCATCACGATGCGGCTGGCCAACACGCTCGGCTTCGCGTTCTGGCTCTACCTCGTCGGCGCCCTCGCCCGGGAGCTGGTGCCGCGCCGGCCCGCGGTGGCGGCACTGGCGGTGGTGGTCGCGGCCGCGCCCACGCTCGTGCTGCGCTCGGCCTTCTTCCAGAACGACGGCTGGGCCTCGGCCTCGGCCGTGCTGCTGTTCCTCGTGACCGTGCGGATGGTGCGTGACCGGGTGACCCCGCAGCGGGTCGCCGTCGCGGCCGCGGCCGGGACGGTCGCCGTGGGCATGCGGACCCAGGGGGTGCTCGTCGTCGCCCTGTGCGCGCTGACGCTGCTGGTGGTGCTGTGGCGGCGCTGGGGCCCGACCGGCCCCGGGCGTTGCCGGGCCGCGGCCGTGGCCGCGGTGGTCGGCGTGGTGCCGGCCGCGGCGTTCGGCTGGTTCTTCGTCCGCAACCTGCTGCTCTACGGCGACCTCACCGGGCAGGCGGCCCTGCTGGAGAAGTTCGAGCGCTCGCCCGTGACGAGCTGGGCGGGGATCGCCGACATTCCCGGCGTCGTCGAGCCGATCGCTGCGACGCCGATCCCCCTCGTCGTCGCGCTGGTGCTGGTGCCGGCCGCGCTGGTGGGTTCGGTGCGTCGGCACGGCGTGCGCCCGGACCCGGTGTGGATCCTGCTCGGCGTCCACGCCGCGCTCACGCTCCACAGCGTCGTGGGCTTCCTGCGCGTCGGCGGGGGCCTGCACGACCGCTACCTGATGCAGTCCATGCCGGTCCTGGCGACCGCGGTCGCCGTCGGGATGCTCGGGGTCGGCCGGTGGTGGGCCGCCGCGGCCCCCGGGACCCCGGCCGCCGAGCGGCGCGACTGGTGGGTGGCCAGTGCCTGGTCGGCGGTGCTGCTGGCGTGGCTCGCCGGGACGCTGGCATGGCTGCTGCACCACCACGTCTTCAGCCGGCAGGCGTCCTCCCCGGTGGACGGACCGGTGCCGGACGTCCTCGCGGTGCTCGGGGCGTGCGCGGGCGCGGCCGTCCTCGCGGTGCTCGTGCGCTCCGCGCGCGGCATGACCGTGCAGCCGACTGCGTCGAGGGCCGGTCCGACGACGAGGTCGAGCGCCACGCGGACATGGCCGAGGGAGGACCTCCTGGACGGAGGTCCCCCCTCGACGGTGGACGTGCGGTCGATCAGTGCGCGACGACGCCCTCGGGGCCGTCGGTCGCCAGCTCCTCGTGCTTGACGTCGAGGAAGATCCAGATCACCGCTGAGGCGGCCAGCATCAGGATGGAGCCGACCAGGAACGCGTTGGTCGAGCCCTCGGTGAAGATCTGCTGCTGCGCGACCTGCTGGAAGCGCTCGAGCTGCTCCGGCGAGAGCTGCGGGCCGCCCGCCGCCGCGGCGGCGAACTCCTTGCCCCGGTCGGTGAAGGTCTGCGTCGCGACCGTCGCCAGGACGGCGAGGCCCAGCGCTCCGCCGACCTGCTGCGCGGTGTTGAGCACGCCGGACCCGATGCCGGACTCCTCCGGACGGAGGTGGTGGACGGCCGTCAGGGTGACGGGCACGAACGTCAGGCCCATGCCGAACGCCATCAGGATGATGAACGGCATGATGTCGGAGACGTAGCTGCCGGTGAGGTCGCTGGGCGGGAACGTCGTGTCGTAGGGCAGCGTCGAGAAGCCGTAGAGCGCGCCGGCGGCGATCAGGGTGCCGACACCGGCGATGTAGCGCGGGTTGATGCGGTTGACCAGGTTGGACGCCATCCCCGCGCCGACGACGATGCCGACCGTGAAGGGGAGGAACGCGACGCCGGCCTTGAGCGGGCTGTAGCCCATGACGTTCTGGATGTACTGGCTGAGGAAGTAGAACATCGCGAACATCGCGGCGGGGGCGAGGAACATCGCCACGAAGCTCGACGCCCGCGTGCGGTTGGTGAAGATGCGGAAGGGAAGCAGCGGGTGGGCGACCCGGCTCTCGACGAAGCCGAAGACGACCAGCAGCGCAGCACCGACGGCCAGGCTGGCGATGGTCCAGGTGTCGGACCAGCCCTCCGTGCCGGCACGGGACAGGCCGTAGACGACACCGAGCAGGCCGAGGGTGCCGGTCACGGCGCCGGGCAGGTCGAGCTCGCCGGGGTGCGACTCGGACTCGTTGAGGAAGCGGGGCGCCAGCAGCGCGGCGACCACGCCGATGGGCACGTTGATGAGGAAGGTGAGGCGCCAGCCGTCGATGACGACGCCGAAGATCTCCGGCGACGTGCCGGTGAGCCAGCCACCGAGGATCAGGCCGACGGCGGCACCGGCGCCCGACATGGCGGCGTAGACCGCGAAGGCCCGGTTGCGCGCCGGACCGGCGGGGAAGGTCGTGGTGATGAGCGCCAGGGCGGCCGGCGAGGCGAGCGCAGCGCCGAGGCCCTGGAGGCCGCGGGCCGCGAGCAGCAGCGGCTCGTTGGTGGCGAGGCCGCCGAGGAGCGAGGCGACGGCGAACACGACGAGGCCGATGATGAAGATGCGGCGGCGACCGTAGAGGTCGGCCAGGCGTCCGCCGAGCAGCAGCAGGCTGCCGAAGGCCAGGGCGTATCCCGTGACGATCCAGGGCAGGTTGGCGTTGCTGATCTCGAGGTCGACCTGGATGTAGGGCAGGGCGATGTTGGCGATGCTCGCGTCGAGCACGACCATCAGCTGCGCGATCGAAATCAGGACGAGGGCCCAGGTCAGGTTGAGCTCGCGCTGGGGTGGTGTCACCGCCCCGGGCGGCGGGGTGGTGCTGGCGGTGTCGGTCATGGGATTCCTTCGGCAGGGTTCAGGGACGAGTGGAGCAGACGGGTACGACAGTGGGTCAGGTGACGGCCGGCCGGGCCGGGCCGTGGAGGGCGGCAGGGAGGATGACCTCGTCGAGCACGCGACCGACCAGCTCGGGGGTCACGGCCTCGCCGAGGAGGAAGGCGCGGTGCAGGACGATCCCGGCGAGCGCCGGTGCGACGATCGCGAGGTCGGCGTCGGGGTGAACCTCACCCCGCTCGCGGGCCCGCTCGTAGATGCAGCGCGAGGCCTCCATCTTGGGGCCGATGAAGTCGCGCCGGTAGACCTCGGCGAACTCAGGGTCGCGGCCCATGGCGGTGACGACCGCGGAGAGCACCGACTGCGCCTGCGGGTCGGAGATGCCGCCGTTGCCGCAGTAGGCGGCGAGGAGGTCGCCGCGCAGGCTGCCGGTGTCGGGCACGCTCGCGGTGGCGCTGTGGTGGCACATGACGGCTGCCACGACGAGCTCGGGCTTGCCCCGCCACCGTCGGTAGAGCGTGGCCTTCGACGCCTTCGCGCGGGTGGCGACGGCGTCCATCGTGAGCAGGTCGTAGCCGACCTCGGCGAGCACCTCGAGGGTGGCTGCCAGGATCTCCTGCTCGCGCTCGCCCTCCACGCGGGGGCGGGTGCCGGTCTCGATGGGGGTCATGCGGCCTTCCTGGTCGGAGACGTGACGGTCGTCACGATGAAACGGAACGGTTTCGTTTCCTCCAACAGCACCGTAGGCAGATCCATTCCGATGGAACAACTGCGTTTCATCCGGTCCAGACCACCTGGGTGCGCCGAGCTGCCGTGTCGCCGGCGGGCGGGTGTCGGTGAGCAGCGGCAGAATGGATCCCATGAGCGCGACCGACCAGCCCGACCTCGCCCGCGACGACGTCGCCGACGCCGCCGCTGTCACCGCAGCCCCGCCGGAGGTGCGCGAGCGTCACCGTGAGGTGAGCGAGCAGGTCGAGGACGCCCGCTGGCGCTACTACGTGCTCGACACGCCGACCCTGTCCGACGCCGACTTCGACACGCGCCTGCGCGAGCTGGAGGCGCTCGAGGACGACTACCCCGAGCTCCGCACCCCCGATTCCCCGACGCAGAAGGTCGGCGGCGCGGTGTCGACGGAGTTCACCGCCGTCGACCACCTGCAGCGGATGGAGAGCCTCGACAACGCCTTCTCCTACGACGAGCTCGAGGGGTGGTACGCCCGGTTGGCCCGCGAGGGCCTCGAGACGCCCGACCTGCTGTGCGAGCTCAAGGTCGACGGCCTCGCCATCAACCTGCTCTACGAGCGCGGCCGGCTGGTGCGCGGGCTGACCCGTGGCGACGGCCGCACCGGCGAGGACGTCACGCCCAACGTCAAGACCATCGACTCGGTGCCGCACCGGCTGACCGGCACCGACGAGTTCCCGGTGCCCGAGCTGCTCGAGGTCCGCGGCGAGGTGTTCCTGCCCGTCGAGGCGTTCGAGCGGCTCAACGTGACCATGACGGAGGCCGGTCGGCCCGCCTTCGCCAACCCCCGCAACGCCGCGGCCGGCTCCCTGCGCCAGAAGGACCCGCGGGTCACCGCGAGCCGCGACCTCGGCATGGTGTGCCACGGCATCGGCGAGCGCCGGGGCTTCGAGCCGAAGGCCCAGTCCCACGCCTACGAGGCGCTCGCGACCTGGGGCCTGCCGACCTCCGACCAGGTGCGCGTGGTGGGCACGCTCACCGAGGTGGAGGCCTACATCGAGAACGCCGGCGAGCACCGGCACTCGATCGTCCCCTACGAGATCGACGGCGTCGTGGTGAAGGTCGACGACGTGTCCCTGCAGCGCCGGATGGGCTCGACGTCGCGGGCGCCGCGGTGGGCCATCGCGTTCAAGTACCCGCCCGAGGAGGTCAACGCCCGCCTCCTCGCCATCGAGGTGCAGGTCGGCCGCACCGGCCGGGTCTCGCCGTTCGGGCGGATGGAGCCCACCCGGGTGGCCGGCTCGACGGTGGAGAAGGCCACGCTCCACAACGCCCACGAGGTACGCCGCAAGGACGTGCGCCCCGGCGACACCGTCATCCTGCGCAAGGCCGGCGACGTCATCCCGGAGATCGTCGGTCCCGTCCTGGCGCTGCGCCCCGAGGGGCTGGCCGAGTGGGTGATGCCCACGGAGTGCCCCGCCTGCGGCACCACGCTGGCCCAGCAGAAGGAGGGCGACCGCGACCTCCGCTGCCTCAACCACGAGGCCTGTCCCGCGCAGGTGCGCGAGCGGGTCTTCCACGTCGCGGGTCGCGGCGCCTTCGACATCGAGGGCCTCGGCTACGAGGCGGCGTCCGCGCTGCTGGCCTCGGGCGCCATCACCAACGAGGGCGACGTGTTCGACCTCGACGAGGCCCGCCTGCTGACGACCCCGCTGTTCACCCGGGCGCCCAAGAAGGGCGAGGAGGGCACGCACGTGTCCCCGGACGGGTCACGGGCGCTCACCGCCAACGGTCAGAAGCTGCTCGCCAACCTCGACAAGGCGACGGGCGCAGCGCTGTGGCGCGTGCTGGTCGCGCTGTCCATCCGGCACGTCGGCCCCACGGCCGCCCGGGCGCTGGCCCAGGAGTTCGGCTCGTGGCAGGCGATCGCGGCAGCCACCGAGGAGGAGCTCGCCGCCACCGAGGGCGTCGGGCCCACCATCGCCGCGGCGGTCGTCGAGTGGCGCGAGGTGCCGTGGCACCAGGAGATCGTGGCCAAGTGGTCGGGCCACCTGCCGCTGGCCGACGAGCGCGACGAGTCCGTGCCGCGCACCCTCGAGGGGCTCACGATCGTCGCGACCGGGTCCCTCCAGGGCTACACCCGCGACTCGGTCAAGGAGGCGATCATCACCCGCGGCGGCAAAGCGGCCGGATCGGTGTCGAAGAAGACCGACTACGTCGTCGTGGGCGAGAACGCCGGGTCCAAGGCCGAGAAGGCCGAGCAGCTCGGGGTGCCGGTCCTCGACGAGGAGCAGTTCACCCGGCTGCTGGAGCAGGGGCCTGCCGGCCTGTCCTGAGCCCGGGTGGGTGGCGGCCGGGGTCCGGGTGGCGCAGGATGCGGAGAGGAGCACCTGAACGACACACCTTGGGAGTCAGCATGCGTCTCGTCCGTCCACTCGTCCCCGTCCTGGTCGCGGCCGCCGGCCTCGCCGCGCCGCTCGCGCTCATCCCGGCGGCGGACGCCGCCGCCGAGACGTGCGCCGGCATCAGGGCCACGATCGTCGGCAACGACAAGGCGAACACCCTCACCGGCACCCCCCGCCGCGACGTGATCGACGGCCGCGGGGGCAACGACACCATCCGGGGCGTCGCGGGCAACGACGTCATCTGCGGCGGCGACGGGGCCGACTCGATCCTGGGCGGCGAGGGCAACGACCGCATCCTCGGCGAGAGCGACCTGCTCCGCGTCGACCAGTTCGGCCGAGTCGTGAAGCAGGGCGACACCGTCGCCGGCGGCCCGGGCGACGACGCCATCGACCTCGGCTACGACTCCCGACCGGCGGGCGAGGGCACCCGGGTGGTGCTCGACGGACTGTCCTATGCCAACGCGCCGGCGCCGGTCGTGGTCGACTTCCGCGCCGGCTCCACGGTGCCGATCGCCGCGGAGGGCAACGACGCCGTCACCGGCTACGACGCCGGCATCCGGATCGTCGCCACGCCGTTCGCCGACACGATCAAGGGCACCAACTCCGACGACGCGGTCCTCGCCCGTGGCGGCGACGACACCATCTTCGGGCGGGGCGGCGACGACACGATCGCCGCCGACGCCCCGGGCACGGTGGGCAACGACCGCATCTTCGGGGAGGCCGGTGACGACGACCTCAGCGGCACCGTCGGCATCGACACCTTCATCGGCGGGAGCGGCAGCGACACGTTGTCCTCCACCTCCGAGAGCCACCAGTCCTTCCGCGGCGGGAGCGGCGTCGACACCGTCACCTTCCCGATCCCGGTCGAGTCGGGCTTCGTGGCCAAGGGCCACGGCGGCCAGGACAAGCTGAGGCTGCTGCCCAGCTCCAACCCGGCGCTCAAGCCGACGGTCCGGATCGACCAGCAGCGGAAGAGCACCATCCGCGACCTCCTCCCGTTCACGCTCGAGGGCAGGATCACCGGCTTCAGCGACGTGGTGCTGCCCGCCCGGGCGCTGTCGATCTTCAAGGGCAGCAACGAGTCGGAGGTCGTCACCGCGCACCCCGACTACCGGGTCAAGGTCTACGGCCGCGGCGGCGCCGACGTGCTGACGGGCTCCGACGAGCCCGACCGGCTCGACGGCGGCAAGGGCTTCGACATCGCCCGGGGCCGCGGCGGCAACGACACCTGCAAGGCCGCGGAGAAGCGCTCGAGCTGCTGAGCCGACGCGCCAGCGCGTCCCTTCCCCCACCGCAGCGCGGAGGTGCACGATGCCAGCATGTCGCGCACCGGCAGGCTGCTCGTGCTCACGGCGGCCTGGGCCCTGCCGGTCGCGTGGGTGCTGACCGCGCTCCTCGCCGGTCCGTCCGACGGCACCACCCTGACGTCGTCGGTGTCGCCCCCGACCCCGGCCGGGGACCGGGGCGGGTCGGTGCGGGTCGCGCAGGCGTACGGCGACACGCCCCTGCTGCCGGGCGACGAGGTGCTGGCGGTGGAGGGCCGCACGCTCTCCGAGTGGGCCGCGGGCACCTCGCCCGAGCGGACGGTCGGCGACGTGGTCCGCTACGAGGTGCGCCGATCGGGTGAGGCGCTCGACCGCATCCAGCAGGTGGAGGTGACCCTGGTCCGCTACCCGCTCGGCGCGGCGGTGGGCGCCGAGCCCGCGGTGCCGCTCCTCGCGGCACTGCTCCTGCTGGTCGGGTCCGCGGTCTACTGGAGCAGGTCGCAGGCCACGTCCGCGCGGGCGTTCCTGGTGGCGGCGGCGCTCCTCCCGGCGACGATGACGTCCGCCCCCTTCGGCACGTCCGTCATCGACCTGGCCGGCAGCCGCGGGACCTGGCCGCAGGTCGTCGGCGAGGGCCTCGCCGCGCTCGGACTGGGCGCGCTGGTGGTGGCCGTGGCCGCGCTCGTGCCGTCCGCCCGACGCGGGTGGCTGGTCCCCGTCGCCGTCCTGGTCCCTGCCACGGCCTACGCCGTGTGGCTGACGTACGCGCTGGGCCGGTCCGAGGAGCCGGTGCTGCGGGTGCAGGCGCTGACCACGGTGGTGACCCCGGCCCTGTGGCTCGCCGTGCCCACCTTGGTGGTCGTGGCCGCCCTCGGCCACGCGGGCGCCGAGCGACGCGAGGACGTCCTCGCGACGCGCCTGGTGCTGCTCGGGCTCGCCGCCGGGGTGGGGGCGTGGGTGCTGCTGGGCCAGGTGCCGGCCTGGGTGACGGGGCGGGCGCCCCTGCCTCCCGACGTGCTGGCCGCAGCGTCGGCGGGTGTGGTGCTGGGGTGCCTGGCGGCCGCTGCGGCGCACTACCGGCTGGACGAGATCGAGCCCCGGGTGCGCCGCGGCCTCGTGCAGGCGCTGGTGCTGGTGGTGGTCAGCGGCGCGTTCGTCGTCCTGGCCCGCGCCGTGGACGCGGCCGCGGACATCTCCGTGGGCTCCATGCTGGTGGGAGGCCTGCTCGCGCTGCTCCTGCTCCCCGTCGCCGTGGCCGTCCAGCGGCTGGTGCGGCGCGTCGCCTACGGTGACCGCGAGTTCCCGCACCGGGTCGTCTCGGACCTACGCCGCCTGGACGCGGTGACGGCCCCGGAGGACGCGCTCGGGGAGGTCCTGGAGCTGCTGGCGCGGCGCCTGCACCTGTCGTACGCGGCCGTCGAGGTGTTCGCGACGCCGTCCTCCGAGGCGATCTCCGCCTCCATCGGTGCGGCCGGAGGGACCCCGGCCACGGTCGACCTCGCGGTGGGCGGGACGACCCTCGGCCGGCTGGCGGTCGAGGTGGACGTCGGCCACGACCCGTTCGGCCCCGGCGACCGACGCCTCCTGGAGGACGTCGGCGCGCAGGTGGGCGCGCTGGTGCAGGCCGTCCGGGCCAACCGCGACCTGCAGCTGTCACGCCAGCGCCTCATCGGCGCGCGGGAGGAGGAGCGGCGACGGCTCCGCCGCGACCTGCACGACGGCCTCGGGCCGTCGTTGGCCACCATGGCGATGCGGCTGGAGTCCGCGGGCGACCTCATCCACGCCGACCCCGGCCAGGCCGCCGACCTGGTGGCGCGGCTCTCGGACCAGGCGCGCGAGGACATCAGCGAGGTGCGGCGCCTCGTGGAGGGGCTCCGACCGCCCGCCCTCGACCAGCTCGGGCTGGTCTCCGCGCTGCGACACCTCGCGGCCGAGCACAGCGCGGGCGTCGGTGCCGTGGGCGTCCCGTGGACCGTGTCCGCCGACGACGACCTCGAGCCCCTGCCCGCGGCCGTGGAGGTCGCGGCGTACCGCATCGTGCTGGAGGCGGTGACCAACGTGCAGCGCCACAGCCGCGCCGATCGGTGCGAGGTGCGGCTCACCCGCGACGACGCCGCGCTGCACCTCGAGGTGGCCGACACGGGCGGGGGCCTGGCTCCCGACCGCCGCGCGGGTGTAGGCCTGTCCTCGATGCGTGAGCGGGCCGAGGAGCTCGGTGGCTCGTTCGAGGTGGCGCCGCGATCGGGCGGCGGCACCGTCGTCCGGGCGCGGCTGCCGCTCGGCGACGACTGAGGACCGGCACGAGGACGAGGAGGCGACGCGATGGACACGCACAGGGTGCTGATCGCCGACGACCACGAGGAGTTCCGGCACGGGCTGGAGGCGCTGCTGGCCGCCACGCCCGCGGTGGAGGTGGTCGGCACGGCCGCCGACGGCGCCCTCGCGGTCGCGATGGCTCTCGACCTGCAGCCTGACGTCGTCCTCATGGACCTGCACATGCCCCGGCTCAACGGGATCGACGCGACCGTCCAGATCGTCCGGTCCTCGCCCCACATCGGGGTGCTGGTGCTGACGATGATGGAGGACGAGGAGTCGGTGTTCGCGGCGGTCCGCGCGGGCGCCCGCGGCTACCTCCTCAAGGGAGCCCGCCGCCAGGAGATCACCCGCGCCGTCCAGGCGGTGGGCGCGGGCGAGGTGATCTTCGGGCCGGGGATCGCGGACCGCGTGATGACCTACTTCGCCGGGGCACGGAGCCGGCCGAGCGCCGACGCCTTCCCCGAGCTCACCGAGCGCGAGCGGGTCGTGCTCGGGCTGATCGCCGAGGGCAAGGAGAACGGCGAGATCGCACGGCAGCTCGACCTGTCGGTCAAGACGGTGCGCAACCACGCGAGCAACATCTTCGCCAAGCTGCAGGTCGCCCATCGCGCCCAGGCCATCGTCAAGGCACGCGACGCCGGGATGGGCTGACCCCGCCCGGACGTGGGCCCTGCCCGCCCGGTCAGCCGGAGCCGTCGCGGCACCCGCCCTGGAGGCGGGCGTCGTCGCGCGCGTCCGCGCCCACCGCCCGGGCCTGGACGGGATCGGGGTAGACGACGTCGGCGCCGAACTCGACGGCGAACTCGCCCGTGATGATGCACGCCGAGGTGCGCGCGGGGTCGACCGTGGTCAGCGCCTGCACCAGGCGGTAGACCTCGGACGGGGAGAGGTCGGTCTGCAGCCCCGACATCGCGGCCAGGGCGGCCTGCTCCATGAAGCCCTCCTCGTCCTCGGCGGCCCTCAGGCGCGCCAGCACGCCGAGCAGCAGCCGCTGGTGGTTGGCGGCGCGGTCGAAGTCGCTGGCGGGGAGCCCCTCGCGGGTCGTGACGTAGTCGAGCGCCTGCTCGGCGTCGAACGTGTTGGGGCCGCGACGGACGTCGACGCCGCCCTCCTCGGTGGTGAAGGCGAAGGGCGACTCGACCGTCACGTCGCCGACCGCGCGCATCATGGTGCGGAACCCGTCGAACCCGGTCACGAGGACCACCTCGGGCGTGATGCCGAGCAGGTCCTCGACCTCCTGCGCCGCCCCCTCGGGGCCACCCTCCTGCAGGGCGGTGCTGATCCGCGCGCGACCGGAGGGCAGCTCGACGTAGAGGTCGCGGGGGAGCCCGATGGCCACCGCGTGGCCGGTCTTCCAGCGGACCCCGATGAGCTGGATGGCGTCGGTCCGGCCGGTCATCACGTCCTCGCCCGGGGCGGCCTCCGACCCGAGGGCGAGGACCCAGAGGACCCCCTCGCCGGCGTCGACCGCCTTGGCGGTGCCGATGGTCGTCAGGCTGATCGTGGTCGGCTGCACCGACGCGGCCGGTACGACGAGGGCGACGGCCGCGAGGACCGCGAGCCGGGTGAGGAGCCGGACGAGGCGCGTCATGGCGCGGACTCCGTCTCGGCGGACTGCCCGCCGCCGTCGTCGAACCTGACGTCGTAGCCGAAGATCGACCAGGTGCCACTGTCGGCGTCGAGCAGGAACCGGCCGTCGAGGACGAGCGGGCGGGTGCGGCCGTCCTCCATCGTGGCCTCGAAGGCGAAGTGGACGGTCGCCGTGCCGCCGTGGACCTCGCCGGACCGGGTGAGGAAGGAGAGCCGGGCGTCGAGCTCGGTGGCGCGCACGTCCGTGGCGTCCTGCACCTTCGTCGCCGTCAGCCGCCTGATGTCGCCAGCCGCGGACCGGGCCGCGCCACTGGTGAACGCCTCGAACGAGCCGACGAACTCCTGGCGTGGGAAGTCGCCGAGGAACGCCTTCACGACGTAGGTGGACAGCACGTCACCGACGGCCCCCTCGAGCTCCGCGCGGGTGGCCTCGTCGAGGCGCTCGGCGCCGGCGACGGTCTGCACGCGGAGCGCGGCGGACTCGGGGCCGGGCGTCTCGCGGTCCTCCGGCACGTCGCGCGGCGAGCACCCTGCCGCCAGGCAGGCGATCGCCACGACGACGCCGACCCGCAGGGTGCGGGCCGGGCGGAGTCGGAGGTGGCCCATGGCGTTCATCATGACCGACGCGCCCGCCTGCTGCCTCAACTCGCCGGGACCGTGTTGGCGAGCGGGAGGTCGAAGTCGGCGACGTTGTCCCGCGCCGGGTGGCGATCACCGACCGGTCCGCGCGCGAACTCCCGCACGAGCGTGCCGGTCACGGTCTGCGTGAAGCGCCGCGTGGCCGCGCCGAGCGGACGCTCGCACCGGTCGACCATGGCGCACCCCCACCGGAGGGTCCCGGCGCTGAACACGCCTGCACCTGAGGGCGCCGTGTAGTAGACCGACTGGGCGGAGGTGGCGACGCCCCGGCACGCGTACGGCGAGTGGCTCAGCACCTGCATCGGTCGCGGGAGGCGCTCGTCGGGGTAGACCCGGTCCGCCTCGCCGCCGACGAGGCCCGCCACGCGGTCACCGCGGCGTACGCCGGTGCCACGGAACCCCCACCACCCCGGGCTCGCCACGACGTAGTCGGTGTCGACGGGGTAGCACTCGTACTGCATGCCGACGAGGTCGTGCTCGGGCCGGGGGACCGGCGGGTCGCGGAACCGGGCGGTGGTGTCCTCCGACCCCGTCGGCCGCACCGGGTCGGCGTGCGCGTCGTGCCGGTAGCCGACCATCACCCGGGCCGGGACCGACCCGCGGGCAACGAGGCGCACCCGCCAGTACATGGTGTTGGCGCCGAGGAAGACGAGGTTGGTGCCGGCGGCCCGGGCATCGAGGACGACGTCGCGCATGGTGGTGGTCCAGTACTCGTCGTGGCCCATCGAGACGTACCCCCGGGCCCCCTGCAGCGCCCGGGGCGTCGTGTGCAGGTCGACGTTGGTGAAGTAGGACAGGGGCACGCCGGTCGCCTCGGCGCGGACGACAACCGGGATCGCGGCCAGGCGGTAGTCGTTGACGCTGCCCATGCCCTGGTAGGGGCGGTCGAAGCTGACCGCGTGGCTGCGGGTGTCGCCGTTCGCGCCCGTGTAGAGGCTGTAGCCGCCCCAGGTGTTGTAGGCCTGCCACGTGGTCACCGGCGCGACGAGGGCGACGGTGCCCGCCGCCGACGGCGACGTCACGACGTAGGGCACCTGCGTCTCCCAGCCGGTGTCGGTGCGGAGCCGGAAGACGTGGAGGCCGGGCTCCCAGGTGGTCGTGTCGACGGTGAGGTCGCGCGTCCACGGCGCCACCACGGTGCGGGTCGAGGCCGGGGCGAAGCGGGGTGCCGGCTGGAGGCGCCCGACCCGGAAGCCCGACTCCCAGACGAACGCGCTCGTGCCGCCGGCGTACGACCCGATGCGCCACGCCGACACCTGGTAGCCGCCCTCGGTGGTCGACACCTTCAGGCCCACGAGCGTGCCCGGCACGCCGCCGGCGTGCGTGGTGTAGGCCGCCACCTCGCCGTGCTCGGCGGGCCGGCGCATCCGCCAGCCCTCCGAACCCCGCGGCTGCGGGGGAGCGGTCCGCGGCTCCTGCGCCTCGACCCGCGAGGACGCCCCGCCGGTGGCGGACGGCTGCCCCCCGCCGACCGCCACCGACCCCCGTCCGGCCTCGCAGCCCGCCAGCCCCGCCAGCCCCACCAGCAGGCAGGCGAGCACCGATGCCGTCCCCGCTCCCGTCGTCCCTCGTGGCCTCATGGCGCAGACGATGCGTCGCGGGCCGGTCCCGGGGCGCGGGGCTGCGGTCCCGGCGACCCGGGACGCTCGGGCCGCCGGTCCCGACCGGTCGCGGTCGGGGGAGAGGCGTGGACCTAGGATTGCCGGCATGCCCGAGATCTCCCGCGACGAGGTGGCCCACCTGGCCGACCTCGCCCGCATCGACCTCTCCGACGCCGAGCTCGACCACCTCGCCCCGCAGCTGAGCGTGATCCTCGAGTCCGTCGCCTCCATCAACGGTGTCGCCGGGGACGACGTGCCGCCCACGTCGCACGCGATCCCGCTGACCAACGTCTTCCGCGAGGACGTCGTGGTGCCGGGCCTGTCCGCCGAGGAGGCCCTCGCAGGCGCGCCGGCGGTCGAGGGTCACCGCTTCTCGGTGCCCCGCATCCTCGGTGAGGAGGCCTGATGACCACGCCCGCCTCCGTCACCTCCACCGCGGCCGAGCTGTCCGCGGCCCTCGTCGACGGGTCCACCACCAGCGTCGAGCTGACCGAGCTCCACCTCGACCGCATCGCCGAGGTCGACGGCGCGGTCCACGCGTTCCTCCACGTCGACCGGGACGGCGCGCTCCTCCAGGCCGCGGAGTCCGACGCCCGCCGTGGCCGCGGCGAGGAACGCGGCCCGCTGGACGGCGTACCGATCGCGGTCAAGGACGTCCTCGCCACCCGTGGCCTGCCCACCACCTGCGGGTCCAGGATCCTCGAGGGCTGGGTCCCGCCCTACGACGCGACCGTCGTGCAGCGCCTGCGCGTCGCGGGCCTGCCCATCCTGGGCAAGACCAACATGGACGAGTTCGCGATGGGCTCCTCCACCGAGCACTCGGCCTACGGGCCCACCCGCAACCCGTGGGACCTCGACCGGATCCCCGGCGGGTCCGGCGGCGGCTCGGCCGCGGCCGTCGCGGCCTTCGAGGCGCCCCTGGCCATCGGCACCGACACCGGCGGGTCGATCCGCCAGCCCGGCGCCGTCACCGGGACCGTCGGCGTGAAGCCGACCTACGGCGGCGTGTCCCGCTACGGCCTCGTCGCCCTGGCCAACAGCCTCGACCAGGCCGGCCCGGTCACCCGCACGGTGCTCGACGCGGCGATGCTCCACGACGTCATCGGCGGGCACGACCTGCGCGACTCCACCTCGATCAAGCAGGAGTGGCCCTCCTTCACCGAGGCGGCCCGCACCGGCGCGAGCGGTGACATGACCGGAGTCAAGGTCGGCGTGGTCACCGAGCTGGCCGGCGACGGCTGGCAGCGCGGCGTGGTGGGACGCTTCGACGAGTCCGTCGAGCTGCTGGTCAAGGCCGGCGCCGAGGTCGTGGAGGTCTCCTGCCCCTCCTTCGTGCACGCGCTCGCGGCCTACTACCTGATCCTCCCGGCCGAGGCCTCGAGCAACCTGGCGAAGTTCGACGCCATGCGCTTCGGCCTGCGCGTCACACCCGACGGCGACCCGAGCGCGGAGGACGTCATGCGCGCGACCCGCGACGCCGGCTTCGGCGACGAGGTCAAGCGCCGCATCATCCTCGGCACCTACGCGCTCTCCAGCGGCTACTACGACGCCTACTACGGCCAGGCGCAGAAGATCCGCACGCTGATCAGCCGCGACTTCGACGCGGCCTTCGCGCAGGTCGACGTGCTGGTCTCGCCCACGGCGCCGACCACGGCGTTCCGGCTCGGCGAGAAGCTCGACGACCCGATGGCGATGTACCTCAACGACCTCGCCACCATCCCCGCCAACCTCGCCGGCGTGCCCGGGATCTCGGTCCCCAACGGCCTCGCCGAGGAGGACGGCCTGCCCAGCGGCTTCCAGGTGCTCGCACCGGCGCTGGCCGACGACCGCGTCTACCGCGTCGGCGCCGCGCTCGAGGCCCTCCACCAGCAGGAGTGGGGTGGCTCCCTCCTCGACCGGGCGCCCGCCCTGGCCGCTGCTCCGACCACCGAGGTGCGCTGACGTGACCGACACCCTGATGCCCTTCGACGACGTGCTGGCGGCCTACGACCCCGCCATCGGCCTCGAGGTCCACGTCGAGCTCAACACCGCCTCGAAGATGTTCTGCGGCTGCCCGGCGACCTTCGGCGGCGAGCCCAACGCCGGGGTGTGCCCGACCTGCCTCGGCCTGCCGGGCGCGATGCCGGTCGTCAACGGCAAGGCCGTGGAGTCCGCGATCCGGATCGGGCTCGCGCTCAACTGCGAGATCGCCGAGTGGTGCCGCTTCGCGCGGAAGAACTACTTCTACCCGGACATGCCGAAGAACTTCCAGACCTCGCAGTACGACGAGCCGATCGCCTTCGACGGCTGGATGGACGTCACGGTCCCGACCGAGGGCGGTGAGGACGAGGTCGTCCGCGTCGAGATCGAGCGCGCCCACATGGAGGAGGACACCGGCAAGTCGCTGCACGTCGGCGGCGCCACCGGCCGCATCCACGGCGCCGACCACTCGCTCGTCGACTACAACCGTGCCGGCATCCCGCTCATCGAGATCGTCACCCGCCCGATCCTCGGTGCGGGGGAGCGGGCCCCGGAGGTCGCCCGGGCCTACGTCGCGCAACTGCGCGAGCTGATCGTGGCGCTCGGCGTCTCCGAGGCGCGGATGGACCAGGGCAACCTGCGCGCCGACGTCAACCTGTCGCTGTCGCCGAAGGACAGCGGCGTGCTCGGCACCCGCACCGAGACCAAGAACGTCAACTCCTTCCGCTCGGTCGAGCGGGCGGTCCGCTTCGAGATGCAGCGCCACGCCGCGATCCTCAGCGGCGGTGGCTCGATCCTGCAGGAGACCCGCCACTGGCACGAGGACACCGGGGTCACCACGAGCGGTCGCGAGAAGTCCGACGCCGAGGACTACCGCTACTTCCCCGAGCCCGACCTGGTGCCCGTCGCGCCGAGCCGCGAGTGGGTCGAGGAGCTGCGCGGCACGCTCCCGGAGAACCCGACCGCACGACGTGCGCGGCTGCAGGCCGAGTGGGGCTTCAGCGACCTCGAGATGCGCGACACCGTCGGTGCCGGCGCGCTCGGGCTGGTCGAGGAGACCATCGCCCAGGGTGCCGCTCCGCAGGCCGCCCGCAAGTGGTGGCTCGGCGAGCTCGCGCGGCGCAGCAACGAGGACGGCGTCGACCTCGTCGACCTGCCCATCACCCCCGCCGACGTCGCGCGCATCCAGGCGCTGGTCGACGAGGGCACGGTCAACGACAAGCTGGCCCGACAGGTCTTCGAGGGCGTGCTGGCCGGGGAGGGCACCCCGGACGAGGTCGTCGAGCGTCGCGGGCTGGCCGTCGTGTCCGACGACGCCGCGCTCGGCGCCGCCGTCGACGCCGCCATCGCCGCCAACCCCGCCGTCGCCGACAAGATCCGCGACGGCAAGGTGGCCGCGGCCGGGGCGCTCATCGGCGCAGTGATGAAGGAGATGCGCGGGCAGGCCGACGCCGGTCGCGTGCGGGAGCTGATCCTCGAGAAGCTCTCCTGACCCCTCCCCCCGGGAGGTGCCGCGCGGTCTAGACAACTTGTTAGGGTGCTCGCGCGTCACAGTGGTCACATCACCAACCAACGCTCGCACCACCCGGGGGACGGTTCGCGCCGTCGTACGTCGTCGCGCCTTCCCTCCGCGAGCGGGAAGGAAGTCATGCACCATCGCAACCGACCCATCCGTACGGCGGCCCTCGCCCTGTCGACCGCCGCCCTGGGGATCGGCGTCCTCGCCGCCCCGCCGGCCTCGGCGGACCCGTCGCCGGCCCTCCGTGCCGCCCAGGCGGCCGCGTCCACCGACAGCACGCCCTCGACGATCGCCGCCGAGTGGATCGCCGGGGAGCTCAGCAACGGGCTCATCACGACCCCGCAGGGCCCCGACTTCGGTCTCACCATCGACACCGGCCTGGCGCTCGCGACCGTCGCCAGCCAGGGCGGCACCGTCACGGCGATCAACAACTCGCTCGAGCCGCGCATCGGTGAGTACGTCGGTGACGGGACGAAGGAGTCCTACGCCGGGGCGCTGGGCAAGGCCGCGACCTTCGCCCGCACCGCCAAGAAGAACCCGACCAGCTACGGCGGCGTCAACCTGATCGCCCGGCTGGAGGAGCGCACGGCCAACGTGCCGGCGGACCCGGCTGCCGAGCCGCAGGCCGCCGCCTTCGCTGGCCGGATCTTCGACAAGTCGGAGTTCGGCAACTTCGCGAACGTCGTCGGGCAGTCCTACGCCGTGCGCGCGCTGACGCTGGCCGGGTCCGCCGAGGCGGGCGCGGCTCGCGACTTCCTGCTCAAGCAGCAGTGCGCCTCGGGCTACTTCCGGCTCGACTTCGCCAAGGCCGACGTGCCGAACCAGTCGTGCACGGAAGGTGCCGCGGGGAGCGAGGCCGACCCGGACGCCACCGCCCTCGCGGTGATCAACCTGGTCGAGTCCGGCGACAGGAGCGCCGCGGTCCAGGGCGCCCTGGCCAAGGCCGGCACGTGGCTGGCCGAGCGTCAACGTGGCAGCGGCGCGATCCGCAGCGCCGGCCCCGGGGCCTCGATCAACACCAACTCCACCGCCGTGGGCGGCTACGCCCTGGGCCTGCTCAAGAACCGCGACGCGGCCCTCAAGGCGGCGCTGTGGATCCGCAAGAACCAGCCGGTCGACAAGTACAAGTGCCGCACCGCGCTGACCAAGGACACGGGCGCCGTCGCCTACCGCAGGGACCGCGTCACCGCGGCCACCACCACCGGGATCCCGGCCGACGCCCGAGGCGAGTGGCGCCGCGCCACCGCCCAGGCGATCCTCGGCCTGCAGTTCGCCCCGGCCAGCAAGGACAAGCTGCGCATCGTGTCCGTGCGTCGTGAGGCCCGGGCCGGCGACAACGTGCAGTTCCAGGTCTACGGCCTGGCGCCCAGCGAGAGCGCCTGCATGCAGGTCAAGGGCGACTTCCTGCGCGTGAAGGGCAAGAAGTCGGGCGCGAAGATCGTGCGCAAGCTGCAGCTGCCCACCGGCAACCAGCGGCGCGTCGCGCTCGTCAAGACGTCCGACGACGAGGCGCGGACGTCCCTCCGGGTCCGCAACTGACCCACTGCTCCACCGCTCGATCGAGCGCACCGGCCCGGCGTCCCACGACGCCGGGCCGACGTGCGTCCCGGGGCGCGCGAGGGTTACGCTTCGCCCGCCGCACCCGTCCGGGTCGGCACCAGTCACGCCCGAGGTGGGGAAAGCCGGTCCGAAACCGGCGCTGACCCGCAACCGTGGGCACGGGCCACGTCCCGTGCAAGCCGGAACACCCGCCTCGCCGCGTCATGATCACCATCGCTGTCGAGGAATGCAGCGAGGCGAACGGCTCCGGCCTTCCCTCGTTGTCGCAGTGAGGGAAGGGAACATGAAGCTCACCTCCGGCCTGGCGGTCGTCGCCCTCGCCGCTGCGACCCTGGCCCCGAGCGCCGCCGCGGCCGCTCCGGTGCCGCCCACCCAGCTCGTCACCGACTGGATCGGCACCCAGCTCACCGACGGCGTCGCCCTCGGCAGCTTCGGCGCGGACGTCGGCCTGAGCATCGACGCGGGCCTCGCGCTCGACGCCACCGGGCGCAGCGCGGACGCCGCGCGCGTCGCGGACGCGATCGCGGGCAGGCTGGTGTCCTCACCCACCAACCCGTACGGCTATGTGCAGTCCGACGAGTACGACTCCGACCCGCCCTACGACTTCACGCAGATCGGCTACTACGCCAACGCCACCGCCAAGGCGGCCGCCTTCACCCAGCGCATCGGGCGCGACGCGGCCACCGCGTACGCCGCGGTGAACCTGGTCGACCAGCTCGAGGACCTGACCGACGACACCACCGGCGTCGTCGGCGACGACAGCTCCTTCGGCGACTACGCCAACACCATCGGCCAGGCCTTCGCCGCCGAGGCGCTGACGGTCGCCGGGTCGCCGGAGGCCTCGGACGCCACGGCAGCCCTGCTGGCGCAGCAGTGCCCCGCCGGCTACTTCCGCTTCGACCTCGACGCCGCTGCGTGCGCGGCCGACGCCACCGGCGTCGCGCCCGACACCACCGGGCTCGCCGTGCTCTCGCTGCTCGAGTCCGGCAACACCTCGCCCGAGGTGACCGCAGCGATCGCCGAGGCCACCGCGTGGCTGGAGTCGGTCCAGCGCGCGGACGGGTCGCTGGAGGGTGACTCGTCCACTCCGGGTGCCAACTCCAACAGCACCGGGCTCGCCGGCTGGGCGCTCGGCCGCGCAGGTCGGCAGGCCTCCGCCGCGAAGGCTGCCGCGTGGGTGCGGAGCCTGCAGGTCGCCGACGCCGGCGCCTGCGCAAGCCGGGCGCCCACGGGGGCCATCGCCTACAACGCGGCGGACCTGACCGCCGCACGCGTCGACGGCATCGCCGGAAACGCCACCGTGCGCGACACGTGGCGCCGCGCCTCCTTCCAGGCCGCCCCCGCGCTGCTGTGGGCGCCGGCCGCGAGCACCTCGCTCGGCGTCTCGGCCCCCGTCACCGCGGTCGAGAAGAGCACCGTCACCGTCACCGTCCGCGGCGTCGCGGCGGGCGAGCAGGCGTGCGTGAGCTTCGGCAGCGACGCCCGACGCGTCGTCGGCACGGGCTCGGACCTGGCCGTCGCGTTCACCCTGCCTGCGGGAGCGGCCGCCCACACGTTCACCGTGGCCACGCTCGGCGGCACCACCACCGCCACGACCAGCGCGACGGCCGTGCCGGCCGTGCCCCCGGCCGTGCCCCCGGCCGCGCCGATGGTGGGCGACCTCGACGTGAGCCGGACCGAGAAGGTCCGCAAGAACCGCTTCAAGGTCGACCTGACGTGCGAGAGCGCCCAGCCCTGCTTCGGCAAGCTCACGGTGAGCACGGCCGGCAAGGTGAGGCTCGGGAAGGCGAAGAAGGTCGTGACCGTCGCCAGGCGGAGCTACGCCATCGCCCCCGGAGCCGAGAAGAAGCTCGTCCTCACCCTGACCAAGCCGGCCCGCAAGCTCCTCGCCCGAGGCACCGTCAAGGTGAAGGCCGTGCAGACCGCGTCGGGGGCCCGGCGGGCGGTCACTACGTTCAGGCTCAAGGCCGCCAAGGGCTGATGCACCGATGAGCGCCTCGAGGATGCGGTCCCTCACCCGGGCACTGGCCGTGGCCGTGCTCGGTGCAGGACCGGTCCTGCTCGCCCCGACGGCGGTCCTCGCGCCCGCTGACGCGGCCACCTGCACCTCGGCCGGTGGCGTCAGCGTGGTCGTCGACTACCGCGAGCTCGGCGGGGGCACCACCACCGCGTGCGCGGCCGACGGCGGCGGCAGGACCGCTGACGCGATCTTCGCCTCCGTCGGGGTCGGCATCTCCTACGCGACCCGGCAGCCGGGCTTCGTGTGCCGCGTCAACGGAGTGCCCACCGCGGACCCGTGCGTCAACGCCTCGCCGGTCGACGCCTACTGGGGCCTGTGGTGGTCCGACGGCTCTGCCGGATCGTGGACGTACTCGTCCTCCGGCGTCGGCGGTCTGACCGTCCCCGCCGGCGGGTCGGTCGGCTGGTCCTGGAAGCAGGGCACGGGCAACGCCGTACCGCCCGGCGTGGCGCCGCCGGTGGCCCCCGCGCCCACGCCTTCCCCGTCCCCGACCGCCTCCCCGTCGTCCCCGACCCCGACGACCGGTGGCCAGGGCAACGGCGGCGGTGGCGGTGGCGGTGGCGGCAAGGGCGGCAGCAACGGTGGCGGCAACAGTGGGGGCACGGGCGGCTCGGGCGGGACCGGCGGCGGGTCGTCGCCGAGCCCGTCCCCGACCGCGACCCCGTCCGGTTCCCCGACGGCGTCGCCCTCCGAGTCGCCCTCCGGGTCGCCTGCCGAGTCGCCCTCGCAGTCGTCGCCGAGCGACCCCACCGAGTCGCCCCTGGCCTCTGAGTCTCCCAGCGACTCACGGTCCAAGAATGCCGCCCGGGACGGCTCCCTCGACGATGAGTCTCCTGGAGACTCAAGCGCCAGTGAGGACCCCACGGCCGCCGATCCCGGCTCTGAGTCTCCGGGAGACTCAAGTCCCAGTGCTCCCACGGAGGCCGGTCGACCGGCTGCCGACGAGCCGGCCAAGGTGCCGGCCGCGGTGACGTGGGGTGTCGTCGCCCTGCTCGCGATCGCGATCGTGGTCAGTGGCGTCGTGGCGCGTCGTAGACGGGGGGTCTGACGCGCCGTGCCCGGACCGGCCGTGCCCGTGACGGGACTGCCGCGTGACCTGCACCCGATCGCCTGGTGGTCCTGGGCGATCGGGCTGGCCACTGCTGCGTCCCTGACCACCAACCCGCTGGTGCTGATCCTCGTCATGGGGTCGGCGACGGTCGTGGTGATGGCACGCCGGTCCGGGCATCCCTACGGCCGGTCGTTCCGGCTGTACGCCCTGCTCGCCGCCATGACGGTGGTCCTCCGGGTGGTGTTCCGGATCGTCTTCGGCGGCCAGGCGGTCGGCCACGTGCTGCTGGAGCTGCCCGAGGTCCCGCTGCCCGACTGGGCGGCCGGGATCCGGCTGCTCGGGCCGGTCACCAGCGAGGCGCTGCTCGCCGGGCTCTACGACGGCCTCCGGCTCGCCGCGATCATCCTGTGCGTCGGAGCGGCCAACTCGCTCGCGAACCCCAAGCGGCTCCTCGCGTCGGTGCCCCCGGCGCTCTACGAGATCGGCACCGCGATGGTCGTCGCCGTGACGATCTTCCCGCAGCTCGCCGACAGCGCCCGCCGGGTCCGCGCCGCCCAGGCGCTCCGCGGCGGTACGACGACCGGTGTCGCGCGCCTGCGCCGCTTCCTCGTCCCGGTCCTCGAGGACGCGCTCGAGCGCTCCCTCGCGCTGGCCGCCGGCATGGACACCCGCGGCTACGGTCGCTCCGGGGGAGCGACGCCCCGCGAGCGCCGGCTCACCGGATCGCTGCTGCTGCTCGCGCTGACCGGCATCTGCGTCGGGACCTACGCGTGGCTCGACCCGACCGCCCCGCGCGTCCTCGCCCTGCCGATGCTTGGCGCGGGCGTGGCGGTGGCCGTGCTGGGGATGGTCAGCGCCGGCCGCCGGGTGCAGCGGACCCGCTACCGCCCCGATCCGTGGCGCGCACCGGAGCTGCTGACCGTCGCCACCGGGGTGGTCGTGGCCGTGCTGGGCTGGTACGTCGCCCACACGCAGGTCGCCGTCGCCTACCCGGGCGTCGACGTGGCGCCGTACCTCTCCCCGCTCGCCCTCGCCGTCGGCGTCCTGGGCGCCGTCCCGGCCGTCGCCACGCCGGTCCCGGCCAGCGCCCTGGCCCAGCTCGAGGCGACGGCATGATCGAGCTGCGCGACATCGGCCTGCGCTACGCCGAGCACCACGTCCTCCGCGGCGTCGACCTCACCCTCGACGAGGGTGAGCTGGTCCTCGTCTCCGGGCGGACCGGCGTCGGGAAGTCGACGCTCCTCGGCGTGGTGACCGGCCTCGTGCCGAGGTTCACCGGCGGCGTCCTCACCGGCGACGTCCTGCTCGACGGCCGCAGCATCGTGGACCAGCCGCCGCGGGAGCGGGCGCACCTCGTCGGCTACGTGGGCCAGGACCCGCTCTCGGGCTTCGTCGCCGACACGGTCGAGGAGGAGCTGGCCTACGGCATGGAGCAGCTCGGGACCGCTCCCGAGACGATGCGGCGCCGGGTCGAGGAGACGCTCGACCTGCTCGGCATCGCCGACCTCCGCGCCCGGGACCTCCGCACCCTCTCCGGTGGCCAGCAGCAGCGGGTCGCCATCGGCTCCGTCCTCACCACGCATCCCCGCGTCCTCGTGCTGGACGAGCCGACGTCGGCCCTCGACCCCACCGCGGCCGAGGACGTCCTCGCGACCATCACCCGGCTGGTCCACGACCTCGGCCTGACCGTGCTGCTCGCCGAGCACCGGCTCGAGCGGGTCGTGCCGTTCGCCGACCGCATCTGCCTGGTCACCGGCGACGGCTCCGTCCGCGTCGACGAGCCCCAGCAGGTGCTCCGGGACTCGCCGGTGGCGCCGCCGCTGGTCGAGCTGGGCCGCCTCGCCGGCTGGGAGCCGCTGCCGCTGACGGTGCGCGACGCCCGGCGGCACGCCCGCTCGCTGCCGGAGCTCGTCGCTCCCGACCCCACCCCTGCCGTGGCGTCCCCGGCGCTGCTCGCGGCGCGCGGCGTCACGGTCGTCCACGGCTCCCACGCCGCGGTCCGCGACCTGGACCTGACGCTCGCGGCCGGTCAGGTGACCGTGCTGATGGGTCGCAACGGGTCCGGCAAGTCCAGCCTCATCTGGGCGCTGCAGGGCACGGGTCGGCGCCGCTCGGGCACCGTCGACGTCGACGGTCGCGACCCCGCCGCCCTCGCGCCCGCCGAGCGTCGTACACGCGTCGGGCTCGTGCCGCAGACGGCCGCCGACCTGCTCTACCTCGAGACGGTCGACGAGGAGTGCGCCGCCGCGGACACCGGCGCCGATGCCGCGCCCGGCACCTGCCGCGCCCTCCTCGACCGGCTGGCGCCCGGGATCGACCCGCGGATCCACCCGCGCGACCTCTCCGAGGGCCAGCGGCTCGCGCTCGCCCTGTCGATCGTCCTCACCGCCCGCCCGCCGGTCGTGCTGCTCGACGAGCCCACGCGCGGCCTGGACTACGCCGGCAAGGGCGAGCTCGCCCGCATCGTCGCGGGCCTCGCCGAGGACGGGCACGCGGTGCTGCTCGCGACCCACGACGTGGAGTTCGCGGCCCACGTCGCCGACGAGGTGGTCGTGATGGCCGAGGGCGAGGTCGTCTCCAGCGGACCGCCGCGTCGGGTGCTCGCCGAGTCGCCGTCGTTCGCGCCGCAGGTCACCAAGGTCCTCGGCGCCCCGTGGCTCGTCGTGGAGGAAGTGGCCGCCGCGCTCGGGACGAGGGACGCCCGATGAGCATCCTCGATCGCACGACCCCGGCGACGGGTGTCGCCCTGCCGATCGGGCCGCGCACCGCCGCCGTCCTCGTCGTCGCCTCGCTCGCCGGGCTGATGATGCTCTGCTGGCCGTTCCTGCTCGTCGCCCAGCCGGGCGAGCGGGTCGAGCCGCCGTTCGTGTTCCTCGTGCTGCTCCCCGTCGTGGTGGTCGTCGTCCTCGCCGAGATGGGGGAGGGCGGGATGGACTCGCGGGTCCTCGCGGTGCTCGGCGTCCTCTCGGCCATCAACGCCGTGATGCGCGCCCTCGGTGCGGGCACGGCCGGCATCGAGCTGGTGTTCTTCCTGCTCATCCTGGGCGGGCGGGTGTTCGGCGCCGGCTTCGGCTTCGCGCTCGGCTGCACGTCGCTGTTCGCCTCGGCGCTCCTCACCGCGGGCGTCGGCCCGTGGCTGCCGTTCCAGATGATCTGCGCCGCCTGGGTCGGGATGGGCGCCGGGCTGCTCCCGCGGCGCGCCGGCGGGCGGGCCGAGATCGCGATGCTCGTGGTCTACGCCGTCGTCGCCTCCTACGCCTACGGCCTCCTGATGAACCTCAGCTCCTGGCCGTTCGCGCTGGGCATCGCCGTGCCCGGCCACGAGGGGTCGCTGGCCTACGTCGCCGGGGCGCCGGTGCTGGAGAACGCGCACCGGTTCCTCGTCTACACGCTGCTCACCTCGACCGGCGGCTGGGACACCGGTCGCGCGATCACGACCGCGGTCGCCGTCGTCGTCCTCGGCCCGGCCATCCTCACCACGCTGCGTCGCGCCGCGCGTCGCGCCGTCGTACGCCCGGGCTGACGCGCCCGGCAGCGGGTCAGGGACGGACCTGGATGATCCGGTCGTCCGCGGGCGTCGGCTCGCCGCGACCGTCCTGGTTGGAGGTGGTCACCCACAGCAGCCCGTCGGGGGCCGTGGCCACCGTGCGCAGCCGGCCGTAGTCCTCGGTGAAGAACGCCGTCGGCCGGGCCGCCTTGCCGGCCGCCGTGACCGTGATCCGCCACAGGCGCTGGCCGCGGAGCCCGGCCATCCAGAGGTGCCCGTCGGCGTACGACAGCCCGCTGGGGGACGCCTGCTCGACCGGCCAGACGAGCTGGGGGTCGATGAACTGCTTCCGACCGCCCCGCCCCTCGACCTCGGGCCAGCCGTAGTTGCCGCCCTTCTCGACGAGGTTCAGCTCGTCCCAGGTGGAGTCGCCGAACTCGGAGGCCCACAGCCGGCCCTCGTCGTCCCAGGCAAGGCCTTGCACGTTGCGGTGGCCGAGCGACCAGACGGGGGAGCCGGGGTCGGGGTTGCCGGGCGCCGGCTCGCCGTCCGGGGTGATGCGCAGGATCTTCCCGGCCAGGCTGTCGGGGTCCTGCGCGAGCGCGGGGTCGCCGGTCTCGCCGGTGGTGACGTAGAGGTGGCCGTCCGGGCCGAACGCGATGCGCCCGCCGTCGTGGATGAAGCCGGCCGGGATGCCGTCGAGGACCACGCTCGGCTCACCGAGCCTGGAGCCGTCGAGCTCGGCCCTGACGACGCGGTTGTCGGTGCCGGTCGTGACGTAGAAGAACAGCGTCCGGTCGGTGTCGAAGTCCGGGGAGACCGCGACGCCGAGCAGGCCGGCCTCGCCCTGCGGCACGGCCGAGGTGATGGCGCCGAGGCGGCTCAGCGTGCCGTCCGCGGTGACCTGCAGGACCCGCCCGGTCATCCGCTCGGTGACGACCGCGGCGCCGTCGGGCAGGAAGTCGACGCCCCACGGCACCTCGAGGAGGTCGACGAGGGTGCCGACGGCCCGCGGTTCCCGGTCGCCCCCGGTGCCGGGCTTGCCGCCGTCGTCCGACCCGCCGGACTGCCCATCGTTCCCGGGCTCCTCGGTCGGCGTCGGCTGGCTGGGTGCGTCGGTCGGCTGGGTCGTGCGGGGGATCGGCGCGGGCGTGTTGTCGGCACAGCCGGCGGTGGCGAGCGCGAGCGCCAGTGAGCCGAGGGCCAGTCGCGATCTCATGTCGCGATTGTGCCGGGTGTCGCCGAACGTCCTCGCTCGACGTCGTCGGCGTCCGGGCCCGCCGGCGGCTCACCGGGCGCCGACCCGGAACGGGTGGCGCCGATGGAGGCCGCGACGACACACGCGATCGCGATCCACTGGACCGGCGGGAGGTGCTCCTGCAGCACGACGATGGCGGCGAGCGCCGCGGCGGCGGGCTCGAGGCTCATCAGGATCCCGAAGACGGCCGGCCGGAGGCTGCGCAGCGCGACCAGCTCGCAGCTGTAGGGGATGACCGAGCTCAGCAGCCCGACCAGCGCGCCGATCAGCAGGACGCGGCCGTCCCACAGGCTCGTCCCGGCGGTGAGCAGGGCGGGCAGGGTCATCGCGAGCGCCGCGACGACGCTGGCGACCGCCAGCCCGTCGAAGCCCGCCCAACGCCGCCCGGTGCTGGCGCTCAGCAGGATGTACGCCGCCCACGCCGCGCCAGCCAGCAGGGCGTACACGACTCCCAGCGGGTCGAGGCCCGTGCGCTGGAAGCCGAGCAGCGCCACCCCGGCGCCGGCCAGCAGGACCCAGACCAGGTCGCGGGCGCGGCGCGACCCCACGACGGCCAGCGTCAGTGGTCCGATGAACTCGATCGTCACCGCGATGCCGAGCGGGATGCGCGAGAAGGACTGGTAGATCGCCCAGTTCATGGTGGCCAGGCTCGCGCCGAAGCCGAGGACGACCAGCCAGTCCTGGCGGGTGCGTCCGCCCAGGCGCGGGCGGGCGACCGCGGCGAGCACGAGGGCGCTGGTGACCAGCCGCAGCCACACCATGGCCGTCGGCGAGATCTCCCCGAACAGGCCCTTGGCAATGGCGGCGCCGAGCTGGACCGACAGGATGCCGATGAGGACCAGTCCGACGGGGCCGAGGAGGTCTCGGCTCGGTCGGGAGGTCACCGGGCAAGCCTATTCAGGCCGACCGGTCGTCCTGGAGGCTGTCCAGCGCACGGTGCGCGTGGCGGGTCTCCGCGGCGAAGTAGTCCAGTCCCCAGTCGGCCACCAGCGAGGGGAAGCGCAGCGGCTCACCGGGGCGGTCCGCGCCGCGCAGGGACTCGCGGACCTCGGCGAGGTCCGCGGTCGCCTGCGCCAGCTCGGCGACGTACTCCTCGAGCATCCGGGCGGTCTGCTCCGGCTCGGTCGCGTGCCCGACGAGCAGCCGGAGCAGGACGGTGTGCTTGAGCACCGGGAAGCCGGCCGGCGTGCCGTCCATCCACGCCCTGAGCGCGGCCTGCCCGGTCTCGGTGATGGCGTACGACGTCACCTCCCGGCCGCCGTCCGTCCGGGCGGCGGCGGCGACCAGGCCGCGGTCGGTAAGGCGGCGCAGCTCGGTGTAGATCTGGCTCATCGCGGGCGAGACCCAGTAGAAGCGGAGCGTGATGTCGGCGCGCTGCTTGATCTCGTACCCCGTCAGCTCGTCGCCGAAGGTGAGGAGGCCGAGGATCGCGTAGCCGGTCGCCGGGAGGTCTTGACTCATCTCGCCCCGAGAGTAGTGTTCCTAATCGGAATAGTCACGGAACCGGCGGTCGGGAGGCTCCAGATGTCGCGCACGCTGCTCATGGTCGGGACCCGCAAGGGCATGTGGCTCGGGACGTCCGACGAGGCCCGCTCGGCGTGGGACTGGACGGGTCCGCACTTCCCCATGGAGGAGGTCTACTCCGTCATGGTGGACACCCGGTCGTCCGCGCCGCGGCTGCTCGCGGGGGCGTCCTCGAGCTGGCTGGGCCCTCAGGTCTGGCGCTCGGACGACCTGGGCGAGTCGTGGGACGAGACCCCCAACGGGGCCGCCCGCTTCCCCGAGGACACCGGCGCGACGCTGGCCCGCGTGTGGCAGCTCCAGCCGGGCTTCGAGGACGACGTGGTCTGGGCCGGCACCGAGCCGGGAGCCGTCTTCCGCTCGACCGACCGGGGTGAGACGTTCTCCCTGGTGCGCGGGCTGTGGGACCACCCCCACCGCGAGGAGTGGAACGAGGGGTTCGGCGGCCAGGCGTTCCACACGATCCTCCCGGACCCCCGCGACGCCGACCACGTGCTGGTGGCCCTCTCGACCGGAGGCGTCTACACGACCGCGGACGGTGGCGAGTCCTGGAAGCCTTCGAACTCAGGGGTCAAGGCCGAGTTCTTCCCCGGCGACCGCAACTACCCCGAGTTCGGCCAGTGCGTCCACAAGGTCGCCCGCGACGCCGAGGACCCGGACCGGCTGTACCTGCAGAACCACGGCGGCGTCTACCGCTCCGACGACGGCGGCGCGTCCTGGGTCGACATCGCCCCCGGCCTGCCGACGGAGTTCGGCTTCGCGATGGTCGCCCACCCCCACCGCGGCGACACGGCGTACACCTTCCCCATCGACAGCGCCGGCGCCCGTTGGCCCGTCGACGGCAAGGCCCGCGTCTACCGCACGACCGACGCCGGCTCGTCGTGGGAGCCGCTGGGCGACGGCGGCCTGCCGGACGGCTACTTCACCGCCGTCATGCGCGACGGGATGTGCGCCGACGACCACGAGCAGGTGGGCCTCTACTTCGGCGGCCGCAACGGGAGCGTCTGGGCCTCGCCCGACGAGGGCGCCAGCTGGCAGGAGATCCAGAAGGACCTCCCCGACGTGCTGGTCGTGCGGGCCGCAAAGCTCGACTGACCAACCGGCCGGCGGCCTGGCGCAGGTCGGCACCACGACGGGTCATCCGCCGCGGCGTCCCGGATCCTCAGGGCCGTTCCGGCCCGGCCCCGTGGCCGCCCCATCAGCCTTCCTAGGCCTTGAGTCTCTGAGCGACTCAAGGCGTAGGGGCGCCTCCGTCGGCACCTCGCTCGGGGGGTCCTTGGTCTTGAGTCTGTGAGCGACTCACGGGCTAGGACGCGCCGGGTGGGGTGGTCGGAAGGGGTCCGCTGCTGGCGGTGGCGGCCCGGCAAGTGTCCACAGGTGCCGGCGAACGGGCCGGTGCGTGCGTGCTGTGGAGAGCGCGGCCACCGTGTCGGCGGCTCGGTCTGTGATGGCTGGACGACACCGGCGCACAGGGCGAGGAGCAGGCGATGGGCGGTACGACGACGGCAACGGCGGCGGCGGCAGTGGCGGCGGCCGGGGTGGGTGAACCGGCTGGGTGGTGGGGTGAGGCGGAGTGGCAGTGGTACGACCTGGGGCCGTTCGAGGGCGGGATCCCGGGGATGGTGCGCCGGGTCCGGCGGATCCTGGACGTGTCGCAGCGAGGGCTGGCCGGGCTGTTGGAGGTGTCGCAGTCGGTGGTGGCGCGGTGGGAGACCGGACGCACGAGCCCTCGCGCGAGCGTGCTGCACGCGATGGTGCGGAGGGCGGGGCTGCGGGAGCGGTACGTCGCCGTGGACAGCGGGGAGGAGGTCGAGCCGATGCGCGACGACGGTGCCCGCCGGCATGGTGGGAGCCGGTTCCCGGCGCACGTCGACCTACGGGTCAACGGGTGGTGGGCGCCGGCAGGGTTGCGTTCGAGCATGGAGCTGTGGAACTGGGTCGACCGGTCGCGGGTCAGGCGCGACCCGATGGTCCGCTGCCGGACCAGCCGGTGGCTGCGCCGTCTGGAGCGGTTGATGTGGGGCACCCCGGACGACCATCCCTCGCTGCGCCAGCTCGCGGCCGAGGCCGAGCACCGCGACGAGCGACGCGACGAGCTCCTCGAGCAACGCCGCAGGCACCCGGCAGCGTGACCCGGATGAGACACGACTCAGCAGGGGAGTGGCCCCGACTAGCCTGACCGCATGACGCACGCAGCCAACGGTCCCGACATCAAGCCCCGGAGCCGCGACGTCACCGACGGCCTCGAGGCCACTGCTGCGCGGGGGATGCTCCGCGCGGTGGGCATGGGTGACGACGACTGGGAGAAGCCGCAGATCGGTGTGGCCTCCAGCTGGAACGAGATCACCCCCTGCAACCTCTCGCTCGACCGCCTCGCCAAGGCGGTGAAGAACGGCGTGCACGCGGCCGGTGGCTTCCCGCTCGAGTTCGGCACCATCTCGGTCTCCGACGGCATCTCGATGGGCCACGAGGGGATGCACTTCTCCCTCGTCAGCCGCGAGGTCATCGCGGACTCGGTCGAGACCGTGATGATGGCCGAGCGCCTCGACGGCTCGGTCCTCCTCGCCGGCTGCGACAAGTCGCTGCCCGGCATGCTGATGGCCGCCGCCCGGCTCGACCTGGCCAGCGTCTTCCTCTACGCCGGCACGATCATGCCCGGCCAGGTCGACGGCAAGGACGTGACGATCATCGACGCCTTCGAGGCGGTCGGCGCGTGCCTGGCAGGCAAGATCAGCCGGGAGAAGGTCGACGAGATCGAGCGCGCGATCTGTCCCGGCGAGGGCGCCTGCGGCGGGGCGTACACCGCCAACACCATGGCCAGCGTCGCCGAGGCGCTCGGCATGTCGCTGCCCGGCTCGTCCTCCCCGCCGGCCGTGGACCGTCGCCGCGACGGGTTCGCCCACAAGTCCGGCGAGGCCGTCGTCGGGATGCTGCGCCAGGGCATCACCGCCCGCCAGATCATGACCCGACCCGCCTTCGAGAACGCGATCGCGATGGCGATGGCCCTCGGCGGCTCGACCAATGCCGTCCTGCACCTGCTGGCGATCGCCCGCGAGGCGGAGGTCGACCTCACCATCGACGACTTCACCCGCATCGGCAGGACGGTCCCGCACCTGGCCGACATGAAGCCGTTCGGCCGCTTCGTGTGGACCGACTTCGACCGCGTCGGCGGCATCCCCGTGCTGCTGCGCGCCCTGCTCGACGCCGGTCACCTGAACGGCGACGTGCTCACCTGCACCGGCAAGACGATGGCGGAGAACCTCGCCGACCTCGACCCCAAGCCGCTCGACGGCGAGATCCTGCGCCAGCTCGACCGCCCCATCCACGCCACCGGCGGTCTCACGATCCTCAAGGGCACGCTCGCCCCCGAGGGTGCCGTGGTCAAGAGCGCCGGCTTCGACGACTCCACCTTCACCGGCACCGCGCGCGTCTTCGACGGTGAGCGCAAGGCGCTCGACGCCCTCGGCGAGGGCGCGATCAAGGCCGGCGACGTCGTCGTGATCCGCTACGAGGGTCCCAAGGGCGGACCGGGCATGCGCGAGATGCTGGCCATCACCGGCGCGATCAAGGGCGCCGGACTCGGCAAGGACGTCCTGCTGATCACCGACGGCAGGTTCTCCGGAGGTACGACCGGGCTCTGCGTGGGCCACATCGCGCCCGAGGCCAGCGACGGCGGCCCGATCGCGTTCCTGCGCGACGGTGACCAGATCACCCTCGACGTGGCCAGCATGACCCTCGACGTGCACGTCGACGAGGCCGAGCTGGCCACGCGCGCCGAGGGCTGGGAGCCGCTCCCGCCGAAGTACACCCGCGGCGTGCTGGGCAAGTACCGCAAGGTGGTGCAGTCCGCCGCCCACGGGGCCGTCTGCTACTGACGGCGGATAGGTTGCGGTCGTGACCACCGCACCTCCGCGCACCGCAGCAGCGCTCGACGCCGCCGACCCGCTCGCCCACTTCCGCGAGCGCTTCGCCGGCGCCGAGTCCGAGCTCGTCTACTTCGACGGCAACTCCCTGGGACGCCCCGTCGCCGCGACGGCCGACCGGCTGGCCGCGTTCGTCCGCGACGAGTGGGGCGGGCGGCTGATCCGGGGGTGGGACGAGCGCTGGATGGACCTGCCGACCACGCTCGGCGACGACCTCGCGCGCATCTGCCTCGGGGCGGCGCCGGGCCAGACGGCGGTCGGCGACTCCACCACGGTGTGGCTCTACAAGCTGATGCGCGCCGCGGTCGACCACGTCGCCCGCACGGAGCCCGGCCGCACCGAGATCGTCATCGACACCGACAACTTCCCCACCGACCGCTACGTCGCGGAGGGCATCGCGGCCGAGCGTGGGCTGAGCCTGCGCTGGATCGAGGTCGACACCTCCACCGGTGTCACCGCCGACCAGCTCCGTGAGGCCGTCGGGGAGCGCACCGCCCTGGTGGTCCTCAACCACGTCGCCTACCGCTCGGCCTGGCTCGCCGACGCCCCCGAGCTCACCCGGATCGCCCACGACGCCGGCGCGCTCGTGCTGTGGGACCTGTGCCACTCGGCCGGGGCGGTCCCGACGGCGCTCGACGCCTGGGACGTCGACCTGGCCGTCGGCTGCACCTACAAGTACCTCAACGGAGGGCCCGGCTCGCCCGCCTTCGGCTACGTCAACGCCCGACTGCAGGGTGAGCTGACGCAGCCGATCCAGGGGTGGATGGGTCACGCCGACCCGTTCCGGATGGGTCCGGGCTACACCCCGGCGGCCGGCATCCGCCGCTTCATCTCCGGCACGCCGCCGATCCTCGGCATGGTCGCCATGCAGGCGATGCTCGAGCTCGTCGAGGAGGCGGGCCTCGAGGCGATCCGCGCCAAGTCCGTCGCGCTGACGTCGTACGCCGTCGAGCTCGCAGACGCGATGCTGCCCGAGGTCACCCTCGCGTCCCCGCGCGACCCGGCGCAGCGCGGCGGCCACGTCACCCTGCACCACGAGCGGATGCGCGAGGTGACCGCCCGGCTGTGGGAGCAGGACGTGATCCCCGACTACCGCGACCCCGGTGGCCTGCGCATCGGCCTCTCCCCGCTGTCCACGTCGTACGACGAGGTCGAGCGCGGCGTCGCGGCCGTGGCGGAGGCGCTGCGATGACGCAGAACGCCCACAGACAGCGCATCGGCCGCCCCGTCGACTGGCGACCGGTCCCGCCGCCGCAGCGAGTCGCGCTCGAGGGCAGGGGAGTCCGCCTCGAGCCGATCGGGCCCCAGCACGTCGACGACCTCGTCTCCGCCGTCTGCGGCGAGGACGACGACCCGATCTGGACCTACGTCTTCTGGGAACGGCCCCGCGACCGCGACGGGATGGCCGCGATCGTCGAGCACGGCGCGAGCGACCCCGGCCAGGTGATGTACGCCATCGTGCCCGTGGAGACCGGCCGCGCCGCCGGCTTCTGCTCGCTGATGCGGATCGACCCGGAGATGGGGTCCGTCGAGGTCGGCGGGATCGCCTTCGGCAAGCAGCTGCAGCGCAGCCGGGCCGCGACCGAGGCGATGACGCTGCTGATGCGGCACGTGTTCGACGACCTCGGCTACCGCCGCTACGAGTGGAAGTGCGACAGCCTCAACGGGGCGTCGCGGCGCGCCGCGATCCGGCTGGGCTTCATCTGGGAGGGCCGGTTCCGCAACGCCCTCGTCTACAAGGGCCGCAACCGCGACACCGACTGGTTCTCCATCACCGACCTCGAGTGGCCGCGGGTCAGGCAGGCCCTCGACGACTGGCTCGACGACCGCAACTTCGACGCCATGGGTCGCCAGCGGGTCCGTCTCGCCGCCCGGCCCGCCCAGCCCGACCAGCCCGGCACGGAGCAGTGACATGGACCAGCGCGTCAGCTTCATCACGCTCGTCGTGGCCGACCTCGACGCCACCCGGCGCTTCTACGTCGCTGGGCTGGGCTGGGAGCCCGAGCTCGACGTGCCCGGTGAGGTGATCATGATCCGGGTCGCCGACAAGGTGGTCCTCAGCCTCTGGGTCGAGCAGGCGTTCGTCGCCGAGGTCGGCCACGCGCCGGCGCGCGGCGGCGTACCTCCCATCACGCTCGCCCACAACCTCGCCACCACGCAGGGGGTCGACACCGTCCTCGAGCAGGCGCGGGCCGCTGGTGCCACGGTGGTCGGCGAGGCGGTCCAGCGCGAGTGGGGCGGCTACACCGGCTACTTCGCCGACCCCGACGGCTTCCGCTGGGAAGTCGCCTACAACCCGGGCGAGATCGGGCAGTCTGTGCTCCCATGACCGCCACCGAGCCCGTCCAGCCCGTCGGGCCCACGAGGGACGGGGCCCGGGCCGTCCCCGGCTGGGACGACTACTTCCTCGGCATCGCGGTGGCCGTCGCCGCCCGCGCGAAGTGCACCCGCCGCCGCGTCGGCGCGGTGCTCACCATCGACCACCGCATCATCGCCACCGGCTACAACGGCGCCGCTCCCGGCGAGGACGACTGCCTCGGGGGAGCCTGTCCTCGCGGGCTGCTGGGGTACGACGACGTGCCCGGGCTCGGCGACTACGACCGGCCCGGCACGCCGGGGTTCTGCATCGCGATCCACGCCGAGGTCAACGCGCTGCTCTTCGCCACCCGGGACACCAAGGGCGCGACCGCCTACATCACCGACCCGCCGTGCCCCGGCTGCCGCAAGGCGCTCGCCGCGGCGGGCGTGGTCCGCGCGGTCTGGCCCGACGGCGAGCACGACCGCGCCGGCCTCACCGACTGGAGCCGTCCCCCGGTCGAGCAGCAGTCGCTGGTCGAGTAGCGATAAACGAGCGTATCGAGACCCTCACGTCTCGTCCTCGACCTTCTCGACCTTCCCAGCCTTCCCGGCCGCCCGCTCCGCCTCCGCGCGCCGGCGCCGCTTGACCTCGCCCCGGGCGATGAAGAACGCGATGAGGATCGGGATGGCGAACTTCCGCACGGTGTCCACCCAGCCCGGCAGGTCGGGCAGGTCGACGTCGGGCCACGGGATCGAGGGCAGGTCGGGCCACGGGATGGCCGGCAGGTCGGGCCAGGGGATGGACGGCATGTCGGGCAGCGGGATCGACGGCAGGTCGAGGTCGGGCCACGGGACCAGCGTCAGCAGCCAGACGACGAGCACGGGTACGCCGACCCCGGCCGCCGCGATCGCCGTCTGGCGTGCGGTGTGCAGGTGGGGGTGCCGTCCGATCCACTCGGCCCGCTCCGCCGCCCTGGACCCGGCCTCGGGCTCGAGGTCGGTGCCGGCCAGGCCCGTCTGCGCCTCCGTGTCCGAGGAGTGCAGCGTGACGCGACGAGCCGGACCCAGCACCCCGAACTTCAGCCGGACGGCCTGCTCCTCGCCGTCGGCCTTCAGCACCACCGTCTCGTCGGTGGTCTTCCTGGACGCCAGCTCGACGCCGTCGCGGGTCCAGGAGACCTGGCGCACGAGCCTGCCCTGCACGATCTCGACCACGTGGTCGTGCTTGTCGTGGACCAGGTGCCAGCGTTCCGGTGCGTCCCCCATGCGTGGAATACTAGAGCAAGCACTCCATCAATTGCCAGGGAAGGTTGACGCACCATGGCCCGCACCGTCGACCCCGAGCGGCACCAGGCCCGGCGCCTGCAGATCATCGACGCCGCGCTGACCTGCTTCGCGCGCTCCGGCTACGCCGGCACGTCGACGGCCGCGCTGTGCCGCGAGGCTGGCATCGGCTCGGGGACGTTCTTCCACTACTTCCCGACCAAGCAGTCGCTGCTCCTCGCGATCCTGGCCCACGGCACCATCGAGGCGCGCGAGTGGTTCGACGCGCGGATCGACGACGACGACCCGATCACCGTCATCGGGGACTGGGTCCGGCACACCGCCGACGAGATGTCGGACCCGCGGCTGGCCGGGTTCGTCCGCGCCGTCGGCGCAGTGATGGGGGACCCTGCGGTCGAGGCGGCGCTCGCGCTCGACGCACGCGCGCTCCAGGAGGGCCTCGAGCCCTGGGTCGCGCGCGCCCAGCACGCGCAGCAGGTGCGCACGGACCTGTCGGCGCGCGACCTCACGGCGTGGCTGCTGGTCGTCGTCGACGGCTTCCTCGGCCGGCTGGCGACGGACGCCGACTTCACCGCGGCGGGCCAGCGGGGCGCGCTCCTCGACGTCATTCGGCGGGTGCTGGCACCGTGAGGTCAGCGCGGGCGCACCCAGACCAGCTCGCCCGCCTCCCACATCGCCAGCGCCTCCGGCACCAGGCTGTCCACCGCGTCGCCGGCCGAGCCGGCCGAGAGCCTGGCGGCGTGCGCGGCGCCGTAGGCCTGTCCCGCCGCGTTGTTGTGCTCGTCGACGCGGGAGTCGCGGGCGCGCGACGTGCCGGTCTCCTGCGCTGCGGCGACGGAGCGCGCGACGTCCGCGCCGAAGCGTGCGGTCAGGACGGCCTGCCACAGGAAGTGCCGCATCGCGTTGCTGCGCCCGGGCACGCCCCGGCCGTGCTTGGCCGCGGCGGCGAGCGCCGCCTGCGAGACGAGCAGCACCTCCATTGCCCCGGACGGCCCCAGGCCGGCCCTGATCGCGGCGGTGTAGAGCCGCGGCACCCCCGTCGCCGAGTGGATGGCCTGCTCCAGCAGGCCGCCGAGTCCGGTTCCCATGGACCCACAGTGACAGACTCGGGGCATGACGCCACCGGCCCTGCGCTTCCCGCGTCCGCTCCGCCCCGGTGACCGCATCGGCGTCACCTCGCCGTCGGCGGGTGCCTCGGGCGCCGCTGCGACGCGGATCGCCTTCAGCGTCGACTGGCTGCGCGACCGGGGCTTCGACGTCGTGGTGAGGGAGTGCATGGACGGCACCGGGCTGACGTCCGCGCCGGCGCCGCAACGGGCGGCCGAGCTCACCCGGATGCTCGCCGATCCCGACATCGCCTGCGTCGTGCCGCCGTGGGGCGGGGAGACCGCGATCGACCTCGTCGACCTGCTGGACTGGGACGTGCTCGCCGAGGCCGAGCCGACCTGGCTGGTCGGCTTCTCCGACATCTCGACCCTGCTGGTGCCGGTCACCACCCGCCTCGGCTGGGCGACCCTGCACGGCGACAACCTCGCGGACACGCCGTACGCCGTCCCCGACGGGCTGCTGCACTGGCTCGAGCTGGCGAGCGGCCCGGGACCGTTCGAGCAGCACGACTCGGGGCTCGTGGCCGACTGGGTGCGCTTCGAGCAGGAGCCGCACGCCACCGAGTGGCCCCGCGTGGGCGCGGGTGGCTGGGACGTGGAGGGAGGTGGCGCCGTCGACGTGTCGGGTCGCCTCGTCGGGGGCTGCATCGAGACCATCTCCCACCTCGCCGGCACGCCGTACGGCGATGTGCGGGGCTGGGCCGAGCGGCTCGACGAGCCGACGATCGTCTACGTCGAGGCGTGCGAGGACCACGCGGTCGACATCTGCCGCTACCTGCACTCGCTCCGGCTCGCCGGCTGGTTCGACCGGGCTGCGGCCGTGCTGGTCGGGCGCACGAGCGCGCCGGACCACCCGCAGCTGACCCAGCGCGGGGCCGTCCTCGACGCCCTCGGGCGGCTCGACCTGCCGATCGTGTGGGACCTCGAGATCGGGCACGTCCCGCCCCACCTCCCGCTCGTCAACGGGGCGCTGGCGCGGGTGGAGGTCGACGGCGACCTGCGCCGGATCACCCAGACCCTCGGCTGAGGGTGCGGCCGGTGGGCCCGCGCCGAGAGCCGCTCTGGCGGGTGTCCGCGGCTCGTGGCAGGGTCGGGGCATGAGCGACCCGACTCCCGGCCCGCGGGCGGTGCTGAGCCACGACGACCTGCTGGCCGCAGGGCTCGACGACTGGCGCAGCGTCCTCCGCCGGCTCAGGGCCCGGTTCCGCACGGGCGACTTCGCCACCGGGCTGGCCCTCGTCGACCGGATCGGGGCCGCCGCCGAGGAGGCCGACCACCATCCCGACGTGTCGCTGACCTATTCCGAGGTGATCGTGACGCTGTCGAGCCACGACGTCGGCGGCATCACCAGCCGCGACGTCGACCTGGCGCGCCGGATCAGCGGGTTCGCCGCCGAGCTGGGCGCCAGCGCCGACGTCTCCGGGCTCACCGGCTTCGAGGTGGGCCTCGACACGGGGGACGCGGCCGGGCTCGACGGGTTCTACGCCGCGCTCCTCGGCGCCGAGGTCCGCGACGGGGAGCCGGTGGATCCCAGCGGGCAGGTCCCCGGGCTGTGGTTCCAGGTGCCGGACGACGATGGCTCGGACGCGGACCCCTCGCTGCCGCCGCAGGACCACGAGCAGCGCTGGCACCTCGACGTCTGGGTGCCGCACGACGAGGCCGAGCACCGGCTGCAGGCCGTGCTGGACGCCGGCGGGAGGCTGGTCAGCGACGCGGCCGCCCCGTCGTTCTGGGTCGTCGAGGACCGCGACGGCAACCGGTCCTGCATCTGCACGCCGCTCGACCGCTGAGCCCCGCTTCCGCGCGCGTCCAGCCACATGTCGAGACGCAGATTCCACATGTTGGGACGACTGTCACACTTGCTTGACGCCGGACGGCCCCGGCGACGACGGTTGTCGCATGCGCACCGAGATTCTTGTACGCACGCGACGCGTGGGCTGAGGTCACCAGACCCCACCGCACACGCGTCACCCCTCGTCGCCCACCGGGCCGAGGGGTTTTTTGTTGGGCTGACGAGGAAAGAAGAACCATGACGGAGCAGGACGGACAGGCCACCGGGTCGGTCTCCGGGGCCCAGAGCCTCGTCACCTCCCTGGAGGCGGCCGGCGTCACCGACATCTTCGGCATCCCGGGCGGCGCGATCCTCCCGGCCTACGACCCGCTGATGGACTCCACGCGGATCCGGCACGTCCTCGTACGCCACGAGCAGGGCGCCGGCCACGCCGCCCAGGGCTACGCCGCGGCCACCGGCCGCGTCGGCGTGTGCATGGCGACGTCCGGCCCCGGCGCCACCAACCTGGTCACGCCGCTGGCCGACGCGCACATGGACTCCGTGCCGATGGTCGCCGTCACGGGTCAGGTCGGCGCCTCGATGATCGGCACCGACGCCTTCCAGGAGGCCGACATCCGCGGCATCACGATGCCGATCACCAAGCACAACTTCCTCGTCACCGACCCCGCCGACATCCCGCGCACGATCGCCGAGGCCTTCCACCTCGCCTCGACGGGCCGGCCCGGCCCGGTGCTGGTCGACATCGCCAAGTCCGCCCTCCAGGCGCAGACGACGTTCGCCTGGCCGAGCGAGCTGCACCTGCCCGGCTACCGCCCGGTGACGACCCCGCACGCCAAGCAGATCAAGGAGGCCGTGCGCCTCGTCAAGGACGCGCGCCGGCCGGTGCTCTACGTCGGCGGCGGCGTGATCCGCGCCGGCGCCTCGCGCGAGCTGGCCCAGCTCGCCGCGCTGACCGGCATCCCCGTCGTCACCACCCTGATGGCGCGCGGAGCCTTCCCCGACAGCCACCCGCAGCACCTCGGCATGCCGGGCATGCACGGCACCGTGGCCGCCGTCGCGGGCCTGCAGAAGAGCGACCTCATCATCAGCCTCGGCGCCCGCTTCGACGACCGGGTCACCGGCAACCTCGACTCGTTCGCCCCGCAGGCGCAGGTCATCCACGCCGACATCGACCCGGCGGAGATCGGCAAGAACCGCCACGCCGACGTGCCCATCGTCGGCGACTGCAAGGAGGTCATCGCCCAGATGGTGGCGCTCCTGCGCGCCGAGGGCGCCGACGGCGACTACGAGGCGTGGGTCGCCTTCCTGGCCGGGATCAAGAAGCGCTACCCGCTCGGCTACGACGCCCCCGACACCGGCCTCGCCCCGCAGTACGTCATCGAGCGGCTGGGGGCGATCGCCGGGCCCGACACGATCTTCACCTCGGGGGTCGGCCAGCACCAGATGTGGGCCGCGCAGTTCATCGGCTACGAGAAGCCGCACACCTGGCTCAACTCGGGCGGCCTCGGCACGATGGGCTACTCGGTGCCCGCGGCGATGGGCGCCAAGGTCGGGATGTCCGACACCACCGTGTGGGCCATCGACGGCGACGGGTGCTTCCAGATGACCAACCAGGAGCTGGCGACCTGCGCGATCAACGACATCCCGATCAAGGTCGCGATCATCAACAACGAGTCGCTCGGCATGGTCCGGCAGTGGCAGACGCTGTTCTACAACGAGCGCTACTCCAACACCGACCTGCACTCCAAGCGGATCCCCGACTTCGTCAAGCTCGCCGAGGCCTACGGCTGCGTCGGCCTGGCCTGCGAGTCCCCGGGGGAGGTCGACGCCACGATCGAGAAGGCGATGGCCATCGACGACCGGCCGGTGGTCGTGGACTTCCGCGTCCACCGCGACGCCATGGTGTGGCCGATGGTCGCCGCCGGCACGAGCAACGACGAGATCAAGTACGCGCGCGACCTCGCCCCGCAGTTCGACGAGGTCGAGGACGACTGGGAGGTCCGAGCCTGATGAGCAAGCACACCCTGTCCGTCCTGGTGGAGAACAAGCCGGGCGTCCTCGCGCGCATCGCCGGCCTGTTCTCGCGGCGCGGCTTCAACATCGACAGCCTCGCCGTCGGGCCGACCGAGCACCCGGAGGTCTCCCGGATGACCATCGTGGTCAACGTCGAGGAGTCGCCGCTCGAGCAGGTCACCAAGCAGCTCAACAAGCTGGTCGAGGTGATCAAGATCGTCGAGCTCGACGGAGGCGGGTCGGTCAACCGCGAGCTGCTGCTGGTCAAGGTCCGCGCCGACGCCACGACCCGGGGCGCGGTGCTCGACGCCGTCCAGCTGTTCCGCGCCAAGGTGGTCGACGTCGCCCCCGACGCGGTCACCGTCCAGGCGGTCGGCAACGCCGACAAGCTCGCCGACCTGCTCCGCGTGCTCGAGCCCTTCGGCATCCGCGAGCTCGTCCAGTCCGGCATGGTCGCGATCGGCCGCGGCTCGCGCTCGATCAGCGAGCGCTCGCACCGCCCCGTCGCCGTCCCGGCGCCGCCGTCCGCCCTCGCCACCTGAGCGAGGTCTCCACCCACGATCCCGAGACGCCGCTCGTCCCACGCGGCTGCTCGACCACCGAGTGTCACCCCACCCCCGCCCCACCCACGAAGGAGAGCCCCTGTGGCTGAGATGTTCTACGACGACGACGCCGACCTGAGCCTGATCCAGGGCAAGAACGTCGCGGTGATCGGCTACGGCAGCCAGGGCCACGCCCACGCGCTGTCCCTGCGCGACTCCGGTGTCGACGTCCGGATCGGCCTGCAGCCGGGCTCGAAGAGCCGCGACAAGGCCGAGGCCGAGGGCCTGCGCGTCCTCACGCCGCGCGAGGCGGCGGAGGAGTCCGACCTCATCGTGATCCTGGCGCCCGACCAGCACCAGCGGAAGCTCTACGCCGAGGAGATCGAGCCTGCGCTCACCCCGGGCGACACCCTGGTCTTCGGCCACGGCTTCAACATCCGCTTCGGCTACATCACCCCGCCCGAGGGCGTCGACGTCTTCATGGTGGCCCCGAAGGGTCCCGGCCACCTGGTGCGCCGCGAGTACGTCGACGGCCGCGGCGTCCCCGTCCTCGTGGCCGTGGAGAAGGACGAGTCCGGCAAGGCCTGGGACGTCGCCCTGTCCTACGCCAAGGCCATCGGCGGCCTGCGGGCCGGCGGGATCAGGACGACGTTCACCGAGGAGACCGAGACCGATCTCTTCGGCGAGCAGGCCGTGCTGTGCGGCGGCGCCTCGCAGCTGGTGCAGTACGGCTTCGAGGTGCTGACCGAGGCCGGCTACCAGCCCGAGGTGGCCTACTTCGAGTGCCTGCACGAGCTCAAGCTCATCGTCGACCTGATGTACGAGGGCGGCATCGCCAAGCAGCGCTGGTCGGTGTCCGACACCGCCGAGTTCGGCGACTACGTCTCGGGACCGCGGGTGATCACCCCCGACGTGAAGAAGAACATGGAGGACGTGCTCGCCGACATCAAGAACGGCGCGTTCGCCGAGCGCTTCATCACCGACATGGACAACGGCTCGCCGGAGTTCACCGAGTTCCGCAAGAAGGGTGAGTCCCACCCGATCGAGCAGACCGGCCGCGAGCTGCGCAAGCTCATGGCGTGGGTGAAGTCGCACGACTCCGACTACGTCGAGGGCACCGCCGCGCGCTGACCGCGCGTCGGAGCGTTGGCATGAGCACCTACACCCACGGGCACGCCGAGGCCGTCCTGCGCTCCCACCGGTGGCGCACGGCCGCCAACTCGGCGGCGTACCTCCTGCCCCACCTCCACGCCGGGCAGCGCCTGCTCGACGTCGGGTCGGGTCCCGGCACCATCACCGCGGACCTGGCCCGGCTGGTGGGGGAGGTGGTGGCGCTCGAGGTCACCGACGAGGCCGCCGACCTGACCCGCGCCGAGCTCGAGCGGCAGGGTGTCACCAACGCGACCGTGGTCGTGGGGGACGTGCACGCGCTGGAGGCGCTCGGCGGGCCCGCCGCCGGCGGCTTCGACGTCGTCCACGCGCACCAGGTGCTCCAGCACGTCGCCGACCCGGTCGCGGCGCTGCGCCAGATGCTCGCGGTGACCCGCCCGGGCGGCCTGGTCGCCGCGCGGGACAGCGACTACGGCCACTTCTCGTGGCACCCGGCGGCGCCGGGGCTCGACCGCTGGCTCGAGCTCTACGACGCCGCGGCCCGCGCCAACGGCGGCGAGCCGGACGCCGGCCGGATGCTGCTGGCCTGGGCGCACGCCGCCGGTGCCACCGACGTGGTGGCCGGCTCCTCGACCTGGTGCTACGCCGACCCGCAGGACCGCGCGTGGTGGGGCGGCCTGTGGGCCGACCGCATCACCTCCACCATGCTCGCCCGCCAGCTGGTCGACGAGGGCCGGGCGAGCGCCGAGGAGCTGGCGGGGATCGCCGACGCCTGGCGCTCGTGGGCCGCCCACCCGGACGGCTGGTTCTCGGTGCTGCACGGCGAGGTCCTCGTCCGCGCCTGATTCGCGCCTGACCCGCGCCCGACCCGCGCCCGGCCGTCTCGCCGTCGCTCGGGATTAGGTGTGCCTAACCTTGGGTGTAGTCTGCACGGCTGTGCTGGCGAACTACCTGATCGGGCTGCGCGAAGGGCTGGAAGCGGCCCTCGTCGTGAGCATCCTGGTCGCCTACCTGGTCAAGACCGACCGGCGTCACCTGCTGCCGCGGGTGTGGGCCGGCGTCGGCATCGCCGTGCTCATGAGCGTGGCGGTGACCCTCGGGCTCGGGCTCCAGAGCCGCCAGCTCACGTTCCGCACCCAGGAGCTGATCGGGGGCGTGCTGTCGATCGTCGCGGCCGCCTTCGTGACGTGGATGATCTTCTGGATGGCCGGCGCCGCCCGCAGCATCGCCGGCGACCTGCGCGGGCGCGTCGACGCGGCGGCCGACTCCCGGTGGTCGCTGGTGGTGGTCGCGTTCCTGGCCGTCGGTCGCGAGGGCCTCGAGACCGCACTCATCCTGTGGACCGCGACCCGCACCGCGACCGGGCGGGACCTGCCCGAGGCCGCGCCCGTGACCTCCACGCCGCTGCTCGCCGCCGTCCTCGGCATCGCGACCGCGGTCGTGCTCGGCCACCTGGTCTACCGCGGGGCGGTGAGGATCAACCTGACCCGCTTCTTCACCTGGACCGGCGTGCTGCTGATCTTCGTCGCGGCCGGCGTCCTGTCCTACGGCATGCACGACCTGCAGGAGGCCGGCGTGCTGCCCGGCCTCGACGCGGTGATGTTCGACGTCAGCAACGTCCTCCCGCCCGGCTCGTTCCTCGCGACGCTGCTCAAAGGCTTCTTCAACTTCTCGCCCGCCACGACGTGGGTGGAGGGCCTGGTCTGGCTCGCCTACGTCGCGGTGGTCCTCCCGCTCTTCCTGTCCCGCATCCGCAGACGCCAGTCCTCGACCCCTCGCCCGGCCGCCGAGCCGGTCGCGTCCTGACCCTCTCGTCCTGACCCTCTCGTCCTGACCCTTCCCGAAGGAACCCCCGCATGAGCCGCCCCACCTCCCGCGCCGCCCTCCGTACGTCGGCCCGTACGTCGGCCCGTACGTCGGCCCGTACGTCGGCCCGCGCCGTCGTCGGTGCCACCGCGCTGGTCGCCGCGCTCGCCGCCTGCGGCACCGAGAGCACCGCGCCGACGGAGCCGTCCGGCGACGGCGCCGACCCGCGCGCCCTCACCGTCGAGTCGTCGGCCGACGCCTGCACGCTCTCGGCGACCGAAGCCCCGGCCGGCACGCTCACCTTCGACGTCACCAACGCCGGCGACCAGGTCACCGAGTTCTACCTGCTCGGCGACGACGGCCTGCGCATCGTCGCGGAGGTCGAGAACGTCGGCCCCAGCATCACCCGCGCGCTGACCGTCAACGCGCCCGCGGGGACGTACGTCACCGCCTGCAAGCCGGGCATGACGGGCGAGGGCATCCGTGGCGAGTTCACCGTGACCGAGTCCGACGAGGAGGTGACGGTCAACGCCGACGAGCAGCAGCTCGTCGACCAGGCCGAGGCCAACTACGCCTCCTACGTCGAGGACCAGTCAGCCCAGCTGCTCGAGAAGACCCGGGAGTTCGTCGACCTCTACACGGGCGGCGAGGACGACGAGGCCCGCGCGCTCTACCCCGTCGCGCGCACCCACTGGGAGCGCATCGAGACCGTCGCGGAGTCGTTCGGTGACCTCGACCCGCTCATGGACGCCCGTGAGGCGGACCTCGAGCCCGGCCAGGAGTGGAGCGGCTGGCACCTGATCGAGAAGGACCTCTGGCCCCAGCGTGCCGAGGACTACACCCCGCTGACCGACGCCGAGCGGGCGACGTACGCCGACGACCTGCTCGCCAACACCGAGGAGCTCGACTCGCGCGTGCAGGAGCTGACCTACACCGTCGACGCGATCGCCAACGGCTCGCGGGGCCTGCTCGAGGAGGTGGCCACCGGCAAGGTGACCGGCGAGGAGGAGTACTGGTCGCGGACCGACCTGTGGGACTTCCAGGCCAACGTCGACGGCGCGAAGGTCGCCTGGGAGGGCGTGCAGCCGATCGTCGAGCCGAAGGACCCCGAGCTCGCCGAGCAGCTCACCACCCGCTTCGACGAGCTCCAGGCCCTGCTCGACGAGCAGCGGGAGGGTGACGGCTTCGTCACCTACGACCAGCTGACGCCGGAGCAGGTCAAGGCGCTCTCCGACGCCGTCAACGCGCTCTCCGAGCCCCTGTCCCGCCTCACCGCGGCGGTGCTGTCCTGACCGAGCAGCCGACCTCCTCCCGGCTCAGCAGGCGCGGCCTGCTGGGCGGGGGAGTCGCGGTCGCGGGCGTCGCCGGGGCCTTCGCCGCCGGGCGCGGCTCGGCGCACGCCGGCGAGGACGACGCCGCCGCGACGGCCTCGGCCGGGCGCCCCGGGATGTACGCCTTCCGCGGCGCCCACCAGGCCGGCATCACCACACCGGCGCAGGACCGGCTGCACTTCGCGGCCTTCGACGTGGTGACCGACGACCGTGACGCGCTGGTCGCGCTGCTGGAGCAGTGGACGCTCGCGGCCGAGCAGATGACCGCCGGCGAGCCCGCGGGCACCGGCGCGGTCGGCGGCGACGTACGCCTGCCTCCCGACGACACGGGAGAGGCGCTCGACCTGCCGGCGAGCGGGCTGACGATCACGTTCGGGTTCGGGCCCTCGCTCTTCCGCGACGCCGACGGCAAGGACCGGTTCGGCCTCGCCGACCGGCAGCCGGCGGCGCTGCGCGAGCTGCCGCACTTCCCCGGAGACGTCCTCGACCCGGCCCGGTCCGGTGGCGACCTGTGCATCCAGGCATGCGCGGACGACCCGCAGGTCGCCGTGCACGCCGTGCGCAACCTGGCGCGGATCGGCTTCGGCACCGTGTCCGTGCGGTGGTCGCAGCTCGGGTTCGGTCGCACCTCGACGACGTCGACCTCCCAGTCGACGCCGCGCAACCTCTTCGGCTTCAAGGACGGCACGGCCAACGTGAAGGCCGAGGAGGCGGCGGCGCTCGAGGAGCACGTCTGGGTCGGCGCCGGCGACGACGCCGGGGCCGGCTGGCTCGCCGGCGGGTCCTACCTCGTCGCGCGGCGGGTCAACATGACCATCGAGGTGTGGGACCGCCAGCCGCTCGGCGACCAGGAGGCCTTCATCGGCCGGACCAAGGGCACCGGGGCGCCGCTGTCGGGCGGCGAGGAGATGACCGAGCCCGACTTCGAGATGCCGGGCAGCAACGACCAGCCGGTGATCCCGGTGGACGCGCACGTGCGCGTGGTGCACCCCGGCCAGCACGGCGGCGCCCGGATGCTGCGGCGCGGCTACAACTTCGTCGACGGCTCCAACGCGCTTGGCGGCCTCGACGCCGGCCTGTTCTTCCTCGCCTACGTCCGCGACCCCGCCACGCACTTCGTTCCCGTGCAGCTGGCGATGTCGACGTCCGACGCGCTCGTGGAGTACCTCAAGTTCACCGGCTCCGCGCTGTTCGCCGTCCCGCCGGGAGCGGGCCCGGGGGAGCACATCGGGCAGGCGCTCTTCACGTGAGGCGAGCGCCGTGATCCTGAGACGCTGGCGCGGGGCCGTCCGGCCCGAGGACGCCGAGGACTACCTGCGCCACCAGGACGAGACCGGCGTGCGGGAGTACCGCGGGACGCTGGGCAACCTCGGTGCCCTGGTCCTGCGCCGCGACCGCCCGGACGGCCTCGTCGAGGTGGTCGCGCTGTCGCTGTGGCGCTCGATGGAGGGCGTACGCCGCTTCGCCGGCGACGAGCCGGAGGTGGCGGTGTTCTACCCCGGCGACGACGACCTCCTCGCCGAGAAGGACGCCCACGTCGACCACTTCGAGGTGACCGGCGCCGACCTCGACCCGGGCCTGCTCGAGCACCTCGGTTGAGCGCTCGGGGGACCCCTTCCTCGACCAGCGGACGATGGTGCGCGACGATTCGGTCATGAGCCACACCGCCACCACCGGCCCCGGGGTCGAGCAGACGCGCCGCCTCGGCGTCGAGACCACGGGCATCGAGATCATCGAGGAGTCCGAGCGCACCGCCCGCCCCCGCGACCTGTTCTGGCCGTGGTTCGCGGCCAACGTCTCGGTCTTCGGCATCAGCTACGGCTCGTTCGTGCTGGGCTTCGCCATCTCGTTCCGCCAGGCGCTCGTCGTGACGGTCGTCGGCGTCATCGTGTCCTTCGCGCTGTGCGGGATCATCGCGATCGCCGGCAAGCGCGGGTCGGCGCCGACGATGGTCCTCAGCCGCGCGGCCTTCGGCGTCAACGGCCAGAAGGTCCCGGGCGTCGTCTCGTGGCTGGTCTCGATCGGGTGGGAGACCTTCCTCGCCATCCTGGCCGTGCTGGCGACCGCGACGATCTTCGACCAGCTCGGCTGGGCCTCCGGCACCGGCACCAAGATCGCCGCCACGGTCGTCGTGGCGGCCCTGATCGTGAGCGCGAGCGTCGCCGGCTACCACGTCATCATGCGGATGCAGTCGGTCCTCACGTGGATCACCGGGCTCGCCACGATCGTCTACGTCCTGCTCACCCTCGACGAGATCGACTGGGCGGCGGTGCAGGAGATCCCCGACGGCAGCGCGCAGCAGATGGTCGGTGCGCTCGTCATGGTGATGACCGGCTTCGGCCTCGGCTGGATCAACATCGCGGCCGACTGGTCGCGCTACCAGCACCGCGACGCCAAGGGCTCCTCGATCGTCGCGTGGAACACCTTCGGCGGCGCGATCGCGCCGGTGCTGCTCGTGGTGTTCGGCCTGCTGCTCGCGGGCTCGTCGGGCGAGCTGTCGCTCGGCATCTCCGCCGACCCGATCGGCACCCTCGGCACGCTGCTCCCGACGTGGTTCCTCGTGCCGTTCCTCGTCGCCGCGATCCTCGCCCTCGTCAGCGGTGCCGTGCTCGGCATCTACTCCTCGGGCCTGACCCTGCTCTCGTTGGGCGTCCGGATCCCGCGGCCCGCCGCGGCCTTCGTCGACGGGGTGCTGCTGACCCTGGGCACCATCTGGGTCGTCTTCTTCGCCGAGGACTTCCTCGGCCCGTTCCAGAGCTTCCTCATCACGCTCGGCGTACCGCTCGCCGCGTGGGCCGGCATCATGATCGCCGACATCGCGCTCCGCAAGCGCGACTACGACGAGGACGCCCTCTTCGACGCCCGTGGTCGCTACGGGTCCTTCGACTGGGTGTCCGTCGGCACGATGGTCGGCGCCTCGGTCCTCGGCTGGGGCCTCGTGGTCAACAACTTCGCCGCCGACGCCACCTGGAACAACTGGCAGGGCTTCCTCCTCGAGCCGCTGGGCCTCGGGACGTACGTCGACGACGCCGCCGGCCCCTACTGGGAGGGTCCGTGGGCCTACGCCAACCTCGGCGTCCTGCTCGCGCTGGTCCTCGGCTTCGTCGTGACCTACGTCGCGCGTCGCTCGACGGTGCGTCGCCAGGAGGCCTGAGTCCGCCTTCCTACGGGTTGAGTCGCTGAGAGACTCAAGGCCTAGTAACCCGGGAACATGCAGGTCAGCGGCGGTGTTGGGACCGCTGTGAAGATCGAGATCTGGTCCGACGTCGTCTGCCCCTGGTGCTACATCGGCAAGCGCCGCATCGAGAACGCGCTCGCGCAGTTCGAGCACGCCGACGACGTCGAGGTGCACTGGCGGTCCTACCAGCTCGACCCGGGTGCGCCGCTCGAGGCGACGGAGAAGTCGTCGGCGATGCTGGCCCGCAAGTACGGCCAGTCGCCCGCCGGCGTCCAGCAGATGCAGGACCGGGTCGAGGCCGTCGCGGCCGAGGAGGGGCTGGTCTACCGGCTCTCGGAGACCCTTCACCTCAACACCGTCGACGCCCACCGCGTCATCCACCTCGCGCACGAGCAGGGCGGCAACGAGATGCAGGGCCGGGTGAAGGAGGCGCTGCTGCACGCGTACTTCACCGAGGCGCGCAATGTCGCCGACCACGCCGTCCTCCGCGAGGTCGCCGTCGGCGCCGGTGTGGACGCGGCCCGGGTCGACGAGGTGCTGGCCGGCACGGAGTACACCTCCGACGTCCACGCCGACATCGAGCAGGCGCAGGCCTACGGCGCGACCGGCGTGCCGTTCTTCGTGGTCGACGAGAAGTACGGCGTCTCCGGGGCGCAGCCCACCGAGGTGTTCACCCAGGTCCTCGACCGGGCCTGGTCGGAGTCGCGCCCCCGCATCGAGGTCCTCGCGACCGGCGACGAGTGCGGACCGGACGGCTGCGCGATCTGAGGGCGGGCGCCGACGGCGTCGCCTGACCTAGCGCGACTTCTCGCCGCGCGCCGCCATCTCGGCCGTGGTCTCGACGCGGACGGCACGGGTGTCCGGCCGCTTGGCCAGCACGATCCACGTGAGGATGAGCTTCTGCGCCGAGGCCGACCACGACTGCCAGTGCTCGCGAGCGCCGGGGAAGCGGTCGAAGGCCGACGCCAGGTCGGCGGGGACGACCAGGTCCTCGACGTCGTCCATCAGCGTCCACATGCCCGTCTTTTTGGCCACCGCCACGGCCGCGGCCCCGGCTGGCTCCATCAGCCCGGCCTCCTCGAGCCGCGCGACGCGGCCCTTGTTGATCCGGGTCCACATGCTGCCCTTGCGGCGCGGGGCGAACCACATCATCGTGCGGTCCTCGTCCACGGGCTTCACCGTCGAGTCGACCCAGCCGTAGCGCAGCGCCTCGAGCACGGCCTCCTCGTAGGAGAACGGCCGGTCGACGGCCCTGCGCGGGCTGACCAGCCACGCCCCCGACGGCTGGGTGTGGTGCTCACGCAGCCACGCGCTCCACTCCTCGACCGTCGCCGGGGACAGCCGCTCCGCCTCGTCCATCGCGCCCATGGGCTCAGGCTAGGGGTCACCTCCCACAGCGTGGACGGGTTCGTGGGCGTGCGGACCCGCGGGTAGGGTGGATCGCGCACAGCGTCGTGCAGCCCCGGACCCACCCTTGACCACGAGGACCCCGCTGTGAGCGCACCCGCCAAGCCCGTCGTACTCATCGCCGAAGAACTGAGCCCCGCCACCATCGAGGCGCTCGGACCGGACTTCGAGATCCGTCACTGCAACGGCGCCGACCGTGCCGAGCTGATCCCCGCGATCGCCGACGTCGACGCGATCCTCGTGCGGTCCGCGACCAAGGTCGACGCCGAGGCGCTCGCCGCCGCGACCCGCCTCAAGGTCATCGCCCGCGCCGGGGTCGGCCTCGACAACGTCGACGTCAAGGCATCCACCCAGGCCGGCGTCATGGTCGTCAACGCCCCGACCTCCAACATCGTCAGCGCCGCCGAGCTCGCGGTCGCGCTGATGCTCGCCGCCGCCCGGCACATCAGCCCGGCCCACGCCGCCCTGCGCAACGGCGAGTGGAAGCGCTCGAAGTACACCGGCATCGAGCTCTACGAGAAGACCGTCGGCATCGTCGGCCTCGGTCGCATCGGCGTGCTCGTCGCGCAGCGGCTCAGCGCCTTCGGCATGAAGGTCATCGCCTACGACCCCTACGTGCAGGCCGGCCGCGCCGCGCAGATGGGCGTCCGCCTCGTCGACCTCGACACCCTGCTGGCCGAGTCCGACTTCATGAGCGTCCACCTGCCCAAGACACCCGAGACGGTGGGCCTCATCGGCGCCGAGCAGCTGGCCAAGGCGAAGACCAGCCTGGTCCTGGTCAACGCCGCCCGCGGCGGCATCGTCGACGAGGCCGCCCTCTTCGACGCCCTCAAGACCGGTCAGATCGCGGCCGCCGGCCTCGACGTCTTCGCGACCGAGCCGTGCACCGACAGCCCCCTCTTCGAGCTCGACAACGTCGTCGCGACGCCCCACCTCGGCGCCTCGACCGACGAGGCGCAGGAGAAGGCCGGCATCGCCGTCGCCCGGTCCGTGCGCCTCGCGCTGAGCGGCGAGCTCGTCCCCGACGCGGTCAACGTCCAGGGCGGCGTCATCGCCGAGGACGTCCGTCCCGGCATCCCGCTGACCGAGAAGCTCGGTCGCGTCTTCACCGCGCTGGCGGGCGAGGTCGCCCAGCAGCTCGACGTCGAGGTCCGCGGCGAGATCACCGAGTACGACGTCAAGGTCCTCGAGCTGGCCGCCCTCAAGGGCGTCTTCGCCGACATCGTCGAGGAGCAGGTCTCCTACGTCAACGCGCCCCTGCTCGCCGCCGAGCGTGGCACGGAGGTGCGCCTGGTGACCGAGTCGGAGAGCCCGGACCACCGCAACCTGATCACCCTGCGCGGGACGCTCGCGGACGGCACGCAGGTGTCGGTCAGCGGCACGCTGGTCGGCATCGCGCAGAAGGAGCGGCTCGTCGAGGTCAACGGCTTCGACGTCGACATCGAGCCCACCACCCACCTCGCCTTCGTCACCTACGAGGACCGCCCCGGCATGGTCGGCGTCGTCGGCGGCATCCTCGGCGACGCCGCGGTCAACATCGCCGGCATGCAGGTCTCGCGCCAGGACCGGGGCGGCGAGGCGCTGGTCGCGCTGAGCGTCGACTCGGCGATCACGGCCGAGACGCTCGCCGAGATCCAGACGGCCATGCAGGCCGCGTCGGTCCGCGTCGTCGACCTGTCCTGACCCGACTGCCGGCCCGACTCCCGCTCAGGCGACCATCACCCGGCCGGCCGCGCTCCTCGTCGCCGGCCGGGTTGCGTCGCCGGACACGTGCTCCCACGCCGTGGCCAGGCGGCGTACGGCCTCGGTGAGGACCTCCGGCGACGCCGTCCAGGGGATGCGGACGAACCGGTCGAGGCCGCCCTCCACCGCGAACACCGGCCCGGGCGCCACCACCAGTCCGCGCCGCTCGGCCTCGACGGTCGTGGCCGTGCCGAGCGCCTCGGGCAGCTCGCACCAGAGTGCGAGCCCGCCGTCCGGGATGCGAAAGCGCCACTCCGGCAGGTGCTCACCGAGCGCCGCGACGAGGGCGTCGCGTCCGGCCAGGAGCCGCCGGCGGTGCACGGGCAGAACCTCGTCGGCCCGGTCCATCAGGTCGGCCAGCACCAGCTGCTCGAGCACGGGCGCCCCCAGGTCGAGGCCGATGCGGGCGTGGATCAGCCGGTCCATGTCGGCGAGGGGAGCACGCACCCAGCCCAGCCGCAGGCCGCCCCAGTAGGACTTGCTCGCGCTGCCGATGGTGATCGCGTCGTCGGCGTACGCCGCGAGCGGGCGCGGCATCGCCCCGGCCAGCTCCGGCTCCAGGGCGAGCGCCTGGTGCGCCTCGTCGGCCACCACGACCGTGCGGGTGCGGGCCAGCGCCGTGGCCAGCTCCTCGCGCTGGGAGTCGGACATGAGGTGGCCGGTGGGGTTCTGGAAGTCAGGGATGAGGTAGGCGAGCCGGGGCGAGGTCTGGCGCAGCGTGGCGGCGAGCGCGTCGAGGTCCCAGCCGTCGGGGTCGACGGTGGCAGGCACCAGCCGGGCGCCGGCGTGCTGCACGGCCTGCGTGGCGTTGGGGTAGGTCGGCGACTCGACGACCACCCGCTCGCCGGGCGCCGTGTAGGCCTGGGCGACGACCGACGCGGCGGCGAGCGCCCCCGCGGTGACCATCACCTGCTCCGGCACGGTGGGCAGCCCCCGGGCGTCGTACGACGCCGCGATCCGCGCCTGCAGCGCCGGCACGCCGAGCGGGAAGTAGCCCGGGCCGCTGAGGTAGGCGGGCAGCTCCTCGGTGGCGCGCTGGTAGGCCTCGATCAGGCCGGGCGGTGCGGAGTGCGCCGCGCAGTTGAGGTCGATGACGTCCCGCCCGCCGTGCCCGGGCATGAGGGCGCGGTCGTGCGCGCGCCGCTGCCCGCCCGGCACGGTGGTGAAGGTGCCCGACCCGCGGCGCGCCTCGGCGTACCCGGACTCGCGCAGCACCTCGTAGGCCCGCGTGACGGTCGTCCGCGACACGTCCAGGACGCCGGTCAGGTCGCGCTCGCTCGGCAGCCGGACGTCGATGCCCACCCGGCCGTCGCCGATGAGGACGCGCAGGCTCTCGGCGAGACCGAGGTAGGCCGGCGAGCGCGGGAAGTCGCCGACGAGGGTGGCTACGCGCTGTGCGCTGATGACGCGGCTCATGCAGGCCACCATTCCACGATTGGCTATTCCGGACAAGGCCAATGCGCGTCCACACTGGAGTCATGAGCAGCATCCCGACCAGCACCGCGTCCGTCCCCGGCAGGTCCCCGCGCGCCCTCGTCGACCTCGGCCCCGTCGCGCAGCTGCGCGCCGGCCGGCTCGCCCGCCGGCTGCCGCAGCTCTACGTCGGGCTGTTCCTCTACGGCGTCTCGCTTGCCATGATGGTCCGGGGCGCGCTCGGCCTGGCCCCGTGGGACGTGCTCCACTCCGGCTTCATCCGGCACGTGCCGATGTCGTTCGGACAGGCGGTCGTGCTCTTCAGCTTCGTCGTGCTGGTGCTGTGGATCCCGCTGCGGGAAATGCCCGGTCTCGGCACCATCAGCAACGCGCTGGTCGTGGGCGTCTCCGCCGACGTCACGCTGGCCGTCGTGGCGCAGCCGGACGCCGTGTGGGCGCGGATCTCGCTGATGGTCGGTGGGGTCGTGCTGTGCGGGGCGGCCAGCGCCCTCTACATCGGGGCCCAGCTCGGTCGCGGCCCGCGGGACGGCCTGATGACCGGCCTGGCGCGGCGCACCGGCCTCTCGCTGCGGCTGGTGCGCACGGCGCTGGAGGTCGGCGTGGTCGTGATCGGCCTGCTGCTCGGCGGCAAGCTCGGCATCGGCACGGTGGCCTACGCCCTGGCGATCGGCCCGTTGACGCAGCTGATGCTGCCGTGGTTCACCGTCGAGCTAGCGCGCGGCCCAGTGGGCGGCGACCCGGCTCCCTGACAGCGCCGAGTGGTAGATCGCGACGTTGTCGATCTCGCCGTCGAACGCCGGGGTGTTGAGCCACCCGATGCTGCCCTGGCCCACCCGCCAGTAGCCGGTGTAGGCCAGCAGCGTCGACGTGGTCCCGCTGACGACGGGGACGCCGTCGACGTGGATCGTCGTGAGGCGAGCCGCGGTGCTGGTGACGACGAGGTGGTGCCAGCTCCCGTCGTTGTAGGACCGTGAGGTGGTCACGGACGTGGAGCGCCCCGGCCAGGTGCCGAAGGTCAGCCGCCCCGAGGACTCCATCGTCACCGAGCGGTCGGCCTGCGAGCCGAGCAGCGAGTAGCCGGCGTCGCGGTCGTCCTCGAAGCCCGCGAGGTAGCTGCGCGAGGTCGAGGTGGTGCGGAACCACAGCTCGATCGAGTACGCCGCCGGCGCGGCCACCGGCTGGGGGCCGAGGACCACGCGACCGCCGGCGTGGTCCACGGCGGTGCCCGGGTTGCGGGGGAGCGCACCCGGCACACCGGGCTGGACGGAGCCGTAGTACTGCCCGGTGCGGTTGTTGCCCGACCGGTCCGAGGCGTACGCCGCGCCGCCGGGCTCGTCGAGCAGCCAGAAGCCGAACGGCTGGTCTGCGAGGACGGCGGAGACGTACGGCTGTGCCCAGGCGCCGGTGGCCCACGTCCAGCCGCTGTTGCGCGTGTGGCCGGTGAACCCCGCGTTCGCCGTCGACGTCAGCGTGCCGAGCAGGACCAGTCCCGCCACGACCACGAGGGGGACCCGCGAGCGGAGCACGCGGCCCTCCCGTGACCTCGCGGGACCGGTCCCGTGCGTCGGGCCGCCGTCCGCAGGGCCGCCGGAGCCGGGCCCGTCGTGCGGCGGTCGCCGCGCGACCCACCGCCGGACCGCCCGCAGCAGGCCCCACCTCGGCCGCTCGCCGTCGAGGCGCCGGAGGGCCAGGGCGAGCGCGGCGCTCGTCAGCAGCAGCCAGGCCGCGAGGCGCAGCCAGTCCCCGGACCGCATCCAGGTGACCGGCAGCCCGATGTAGGGGACCAGGAGCACGGCGGTGGCGCGGACGTCGCTGCGCGGCAGCGGCGTCACGTCGGTGACGTCGTTCGCGTCGCCGGCGGTGGTGTAGTCGCCGTCGTCGCGCAGCTCCACGATGCGGTGCACCATCAGGTGCGGCCGCGTCGTGGCCGGGTCGTCGTAGACGAAGACCCGCCCGACCCGGATCCGCTGGTCCTCGCTCCAGGGCTTGCCGACGACGACGTCGCCGACCTGCATGGACGGCTCCATCGATCCGGACCGGACGACGTACGAGCCCCACCCGAACAGGACGGGAGCCAGGGCGATGACGGCGAGGCCGAGCAGGAACGCGCGGTACATCCGGGCCGCGAGCACCCCGGCGAGGCGGGCCCAGCCGTGGAGCGCGACCTGCGGCGCCTGGCCGGCGGTGCCGCCACCGGGCTGTGCGCGGTCCGCGTCGAGGACGGTCGCGGAGGTCATCTGCTCACCTCCCGGCGGCGTCGTCGTGGTCCCTCGGGGGCGGTCAGTTGCTCTGCATCTCCCACTGCATGTCGATGCCGGTGCGGGCGCCCTGCATCTGGTCGACCTGGGCCTGCGTCATGCCGGTGGTGTCGAACTTCCAGGTCAGGCGGTAGGTGCGCGACGAGACGCCGGCCGGGACGGACCAGCCGCCGAAGCCGGACTCGAACGTGTTCACCTGCGCGATGGCCGAGAGCGGGGCGTTGGTGACGTGGGGCGCGCCGACGGCGGTGAAGCCGTTGCAGTCGGCGAACGAACCACCGGTGCCGGAGTCGATCGTGACGAGCACCTTGTTCTCCAGGCCGGCGGTCGAGGTCACCGGGTTGATGGCGTAGCCCTTGACGGTGCTCGGCACGGACGCGTCCGCCGTGACCACGATGCACTTGGTCTGCGTGTCGCCCGGCAGCATGTTGGTGACCCGGAAGCGCGCGGCGCCGTTGTCGTCATCGGTCAGCTTGACCGATCCGGTGGCCCACTCGTTGCCGGAGTTGCGGGTCTGGCCGGTGAAGGCGGCGGACGACGCCTGGTAGACCGACGCGCCGAGGGCCACGATGGCGAGGGGGGTGGCGGCGATCGCGAGGACCTGGGTCGTCTTGGTGCCGGGGGACTTCATGATGGCGGGTTCCTTCGAGGACGAGGTGGAGTGCTGCTCGGAGCACCGAGTGCCTGCACACCGTAGGAACAGGACGGCAACAAAATCCGCCGTTTGGTAAAAATCACGCCCTCGTGCCCTTGACAGCGGGGCCCGCCGACCGCTACCGGTCGGTAGCCTCGCGTCAGCCGGCGCCGTCGGAGACCAGGTAGCCGATCACGCCGACGCTGATGGCCACGGAGACCAGCGTGCCGGCGGGTCCGAACACGATGGGCAGGGCCGTGAGCGCCCACACGTCGAAGCCCCGCGACACGCTTCCAAGGACTCCCGTCGGCACCCCACCGGCCGGCGTGCTCACCAGCGGCGCGGCGTAGTCCGGCGGCTTCCCGGTGATCCACCGCGTCGTCGCGGCCAGCGCGGAGGCGCCGCAGGCGAGGGCCACGGTCACCGCCTCGGCCGGGGGGTGCTCCGGCAACAGCGTCCACGTGGTCGCCACGGCGAAGAGGACCAGCGCCATGCCCGGCACCACCAGGTGGGCCAGCAGCAGGGACCGGCGGCGGAGCGGGAGCATCCGCGCGAGGCTCCCGGTGCGTACGACGACCCGCAGCCCCGTGCACAGCGCAGGACCGCCGAGCAGCCCGACGAGCGTCGTGACCAGGACGACCGCCCGGCCGGCGCCGGCCTCGGCCGCGGCGTAGGGCACGAGCACGAGCCCGGCCAGGAGGACGACCGGCTGAGGCGTCCGGGCCGCGCGCAGGACGTCGCGGTGGACCAGCGCCCACCAGCCGAGCGGGCCCCCGGTGCGCGGGGTGACGCGCGCGCCGCGGCCCCAGCGGCGGGCCAGGAGCACGTCGTACATCAGGCCGAGGTCGATCGACGACAGCGCGCCGGACAGGGCGGGGGAGAGGTTCTCGGTCTGGCCGAGCACGCGCCGGGTGACCACGCCGACCGCCCGGCCGGCCCGCCAGACGAGCACCGCTGCGGCCGGCACCGCCAGCGCGGCGACGCCGAGCGCCGCCCAGGCCGGCACCGTCGGGAGCGCTCCTGCGCCCTGAGTCGCTGAGAGACCCAAGGCCGACCAGAGCGCCGCGAGGAGCGCCCAGGTGAGCCACCGGGCGACCCGGTCCTCGCGGACCTGCGACAGCGCCGCGACTCCCACGCAGGCAAGGGCGGCCGCAGCGCCGGCGAGGACGAAGGCGGCCGTCCCGCCCGGCGAGAGCCCGCCCAGCAGCGCCGGCGCCACGAGCAGCAGGGCCGACCCCGCGAGCGTGAGGCCCGCCGTGCGCCACCACCCGGGACGCAGCAGCGCACCCCGGTCGACCGGCGTGCTGAGCAGCCACGCGTTGGCCGCGGGCGGGCTGAAGACCGGCCCGAGCAGCCGCGCGAGTCCGAGAGCGAGCAGGGCCACCGCGACGGCGGCCAGCCATGGCGCGGCCGCCCGGACCTCGCCGCACTGCGCCACGCACGCGTCGTCGGCCAGACGACGCAGCGAGAGGACCACGTTGCCGCCCATCGCCGCCACCATGACGACGCAGAACGCCGCGACGTAGGCGTCGGAGACGACCTCGCCCCAGCGCAGCTCGGCGCGGCCGCGGCGCCAGTCACGGACCTCCCGCCGCAGCTCCCGCGCGGGGGGGACGTCAGTCATCGGTGGGCGGTCCCAGCCGGACGACGCGGTCGCACACACGCTCGACCAGGGCGGGGTCGTGGCTGACCAGCAGCACCGCGCTCCCCGCCGCCTTCTCCGACAGGAGCCTGGCGCCCAGCCACTCGACGCCGTCGACGTCGAGGCGGGCCTCCGGCTCGTCGAGCACCAGCAGCCGGCGCGGGCGCACGAACGCGCTCGCCAGCGCGAGTCGCCGTCGCTGCCCCGACGACAGCGTCGAGGGCAGCTGGCCCGAGACCTCCGTCAGCCCCACCTCGTCCAGCACGCCGTTCACGACCTCCTCCGCGTCGTGCTGGGCGTGGGCCCGTGCCACCAGGTCGAGGTGCTCGACCACCGACAGGTCGGGGAAGAAGTCGATGTCGTCCATCACCACCGCGAGGTCGCGACGGATCGCGGGCTCGCGCTCGTCGACCGTGCGGCCGGCCAGCACCGACGTGCCCGCATCGGCCTCGTCGGCGCCGACGATGCAGCGCAGCAGGGTGGACTTGCCGCTGCCGTTGGGTCCCACGACGCCCACGGCCTCGCCGGCGGCGACGTCGAGGTCGACCCCGGCCAGGACCGTCCGGTCACCGAAGCGGCGGGTGATCCCCCGGACCGCGAGCAGCGCGGCGCCCACGCCGTCGTGCACGGCGTGCCTCGCGTCGTCCCCCATGGCGCTCATCCAAGCAGGACGGCGCGTGCGTCAGCGACGTGTCGCGATGACCGCCGACGCGTCGGAGGCGACCATCACCTCGACCGCGGTGAAGCGCTCGTCGGTGAGCCACTGCTCGCGCAGCGTGTCCACACGACCGTAGGCGATCGGCGGCCAGGACTCGCACGGGGAGAAGTCGTCGAGCACCACGATCCCGCCGGGCTCGACGAGGTCGATGATCGAGTCGACGCCGACCTCGGAGGGGCTGCCGGAGTCGAGGAAGAGCAGCGAGAACGGCCCGCGGTCGCGCAGGACGTTCCAGTCGGCGGCCAGCACCTCGACCTTGGCGTCGTCGTCGAAGATCCGTGCCGCTGCCCCGGCCAGCGACTCGTCGAGCTCGGCAGTGAGGATCCGCGCACCGTTGCGCACGCCGCTGCGCAGCCAGGCCGTCCCCACGCCGCAGCCGGTGCCGAACTCGGCCATCGTGCCGCCGCGGGTCGCCGCCAGCGTCGCCAGCAGCCGGCCGGTCTCGTTGCGGCAGAAGGCGACGTAGCCCGCCTGCCGGCACACCTCGAAGGCGCGCTGGACCACGTCGGGGAGGTAGGGAGGAGCAGACATGAGGTGGTCGAGTGTGTCACCAAAGGGCGCGTGTCCCAGGGAGCGGGCCGACGTCTCAGGATCTGACACGTTCGGCAAAGCCGGTGCGGCGGCGGGGGGTCGCGTCCTACAGTCTGCTCACCATGCGGAGCGTCCTCGTACTCATCGATCGCCGCGGCGGGGCCTGACAGAGAGGCCACCTCGTCGCGGTGTTCGGCGTTGACGAGGTTCCGCCACCTGGCTTCTCGGTTCGACTCCCGGCTGGATCCACCCAGCCGGTCGAGCACCCGACGCGGACACGTCCGCACCCGTAGGAGCGAAGCCATGTACGACCTCTATCCCGACGCCTGGGGCCCCGCCGCGCACGACCCCGAGAACCCGCGCAGCGCCGAGAACGTCGCCTCCGCCGTCCAGATCGCGCTTGACCTGCGAGACGACGGCGGTCAGCGTCCGGACGACAACTAACGTTCGCCGCATGTCCGAGACGCAGCAGACCGGCCCCGGCTCCACCGCGCACGGGAGCCCGACCCTCGCCGTCATCCCCGGCGACGGGATCGGTCCCGAGGTGACCGCCGAGGCCCTCAAGGTCCTCGAGGTCGCCTCCCCGGTGACGTTCGCGCCGACCCGCTACGACCTCGGTGCCGAGCGCTACCTCGCAACCGGTGAGGTGCTGCCCGACTCGGTGCTCGAGGAGGTCCGCGGGCACGACGCAATCCTGCTCGGGGCGGTCGGCGGCAAGCCCAACGACCCCGACCTGCCGCCCGGCATCCTCGAGCGGGGCCTGCTCCTGCGGCTGCGCTTCGAGCTCGACCACTACGTCAACCTGCGCCCCTCGCGGCTCTACCCGGGCACGGCCTCACCCCTGGCCGACCACGTGCTGGAGCGCGGCGACATCGACTTCGTGGTCGTCCGCGAGGGCACCGAGGGCCCCTACACGGGCAACGGCGGCGCCCTGCGGGTCGGCACGCCGGCCGAGATCGCCACCGAGGTGTCGGTCAACACCGCGTACGGCGTCGAGCGGGTGGTGCGCGACGCCTTCGCGCGGGCCAGCCGGCGCCCGCGCAAGAAGGTGACCCTGGTCCACAAGACCAACGTGCTGGTCAACGCGGGCTCGCTGTGGTGGCGGGTCTTTGAGGCCGTCGCGGCGGAGCACCCCGACGTGACGACCGACTACATGCACGTCGACGCGGCGATGATCTTCCTGGCCACCGACCCTGCCCGCTTCGACGTCATCGTCACCGACAACCTCTTCGGCGACATCGTCACCGACCTCGCCGCCGCCATCACCGGCGGCATCGGCCTGGCCGCCTCCGGCAACGTCAACCCCGACCGGACGGCGCCCTCCATGTTCGAGCCGGTCCACGGCTCGGCCCCCGACATCGCCGGCCAGCAGAAGGCCGACCCCACCGCCGCGATCCTGTCCGCCGCGCTCCTGCTCGACCACCTCGGCCACCCCGAGGCGGCCGCGGCGATCGAGACCGCGGTGCTGGCCGACCTCGCTGAGCGCACGACGGGCACCACCCGTCGTACGAGCGAGGTCGGGGACGCCATCGCCGCTCGCCTCTGACGCACCTCGATAGGTTGACCCCATGCAGATCAGCACCACCGCCAACCCCACGCCGGTCGACGACGCGCGGCTCTCCGAGATCCTCGCCAACCCCGGCTTCGGCACCCACTTCACCGATCACATGCTCACGGTGGAGTGGACCCCCGACGCCGGGTGGCACGCCGCGCGCATCACCCCCTACGGGCCGCTCACCCTCGACCCCGCGACCGCGGTGCTGCACTACGCGCAGGAGACGTTCGAGGGCATGAAGGCCTACCGCCACGCCGACGGCTCGATCTGGACCTTCCGTCCCGAGCAGAACGCCGCGCGGATGGTCCGCTCGAGCGCGCGGCTCGCCTTCCCCGAGCTGCCCGTGGACGACTTCGTCGCGTGCGTGGACGCCCTGGTCGAGGCCGACCAGCGCTGGGTCCCCGACAACGCGGCCGGCCAGGGGGAGGGCGAGAAGTCGCTCTACCTGCGGCCCTTCATGTTCGCCTCCGAGACCTTCCTCGGCGTGCGCCCCGCCCAGCACGTGACGTTCATGGTCATCGCCTCGCCGGCCGGCGCCTACTTCAAGGGCGGCGTGAAGCCGGTCAACCTCTGGCTCTCCGAGACCTTCACCCGCGCCGGCCGCGGCGGCATGGGCGCGGCGAAGACCGGTGGCAACTACGCCGCCTCGCTCGCGGCGCAGCGCGAGGCGATCGAGAAGGGCTGCGACCAGGTCGTCTTCCTCGACGACCAGGAGTTCCGCTACATCGAGGAGCTCGGCGGGATGAACCTCTTCTTCGTCCACGCCGACGGACGCATCGTCACCCCGGAGACCGGCACGATCCTCGAGGGCATCACCCGCGCCTCGATCATCGAGCTGGCCGGCAAGCTCGGCCACGCCGTCGAGGAGCGCAAGGTCTCCATCGACGAGTGGCGCGACGGCGTCGCGTCCGGCGAGATCACCGAGGTGTTCGCCTGCGGCACCGCCGCCGTGGTCACCCCCGTCGGCGAGCTGCGCTCGCCCGGCAGGGTGACGCCCGCGCCGGCGAGCACCGAGCTGACGATGCGGATCCGTGAGGCCCTGGTCGGGATGCAGTTCGGCCGGGTCGAGGACACCTTCGGCTGGATGCACCGCGTCGTCTGACCCGATGTCCGACGACACCGCGACCACCGACCAGTCCTCCTGCCGGGGCGCGTCCGCCTTCGAGGCGCAGAGCTCGCGATCGCTGCGCGACTTCATCGACACCGAGTCGATGTCGGCCGGGCTGCTCGTGGCGGCCGCCCTGGTCGCGCTCGTGTGGGCCAACTCGCCGTGGTCGCAGTCCTACGTCGACCTGTGGCACACCGAGCTGTCGATCCGCTTCGGCAGCGGCGGGCTGACCATGGACCTGCACCACTGGATCAACGACGGCCTCATGGTCGTGTTCTTCTTCGTGATCGGGCTCGAGGTCCGCAAGGAGTTCGCGATCGGCGAGCTCACCGATCGCAGCAGGGTCGTGGTGCCGCTCGTCGCGGGCACCACGGGCATGCTGGTGCCGGCCGCGATCTTCCTGGCCCTCAACCCGTCGGGTGCCGAGTCGGCCGGCTGGGGCGCCGTCATCGGCACCGACACCGCGTTCCTGCTCGGCGTCATGGCGCTGGTCGGCCCCGCGGTCTCCACCCAGCTGCGGATCTTCCTGCTGACGCTGACCGTCATCGACGACATCGTCGCGGTGAGCGTCATCGGCATCGTCTACTCCGACGACATCTCGGCGGGTGCGCTGCTCGTCGCCGCGGCCTGCCTGGCCGTGCTGGTCGTGCTGGACCGCTACGCCGTGTGGCAGGCGGCGCCCTACGTCCTCGTGGTGGTCGTGCTCTGGGTCGCCACCCTCGAGTCGGGCGTGCACGCCTCGATCGCCGGGATGGTGAGCGGGCTCTTGGTCCCGGCGCTCGACCCGCGCCGCTCCGACGTCGACGCGGCAGCGACGTCGTTCCGGGCCTTCCGGCAGTCCCCGATGCCCGGCGTCCAGCGGGCGGCGCGCCGGTCGCTGACCCGCGCCATCTCGGTCAACGAGCGGCTGCAGGAGGCGCTGCACTCGCCGACCAGCCACGTCGTCGTACCTCTCTTCGCGCTGGCCAACGCCGGCGTCGACCTGCGTGACGGCGTGCTCGGCGATGCCCTCGGCTCGCGGCTGATGTGGGGCATCGTGCTCGGCCTGGTGGTCGGCAAGGCGCTCGGCATCTTCGTCGGCGCGTGGGCCAGCGTCCGGCTCGGCTGGGGCCGCCTGCCGCAGGGCGTGGGCCTCGGGCACACCCTCGCCGGCGGGGCGCTGTCGGGCATCGGCTTCACCGTCTCGCTGCTCATCATCAGCCTGGCCTTCGACTCCAGCCGGCTCCAGGACGAGGCCCGCGTGGGCGTGCTACTGGCGGCCGGGCTGGCCAGCCTCGCCGGCTGGCTGGCGTTCCGCTTCGCCGCCCGCGTCCTCGGCCAGCGCGACGCCGCCCTGCCCACGCTGCTGAGCCGGCCCGTCGACGAGGAGCGCGACCACGTGCTGGGCCCGGTCGACGCGCCGCTGACGCTCGTGGAGTACCTCGACTACGAGTGCCCGTTCTGCGCCCGGGTCAGCGGCGTCGGCGAGGAGCTGCGGGCCCACTTCGGCGACCGGCTGCGCTACGTCACCCGCCACCTGCCGCTGCCGGTCCACCCGCACGCCGAGCTCGCCGCGCTCGCCTCGGAGGCCGCGGCCCGCCAGGACCGCTTCTGGGACATGCACGCCGTGCTCTTCGCCCACCAGGACGAGCTGGAGCTGGAGGACCTCGTCGGCTACGCGGCGCAGATCGGCCTGGACGTGGAGCGCTTCATGCGCGACCTCGACGACGACGAGCTCGCCCGGCACGTGGAGCACGACGTGGCGTCGGCCGAGGAGAGCGGCGTGCGCGGGACGCCGACGTTCTTCATCGGCGACACCCGCCACATCGGGCCCCACGACGCACGCACGCTGATCGCCGCGCTGGAGTCGGCGGCCGTCGCCCGCTGACCCGCGAGCGGTCTCGGCCGTTCGGCCGATGCGTACCGGCCCGCCGGCCGATGCGGCGCCCACCGGGCGCGGCGAGGCTCGTCGCATGACGACGATCGCCCCCGCGCGACCAGCCCCGCCCCGACGCCGCCGCGAGTGGTGGATCCCGGCAGGCCTCCTGGCGCTCACCTTCGTGCCGGTCGTGGCCGGCGTGCTCCGCCTCGCCGACCTGGCGACCGGGGAGGCCGACGAGACCAGCCAGCGCTTCTTCGACCTGCCCCTTCCCGTGGTCGTCCACGTGCTCGGTGCCTGCACCTACTGCGTGCTGGGGGCGTTCCAGTTCATGCCGTCCTTCCGGCGTCGCCGGCCGCGGTGGCACCGCTGGAGCGGGCGCGTGCTCGTGCCGGCCGGGCTGGCCGCGGCGCTGAGCGGGCTGTGGATGGCGGTCTGGTACGACCTGCCCGCCCACGACAACGCCGCGCTGATGTGGGTCCGGCTGGTGTTCGGCTCCGTCATGGTGGCCGGCCTGGTGCTCGGTGTCGCGGCGATCCTGCGCCGCGACGTCCGCACCCACCAGCGGTGGATGGCGAGGGCGTACGCCGTCGGGCAGGGCGCCGGCACGCAGGCGATCGTCCTCGGGCCGATGGTCCTCGTCGTCGACCAGCCGGGCGGCGACCTGAAGGCGAGTGGGATGGCCGCAGCGTGGGTGATCAACCTGGTCGTGGCGGAGTGGCTCGTGCGGCGCAGCCAGGCCCGTCAGCCGAGCCGCCGCGTCTGGTAGGCCCAGAGCGCGAGCTCGACGCGGTTGCGGACCCCGAGCTTGGCCATCAGCGAGGCGAGGTGGGTCTTCACCGTGCTGAGGGAGATGTAGAGCTCCGCGGCGACCTCGTGGTTGGTCAGCCCCCGCGCCACGGCGACGAGCACCTCCTCCTCCCGGTCGGTGAGGGCGGCCGTGGGCTGCAGCGGGGCGTCCCTGCCGGCGAAGTCCCGCAGCAGCCGGGTGGTCACCGCCGGCGCGACGAGGGAGCCGCCGTCGGCGGCCGCCCGGACCGCGTGGGTGAGCAGCGCGGGGCCGCAGTCCTTGAGCAGGAACCCCTTGGCGCCGGCCCGCAGCGCGCCGTAGACGTAGTCGTCGAGGTCGAAGGTCGTCACCACCACGACGGCGATCGGGTCCGTCACCTCGGGACCGGCCAGCGCACGGGTCGCCTCGATGCCGTCGAGGCGTGGCATCCGGATGTCGAGCAGGCACACGTCCGGCCGCAGCGTGCGGGCCTGCGCGACGGCGTCCTGGCCGTCCACGGCTGCCGCGACCACCTCGATGCCGTCCTGCGCGTCGAGGATCATCGCCAGCCCGGTGCGCACTATCTCCTGGTCGTCGGCGACGAGCACCCGCAACGTCATGGCCGGCGCCGGTCGAGCTCGCGGTCCCGGGACGGCAGGAGCGCGACGACCTTCCAGCCGCCGCCGACCGCGGGACCGGCGGACAGCCGGCCACCGACGAGCTCGGCACGCTCGGTCATGCCGAGGATGCCGAACCCCCTGTCGGCCGGCATCGCGCTGCGACCGTCGTCGGTGACGGTCAGCTCGACCAGGTCGAGCCTCCTGGCCACCTGCACCCGGACGCTCGTGACGTCCGTCGCGTGGCGGCGCGCGTTGGCGACCGACTCCTGGGCGATCCGCTGGACGGTCGCCGCGACGGTGGGGGACAGGTCGAGGTCGTCGGCGACGACCACCTCGACGGCCGGACCCGGTCCCGCAGCCGCGGCCATCGCGGTCAGGTCGTCCAGCGGCCGCCGCGCCGGGTCGTCGTCGGTCCGCAGCATCCGCACCACCGACCGGGTCTCGGCGAGGGTGCGGGTCGCCTCCTCGTCGATGCGGCGCAGGGCCTCCCTCGCCGCCGCCGGCCGCGTCTCGGCGACCGCGAGGCCCGCCTGCGCGCTGATCGCGATGGCGGTCAGGTGGTGGGCGACCGTGTCGTGCAGATCGCGCGCGAGGCGCTCCCGCTCCAGTCGTCGTACGTCCTCGAGCTGGCGGGTGTGCAGCATCGCCCGCGCGCGCAGGGCGAGCCCCGTCATCGTCGCCGCGACCAGCACGGCCGCGCCGCCCAGCCGGTCGCCGGCCGCCAGGTCCTGCGCCACCAGGGACGAGCCGGCCACCAGGAGGAAGAGCGCCAGCCCCGAGACCGCGTCGGCGCCGGACGCCCAGCGCACCAGGGAGTAGGGGATGAGCAGCGCCAGCACCGCCGTGTGCAGGTCGCCGGGCGGGTCGACGTCGCCGAGGCGCTGGACCACCGACAGGACGACCATGACCGCCGCGAAGGCGAGCGCCGTCGCCGCGGGGCGCGTCCGTCGTACGAGCAGGCTGGGCAGCCAGGCGAGGAAGCCGACCAGCGAGAGCCACCGCCCCGGCAGGTCGGGCCGCAGGAGCGTCACCTCGACGACCGCCAGCACGGCCGCCACCGCGACGAGGGCGATGTCGGACCGACCGGCCGGACGCGCGCCCGGCGGGGCCGGCAGGCGCCGGACCGACCCGACGAAGGACCGCAGGACCGTGAGCACGGGTGAACCGTAGTGCCCGGCGCGCCCCACCCGGATCGGCCGGTTGACCGAGGGCCGCCGGTAACCTTCGTGGCGTGACGACGTCCCCGAGTGCGCCGCCGCCCGGTCTCACCGTGGGCGGCTACGCGCTGCGCGCCCGCCTCGGCGAGGGCGGGATGGGAGTGGTGCACCTGGGCCAGAAGCCGGGCGAGCGGCCGGTCGCCATCAAGGTGCTGCGCCCGCACGTCGTCGGCGACGACGAGGCACGGCGCCGGCTGGCACGCGAGGTGAGCTCGCTGAGCCGGGTGCGCAGCCGCCGCATCGCCGAGATCGTCGACGCCGACCCCTACGGCGAGATCCCGTTCGTCGCGACGCGCTACGTCCCGGGGCTGTCGCTCCACGACCACGTGCAGGAGGAGGGCCCGCTCGGAGGTGACGACCTGCTGTGGTTCGCCGACTGCCTGGCCGAGGCGCTCGAGGCGGTGCACGCCGTCGGGGTGCTGCACCGCGACATCAAGCCGTCCAACGTCATCATGGAGGGCCGCACGCCCATCCTGATCGACTTCGGGCTGGCCCGGGTCGCCGAGGACTCCCGCATCACGATGAACGGCTGGCTGCTCGGCACCCCGGGCTACCTCGCGCCGGAGATCCTCTACGGCGACGACGCGACCGCGGCCTCCGACGTGCACGCCTGGGGCGCCACGGTCGCGTACGCCGGCACCGGCCGCGCGCCGTTCGGCCGCGGGCCGTCGGTGGCGATCATGGACCGCGTGCGCCGCGGCGAGCACGACCTCACCGGCCTGGACCCGCTGCTCCTCCCGGTCGTGGAGGAGGCGCTCGCGCCGGAGGGCCGCGACCGGCCCTCGCTCGACGAGGTCCGCGACTGGCTCGAGGAGCTCGCGCGGCCGCCGGTCGACGACGCCCGGCCCGGCACCCCCCGCGACCGTCGCGTCGAGCCCGACCCGGTGACCCTTCCCTACGTCGCCCTCGCCCACCAGGAGCGGGAGGCGCCGACCCGGATGGGCACGGCCCCGGTCGACACCACGCCCGTCGCCCACCAGGCGCCCGAGGAGCCGGTGCACTGGTCCTCGGACTGGAGCGCCCCCCAGGACCACGCAGGCAGCACGGCCTGGCTCCCGCCGGAGCACCTCCCGCCGTTCGTCGAACGGGCGCCGGCGGGGGAGCGGCTGCGCCGCAGCGGCACGTTCCTCGCGCTCGGCGCGGCGCTCGCCGGCGGCACCGCCCTCGCCCCCTACGTCACCCTCGCCGTGGTCCTCGTCGCCGTCTGGCTGCTGCGCAGCGGGTCGCTGGCGGCGTCGTCCGCCGGCAACCGGCGCAGCCGGCGGGGCGCCAAGTGGTACGACGGCATCCAGCTGCTGCTCGCCGCCCCCTGGCACGCGGTGGCCGGCCTGGGCGGCACGGTGATCCTGTCGCTGTGGAGCCTCGGCATCGGCGCCGCGATCGCGCTGCTCTGCTTCGCCGCCTCCCTCTCGATGCTCACCTCGCTGGCCCTCGTCGGGGCGGCATTCGCGGTCGGGCTGTGGTGGGGACCGGGCTCGGAGCGGCTGCGCTCACCGCTCCACCGCGCGGTCGACCCCCTGGCGCGCCGCGGGGTCCCGTGGCTCTTGGTCACCCTGGTGCTCGCCGCCGGTGCCTCCGGGCTGGGCGCCGCCGCGTCCGCCCAGGGCACGGCGTGGTCGCCCGACGACTCCGCGCCGCTGGCCGACATCAGCCTCCCGGGCTGGCTCTGAGCCCTGCCCCGGAGCCTCAGTCTCCGGGTCCTCAGGCGGGCGAGAGCGTGCTCCGGATCGCGGCGATGTGGTCGGGCGTCGAGCCGCAGCAGCCGCCGACCAGGTCGATGCCCAGGCCGGCGAGCCGGCTCGCGTGCGCCGCGAGGTCGTCGGGCGTCGCGTCGTACTCGAAGTGGTCGCCCACGACCTGCGGCAGTCCGGCGTTGGACTGGGCGACGAGCAGCACCTCGCCGCTCCGGGCGCCGACCATCTCCGCGGCGATGAGCTCCATCTCCTCCGGGCCGCGCCCGCAGTTGGCGCCGACCGCGTCGACCCCGGCAGCGGACAGGTGCGTCACCGCGTCGGCCGGCCGGACTCCCATCATCGTGCGCACATTGGTGTCAAAGCTCATCGTCACCACGACCGGCAGGTGCGGCGCCACCTCCTTGGCGGCAGCGACGGCCGCGTCGGCCTCGCCGAGGTCGCTGAGGGTCTCCACCAGCACGAGGTCGATCCCACCCTCGACGAGCGCCGTGAGCTGCTCGGCGAACAGCGCCTGCGCCTCCTCGCTCGTCATGGCGCCGAGGGGCGCCAGCAGCTCGCCCGTCGGACCGAGGTCGCCCGCGACGAGCAGGCCCCGCTCGTCGGCGACCGAGCGCGCGATCCGCGCGGCGTTGCGGTTCACCTCGGCGAGACGGTCGCCGAGTCCGTGCATGTCGAGCCGCGGCCGGGTGCCCCCGAACGTGTTGGTGGTGAGGATGCGCGCGCCGGCATCGGCGTACGCCGCGTGGGCGGCGCGCACGGCGTCCTGGTTCTCCAGGTTCCAGAGCTCGCCGGGTGCGCCGTCCTCCAGACCGCTGTCCTGCAGGAGGGTGCCCATGCCGCCGTCGAACAGGACCGGCCGGTCCGGCCCGAGCAGGGCCGCCAGCCGGTTCACCGGCCGAGCCCGTCGAGGTAGCCGGTGAGCCGGTCGGCCGGCCACTCGGACTCCAGCTCCGCGACCACCCGCTCGAGCACCTCGCTGGGCGTGCCGTCGGCCTCGGTCCACGGGGAGCGCTCCCAGCCCAGCAGGTAGTCGTCGGCGCCGGTGTCGCCCAGGCGCATGGCCGCCTCGTCGATCGCCTCCTGGAACCGCGCCGCGAGCGTGGCCTTCACCGTCTCGTCGCCCGAGCGGGCCGCGACCATGGACGGCAGCTCCCGCCACCGCGTCACCTGGTAGTCCGTCATGCTCGGAGCCTAGGTCCGCCCGGTGTGCCGGCGCGGGTCCGACCGGCAGGTGAACGCGCCGTGACCCGAACCGTCTCCACCCGTAGGGAGTCTGTGCCTGCGGCAGGCGCGGGCGTAGGTTCCGTCCACACCTTCGGAAGGGGACCCACCGATGACCTTCGACGCAACCTCCGCCGTACGCCGCCTGGGCGTGGCAGCCACGGCCCTCACCCTCGGGCTCGGCATGACCGTGCCCGCCTTCGCGGCGCCAGCGAAGGACACCACCGACTGCATCGACTACGGGGCCATCGGCGACGCCCCCGCCGGCACCATCCCGCGCGACGACCACCACCACGTCCGCAAGGACCCGCTGGCCAAGGCGCTCCGGAGCGCGGCCTCCGACAGGACCGCGACCGGCGCCCGCAGCGCCGCGGCGTTCGCAACCGTCACCGTCCCGGTCCGCTTCCACGTCATCGCCAAGGACCGCGGCCAGGCCGGCGGTGACCTCTCGGACGCGCGGATCGCGGCCCAGATCGACGTCATGAACGCCGCCTACGCGCCGCACGGGTTCTCCTTCGTCCTCGAGGACACCACGCGGTCCTACGAGCCGGAGTGGTTCAACCTCATCTCCGCCAACGGCGCCACCCCGCGCTACTACCGCGGCAGCGGCAAGGAGGTGAAGATGAAGAAGGCGCTCTACGGCGACAGCACGTCCGAGACGCTCAACATCTACACCGCCTCGCTCGGCCAGTCGCTGCTCGGCTGGGCCTACTTCCCGTCCGACTTCGACCCCGCCGCGACGGCCGGCAACCCGCTGCCGCAGTACCTCGACGGCGTCGTGCTCGACTACCGCAGCCTGCCCACCGTGCCGAACGACACGGGCGACAGCAGCGTGTTCACGACGTACGGCGAGGGCGACACCGCGACGCACGAGGTCGGCCACTGGCTGGAGCTCTACCACACCTTCCAGGGCGGCTGCTCCGAGCCGGGTGACTACGTGGCCGACACGGCAGCCGAGGCCTCGCCGGCCTTCCAGTGCCCGACCGGGCGGGACACCTGCGCGGCTCCCGGCCTGGACCCCATCACGAACTTCATGGACTACACCTACGACTCGTGCATGACCCAGTTCACCGCTGGTCAGGCCGCCCGCATGCAGACGGCCTGGACGTCCTACCGCGACCTGGGCTGACGGGCTGACCAGGAGCGGGTGTCGCCGACCCGTCGCTCAGTCGGCGACGCCCGCTTCCTCCTCGGCGCCGTCCGCCCGTAGCGGCTCTCCGCCGGGCGTCGACGACGGCGACGCCGGTCCTGCGTGCTCCTCCGCCGCCGGGTGCCGGCGGCGTTGCTCGAGGAGCTCGTCGCGTCGCTCGTCGCGGTGCTCGGCCTCGGCGGCGAGCTGGCGCAGCGAGGGATGGTCGTCCGGGGTGCCCCACATCAACCGCTCCAACCGGCGCAGCCAGCGGCTGGTCCGGCAGCGGACCATCGGGTCGCGCCTGACCCGCGACCGGTCGACCCAGTTCCACAGCTCCATGCTCGAACGCAACCCTGCCGGCGCCCACCACCCGTTGACCCGCAGATCCACGTGCGCCGGGAACCGGCTCCCACCATGCCTGCGGGCACCGTCATCGCGCATCGGCTCGACCTCCTCCCCGGTGTCCACGGCGACGTACCGCTCCCGCAGCCCCGCCATCCGCACCATCGCGTGCAGCACGCTCGCGCGAGGACTCGTGCGTCCGGTCTCCCACCGCGCCACCACCGACTGCGACACCTCCAACAACCCAGCCAATCCCCGCTGCGACACGTCCAGGATCCGCCGCACCCGACGCACCATCCCCGGGATCCCGCCCTCGAACGGCCCCAGGTCGTACCACTCCCACTCCGCCTCACCCCACCACCCAGCCGGCTCACCCACCCCAGCTCCCGCCCTGGTCGTCGCTGTCGTCGTAGCTGTCGTCGTACCGCCCATCGCCTGCTCCTCGCCCTGTGTGCCGGTGTCGTCCAGCCATCACAGACCGAGCCGCCGACACGGCGGCCGTGCTCTCCACAGCACGCCCGCACCGGCCCGTTCGCCAGCACCTGTGGACGCCTGGCGGTTCCCCACCGCCAACAGCGGACCCTCCGCGCCGCCCCACCCGGCGCGTCCTAGCCCTTGAGTCGCTCACAGACTCAAGACCAAGAAACAACCGAACGGGTGCCGGCCGAGGCGCGCCTACGCCTTGAGTCGCTCAGAGACTCAAGGGCCAGGACCGCCGGGAGGGGGGGTGTCGCGAGGGGTGGCCGGGCGCGGGGCATGGCGTACGCCGGACTCTCCGTGTACGGCGGACTCGCTGCACCGGGCCTGCGGCCGGCAGAGCGGGTGGCCCGCCTCCGTGGGGCCGGACCGGCGTACGGGACGGTTCAGTCGCCGACTGCGGCGATGCCGCGGGTGACCAGCGCCGGGTCGGGGGCCATCACGACCTCGTGGACCTTGTCCTCGTAGTCGACGCGGGACAGGAAGTAGCGCATGGCGTTGATGCGGGCGCGCTTCTTGTCGTTGCTCTTGATGGTGGTCCACGGCGCGAAGTCGCTGTCCGTGCGGAGGAACATCTCCTCCTTGGCCTCGGTGTAGTCGTCCCACTTCTCCAGCGACTCGATGTCGATGGGGGAGAGCTTCCACCGGCGGACCGGGTCGACCTGCCGGACCATGAAGCGGGTGCGCTGCTCGGCCGCCGTCACGGAGAACCAGAGCTTGGTCAGCGTGATCCCGCTGTCGACGAGCATCTTCTCGAAGACCGGCGCGTGGTCCATGAACAGCGCCACCTCGTCGGGGTCGGCGAAGCCCATGACCCGCTCGACGCCGGCGCGGTTGTACCAGGAGCGGTCGAACAGGACCATCTCGCCGGCGGCCGGGAGGTGGCGTACGTAGCGCTGGAAGTACCACGACGTCTGCTCGCGCTCGCTCGGCTTGGTGAGGGCGACGACGCGGGCGTAGCGCGGGTTGAGGTGCTCCATGAAGCGCTTGATCGTCCCGCCCTTGCCGGCGGCGTCGCGTCCCTCGAAGACGAGTACGTGCCGGCCGCCGGTGCTGGCGAGGTGGTTCTGCAGCTTGAGCAGCTCGACCTGGAGCCGGTACTTGTCGATCTCGTAGCGCTCGCGGTCCATGCGCTGGTCGTAGGGGTAGTTCTCCCGCCACGTGTCGACGGCGCGGCCGTGCTTGTCGAGCAGGATCGGGTCGTCGTCGTGGTCCTCGCCGATCGTGTGGCCGTCGATGTGGAGCCGGTCGATGTACTCCCGGACGTCGCGCAGCACGAGCTCTCCCTCCGGTGGTGCGGCCTCGCTGGTGGGTGGACTTCCGAGGCCGTCTTCGCAGTATGGGCAGACGCCCCGGACCGGCAGAACAGTCCAGGGGGTGACCTGTGGCGCACGGCTCGCGGACCGCCCGTTCAGGTCCGGAGATTCGGGTACGGGGCGTCGTCCAGCCAACGAACGCAGGAGGGTCCATGACCGCCGAACAGCCAGACGTCGCCAGCGAGATCGGGACCGACCCGGCCGTCGACGTCACCGGGGACAGCACCGACAACGAGAGCTACCACGGCTACAGCGTCGACGACGAGACGCAGCCGCAGAGCACGGGCGACAGCTTGGTCGACGACGACCGCGGGCTGTCGGAGCCGCTGGACGAGGGCTACTCGCCGCCGGAGAAGTGGTCGGCCGGACAGGGCTTCGGCAACACGCCGCTCGAGGAGAGCATGGGGGAGTCCCTCGACCAGCGCCTCGAGCAGGAGCTGCCCGAGCCCGACCCGTACGAGGTCGCCGAGGAGGAGGCCGCCCGCGGTGACCTCGCCGCGCTGGTGACCGAGGAGAACCCGTCGGTCGACGAGGGCGAGGTCGGCGGGGACGTCGACGGCGCGCGCGCCGGTCGGCTCGTCGCGATCGACGAGGGCGTCCGCACCGACACGGAGAAGGACCTGGTCGCCACGGACGTCGGCATCGACGGGGCCGCCGCCGGCGCCGAGGAGGCCGCGATCCACGTGGTCGACGACCCGGAGCTCGACCCGCTGGTCGACCTCGAGGCCGACCTCAACCCGCCCGACTGACCTCTCTCGTGACGACCCGGCTCAGCCGCGAGGCTGGGCCGGGTTCGTCGGGTCGCCCTCCGACGGCCTGTGGCGGCCGGCCCCAGGGTCGACCGCGCCTGTGCCGCCCCGTATCCCGGCTGCGCCGACCTCACGCCTGCCCGTCTGCCGGGCGTTCACCCAGCGCTCACGTGCTCATCGCCGAACGGTGCGGCCGGGTTGGCCGGGGAGCGCCAGCGTCACACCCATGTCCCTCCCCACCTCTCGGGCGGCCCGCTGGGTCAGCCTCGCCCTCACCGCCACGGTGCTGTCCACCGTCCACGCCGCCACCTCCACCACTGCGGCGGCCAGCCCATCCGCCGGCACCCCCGGCGCCCCCACGACCGGACCCGCACACGCTGCCGCCGACCGGGGTCACCGCCCCGACCGGGCCGTCCAGCCCACCCTCGAGGCGCGCGCCACCCTGTCCGCGGACTTCCTCGCCAGCGGCCCGCCCTCCGGTGCACTCGCCAGCCCGGCCAACGGCCGCACCGGTCCCTTCCCCGGTCAGGTGATCCCCGGGTTCTCGGCGATGATCGAGAACGGTGACGGCACCTTCTGGGCCCAGCCGGACAACGGCTTCGGGACCAAGGCCAACTCCGCCGACTTCCTCCTGCGCCTCTACAAGATCCGTCCCGACTGGGAGACCGCCGACGGCGGACCCGGCGAGATCCGCGTCGAGCGCTTCATCTCCCTGCGCGACCCCGCACGCAAGGTGACCTTCCCGATCACCAACCAGGCGACCACCGACCGGCTGCTCACCGGTGCCGACTTCGACATCGAGTCCGTGGTGCGCGGCCGCGACGGCTCGTTCTGGATCGGGGAGGAGTTCGGCCCGTTCCTGCTCCACGTCAGCGCCGACGGACGGGTGCTCGAGGCGCCCGTCCCGCTGCCCGACGGCAAGTCCCCCCAGAACCCCTTCCTCGCCGCCGGCGAGCAGCCCCGCGTCCCCGCCAGCCGCGGCTTCGAGGCCATGGGCGGCTCCGCCAACGGCCGCTATCTCTACCCGATCCTCGAGGGTGCGTTCGTCGACGACGCCGACCAGCGCCGCCGCGTCGTCTACGAGTTCGACACCCGCCGGTCCGCCTACACCGGCCGCACGTGGCGCTACCAGGTCGACGAGGCGCCCAACGTCATCGGCGACGCCTTCACCGTGCGGCGCGACAAGCTCGTCCTCATCGAGCGCGACAACCTCGACGGCCCCGCGGCCGTCACCAAGCGGCTGTACGAGATCGACCTCGGCTCGTCGGACTCCGACGGGTTCGTCGAGAAGCGGCTCGTCGTCGACCTGCTCAAGATCGCGAACCCCGCCCGCATCGGCGTCGCGTCCTCGCCCGGCGCGTACGGCGTCTCCGACCCGTTCTCGTTCCCGTTCGTGTCGGTCGAGGTCGTCGTCGAGCTCCGCGACGGCCGGCTGCTCGTCGGCAACGACAACAACTACCCCGGCGACGACGCGCGGGTGCCCGGCACCCCGGACGACACCGAGCTCGTCGTCGTCGACCTGCCGCGGCTGCGGCCGAGCGCGCCCGGCGACACGCTGGTGATCGGCCACCGCGGCTCCAGCGGCACCCGGCCCGAGCACACCCTCGCGGCCTACGAGCAGGCCATCCTGGCCTGCGCCGACTACATCGAGCCGGACCTGGTCTCCACCAGGGACGGGGTGCTCGTGGCCCGTCACGAGAACGAGATCGGCGGCACCACGGACGTCGCGTCGCGGCCCGAGTTCGCCGGCCGGAGGACCACGCGGACGATCGACGGCGTCGCGCTGACCGGGTGGTTCACCGAGGACTTCACCCTCGCCGAGCTCAAGACCCTGCGCGCCGTCGAGCGGATCCCCGGGGTGCGCCCGCAGAACACGCCGTTCAACGGCCTCTACGCCGTGCCGACCCTCGACGAGGTGCTCGACCTCGCCCGCCGCTCGCGGACCTGTGACGGCGAGGCGGTCGGCGTCTACCCCGAGACCAAGCACCCGACCTACTTCGACGGCATCGGGCTCTCCCTCGAGGAGCCGCTGCTCGCCACGCTCGCGGCCAACGGCTACGACGGGGACGACCCGGTCTACCTGCAGAGCTTCGAGACCACCAACCTCCGCGAGCTCGACGGCGTCACCGACTTCCGGATCACCCAGCTGACCGGCTGCACCGGCGCGCCGTACGACCTGGCCGTCGCCGGCGACCCGCGCACGTACGCCGACATCGTCAGCCGGCAGGGCCTGCGCGACGTGGCGCAGTACGCCGACGGGCTGGGCGCGTGCAAGGACCAGCTCATCCCGCGCGACGCGTCGGGCCGGCTGCTGCGGCCGACGGCGGTCATCGACGACGCGCACCGGGAGGGCCTGCAGGTCCACCCCTACACGTTCCGCGTCGAGAACCAGTTCCTGCCGCTGCAGTTCCGTCGCGGCACCGACCCCGCAGCGCCCGGTGACCTGGAGGGTGAGCTCAACGCCTTCCTGCGGGCCGGGATCGACGGCTTCTTCACCGACAACCCCGCCATCGGCGCGCGGGTCGTCCGCTAGTCCGACGCCGCGGCCGGCCCACGACGTGTCGTCGTGGGCCGGTCAGCGGCGCCGTGACGCGCAGGTGATGCAGGTCCGGGTCGCGGGCAGCGCCTCGAGCCGCGCGTCGCCGATGGGTCGCCCGCAGCCCTCGCACCGGCCGTAGGTGCCGGCGTCGACGCGGCCCGTCGCGGCGTCGAGCTCGTCGAGGTGGCGTCGCACGTGCGCGATCAGCGCCCCGATCTGCGAGCGCTCGAAGGCGATCGTGTGGCCCTCCGGGTCGTGCTCGTCGTCGGCGTTGGTGTCGCGCGAGGCCGCGACGACGGCCTCGTGGTCGCCGGTCAGGCTGGCCAGGCGGTCGAGCGCGAGCCGGCGCTCCTCCGCGAGGCGACGACGTGCGGCATCCATCCCACCATGATGTCCGGTGGGTCCGACACCGACCTGGGATTCCACGCTCGGCCCGGCTAGGAGCCGAGCCGGTCCGGCTGGTCGATCAGCAGCCCCGCAACCGCTCGCGAGCTCGGCGCTCCGACCCCGCGCTGCGGTGCGCGGAGCCGCATCGCGAGGCGACCGGAGTAGACGAGCAGCAGCGCCTCGACGAGCCGGGGCGCGTCCGTCCCGACGACGGGCTCGGCGAGCCGTCGCAGGCGGGCCCGCAGCTCGTCGGTCTCCAGCCGCACGGCCGCCGCGAGGACCGGGTCGGGGTCGACGTGCCCGGCCGCGGTGCCGAGGAAGGCGCACCAGCGGGCCCCGGTCGTCCGGCCGGCGTACTCCTCGAGGGCGTCGAAGACCGCCAGCAGCCGGTCGCGGTCGGTCGAGGCCCGGGCGATCGCGGCGTCCCACACCGCGAGCCACTCCTCGTGGCGACGCTCGAGCGCCGCGGCGACGAGGGCGTCCTTGCTGGCGTAGGCCCGGTAGAGCGTCGCGGGGGAGACCCCGGCGCGCTCCAGGATCGCGTCGACCGGTGCGTGGGTGGCTCCCTCGACGAACACGACCTCGTTCACGGCGTCCAGGAGCCGGGTGAGGGTGGAGCCGCGGGTGACCACGTCCGCATTGTAGGCTGACAAAATGAAACGATCGTTATCGTTCGGGGATCGGCGCGAGCTGCTGCTGGTCGTCGCGGGCACGTGCCTCATCGCCGGCACCTACGGGCTGGTGCGCCTCGCCTACGGCCTGTTCCTGCCCGACATCTCGGCGTCCGTGGCGATGAGCACGGCGGTGGCCGGGTACGTCGCCTCGGCCGCGTCGGCGGCGTACTGCCTGGGCGCCCTCGCGGCGGTCGTCGTCGACCACCGCCCGCGCACCCTGGTCGTCGCGGCGGTCACCACCGCCTCCGGCGGCGCCCTCGCGATGGCGATGTCTGACGGGCTGGCGCTGCTCGCGCCGGCCGTCGTGGTGGCCTCGGCGGGCGCGGGCCTCGCCTCCCCGGGCCTCGTGGCGGTCGTCGCCCGCGGTGTCGCGGCGCCCCGGACGGCCGCCGCCCAGGCGACGGTCAACGCCGGCACGGGTCCCGGCCTCGTGGCCGCCGGCCTCCTCGCGCTCGCGCTGCCGGACTGGCGGGCGGCCTTCGTCGCCAGTGCCGTCGTCACCGCCGCGGCCGGGGCCGGCGTGCTGCTGCTCGACCGGCGGGGCCAGGCACGGCCCGCCGAGGAGGTCGCCGACGAGCAGGCGACCGGCGGGCTGCGCTGGATGCTGGCGCTCCGGGTGCCGGCGGCCGGAGCGCTTCTCCTGGGCGCGGCGACCGCGGCGACGTGGACCTACGGGCGTACGCAGGTCGCCGCGACCGGGGCCGGCAGCACGGAGACGGTCCTGGCCTGGATCGCCCTGGGAGTCGGGGGCACGGCCACGGTCCTGACGGCACGCCGCCTCGGGGCGCTGCCCCCGGCGCGCGCCTGGCTGCTGACGGCGCTCGTGGTCGCCGTTGCCACCGCCGGGCTCGCGTCGACGACGGCGCCGCTGCTGCTCCTGGTGCTCGCGTGCGGCGCCTTCGGGTGGGGCTTCGTCGCGGCCAGCTCGGCCCTCATCGCGTGGGCGGGCGACCTCGTCGCGGACCGGGCCGCGGCGGGCACGTCGGTGCTCTTCGTCGCCCTGGTGCTGGGTCAGGCGGCGGGTGCCGCGGCCGCGGGTGCGCTCGCCGGCCGGATCGGCCTGCCTCCCGTCTTCCTGCTCGCGGCGGGGGTCGCGGTGCTCGCGGCGGCGTGCTGCGCAACCAGATTCCGAGACACCGCCACGACCGTCCGGATGGATGCCACGATGGGCTCGTGAGCAGCACCACCATCATCATTGCCTAGCGCGACGGGACTTCCCGCCGCGCCGACCTCCTGCACCCCAGGAGGTTTTTTCATGTCAGACCACCGACCGAGAGAGCTCCGATGGACCTGCACGGCTCGTTCCACGTCTACGACACCACCCTGCGCGACGGCGCCCAGCAGGAGGGCCTCAACCTCTCGGTCGCCGACAAGCTGGCGATCGCCCGCCACCTCGACGGGCTCGGCGTGGGGTTCATCGAGGGCGGCTGGCCGGGCTCGAACCCCAAGGACACCGAGTTCTTCCGCCGCGCCCGCGAGGAGCTCGACCTGCGGCACGCCCGGCTCGCCGCGTTCGGCGCCACCCGCCGCGCGGGCGTACGCGCCGCGGACGACCCGCTGGTCGGCGCCCTCCGCGACTCGGGAGCCGGGGTCGTCACACTGGTGGCGAAGTCGCACGACCGCCACGTCGAGCTCGCGCTGCGCACCACGCTCGAGGAGAACCTCGCGATGGTCCGCGACACCGTCACCCACCTGCGCGAGGAGGGGCAGACGGTGTTCCTCGACGCCGAGCACTTCTTCGACGGCTACCGCGCCAACCGGGCGTACGCCCTCGAGGTGCTGCGCACCGCCGCCGAGGCAGGCGCCGAGGTCGTCGCGCTCTGCGACACCAACGGCGGCATGCTGCCGGACTGGGTCAGCGACGTCGTCCACGACGTCATCGGCTCGACCGGCGCTCGGGTCGGCATCCACGCCCACAACGACAGCGGCTGCGCCGTCGCCAACTCCCTGGCGGCCGTCAACGCCGGCGCGACGCACGTGCAGGGCTGCATCAACGGCTACGGCGAGCGCACCGGCAACGCCGACCTCGTCACCGTCGTCGCCAACCTCGAGCTCAAGCTGGACCGCTCGGTCCTGCCGGCCGGCCTGCTCCGCGAGGCCACCCGCATCGCCCACGCCGTCGCCGACGTGACCAACGTGCCGCCCGCCTCGCGGCAGCCGTACGTCGGCACGTCGGCGTTCGCGCACAAGGCCGGGCTGCACGCCAGTGCGATCAAGGTCGACCCGGACCTCTACCAGCACATGGACCCGGTCGGCGTTGGCAACGACATGCGGCTGCTCGTCTCGGACATGGCCGGGCGTGCCTCGATCGAGCTCAAGGGCCGCGAGCTCGGCTACGACCTGTCGGAGGACCGCGAGCTCGTCACGCGCGTGACCGCCCGGGTCAAGGAGATGGAGCAGGGCGGCTACACCTTCGAGGCCGCCGACGCGTCCTTCGAGCTGCTGCTGGCCGAGGAGGTCGAGGGCACGCGGCCGTCGTACGTCGAGGTCGAGTCGTGGCGCGTCATCACCGAGACCCGCACCGCGGGTGAGGCGATCTCCGAGGCGACGGTGAAGCTGCGGGCGGAGGGGGTGCGCTACGTCGTCACCGGCGAGGGCAACGGCCCGGTCAACGCCCTCGACGCCGCCCTGCGCGAGGCGATCGGGCAGGCCTTCCCGGAGGTCGCGAAGTTCGAGCTCATCGACTACAAGGTGCGCATCCTCGACCAGGGCCACGGCACCGACGCGATCACCCGCGTCCTCATCGAGACCACCGACGGCGAGTCGTCGTGGGTCACGGTCGGCGTCGGCGCCAACGTGATCGAGGCGTCGTGGGGCGCCCTGGTCGACGGGCTGACGTTCGGCCTGCGTCGTCACCACCGCTGACGCCGGGTCGACCCGACGAGGGCCCCGACGGATCTCTCCGTCGGGGCCCTCGTGGATGCGTCAGCGGCGGTGCCGGGTCAGCGCACGACCCGGAACGTCGCCTTGTCCCTGCTGGCCTCGACGGTGTCGGAGCCGCCGTAGCGGGCGACGACGGTGTGCTTGCCGACGCGCAGGTTCTTCGTCACCTTGACGGCGAGGCGGCCGTCGGACAGCCGCTTGTTCGCGACCTTCTTGCCGTCGATCCTGACCACGACCTTGCCGGTCGCCTCGGCGCCCCGGGCCTTGACGCTCACCACGACGGTGACGTCCTGTCCGTAGCGGGGCTTCTCCGGCTTGACGACGACCTTCGTCCTCGAGCCGACGGGCTCCGCCGGGGGCTGGGTCGCGGCCTTGACGGTGGCGGTGAACGTCGCGGACGAGGCAGCGTTGGCCTCGTCGCCGGCGTAGGCGGCCGTCAGGGTGTGCGTGCCGACCGGGAGGTTGGCGGGCAGGGCGACGGTGGCGGCGCCGCGGGCGAGGGCGGCGGTGCCGAGCTGCTTGCCGGTGTTGTCGCTCACCACGACGTTGCCGCTGGGCAGGGCGCCCTCGGTGCCGACACGGTCGACGGTGACCGTCGCCGAGGAGGCCTGTCCGAAGGTGGACGGCTCCGGCGAGTGCGTCGCGGTCGTGCTGGTGGGCAGCTTGCAGCCGGCGGCGCACGGCAGGCTGTCGCGCAGCTCGACGATGGCCCGACGGGCCTCGCCCTGGTCGCCGTTGTCACCGAGCAGCCTCAGTGCCGCGTTGAGGTGGTACCTCACCAGTGGCGCCGCGGACGCACCCTGGGCGGACAGCTCGCGGGCCTTGGCGAAGCTGGCGGTGACGGCGGCCAGCGGCTCGCCCGACAGCGCACCCGAGCGCGCCGCCTGGTCGAGGTAGGAGCCGGCGACGCTGAAGCTGGGGTCCCACCTCAGCTCGGTCTGGTGCTGGGCGTTGAACTCGTCGACCTCCGCCTCGCCGGCGGCGGCGATCTCGTCGGCCGACAGCAGGGCGCTCGGCTGGAGGGCGAAGGCGTCGAAGCCGCGCGCGATCTCGGAGCCGAAGACGTTGCCGTTGTACCAGTAGGTCGACCAGAGGCCGCCCAGGTTGATGCCGGTCGCGTTGGGGGTGTCGATCGGCCCGCGGTCGTAGTAGGCCAGCTCGACCGGGTTGGCCGAGTCGGTGAAGTCGATGACCGACAGACCGCCCTGGTACCACGCCTGGACCATGATGTCGCGGCCCGGGACGGGGACGAGCGAGCCGTTGTGGGCCACGCAGTTCTCCTGGGCGGTCTGCGGCGCCGGCAGCTTGTAGTAGCTGCGGAACTCCATCTTGCTGTCGACGATGTCGAAGATCGCGTCGGCGCCCCACTCGGGCTTGTCGGTCACCCGGCAGCGTGCGCCCGAGCCGCCGCCCCACTCGTCGGTGAAGATGACCTTGGTGCCGTCGTTGCTGATCGTGGCGGAGTGCCAGTAGGAGAAGTTGGGGTCCGAGACCGCGTCGATGCGCTGGGGGTTCACCGGGTCGGTGATGTCGAGCAGGATGCCGTTGCCCTGGCACGCGCCGGCTGCGAGGCCGAGCTCGGGGTAGGCGGTGATGTCGTGGCAGGTGTTGGTGTTGGGCAGCGGCGAGTAGTTGGTGCCCGAGGGGTGCTGGGTGCCGGGGAGCGTGTTCTGCAGTCCGTTGTAGGCGCCGGTCTCGGGGTCGGTGAAGATCCGCGGCTGGCTGACGATGGCGGCGTCCTGGGGCGCGGCGAGCGGGACCTTGATCACGTCGATGCGCCACTGGGCCGGGTTGCCGGTCGTGACGGGGCCGGTGGTGGTGTTGGGGTTGACGTTCTCGCAGCCGGCGAGCTCGTCTCCCGACCGCACGCCGGCGGTGCCCGAGTTGTAGAGGTAGACGTTGTCGGGATCGTCCGGGTCGGTGACGACCGTGTGCGTGTGCGAGCCGCGACAGGTCTGCACGCCGCCCACCTGGACGGGGGCGGCGAGGTCGGAGATGTCGAAGATCCGGACGCCGCGGAACCGCTCCGGGCTGACCGAGCCCTGCACACCCTGGGTGCCGCAGTCGACGCGGGCCGAGGTCTGCTCGACCGAGAAGAACAGCAGGTCGCCGAAGACGCTCACGTCGCCCTGACCGCCGGGGCACACGAACGAGCCGGTCAGGGTGGGGTCGGCAGGATCGGACACGTCGTAGACCTGGAAGCCCAGGTAGTTGCCGACGATGGCGTGGTCGCCGGTGAAGGCGAGGTCGGAGTTGATGCTCGGACCACCCGGCGGGCTGTCGAACGCACCCTCGCGAGGATCGTTGTCGAGCAGCTCGATGTTGCTGCTCGCGTCCGAGTAGGGGAAGTAGCCCGGGGCCAGGCCGATGCGCGGGTCGTCGTCGGCGGCGTAGGCCGTCGCAGGCACGAGGGCGGCGACGAGGGCCAGCACCGGAAGGGCGCGCAGCGGGTGTCGGGTGCGAGGTTGGGGCATGGCGGCGACCTTCTTCTCCAGTGGTCGCGCCGGCGGTCGGGTCGGAAGTCCCGGTCGCCCGAGCGACCTAGTATTGCGAGCAACCTAGCGACCCCCGGGGACGACCGCCATACCCTGGTGGACGCGTCGTCCGTCTTCGCGCCACACGACCCTCTCGGGAGCCCACATGACACCCAGCCGCCGCACCTGGACCGGCGTCGCCTCGCGCAGCGTCGTACTCCTGCTGTGCCTGGCGGCCACCGGGTGCACCGGCGACGAGCAGGGAGGCACGCGGGAGGAGGACGCCCCGCCCGTGGTGCAGCTCGGTGCCCCGGGGGAGCCCGGCACGACGCTCTCGCCGGACGAGGTCGAGGACCTCGAGAACCCCGCCCACACCGAGGCGGACGTGACCTTCGTGCAGGACATGATCCCGCACCACGCGCAGGCCCTCGAGATGACCGCGCTGGCCGAGCAACGCGCCGCCGACCCCGATCTCGCGACGATCGCGGAGCGCATCGAGGTGTCCCAGGTGGACGAGCTGGACCAGCTCCGGGGCTGGCTGGCCGAGCGCGATGAGACCTTGAGCGGCACCCACGGCGAGCACGGGTCGGAGGACCACGGCGAGCACGGGTCCGACACATCGGGAACCACCGGCCACGCGGGCATGCCCGGGATGGCCACGCCCGAGGAGCTGGAGCAGCTCGCCGAGGCGCAGGGGCGCGCCTTCGACCGGCTCTTCCTCCAGCTGATGATCCGCCACCACGAGGGCGCGATCATCATGGTCGAGACGCTGCTGGCCGGCGGCGAGGGCGGTCAGGAGTCCGCGGTGTTCCAGCTGGCGAGCCACATCGCGTCCGACCAGGCCGTCGAGATCGCGGCCATGAAGCGGGAGCTCACGCAGGGGGAGTAGCCGACCGCGGTCGGACCGCGGGCGTCGTACGCCCCGCCGGAGCGAGCTGTGCACCCGAGTTGCGTGCTTCGAGGTCGAGATCTCTACCTGTAAGGCCGGTGGTCCCCGGATATCCGGGGACTCCAGAGGTCACCGGAGCCGCACAGCAGCAACCCCCCACCTCAGCGCCCCACCACCCGCCGCACCAGGTCGTCCCAGCCCGCCTCGACCCGCTCGAGCGGCAGTCGCTCGCGGGTGACCTGCTGCTCCAGCACCACCATCTCGAGCGGGGCGAGGAGCGCCGTGGCCAGCATCAGCAGGTCGCCCGTGACGCCGAGCTCGCCGAGCAGGTAGCGCACGTGCATGTTGGCGAACGACAGCGCCGCGGCGGAGCGGGTCCCGGGCCGGCCGGCGGCCGCGATGAGGTCGGAGTGCGTCAGGTTGGTGCGCAGCCGGGAGTGGCCGAAGGCCAGCAGCCGCTCGTACGGCGGCGCGCCGGGGCCCAGCGGCGGGGGGCCGGAGATGGCGCTCGCCTGCCAGGCGGTCTCGGACTCGTTGAGCACCGCGGCCATCAGGCCCTCGCGGCTCTCGAAGCGACGGAAGAGCGTGCCCTTGCCGACGCCGGCCTCCGAGGCGACCGTGTCCATGGTCACGCAGTCGACCCCCCGCGTCTCCACGAGGTGCAGCGCCGCTGCGAGGATCGCCTCGCGGTTGCGCGCCGCGTCGGCCCGTTCCGGCGCGGGCTCGTCGGCCAGCGGCAGGAGGTGGGGCACCCCTCCAGCCTAGGGGTGGAAAAAGTCGGGACGCACGGGAATAGAAGCGGACCGCGGTCCGTTTAACCCGGCATGACCACTGACAAGCAGACCCGCGTCGCCGTCCTCCTCGGCTCGAGCCGCACCGGCTCGCTCAACCGCCGCATCGCCGAGCACCTCCGCGACCACGCCCCCGCCGGTGTCGTCGTGGACGTCGTCCAGGGCCTCGACGCCGTCCCGTTCTACAACGAGGAGATCGACGGCGAGACCGCTCCCGAGAGCGCGACCGCGCTGCGCGAGTCCGTCGCGGCCGCCGACCGCGTCCTCGCCGTGACGCCCGAGTACAACGGCACGATGCCGGCCGTCCTCAACAACGCCATCGACTGGCTCTCGCGCCCCTACGGCCAGGGCGCCATCGTCGGCAAGCCGTTCGCCGCCATCGGCGCCACCCCCACGCCCTACGGCGGCAAGTGGTCGCACGAGCACGCCCGCCACTCCGCCCGCATCGCCGGCGCCCTGGTCGTCGACCACATCGTCGTCGACGAGCCCGCGGTCGACGGTGACCCGCTGGCCGACGAGGCCGCCGTGCGCCGCTTCCTCGACGCCCTCGACGCCCTCGTCGCGCACGAGGCCGAGGCCGCCGTCGCCTGACCCGGCGACCCCGGCGACCCCGCCGGCACCGCGGACGTCGGTACGGTCGGCGGTGTGCTCCACGACCTGACCGCGCTCGAGCAGGGCGACGCCGTACGCCGCGGTGACGTGTCGCCGCTCGAGCTGGTCGAGCACTACGCCGACCGTGCCGATCGCGTGGGCACGTTCGTCACGACCACCCACCAGCAGGCGCGCGACCACGCGCGCCGGCTGACCGACGCGGGTCGGCCCGACGGGGCCGGCCCGCTGTGGGGTGTCCCGACAGGCATCAAGGACCTCCACCCCGCCGCTGGCGTACGGACGACGTTCGGCTCGGCGGCGTACGACGACTTCGTCCCCGACGAGTCCGACGAGCTCGTGCTCTCGGTGGAGCGGGCCGGCATGCCGAGCCTCGGCAAGACGAGCACGCCCGAGTTCGGATCGCCCTGCTACACCGAGCCGGACGTCGCGCCGCCGGCGGTGACGCCCTGGGACACCACCCGCACGGCCGGCGGCTCCTCCGGCGGGGCTGCGGCAGCCGTCGCCGCCGGCCTGCTGCCCGTGGCGCCCGGCTCCGACGGCGGCGGCTCGATCCGGATCCCCGCCTCCTGCTGCGGCCTCGTGGGACTCAAGCCGTCGCGCGGCCGGGTCAGCGGTGCCCCGCGCTACGGCGACCCGGTGGGGCTCGCCACGCCCGGCACGCTGGCCCGCACCGTCCGCGACGCGGCGGCCCTGCTCGACGTGCTCGCCGGCCGTCGGGTCGGCGACCCCTCCTGGGCGCCGCCGCCGTCGGCCCCGTTCCTCGCCGCGTGCGACCGGGAGCCCGGCCGGCTCCGCGTCGCCCGCTTCGCGACCCCGGTGATCGCGGACGTCGACGTGCACCCATCCAGCCTCGCCGCCTGGGACGACGCCTCGCGGCTGCTGGAGTCGCTCGGGCACGACGTCAAGGACGTCGCCGGCCCCATCCCGCCCGAGGCGGTCGCCGACTTCGAGACCTGCTGGGCGGTGCTCACCGCGCTGTCCGCCGCGCCGCCGGGCCGGGAGGACCGCCTGCGGCCCCTGACCCGGTGGCTCGCCGGGCGCGGTCACGCGGTCAGCGGCCCCGAGTTCGGACTGGCGATCGGGCGCCTGCGCCAGCACGCGGCGGTCGCGCTCGCCGCGCTGGCGCCGTACGACGTCGTGCTCACGCCCACGCTCGCCCGTCCGCCGGTGGTCGTCGGGGAGCTGCGCGACGACGCCGACCCGGCCCGCGACTTCGACCGGCAGAAGGCGTTCACGCCCTGGACCAGCGCCTGGAACGTGACCGGGATGCCGGCGGTGTCGCTGCCGCTGCACTGGACCGACGAGGGCCTGCCGGTCGGCGTGATGCTCGCCGCGCGCCCGGCCGAGGAGGAGCTGCTGCTGTCCGTGGCCGCCCAGGTCGAGGCGGCACAGGCCGACAGCGGGGCGGCGTGGGTGGACAGGCGTCCCCCCGGCTGGTGAGGTGGGCGGCATGGGTGAGCTGACGCCGTACCTCTGCGTCACGGACGCCCGCCGCGCCATCGACTGGTACGTCGACGTGCTCGGTGCCGCGGTCGTCCTCGAGCCCATCGTGATGGACGACGGCCGCGTGGGCCACGTCGAGCTCGCCGTGGGCGGCGGGCGCTGGATGATGTCCGACGAGTTCGGCTCGGCCGGCGTCGCCGCGCCCGACCCGACGCGGGGGGCCGCCGTGTCGCTGCACCTCGAGGTGGCCGACGTCGACGCCGTCTGCGCCCGCGTCACGGGGGGAGGCGTCACGCTCGACCGGGGCCCGGAGGACGATCCGACGGCCGGTCGCCTGGCGGTGTTCCGCGACCCGTTCGGGCACCGCTGGTTCGTCACCCAGTCCGTCGGCTGAGCGGGACGTCAGTCGGACGGACCCGCGCCATCGTCGTCCCCGATCCCACGCGCGTGGAGCGCGTCGCCGGACTCGTGGGCGCGGGCGACGACGCGGATGACGAACGGGGACAGGTGGGCCCGCGGGCTGCGGTCCAGCCCCCGGGCCCGCGCGGCGTCGCGGGTCTCGCGGGCGACCGCGATGGTGCCGGGCAGCGCCCCGACCGTCAGGGCCACCGTGAGCGCGACCCGCTCGGGATCGAGCCCCACCACCTTCAGCGGCCGGGCCCACCGGGACAGGGCGTCGACCATCTCGTTGACCTGCGTCGTGGCGGTCAGCGACAGCGCCGCGAGGCCCAGGCTGAGCAGGTCGAGGAAGGTCTCCGCGGCCTTCTCCGCGCCGTACCACCACCACTGGAACAGGCTCGCGACGACCGCGATGAGGAGCACGCCGCGCGCCGCGCGCCACACCGAGCGCAGGGGCACCCGCGCGACGGCGGCCAGCAGCAGCGTCACCAGCAGGAAGACGGCGGCCAGGCGCACGTCGCGGACCACCACGATGGCCAGGCTGAGGACGGCCAGGCCGAGCACCTTGGCCCCGACGGGCAGCCGGTGCAGGACGGTGTCGCCGGGCTGGTGCAGCCCGGCCATCAGGTCGCTCACCGGGCGGTCACGCGTCGGCCATGGCCGTGTAGCGGGCGATGGCCTCGCCCGGCGGGCCGTCGGCGACCACGTGCGCCGCGTCGACGACGACGACCCGGTCGCAGCGTGCGGCCAGGCCGAGGTCGTGGGTGACGAGCACGAGCTGCTGCTCGAGGCCCAGGAGGATGTCGCCGACACGTCGGGTGTTGGCGCGGTCGAGCAGCGTCGTCGGCTCGTCGGCCACCACGACGATCGGCTCGAGGGCGAGCACACCGGCGAGGGCCAGCAGCTGCCGCTGACCGCCCGAGAGCGAGTGCACCGAGTCGTGCGCGTGGCCGAGGAGGCCGTTGTCGGCGAGCACCGCGAGCGCCTGCTCGCGGCGCGCGCCGGCCGACCGCACCCGGCGGCGGAGCGAGAGCTCGACGTCCTCCACGCAGGTGGGCATGACCAGCTGCGCCGCCGGGTCGGTGAAGCAGAACCCGACCATGCGCCGCACGGCCGCGCCGTCGCGCACGACGTCACGGCCGTCCACCGTCACCCGGCCGGAGGTGGGACGGACCAGCCCGTTGAGCAGCCGCGCCAGCGTCGACTTCCCCGAGCCGTTGGCCCCGACCACGGCGATGCGACGCTCGGTGAGGGTCAGCGTCGTGGGCGCCAGCACCTCCCGCTCGCCGCGTCCCGGCAGCGGGACGCGGACCGAGGCGGCGTCGAGCCGGATCGTGGGCAAGGAGCGCGTCAGCCGCGGTGGAGCAGCTGGGGGAAGGCGCGGTGCACCTCGGCGGCGATCATCGCCACGACCGAGGTCTTCACCACGTCGCCGAGCCAGAAGGGCATGTCCCACACCGCCGCCTGGGCGAACGACACGTCGAAGTGCAGCATCATCCCGAGGATGCCGAGCGGGTGGATGACCAGCACGCTGGCGGTGATCGAGCAGGCGAAGACGACGATCGCCCGGGTGCGCCGCTCGCGGGCGACGTGCTGGACGAGGAAGCCGCCCAGCGCCGCCGCGAGCGGGAAGGCGAGGAGGTAGCCCCCGCTGGGCCCGGCGACGACGCCGATGCCCGAGGAGTGCTCGGCGAAGACCGGCAGGCCGACGGCGCCCAGGGCGAGGTAGAGCGCCACCGCGGCGAACCCGCGGACCGGCCCGAGGATGCACCCGGCGAGCATGACGGTCAGCGTCTGCAGGGTGATCGGCACGCCCGCGCTGCCCACCGGGATGGCCCCGACGTAGGCGCTGGCGCACACGAGCGCGGCGAAGGCGGCGACGAGCGCCACGTCGCGGGTCGGCGAGGACCCGGGACGTACGCCGTCGTGGCCGGGGCCGGTGACGGTCTCGGGCCGGGTGGTGGCAGTCATGGGGGTCCTTGGTGGTTCCGCGGAGGCGACCTGAACGGTGTTCAGGTTAGGCTGGCGCCGACACCCCGTCAACGCGGGACCGGACGCGGGACCAAACGTGGGACCGGACGCTGGACCAGACACACAGCCGGACGCACGGCAGGCCGGGAGGACGTGTGGCCCACCATCGCAGCGACGTCCTCGCGCACGCCGTCGCGCTGCTCGACGCCCACGGCCTCGCCGCGCTGACCATGCGCCGGCTCGGTGCCGAGCTGGGCGTGCAGCCGAGCGCGATCTACCACCACTTCCCGAGCAAGCAGGCCCTGCTGGCCGCCGTCGCCGACGAGATCCTGGCGCGCGGTGCCCGCCCGCGGACGGCGGCGGCCTGGCCCGACCGGCTCCGCGAGGTCTGCTCCGAGCTGCGCCACGCGATGCTCGGCTGCACCGACGGCGCCGACGTGGTCGCCACGGTGTGGGCCTTCGGGCTCGGCGCGGCGGCACCGGTCGTCGAGCTGGAGAAGGTGCTGGCGGACGCCGACGTGCCGGCCGAGCTCGTGCCGGTCGCCTCGCGGGCGCTGGTGCACTACGTCTTCGGGCACGCGTTCGAGGAGCAGACCGCGCGCCAGGCCGTCGGCCTCGGCGCGGTCGACCGGTCGCTGGAGTCGCTGCCGGACTTCGACCTCGGGCTCGACCTGGTCGTCGACGGGCTGCGCGCGCGGCTCGCCGGGTCCTGACCGCGCCCTCAGGCCGAGGCGTCGACCACGGCGCCGTGCAGCTCGGCGAGCAGGACGGCCCCGGCGAGGTCGAGCTGCGTCCGGGTGAGCACGGCCTCCGACAGGTCGACGCCGTCCAGGCTCGCGCCGCGCAGGTCGGTGCGGTCGAGGACGGCCTCGCGGAGCACGGCGCGGTCGAGGCGCGCCCGGGCGAGCGTGGCGAGGGTCAGGTCGCACAGGGAGAGGTCCGCCTCGCGGAGGTCGACGCCGGAGAGGTCGAGCCGCGACAGGTTGGTGCCGCGGATCGTCACCCCGAGCCAGGAGCCGCCGGTCACCGTCAGCGGTCGCAGCACGCACTCGCTGAAGGTGCTGCCGACGAGCTTGCAGCCGTCGAGGGTCGCGTCGAAGAACGACGTGCGCCGGAAGTCGCAGCCCACGAACGCCGTCGCCGTGTGCGTCGAGGCGTTGAGGCGACCGCCGTGGAAGGTGCACCGCTCGAAGACCGCCCCCGACGTGCTCGCCTCGGAGAGGTCGACGTCGGTGAAGGTGCACTCCACGAAGCGGGCCGCGCCGAGGTCGTCGCCGTACCAGTCCTCGCTCCGGAAGTGCTGGCCGGAGGCTCCCTGGTGCTCGGTCACGGCAGTCACCGTATCCGTGGGCCACGGGACGGCCGACGGATAGGGTCGGGGCCGTGATCGCGTCCCACCAGCACCGCTTCATCTTCCTCAAGACCCGCAAGACGGCGGGGACGAGCGTGGAGATCGCGTTGTCCAAGGTGTGCGGGCCCGACGACATCATCACCGAGATCAGCCCCGAGGACGAGGCGCTCCGCGAGGCGGCCGGCGGCCGGCCGCCGCAGAACTTCGACTCCCCGCCCCTGCCGCGCAAGGCCTACAACCACATGGGCGCGAAGGCCACCCGCGACCTGGTGGGCGCGCAGGTGTTCGACGACTACTACACCTTCGCGATCGAGCGGAACCCGTGGGACGCGGTGGTCTCGCTCTACTTCTGGAAGTACAAGGACCGCGACGAGCTGCCCGACTTCGAGACCTACGTCCAGGAGATCTGGATCGAGCAGCTGGCCAACAACCGCCGGCTCTACCGCATCCGCGGCTCGATGGTCCTCGACCGGGTGCTGCGCTACGAGAACCTCGACGCCGAGCTGCGCGAGGTGTGGGCGCACCTCGGCCTGCCGGGGGAGCCTGACCTGCCGCGTGCCAAGGGCAACGCCCGGCCGGCCGGCCACTACCGCGAGCTCTACACCCCCGCCTCGAAGGAGCGCGTCGCGACGGTCTTCGCCGACACGATCGAGGCCTTCGGCTACGAGTTCTGAGCGACGGCCCGCTCGCCCGCGACGGCCAGCAGCCGCTCGCACGCGTCGACGAGCCTCGCCCGCAGCGGGGCCCCGCGCTCGGCGAACCCGCGCTGCGCCTCGACGTACGCCGCCTTGCCCGACGTCGTCTCGATCCGCACCGGCTCGAAGCCGAGGTCGGTGAGGTCGTACGGCGCCGCCCGCATGTCGAGGACGCGGATGTCGCGAGCGAGCTCGAAGCAGTCGGCCACCAGGTCGCTCGGGACCATCGGCGTCAGCCGGAAGGCGTGCTTGTAGAGGTCCATCCCGGCGTGCAGGCAGCCGGGCTGCTCGAAGGCGGGCCGGTCGTCGCGGCCCGGCTGGAGCGTGTTGAGCGGGCGGGCGGTCGGGGTGAAGAAGCGGAACGCGTCGAAGTGCGAGCAGGCGATCCGGTGCGACTCGACCACCGCGTCCGTGCCGTCCTGGCCGAGCCGCAGCGGCCAGTCGTGCCGCGTGCCACCGTCGACGTCGCCCGCGCGGTGGACCATCGCCCACTCGTGCAGGCCGAAGCAGCCGAGCTGGGCGGGGCGGGCGGCCGTGGCGGTCAGCAGGCGGTGCAGCTGCTCGACCAGCGGCCGCTGCGAGACGACGTACGCGTCGCTGACGGTCACCGGCTCCTCGGCGGCGTAGCCCTTGAGCCCGGCGTACGCCCCGGCGTCCTCGAGCGCGACACCGTGGCCCGGGTGCCAGCGCCTCAGCTGCGCGGGGCGCTGCGAGTAGTAGGTGAAGAGGAAGTCGTGCACCGGGTGCCTGACCTGGTCGGCGCGGCGGGCGAGGTGCGGCTCGAGGAACTCGTCGACGCGCGCGGCATGCGCGTCGGCGAGCGGACGCCACTCGGCGGGGGACAGCACCTTCACTGATATGAGGCTAGTGCGTCGGGCCCCACGGGCGGACACTGACCGGATGGACATCGAGCGCAGCGCCGGACTGGAGCGGGCCCACGCGCACGCACTCACGTGGCTGGAGTCGCTGGCCGACCGGCCGGTCCCGCCGCGGCTCGGTGTGGAGGAGATGGCCGCACGCCTCGACCCGGTGCTCAACGAGGGACCGCTCGACGTGGCCGAGGTCGTCGACGAGCTGGCCGCGACGTGCGAGCCCGGACTGACGGCGATGCCGGGAGGTCGCTTCTTCGGGTTCGTCATCGGCGGCTCGCACCCCGCCGCGCTGGCGGCCGACTGGCTGGTGAGCGCGTGGGACCAGAACGCCGGCCTGCGCACGATCACCCCGGCGCACTCCGCGATCGAGGAGCTGACGGAGTCGTGGGTCGTCGACCTGCTCGGCCTCCCCGCCGGCAGCGCGGTCGGCTTCGTGACGGGCGGGACGATGGCCAACTTCACCTGCCTGGCCGCCGGCCGCGACGAGGTGCTGCGCCGGGCCGGCTGGGACGTCGCCGAGCGCGGCCTCGTCGGCTCGCCCGGCGTCCGCGTGCTGGTGGGCGCCGAACGCCACGACACCATCGACCTCGCGCTGCGCTACCTCGGCCTGGGCGCGCCCGAGCCCGTGGCGGCCGACGACCAGGGCCGCATCGAGCCCGCCGCGCTCGCCGCCGCCCTCGAGGCGGGTGACGGCCGTCCGACGATCGTGTGCCTGCAGGCGGGCAACGTCCACTCCGGCGCCTTCGACCCCTTCGACGAGACCATCGCGGCGGCGCACGACGCCGGGGCGTGGGTGCACGTCGACGGCGCGTTCGGTCTCTTCGCCGCCGCCTCGCCGCGCAGGCGGCACCTCGTCGCGGGCGTCGAGCAGGCCGACTCCTGGGCCACCGACGCGCACAAGACCCTCAACGTGCCCTACGACTGCGGCCTGGCGATCGTGCGTGACCGGCCGGCCCTGCGTGCCGCCATGGGCATGCACGGCGACTACCTCATCCACGACGCGGCGGGGGAGCCGCTCGACAAGGTGCCCGAGATCAGCCGCCGCGGCCGGGCGGTCCCGGTCTGGGCGGTGCTCCGCGCGCTGGGTCGCCAGGGGGTCGCCGACCTCGTGGACGCCTACTGCGAGCACGCGTCGGCGTTCGCGGAGGGGATCGCCGCCATCGACGACGCGACGGTGCTCAACGACGTCGTCTTCACCCAGGTGTGCGTGGCCTTCGGCGACGACGACCGCACCCGGGCCGCCGTCGCGGCGATGCTCGCCGACGGCACGGCCTGGACGACCGGCTCCCGGTGGCACGGGCGGGCCGTGCTGCGCGTGAGCGTCAGCAACTGGTCGACGACGCTGGACGACGTCGCCACCACGCTCGACGCCCTGCGCCGGGCGGCGGGTGACCAGGCGGCCGCGCACTGAGCCGTGACCGGCGGCCGTCCCGGCGTCGTCGCCGTGGCGGGCGGTTGGATAGCCTCGGTGCATGCGCATCTGCAGGTTCAGCACCGGCGAGGAGCCCCGCTTCGGTGTCGTGACCGGTGAGGTCGACGACTACGGCCAGCCCGCCGAGGACTCGGTCGTCGTGGCCCTCGCCGGCGACCCGCTCTACGTCGGCATCAAGGTCGTCGAGGAGGAGCACCGGCTCGGCGACGTACGCCTGCTCGCGCCGATCATCCCGCGCAGCAAGGTGGTGGGCATCGGGCGCAACTACGCCGCCCACGCCGCGGAGCTCGGCCACGACCTGCCGGCGGAGCCGCTGATGTTCCTCAAGCCCAACACCACGGTGGTCGGGCCCGGTGACCCGATCTTCTACCCGCCGCAGACCAGCGACCTGCACTACGAGGGCGAGCTCGCGGTCGTGATCGGCCGCATCTGCCGCGACGTCCCCGCCGAGCAGGCCACCGACGTGATCTTCGGCTACACCGTCGCCAACGACGTCACCGCGCGCGACCTGCAGCGGTCCGACGTGCAGTTCACCCGGGCCAAGGGCTTCGACTCCTTCTGCCCGATCGGTCCGTGGATCGAGACCGACCTCGACCCGCAGGCCTTCATCGACGGCCGCCAGGTGCAGACCCACCTCAACGGCGACCTCGTCCAGGACGGCTCGACGGCCGACATGATCTTCGACGTGCCGACCCTGGTCGCCCACGTCTCGTCGGTGATGACGCTGCTGCCCGGCGACGTCATCCTCACCGGCACCCCCGAGGGCGTCGGCCCGATGGAGGTCGGCGACGAGGTCGAGATCTCCGTCGCCGGCATCGGCGCCCTGACCAACCCCGTCGCCCGCCGCAGTTCCGACCAGAGAAGTTGAGCACCCCGATGACGTCCCACGTCCGCGTCCGATTCTGTCCCTCGCCCACCGGCTCGCCGCACGTCGGCCTGGTGCGCACGGCCCTGTTCAACTGGGCCTTCGCGCGCCGCCACGGCGGCACGATCGTCTTCCGCATGGAGGACACCGACCGCGAGCGCAGCACGCAGGAGTCCTACGACGCGATCCTGGAGCTGTGGCGCTGGTTGGGCCTCGACTGGGACGAGGGGATCGAGGTCGGCGGACCGCACGGGCCCTACCGGCAGAGCGAGCGTGGCGACGTCTACCGCGACGTGCTGGCCCGGCTGCACGAGTCGTCCTACACCTACGACTGCTTCTGCACGCCCGCCGAGGTCGACGCCCGGCGCAAGGCGGCGGGGTCGAAGATGCAGGGCTACGACGGCTTCTGCCGCGACCTGTCCGCCGAGCAGCGGGCGGCGTTCGAGGCGGAGGGCCGCTCGCCGGTCGTCCGGTTCCGGATGCCCGATGGCTCGATCGCCTGGGACGACCTGGTGCGCGGAGAGATCTCCTTCGAGACCGAGAACGTCCCCGACTTCGCGCTCTCGCGCGCCAACGGCGACCCGCTCTACACGCTGGTCAACCCGGTCGACGACGCGCTGATGCAGATCACCCACGTCCTCCGCGGCGAGGACCTGCTCTCCAGCACGCCGCGCCAGCTGGCGCTCTTCGAGGCGCTCGTCGCGCTCGGCATCGCGCAGGACGTGCCGGCCTACGGCCACCTGCCCTACGTGATGGGGCAGGGCAACAAGAAGCTGTCCAAGCGCGACCCCGAGGCGCACGCGCTGGCCTACCGCGACCAGGGCTTCCTGCCCGAGGGGCTGCTCAACTACCTCGCCCTGCTCGGCTGGGCGATCGCCGCGGACCGCGACATCTTCACGGTCGCGGAGATGGTCGAGACGTTCGACATCAAGGACGTCAACCCCAACCCCGCCCGCTTCGACCTCAAGAAGGCCGAGGCCATCAACGCCTCCCACATGCGGCTGCTGTCGGTCGAGGACATCACCCACCGGGCCCTGCCGTTCCTCAAGGAGGCGGGGGTCGTCAGCGACCCTGTGTCGGACGCCGACGCGCAGCTGCTCGAGCTCGCCATGCCGCTCGTCGCCGGGCGGATCAACAAGCTCACCGAGGCGGCCCCGATGCTGGGCTTCCTCTTCGTCGACGAGGCTGACTTCACGCGCGACCCCGACGACGTCGCCAAACTGCTCGACGAGACGGGCCGCGGCGTGGTCCAGGCGTCGTACGACGCCCTCGAGGGGCTGCGCGAGTGGTCGACGGCCGCCATCGAGGAGGCGCTGCGCGTGGCGCTGATCGAGGGCATGGAGCTCAAGCCCCGCGTCGCGTTCGGCCCGGTCCGCGTCGCCGTCACCGGGCGCCGGGTGAGCCCGCCGCTCTTCGAGTCCATGGAGCTGCTGGGTCGCGTGCGGAGCCTGGCGCGGCTCCGGTCCGCGCTGGCCTGAGGCCATGCCCGCTCCGCTGGCGCCCGACTTCCGGCCGCACTACCACCAGCTGCACCGCGTCGGGCGTCCCGGTGTCTGGCGCTCGCTCGTCGGCGCCGTCCTGCTCCTGCTCACGGTCTTCGGGCTCGTCCCGCTCGTCGCCGGCCTGGTCGCGTTCGCGCTCCTGCTGGCCACGGGCAGCACGAGCGACGAGGCGGCGGCCGTCCTCGACGTGACGGCGGAGGCGACCCCGGCGGGCCTGGCCCTGCTCAACGTGGTGATCGCGGCCGCCATCCCCGCGACGTTCGCGGTGACGTGGTGGCTGCACCGGCTCAAGCCGCGCTGGGTGTCCTCGGTGGCACCGCGCATCCGCTGGCGCTACCTGTTCGTGTGCGTGGGCCTCTCGGTCGTGGCCCTGGTGGCGTCCCTCCTCGTCGCCCTGCTGCTGCCGGTCGCGCCGGGCGAGGCGCCGATCGGCGAGGTCAACGACTTCACCGCCCGCACGCGCGACTTCCTCATCGTGATCCTGCTCCTGACGCCGCTGCAGGCGGCCGGCGAGGAGTACCTCTTCCGCGGCTACCTCACCCAGGCGTTCGGCTCGCTGGTGTGGGCTCGGCGCGCCTCGCAGGCGCTGGCCGTGCTGGGTCCGGCCCTCATCTTCGCGCTCTTCCACGGGCTGTCCCAGGACTGGCCGGTCTTCTTCGACCGGTTCGCCTTCGGGGTCGTCGCCGGCATCCTCGTCATCCGCACGGGCGGGCTCGAGGCGCCCATCGCGATGCACGTCCTCAACAACTTCCTGGCGTTCGGCCTGGCGCTCGCCTTCGGTGACCTCACCACCGCCCTCAACGCGACCGGCGGCAGCAGCTGGTGGATGATCCTGTCGACCCTCACCCAGTCGCTCGTCTACCTCGCGCTGGCGAGCTGGGTGGCCCGGGCGATGGGGCTGGTCGAGGTCGGCCCGCCGGTCGGAGGAGCACTACCGCCGCCCTCTCCGCCGGACCACCCCGAGTTGGTCGGTCAGCCTCCTCGCGTGTAACGTTCGGGGTCGTTCCGCAAGGAACGACGTGGTGGTCAGGCCGATCGCGACTCGATCGAACTGATACCCCCATGGGGTATGGTGTAATTGGCAACACGGCTGGTTCTGGTCCAGTTGTTCTAGGTTCGAGTCCTAGTACCCCAGCGGATCCGGTGCGAGAGCCCCGGATTTGGAGCGTCACTCCGACTTCGGTAGAGTCTCGCTCCGTCGCTCGCAGGAGCGGCACCTGCAAGCCCCCGTCGTCTAGCGGCCTAGGACGTCGCCCTCTCACGGCGGTAACGCCGGTTCAAATCCGGTCGGGGGTACCAACGCAGCAACGAAGGGCCCGGTCAGCAGACCGGGCCCTTCGTCGTGCTCGGGGTAGGTTCGGGCGGGCCGCTCAGTTGGGCGGCTTCACCGCGAGCACCGCGCACTCGGCGCCGAGCAGGATCCGCTGCGCCACGCTGCCCATCAGCAGCTTGCCGACCGGTGAGCGCCGGCGCAGGCCGATCACGACGAGGTCGGCCGACACGTCCTCGGCGACCGACAGCACCTGGTCGCCCACGTCGGCGCCCATCGAGCGTCGTACGTCCACCTCGACCCCGCGGCCGGCCAGGTCGGCCGTCAGCCGGGACAGCTGGTCGTCGTCGGCGTAGCGCTCGTCGACGAGGGCGTCGCCGCGGGTGGCGTTGACCACCACCAGCCGTCCCCCGCGCAGGGTCGCCTCCTCGACGCCGCGCGCCAGGGCGGCCTCGCCGAACTCGTCGGGCGTCCAGCCCACCACGATGGTCGTCATCGCACCTTCTCCTCGTCCGTGTCGTGCGTGTGCGTGCTGAGGTCCTCGGCCACTGCGGCCGGCGTGGGACGGATCCGGCGGACCGCGAACGGCGCCACCACGGCGATCGCCACGATCACGTAGATCACGATCGCGAGCGGCTCGCTCCAGAGCGCGGACACCTCGCCGCCCGAGATAGCCATCGCCTCGCGCAGGCGGTACTCCATGAGCGGCCCGAGGATGACGCCGAGGATCAGCGGCAGCACCGGCAGCCCGAACCGGCGCATCATCAGCCCGAGCAGGCCGAGGAGGAGCAGCAGGAACAGGTCGAAGGCCTGGAGGTTGGCGGCGTAGGCGCCCAGCGCGGCGAAGAACAGGATCCCGGCGTAGAGCTGGGGCCGCGGGACCTGCAGCAGCTTGGCCCAGACCGGCGCGAGCGGCAGGTTGAGCACCAGCAGCAGCACGTTGCCGATCAGCAGGCTGGCCAGCAGCGCCCACACCAGCTCGGGCTGGTCGGTCATCAGGCCGGGGCCGGGCTCGATGCCGTAGCCCTGCAGGGCGGCGAGCATGACGGCCGACGTGGCCGTGACCGGCAGGCCGAGCGCGAGCAGCGGCACGAAGGTGCCCGCCGCGGAGGCGTTGTTGGCCGCCTCGGGCCCGGCAACGCCCTCGATCGCACCCTCGCCGAACTCGTCTCGACCCTTGCGGGCGGCGATCCGCTTCTCGGTGACGTAGGAGAGGAACGTCGGGATCTCCGCGCCGCCGGCCGGCAGCGCGCCGAACGGGAAGCCGTACGCCGTGCCGCGCAGCCAGGGGCCCCATGACCGCTTGACGTCCTCGCCGCTCATCCACGGACGCCCCACCGGGATCACGTGGGCGGGCGTGCGGCGCAGGTGGGCAGCCACCCAGAGCGCCTCGCCGAGGGCGAAGATGCCGACGGCGACCACGACCACGTCGATCCGCTCCGCGAGCAGCGGCTGGTCGAAGCTCAGCCGGGTCTGCCCGGTGTTGAGGTCGAGGCCGACCAGCCCGATGGTGAGGCCGAGGAAGAGCGCGATGAAGCCGCGCAGCGGCGAGCCACCGAGCACGCTCGTCACCATGATCATCGCGAGCACCATGAGCGCGAAGTAGGACGGGGCGCCGATCTCGACGGCCACGGACGCCAGCGCGGGAGCGAAGAAGACCACGAGCAGGGTGCCGATGGTGCCCGCGATGAACGAGCCGATGGCAGCGGTCGCGAGGGCCTGCGCGGCCCGTCCGCCCCGGGCCATCAGGTTGCCCTCGAGGGCGGTCATCACCGACGCCGACTCACCGGGCGTGTTGAGCAGGATCGCCGTCGTCGAGCCGCCGTACATGCCGCCGTAGTAGATGCCGGCGAACATGATGAACGCCGAGATGGGGTCGAGGCCGTAGGTGACGGGCAGCAGCAGCGCGACCGCCATGGCCGGGCCGATGCCCGGCAGGACGCCGACGAAGGTGCCCAGCAGCACGCCGATCACGGCGTACAGCAGGTTCTCCGGGGTGAGGACGGCGCCGAAGCCGTCCGCGAGCAGGCCGAGGTTCTCCATCAGAGCACCCCGTCCAGGATCCCGGCGGGCAGGATGACGCCCAGCCCCTCGTGGAAGAAGTACCAGCTGCTGACCGACAGGACGAGGCCGACGATCACGTCACGCACCAGCGTGCGGCTGCCGAGCGACCAGGCGGCACCGACGAAGAGCAGCGCTCCGCTCACGGCCCAGCCCAGGAACGAGATGGTCAGCACCGTGAAGAGCAGCACGCCGACGAGCTTGAGGACGGTGGTCCAGTCGGCCGGCTGGCGCAGGTCGACGTCCTCGCCGCCCTCGCCCTCCGGCACGTCGCCGCGGAAGGTGGCGAGGACCAGCAGCAGGCCGAGGACGACCGTGACCGCCCCGATGACGTAGGGGAACAGGCGCGGGCCGACGGGGTCGCCGAACCCGACCCGCAGCGTGGTGGCGTCGTAGAGCGTGTAGGCACCGACGACGACGAGCAGTGCGGCGAGGCCGAGCTGGGCCATGTCACGGTCGGGACCGTCGGTGGTCCCCGGCGCGGCCGGGGAGGTGGGGGTGTCGAGTGGTGTGCTCACAGCAGGTCCAGCTCCTCGAGGGTGGTGGCGACGCGCTCGTCCTGCTCCTGGAGGAACGTGGTGAACTCGTCGCCGGTCTTGAACTCGTCGATCCAGCCGTTGTCCTCGAGGGCCTGCTGCCACTCGGGGGTGTCGTGCATCTCCTCGAGCATCGCGATCAGCTCGTCGCGGCGCTCGTCGCTGATGCCGGGGGGCGCGAAGACGCCGCGCCAGTTGGTGAAGACCAGGTCGATGTCGGACTCCTGGAGGGTGGGGGCGTCGCCGATGATCTCGCCCTCGAGCCGCTCCTCGCCGGAGACCGCCAGCAACCGCAGCTCGCCCTCGGACAGCGGCCCCTCGAACTCGCCGACGCCGGAGAAGCCGACGTCGATCTTGTTGCCGAGCAGGGCGCTGGTCAGCGGGCCACCACCGTCGTACGGCACGTAGCGCACGTCGCGGGCATCGATGTCGATCGCGGTCGCGAGCTGCATCGGGAAGAGGTGGTCGGGGCCGCCCGGGGAGGACCCGCCGCCGACGACGATCGATCCCGGGTCGTCCTGCCACGCCGCCACGAGGTCGTCGATGGTCTCGAACGGGGAGTCCGCAGGGACGAGCACGCCCTCCTGGTCCTCGATGACCTGGGCCAGCGGCGTCGCGTCCTGCAGCTTGTAGGGGGCGGCGAAGGAGTAGAGCGAGCCGACGACGCCCAGGCCGGCCGTCATCATCGTGCGCTCGTCGCCCTCGGCGTTCATCAGCCGGGCCATCGCGACCGAGCCGCCGGCGCCGATCACGTTGGTGACCTCGAACGACCCGCCGGTGATGTCGGACTCCTCCATCACCGCGATCGCCGTGCGTCCGGTCTGGTCGTAGCCACCGCCGGGGCTGTTGGGGATGAGCATCGTCATGTCGCTGCTCGCCGCACCGCGGGTGACCCCGCACCCCGTCGGGAGGAGCAGCGTGCTCGCGAGGGCCACGACCGTGGCGGCTGTCCGCCTCGTCCTCTGGCGCAGCATGGGCACTCCGTTCTCTGTCAGGGTTCGTCCGTCGTCCCGGAGGGGCCGACCACACGATGGTGGAGACTGCGTGTGGCGTCCGTCACGCTTGGGTAAGCAATGGAGGTTGTGGAACTTGTGGTCACGCTCGCGCTGGTGGCCGGCGACCCTGGCCGGCCAGTTCCTGGTGCTCCAGCTGACCGTGCTGCTGGCCGTGGTCGCGGTCGCCAGCGTGGTCTCGGTGCAGCAGAGCGACGCGGACTTCCGTGACACCCGGGGCGCGCTCCTGCGCGACGCCGCCGAGTCGCTGGCCAACACCGCAGCGATCCGCGACGCGTTCGTCGAGGACCGGATCGAGAGCAACCGCGGGACGCTGACGTCCTACACCCAGCGGACCCGCGGCAACTACCAGGCCGGTGGGGTCTACCTCGCGGACGCCGACGGCGTGGTCCTCGTCAGCAGCGACATCGCGGGGCGGGGCGAGAAGATCGACCTCGACGGGAGCACGGTCCAGCGGCTGCGGGCCTGGACCGGTGACGTCGACGACTTCGGCGACCGCGCGATCGCCGCGCAGGTGCCGATCATCGACGACGACGGCGAGCTCGTCGGCATCTCGATGGTCGCCCAGACCTACCCGTCGTGGGCCGAGCGCGCCCGCGGCGTCCTGCCCGACCTCATCACCTTCGCCGGCCTCGGGCTCGGGCTCGGGGTGGCGGGCTCGCTGCTGCTCTCGCGGCTGATCCGGCGGCGTACGCGGGGTCTCGAGCCGGCCGCGATCGCCGCGCTGGCCGACCAGCGCGAGGCCCTGCTGCACTCGATCCGCGAGGGTGTCTTCGCCGTGGCGGACGACGGCACGGTCACGGTGATGAGCGACAGCGCCCGCGAGCTGATCGGTCTCGACGGCGACGTCGAGTCGCGCCGCGTCGACGACCTCGACCTCGACCCGGCCGTGCGCGACCTGCTCGCCGACGACACCGCGATCCGCGACCACGTCGTCGTGCTGGGGGAGCGGGTGCTGGTCGTCAATCGGAACCCCGTCGTCGAGCGCGGGCGGCGGGTCGCGTCGGTCACCACCCTGCGCGACCGCACCGAGCTCCTGGCGCTGCAGAGCGAGCTCAGCGCCCGCGAGTCGATCACCAACACGCTGCGCGCGCAGACCCACGAGTTCCACAACCAGCTGCACACGATCTCCGGCCTGGTGCAGCTCGGGGAGTACGACGAGGTGTCCCGGCTGGTCGGCACGCTGAGCCGCCGCCGCGCCGAGATCTCCGACGCCGTCACGTCCCGCGTCGAGGACCCGGCCGTGGCGGCGCTGCTCATCGCCAAGACCAGCCTCGCCGCCGAGCGCCGGGTCGACCTCGAGGTGACCGGCGGCAGCGAGCTGCCCCGCCTCGACCCCGAGACGTCGACCGACGTCGGCACGGTGCTGGGCAACCTGGTCGACAACGCGGTCGACGCGTCGGTCTCGGTCGGGGGCACGAGCGTCGAGGTCGAGCTGCACCTCGACGCCGGCACGGTGTGCCTGGCCGTCTCCGACACCGGGCCCGGGGTGCCGCCCGACCGGGTGGGCGAGATCTTCCGCCGCGGCTGGAGCACCAAGGCGGCCACCGACGAGGGACGGGGCGTCGGACTGGCGCTGGTGCAGGTCGTCTGCGAGCGTCGGGGTGGCGCGGTCACCGTCCGTCCGCGCCCGGACGGCACGGGCGCCGTCTTCGAGGCGCGACTCCCGGGAGCGGAGGTCGGATGAGCGGCGAGCCGGGCGAGGTGACGGTCCTCGTGGTGGACGACGACTTCATGGTGGCCCGCATCCACACGCAGTTCGTCGAGCGCACCGACGGCTTCCGGGTCGTCGGCGTCGCCAGCAGCGGCCAGGCGGCCCTCGACGACGTCGCGCGGCTGCGCCCGGACCTCGTGCTGCTCGACGTGCACCTGCCGGACATGACCGGCATCGACGTGCTCCGCCGGCTGCGGGCCGGAGGCGACGACGTCGGCGTGCTGGTGGTCACCGCCGCCCGCGAGGCCGACACCGTGCGCGCCGCGGCGTCCGGGGGAGCGGTGCACTACCTCGTCAAGCCCTTCGACTACGAGGACCTGCGGGTCCGGCTCGAGTCCTTCAGGTCCGCGCACCTGGCGCTCTCGGGGTCGGGCGCACCGGGCCAGCAGGACATCGACGCCGTGTTCGGCGCCGCCACCGTCCCGCCCGCCGCCGTCAGCCTCCCCAAGGGCCTCAGTCCCGAGACCGCCGACGCCGTGCTCGCCGCGCTGCGCCAGGCCGGCGAGCTGTCCGCCGCCGAGTGCGCCGATGTCGTCGGGATCTCGCGGGTCTCCGCGCGGCGCTACCTCGAGCACTTCGTCGCGCGCGGCCAGGTGTCCGTGCGGCTGCAGTACGGCGGCGCCGGCCGGCCGGAGCGCCGCTACCGGAGCGGCGGCTGACGCCCGTCGGTCCGGCGGACGGCCGTGTCCGATTTCCGCTGGTCCGGTCCACCGGTCACGGTCCAGACTGGTGCCATGACGCCGACCGGACACCTCGACACCGAGGCCTGCTACCGCGCGGTGCAGAGCCGTGACCGTCGCTTCGACGGCGTCTTCTACACCGCCGTGCGCACCACCGGCATCTACTGCCGGCCCTCGTGCCCGGCACGGACCCCGGCCGCCGGCAACGTCACCTTCCACCCCACATCCGCCAGCGCCCACGCCGCGGGCTACCGCGCCTGCAAGCGCTGCCTGCCCGACGCGACGCCCGGCAGCCCCGAGTGGGACGTCGCCGCGGACGTCGCGGGCCGGGCGATGCGGCTGATCGCCGACGGGCTCGTGGACCGCGAGGGCGTGGACGGCCTGGCCCGCCGCGTCGGCTACACCCCGCGCCACCTCGGCCGGCTGCTCACCCAGCAGCTCGGCGCGTCGGCGCTGTCGCTCGCGCGGGCCCGCCGTGCGCAGAGCGCACGGGTGCTCATCGAGACGACCGACCTGCCGCTCACCGACGTGGCCTTCGCGGCTGGCTTCGCCAGCGTGCGCCAGTTCAACGAGACGCTCCGCGAGATCTACGCCGCGTCGCCGACCGAGCTGCGCGGCCGGCGCGGCGCGGCGGCCGGCCACGGCACCGTCACCATGCGCCTCGCGGTCCGTACGCCGTTCGCCGGTCGGCGGCTGCTCGACTTCCTCGCTTACCACCTGGTGCCGGGCGTCGAGACCGCCGGTCCCGGCTGGTACGCCCGCACGCTCGACCTGCCGCACGGTCCCGGGACGGTCCGCCTCGAGCTCGCCGACCTCCCCGCCGACGGTCGCACCGGGCACGTCGTCGCCGACTTCCGGCTGGAGGACCTGCGCGACACCGCCGCCGCCAGCGAGCGCGTACGCCGGCTCCTCGACGCCGACTGCGACCCGCGCGCGGTCGACGAGCACCTCGGCGCCGACCCTGCGCTGGGCGACCTCGTCCGGGCGACGCCCGGGCTGCGGGTGCCCGGCCAGGTCGACGGCGACGAGACCGCGGTGCGCACCGTCATCGGCCAGCAGGTCAGCGTCACCGGTGCCCGCACCGTCGCCGGCCGCCTGGTCGCCGCGCACGGCCGGCCGGTGGAGGCGCACGTGCCCGGCCTCACCCACCTCTTCCCGGACGCCGCCACGCTGGCGGCGGTCGACCCCGAGACCCTGCCGATGCCGCGCGCGCGTGGTCGCGCCCTCGTCGGCCTGGCGACGGCGCTCGCCGACGGCACGGTCGCGCTCGACCGCAGCCCCGACCGCGACGACGTACGCCGGGCGCTGGTCGCCCTGCCCGGCATCGGACCCTGGACCGCCGACTACGTCGCCATGCGCGCGCTGGGGCACCCCGACGTCTTCCTGCCCACCGACCTCGCCGTGCGCAGGCTGCTCGCCGACCTGGGCGGCTCGGCCGACCCGGAGCGGTGGCGGCCGTGGCGCTCGTACGCCCTGATGCACCTCTGGAACACCCTGATGCCCGACACCCCCGCTCCGAAGGAGAACTGACATGTGGACCGTGATGCCCTCGCCCATCGGCGACCTGCGCATCGTGGAGCGGGACGGAGCGATCGTCGCGATCGAGTTCTCCCCGTTCCGGCAGCCCGCCGACGGCCGCCCGCTCGGCCCGCGCGCCGACGACGAGCCGGTGCTCGTGGAGACGGTGCGCCAGCTGACGGCGTACTTCGACCGCACCCTCACCGACTTCGACCTGCCGCTCGCGCCGGTCGGCACCGAGTTCCAACGGCGGGTGTGGACCCAGCTGGAGAAGATCGGCTACGGCCGGACCGCGTCCTACGGCGAGGTCGCCGGCCTGCTCGGGATGACCAACGCCGCCTCCCGCGCGGTCGGCCTGGCCAACGGCCGCAACCCCATCCCGATCGTCGTGCCGTGCCACCGCGTCATCGGCGCCAACGGCACGCTCACCGGCTACGCCGGCGGGCTGGAGCGCAAGCAGCAGCTGCTCGAGCTGGAGCAGGACGCGTTGTTCTGAGCCCGGGTCGCATCACGCGCGGCGCCCGGCCGTCCCGAGCGAGCGACCGATCACCGCGCCGATCACTGCCCCGATCACTGCGGGCACGGCGACGAGGCCGAACAAGAAGGTGACGATCCCGGCGTCCATGGCGAGCAGCTCGCCGTAGGACGCGTCGCCGCTCCGGTCCAGCAGCGGCGGCACCAGCCACCAGCCCAGGGCGAGGCCCGCCGCGACGGCGAGCCACCACGCGACGGCGACGAGCGCCCCGCGACGCCGGGCGTCGACCAGCCCGCCGGCGAACCCGACCAGCACGAGCGCCCCGAAGGCGATCAGGCCGGCGCCGATGTCGGCGTCACCGGACTCGGACATGGCCGGCACCACGAGGACGGTGTAGAGGGTCAGGCCGATCGCGAGGACGGCGAGGCGGACGAGGACGGCGACGACGTGGCTCATGCCGCCACGCTCCTGCGGCCGCTCGGCACCCGCACCCGCCCGCGGGCTCAGGTCGCGGACCACTGGGGGTCGCGGCCGGAGCGGGCCAGGACCTGCTCGAAGGCGGACGCACCGGGCGCGGCGGGCACCGACGGACCGAACAGGCCGGGCGTCCCGCCCTCGTCGAACCCGCCGACGAAGGCCATGCACGCCTCTGCGGTGGCGTCGTCGCAGTCGTAGGTCTGTCCGGTGGCGCGGGCGAGGTCCCACCCGTGCAGCACCACCTCGTCGAGCGCCACCAGTCCGGCCACCTGGCCCGGCAGGTCGACGCCACCGGCTCGGGTCATCCCCTCCCAGGCCTGCGGGTCGCGCCAAGACGCGACGAGCGCCGGCACGTGCCGGCCCAGCGACTCGCGCCACCCCGGCTCCGGGTCGGGCCAGTCGGCATCGTCGGGGTCGGTGTCGGTCCAGGGGCCGAAGTCCTTGTCGGCAGCGGCGCGGAAGGCGCCGGTCAGCCCGACGAGGTGCTGCACGAGCTGGCCGACGCTCCGGCCCTCGCACGGCGTCGGTGCGCCGAGCTGGTCGTCGGTGACGTTGGCGGCGACGGCGAGCAGGCGCTCGCCGGCGGGCCCGAGGTCCACGAGGTCCACGAGGTCTGCCATGGCGCCCACCCTGCCACGGATCTACCTACACGTGAGCGGGCACTTCGTGCCCGTCCGGCACGGCGAGCGGGCACTTCGTGCCGGTCAGCCGGCCGGGACGGGCACGAAGTGCCCGGTGGGGGGTCAGGACGGGCACGACGTGCCCGCTCGGCTACTCGGAGGCAGCGCGGCGCAGCGACTCCGAGAGCCGGTCGGCGGCAGCGAGCACCGCGGGCGCGTGCATCCGCCCGGGCTGGCGGGAGAGGCGCTCGAGGGGGCCGGAGACCGACACGGCGGCGATGACCTTGCCGCCGGGGGAGCGGACAGGGGCGGAGACCGAGGCCACGCCCTGCTCGCGCTCGCCGACGGACTGCGACCAGCCGCGGCGGCGGATGCCGGACAGGGCGGTGGCGGAGAAGGCGGCGTTCTGCAGGCCGCGGTGCATCCGCTCCGGGTCCTCCCACGCGAGCAGGATCTGCGCGGCGGAGCCGGCGTTCATCGTCAGCTGCGAGCCGACGGGGATCGTGTCGCGCAGGCCGGAGGGGCGCTCGGCTGCCGCGACGCACACGCGGTGCTCGCCCTGCCGGCGCCACAGCTGGGCGGACTCGCCGGTGATGTCGCGGAGCCGGGCCAGCACGGGGCCCGCGGCGGCGAGGAGCCGGTCCTCGCCGGCGGCGGCGGACAGCTCGGCCAGGCGGGGTCCGAGCACGAAGCGGCCCTGCATGTCGCGGGCGACCAGGCGGTGGTGCTCGAGGGCGACGGCGAGGCGGTGCGCGGTGGGTCGAGCCAGTCCGGTGCCGGCCACGAGCCCGGCCAGGGTGGCCGGTCCGGCCTCGAGGGCGGCGAGCACGAGAGCGGCCTTGTCGAGCACTCCGACGCCAGATCCGTTGTCCATATTCCGATATTCTCATCTCAACCAGTGGGATGCAAGCCGTATGGTCGGTGCATCGCCTGACCCGAAGGAGAACACGTCGTGGGCAAGACCCTGTCCGAGAAAGTGTGGGACGAGCACGTCGTCCGCAGTGCCCCCGGAGAGCCCGACCTGCTCTACATCGACCTCCACCTGCTGCACGAGGTCACCTCGCCGCAGGCCTTCGACGGCCTCCGGCTCGCCAACCGTACGGTCCGCCGGCCCGACCTGACGCTGGCGACCGAGGACCACAACGTCCCCACGCTCGACTGGGACAAGCCGATCGCCGACCCGGTGAGCCGCACCCAGGTCGAGACCCTGCGCAAGAACGCCGCCGACTTCGGCGTGCGCCTGCACCCCCTCGGCGACGTCGAGCAGGGGATCGTGCACGTGGTCGGCCCCCAGCTCGGCCTGACCCAGCCCGGCATGACCATCGTGTGCGGCGACTCGCACACCTCGACGCACGGCGCGTTCGGCGCGATCGCGTTCGGCATCGGCACCTCCGAGGTCGAGCACGTCCTCGCCACCCAGACGCTCATGCAGGCCAAGCCGAGGACGATGGCCGTCACCGTCAACGGCAGCCTGCCCGAGGGTGTCACCGCCAAGGACCTCGTGCTCACCCTCATCACGCACACCGGCACCGGTGGTGGCCAGGGCTACATCGTGGAGTACCGCGGACAGGCGATCGAGGAGCTCTCCATGGAGGGCCGGATGACCGTGTGCAACATGTCGATCGAGTGGGGCGCGAAGGCCGGGCTGATCGCCCCCGACCAGACGACGTTCGACTACATCGAGGGCAAGCCGGAGGCGCCGACGGGCGCCGACTGGGACGCCGCCGTCGCGCACTGGAGGACGCTGCGCACCGACGACGACGCCGTCTTCGACAAGGTGATCGAGCTCGACGCGTCGACCATGACGCCGTTCGTCACGTGGGGCACCAACCCCGGGCAGGGCGCGCCGCTCGGCGCGACCGTGCCCGGCCCGGACGACTTCGACGAGCCGAGCGACAAGGTCGCGACCGAGAAGGCTCTGCAGTACATGGGTCTCGAGGCCGGTACGCCGCTGCGCGAGGTCAAGGTCGACACCGTCTTCGTCGGCTCGTGCACCAACGGCCGCATCGAGGACCTGCGCCTCGCGGCGTCGATCCTCGACGGCCGCACGGTCGCCGCCGACACCCGCCTGCTCGTCGTGCCCGGCTCCGTGCGCGTACGCCTGCAGGCCGAGGCCGAGGGCCTCGACAAGGTCTTCGTCGCCGCGGGTGCGGAGTGGCGCGGTGCCGGCTGCTCGATGTGCCTGGGCATGAACCCCGACCAGCTGGCCCCGGGCGAGCGCAGCGCGTCCACGTCCAACCGCAACTTCGAGGGCCGCCAGGGCAAGGGCGGGCGTACGCACCTGGTCTCGGTGCCCGTCGCCGCGGCCACGGCCGTGCGCGGCACGCTCTCCAGCCCCGCCGACCTGCAGGAGGTCTGACCCATGGACAGGTTCACCACCCACACCGGCGTCGGCGTTCCGCTCAAGCGCAGCAACGTCGACACCGACCAGATCATCCCGGCGGTCTACCTCAAGCGGGTGACGCGCACCGGCTTCGAGGACGGGCTCTTCGCGGCCTGGCGCAACGATCCCGACTTCGTGCTCAACGACCCGACGTACGCCGCCGGCTCGGTGCTCGTCGCGGGTCCGGACTTCGGCACCGGCAGCTCGCGCGAGCACGCGGTGTGGGCGCTGCAGAACTACGGCTTCCGGGTCGTCATCTCCTCACGGTTCGCCGACATCTTCCGCGGCAACTCCGGCAAGGCGGGGCTGCTCGCCGCGCAGGTGGACGAGAAGGTCGTGCAGCGCCTGTGGGACTGGCTCGAGGACAACCCTGGCGGCGAGATCACCGTCGACCTCGAGAGCCGCACGGTGCGCGCCGGCGTCGGCGAGGACGCCGTCGAGGACTCCTTCGACATCGACGACTACACCCGGTGGCGCCTGCTCGAGGGCCTCGACGACATCGGCATCACCCTGGGCCACGACGACGTGATCGCCGCCTTTGAGGGTGAGCGTCCGAGCTGGAAGCCCGCCACCCTCTGAAAAAGCCCTGCAAATAAGGGCTTCGGTGATTGTCCTCACCCTTCCATGTGCTTAGCGTGCCTCGCAGAGGGCCGGGCACGAGCTCGGCATCCCGTGGTTCATTGGAAGGGAAGCTAGTGAACAAGACAGAGCTCATCGACGCGCTCGCCGCGCGTTACGAGGGAAACCGCAAGCAGGCGGCACACGCCCTCGAGTCGGTCCTCGACACCATCACCCGTGAGGTCGCGAAGGGCGAGAAGGTCGCCATCACGGGCTTCGGCTCCTTCGAGAAGGCGGTGCGCAACGCGCGCTGGGTGCGCAACCCGCAGACCGGCGAGCGGATGAAGTCGAAGAAGAAGGCCGTGCCGAAGTTCTCCGCCGGCAAGGAGCTCAAGGACGTCATCTCGGGTGCGAAGAAGCTGCCCCGGCTGACTGCCGCCACCATGCCGAAGCCGCCGGGTGTGCGCTACGCGGCCGCCGCCGTGTCGTCCGTGACGGGCAAGAAGGCCGCGGCGACCAAGGCCCCGGCGAAGTCGACCGCGTCCACGAGCACGACGTCGACGACGGCCGCGAAGAAGTCGGCACCGGCCAAGAAGACCACCGCCAAGAAGGCCTCGACGACGTCGAAGACCGCCGCGAAGAAGGCGCCGGCCAAGAAGGCCTCGACGACGTCGAAGACCGCCGCGAAGAAGGCGCCGGCCAAGACGTCGGCCGCCAAGACCTCGGCGAGCAAGACGTCCGCGAGCAAGACGTCCGCGAGCAAGTCGACGGCCAGCAAGACGACGGCGGCCAAGAAGGCGCCGGCCAAGAAGACCGCGAAGAAGTCCTGACGCCGCAGCACCGCTGCGCCGCCAGTGCAGGCGGGTCACCCCTCGTGGGTGGCCCGCCTTCCGCTTGCCCGGGACGTGTGCGGGCCCACGCCGGCGACGAGAGCGGCGCCGAGGTCGGCCACGTCGTCGACGTCGGCGCGGACGCTGGTCGCCGCGGACCCCACCTCGACCGCTCCGGACCCCGCGTGGCGCGCCGCCGAGCCGAGCCCGAAGCCGGGCTCGAAGCGGGCCGGGGGCGCGGCGTAGAGCGTCGTACCGACCCCGGCGCGGTCGCGCACGAACACCGCGCGGCCGGCGTCGACGTGCTCCACGACCTCGTCGAGGACGGCGGCGAGCTCCTCGGGGAGCAGGCCCGGCAGGTCGGCCACGAGGGACACGGGCACGGAGTGCGGCCACCGCCGCGCCACCTCGGCGGCTCCCTGGACGAGGGTGGCGTTGAGGTCCTCGCTGGCGCCGTCGGGCATCACCTCGGCGCCGAGGTCGCGCATCGCCGCGGCCAGGCGGAAGTCGTCGGTGACGACGAGCACGGCCTCGACGCCCGGCGTGGCGGCGGCCGCCCGGACGGTGTCGAGCGCGAAGGCCTCGGCGAGCTCACGCCGCTGCGGGTCCGGCAGCCCGTGCTGGGCGTCGCCGCCGAGGCGGGACTTGCCGAACGCCGGCGGCTTGACGGGTACGACGACCACGCACCGCGCGGGCGTCGGAGGGGTCGGCGGGTGGTTGGACATCACCCGGATCCTGCCACCCGGGACAGCGCGGCGGTGGGGCGCCCGGGGCCTGGCGACCGAGTAGCCTGCTCGCGACGAGGGAGCGTCAGGGCGGGACCGAGCACGAGCGCCCCGGGAGAGCGACGAGGAGGGGGACGCGTGCGGGTCAGGAAGCTGGAGCAGGATCGCGGCTGGGCCATGACGGTGGCAGCGAGCATCCTCAAGCCGACGCTGCTCACCGCGACCTCGCGCACCTGGATCGACGGCGAGAAGATCCCCGCCACGGGCGGCTGCATCGTCGCCCTCAACCACATCTCCCACGTCGACCCCCTGCTGTCGGCGCACTTCGTCTACGACCACGGCCGGCTGCCGCGCTACCTCGCGAAGTCCGGGCTGTTCCGCAACAAGCACCTCGGCGGCTTCCTGACCGCCCTAGGCCAGATCCCCGTCGAGCGGCTGAGCCGCAACGCGGTCGGGGCGTACGACGCGGCGGTCGAGGCCATCGGCAACGGCGAGTGCCTCATCATCTACCCGGAGGGGACGCTCACCCGCGACCCCGACCTGTGGCCGATGAAGGGCAAGACCGGCGCCGCGCGGATCGCGCTCGCCACGGGGTGCCCGGTGATCCCGGTGGGGCAGTGGGGTGCCCAGGAGGTGCTGCCGCCCTACACCAAGACGCCGCACCTGGTGCCGCGCAAGAACATCGTGATGAAGGCCGGTGACCCGGTGCCGCTGGACGACCTGGTCGCGGCGCGCACCACCCCGGAGACGACGGCGGAGGCCACCGACCGGATCATGTCCGCCATCACCGGGATCGTCGCCGACCTGCGCGGCGAGGTGGCGCCGAGCGAGCGCTTCGACCCGCGCCTCAGCGGCGTACGCGAGACCGGCAACCCCCACGACGACGCCCGCCGGGCCAGTCCCCGCACGAGGAGGAAGCACAGCCGATGACGAAGATCGCAGTGTTCAGCGCCGGATCGTGGGGCACGGCCTTCTCGCTGGTCCTGGCCGACGCCGGCAACGACGTGTCGCTGTGGGGCCGGCGCGAGGAGGTCGTCGAGGCGATCAACGACCGCCGCGAGAACACCGACTACCTGCCGGGGATCGAGCTGCCGCCGTCCATCAGCGCGTCGACCGACGCCGAGGAGGTCGCCGCCGACGCCGACCTGGTCGTGCTCACCGTCCCCTCGCAGACCCTGCGCGAGAACCTCACCGACTGGGCGCCGGTCCTGCCCGAGAAGGCGACCCTCGTGTCGTTGATGAAGGGCGTCGAGCTCGGCTCCCTCCTGCGGATGAGCGAGGTGATCCAGGAGGTCACCGACGCACCCGCCGACCGGATCGCCGTCGTCAGCGGGCCCAACCTGGCCCGCGAGATCGCGCGCCGCGAGCCCGCCGCCTCCGTCGTGGCGTGCCTCGAAGAGGAGCGCGCCAAGCAGATCCAGGCCATCACCCACGGTCCGTCGTGGCGGCCCTACACGTCCGTCGACGTGCTGGGCTGCGAGATCGGCGGCGCCTACAAGAACGTCGTCGGCCTCGCCGTCGGCATGGCCGTGGGCCTCGGCTTCGGCGACAACACCACCGCCTCGGTGATCACCCGCGGCCTCGCCGAGACCGCGCGGCTCGCCACCGCGCAGGGCGCCAACCCGCTGACCCTCATGGGTCTGGCCGGGCTGGGCGACCTGGTCGCCACCTGCTCCTCCCCGCTGTCGCGCAACCGCACCTTCGGTGAGCGCCTCGGCCAGGGGATGACGACCGAGGAGATCTACGCCTCCACCCGCCAGGTCGCCGAGGGCGCGAAGTCCTGCAAGTCGCTGCTCGCCCTGGCCCGCCAGACCGGCGTCGACGCGCCCATCGCCGAGGCCGTCGACGCGGTGGTCGACGGCAAGATGACGGCGCTCGACATGATGAACTCGTTCATCGCCCGGGACACCAAGGCGGAGATGGGGTAGGGATTCAGCCCACGCACCCGTCCAGCGCGTCGCGCAGGTCCTCCCAGAGGTCCTCGACGTCCTCCACGCCGACGGAGAGGCGGACGAGCCCCTCGGGGATGGTCGCCGCCTCGGCCTTCCAACGCCGACGGCGCTCGAGGGTCGACTCGACGCCGCCGAGCGAGGTGGCGTGGACCCACAGGCGCGTCTTGCGGCTGAGCAGGTCGGCCGCCATCTCGCCCTGGGCGAGCACGATGCTCACGATGCCGCCGAACCCCGGGTAGCGGACCTCCGACAGCGCGGGGTGCTCGCCGAGGCGGCGTACGAGCTCCTGGGCGTTGGCCTGTGCCCGCTCGACGCGCAGGTGCAGGGTGCGCAGCCCGCGCAGCGTCAGCCACGCCTCGAACGGGCCGGGGATCGCGCCGACCAGGTCGCGGCGGCCCTTGATCACGCCGTGCAGCTCGTCGTCGCGGGTGACGATCGCGCCCATCTGCACGTCGGAGTGCCCGGCGAGGTACTTCGTGGCGGAGTGCACGACGAGGTCGACGCCGTCCTCCAGCGGACGCTGCAGCAGGGGAGTGGCGAAGGTGTTGTCGACGACGACGTACGCCCCCGCCTCGTGGGCGGCGGCCGTGATCGTCGCGATGTCCGCGACCTCCAGCGCCGGGTTGGTCGGCGACTCGAGCCACGCGAGCGCGGCGTCGGCGCACGCCGCGACGACGGCCTCGGTGTCGGTGATGTCGACCAGCTCGGCCTTGAGCCGGCCGCGTGACTCGAGGTCGGCGAGCTGCATCATCGTGCCGGTGTAGGCGTGCCGGGGCACGACCACCGTGCCGTCGGCGCCGACCAGGTCGAGCACCGTCGCCACCGCCGCCAGCCCGGAGGCGAACGTCAGGCAGCGCCCACCCTCCAGCGCCCCGAGGGCGTCCTCGAGGGCGGTCCAGGTCGGGTTGCCGTAGCGGCCGTACTCCACCTCGCCGCCGGCGACGTACGTCGCCGCCATGGTGATCGGCGTGTTGAGCGGGGCGTCCGGCGTCCGCTCGGGACGTCCGGCGGTGACGGCGATCGTGCCGGGCCTGAGGGACGGGCCGGCCGGGTCGGGGGTCGTGTCTGCTGCCATGCGCGCCAGCGTAGGTGGATAGGGTCGAGCCGATGAACGACACCTCGCAGGACAAGACCGCACGCAAGCCCCGCGTCGCCGTCGTCTTCGGCGGGCGCTCCTCCGAGCACGGCATCTCGTGCGTGACGGCGGGCAGCGTGCTGGCGGCGATCGACCGCGACGCGTACGACGTCGTGCCGGTCGGCATCGCCACCGACGGCCGGTGGGTCCTCGAGGCCGACGAGCCCTCCCGGCTCGCCATCCGCGGCAACGACCTGCCGTCTGTGGACGCCGACCGCTCGCCCGTCGCGCTGATGGGCGCGACGAGCGGCACCGACCTCGTGGTGACCGAGCCGTCGAGCGTGCCGTCGGTGATCGGCGAGGTCGACGTGGTCTTCCCGCTGCTCCACGGCCCATGGGGCGAGGACGGCACCCTGCAGGGGATGCTCGAGATGGCGGGCGTGCGCTATGTCGGCTCGGGCGTGCTCGCCTCGGCGGTCGGGATGGACAAGGCCTACATGAAGGTCGTGCTGCAGGCGGCCGGCCTCCCGGTCACGCCGGGCATCGTCGTCACCCGCTCGGAGTGGCAGCAGGACCCGCTCGGCTGCCGCGCCCGGGTCGAGGACCTCGGCTTCCCGTCCTTCGCCAAGCCGGCCCGGGCGGGGTCCAGCATGGGCATCAGCAAGGTGCACGACGCCGCGGAGATCGAGGACGCGCTCGAGGAGGCGTTCCGCCACGACCCCAAGGTCCTCGTCGAGCAGTCGATGGAGGGCGCGCGCGAGGTCGAGTGCGGCGTGCTCGGCACCGTCGAGGGGCCGCCCGAGACGTCCCGTCCGGGCGAGGTGCGCACCGGCGGCGACCACGAGTTCTACGACTTCGAGGCCAAGTACCTCGCCGACCAGCACACCGAGATCGACATCCCCGCCGACCTGCCGGCCGAGACCGAGCAGGCGCTGCGCGCGATGGCGGTGCGTGCCTTCGAGGCGCTGTCGTGCGAGGGCCTGGCGCGGGTCGACTTCTTCGTCATGCCCGACGGCTCGCTCGTGATCAACGAGCTCAACACGATGCCGGGCTTCACGCCCACCTCGATGTACCCGCAGATGTGGGCCGCGTCCGGGCTCGGCTATCCCGAGCTGGTCGACCGGCTGATCCAGCTCGCGCTGCGCCGCGACACCGGCCTGCGCTGAGCCTGCTCGAGCCTGTACGAGTCCTCTGGGGCTACAGGCAGGGGAGCCCCTCGCGCAGGTGCTCCTCCAGCGCCGGGGCGAGGTCGGCGAGGGCGCGGTCGATGCCCTCGGTGCGGTAGTCGGTGGGCACCCGCAGCTCAACGTAGGGCGTGCGGGTCAGCGCGATCGGCGTCGCGTCCTCCTGCAGGTCGCTGAGCTGGTCGTCGGTGACGTACCAGCCGACGCCCTCGATGACGCTGCACGTCGCGGTGGGCTCGTAGTCCTCCGGCTCCGGGACGCCGCAGGTGAGGACGTACGCCGGGTCGCCCCAGGCGGCTCCGAGCGCGCCGTCCGGCTCGACGTCGCGGCGCTCCTGGCCCGCCAGGGTGTCGGGCAGGTCCGCCACGAGGGCCTCGCAGGCGGCGCGGTCGGCGTCGTCGAGGTCGCGCTCCTCGATCTCCGGCGTGCCCCCGCTGCAGGCGGCGAGGAGGACGCAGGCGGCCGCGGACACGGCGACGCCCCGGCCCGCGGGGCCGAGGCGTCGTCGTGGCTGCACGCGTCGTCGGGTGCTGGTCAGCGGATCAGATGTGGACGACCGGGCAGGTGAGCGTGCGGGTGATGCCGTCGAGGTTCTGCACCTTCGAGACGACGAGCTTGCCCAGCTCGTCGACGTTCTTGGCCTCGGCGCGGACGATCACGTCGTAGGGACCGGTGACGTCCTCCGCGAGGGTGACGCCGTTGATCTGGGCGATCTCGCGGGCAACCTCGGCTGCCTTGCCGACGTCGGTCTGGATCAGGATGTAGGCCTGGACGACCATCGTGGACTCCTCGGTCTCGTTCATCGGGTGTGACCGGCACAACCTACCGCGCGGCGCTGGCCACCCGACAGGGGATGGGTGACTGTGGTCACGGCTCCGGTCTGGTGGGATGAGGTCATGGCTCCCGCATCGGACGCAACCCTCGGCGAGACCGGCGAGTTCGGCCTCATCTCCCAGCTCGTGGACATCTTCGAGGGCGACGAGCACGTGCTCGTCGGACCGGGCGACGACGCCGCCGTCCTGCGCATCAAGCACGGCCACGTGGTCGTCTCCACCGACCTCATGGTCGAGGGCCGCCACTTCCGCCGCGACTGGGCGGACGCCGCCGACGTCGGCCACCGGGCCGCCGCCCAGAACCTGTCCGACATCAACGCGATGGGCGGCACCGGTCGCCACCTCACCATCGGCCTCGCCGCCCCGGCCGACCTCCCGGTGGCGTGGGCCCTCGACTTCGCACGTGGCTTCGCCGAGGAGTGCGCGATCGTCGGTGCCACGGTCGTCGGGGGCGACGTCACGCGCGCCGACGAGCTCGTCATCGCCGTGACGGTGATCGGGCAGTGCACGCAGGCGCCGGTGCTGCGCTCCGGCGCCCGGCCGGGCGACGTGCTCGCGCTGACCGGCCGGCAGGGCTGGGCGGCCGGGGGACTGGCCGTCCTGGGCCGGGGCTTCCGCTCGCCGCGGGTCCTCGTCGAGGCCTACCGCCGTCCGGAGCCGCCGTACGCCGCCGGCCGCGAGGCCGCCGAGGCCGGCGCCACCTCCCTCATCGACGTCTCCGACGGTCTGCTGTCCGAGGCCGGCCACATCGCCGAGGCGAGCGGGGTCGCCGTCGACGTGCGCCGCGGCTCCTTCGACATCCCCGAGCCGCTCCAGGCGGTCGGCGCCGCCCTCGGCGCGGACCCGATGCAGTTCATCCTGACCGGGGGAGACGACCACTCCCTGCTCGCGACCTTCCCCGACACCGCGTCCGTGCCCGCCGGCTGGCAGGTGGTCGGCGAGGTGCTCGAGGGGGAGGGTGTGACGGTCGACGACGCGGCGTACGACGGGCCAACCGGCTGGACGCACTTCTGAGCCGCCCTCGCGCGTGAGTCGCCCAGAGACTCACGACCGACTTCTTGGGCGAGTCTCCAACTTCTCGAGGTGTGTACACCCCCAGAAGTTCGGGTTTCCCCGCATATGCGGGGAAACCACGAGCAAGCCACCCCCACCGACGACGAAGCCCCCGCCGCAGTGCGACGGGGGCTCGTACGAGGTCTGGGACTCAGGTCAGCGGGTGACCTTGCCGGCCTTGAGGCAGCCGGTGCAGACGTTCAGGCGCTTGGGCGTGCCGTTGACGGTCGCCCGGACGCGCTGGATGTTGGGGTTGAAGCGACGCTTCGTGATCTTGCGCGACCAGGGACGGTTGTTTCCGAAGCCCGGCTTCTTGGCGCAGATGTCGCAGACGGCAGCCACCGTGCACTCCGATCCGTTCGAGGGTGATGTTCTGAAGGGCCCGAGCCACCGAGGGCGGCAGCGGGCAACCGGGAAAGAGTAGCCGAGGACCGGCGACGAGATGAAATCGCAGCACGGTCGGAGGCGGGCACTACCCTGTGGCGCGCACCACAACCCGCCGATCATCCCACCAGACCGACCGCCCCGTTCGACCCGTCCACGCACACCCGGGAGCACACCGACTCGATGGAGCCAGTCACCCACGGCATCGACCTCGACGCGGTTGCCCGGTTCGTCGACATCGCCACCGACGCACTCTCCGCGGCCCGCGAGGAGATCGACGCGCTCAACGTCTACCCCGTCCCCGACGGCGACACCGGCACCAACATGTTCCTCACCGTCTCGGCCGCCCGTGACGAGCTGCGCGCCGCCCGCGCCGCCGACCCCGGCCTGGGCATCGAGGAGGGGCTGGCGCTGCTGGCGCGTGCCGCGCTGATGGGTGCCCGCGGCAACTCCGGGGTGATCCTGAGCCAGATGCTGCGCGCCTACGTCACCCACCTGGCCGGCGCGGGCCTCGAGGACCGGCGCGCGCACACGATCGCGGCTGCCATGCAGGCGGCGACCGACGCCAGCTACGCCGCGGTCGGCACCCCCGTCGAGGGCACCATCCTCACGGTGGCGCGCGCCGCCTCCGACGCCGCCCGCGTGGCCGCGCACCGGCCGGGCGCCCGCGCCCGTGACGTCTTCACCGCCGCGGCCGCCGCGGCGCGCGCCGCGCTCGCCCGTACGCCGGAGCAGCTCCCCGTGCTGGCCCGTGCCGGTGTCGTCGACGCGGGGGGTCGCGGCCTCACCGTGGTGCTCGACGCCGTCGAGACCACCGCGACCGGCCGGCGCCCCATGCAGCTCGCCGCGCCCATCGGGACGCACCACATCCCGGTCACCCTCCCCGACGGCTCGTCGGGCGGTGACCCGGCGGATGACGGCCCGGGCTACGAGGTGATCTACCTCCTCGAGACCGCGCGCGACGCCGAGGAGGAGGCGATCCCCGCGCTCCGCGAGGCGCTGGGGGCGCTGGGGGACAGCCTCGTGGTCGTCGGCGGCGACGGCCTGTGGAACGTCCACGTCCACGTCGACGACGTCGGTGCGGCGATCGAGGCGGGCGTGGTCGCCGGCCGGCCGCACCGGATCCGGGTCACCCACTTCGCGGACCAGGCGGCCGAGGCCCGGCACCGGGCCTCGGGCCGCACCGCCCGCACCGGCCGCAGGGTCGTCGCGGTGGCGGCCGGACCCGGGCTGGCGGAGCTCTTCGAGTCCGCCGGTGCCCTCGTCGTCCCCGGCGGTCCCGGCCGTCGTCCCTCGACCGGCCAGCTGCTCGAGGCCATCACCGGGTGCGGCGCCTCCGAGGTGGTCGTGCTGCCCAACGACGGCGACACCGTCCGCGCCGCCGAGATCGCGGCCCGCACCGCCGAGGCGGAGCACGACGTGTCGGTCGAGGTGATCCCCACCCAGGCCCAGGTGCAGGGCCTCGCGGCGATCTCGGTGCACGAGCCGGGCCGCACGTTCGACGCCGACGTCCGGGAGATGACCGCAACCGCCCGCCACGCCCGCCACGGCGCCGTCACGGTCGCCGCCCGGCAGGCGATCACCATGGCCGGGCCGTGCGAGCCGGGTGACGCCCTCGGTGTCATCGCGGGCGACTTCGCGGTCGTCGGCGCCGACCTCGAGGCTGTCGCCCACGAGGTCCTCGAGCGCCTGCTCGCCGGCGGTGGCGAGCTCGTCACCATCGTCGCGGGGGAGGACGGCAGCGACCTCGCCGCGCGGGTCTGCGCGCGCGTCGAGGAGCGCCACCCGCACGTCGACGTCGCGGTCCACGAGGGCGGCCAGCCGCGCTACCCGCTGCTCGTCAGCGTCGAGTGACCGGCACCCCTCCGGCAGGATTCCTCCATGGTCGCGATCACGCCTGACAGCCCGATCCAAGCGGTGTTCGGCTCCCACCACAAGAAGCGCAAGCTCGCCGAGGAGGGCCTCGGCCTGGCCACGGTGGGCGACCTGCTGCGCCACTTCCCGCGCCGCTACGTCGCCGCCACCGAGCTCTCCGAGGTCGCCACGCCGGTCGTCGGGGAGCAGCTGACGATCGTCGGCGAGGTGCGGTCCTGCGAGAGCGCCTCGTTCTTCGGCGGCAACCGGCGCCAGTTCCGTACGACGGTGCGGCTGCGCACCGACGGGCCCGACTTCTCCGTCACCCTGTTCAGCCCCTACCAGGGCCTGGCGGACCGCCACGAGGCCGAGTTCCGCCCCGGCAGCAGGGCGGTCTTCACCGGCAAGGCCAAGCAGTTCCGCGGCAGCTGGCAGCTCGACCAGCCCCACGGCTTCGCGCTCGACGGCGCCGAGGCCGCCTCGATGAGCAAGCTGATGCCGGTCTACCCGCTCACCGCCAAGCTCTACTCCTGGGACCTGCAGAAGGTCGTGGCGGCCGCCCTCGACCTCGTCACCGGGGTCCCCGACGTCTTCACCCCCGAGCTGCGCGAGCGCTACGAGCTCCTCGGCGTGATGCAGGCGCTGCGGTGGATCCACGCCCCCGACGAGTGGAGCCAGCTCGGCGCGGCCCAGAAGCGGTTCCGGTTCGAGGAGGCGCTGGTCCTCCAGCTGACCCTCGCCCGGCGGCGCGCCGCCCACCGGGCCCAGGGCGCCCGGTCCCGCGCCGGTCGTCCCGGCGGGCTCCTGGCGGCGTTCGACGAGCGGCTGCCGTTCGAGCTCACCGGCGGCCAGCGCGAGATCGGCGAGCTGGTCGCCGAGGAGCTCGCCCGCGACCACCCGATGAACCGCCTGCTGCAGGGTGAGGTCGGCTCCGGCAAGACGCTCGTCGCGCTGCGCGCGATGCTGCAGGTCGTGGACTCGGGCGGGCAGGCGGCGCTGCTCGCGCCCACGGAGGTCCTCGCGCAGCAGCACCACCGCTCGATCTCGGCCATGCTCGGCGACCTCGCCCAGGGCGGCATGCTCGGCGGGGCGGCCGAGGCCACCTCGGTCGTCCTGCTCACCGGCTCGATGGGCCGGGCGGCCCGCCAGGAGGCGATGCTGCGGATCGTCACCGGCGAGGCCGGGATCGTGATCGGCACCCACGCGCTGCTCGAGGACCGCGTCGAGTTCGCCGACCTCGGGCTCGTGGTCGTCGACGAGCAGCACCGCTTCGGCGTGGAGCAGCGGGCCGCGCTCACCGACAAGGCCGGCACGCCGCCCCACGTGCTGGTGATGACCGCGACCCCGATCCCGCGCACGGTCGCGATGACGGTCTTCGGCGACCTCGAGACGTCCGTCCTCGCCGAGCTCCCCGCCGGCCGCGCGCCGATCCAGACCAACGTCGTGCCCCTCGCGGACCAGCCGAGCTGGATCGAGCGGGTGTGGCAGCGCGTCCGCGAGGAGGTCGAGAAGGGCCACCAGGTCTACGTCGTGTGCCCGCGGATCTCCGGCGACTCCGGGGAGGAGGGGGAGACCGACCAGGTCGACCTCGACGAGGAGGGCGCCGAGATCGCGCCGCCCAAGCGGTCGCTGGCCGCGGTGGAGGACGTCCACGAGGAGCTGGCGGCCGGACCGCTCCGCGGACTGCGCACCGCCGTCCTGCACGGCCGGCTCGCGCCCGACGAGAAGGACCGCACCATGCGCGCCTTCGCGGCCGGCGACGTCGACGTGCTGGTCTCCACGACCGTCATCGAGGTCGGCGTCGACGTGCACAACGCCACCATGATGGTGCTCCTCGACGCCGACCGGTTCGGTGTCTCCCAGCTGCACCAGCTCCGCGGCCGCGTCGGCCGGGGCGGGCTCCCGGGCCTGTGCCTGCTCGTCTCCCACGCCGAGCTCGGGTCGCCGGCGCGCGACCGGCTCGACGCCGTCGCGTCGACCACCGACGGCTTCGAGCTGAGCCGCGTCGACCTCGAGCAGCGCCGCGAGGGCGACGTGCTCGGGGCGAGCCAGTCCGGCTTCCGGTCCGGGCTGGTGACGCTGCGGGTGCTGCGCGACGAGAAGACCATCGTGCGTGCCCGGGAGGCAGCGGAGGCGCTACTCTCCGAAGACCCTGCGCTGGCGCAGGCGCCCGAGCTCGCCGACGCCGTCGCCGAGGTCGAGCGCTCGGCGGCGTCGGGATTCATGGAGAAGGGCTGATCGCGACGACATGACTCGGATCATCGGGGGAACGGCGGGCGGCCGCCGGCTGGAGACGCCGCGCGGCCAGACGACCCGCCCGACGAGCGACCGGGTGCGCGAGGCCCTGTTCTCGGCCGTCGAGTCGCGCACCGGGTCCCTCGACGGGCTGCGCTTCCTCGACCTCTACGCCGGCTCCGGCGCGGTCGGCCTCGAGGCGTGGTCGCGCGGGGCCGGCGTGGTCACCATGGTCGAGCAGGACCGGCGCACGGCAGCGCTGATCAGCCGCAACGCCACGACCCTCGGCTTCGGCCGGGCCCGCGTGGTGGCCGCGGGCGTGTCGACCTTCCTCGCCAGCTCGCCCGCCGCTCCCTACGACGTGGTGTTCTCCGACCCTCCCTACCCGATGCCCGACGGCGACGTCCGCGCCGACCTGGTCGCGCTCGTCGCCCACGGCTGGCTCGTGCCCGGTGCGCTCGTGGTCGTCGAGCGCGCCGCCAAGCGCAGCGCGGTCACCTGGCCCGACGGCATCGAGGGCGACCGTACGAAGCGCTACGGCGAGACCGCGCTTTGGTACGGTTACGCCACCCCGGCACCCTGACGGCCAGCCTCCACCGCACCCGTCCTGGAGCCTCCGCTCGAAGGGAGTCCGCGTGCGTCGCGCCGTCTGCCCCGGGTCCTTCGACCCGGTGACCCACGGCCACCTCGACATCGTCGCCCGGGCCGCCGGGCTGTTCGACGAGGTGGTCGTCGCCATCGGCACCAACATGTCCAAGAACCGGCTCTTCACCCCCGACGAGCGCATCGCCATGCTCGAGGAGGCCACGGCCGGGATGGCCAACGTCCGGGTGGCCGGCTTCGAGGGCCTGATCGTCGACTTCTGCCGCGAGCTCGACGCCGTCGCGATCGTCAAGGGCCTGCGCGGCCCCGGCGACTACGAGTACGAGCTCCCGATGGCCCAGATGAACTCGCACCTGACCGGGGTGGAGACGGTGTTCCTGCCCACCGCCGTGGGCAACGCGTTCGTCTCCTCGAGCCTCGTCAAGGAGGTCGCCGGCCTCGGTGGAGACGTACGCGGGCTGCTGCCCGAGCCGGTCCGCGAGCAGCTCGTACGCCGTCTCGCCGAGCGCCGCGGCTGAGGCCCGGGCCGCCCCACCCGCCACTCGTTTTGCCCCGCCGGTGGGGCGACCGATACGATTCCGAGGTTGTGTTGGTGTCCAGATGTGGGAGTTCGTCGTGACCAGCCTGGACCCGAGGGCGCCGCTCGTGCTCGATACTCGCGAGCTCGGCCGCCGCCCGGGGTCCCAGCGGGAGCTCGAGCTGACCGTTCCGGCACCAGCAGAACTTGGCATCGAAGTCCTCGGTGTCCCCGAAGGATCGCCGGTCGAGCTCGACCTGCGGCTGGAGGCGGTCATGGAGGGCGTGCTGCTCACGGGCACGGCCACGGCCACGCTCGAGGGGGAGTGCGTGCGGTGCCTGGAGCCGATCAAGGACGAGATCCACGCCCGGCTGCAGGAGCTGTACGTCTACCCCGACCAGCACGACAAGGCCACGGAGCACGACGACCGTGACCTCGACGACGAGACCAGCCTGCTCGAGGACGACCTGCTCGACCTCGAGCCCCTGCTGCGGGACGCGGTGGTGCTCGCACTACCGTTCCAGCCGCTGTGCATGGACGATTGCCCCGGGTTGTGCACCGAGTGCGGTGCGCGGCTCGCGGACGACCCCGACCACGCGCACGACGCGCCGATCGACCCGCGGTGGGCAGGGCTGCAGGGGCTGCAGCAGGACTCGCACGACCAGGACTGACCACTCACCGGGAATCCCCGGCTGACCAGCAAGCCGAAGCAACAGGAGACACACCATGGCTGTTCCGAAGCGGAAGATGTCGCGCAGCAACACGCGTCACCGCCGTTCGCAGTGGAAGGCCGTCGCGCCGACCCTCGTGACCTGCGCCAACCCCGCCTGCGGCGCCAAGCACCTCCCGCACCGCGCGTGCGGCCAGTGCGGCCAGTACGGCGCCCGGGCCGACCGTCGCCAGGTCCTCTGACCACCGACGAGCTCCGCGCAGCGCTCGGTGATCCGGTCCTGGATCCCGAGCTGCTGCAGCGTGCCCTGACGCACCGCTCGTACGCCTACGAGAACGGGCAGATCCCCACCAACGAGCGCCTGGAGTTCCTCGGCGACTCGGTGCTCGGGGTGGTGGTCACCGAGACGCTCTACACCACCCACCCGGACTTCTCCGAGGGCCGGCTGGCCAAGCTGCGCGCGGCGGTCGTCAACGCGCGCGCCCTGGCCGACGTGGCGCGCGAGATCGACCTCGGCCGGCACATCAAGCTCGGCCGGGGCGAGGAGACGACCGGCGGTCGCGACAAGGCCTCGATCCTGTCCGACACCGTCGAGGCGGTCATCGGCGCGATCCACCTCAGCGGCGGCATGGACGAGGCCGCCAAGGTGGTCCACCGGCTGTTCGACCCGGTGATGGAGGCAGCCGCCTCGATGGGCGCCGGCCTCGACTGGAAGACCTCCCTGCAGGAGCTGTCGGCCGACCTCGGCCTCGGCGTGCCGGAGTACCTCATCGAGGACGACGGCCCCGACCACATGAAGACCTTCGTCGCGCGGGTCCGCGTCGGCGACCTCGTCCTCGGCAACGGCAAGGGCCGCTCCAAGAAGGAGGCCGAGCAGGGCGCCGCCGAGACGGCCTACCGGGAGATCCGGACCGCCCACGCCGCCCACGCCGACGGCACCGCGGTCGAGCCCGAGGCGGCTCCCGTGGGCACCGACGCCTGAGCCGTGCCCGAGCTCCCCGAGGTCGAGGTCGTCCGCGCCGGCCTCGAGCGCCACGTCGTCGGCAGCACCATCGCGGCCGTCGAGGTGCTGCACCCGCGACCCGTGCGCCGCGACCACCGCGGCTCCACCGGCTTCGTCGCCGCGCTGGTCGGCCAGCGGATCACGGCCGTGCGCCGTCGCGGCAAGTACTTCTGGCTCGCCCTGGCGCCGCAGCCGGGGCAGTCGATCGGCGACGCCCTGCTCGGCCACCTCGGCATGAGCGGGCAGATGCTGCTGCACGAGCCCGGCGCACCCGACGAGCGGCACCTGCGGGTGCGGTTCCTCCTCACCCCGGCCGAGGGCGCCTCCGAGGCACGGCCCCTCGAGATGCGCTTCGTCGACCAGCGCATGTTCGGCGGCCTCGTCGTCTCCGACGGCGGCGCCGGGCTGCCGACCGAGATCGTGCACATCGCCCGCGACCCGATCGACCCCGACTTCGACGACGAGGAGTTCGTGCGCCGCGCCCGCCGGCGTACGTCCGCGGTCAAGCGGCTGCTCCTCGACCAGGGCCTCATCTCCGGGGTGGGCAACATCTACGCCGACGAGGCGCTGTGGCGCGCCCGGCTGCACGGCGAGCGCCCCGGCGACCGGCTCACCGGGCCGGTGCTGCGCGAGCTGCTCGGCCACGTCCGCGCCGTCATGGGCGAGGCGCTCGCCCAGGGCGGCACGTCGTTCGACGCGCTCTACGTCAACGTCAACGGCGAGTCGGGCTACTTCGACCGGTCCCTCGACGCCTACGGCCAGGAGGGCCAGCCGTGCCGCAGGTGCGGCACGCCCATCCGCCGCGTCGCCTTCATGAACCGGTCGTCGTTCTTCTGCCCCACCTGCCAGCGCCCGCCGCGGGCCCGTCCCCGCCCCTGAGGCGTTGACCCGCCCGTCGCGCGGTGGGACTCTTGGAGACGGCCGGTCCCCGTGGCCAGCCGCTCGTGTCCGGACCTTGTCCCGAAAGGCTCCCCATGGCCAAGGCGCTGATGGGTCACATCGACAACGACGTGCGGAGCACCGCCGTCCTCGCCGTGCAGAACCGCCGTCTCCGGCGCCGCGTCGCCGACCTCGAGGCCCTCGTCCTGAGGCTCCAGGCCGACAACGACCGCCTCGCGGCGGCCGCGCGCGAGCAGGAGCTCACCGTGGAGGACCTGCAGCCCGCCTGATATCCCGGTGCGTCGGCGCCGGCGCGCCACGTAGGGTCCGGTGCTTGTGAGCGCCCTCGTCGAGACGATCTTCCCGACGCGTCTCGGCAGCGGGTTCCGCTGGCTCGTCGGGTCGTCGTGGGTGACCAACCTGGGCGACGGGATCCTCATCGCGGCGGGCCCGCTGCTCGTGGCCTCCCAGACCCGCAGCCCGGTCCTCGTCTCCGCGGCGATGATCGCGCTGCAGGCCCCGTGGCTGTTCTTCGGCCTCTTCGCCGGCGCGATGGCCGACCGCCTCGACCGGCGCCGCGTCATCATGGCCGCCAACGCCGCGCGGGCGGTGGTCCTCGCCGGGCTGTGCGTCGTCGTGGCGACCGGGCACGTCAACATCGCGATCGTCCTCGGCGCCATGCTGGCGCTCGGGACGGCCGAGGTGTTCGTCGACGCCACCGCCGGCACGCTCACACCGATGCTCGTCGAGAAGCGGGACCTCGGCATCGCGAACTCCCGGCTCATGGCCGGGATGATCACCGGCAACCAGCTCGTCGGCCCCGCCGTCGGCGCCGTGCTCTTCACGGTCGGGATGGTGTGGCCGTTCGCCGTCACGGTGGTGTGCATCGCGGTCGGCGTCGTGCTCGTGTCCCGGATCGGCACGCCACCCGGCCCCGTCCGCGCCGACCTCGACACCCACGTCCGCCAGGACATCGCCGACGGGGTGCGGTGGTTGATGGGCAACCCGCCGGTCCGCACGCTCGCCGTCATCATCGTCGTCTTCAACGTCACCTGGGCGGCGCCGTGGTCGGTGCTCGTGCTCTGGGCGCTTGAGCGCGTGGGCATCGACGAGGCCGGGTTCGGGCTGCTCATCACCGCCTCCGCCCTCGGCGGGCTCCTCGCGACGTTCGCCTACGGGCGCCTCGAGAAGCGCGTCCCGCTCGCCACGCTCATGCGGGCGGTGCTGCTCGCCGAGGTGCTCTTCCACCTGGCGATGGCCCTCACGACCTCGCCGTGGGCGGCGTACCTGCTCCTGTTCTTCTTCGGGGCGTACGCGTTCGTGTGGGGCACGCTCTCGCAGTCCGTGCGCCAGCGCGCGGTCCCCAGCGAGCTGCAGGGCCGGGTCGGCTCGGTCTACATGATCTGCGTGATGGGCGGGATGCTCGTCGGCTCGCTCCTCGGCGGGCTCATCGCCGATGTCTGGGGGCTGACCGCGCCGTGGTGGTTCGCCTTCGTCGGCTCGGGGGTCACCCTGGCGCTGGTGTGGCGCTCGCTCGCCCAGATCGCGCACAACGACGAGGTCGTGGCAGCGCGGGCGGCCGAGCCTGCAACCGAGTCGGGACCCGAGTCGGCACCCGAGTCAGCGGCGCCCGGGTCAGCCGCGCCCGGGGCGTAGCCGGCCCAGCCGGCGGCGCACGCCGCCGACGAGGCGTACGGCGGGCCGGGTCCGCTGCGGCTCCACGAGCGCGGCGAGCTCACGGGCACGCGCCCGCGCTCGCCGGCGGTCTCTGCGGGCGCGGTCGCGCTGCTCGCGGGCCCGGTCGCGGGCCGCCGTGGCCGTGGCGAGCCGTGCCTCCGCCCGCGCCAGCCGGCGCTCGAGCACCTGCTGCTGCTCGAGCAGCTCCGCCTCGCGGACCTGGTGCGGCCACGTGCGGTCCTCGTCGGGGAGGTCGGCGCGCAGGCCGGCCAGCGCGGCGACCGCCTCGGCGGCCTGGACGTGCCGGTCGCGGCCGCGGTGGAAGCGGCGCAGGGTCACGTAGAACTCGTGGTGCCCGCGCTGCGTCGCGGTGACGCGCTCCACCCCGAAGTCGACGAGGCCGAGCTCGACGAGGTCGGCGAGGAGGTCGGCGAGCCCGACGGGGCTGGTCGGCCAGACGTGGCAGTCGACGTAGAGCCCCTGCTGCTGCTGGGCCACCATCGTCCGGGCGCGATCGAGCGGCGCGGTGCGCTGCTCGGGCGGCCATGCGCCGGCCCAGGCGGCCGCGGTGGGGAACTCGACCGAGGTGCGGGCGTAGTCGTAGACGGCGCGCACCGAGGGGATCCGGTCGCCGTCGTGGTGTGCCTGCAGCACCTGCCCGACCGTCGCCGGCGAGCGCAGCGCGTCGAAGCAGAAGCGCCGGTCGGGCACGGCGAGCAGCAGCGACCCGCCGTCGACGAGCACGTCGGCGACGTCCTGGAGCCAGCGCACCATGTCGGGGACGTGCTCGATCACGTGGCTGGCCACCACGTGGTGGTAGGGACCGTCGGGGGCCACCGCGTCGGCGAGGGTGCTGACGCTGCCGTCCTCGCGGGTCAGCCAGAAGTCGACCTCCACGATGTCCTCGGTCACCACGGTGGCGTCGGTGCCGTAGTGCTCCCGCAGCCCCGCCAGGTCGACCACGTCGACGTAGCGGACGTCGCCCATGTCGCGGGTGAGGATCGGGGTGGCCAGGGGGCCGATCTCCAGGCTGCGGCCCTGCGTGACGTCCGTGCCGTCGAGGATGTGCTGGCGCCGGGTGGCGACGATGGCGGCGGCGGTGTCGTCCATGCCCGGGAGCATAGGGCCCCGTCCGTGCCACGATGGCCGGGTGGAAGCCCTCGCCGACCTCGTGGCCTCGCTGCCGGCCGGCGTGGTCGCCACGGACCCCGCCACCGTCGCCGGATACCGCTTCGACTGGGCGCGGGACACCGCCGCGGGCACGCCCGTGGCGGTGGTGCGCGCCGAGGACGCCGCGCAGGTGCAGACCGCCGTGCGGTGGGCCGCGACGCACGGCGTCCCGGTGGTCCCGCGCGGCGCCGGGTCCGGGCTGTCCGGTGGCGCGAGCGCCGTCGACGGCGGCATCGTGCTGAGCCTGGAGCGGATGCGCGCGATCGAGGTCGACGCCGACTGCCAGGTGGCGGTGGTGGAGCCGGGTGCCCTCAACGCCGAGGTCAAGGCGGCGGTCCGCGAGCACGGCCTGTGGTACCCGCCCGACCCGTCGTCCTTCGAGATCTGCTCCATCGGCGGCAACGTCGCCACCAACGCCGGCGGGCTGTGCTGCGTCAAGTACGGCGTGACGACCGACTACGTCCTCGGCCTCGACGTCGTGCTCGCCGACGGCACGCTGGTGACCCTGGGCGGCAAGCGGATCAAGGACGTGGCCGGCCTGTCCCTCGTCAAGCTCTTCGTCGGCTCCGAGGGGACGCTCGGGATCGTCACCCGGGCGATCCTGCGACTGGTCCCGCTGCCGCTGCCCCCGGCGACGCTCGTGGCGTCCTTCCCCTCGGTCGTGGCCGCGGCCGCGGCCGTCGTCGCCGTACGCCGGACACTGCGCCCGTCGATGATGGAGCTGATGGACCGGGCCTCCATCAACGCCGTCGAGGACTTCTCGCCACGCGGGCTCGACCGGCGGGCCGGCGCCCTCCTCGTCGTGCAGTCCGACGCCCCCGGCGACGCCCGTACGGCGGAGGTCGTGGCCGTCGAGGCGGCGTGCACGGCCGCCGGCGCCACCGAGGTCGTCGTCACCGACGACCCGGCGGAGGGCGAGATGTTCGTCGCGGCGCGGCGTGCGGCGTTCCCGGCGGTCGAGGCCCGCGGCGCGCTGCTGCTGGAGGACGTCGGGGTGGCCGTGCCGCTGCTGCCGGACCTGCTCGCGGCCGTGACGGAGATCGGCGTGCGCCACGGCGTGGAGATCCCGACGGTCGCCCACGCGGGCGACGGCAACACCCATCCGATCATCGTCTACACCGCCGGTGACGCCGACTCCGAGCGTCGCGCCCGCGCCGCCTTCGACGACGTGCTGCGCGCGGCGATCCGGCTCGGCGGCACGATCACCGGCGAGCACGGCGTGGGCCGGACCAAGAAGGTCGCGCTGCCGGAGATGCTCGGCGACGACGTGATGGCGCTGACGCGGCGCATCAAGGACGCCCTCGACCCCGACGGCATCCTCAACCCCGGTGCGGTGCTCTGAGCGCGACCGGTTGGCTAGGTTCGGTCCCATGATCCGCGAGCGCCACCTCCTCGGTCCCGGTCCCTCGAACCCCTATCCCGAGGCGACCAGCGCCCTCGCCCAGCCGTTGCTCGGCCACCTCGACCCGGAGTTCCTCCGGATCATGGACGACACCTGCGAGATGCTGCGCACGGTGTGGGGCACGACCAACACGCGCACGCTCCCGCTCAGCGCCACCGGCTCGGCCGGCATGGAGGCGGCCTTCGTCAACACCGTCCATCCCGGTGACGTGGTGGTGGTGGCGGTCAACGGCCTGTTCGGGCAGCGGATGACCGACGTGGCCGCCCGCTGCGGCGCGGAGGTCGTCGCGGTGGAGCACGAGTGGGGTCACCCGGTCGACGTCGACCGGGTGCTGGCCGCGCATCCCGCGCCGGCCATCGTGGCCGCGGTGCACGCGGAGACCTCGACCGGTGTCCGCTCCGACATCGCCGCGCTCGGAGCGGCGCTCCGGGCGCAGGGCAGCGAAGCCCTGCTGCTGGTGGACGCCGTGACGTCGATCGGCGGCATCGAGGTGCGTGCCGACGACTGGGGCGTCGACGTCGCCTACGCCGGCACCCAGAAGTGCCTCGGCGTCGCGCCCGGGCTCGCGCCGTTCACCATCGGCGAGCGGGCCTTCGAGCGCCGGGTCGAGAAGCCGAGGTCGTGGTACCTCGACCTGGGCATGCTCGGCGGCTACGTCGGTGAGGCCGGGGTCCAGGGCGGTCAGCGGACCTACCACCACACGGCCCCCACGGCGATGGTCGCCAGCCTCCACGCCGGTCTCGCGCGCGTCCTCGACGAGGGGCTCGACGCCGTCTGGGCCCGCCACCGGGCCGCCGGCGAGGCCCTGCAGGCGGGGCTCGAGGACATGGGGCTCGAGCTGTTCGCGGCCGAGGGCAGCCGGCTGCCGCAGCTCACCACAGTGAGGGTGCCCGACGGCGTGGACTCCGCCGCCGTGCGGCGCGAGCTCCTCGAGCGCCACGGCATCGAGATCGGCGCCGGCGCCGGCGCGTACGCCGCGAGCGTGTGGCGGATCGGCCTGATGGGCCGCAACGCCCGGCCCGACACCGTGCTGCTGGTGCTCGCCGCGCTGCGGGAGGTGCTCGGTCGTGGCTGAGCGTATCCGGTTGCGGCCGATGACCCCGGAGGAGTACGCCGCCTACCGCGAGCGGTCCGAGCACGAGTACGCCGCGGAGATGGCGGCCTCCGGCCAGCTCGACGCGGACGCCGCCGCCAAGCGGGCCGCGGTCCAGCTCGCCGAGCTGCTGCCGGACGGACTGTCGAGCCCGGGGATGCACCTGTGGACCGCGCTCGACGGCGACACGGGCGACGCCGTCGGCGTCGGGTGGATCGAGGTGCGCCGGCGGGCGGCCGGCGTCTCCGCGTGGATCTACGACGTCGAGGTCGTCGCGGGGCGCCGCGGCGAGGGCCTCGGCCGCGCCCTGATGGAGGCCCTCCACGAGGCGTCGCGGGACCTCGGGGCCACCACCATCGGGCTCAACGTCTTCGGCCACAACACGACGGCCATCCGGCTCTACGACTCGCTCGGCTACGGCGTGACGGCCCAGCAGATGAAGCGCGACCTCTAGGAGCGCACCCGTCGGACCGTCAGCCGAGGCGGTCGACCGCGATCTCGCCCAGCTCAAGCACCCCGGACCTCGGCGGGCGGACGTCGGTGAAGCTGACGTCGAGCACGGACACCGTCCGCCCGACCCGGCTCACCAGCACCCGCCGCCAGTCGGCGGACCCGCGGGAGAACCAGCCGACGAGCATCCCGGCGGACTCCTGACCGACCCGCGGCGGGAACCAGGCGCGGTACTTGAGGCGTACGGCGCCGCCCTCGCCGTCGTCGGTGTCGACGTCGCCGACACACCTCCTGCTGAAGTGCCGGTAGCGCTGCACGAGGGAGCGCGCCTGCCCGACGGAGGAGAAGCGGACGACGTGGTGGTCGACCATCGACAGGGAGCGGCGCCGGACGCTGGGGGAGAAGCTGGCCAGGATCACGCTGCTGCCGCGCACGACCTGCGCCTGGTCCTCGCACCCGCGTGGGGCGAAGACGGGCGAGCGCAGCACGATCCGCAGCGGGTCGCGGGTCTCGGGGTGGACCGACTCGACGTCGGCCCGGGTGAGCAGGTGCTCCCGCGTCACGGGCCCCGGGGCCGCGTCCGCCCGCCCCGCGGTCGTCGGTGCCACGACGGCTCCGACGAGCGCACCGAGGGTCACCAGCGCGACGACCCTGCCGACCACCCTTCCGACGATGGTCCTCGTGACGGTCCGCCGCATCGACCCAGCATGGCCTCGTGGCACGCCCACGCGCAACGGCTGCCGCGGCGGTGCGTGTCGTAGGGTGATCCGCGCTGAGCTTCCCCAGTCTTCAGTGACCCACGTGGCGGTGGGAGTTGGCCTGACCCGGTGAGGAGCACGCGTTGTACCTGAAGAGCCTGACCCTCAAGGGGTTCAAGTCCTTCGCGTCCTCGACCACCTTGCAGCTCGAGCCGGGCATCACCTGCATCGTCGGGCCCAACGGGTCGGGCAAGTCCAACGTCGTCGACGCGCTCGCCTGGGTCATGGGTGAGCAGGGCGCGAAGAGCCTGCGCGGCGGAAAGATGGAGGACGTCATCTTCGCCGGGACGTCCGGCCGGCCGCCGCTGGGCCGCGCCGAGGTGCAGCTGACCATCGACAACTCCGACGGCGCCCTGCCGATCGACTACGCCGAGGTCACGATCAGCCGGACGATGTTCCGCAACGGCGGCTCGGAGTACGCCATCAACGGGCAGTCCTGCCGGCTGCTCGACGTGCAGGAGCTGCTCAGCGACTCCGGCATCGGCCGCGAGATGCACGTGATCGTCGGCCAGGGCCAGCTCGACTCGATCCTCCACGCCACCCCCGAGGACCGACGCGGCTTCATCGAGGAGGCCGCGGGGGTGCTCAAGCACCGCAAGCGCAAGGAGAAGGCGCTCCGCAAGCTCGACGCCACCGACGGCAACCTGACCCGGCTGGCCGACCTGCTCTCCGAGATCCGCCGCCAGCTCAAGCCGCTCGGGCGCCAGGCGGAGGTCGCGCGCCAGGCCCAGACGGTCCAGGCCGACGTGCGGGACGCCCGCGCCCGCCTGCTCGCCGACGACCTCGTCACCGCCCGCACCGCGCTCGAGACCGAGCTCGCCGACGAGTCGGTGCTGCTCGAGCGCCGCGAGCAGGTGGAGGCCGAGATCGCGGCGGGCCGTGAGGAGGAGTCGCGGCTCGAGGCGGCGCTGCGCGACGACCTGCCGCGGCTCGCGGCCGCCCAGGAGACGTGGTTCGCGCTGTCCGGGCTCAAGGAACGGCTCCGCGGGACCGCGTCGCTCGCCGACGAACGGATCCGCAACGCCGCGGGGGCCGCCGAGGGCGACACCGTCGACTCCGGGCGCGACCCCGACGAGCTCGAGGAGCAGGCCGGCCGGGTCCGCCGGCAGGAGGCGGAGATCGCCGAGCAGGTCGAGCAGCAGCGCGCCGCCCTCGACGCCGCCGTCGTCGCCCGGCGCGCCGCCGAGGAGGCCGCCGCGCAGGAGGACAAGCGCATCGCCGGCCTCCAGCGCGCTGCCGCCGACAGGCGGGAGGGGCTGGCCCGGCTCACCGGCCAGGTCAACGCCCTCACGTCCCGCGCCGAGGCCGCCGACGCCGAGATCCGCCGCCTCACCGACGCCCGCGAGGACGCCGCCACCCGCGCCGAGCGCGCCCAGCGCGACTTCCTGGCGCTGGAGACCAAGGTCGCCGGCCTCGACGCGGGTGAGGAGGGTCTCGACTCCGAGCACGAGGAGGCCGTGGCGGTCCTCGACGACGTCGAGGAGCAGCTCGCCCGGGCGCGCGAGGACGCCCAGCGCGCCGACCGCGAGCGCGCCGGCCTGGTCGCTCGCCGCGACGCCCTGGAGATCGGCCTCAACCGCAAGGACGGCGCGGGCGCCCTGCTCGCCGCCACCGACAGCGTCGACGGACTGCTCGGCTCGGTCGCCGCGCTGCTCGGAGTCGACCACGGCTTCGAGACCGCCGTCGCGGCCGCGCTCGGCACGGCCGCCGACGCCGTCGTCGTCACCGACGCCCACGCCGCCGTCGCGGCGATCACGCACCTCAAGGACGACGACCTCGGCCGAGCCGGGCTGGTGCTGGGTGGAGCCCCGGCCGGCGACCGCGACTGGCCCGGCCTGCCCGACGGCGCGACGTACGCCGTCGACGTGGTCGCCGCGCCCGACGACGTACGCCCCGCGCTGGTGCGTCTGCTGCACCGGGTCGCCGTGGTCGACGACCTCGCCGCCGCCCGGCAGCTGGTCGCCGAGCTGCCCGACGTGGTGGCCGTGACCCGTGAGGGTGACGTCCTCGGCTCCCACTTCGCGGCCGGTGGCTCCAGCAGCCAGCCGAGCCTCATCGAGGTGCAGGCCGCGGTCGACGAGGCCACGACGATGCTGGCCGACGCGACGGCCGCCACCGAGCGGCTCGGCTTCGAGATCTCCCGCCTCGAGGCGGCGCGCCACGACGCCCTCAAGCGGGTCGACGTGGCCCTCGCCAAGCTGCACGAGTCCGACGCCACCCTGGCCGCGGTGGCCGAGGAGCTCGGCCAGCACGGGTCCCAGGCGCGAGCCGCCAAGGGGGAGGCCGACCGGCTCGAGCGGGCCATCGTGACGGCGCGCGAGGCGCGCGAGGCCGACCTCGCCGGCCTCGCCGAGCTCGAGGCCCGGCTCGCGGCGGCTCAGGACGTGACCGACGAGGAGCCCGACACCTCCGACCGGGAGAAGCTCGCCGACGCCGCCCGCGAGGCCCGTCAGGGCGAGATGGACGCGCGCCTCGCCCTGCGCACCGCCGAGGAGCGCGCCCGCGCGCTGCACGGCCGCGCCGACTCGCTGCTCCGCGCCGCCCAGGCCGAGCGTGAGTCCCGCGCCCGCGCCGCCGAGCGCCGGGAGCGGCTGCTCCGCGAGGGACGTGCCGCCCGGGCGGTCGCCGTCGCCGTCCGCGTGGTGCTGCACCAGCTCGAGCGCTCCGTGATGCTGGCCGCCGACGAGCGCGCCGCGGTGGAGGAGTCGCGTCAGGGGAGCGAGCAGCGCCTGATGACGGTGCGCACCCGGCTGCGCGACCTCGGCCGTGAGCACGACGAGCTGGTCAGCTCCGTGCACCGCGACGAGATGGCCCGCACCCAGCAGCGGATGCGCATCGAGCAGCTGGAGGAGCGCGCGCTCGAGGAGCTGGGGCTCGACCCCGACGGCCTGGTCGCTGACTACGGCCCGGCCAACCCCGTCCCGTTCAGCGGCGAGGTGCCCGAGGGCGAGGAGGCGCCCGAGCCGGCGCCGTTCGTCCGCGAGGAGCAGGTCAAGCGGCTGCGCAGCGCCGAGCGGGCGCTGTCGATGCTCGGTCGGGTCAACCCGCTCGCGCTCGAGGAGTTCTCCGCGATGGAGGAGCGCCACAAGTTCCTCACCGAGCAGCTCGAGGACCTCAAGCGCACCCGCAAGGACCTCCTCGACATCGTCCGCGAGGTCGACGCCCGTGTGGAGCAGGTCTTCACCGAGGCCTACGCCGACGTCGAGAAGGCCTTCGACCAGACCTTCGCCCGGCTGTTCCCCGGCGGCGAGGGACGGCTCGTGCTCACCGACCCCGGCGACATGCTGGCGACCGGTGTCGAGGTCGAGGCCCGCCCGCCCGGCAAGAAGGTCAAGCGCCTCTCGCTGCTCTCCGGTGGCGAGCGCTCGCTGGTCGCGGTCGCCTTCCTGGTCGCCCTCTTCAAGGCGAGGCCGTCGCCGTTCTACATCCTCGACGAGGTCGAGGCCGCGCTCGACGACACCAACCTGGGCCGCCTGCTGCAGATCTACGAGGAGCTGCGCGAGAACTCCCAGCTCCTCGTGATCACGCACCAGAAGCGGACGATGGAGGTCGGCGACGCGCTCTACGGCGTCACCATGCGTGGCGACGGCGTCTCCGCGGTGATCTCGCAGCGGCTGGAGCGCGCCACGACGGCCTGAGCTCTGGCAGCATGGCTCCATGTCCTGGGCCTTCCTCGCCACCGCGCTGGTCATCGTCGCCACGCCCGGCACCGGCGCCGTCTTCACCATCGCGGCCGGTCTCGGCCGCGGACCGAAGGCCGCGGTCGTCGCGGCGCTGGCCTGCACCGTGGGCACGGTGCCGCACCTCGTCGCGGCGCTCACCGGGCTGGCGGCGGTGCTGCACGCCAGCGGCGTGGCCTTCGCGGTGCTGAAGTACCTCGGCGTGGCCTACCTGCTCTGGATGGCGTGGAGCACCTGGCGGCACCGTCGCGAGCCGATCACCGGCACGGACGAGCGCCCCGGCTCCACCTGGAGCGTCATGGCGTCCGGGATCACCCTCAACCTGCTCAACCCCAAGCTGACGCTGTTCTTCTTCGCGTTCCTGCCCCAGTTCGTCCCGGCGTCCACCCCCCACGCCACCGGCCGGATGCTCGTGCTGAGCCTGGTCTTCATGGCGCTGACGTTCCTCGTCTTCGCGGCCTACGGCGTCTGCGCCGGGCTGCTGCGCGAGCGCGTGCTGGCGCGGCCCCGGCTCGTCGAGCGCATCCAGGGCTTCTTCGCCGCCGCCTTCGCCGCCCTCGGCCTCCGGCTGGCCTTCGAGTCGCGCTGAGCCACCTGCTCGGTGCGGCCGCCTGCTCGGTCCGGCCACCTGACCGGTCCGGCCACCTGCTCGGGCCCGCCGACCCGGCTGGGAGGATGCGCGGCATGCCCCCTGAGCTGCCGACCCGGGCCGACTACGTCGCCTGGCGCACCGCCACCACCCGCTGGCGCGACGACGACGCCTACGGACACCTCAACAACGCCACCTACTACGAGCTGTTCGACACCGCGGTCAACGCCCACCTCTACGAGGCGACCGGCGTCGACGTCCGTGCCCTGCCCCAGATCGGGGTGGTCGCCGAGACCGGGTGCCGCTACTTCCGCGAGATCGGCTTCCCGGAGCCCGTCGAGATGGGCCTGGTCGTGGACAAGGTCGGCACCAGCTCGGTCGTCTACCGGATCGGGTTGTTCCAGGGGTCGTCCGACGAGGCGGCGGCGGAGGGGCGCTTCGTCCACGTCTACGTCGACAACTCCCGCGGCGCCGGGGACCGGCCGGTGGTCCCGATGCCCGACGTCGTCCGCGCGGCCGTCGTACCGCTGCTGCGGGAGGCGTGACACCCGCCACGGCGACGCGCCGAGGTCCCTCGCCGGTGCCGGTCCGGCGGTCGGGGTGTGTCACGGTGGAGGTCCCTGCTCGAACCACCTGCCCGGACCACCTCGGAGGATCCCCGTGCTCGCGATCGTTGTGATGATGACCATCGGCGTGCTCGTCGCCGCTGCCGTGGCCGTCTACGTCGCCTACCCCCACCGTGGCGAGGAGATGCCCGTCGCGCCGCAGCTCGGCAGCGCGATGCGCAAGGGCGTCGACACGCTCCCGACGCTGGAGGACAGCGAGAGCCGGCAGTGAGCCGTCAGTGAGCCGTCAGTGAGCCGCTCGTGACGCGGCCTCCGCCTCGTGGCGACCTCGGCGCGGCACCGCCGCTGGAGGGGCGGTGCCACTAGCCTGCCGACGTGACCGGTTCACGACCGCAGGTCCCGGTGAGCTACTGCGCCGCGTGCGACGCGATGGTGCACCGGCCGTTCCGCCCCGGCCCCGACGGGCGTCCCGGGGCGACGTGCCCGCGGTGCGGCAGCCTGGAGCGGCACCGGTTCCTCTCCCTCCTGCTCGGGACGCTCGCTCCGCGCCTGCGCGACCTCGACCTGGTGGTCGAGATCGCGCCGTCGAAGCAGTCGACGCGCCTGCTCGAGCGGCTGGGGGCGCGGAGGCGGATCAGCCTCGACGCCGGCTACGACGCCCGCGAGGTCGACGCCCTGGCCAGCATCGACCGGCTGCCGCTGCGCGACGGCTCCGTCGACCTGCTCGTCTGCTACCACGTCCTCGAGCACGTGCCCGACGACGGCGCGGCGATGCGCGAGGTCGCCCGCGTGCTGAGTCCTCGGGGGATCGCGCTGCTCGAGGTCCCGATCAAGGTCGGTGTCGCGACGGAGGAGGACCTCGGGTGCTCGCCGGAGGAGTGCGAGCGCCGCTTCGGCCAGCGCGACCACGTGCGCTGGTACGGCGACGACTTCGACGACCGGCTCTCGGCCGCCGGACTCTCGTCGGTCCGGGTGACCCCGCCCGCGCTCCTGGGCGAGGCGGCCGTGCGGTGGTTCAGGCTGATGCCGCACGAGGTCGTCTGGATCGCGGGTCCGGGGCGGGGGACGGCCGCCCCGATGGTGGCCGGTGCGTCCGCGTCGGGGCTGACCGCGGCCCTCGACGCCCTGCTGGCCGAGCTGGCGCACGTGCAGGACAGGTTCGAGCGGGCCCGCGCCCGCGGTGACCGCCTCGCGGCCACGCGCGACGCCCTGCGAGCCCGGCTCGAGGAGGTCACGCCGCGGCGACGGCACCGGGTGATCACCCGGCTGCAGCGCCTCACGCGCCTCTGAAAGGATGGCGCCATGGGTGACTGGCTCTATCTGATCATCGGCATCGCGGTCGTCGGCGTCATCACGCTCGCCGGGCTGCTGACCTCCGGGCGACGCCGTGGCGTCCAGCCGCCGGCCGGCGGCACGGACGTCATCGTCCCGCCCCCGAGCGACACCGACGTCGCCACCGAGGCGCCACCGGAGCCCGCGGTCGACACCACTGGGACCCTCGTCGAGGAGCCCCCGGCGATCGAGAAGCCGGAGAGCACGGCCTCGCGGCTGGTGCGCCTGCGGCAGCGGCTGTCGCGCTCGCAGGGCGGCCTGGGCAAGGGCCTGCTGGCGCTGCTGAGCCGTGACCGGCTCGACGAGGACACGTGGGAGGCGATCGAGGACACGCTCCTCACCGCCGACGTCGGCGTCGCCCCCACGCAGGCGTTGGTCGAGCGGCTGCGCACCCGGCTGCGGGTGGATGGCGGCCAGGCGCTGGACACCCGGGCGGTGCTGCGCGAGGAGCTGATCGAGCTCGTCGGCACCGACATGGACCGCCGCGTCCAGGTGACCGGCACCGACGGCCGGCCCGGCGTCGTGCTGGTCGTGGGAGTCAACGGCGCCGGCAAGACCACCACGGTCGGCAAGATCGCCCGCATCCTCGTCGCCGAGGACCTCACGGTGACCCTCGGTGCGGCCGACACCTTCCGCGCCGCCGCTGTCGACCAGCTCGCGACCTGGGGCGAGCGTGTGGGCGTCGAGGTGGTGCGCGGCCCCGAGGGCGGCGACCCCGCCAGCGTCGCGTTCGAGGCGGTCAAGCACGGCACGGAGAACGGCATCGACACCGTCCTGGTCGACACCGCCGGCCGCCTGCAGAACAAGGCCGGCCTGATGGACGAGCTCGGCAAGGTCAAGCGCGTGATCGAGAAGCAGGCCCCGGTCACCGAGGTGCTGCTGGTGCTCGACGCCACCACCGGCCAGAACGGCCTGATCCAGGCCCGGGTGTTCAGCGAGATCGTCGACGTCACCGGCATCGTCCTCACCAAGCTCGACGGGTCCGCCAAGGGCGGCATCGTCGTGCAGGTGCAGCGCGAGCTCGGCGTACCCGTCAAGCTCGTCGGCCTCGGCGAGGGTCCCGACGACATGGCCCCCTTCGACCCCGCCGCCTTCGTCGACGCGCTCCTGGGCTGAGGGGCTGGGCGCTCGGCTGCTCCGCGGGCCGGACACGTGTCCGAGATGTTGCCCCGGGCGACCTCGGGCGAGGGCCAGAAGTCGGACACGTGTCCGCGACGCGGCCCCGGCTGACCTCGGTCGAGGGGCACATCTCGGACACGTGTCCCAGGCGCGGCCCCGGGGCGACCTCGATCGAGGGCCACATCTCGGACACGTGTGAGGCGCCCGGCCCTGGCTCAGCGGCGGGCGAGGAGGAGGCGTACGGCGTCGTCGATCAGCGTCTCGGCGCGCTTGTCGAAGCTGTGCTCGGCGATGATCCGCGTCGCGATGCGGCGGCGGGTCTCGTTGTCGGGGAAGGCGTCGTAGGGCGGCTGCACGAGCCGGGCGAGCTCGTGCTCGTTGTCGAAGGGGAGCACCAGCCCGGAGAAGGTCTCCTCCAGGCCGTCGATGCGGTCGCTGAGGATCCGGGCACCGCACGCCGCGGCGTCGAAGAGCCGGTTGGAGGCGAAGCTGTCGCGGCGCATGTCGAGGTGGTGGTCGTTGAGGACGATGCCGGCCGAGGCGTAGAGGACGCCGACCTCCTCGTTGGCGACGCCACCGGACGCGATCTGGTCGCGCTCGACGAACTCGGTCCAGTCGTTGCCGTGGAGGGTGAGGTCCGCACCGATCGCGAGCGCGCTGCGCACGGCATAGCGGTAGACGCCGCGCGAGTTGCCGACGAAGAGCAGGGCCGGACCGGTGTCGGGCTCCGCGCGGTCGGGGTGGAACCACCGGGTGTCGGTGCACTGCAGCAGCGGCTGGATGGGAGTGCCCCACTCCCTGGTCATCCGCGCCGACCAGGTGGTGCTCGCGGCGTAGACGAGGTCGAACCCGGCGACCTCCTCGGGCGCGATCATGTCGGGGTGGCTGATGATCCACTCGACGTTGAGGAGCCCCGGACGCGGCGTGACCCGGTCGAGGCCGCGCAGCACGAGGAGCACGTCGTCGAAGTCGCGTGAGTCGCGCTCACGGGCGTCGCGGCGGTCGATGGCCACGTGCTGCCCGCGGCGCTCGAGCGCGTCGGCCAGCGAGCGGGCGAAGTAGGTGTCGCCCCACCGGTCACCGCGCTGGGCGGCCGGCGCGGCGATGTCGACAGCCCACCGCAGGCGGGGCGGGGACTCGCGGATGCCGTCGACGGGGCGTACGACCAGCTCGGGCACCAGCACGGAGGGGGCCGTGCGGTCCTCGGGGTCGCCCGAGACCCGGCGGTTGCGCTGGTCGGTCACCTCGAGCCCGGCGCGGAGCAGCAGGTCGGGGGCCCGGTCGTCGTGCGCCCCGGGCACGCCGTCGGGCAGCGACTCGACGGACGCACGCAGCGAGCCCATCGCCCCGATCAGCTCCTCGTCGCCGGCGTAGGGGGTGCGGGAGGTGATGACCGTGTCGGGCACGACCACCGACCGGCCGAGGCCGGCCCGCTCGGCCCGGAGCCCGAGGTCGGTCTCGGCGAGCACGGAGTGGAATCGCGGGCTGACCCCGCGCAGCGCCACGGCGGTGTCGGTGCGCAGCGCCACCAGGGGTGCGGCGGGGGCGGCCACGGTGCTCTGCCCGATGCGTACGGCGTCGCTGGTGGGCAGGCCGGCCAGGAACAGCTCCGGGTGCGGGTTGCCGCGGCTGAAGCGCGCGCCGGCACTCAGGACGACGCCGTCGAGGTCGACGACCAGCGGCTGCGCCGTCGCGACGTCCGGCTGGCGCACCACCTCGGCGAGGCGCTCGGCGATCGGCTGCCGCGGCGGCATCGCCTCGGGCCGGACCAGCAGCACGGTGCTGCCGGCGGCCTGCGCGATGCCGGCGTTGAGGGCCGCCGACATCGACACGGTGGCGGGGACGGAGACGAAGCGCGCCCCGGCGATGACCGCGGCGACGCTGGCGGCCAGCACGTGGTGCGCGCGGCGCAGCCGGACGCCGACGAGGATCAGCTCCGAGCCGTCGCGGGGCACCGAGCTGAGCCACTCGACGGTGCGTCGAGGCTCGGGACCCACCGGCAGCACGTGGCTGACGAGGTCCTCGGAGGTCTTGCGCGCCGCGGCGGCGTCCCAGTCGACGAGCTGGCGCTCGAGGACGGCGGAGCGCCAGTCGTCGCCGAAGCCGTGGGGGACCGGGTCGGGCCGCCGGAGCACGGGTACGTCGACCGGCAGCGGCTCCTGGTCGCGCGTGAGCCGCAGCAGCAGGTCGCGCTCGACCGACGCGCCGAGGGTCTCGTCGAAGCCGCCGACGTCCTTGATGGCCGCCCGCCTCAGCAGGGCGGTGGCCAGGTCGACCGGGCGGCCGCCGACGAGCTCGAGCCGGGAACGGCCCACCGCCCCGACGCCCGCCAGCACGGCGGAGGAGCCGGAGTGGTGCGCGTGGGCGAGGAGCTCCTCGAGCATCTCCGGCAGCCACTCGCGGCCCAGCGGCAGGAAGGCGACGTGTTCGGCGGTGCTGTGCTCGAGGGCGACGTTGAGCGCTTGGGCGTGCCCGCACCGGCCCTCGCGGACCACGGTGACCCGGTCGTCGAAGGCGGCGACGCCCTGGAGGACGGCGGCGGTGTCGTCGAGGGAGCCGCGGTCGACCGCGACGAGGTGCCAGTCGGTGAGGGTCTGCGCCTGCAGCGACGCGACGGTCTGGTGGACCAGGGGGCCGGCGTCCTGGGCCGACATCACGACCGTCACGGCGGGGGAGGTGGTGAGCCGATCCGGCAGGGCGGGGGTGGGGCCGACGAGCTCGGGCCGCTCGAGGACCACCTCCGCGCGCCAGTCGGCGGCCGCGGCGATCGCGGCGGCGCGGTAGGTCGCCCAGGACACCTTCCGCGGCAGGGTGCGGGTGGGCAGCGGCGTACCGCCGCCGGAGACCGAGAGCCAGTAGGACAGCGCGCCGTAGGGGTGGTGCCGGGCCTCGGGGTAGGCCGCGAAGATGATCCGCGGGTCGACCAGCGGGTGCGGCGAGATCCGGTTGCGGCGGCGCCGCTCGGAGACGTACCAGAGCACCGGGTGCTGGCCCAGGCGCTGCCACGAGCGCCGCCGGCCGATCCACTGCGCCTCGAAGAGCGGGTGCGGGGAGACGTCACCGGCGGCCACGGCGGCACGCGCCGCCTCCTGCACCGTGGCGAACGTCGTGCCGAGCTGGGCGGCGACGTAGTCGGTGTCGACCAGCCCGGACGCGACCAGGACCTCGGTCGCGTCGTCGAGCCTCACCTGGTGGCGACGCTCACCGCGCATCGGAGTACCTCACGCGGGGGAACAGCGGCTCGAGGGCCAGCGGGGTCGGCAGCAGCCGCTCGGTGTCGCGCAGGGGGTAGTACTGCGCGGTCTCCTCGAGGAACTCCCGCACGCCGGCGAAGCGCTCGGGGAAGCGCCGCTCGCACAGCTCGAGGAGCCGCTTGGCGTCGAGGTTGTAGGGGTCGTAGCGCAGGGTGTCGATCTTGACGTAGGGCAGCCGCGCGTTGTCGAGGACCCGGTCGGCCAGGCTCCGCGCCGGGTTCCACGGCTCGTTGGCGCGCTCGCGCCACTCGCGGACCTCGGCGCGGGTGCGGGGGAAGTGCGAGCGGTGCGCCGCCCACCACCGCATCCGCTCCCGGGCGATGCGCCGGTCCTCGCTGGTCTCCACGAAGTAGGTGTCGGAGATGAACCCGGCCTCGTAGAGCCGTCGCGACATGCCGACCTCGTAGCGGCGGATCACCTGGCGCCGCTTGGAGATCGGCTCCATCTCCTCCCAGAAGGTGGTGAAGGCCCGCGAGCCCACCACCCAGGGCCGGAAGGCGATGAAGAACGACTGGATGTGCGGCGCGACGCGCTCGGCGCCCGTGAGCCCCCAGAAGTCGCACGGCCGGGTGTCCATCTCCGCGAACACCGGCGCGTAGGAGTCGAGGGCGAAGACGTAGGTGTCGTTGCACACCACCACCTCGTCGTACGCCGTGAGGTCGCCGGCCGCGTCGAGGCCGACCTTGTAGCTGAAGAAGTCGTAGCCGTAGTTGGCGCGCTCGACCACCACCGCGCGCTCGGACAGCCAGGCGCGGGCGGAGTCCTGCAGCTGCGCGGTCGTGCAGACCAGCAGGGTGTCCACCGAGGCGGCCAGCGCCTCCACCTGCCCACGCACGTGCGGTCGCAGCTCCCCGGCGACGTCGTAGTGCGCCATCACGGCCAGTCTGGACACGGCCGAACCCTAACAAGGCGGGCTCGCGGGCCGACCTGTTCACACACCCGTAACACGACGGCCGATTCCGTTGCCTGCGCGCAACATCCGTCGCGGCCCCGCGAAACCTCCTCGCCGCAGGCTTCCGACGAACGAGTGGACCCCTGCATGACACCGGCGTCATGGCCCAGGCGGACCGCACCCGTACGTTTCCTGGAGGTTCTGTGGACGGCTATTACGCCTTCATGCTGGTGGCGACTGCCTTCGTCCTGATGATGACGGTGCCCGCACTGGCCCTGTTCTACGGCGGCATGTCACGGTCGAAGTCCGTGCTCAACATGATGATGATGTCGTTCATCGCGGCCGCCATCGTCGGCATCCTGTACGTCGCCGTCGGGTGGTCGATGGGCTTCGGCGGGGACGGCACCTTCTTCGCCAACCCGTTCGAGCTGCTGTGGCTCGACGGTGTCACCACCGACAACTACATCTACGTCATGTTCCAGATGACGTTCGCGATCATCACCGCCGCGCTGATCAGCGGCGCGGTGGCCGACCGGCTCAAGTTCTCCGCCTGGCTGGTCTTCCTCCCGCTGTGGGCGGTCATCGTCTACTTCCCGATGGCCCACATGGTCTTCAGCTGCACCGACGACTCGCTCATCTGCGGCCGCATCGGTGCCCAGGACTACGCGGGCGGCACGGCCGTCCACATCAACGCCGGCGTCGCGGCCCTCGTGCTGGTCCTCCTGCTCGGCAAGCGCATCGGCTGGCCGCGCGAGCAGATGCGCCCGCACAACCTCACCCTCACCATGCTCGGCGCGGGCATGCTCTGGCTCGGCTGGTACGGCTTCAACGTCGGCTCGATCGTCTTCGGCACCACCTTCGACGAGGACCCCGACGCCTTCCTCTCGCAGTTCTACTCCGAGACCGGCCGCACCTTCGCCAACACCACCCTGGCCACCTTCGCCGCGATCCTCGGCTGGCTGCTCATCGAGCGCCTCCTGCACGGCAAGGCCACCTCGCTCGGTGCGGCCTCCGGCATCGTCGCCGGCCTGGTCG